>JAQSDU010000001.1:0-519 GCA_029946065.1 Flavobacterium sp.
TTGCACTTGGTCCGTCTCCGCCGAAGCTGTCATTTACAAGTACATTGATGCTCACTGGGGTATCCTCAGTAGCACTGGCCAAGTCATTCACCGCTGTAGGTAGGTCGCTAGTATCTGAAACAACAGCAATAGTTACAGTTGCAGTAGAAGTGATTCCATTTAAATCTGTAATAGTATAGGTAAAGCTATCTGGTCCGAAGTAGTTCGCATTAGGGCTGTACAGAATCGTATCATCGGTAGGGTCATTAGGTGTGCCATTATTATTTACTGATGCAACTCCATTACTTGGTTGAGTAGCTACTATAATTGAGCCACTACTAGGGCCGTAACCACCAAAAGTATCTCCAACTAGCACATTTATTACAACTGGAGTATCTTCATTTGTACTGTCATTATCATCATCGGCTAAAGGACTACAGAAAGCTGCCGAAAGTGCTGCGTTTACACTGATATTCGTTACTGACGAAATACAAGTATTATCAGTTGTGCTTCTTGTTGTGAAAGTATGAGATACGCCCG
>JAQSDU010000001.1:619-87515 GCA_029946065.1 Flavobacterium sp.
GCACATGTTGGTTGGGTCGTTGTTGAGCCTGTTGGTGCTGCTGGAGCTGTCGGTGCTGCGCTTACACTGATATTTGTTACTGATGAAATACAAGTATTATCAGTTGTGCTTCTTGTTGTGAAAGTATGAGATACGCCCGGTGATAATCCTGCGAATGTCGTTGAGGCTTGGAAAGTTCCACCATCAACATTGTATTCGAATGTCGCACCTAGTGGCGCTGTAATGGTTACCGTTCCTGTTGGAACAGCACATGTTGGTTGGGTCGTTGTTGAGCCTGTTGGTGCTGCTGGAGCTGTCGGTGTAACTAGAACTACTGAACTTGCTCCTTGCGTCGTACAAGTATTATCAGTTGTATTTCTTACTCTTAAAGTATAAGTCCCTCCACTTAATCCATTGAAGGTATTTGAAACCTGATAGCTCGTACCATTATTAATACTATACTCTACACCTGCTTGTGAATTAAATACAATTGAACCGCCTGATGGGGCACCACAAGTTGGTTGCGTAACGCTTGAAGTTGTAGGCGCGGCAGGTGCTACCGGAGTTACCAAAATTACATTACTTGCCCCCTGAGTAGAACAAGTTGGATCGATTGTGCTTCTTACTCTTAATGTATAAGAACCTCCACTTAAACCACTGAATGTTGGAGATACCTGATAACTTGTTCCATTATTTATACTGTACTCAACATTTGATTGGGTATTGAAAACAATAGACCCACTTGAAGGTGCTGCACAAGTTGGCTGCGTGACACTTGCTGTTGTCGGAACTGCAGGCGTTGCTAGTGTTAAAGTTACCGTACTGGCAGCCTGAGTTGAACAAGTAGTATCAATAGTACTTCTTACTATTAACGTGTAAGTACCTGCACTAAGACCGTTAAATGTAGCTGAAACTTGGTAGCTTGTCCCATTATTAATACTGTATTCAACATTCGATTGGGTATTGAAAACAATAGATCCACTTGTCGGTGCAGCACAAGTTGGATTTGTGGTACTGGCAGTAGTCGGTACTGCTGGTGGTGTTGGGACCGCATTAACTGATATATTGGTGATAGGTGAAATACTGGCATTATCAGCCACTCTTCTGACTCTGAAAGCGTGTGAACCCGGAGTTAAACCTGCAAAAGTTGCTGAATTCTGATAAGTACCGCCATCAACATTATATTGAAAACCTGTACTTTCTGCAGGTGAAGAAATAACCACAGTACCAGTCGGAACGCCACAAGTTGGCTGTATGGTCACACTTCCAATAGGAGCAGCCGGATCAGGTAGTGGTGTACTCGTAGCCGAATTATTACCCGAAATAGGATCAATCTCTACACCACTAATTGTTGCAAGATTGGCATGAACGCCAGTTTCTAATATTGTTGCAGTGATGGTAAGATTAACACTAGCGCCATTGACCAAATTACCAATTGTCCATACACCAGTACCAGAATTATAAGTTCCAGAAGACGGGGTAGCAGAAACAAAAGTATAACCTGAGGGTAATAAGTCATTAACAACAACACCCGTAGCATCGCCAGGCCCGCCATTAGTAGCAGTCAATGTAAATACTATATTGGTACCAGCAACCGGGGTCATATCCGGCGTTGTTTTTAGGATACTTAAGTCTGTATTTTTTACAACTCCATAATTTTTAGAACATGATGCCGCACCAGCTCCAGAGAATGAAACAGGATAAAGCACAGGAGAAGAAGTTTGCAGATAACCACTTGCTAATGGTGTAGTCAAACGCACTACATAGTTAGCAGCAGCATAAGTATTATAACTAATCTGTATATTGTCAAACGTATAAACACCTGTATTAGTTGCATTTGGAATCAAAAATCGAATAGCCATATTAGCTGTCCAATACGTAGAAGTAAGCACTATTGAACCCGTTCCGACTGAGTTAGCAGGTCCTATTGTTCCAATGGTTGTCCATGTGGCACCATCAGGCGCAGCTTGTACGTTCAAAATGTCTGTTGCAGCAGTACCGCCAGTTTTGGTGATATCATACGTTAGCGTAGCAGAAACAGCAGCACTCAAATTAGCAGATCTTTGTATACTTCTTACAGATGCTCCAGAAATCCTTAAAGCACCTCCGGTCACTGTTATATTTCCAGCACCCGCATTGGTTGCCTCTCCTGTTTCTGTCCAGTTTGACGCCCAGTTAGCAGTACCATTATTATTGTTATATGCAACTGCGCCAAATTGATCTCGTACAGTATTGACATTCTGTGGAGGAGTAATATTAAATTGATAAGAACCTCCTGCCGCTGTTGCAATGGTTTGATTCAGGGTATCAACGCCCGTAATTAATCCATCGCTATTAGTATCATTATAAAGGTTTACAGAAAAACTTTGTATGCCAGGCTCTCCTACATTTCGTATGCCATTATTATTGGTGTCGTTATATACAGAACCAACTATTGTATTTTGTCCTGGAACTGAAGTACACGCAACACTTAGCGTGACAGTAGCAGTAGAACAAACTGTAGGATCATCTTTACTACATACATTATATTGAAATGAATCTGCGCCATTATATCCTGAATTTGGAGTATATAAAATTGTTCCATCAGGATTTACAGTAACAACTCCATTAGTTGGTGCTGAAACAATTGAAACCGTAGCAGGATTTGGAATCCCTACCACATCATTAGATAACACCGTCAAAGTTTGCGGAACATCTGTAACAATATTATAAGAATCATTAGAAGCTGTCAAGTGGGCAATTACACCCATAAATAAATTTTTCACACAACTACCCAATCCGGTAACTGTTGCCGTACGGGTATTCAATAATGAATTCGTAAATCTTCCACCTGTATTAGAAGTGTCTTCTCTTATTACATAACATGCCGTAGATTGTGTATACGTAACTCTTACATCATCGATGTTAACAAAATTTGTATTGCTGAAATTACCATTGGTAACAAACGCAATAATGTTATTGGCATTTGGTAAAAATACCCCAGGCGGTATGTTTACAACAACTGAAGTATAAGTTGTCTCAGCAACTGTAAGTATTCTTTGAATGGTATATACTGTAGTACCATTTACGGTTACCGCTAAGGCGTCGTTTGCTTCTAATACGCCTCTTTTAAACCTGAACGATATGGTAGCTTCGGTCGCATTGGAAAACAACACCCCTCTTGAAGCCGATTTATTGGCACCATTCATGAAAAGGGCAATATTTCCCCCATCACTAGCAATGGTTACTGGCGAAGTTGTAAAATCATTTGTTCCCGATTCAATCCAGTTAGAACTAAAGTTTTGCGTACCATCATTACCTCCTACTGCACCGGCAGTTGGATCGAAATTGTCGTATGCATAAAATCCAGGCACTACGCTAAATTCGTAATTCCCGGACAAATCTGATACAACTGACTCAGCAATAAATTCTGCTCCATTAACAGTCCCACTACAATCAACATCTCTGTATATGTTTACAGTTACACCGCCTGTGAGTTTTTCGCCTACTGTATATGCAGCATCATCGGGTGCCTGTTCAACAAAAATTTTACCTGAGATAACATCTTCGTTGGCTTTGGCATTACAATTGGTAATCGTAATGGTAACTTTAGCATCATCGCATGTACTCGTGTATTCTTTGGAACAAACCTGATAAAGGAAAGTATCCTGTCCTAAATACCCGTTATTGGGTGTATAAGTAACCGTACCATCAGAATTGACCTGAACAGTACCGTTGGTTGGCGGACTTGTTATGATAACCGACAACGGATTAACCGTAGCAAGGAACCCAGAATCATTCGCCAATATGTTTACTATAATAGGTGTATTCGGTTCGGTAACCTCCATGTCGTCGTTGGCCAAAACAAGATTGGTCAAACATTTTGGCTGCATTACTGTACCAACGTCAAATGCTGGAGAACCAGTTGAAGCGCCATTGGCATCCTCACCATATACTGCCGCGAATGGAACACCGCAACTGAAGATCGCAATACCACCTTGGTCACCGCTGGGATTTCTTATACGTTGCTCTTGTAATGCCGTTAAGGTATAGGATACGTCGTAAGGAACACCACAAGGACTTAGGAATGGACCACTGGCTGTCAAGTCACCATTATATTTTACATAAATTGTCGCATTGGCCGTTGGAGTAACCCAAATTGGATTGTAGTTGGTTCCTGGCGCGTTATTGAGAGATCCTGGTGCCCAAGCAATACTGGCAAAATCTGTCAGACGTTCTGCGGCAATGAGCGAGATTGCCCAATCGAAGTTAGAGCCCGCAGCATCATCATCCATAATCTGGATGGCCGTGTAAGCTTCACCTCCAGCACTTTCAAATTTGTATCCTGAAATTGTAGTTAGCGATAAAGAGCTACTTCCAGAAGCAGGGACTACCAAACTTCCAGTGGTAGCAGTATTTGTCCAATTTATTGTAATTGGTGCATTCAGAGGATTATAAAAATATACTTTAGTCGGTGCAGGATTGGCTCCCGTCCAAGTTTGAGATACTGGCGTATAATAGGTATCACCATAAAACAACGACTGAAATATATTAATATTTCTTGTACCATAATTATCCAATCCTCCAAATAAAACGTCAACACCTACCGGAAAATTAGATGTAACGGTTGCTCCAGCCCTGATATCAACTGCTGTATTAACAGCTGCAGTTTTCTGAGCATCAGTTGCGCCTGCTACCGCTGGTTCGTTTCCATCGTAGAACCAAACTTCACCTTCATTAAGATTTTTTGTAGCATCGATACTACCATTTCCATCATAATCCAAATTTACAACTGTTCCGTTTTGTGACGCACGTACGAAAAGAGAAGCATATCGAAATACGGGGTTGGCAGCGGCTAAATCCTCACCAAAACCTACAACGAACAAGTTTCCAAAACGACTTGTATCATAGACGTCAGATTTTGCTGCCTGAATGGCAAATTGCCCACTATCTCCAGTAACTTTCGAAACTGCAATATCATTGGTACTGTAAAGTTTATCTTTACCATCATAATGAAAATCTGAAATAGGCGCAACATCGGGTCTAATATCCCCATAACCAAAAGTATCATCTAATACGATACTGGCTCCCGCAGGAAGAAGATCTGTTGGGTAACCCGGAGCTACACCATTGGTCAAATCGCCATCACCCCAAATAAGCGTTGAGGCTTGTGTTGGGTTTGTAATATCAGTTTCATATCCATCTTCCCACTGGTCATAGGTAAGCACAACACCTGGATATGGACTTTTGATACTCGTAATATTTCTAACAGAATAAGCTAACGCGTTAGCACCGGTGGCATTCGCAGCACGACGCAAGGCAGTCCATAAATTAGCTTCTGGAAAAGGCATGTAAAAAGTCTTAGCCCTTACCGCTTCGGAACAAGGATCCAGAAATGTTTGTGTAACTTCAATATGAACCGTAGCCTGGACACATACAGGCGTTGGAACAGTATTATCACAAACTTGGTATACGATTTCATCGAGCCCGATGTAGTTCCCATTTGGAAGATAAGTGATACTTCCGTTTAAACCCTGTTGGATTGTACCCGCAACTGGCAGGTTGATAATCGTTACAGAGCCAGGATTGTAGTTCCCAGTATCATTTGTAAGCACATTGAAGGTAATGGGCTTTCCTTGAATAGTACTTACGTTATCATCGTTGGCAACAACCTGCGCTTTTACATCATTGGAATGTAAAAAAACAGTTGCAGCAAATAATAATAAATAAACTTTTCTAAAGTGTAATAATTCTCGCATATGTGTCTATGTAAATTATATATTCATTCTATTAAATTCGGGGCGATGTTAGCTATGGCTAACAACCTACAAAAATATGTTAAAATCTGCCCAAAAACAGCAGACGCTTTTCTAAAACTTCAATGTTTTCGATATGTTGCAGATTATTACCGTCCAAATACACTTTATGTGTTTTTGCTTTTTCTCAATTCCAACCGCATTATCATCAAAATAATTTTAACAAAAAATTAATAGCCTAAAACACGTATATACGTAAAAACATTAAAACAAGTTTTTTAAACAGCAATGCTAAGCACCTGACTCGTTTAAATGTTTTCAACAATTTTTTGTTAATATCTAGCAAAGATGCTAAAAATTTCAAAACGAAAAAATACATCCAAATAGAAAAAAGTTTACCTGTTAAAAAAAAATAAGCCCCTAATTAAAATTGTAGAATTTAGACTACAAAAATTGACGCATAAAATATTTACATCCAGCACAATGAGTGATAAAAAACAAAAAGCGTATTAAAGATGATCTAAAAAAACCATTCCCTTTTGTGATTTAATTCTCTATATTTGAAAAACCAACTTTAACTAATGACTTCAAAAAACCGGAACTTTATTGTCCGGATGTGTTACTTATTTTTACTAAGTATTCCACATTTCGTGGCATCCCAAAATAATATTTATTGGACTACCGACAGTGATTTTTTACCACAAAACAGCATCAAATCTATTGTGCCAGACAAATACGGCTTTATTTGGATGAGCACCGAAAACGGTCTTGTTCGTTACGACGGTAAGGATTTTGAAGTTTACAACAACCAAAATATTAATGTTAAAAACAATAGGTTTTTATACATCACTGGCAACACTCGAAAAGACAGTCTCTTTATTAACAATGATAGCGAAGACGATTACATATTGATCCACGAACGACAACCGCAAAAAATTGACCCCAAAAAACATCCCGAAAGCAAGCAATACATTCGCGCCAGCAACACTCCTTTTGTTTCCAATGGTATCCCAAGTATATTTTTTGAAAGGGAAAAAATACCCTACAAAATTCCGCTTCCGTCAGGAAAATATTTTATCATTGCCAACGACCACATTTATTTTTACAACGAAAAGAAAAAGTTAACAACGACCCAAAAATTTGAATACGAATCCAACAGCCGTTTTTTTGCACTTGACAACGTGCTATTTTATGTCAAAGGCAATGGCGAATATGCCAAAATTAGCAGTACCGATATCTCTTGGGATAAATTGGATGTAACACTAGACAGTGACAGCAAATTATATTGGAATATTATTACGCAACAGGTTTTTTTGTACCACCACAATAATCTTTTTACTATTTCCTATAAAGATGACAAATTGGAAAAAAGCTTATTGATTGCCAATGAAAACTTCATCAACCATAGTTTAGGCAGCATTTATTATGATGTCAAAAACGGCATCGTATATCTTGGGAGCCTTACAAAAGGATTGGGCATCTATAAAATATTGTCTTTTAGAAGTTTGAAAACAAAATTACAGCCATCAGGAAAATACGAGGTGTATTATGCGATGCATCAATTATCTGGCGATACTATTCTTACATCAGAAGGCGTAATTTTCAATAACAATCGCGCTATCGCTTCTCTAAATTTTGCTTCAGATAAATATGCTGTTGTAATGGATAAAAATGGTGATGCATGGATAAAAAATGGCGAATACCTTTGCCGATATAAAAAATCTGAAGGGTATCGCAAATGCGAAAAATGGCCAATGGGCGCTATTCTTTCTACTTTATACCAAGGTACTGACGGCAAAATATGGTTCAGTAAAGAGACCCTGAAATACGTATCAAAAGGACTTTTTTATTTTTATCCGGAAGAAAAACCAATATTCAGGAAATTCTCCGACAACAATCTCATGGTAACTTGCCTACAGCAATCCGAGAATGATAACTTATGGCTCGGAACCAGAACCGGGATTTATAGACTGGATATAAAATCACAAAAATATTACCACCTAAAAAGCAGCGAAGACCTGAAAGTTCGGAGTGTATTTATAACAGACCGCAATAATGTTTGGGTTACCACTTATGAAAAAGGGTTTTACTTATTTCGAAATGGAAAAAAATATACTTTCCCTACCGATAAAAACAAATACCTATTAAGTACCCATTGCATTATCGAAGACCGAAATGGCTTTTTTTGGATATCGACCAATAAAGGATTGTTTCAAGTACTCAAAAAGAGCCTTCTTGATTATGCCGATAAAAAAACAAACGCTGTTTATTATCAATATTACAACAAAGATTCAGGATTTATTACCAATGAACTTAACGGCGGATGTCAACCATGTGGGGTATTTACAAAAGAACAAATATTTTTCCCTTCTATGAACGGCGTTGTAACTTTTAATCCGGAAAAAATCAGGCCTATTCTGCCTACAAATGCCATTTTTATTGACAAAGTTCAAATTGACAATCAAGATTTTTTAATCAATGACACGCTAAAACTGAACCGCGATTTCGGACGCATCACTTTTTTTATAACAAGTCCGTATTACGGCAACCGCAACAACCAAGACCTTGAAACAAAATTAGAAGGAGTAGAAGATTTGGACTGGACAGACATAAGAATTGACAACAAAGTTTCTTTCACCAATCTCTATCCTGGCAGCTATCAGCTTATCGTTAGAAAACTCTCCGGATTCAATACCGGATATATCTATAAAAAAATCACGATACTGGTCGAGCCGGCTTTTTGGCAAACAATATGGTTTCGTATTTTTATAGCAATTTTAATAGCATGTAGCATTGTTTCATTTTATAAAATCCGCACGAGAATCATTATACGCCGGAACAGCCAACTTGAAAAAAACATTAACGAAAGAACGCGCCATCTCAAAAACACAATCACTACGTTAAGAACAACAAAAGTCAATTTAAACCAGCAAATTGAGAACAATACCAAAATCATACAAATCATTACGCATGATCTAAAAAGCCCGTTGAAATTCATGACCATGACCAGTAAATACATGTATGAATCGTTTGATAAAGATACCGAAGATTTGAAAGACAACATAAATGCCATTTACAGTTCCTCTTCGCAGATGTATAATTTTGTAGAAAACCTACTGGAATATTCCAAAGTAAATCTTAAAGATGATGAATTGCAACTCAACCCTTTTTTCCTTTCTGATATCATCGATGAAAAAATAGATTTGTTCGAGGGAATTGCTGGTTCTAGAAAAACCACCATACAAAATCTCATTCCAAAGGAAACAACATTAAAAAAGAACAAGCAACTGTTTCGCATCATCATACACAACCTACTCGACAATGCTGTAAAACACACAACAAATGGTTTGATAGCATTTAAGACGGCAACTATTAAAAACAAAACCACTATTATTATTAGTGATAACGGCAAAGGAATGAATGCAAATTTATTATCCTATTACCAATCAATGGCAGTAAATTATGAGATAAAAAAAATCCAAAACAAAGAAAGAGTGGGTTTGCATATTGTTCTCGAATTATTGATCATCCTTAACGGAACAATGAATATTGAAAGCCAAGAAGGTCATGGCACAACGGTTACGTTGATTTTTGACTAAATGGTTTTATTCGTAAGATTTGAATAAAGATACTAGTGAAATAGTATTACTAATATCAAGCTTTTCGAAAATACGGTTTTTGTAGGTACTAACTGTGCTGTTTTGTAAAGCCAGCTTATTGGCAATTTCTAAGTTTCCATCGCCTAAAATCAGCAATCTGGCAATCTCTATTTCGCGAACAGAAAGCAATTCTAATGGATTATCGGCGATATTTCTTGATGCATTATGAGCCATTTTTTGTTGCACTGGCGCACTAATGTATACACCATTGTCAAGAATTGTTGCAATGGCAGTTTTAAATTCTGCTTCGCTACAAAGTTTATTAAGATAGCCATCAACGCCTGCTTTTAAATATCTTATCGCATACAAATCTTCTTCAAAAGCCGAAAAAATAAGAATTTTTACTTCGGGACGAATCGCTTTTATAGCAGCAATCATTTGGATGCCTTTCCCTTCAGGAATAGAAATGTCTAACACGACTAAATCAAAATCTTGCTCTTGTAAAAAATCAATGACTCGCAGAAAATCGCTGGCATGGGTAATCGCAAGATTTTTATAATCTTCTTTCAAAATCAGGTAAACACCTTGTCTAACAACAGTATGGTCGTCTGCAAGGAGAATCTTTAAATCTAGCGTCATTTTTGTTGGCTTGGTAGTTATTTCAAAAATATACTAATTTTTTGATTTTAAGAACTCATCGTCGCAATAGATAGCAAAATTAACAATTCTGTAAAGTTCACAATAAATCAACCAAGCAAAACGCATGACATTTTTAGACGAAACTGAAACACAATCATCATCATTATTACACACATTAATTGCTTTAAAAATCTAAGTTAAAAAAAATGACGTAACAGCAGCAGTAAAATCTTAATTTATAAATGTACTTTTGCACAGTTTTTATTATACAATATGAGTTTTATAGACGAAATAAACAGAAGGCGAACATTTGGTATTATTTCACACCCCGATGCCGGAAAAACCACGCTGACTGAAAAACTGCTACTTTTTGGAGGCGCAATACAGGAAGCAGGCGCCGTAAAAAACAACAAAATCAAAAAAGGAGCTACTTCCGATTTTATGGAAATTGAGCGTCAAAGAGGGATTTCGGTTTCTACTTCGGTTTTGGCATTCAACTATAAAAATAAAAAAATCAATATTCTTGATACGCCAGGCCACAAAGATTTTGCAGAAGACACCTTCAGAACATTAACTGCCGTTGATAGCGTAATCGTAGTTATCGACGTTGCAAAAGGTGTCGAAGAACAAACGGAGAAATTGGTTGCTGTTTGTCGCATGCGCAAAATCCCGATCATCGTTTTTATCAACAAATTAGACCGTGAAGGAAAGGATGCATTTGATTTGATGGATGAAGTGGAACAAAAACTTGGACTGACGGTTACTCCTTTGAGTTTTCCTATCGGAATGGGGTATGACTTTCAGGGGATTTACAATCTTTGGGAGCAAAATATCAATCTTTTTAGCGGAGATAGTCGTAAAAATATCGAAGAAACAATTGCTTTCTCCGACATTCAGAACAATCCGGAACTCGATAAAATTATTGGTCAAAAACCTGCCGAACGATTGCGAGAAGAACTAGAGTTAATCGATGAAGTCTATCCGAAATTTGACCGCCAAGATTATCTCGACGGAAAATTACAACCCGTATTTTTTGGCTCAGCGCTGAACAATTTCGGTGTAAGGGAATTACTTGATTGCTTTGTAGAAATCGCACCTTCTCCCCGACCAAAAGAATCAGAAACCAGACTTGTTGACCCAAAAGAAGAAAAAATGGCAGGCTTTGTTTTTAAAATCCATGCCAATATGGATCCAAAGCATCGTGACCGGTTGGCGTTTGTAAAAATCGTATCAGGCACTTTTGAAAGAAACAAACCCTATCTTCATGTGCGACAAAACAAAAACCTTAAATTTTCGAGTCCAAATGCTTTTTTTGCTGAGAAAAAAGAAATTGTCGATATTTCTTATCCGGGCGATATAGTTGGTTTGCACGATACTGGAAATTTTAAAATTGGGGATACGCTAACTGAAGGTGAATTAATGAGTTTTAAGGGAATTCCGAGCTTCTCGCCAGAGCATTTTAGATACATCAACAACGCTGATCCGCTAAAATCCAAACAATTAGACAAGGGAATAGACCAACTAATGGACGAAGGTGTAGCACAATTGTTTACCTTAGAAATGAACAACAGAAAGGTAATTGGCACTGTTGGAGCGCTACAATATGAGGTAATCCAGTACCGCTTGGAACACGAGTATGGAGCAAAATGTACTTATGAAAATTTTCCAGTTCACAAGGCATGTTGGGTAAAACCTAGCGATCCAAAAAGCGAGGAATTTAAGGAGTTCAAGCGCATCAAACAGAAATTTTTGGCTAAAGATAAATATGACCAATTAGTATTTTTAGCAGACTCAGATTTTACCATTCAGATGACACAAAATAAATATCCAAACGTAAAATTATTTTTCACTTCTGAGTTTGATTGATAGGTCTTATAAAAATTTAACGAAAAAAAATATTGCGTTTTTTTTAATAAAAATTGGAATATTTCGTAAAAAGCATTAAATTTGTTGCTCTGTTAACATTTTTTAACACGATTACGGTTAAATATAATTCAAAAAAAACGTTTTGCTAATTTGATTTATTAAAATAAATGTTACATTTACAAAAAGTTTAAAATCTAAATTATAATATTATGAAATTTAATTACTCAAAATTCTTGCTAACTCTTGTGATGTTCACAGTTAGTTTTGCTACTTTTGCACAAGCACCAGATCCAGACTCACTAGTTGGAGGTGGCGATCCACCTGCTCCGATAAATTCTAAATTGATTTACCTTGCTATCATTGGTATTGCATTCGCTTACTACCAATTTAATGCTAATAGAAAAAGAGCATAAATCAACTTTACTCTGCATAAAAACCGCACCAAATTTACACTTGGTGCTTTTTTTGTTTATATTAGGCAACAGCTTTTTTTTGCAGGTAATGCTCTAAACCACCAATAAAAATTACAGCAAAATCGCCCCATGTTATTCTTCAAAAAGCCAAAAATATACCTTCGAGATCTGCTTACCGATTACACAGACATTCATTCTCACCTACTTTTCGGGATAGATGACGGCGCTAAAACTTTTGAAGACACGATGTTTTTAACCAATTCGTTGATGGAATTTGGTACAACATCTTTTATTACTACACCCCATACTATTGCCCATGTTTGGGAAAATACCAGAGAAGGAATTATTGCGAAAAATAAGGAGGCAACACAACTTTTAATTGAAAACAATATTAAAGTGCCCTTTAGAGCTGCCTCAGAATACCTTATGGATGCCGATTTTGTCACTCAATTTAACCGCGAGCCTTTGCTCACTTTAAAAGATAACTATGTATTAGTAGAAATGTCTTATATGAATGCACCTATTCAACTATATGATATTCTATTTGACTTACAAATTGCCGGTTACATTCCGGTCCTTGCCCATCCTGAAAGGTATCTTTTCTACCATCACAACACCAACGAATACAAACGTTTAAAAAAAGCAGGATGCCTTTTTCAGCTCAATTTACTTTCTACAGTTGGTTATTATGGAGAAGCAGTCTTCCAGGCTGCTAAAGAACTATTATCGCTTCACATGATTGACTATGTTGGCTCCGATGCCCATCACAAAAACCACATTCAGGCATTTAACAACTCCATTCAGATTAAGGATTTGGCACCACTTAAAATGGCTATCACTAACAATAACTTCTTCAGATAAAAAAAAAGAAGTCTTACGACTTCTTTTTGAATTTATTGATGAAATTTTCATACCAAGGCACTTTTTTCACTTCTACACCATAGCCATAACCATAGCCATAACCATAGCCATAACCGTAGCCATAACCATAGCCATAACCGTAGCCTTTAGTGGTGTCGGTATCATTTAAAAGGATAGACATGTTTGGCAGTTTTTTCTGTTCGTATAATGTCTGTGGAATTCTTAGCATTCGCTTGTCAAGGAAATTAGCCCTTACCACGTAAATAAACGAATCTGCGTGCTTGGCAATCAATAACGTATCGGTTACAAGACTCACAGGCGCCGTATCGACAATGATATAATCAAATTGTTTTTTGAGTGTCTCAAACATGATATCAACCTTGTTGTTGAGCAATAATTCAGCCGGATTTGGCGGAACAATACCTGCTGGCAAAACATAAAAATCTTCATAATCATCCAGTTTAACGATCAAGTCATTGATATTGGCGGTTTTAGAAGACAGATAGGTGGTAACACCTCTGTTTGGCAAATTCATGTACTCATCCAGTTTAGGATTTCGAATATCAAGACCTACCAATAACACTTTTTTTCCTGATAATGCAAAAGTTCCTGCAAGGTTAACGGATATAAATGTCTTTCCTTCTTTAGGAAAAGTAGAAGTCATGAATATCGTTTTCGCTTGGCCCTCAGGCACCTGGTTGAGGATAAAATCGAGATTTGTTCTTACAATCCTCATCGCCTCAGCAGAGCTCGAGCGGCTATTCATCTTGATGAGTTCGTCGTGGGTTTCAGATTTCGGTACATCTCCGATGAACGGAATTGTCACACGGCTTTCAACATCATATCTGTTATTGATTTTATTGTCTAATAAATCTCTGAGATAAATAATTGAAAAAGGAATTAAAAGTCCTAAAATCAATCCAACCAAATAGATGATTTGCCTTTTAGGAGATACGGGAATTGGATTGGCATATCCCTGATCGATAATTTTTGAATTGGGCGCCGTAACAGCTAACGTAATAGCATTTTCTTCACGTTTTTGCAACAAGTAAAGGTAAATCGTTTGCTTGATTTCCATGTTCCTAGTGATGACGGTAAGTTCTTTCTGCTGACCGGGAATCGCACTAATTCTGCCATCTATCATTCTTCCTTGATCTAAAAACTCCTTCTTTTTAATCAATAAGGATGCTTTTAGGTTCGCAAGGCTTTTGATAATACTCGATCGAAGATCCGTCAATTGCCTTCTATTGTTAACAACCGCCAAGTTTTCATCTGTACCACTTTGTTCAATCCTTGTATTTCGGGTTACCAACTCATTATAGGTAGCAATCAATCCCACAGCATCACTCTGCTCCGGAATAATATTTGTTGGGATAATGTCTTTAATCGTACTTTTAGAGACATAAGCAATCATCGATTCAACAACGTCAAGTTCCGTACGAATAGTCGCCATGTTTTTTTCGTACTCACTGGCTGTCTGAAGAAAAAGCCCAGCTTCAGAAGTAATGTCGGTAAGCCTATTATTCCTCTTAAAAGTCACTAGCCCATTTTCTACAGTATCAAGCTCTCCGGTTATGCTTTTCAGTCTTTCGTTGATAAATGTTTCTGTTTTTTCTGCTACTTGATTTTTGTCGGCGATAGCATCATCATTGTATTTTTTTATCAATGTGTTCAGAAAATCGATACCTACTTCCTTAATTGGATCAACAATAGAAATCGTAAGAACGCTACTTGTGAGTTTGTTTACGGGTTCGACAGCGAGCCTATTTTGGTAGGTATTGACCACACTCTCGATGTTGGTTAGCTTAACCGTTACACTCTTGGCAGACGCAGTGCTTCCTGGCTCAAGAATGTTTTTTGTGACCACCAGGCTACCCAACTTACTTTTTACTGTTTCACCAAGATAATAAGTACCAGTCTTTTGCAATTTTGAATTGAGCAATTCATATTTCGCATTTGAAATCAAGTGTACTGTGAAACTAGTGTCTATCTCATTAAAATCAGCGACTTTTTCGATAAAACTGACATTGATTGGCGTATTTTTATAGGTCCTTGAAGTCTTTAAACGACCTTCTGTGTAATACGATACCTGAAGGCTCAGCTCAAGAACGGCATTCCTAACAAGTCGCCTTGACTTCAACACTTCAATTTCATTATCGACATTGCTTTTTACTGGCCCAAGAAGGTCCGAGAATGCTGATAACTCCGAGGAAATTCCACCTTTTTTATCATCCTTAATCAAGATAGTTGCCTCCATTTTATATTCGGGAGTGGCATATCTGAGGTAAAAATAAGTTCCAAACAGGCAGACTATAGTAGACAGTACAAACCATTTCCAATGAAAAATGTATTTTGCGATCTGATCTTTTAAATTAATCTGACGATCAGACCCTTCTTCATTTTGATCAATCGATTTAATATTATTTTCCATATTTATCTTATTAGTAAAGCCACCACTGTTATAACAAGTGAAAGTGCCGTTAGGCCAGCCGTGATATTTGGTCCTATCACAGAAGAATTAATTTTTGTTTTATTTGGCTGCACATACACCTGATCGTTCTGATCGAGATAATAATAGGGCGAATTAATGAAATCTGCAGAAGTAATATCGATGAAATTATGGGTCTGTACGCCATTCATTTCCCTTATCACAAGTACTTGCTTGCGATCACCATAAATGGTTAAATCACCGGCTTTACTTAATGCTTCCGGAAGTGTAATTCTTTCTGTTTCAATCGGATAAGTACCAGGACGCACTACCTCACCCATCACCGAAATTTTGTAATTCATAATTCGAAGATTGACGATTGGCGTAATAATGTATTTACGCAATTCGGATTTTATCTTTTCAACAGCCTCTGTTTTAGTGAGTCCGCCCAATTTTATAGCACCCAAAACCGGAAATTCAATATTGCCACTAGCATCGACCAAATAGGTTTGGTATCGAACCGACGATGTAGATCGGTCGGCTTCATTCGTAGAATAATTAATAAGGTTGTATGGAATCGCAGCTTCTGGATCAGGAGCAGAGACAATGATTAGCAGCAAGTCATCTGGCTGAAGCTTAGGCTCATACTGTACTTTTGAATCATTGGAGGCATTATCTTTAATTCCCTGAAAATAAATTATTTTCTCTTTTGGGACACATGCAGAAAAAAATATAACTAGCGCAAAAAATGGCAATATCCTTTTTATCATATCGATTTTGTTATAAATAAACTGGATTCATTGAAAAATTTTAGTTTATTTCGAGCGTTGCAAATATAATTATTTTTGGCAGACAAAAGTCCTATGAATGCGTTATTGCTCAATAATTTGATTTGTCGAACAATTGTCCAACTTCTCAAAATTAGAATTCATGCTCACAAATTCAGGAACGATAGCTTTCATTTTCGAAACAATTGCGTTGCTTGAATATTGATTTGCTGTTATAATCAAATCGTTAACGGCGGCAAAAACGTATTCAAAATCTTCTGCGGGTTCCTGAGCAATCATTATTTTTTCGTGGTGCGTAGGGAGTGTTTTTGCAGAATCATTGAGCAATTCCTCGTATAGTTTTTCGCCTGGACGCAATCCGACAATTTCTATTTTTATTTCCTTATCAGGTATAAAACCTGCCAACCTGATCATTTTGTTGGCCAAATCAATAATTTTTACCGGCTTGCCCATATCAAAAATATAAATCTCACCGCCTTTTCCCATTGCACCAGCTTCGAGCACCAACTGGCATGCCTCAGGAATCGTCATAAAATAACGGATAATGTCAGGATGCGTTATAGTTAGCGGTCCGCCTTTGGCAATCTGCTCTGTAAACAATGGCACAACAGAACCGTTAGAACCCAAAACATTTCCAAACCTTGTTGTAATAAATTTGGTCTTGCAATGCTGCTTTTCAACGTTTAGTCGGTAGTGCAATGCCTGAACATACTTTTCAGCAATGCGTTTACTCGCGCCCATTACGTTACTCGGATTAACGGCTTTATCTGTGGAAACCATTACAAAACTCTCCACATTATAGGCGCACGACAAATCGGAAATATTTTTAGTACCACCTACATTAACAAAAATCGCCTGCGCTGGATTTTCCTCCATAAGCGGCACATGTTTATAGGCTGCCGCGTGAAAAACAACACTTGGCCTGTATTTCTTGAACACTTCTTCGACCGATTCTTTATTTCTAATATCGGCGATGACCGAGACGATGTGCGAATCTGCAAGCAACTTGTCCATTTCGAGTGTGAGATGATGCAACGGTGTTTCAGCTTGGTCCAGAATGATTACCTTTTCCGGATTAAAACTAATCACTTGACGGGCGATTTCACTGCCTATTGAACCTGCAGCACCTGTTATCAATACGGTTTTATCATGAAGTTGTGATGAAATCGACTTATCGTCAAGCACAATTGGTTTTCGCTCGAGTAAATCTTGTATCTGGAAATTCTTAACTTTTTGGGATATTTCATTTCGATCTTCCCAATCAGAAATTAGAGGCACTGTATAGACCTTGTAATTAAATTCAAGACATTCGTCAACCAAAACTAATTTTTCTTCCTTGGAAAGGCTCTTATCGGCTATAATAAGCGCTTCAGCTTCTACAGACCGCATCAAAACTGGAATTTTTTTCTTTAGGTTAAGAATAGGAAGATTCAAAATCCTTTTTGAAGAATTTTGATTTTCCTTGTCTACAAAGCCAACAATCCTGAAACGCGATGGTTTTTCCGATTTTAGTGCGTTGGCAACAGAAATGGCGTTGGCATCAGAACCATAAATAAGTGCACGGATCAAATCGCTGTTCTGACTTTCCGAAAAATAAATTTCAAAACTTTGCTTCACCACAATTCGGTAGATAAACAATGCACAAAAAGTAAAAATGAAATTGATAAAAAGTCCGGCATTCATGAAAAGTTTCCGGTCATAAAAAATATAACTTGTATAATTAATCAGTACCAGAAAAATCAAAGTCAGAAAAAGTGCAATAAATATTTTCACTGCATCAATGTAGGATGAATGCCTGATAATGCCTGAATAGGTGCGAAACAACCAAAAGAAAAACAAGTTCAGGAATAAAAAGACTGGAATAATAAAGTACAAGAAACCTCCGTGCACATAATTACGACCCATCTCAACAAGCATTTTGTAGGTAATGACCGCGCAAAATGACACGATAACCATGTCTATTGCTAAAATAACCCATCGCGGCAGATAACCCATATTTCTCATGTTTCCGATTGATTTAAACCTATCTAAACCCTGAGAAAAAGAAGGAACATAATTTGATTTTTTATTGCTGCTCAATTTATTTAATTTTATTTGACGCTTGTCGATTTCTACATATTGTAAAAGTAATCCAAAAACCTTTTTTCCCAACACGAAAAATACTCATTTCAACGCACTAGGCTTTAAAAAAAGTTATAATCGCCGATTTCAACCTGGATTTCTCATTCTCTGAAAGATTAGAACCCGAAGGCAGACACAAACCATTATTGAATAATTCTTCTGAAACGCTTTCGCCATAGTATGGATACTCGGCAAATATTGGCTGTAAATGCATTGGTTTCCACAATGGGCGGGTTTCTATGTTGAACTGCTCCATGAATAACCTAAAGTCTTCACGCGTTTTTCCGTTAGTTCTATTTGAATCGACTAAAATAGCGCTTAACCAGTAATTGGAAAAATAATCCTCATTCGGGGTTGAAAACACTGAAACACCTTCAATTTCGGCAAAAATATCCACATAAAAAGCGCGCATCTGCCTTCTCAAATCGACATGTTTGTCAAGCACTTCCATCTGTCCTCTTCCAATTCCAGCACAAATATTACTCATTCTGTAATTGTAACCGATTTCACTGTGTTGGTAATGTGGCGCATTGTCACGAGATTGTGTCGAAAAAAACACAGCGCGATCTTTCAATGCTTTGGTTGATGTTACTATAGCACCGCCGCCAGAAGTCGTAATAATTTTATTTCCGTTGAATGACAATACACCAATATCCCCAAAAGTACCACACATTTTACCTTTGTAACGGCTTCCGAGCGCCTCTGCACTATCTTCCAAAATTGGAATTTCATAAGCATCAGCAACAGCTCTAATTTCTTCAATTTTATAGGGCGTTCCATATAAATGTACTGGAATAATTGCCTTTGGTTTTTTGCCTTTTGAAATGCGGTCTCTTATAGCAGCTTCTAGTGCTTTCGGACACATATTCCAAGTATCAAGCTCACTGTCGATAAAAATTGGAGTGGCACCTTGGTACATTATTGGATTGGCAGAAGCAGAAAATGTCATGCTCTGACAAATCACCTCATCGCCGGCTTTAACACCTAATAAAATAAGACCCAAATGAATCGCTGCAGTTCCTGAACTCAGCGCACCCACAAAAACATCACTCTTTAGATATTGTTCTAAATCCTGCTCAAGACCGGTTACATTCGGACCCAATGGCGCAACCCAATTGGCATCAAATGCTTCTTGTACAAACTTTTGTTCGCTGCCTCCCATGTGAGGAGATGAAAGCCAAATTTTATCGTTATTCATATTGATTTAATTACGTGAAATTAAGATTTTTAAATGTACTGCCAATAGGGCAAATGCCTTATTAACTTTTAAAAATAGGTGTCCAATTTTTTTCCAAAAATAGTATAAATAATTATTTTAATATCCAACCAGAATGACTGTTTTTGTTGGTATTGTATGTTGATCCTTATTTTATCAGGAAAGATTACTTCGTCATTGTAGCGCAGCGGATGCTGTTGATGGGCTAAAATTTGTTCTTCGTTGGCATATTTAAGACTTGCCGGACCTGTGATTCCGGGTTTTAAGTCTAAAATCTTACGGTCATTGCCTTTCAGCAAATCATAATATCCGGGAATATCAGGCCTAGGGCCCACCATGCTCATATTGCCGATTAAAACGTTGAAGAGCTGTGGCAACTCATCAATCTTATTTCTTCGAAGAAAATCACCAAGCCTATCAATTTCGTTAGTTTGCTTTTTAATAGTGCGAAGTTTGAAGATCCAAAATAGCCTACCGCCCTGTCCTACCCTCTTTTGCATAAAAATACCGCCTGATTGGGTGCTGAACGCCGCTAAAATCCAGAAAAAAACTATCAGCCACGACAAAATCAAGATTGCAAATAAAGAAACGAATATGTCAAAAATGCGTTTAGTCATTTGTTTAAAGTCGTTTTTTTGATAAGTAATAATCGGTACAAATTGTTGGATACTTATCCGATTTCATCTTATTGATTACCCTATCGATGTCGTGAAGATAACTTTTTAAAGTGACTTTACCAGTATCTGTATCAAGTGTAAGATAATTGGATTGGTTGATGAATGCCCTATTCTGTCCCAAACTACCAGTATTAAAAATCTTGTAATCGTTTTTTTTACGTTCAAATTGCTGGTGCGAATGGCCGATGATGTAATTCCGATCAATATTAATATTTGTGATGTCTGTATCGGCAAAAATATAACCATTGCCTATTGTGTGTTTAACGGTATAATTACCCGCTTCAAGCACATCACCGTATTGCCTTATAACCTGCAGGAGCGAAACGTCAAAACGTTGATAGCAAAATTCGAAAAAGGATTTTGCGACGATATGCTGTCCGTCATAAAAACCATCAAGAAAATACTGTTCGTGATTGCCTTTTAAAATTTGGAGATTGGGAATTTCGTTCAAAAACTGTACACATTCATTGGTCCATGGCCCATAATTGACAATGTCTCCATGACAGATAAAAATATCCGTTTGTGCTTTTTCAGCCTTGAATAATTCTTCAAGTGCTATTAAATTGCCGTGAACATCGCCAAAAATGGTTAGTATCATTTTACGATTATTTGCTTGATTCCGGTTTTTATATCAATGAAACCATTCGTATCTGTTATTTCTTTGAGGCGCTCAATATTGATGACAGCCCTATCGTCATTAAAACTTTCACTCTCTGTATTACTAATGATTACCGATCCGAAATGGTCGGCAATAATTGCTGCCAATTCCAAAACTGTAGTTTCTTTACCGGAAGCGCCATTCACTATACCTTCATAATCGCTGTCAATTGTTGCCAATATGATTTTTGCCGCATCATCAACATGAAGAAAATCGGCACTAACTTTGGACGCATTGGTCAGGTTGATTTTTTTGTATTTTTTTGCCTGGTCAATAAGGTTGCAAATCAAACCGCCCCATTTCATTTCTGGACCATAGAGGGCCGAAAATCGTATATGAGAAAGTATGATGCTTTTTGAAACAGCAAAAGTACTGAAAAGCAATTCCTGCATGAGTTTTGAACTGCTGTACAAAACATGATTTCCTATGGGATAAGTGAACTCATTTTCTGTGAGACCTACTCTCCAAGGCTTTTTAATTACAGCTAGTGTTGAGCAATTCACGATTCTTTTAACAGAAGTTTGTCCGTCAATCCATTTGCAAATATGTTGCGTCCCAAGAATATTGGTTTTGTAGATCCCATCAAGATAGTTATTATCCAGATAATTTCCACCGGGAAGAATGGTAGCGCAATTGACCACGACATCAAAAAAATTATCCGGCAATATTTTAAAGTCTTCATATTGACTGATGTCGATAGCATAATCGCTATTCTCGCTTCTGGAAACGACAAAACAGTCAATCTGCTTTGCTTTCAGTAGCACCGCAAATGCCTTGCCCAAAAATCCGTTTCCGCCAAATACTAAAACTTTCATCTTTGGTTATTTTTTTAAACAAAAATTATAAAAAACTGCATCTGGTGCCGTTAAAGAACCTTCATTTTTTAGGGTATTGAATTCATTTTCTGACACAAAAATATCTGACCACGCACGAAACACCATCCCATTTGTGAGTATTGGTGTTTTGATGTCTTCGCCGAAAAGATAATATTTCAGGATTGCTTCCACTTCATTATAACCAAAAAAGTGCCTTAATGGAGTTGTTCCGCTGAACCTTCCGTTAATTTCAAAAATGACGGGCTTGCCATTGGCAATTCTGAATTGAAAATTAACCGGTCCATCCGGATTGAGTTTTTCTGCTATCGGAATAATAAAAGCATCATAATCAGCAACTTTATCATCACGATAAGCCCTATAGGTGTTACCGTCGCGCAAATCACGTTTGAGTGTTACTATGGCTTTGCATTTACCATCAACTACTGTACAACCTGATGTATATTCGCCGTCCTCTTCTGATAAAAATTGTTGCACCACAAGATTGCTTTGCGGATGATAAATCTCCATCAATTCCTCATGATTTTCAATTTTTCTGATGCCGAGTGATCGCGCACCATCAAAAGGTTTAGCAAATAAGGGAAAGCCTAATTTTTGTTCAATTTCGTGTAATTTTTCCTTATCATCGGCCATTACGGAAAAAGGATATGGAAAATCATTTTCTTTTAGAAATGCGGCAGTAAGAAATTTATCATTGGCGATAGTGATGACTTCCTCGCTACTAACGATAACCTTACAATTGTATTTTTCGAGAAACTCTTTTTTATACCTTGAGAAAATCGGAAGCTCCAAATCGGTACCTACCATTATGGCATCGATTTTATGTTTTTCGACAATTTTCATAACGGCATCCATAAAATCAGGATGGGCTACTTTTGGTATGGTAATGGCATAATCGCCGAGCCAATGTCCGGTTGAACGGGGATCGGGATCTGCAGTAAATATCCGTTTTGGGAAATCTGAAATCTGTAACAGTCTTAAAATTCCCTGTCCCAATAAAGCTCCGGCACCGGTCACTAATATATTTTTTTGTATGCTCATATCTTTGTTTGTTTTTTTACAAATTCGTCGAATCGGGGCATTGTGACATGTCCGTCTGCAGCGATTTCATTTGTGGCTATAATTTTTCTTATGGTTTTTAATACAATCCGGATATCAAGCAAAAAAGAGGCATGGTCAACATACCACACATCATATTCAAATTTTTGTGGCCAACTGATGGCGTTCCGTCCATTAACTTGTGCCCAACCTGTAATGCCGGGCTTTACTTCATGTCGCCTATTTTCGGTTGGTGTGTAAAAGGGTAGGTAATCCGGCAACAAAGGTCTCGGTCCTACTAGGCTCATTTGTCCGGCAATAACATTGAGCAATTGTGGAATTTCGTCGAGTGATGTCTTCCTGACAATATTTCCTATTCGCGTTAGTCGTTCCGCATCATGCAACAAATTTCCATCTGTATCTTTCTTGTTGTTCATTGTCCTGAACTTGATGATCCTAAATAATTTCTCTCCTTTTCCGGGGCGAATCTGAAAGAAAAAAGGTTTTCCATCATTGGCTAAGAACAGTAAAATCATGACAACAACAAAAATCGGCGAAAACAGTATAAAAGCTGCAAATGCAACCAAAAAATCAAATATTCGCTTAAAAAAATGTCTATACATTACCGACTTTGTTTACTATTAAATCATAAGATCTTTCTACCTTGTAATCGTCATGCAATAAAAGTAATGCGTTTTCTCGCATTTTTTGAAAATTATCTGCATTTGTTACCATTCCGCTTATTGCGCCCAGCATTGCATCCATATCACCAGAAATCACGCGAAATCCACAGCCAGCATTTTCTATTACATCGCCAATATCCGTATTGGGATCTGTTGCTGCGATTACCGGCATTTTGCACTCTAGATAAGACAAAAGTCTTGAAGGAAAATTCGGAATTGTAAAGTCCTTGTTAAGGAAAATCAAGCCAACATCACAGGCCATCAACAACTGGTCATACTCATTTTTTGGAAGCCCAGGTAATAATGACGCATTTTGGGGTTTTATTGTTTTAAACCAGTCAGAGATTCGCCCGAACTCTGTGCCTGTTCCAATCACAATAAAATATACTTCAGGGAGCTCTTTTGCTGCGACAATGGTTTCTAATAAAAAATCGATGCCTTGAGGAATTCCGATATTGCCGCCGTAAATAAAAACTTTGGCTGCAGTAGGAATATTGAATTTTGCATGCATTTGTGCTTTTCGTGTGGCAGATTCCTCGAAAATTATGGGTTGAATCGTATTGGGATTAATCTCAACTTTACTGTTACAAATTTCAGGATTATGGCGTAAAATAAATTTTTTATTGGCCTCCGACATGCAACCGATCGTATCCGAAACTTCATAAAGCCTGCGTTCCTTTTTGAGAAAAAGCTTGTGGAGTTGGCTGCCGTTTTTCATCATTTTCATATCGATGGCATTTTGCGGAAAGATATCTTTCAACAGCAAATAAGAAAATGCACCATCCCTTTTCTTGATATATGAAATGACTTTTGAAAATGTAATCGGCGGTGTAGAATACAATACGAGGTCGAATTTTATAGTAGAAAAATATTTTCTGATGGCTGATAGGTACTGGTATTCCATGGCCAAAGTACCAATTCCTTTTTCGATAATATTGGTCTTTTGCAGATTGAAAGTTTTCACATTCAAAATGGAGACACCCGTTTGTTCTTTAATTGCCGTTTTTAGTTTTTCCCTACGCTCTGATGGCGAAACGATATAAACCTCATGGCCTTCATCTCTGAATTTTCGCAATAAATCGGTATAAATCCCCCTCTCGTTAAGGGAATTGATTTTTACCATTGTCAGAAAAAGTAGTTTCATGCTTTTTTGTTTATTCGCTCCAGACCACTCTTTTTATATAATCTGTATAACTAATTATGATTCGAACCATTTTTTCAGATACATTCGGCATCGAATAATCGGCTACCGGTCTAAAATTGCGTTCCTTGCCACGCTTTTGGTATTGGAGCTGCGTTAGTCCCTGCATAATTCTTTCCGGATTCAAACCGACCATCATGACAGAAGCTTCTTCCATAGCTTCCGGTCTTTCGTGGGCATCGCGGATGTTGAGCGCCGGAAAGTTGAGCGTTGATGATTCTTCCGAAATCGTTCCGCTATCAGACAATACCGCAAAAGATTTCATTTGTAAAGCATTGTAATCATTGAAGCCCATTGGCTTTAAAAACTGTACTTCAGGACGCATCGTGACATTTTTTGAATCGATCATTTTGCGTGTTCGCGGATGCGTACTTACAATTATTGGATAGCCGTATTTTTCAGCGACAAGGTTCAAAGATTCCATTAAACCTTTAAAATTTTTCTCACTGTTGATGTTTTCCTCACGGTGTGCCGAAACGACAAAATATTTATTTTCCTCGAGATTCAGCTTGTGCAAAATATCCGAAGCGTTGATTTCAGGAAGATAATGGTTTAAAACTTCAAACATTGGAGAACCGGTTTTGATGATCCTATCGGCAGGCAATCCTTCGCGAAGCAAATATTCACGAGCAATGTCGCTGTAAGTCAAATTAACATCCGAAACATGATCTACAATTTTACGGTTGGTTTCTTCCGGAACGCGTTGATCGAAACACCTGTTTCCAGCTTCCATGTGGAAAATCGGAATATGTCTTTTCTTGGCGGGAATAGCGCAAAGACAACTATTGGTATCGCCTAAAACTAAAAATGCATCTGGATTTTCAGTTTCCAATAATGGGTCTATTTTGATTAAAATCATGCCCACTGTTTCGGTCGCTGTTGCACCTGCAGCATTAAGAAAATGGTCTGGCTTGCGGATGCCGAGGTCTTCAAAAAAGATCTGGTTAAGTTCGTAATCATAGTTTTGTCCGGTGTGAACAATAACGTGCTCTATGGCTTCTGAGGCATCCAAAGCAGCCATAACCCTAGACAATCTTATGATTTCAGGTCTTGTACCTACCACTGTCATTACTTTCAGTTTTGCTTTCATTCTTTATAAATTATCGAAAATCCTATCGGACTTTATTGTATTAAACGTTTTCAAAATAAGTATCGGGATCATTCGGGTCATAAAATTCATTGATCCAGAAAATGGTATAGAGTTCTTCGTCGCCTATATTTTTGATGTTGTGCGTGTACCAAACCGGCATGTCAACATAAGCTGGTTCATCTCCGGAAAGGTAAAAATCGAGCACTTCTTCTGTACCTATTAAACGCAGTTGAATAAGCGCTTTTCCTTTTATAACAGCAAATCTCTCGATTTTTCTGGTGTGAAAATGATTGCCGCGTGTGATTCCGGGAACGGTTGTCGAGAAAGAAACTTGTCCGCCAACATTCAGTCGAATCACTTCTACGAATGCGCCTCTCGGGTCTGTATGCTGCGTAAATTTCACCGGAAAATGACCGGCAATATCCATGTAACATCGGAACGTATTAAACAAATTGACTTCAAACATAGAATTCAATTCTGGAATGATGCCTAATTCCTGGTATTGGTTTTTGTAATTTTCGAGCAAGGAAAGGATTTGTGACACTTTTGATTCGGAGGTATGTGGCACATATATTTCGGGTTTGCTTGCTCCACTTCTGATTTCAGCGATAATTGCGTTGACGAGTTCGGCAACATAAATTAGTTTCAGGTCACCATCAACATCAATTTTTGGTATCTCTCCGTGCGATAATTTGTGGCAGAAAGTAGCAACAACAGAATTGTAATTTGGAAGTCCAAACGGTCCGAATACATTAGGAATTATCATTCCTGTAAAATTACCACCTGAATTCTTTGCCCATTCCACCATCATTTCGCGGCCTTCTTTTTTTGATTTCCCATAAAGGTTATCGCGTTCTTCTTGTGTTGAAGAAGAGAAGATAACGTGTGCTTTGCTGTTGGTCCTGATCAAAGAATGAGTCAGTTTTTGGGCAAGTCCCACATTGGTATCATAGATCACCTGCGGATCAGTATGTCGGTTCATTGCTGCTAAGTGCACAATGACATCACATTCGGACACAAAAGCATCGATTTGGTTTTCGTCTTCGAAAAATTCCTTCAGAAAGTCAATTCTCATAAATTCATCAGGAAACAGCCCGAGTGTATTGTAGAGATGCTTACCTACAAATCCTGCCTGTCCTGTAATGCCTACTTTTAACATACTTTAAATTTTATTTTCAAAATAACCCGCATCATAGCGATATTCATCTTTAATTTCACCTGAAAGATAATCAGCCATCACCAACAATTTTGAGTCGGCTTCAATCGATTGAATGGAACTTATAAAACCTTTCGGAACATGCAATATGTCCATCTTTTTTTCATCGAGGATGAACTCATATTGCCGTAATGTTTTCGACGGATTCTCCCAATCATCCACTTCAATCAACTTTATTGCGAACGTGCCTTTTATGGCAGAAAACCAGCGTTGCTCTATTTTATGTCCTTGCCACGCCCTTATGAAATCGGTATTGCTGTTTTCAATTGCATAAAACCTTTTCACTTTTGACGCATCAAAATCATTATTAAAAAATAGCGTTCCACGGTGGTCTGTGTACGAATTTCCGGCAATTATTTCTGGTTGCATCATTCTGTATATTGTGCGACATCTTCTCCAAAAACTTCTTTCCTGATTAAAGGAAGTTTTGAAAGTAAGACTTTCATGCCTTCAACCCCTTGTTGCTCTGTGTTGTGCGAATGATAATCTTCTATTGATGCCACATCCTTTTCTCCTTCAGAGAAATATTGGGCATAATTCAAGTCACGATTATCTGACGGAATCCTATAAAAATCGCCCATGTCTTCCGCTTTAATCATCTCTTCGCGTGTGCACAAGGTTTCATATAATTTTTCACCGTGACGTGTCCCTATAATTTTGATTTCGTTGTCGGATTGGCACATTTCCTTCAATGCCTGCGCCAAATCGCGAATGGTGCCGGCTGGTGCTTTATTCACGAATAAGTCACCCGCATTGCCGTGTTCGAAAGCAAATAAAACCAATTCTACGGCTTCTTCAAGCGACATTAAAAAACGGGTCATGTTTGGATCTGTAATCGTAATAGGCTGATTGTTTTTGATTTGTTTCAGAAACAGCGGAATCACGGAGCCTCTAGATGCCATGACATTGCCGTAACGCGTTAGGCAAACTGTGGTTTCGCTTAGATTTCTGGAAGCGGCGATAGCTACTTTTTCCATCAATGCCTTGGAAATTCCCATGGCATTGATTGGATAGGCGGCTTTGTCGGTACTGAGGCAGATTACTTTTTTGACCTTATTTCTTCCGGCAGCGTCTATAACATTCTGCGTTCCGAACACGTTGGTTTTAGTGGCTTCCAACGGGAAAAATTCGCACGAAGGCACTTGTTTGAGTGCGGCTGCGTGGAATACATAATCAACACCGCGCATGGCTTGCTCGATGCTGTTAAAATCCCTTACATCGCCGATATAAAATTTAAGCTTATCACTTTTGAGGTGGTTCCGCATATCGTCTTGCTTTTTCTCGTCTCTCGAAAAAATACGAATTTCTTTAAAATGATCGGTTTGCAGAAAACGGTTGAGCACTGCATTTCCGAATGATCCCGTTCCGCCGGTGATTAATAAAATCTTATTTTTCATGGTGTGTTTTTTTTGCTATTGCGGATAAAAATTCAAATGTACTACCTGAACAGTTTTTCCAGGTGTAATTTATGGTTTTTTCGTAAGCTTTTTTAGAAATAACATCTCTTAAAACTGCATTTTCAAGTAATTCCTTCAATGCATCAAAGATACTTTGTATATTTTCGGGGTCAAAATAAATGCCAGCATCGCCTAAAACTTCAGGCATCGGGCCTTTGTCAGAGCAGGCAACTGGGAGTCCTGCGCTCATTGCTTCGAGAAGTATGATTGGTAAATTCTCGCAACTGGAAGCGAATACAAATGCGTCGGCATTTTTGTAAAATCCAGCCAGTTCTTCATATTTTACTGGTCCGAGGTACCTGAGAGTTCCGTCGTTATTATCAGCACTGTCAAGATAAACCCTGAGTTTATCGAAGCTTTCACCACTATCGGGCCCTATAAAATCCACTGCGACAGGAAATCCCTGCAACTTTAACTGCAATACGGCTGCTGCAACGTTCCATTGGTGTTTATAGGCTGTTATGATTGATACATACAGTAACCTGAATGGTTTCACAGTCGAAAAAGAATCGATTGGAAGCTGAACTTTCGGCATATTTGAAAAATCCATATTAATGCCATGTGGAATTATAACCGAATTAGGATTATTGAGATTGATTTTGCTTGAAATAGCCTCTTTAGCGTAATTCGTCAGAAAAATCAATCCAGCAGCCCGTCTAAAAGTGTAGGATTGTGTAAGGTATAAAACCAGAAATCGCAGCCGTACGCGCCATTTATTAAACCTGAAAGCTTCATGAAACTCGAATGGCAACATATTTTGTGAAATGGTGACAAATGGCCTAAAACTGCTTACAAAAGTACTTCCTGGCGCAAACAACAGGCTGCAGTTAAATACTCTTGCCGATTTTGAAAGCAACAGCATCTGAAATGCGAAAGACCACAAAAAAGAGCGATTCAGATAGGGATGTGTCTGTGGAACCAACCATTCTTTTTTGGGTAGTACGTCGAGGGTCTGTTGGTTCGACCAGATAACCACTTTTTCAAACCCGTGTATGGAGGGGTCGGCTTCATTTAGAATCTGCTTTAAATGCGTTAATCCGCCGCCTGCCCTGATATTTGAAGCGTCAATGCCTAAAACCATCTCATTTTTTGTTTATTGATAAAAAATAATTCACAAATGTTTTTGGCCAAAACGGCTCGATATGTCTTCTATTGATAACATTTCCGTCCATCGATACATAATGCTTATAATCGGTCCCGCTGAAAATAAACGGATGAAACTGCTTTGTGATTTCCATAGCTTTTTGGGGAAAATGAATGAATTGCCCATATGTCCATGCAAAATAATCACAGCTATAATTGAGTTTTTCCTCGAGTATCTTTTTATTGCTATCCAACTGAAAAAAAAGCTCTTCATCACTCAAATTGGCCATATTTAAATGATCTAGTGTGTGTGACCCAATTACGTGACCGCGTTCGTGAAGACTTTTAATCTGTTGCCAGTTCATTGGCTGTTTGGTAAATGTCTGAACTCTTTGATTGTATTGACTTCGGTATTTTTCATCAGATTCGACATAATTGGCGTTGATAAAAAAAGCGGCATTGGTTCCATACTTTTCCAACACCGGCGCAATGGTATCAAAACATTCGGCAAAACCATCGTCAAATGTAAAAGCCACTAGAGCCTCATTCTTTGGAAAATCCCTTTGGACCACTCGTTTCAACGCTTCCTGAATAGTGATGAGTTTTGCTTTTTTTGCGATATGTGCTACAAATTCCTCAAAAACTGCAGCATCAGCAATAGTACTTATGGAAGGCGTTACATAATGCGCATTGATGATATGAATGCCGGGCCTCGGATTTTTAAAAAATCCAAAAAAATTAAGATAGCCACTTCTGATCAATGTTCTCATATTAGTAAGTATGATAATTTACCGCCGAAAGTTCCAGTTTATCAAAATTCAATACAAGATTTTCTTCCAATAATTTATAAGTAACATTAGCCCTATTAGGCACTTTAACGAAAAAATTATTCTTAAGTTTTTTCCTAATGGGATTAGCAAAAGAAATCGGAAAACTGATCACATCAAAGGTGACTTTATTTGAAAAATCGGTAATCAGAGCCTTCAATTTGAATTCCTGTATTTTCTTTTCAACAAACAGAACCTGTAGTTCTCTCAGACTTCCTCTTTTGCCAATTCTTGCTACAGCGAATACTTGATCGTTGTTAACAGTGATGTAATGCGCTAAAGGAAAAGTAAAAAAACGCCAATTCAAATATTCGCTTGCTAGATGAGATTTGAAACCTGGATAAATGTTGGCGCCGTTTGTCGGTATTTGTTTCAGTGTTTCAGTACCTGCTACAAAATCATTGCTTAAAAAAACTTTTTTTAAAGATTTGATGTTTGCCAATACATTTATTATATTTTGAGGTTTTATCCAATATTCAGCAACATCAATTTTTGTCCAACCACTTTTTGTAAATCCCGGCAGACTTTTAGAATTCGGAAAATTCATCAAAAAACGTACTCCCCTATTACGGCATTCATTTTCAGCAAGTGTGATCAATTTTTTAAAAAGTCCTTTACCTTGATGACTAGGATGTACGAAAGTTTCAAAAGAAACCGCACCTTTTATTATTGCTCCGTCATATAAAAATTCCTGCATACCCATAGCCACGCAGCCGACTATTTGTTCATTTTCCTTGGCGCATGCAATAATTGCTTCGCCAAATGGGTTATCTCTGAATTTCCAGAGAAAGAATGCACTGCTTTTTCGCGGCTCGTTATGTGATAAAGCGGCTGAATCCAAAAAGGAATCGATAAGGTGCAGATCGGTATTATAGTTGAAAATGAAAAACGTCATTGATTATATTTTAACTTCTTTAAAAATAATTCTTTTTATCAAAAAATAAAATGCTAAAATCCCCAAAAATGTCATCGAGGAAGTGATGGGGGATCGAACAAAAAAGAATATAAATGGAAATAGCATTGCCCCTAATATTAAATTATAGTTGCCCGATTTCAAAACAACATCTTTATAGCGTTCTGCAGCTTTTAACCCTCTCCCAATAAAGAAAATAAAAAATAGTGAAAAATAACCAAAATCGGCATATAAGTCACCCGTAAATCCAAAGGAAGCACTGTGTCCATCTGAAAATCCTGCGCGGTACATTCGTATAAACCAATTTCCCAACATTGTTGGTTTATCTTTCCAGATCTGACGCGGGACCCAAAAATAAGTAATAAAAAGTGTTGACTTTCCATATAAATAATCTTCATGCGAAAAATGGTTGAACATGAGGATGGTCATATCAACGATTCCTTCCTCGCTAAAATATTGTGAGGCTTTTGTTGGTAAATCATTATGAGCGAGGTGTACTTTAATATCTTTATATTGCGTATTTACACTTCGAAAATCTTTCATTTTATTAGAAACGAATAAAAGCAATCCAGAAAAAACTGCAGCAATCATAAAACTCTTAAAAGACACTTTGCTAACGGATTTATTATTGGCATTGATGAGATTTCTACTCGTAATTAAAAAACCTACCACTGAAAAAAGCAAAGGAAACCTGGATCCGCTCATAAACAAGATGATGAAAACCGGACTACTCATCAGAATAGGAAAAATGATATTCATTTTCCTGATTTTCAAAAAATAAAAAGCGATAACCGATGGTAGGACAAATCCCATTGCATTGACTACGGATGAAAACACGAAACCGCTTTCATTTTCGTTTGCTGCTTCCCTACCTAGAGCAAAAGATTTAAGAGCTGTAGGCAACATTATAACAACGAAAAAACCTACTAATAGTACCAAGATTGCGACTGCCGATTTACTTGCTGTCACGTTATGAGCGTTGATTTGAGTTACTTTTACTTTTTTCAATCGCCTTGAATAGTAGCCCAATAATATCATATTGTTAGCAATTATAAGGTATTGAATCGCAAAAAGGGCATTTTTATTAACTTCCAACTCAGGGTATAAAAAAACCTCCGACAATATGATATAAACAAATGCTCCATTCCAGACATGAATCAATTTTATAGTTTTTGTAACGTATATATCTATAATTAAAAGCCCGATGCAAAAGTAGAAATAAACTACTGCCAAAGAATAAAAATCATCCCAAAAAAGCACTATCAGTATTAGTAAAATTAAGAGTAATGTCTTTATTATATTATTCATGAATTGAATATTTTCGTGATTTGTTCGGCATACAATGCGATGCATCTTTTCGTATCAAAAAACTCAAAATAACGATTTTTTGAAGCATTTCCCATTTCTGATAATTTTTGGATTGGCAAAGCGGCAATTTCTTTCACTATTTCTCTGCCTTCTTCCATTTCAGTAATTGGATCGTATGCCCAACCATTAAAATCTTTCTTCAAAACGTCTTCCAAATTCCCAATTCTTGATGAAACTAAAACTGGTAATCCTGACGCAATAGCTTCTATGGGTGATAAAGGCGATGGATCTTTGATACTCGGTAGTACGAACAAGTCAGCTGCAGCATAATAATCTACAATTGTATCCTGCTGCACGAAACCAACACAAATGACAGGCAGTTTATTTTGTTTAACAAAATCTTCAATTTCAGCTTGAAGCGGCCCATCACCAAGAATAAAAAGTTTTACATTCTCAATACCTTTCATCAGTGCTAAAAAAGGCAATATGCCTTTAATTTCAATAAGGCGGGCGGGCAAAACCCATAACTGCGTATTTTCGTTGACTCCAAGTTGCCTTCTGAGGCTTAGTTTTTCTATCCTTTTTGCACTAACTTGATCTACAAATATATCCTCGTCTATTAGGTTTGGCATCCGAATGAACTGTTTGCTGCTACTTTCGGGATTAAAAAATTTGATATATTCGATTTGGGGATTTCCGGTAATTTGATAGACATCAGCTTTTCCCAACAAAATTTTTTTCATCCAGGCACCAAATCCTTTTGTCCGTTCAACGGAGTGAAGATTTGACTCCACCGACATTACCTGCTTCTTTTTGCTGTTGATAAAAAATGGCGCAAACCAATGCGTCGGGCTTGCCATACCTCCAACAATAGCAATATTATAATCGTTTTTTAACAGTCGCAACAAAAGTCCCGGATTAAAATGCGCAAAAAAGCCGCCAATGGTCGGGTGTATTCCTTTAAAAAAGGCGTGCTTATATTGATAAGAATCATGGGGAATGATCCATTTTCGATTTGGTTCTGTGCGCGCCATATACAAAACTTCAAAATCAATTCCGTATTCCGGAAATATTTTTGCCATTGTATTAAAACGCTTTTGCCTGTAAAGTGCCGGAATATTGGTGATGTATAAAAGTTTTATTTTCATTTTTTTAATCTCCGATAAAGTGTTTGTAGCGGATTATATTTAAAAATATAAGCGTTAGCCGCAAAATAAATCAATGCAAATATCGCTGTTTTTATCATCAAAACAGCTATCTGAGGCATCGTAATTGTAATAAAAGTTACAATTACCAGTCCGGCAACGAGTGTAATTAGAAAGGGAAAAATGGTTTTTAGGATGGCTCTTACATCAAAATCGTATTTACTTTGCAACTGATAAACTGCAGATAAAAACATCAATAACTGTGCTATTGAAAACAATGTAACGAGTGACAAAAAGCCAAAAAACGAAGATACTAAAATAAGTGATATTGAAAAAAGGCGGCTAAAAAGAACGGTTCGCGAGTAGGCACGAGAATTTCCGGTAACTTTAAATACATCTATGCATAGAAAATACGGAACATAAAAAATCATTCCGAACATTAGTATTTTCATTATTAAAATAGCGTCAAGCCATTTTGCACCCATCAGTTTTAATACAATATAATCTGCATTGATAAACAGCAAAGCAATCATAAATATTTGAATATAATTGACCAGCTTTAGCATATCGAGTAAAAGCGCGTTGGTTTTTTTTAAATCGTTATCAAATTTGGCAGCTATTGGCAGAAAAAGCCGCCTACTTGAAGTGGAAACAAGATTTACAGGTCCATCGATAAGGCGTTTAGATTGAAAGAAAATCCCAGCATCATAACCCGTAAATAATTTTGTAATCAGCACCGGAAAACCGTTATTATAAATAGCCTCAACGCTGCTAGAAAGTAATAGGTTTTTTCCGAAGTGCAAGTGTGGCTTCAGTACCTCTAAATTAAATTTGCAGAGTTTGAATCTGGGTGTAAAAATGATATAGAGCGTATTCTTAAAAAGCGAAGTTGCAATACTAAAAACCACAACGCCAAAAATACCATAACCGTTCATTAGCATATAAACGCACACAATACCCGATGCTACAATCGAAAAAATATTGATGAAACTCTCTAGCTTGAATTGCATGTTTTGCTCCATTTTTGCATACCTGACAAACGCAAAAGAGTTAAACAGCAGTATCATAGATGACAAATTGAGATACAAAGCAAGATCAGGAATCGCAAAATAATTTTCGATAAAAGAAGAAAATAAAAGCGTCATTACTATAAAAAATAGGCTTACCACAAAGTTGAAAACAAAAATCGAAGAAACTTCTTTATCGGTAATATTCTTATTGCGTATAATCGAAATGGTAAGGCCACTGTCCACAAAAATATTCAGAAAATAAACATAACCATTGATTATAGCAATTGTCCCCATTTCTTTGGGACCCAAAAACCTGGCAATCATAATCGCTATACCAAAGTTCAATACCTGAAAGATAATTTTATCGAATGAGCTCCAGAATGCCGATTTAATCATGTGGGTTAATTAACAGATTATATTGATTTTGCATTATTTACTATTTGTATTGAACCCTGAGATATAATCTATTTTTATCAGGATTTTGATTGCTATTTTCAATTATTGAACTGGTTCATAAAATCAACAATGCGCCCGCAAGCATCTCCATCGCCATAAGGATTATGAAGCGCACTCATTGCTTGGTAACGCTTACTATCGTTAAGTAGCTGGTTGCATTCTGAAACAATACGGTTTTTATTTGTACCCACCAAAATTACAGTTCCTGCGGCAACTGCTTCGGTGCGCTCGGTGGTATCTCTCATTACCAAAACCGGTTTTCCAAGACTCGGTGCTTCTTCCTGCACGCCGCCACTGTCTGTAATAATCAGGTAACTTTGGTTCATCAGCCATACAAATGCCGGATAAGCCAATGGTGGAACCAATTGTATATTGGCAACACCACTAAGAATTTCATATACAGGCCCTTTGACATTTGGGTTCAAGTGCACCGGATATACGATCTGTACATCGGCATTTGACAAGGCGATTTCTTTGAGTGCAGCACAGATGTTTATGAAACCGTCACCGTGGTTTTCGCGCCTGTGACCTGTTACTAAAATCAGTCTTTTTTTCGTGTCGATAATTTCCTTTAACGATTGTATTTCGGGATTATCAATGACAGCTACTTTCTGTGAACTGAAAAGCAATGCGTCTATAACTGTATTTCCGGTGACTAATATAGCTTCCGGCTTTATATTTTCTTTTAATAAATTATGCTTTGAGGCTTCGGTCGGTGTAAAATGGATTGTAGCTATTCTTCCCGTAACTTGACGGTTCATTTCTTCGGGAAACGGCGATTGCAGATCGTTTGTTCTTAAACCTGCCTCGACATGGCAAACTTTTGCACCTGAATAAAAAGCGGCAATACTGCTCGCCATTGTGGTGGTAGTATCGCCTTGTATGTAAACAAAATCGGGTTGAAAATCACTCAAGACCGATTTCATTCCTGTGATAATATCGCTCGTCAGGGAAAAAAGATCCTGATTAGGTTGCATCAGGTCGAGGTCGTAGTCGGGAACAATGTCAAAAAAAGATAAAACTTGGTCGAGCATTTCTCGGTGTTGTGCCGTAACACAAACCTTAGTGTCAAAATCTGTCGTGTTTTTTTGAAATGCTTTAACCAAAGGAGCCATTTTTATGGCTTCTGGCCTTGTTCCGAAAACAATTAAATTTTTCTTCATCTACACAACACTGATTTTATAAATTTAAAGACAAAGCCACAATTGCTTTTTCTGAGGCGTTACTGGATTTTCTGGATTTTAACAAAAGTAACCACTTAAATCTGCAACTACAATTTTTTCTTTAACGAATAATCTATGTCATTTTACCGCTTTAAGCTTTGGTCTTGTTGGTTTCAAGGTAAGCGCCGGAGGTGATATTGTGCAACCATTGCGTATTATCCAAATACCAGTTGACTGTTTTTTCCAGCCCTTCTTCAAAAGTTACAGATGGTTTCCAACCGAGTTCACTGTTGATTTTTGTAGCGTCGATGGCATATCGCAAATCGTGGCCCGGCCGGTCGGTTACATAGGTAATCAGTTTTGCTGAATCGCCATTTTCTCTGCCGAGTTTTTCATCCATAATATGACAAAGTAGCTTTACGAGGTCAATATTTTTCCACTCATTAAATCCGCCAATATTGTATGTTTCGTGGTTTTTCCCTTTGTGAAAAACCAAATCGATTGCAGCTGCGTGGTCTTCAACAAAAAGCCAGTCACGGGTATAATTGCCATCGCCATAAACCGGCAACGATTTATTATTGATGATGTTATTGATGAATAGCGGAATCAGTTTTTCTGGAAAATGGTTCGGTCCGTAATTGTTCGAGCAATTCGTAATCACATAAGGCAATCCGTATGTCTCGCCATAAGCACGCACAAAATGATCAGAACTTGCTTTAGATGCAGAGTAAGGAGAATTCGGGTCGTAGGCAGTGGTTTCTGTAAAAAGGCCGTCTGCGCCAAGTGAACCATAAACCTCATCAGTGCTGATGTGATAAAAACGCTTCCCATCTGCGTTATTTTTCCATTGCTTTTTTGCGGCATTGAGCAAATTGACCGTTCCAATAATATTGGTTTTAACGAAAGCTAAAGGATCCTCAATAGAACGATCCACATGTGATTCTGCTGCCAAATGCACCACGCCATCAAATTGATGATTATCAAATAAATGATTGATGAACAACTCATCAACAATATTGCCTTTCACGAAAGTGTAATTCGCTGCATTTTCAATATCGGCAAGGTTTTCAAGATTGCCCGCATAAGTCAACGCATCAAGATTGAAAATATGGTAATCTGGGTATTTATTGACAAATTTCCTCACTACATGCGAACCTATAAAACCCGCACCTCCTGTTATCAATATTTTCTTCATGGTATTTATTTATTGGAATTGCCGACAGATTGAAAAATAAACCCGTAAGATTTCATTTCCTCGCCATTTAGTATGTTGCGCCCATCGAAAATAAACGCCGGCTTTTGCATGTTGTCGTAGATCTTCTGCCAGTTGTATAATTTGAATTCATCCCATTCTGTAAGAATCGCAATGGCATGAACCCCTTTGCAAGCTTCATAAGGATCGCTGTGTACAGTAATTCCTGATTTATTTTCGGCAGCGGTTCTTGTGTCGAGATAATCCAGATCGGCCAATACTTTTTGCTCTTTTACCTGCGGGTCAAAAACCATCAGTTGCGCTTGTTCATTCAAAAGATAATCTGCCACATAAATCGCTGCAGATTCGCGCGTGTCGTTTGTGTCTTTCTTGAATGCCCAACCTAAAAATGTGATTTTTTTACCGGAAACTGTATTGTATAAAGTCTGTACAATATTGCTCGCAAAACGCCTTTTCTGGTGATCGTTCATGATGATGACCTGCTCCCAATAATCGGCTACTTCGTTCAATCCGTATGTTTTGGCAATATAGACCAGGTTCAGAATATCTTTTTGAAAACACGAACCGCCGAAACCTACTGATGATTTAAGGAATTTTGAACCAATTCTGCTGTCCATGCCGATAGCTCGGGCGACTTCATTAACATCAGCACCTGTTTTTTCACATAATTCTGACATGGCATTTATAGAGGAAACCCTTTGTGCAAGGAAGGCATTTGCTGTCAGTTTCGATAATTCAGAAGACCATAAATTGGTTGTAAGAATTTGTGTTTTAGGCACCCAGTTCGCATAAACTTCGACTAATGATGCAATCGCTTCAAGGCCTTCATCTGTTTGATCACCACCAATTAGCACTCTGTCTGGATTGAGCAAATCTTGAACGGCTGTGCCTTCTGCTAGGAATTCCGGGTTTGAAAGTATCTGGAATTTGACACCATTACCGGTGTTTTCAAGAATATTTTTGATTGCCTCGGCAGTCCTTACCGGAAGCGTAGACTTCTCCACAACGATCTTATTGTCTTTTGCCACCGATGCGATCTGCCGGGCGCAAAGTTCTATGTATTTTAAGTCGGCTGCCATGCCCTTGCCTAAACCATATGTTTTGGTTGGCGTATTCACCGATATGAATATCATTTGGGCTTCATCTATTGCTTTTTCTACTTCGGTCGAAAAAAACAAGTTCCTGCCTCTGGCTTCTGCGACAAGATTACTTAGTCCGGGTTCATAAATCGGAATGTTATTCACATCAGCATCATTCCAAGCTGCTATTCTTTCCAAATTCAAATCGACCACCGTCACTTTAATGTGCGGACATTTTTGGGCTATGATTGCCATTGTAGGCCCTCCAACATAGCCTGCGCCAATACAGCAAATATTCGTAATTTTCATACTTCGCATATTATCTTAGCTTTTCTGCTAATGGTTTTGTGTTATAATTTCCCGTCGGCTTTATCTCCCAAAAAACCTTTTACATCGTAAATAACGGCATTTTCTTTTTTTATTGCTTCAAAATCTAAAACGGCAAATTCTTGATGTGCCACTGCTAAAACTATAGCATCAAATTGCTTGGAAGGCATTTCATTTACCGTTATTAATCCGTATTCATGGGCTACTTCTTCAGGTTTCGCCCATGGGTCAAAAATAGTAACATTTACGCCATAATCGGCTAAAGCCGCAATGACATCTACAATTTTTGTATTGCGCACATCAGGACAATTCTCTTTAAATGTAATCCCAAGCATCAGTAAATCGGCATTTTTGACGGTTATTTCTTTTTTAATCATCAATTTGACGACTTGTGAACCGACATATTCGCCCATACTGTCGTTGAGTTTTCTTCCGGCAAGGATAATTTCAGGATTATAACCCGACTGTTGTGCTTTTTGCGCCAGATAATAAGGATCAACCCCGATGCAGTGACCGCCCACTAATCCGGGTTTGAAAGGAAGGAAATTCCATTTCGTTGCTGCGGCTGCTAAAACATCTTGCGTATCAATCTCGAGTATATTGAATATTTTGGACAATTCATTTACGAAGGCAATATTGATATCGCGTTGCGAGTTCTCAATCACTTTGGCGGCTTCAGCTACTTTTATATTGGGTGCGAGGTGCGTTCCTGCTGTGATTACCGATTGGTATAATCGATTTACTTTTTGTCCGGTTTCCCGAGTTGAACCTGCGGTAACTTTGAGGATTTTATCGACGGTATGTTCCTTGTCGCCAGGATTGATACGTTCAGGCGAATAACCCGCAAAGAAATCGACGTTGAATTTCAATCCGCTCACTTTTTCAAGAACCGGAACACATTCTTCTTCAGTAGCACCCGGATAGACCGTTGATTCATAGATTACGATATCGCCTTTCTTCAATACTTTCCCTACTGTTTCACTTGATTTATATAATGGTGTCAAATCTGGTTTATTGTTCTTGTCGACCGGTGTGGGCACAGTAACGATATAATAATTGCAGTCGGCTATATCATTGATTTCAGAAGTGCAGAACAAGCCTTTTTCTTCGGCATTGTTGTAAACCAGAACTGCTTCGAGTAATTCCTTTTCAATCTCAAGTGTCTTATCGTAACCTGATTTGAGTTGTTCAATCCGTTGCAGATTGATATCAAAACCAGTAACGTTGTATTTTGTAGCAAACAATCTAGCCAACGGGAGACCAACATATCCCAAACCAACAACTGCTATTTTCATGAATTTTGAGGCTTTAAATTATTCCAATACCATTTAACGGCTTCATTAAGGCCATCACGTATTGAAAATTGCGGGTTGTAACCGAGCATTTTTCTTGCTTTTTCTATACTTGCTAGCGAATGCGGGATATCGCCTTCTCGGATTGATCCGTAAGTTACCGGAATACTATCGATAGCAGGATCAAATTGAGAAAGTGCTGCCTTTACTATTGCTATTAATTCATTTAGCGTCGTTGCAGCACCAAAAGCGGTATTATAAACAGTATTAAGGGCATCCGGATTTTTGGTAAGCAAAGCAAGCTCGTTCATCTGGATTACATTATCGATATAAGTAAAATCCCTTGAATGGTTACCATCGCCATTGACAATTGGACTTTCATACTGCATTAGTTGCATAACGAACTTTGGAATAACTGCTGCATAAGCGCCATTTGGATCTTGTTTTCTTCCGAAGACATTAAAATAACGCAAGCCAATGGTTTCTATTCCATACGTTTTACTAAAAATTTCCGCATATAACTCGTTGGCATATTTTGTGATGGCATAAGGCGAAAGTGGTCTTCCAATCACATCCTCTACTTTAGGAAGGCTTTTAGAGTCGCCATAAGTAGAAGAACTCGCTGCATAAATAAACCGTTTGATACCAGCCTCTTTGGAAGCAGTAAGCATATTTACAAATCCGCCAACATTAACCTCATTTGTCGTTATAGGGTCTTTGATGGAACGAGGAACCGAGCCTAGTGCTGCGTGATGCAAGACATAATCGGCACCTTGAACAGCATTTTGACAGTCTTTTAAGTTCCTGATATCACCTTCGATAAGTTCAAAATTGGAATGCGATGCAATTGCCTTTAAATTATGGCGGTGACCAGTAGCGAAATTATCAAGACAGCGTACTTTATAGTTTTTGGCAATAAAGTATTCGCAGAGATTAGAACCGATAAAGCCTGCTCCGCCGGTTATTACAATCTTAATGCTTGATTCTATTGACATCCTTTAATTAATTGAAGCGCAAAGGTAAGATTATAATTTTAATCACGGTTACGCTTTTTCTTCTTGAAGACAGCATTTAACAGCTTGGTAACAATACCTTTTGGCTTGTCCTCTTCGTGATAACCGTTAGAATAGGCACCGTAGCCGTAGCCATAACCATAGTTATAACCATAACCGTAACCGTATTTGGCCTTACTTTCAAAACCGTTTAGAATGATGCTTACATTATCGAGTTCGCCTCTTTCAAGTCGGTTGTTCAATAACGAAATCATGTCTTTTTTAGTAAAATTCTGCCTAACGACATAAAGGGTAACATCGGCATAATTGGCAAGTTCGAGCGCATCAGAAACAAGTCCGACCGGCGGCGTATCCAGTATGATATAATCGTATTGCTGTTTTAGAGAAGTAAGCATTTCATTCATCGCATCACTCATTATCATTTCAGCCGGATTGGGCGGCACAGGTCCTGAAAGGATTACGTCAAGATGTGGAATATGCGTTTTTTGAATAATTTGTTTTAGCGTTCTCTCGCCAATAAGGTAATTCACCACACCAACTTCATTGCTGATATTAAAATCCTCAAATATCTTAGGCTTCCTTAAATCGAGACCTATGATTACGGTTTTCTTTTCGCTCATAGCAAATACCGTCGCAATATTGATGGAGCAGAAAGTTTTTCCTTCACCGCTAATAGAAGAAGTAAGCATTAGTGTTTTGGCGCCTTCAACCTGCTGCTTTTTGTAAAGAAACTGCAGCGATGAACGAATAGCGCGGAAAGATTCTGAAAGTGCCGATTTAGGCTTTTCAAAAACAGAAAGGTTACTATCGTTGTTCTTTTTCCCGATAACACCAATTAATGGCAGGCTAGTTAGTTTGGCAATATCATCGGTATTTTGGATTGAGTTATTGACGAAAAATATGCCGAAAACAAATAATAGCGGCAATAGAAATCCAAGAAATAATGCCAATATATAATTCACTCCTGTTTTCGGACCGACCAATCCGCCACCGACATCTTTAGCCGAATCTATAAAGTGAATATCTGAAACGTTGGAAGCTTTGACAATATTTGCCTCGCTCCTTTTTTCCATAAAAGTATTGTAAATATTGCTGGTCAACTCATATTTTCGTTGGATTTTTATGAGTTCCTGTTTGTCTTCTGGCAACTTTTTTATCGAACCTTGCGCTTGATTGATTTTGCTGTTCACCAAGTTGAATTCGTAGTTCAAAGCATCTCTTGCGGTGTTTATATTTTCGAGGAGTACATTTTTTATCGCCTTCATTTTACTGTCAAAATCATCGAACATCTTGGCACTCTTTACAGCATATTTCATTTGAGAACGCTCGACAGAAAGTGATATTAATTTTGAAACATTCACTACAATATTTGGATCTTCAATTCCAGCAACCGATGGCGCAGGCAATTTAGAATAATCAACGCTACTGTTGAGGTATTTTTTAAGATTGGCATAGTAGGCTATTTTTCGATTTACACCATCCAACTCGGCATCAAATGCAAAAAGCTGGTCTGTAATCTGAGAGCCTCCTTCTTCTATCTGTTGCATGTTTTTGCCTTTTACGAACGCCTTCATTTGATCGCCTGTCGTTTTAAGATCATCAGCCATGGCGGCCATCGTACTGTCGATAAATCTAATAGTATTGGTAGCAAACTGATTTTTTGCAGCGAGCTGGTTATCTCTTAAAACCTGAACGGTTGTATTCAGGTACTTAACCATTCTTGCCTTATTGGTGCCTTGAAGCGATAATTTCAAAATAGAGCTTCCTTTGGCATCTGTCTCGACATTTATACCCTGAAAATTGCCAACGGTACCGTCAAAATCGTTGAACTTCACATAATATTCCGCTCCTTTATATATGCCTGGACTATCATTGATTTCAAGTTGCCAATTCAGGAATGGTAGTATGACACGTTCTCCTACACGAAATTTATAGGAAAGCTTTGTGTTTTTCGGAACAGAGGTATTGGTTCTGCTGTTATCTGAATAATGTATTAATGATGCAGAATCCGTTTCAAATTCGACGGTGAGCTGATAAATATTCTCGGTTAAGAATTTGATTTTTATGGGTGCATCTACCAATTGTCCTTCGCGTTTGTCTATCGTAATGTAAAAGGGAACTTCGCCATAAGCGTCAATAAGATTGTACTTTCCTTGTTTAAGGTAATCGATATAAAAACTAAGCCTATTGACAACAAGCTCATTGTGGGAACGCGATTTGAGTGTTGAAGCTATTGTCTGGACCTGATCGGAAGTACCGCCCCAATTGAATACAAGACTGGTATTTGAAGTAAAAAACGGATTGCTTTCCTCCTTTACAGAAATCGTCGTATCCATACTGTAAATTTTCTCCTTGCGGACATTGGTCTGATAAGCAATGGTAAACGCAATTGCCCAACTCACCAAAAACCATTTCCAATAACTGGCTGTCTTTATTAAAAAACCTTTGAAATCGAAACTGTTTTGATTTTCGAAAAAAGAAAAATCTTTCGTGTCAAGCATCGTCTAAATATTAATTTTGAAGCAATAAAAAAGTTGTCGTAGCTAATGAAATCAATGTAATTACAGTGGTTAACGATTCTATACCTGTTTTTCCGGTGCCCCATGACTTCTGTTTCAAGGGTTTTACGTAAATATAATCATTGGGCTGAATGAAATAATAGGGCGACTGCATGGCTTTTATGTCAGTTAAATCAATATCGTGCATTTCTGTACCATGTGGAAACTGTCTGATCACCGTTACATTTTTACGGTCGCCAGTGATACTGATGTCGCCTGAATTCGCCAACGCTTCCAAAATAGTTACTCTGTCTTGAAAAAGCGTCTTTGTTCCCGGATTGGTAACTTCTCCGTTTATCGTAAACTTCAATCCAGCCAATTTTACAGTCACAAAAATATTGGCTTCTTTTGTAAAATAAGTTGCTAATAATTCCTTTTCTATTTTAATTCTGACTTCATCAACGGTATAACCTAATATATTAATTTCTCCTAGTATGGGCATTCTTATATTGCCATGATCATCGACCTGAAAACCATTAAAATATAGTCCTTGTTCCGATTCAGCTGATTTTTCATTCGTTGCCGATGGATTGAATATCGCAACTAAATCTGGATTGATTGCTTTAATAGAAATACTTACAATGTCATTTGTCTGCAACCTATAGGGCTTTACTACCACTGGATTTATGGGACTTTCAACAGCGTCTTTGTCTTTTTTCTGCAAATAGGTCATGTCTTTTACAGGAATACATGAACTGAACGATAGTGCGGTGAGGATTGCAAAAAACAGAATGCGTAAATTCATTTCGGGGATTATTAGTAAACAAATATAGTTTTTACTTTAGAATTATAAAAAATTAGCGGCACTAATTGTTTTTAAACGAGTTTTCAAACGGCACGCGTTGCAATATGCTTCGCCCTAACGTGACCTCATCGGCATATTCGAGTTCATCGCCAACGGAAATTCCGCGCGCAATTGTAGAAGTGATAATTTCGCAATCTTTAATTTGTCTGTAAATATAAAAATTGGTCGTATCGCCCTCCATAGTAGAACTTAATGCGAAAATCAGTTCGCGAATACTCCCGGATTTGACTTTTTCTACCAAGGATACAATTTTAAGCTGGCTAGGACCAACGCCATCAATCGGAGAAATCTTTCCGCCCAAAACATGATAAATCCCCTTGAATTGTCTTGTGTTTTCAATCGCCATCACATCGCGAATGTCTTCCACTACGCAAATCAACGCATGATCGCGGTTGTGGTTGGCACAAATTTCGCAAACAGCAACATCTGAAATATTGTGGCAGCTTTCGCAAAACTTAATATCGCCACGCATATTAACAAGCGCTTCTGTCAAAAAACCGGTTTGCTCTTTGGGTTGCTTTAGCAAATGAAGCACCAATCTGAGCGCCGTTCGTTTTCCGATTCCGGGCAATTGCGCCATTTCGTTGACTGCCTTTTCTAATAATTTTGACGAGAATTCCATGGTGCAAATGTAGTTAATTAGAGAATTAGAAAATGTGATAATAAGATAATGAGCGGATGAATTCTTTCTCCTTGAGTTTTTCCATTTTCTAATTTTCTAATTATCACATTTTCTAATTTCCTTTTTTCGTATTTTGCCGTCAAATAACCCAATATGAATTCAACTACAATACTTACCATTATCATCATTTACTTCGGGATTCTGTTCCTGATTTCCCATTTTGTGAGCCGGAAAAACAGCGGCAATGATGCTTTTTTTAAGGCCAATAAAAATTCAAAATGGTACTTGGTGGCTTTTGGGATGATTGGAACGGCGCTTTCGGGTGTCACTTTTATTTCGGTTCCGGGCGAAGTTGGCTCGCCAAATGGAGAACAATTCAAATATTTTCAATTCATATTGGGCAACGCCATCGGATTCATTATTGTCGCCAAATTGCTGCTACCATTATATTATCGTATGAACCTCACATCGATTTATGGTTATATCGAACGCCGACTCGGAACCGTTTCTTATAAAACTGCAGCATCCATTTTTTTAATCAGTCGCACAATTGGCTCCGCTTTTAGGCTGTATTTGGTGGTGATTGTTTTGCAACGTTTCGTTTTTGACGATTTTGACATCCCGTTTGCCGTCACCGTATTGATTTCACTAGCCTTGATATTTGCCTACACGTATCGCGGCGGTCTTAAAACCATTATCATTACAGATACTTTACAGACATTCTTTCTGGTGACATCGGTTTTTTTAACGATTTTCTTCATTTGCAGAAGTATGAATCTTAACGTTTTTGAAGCGTTCGAGCAAGTGAAAAACAGCAACTATTCAAAGGTATTTTTCTTTGAGGATTTTATAGGAAGTAAGTTCCATTTTGCCAAACAAATCCTTGGCGGAATTTTTACGACCATCGCTTTGGTTGGACTCGATCAGGATTTAATGCAGAAAAATCTGAGTTGCAAAAACATCGGTGAAGCCCAAAAAAACATGTTCACTTTTACCGGTATTTTCGTCATTATCAACATTTTTTTTCTGAGCGTTGGCGCGCTACTTTATATATATGCCAATAAAAATGGCATTGAAGTTCCAGCCGATTTAATTACCGGAAAACCGAGAACCGATTTGCTTTTTCCTGAAATCGCATTCCACCATCTTGCAATAATTCCGGCGGTAGTTTTCTTGTTGGGATTGACAGCGGCGACATTTGCGACAACTGATTCTGCATTAACGGCTTTAACGACTTCTTTTTGCGTCGATTTTTTAGGAATGGACAAAATTGAAAATCAAAACCGCCCAAATGTAGTCAGGACGAGGCATTTGGTGCATATCGCATTTTCGTTTTTGATGTTTCTGGTGATTATTATCTTCAATTCAATCAACGACAGCTCCGTAGTCGGAATGATTTTCCGTGTTGCGGGCTATACTTATGGGCCGCTTTTGGGATTGTATTGCTTCGGATTGTTTGTGAAAAAACGCACCGTTCGCGATAGACTTGTGCCTTTAATTTGTATTCTTTCGCCTGTGCTGACTTTTCTGCTCAGCGAAAACTCAAAGCTGCTTTTAAACGGTTATGTTTTCGACAATGAACTGATTATCGTTAACGGATTGATTACGCTTTTGGGATTATTAACCATCAGTAAACCTGCAACAGAACAAACGGATTTTTGAAAAGCAAAAAAGCAAATTTCAAATCACAGTCATCGCGATTGGAATTTGAAATTTGGAATTTAATTTAGTACTGTTTCGTCTGCAATAACACCAACGTACAAGCCACTTCCGCTTCAATGCCGTTGAGTTTCAATAACTGGTAAAACTCAGGATTTTCTGTACCAGGATTAAAAACGACGCGTTTTGGCTGCAATCCAACGATATAATTGTAGTAATCTTTTTGGTGTTGCAGATTCAAATATAATGTCACCGTATCGATATTAGTAAACGGAATTTGTTTAGTTTGTATTTTTACACCTGCCACTTCACCTTCTTTTTGTCCAATTGCCACCACAGAATGTTCCCATTTGACAAGGCTGTTAATCGCCATAAAGGAATATCTGGCGGGATTTGTAGAAGCGCCTATCACTAATGTTTTCTTGTTTTTCATGACAATTGTTTATTGCAAATTTAAGGCTTTTACCGCAATCCCTATTATTTATTAACGGTATCTTAATTTGAGTACCCACAATTTTTACTTAATCTGCATTATTTCAGGTTGGTATAATGATAGCAAAATGTTCGATTTTAATAATTATTTATCCCTAAATTTACGACACACGACCATCATGAATCTTAATTTTGAAGAAAAAATATGGAACTTTTTATTTATCTTTTTGCAGCACTTTTTTCCGTTTTAAATCCAATTGGAACCGTTCCAATTTTTGTCGGATTGACCATCGACGATGATAAAAAGGAACGTTCTCGCATTTCATTATGGACGGCAATCGACGTTTTTTTGATACTGATTATCTCCTATTTTATCGGGCAATATGTGCTCACTTTTTTTGGAATTAATATCGATTCGCTCCGGATTGCCGGTGGATTAATCATCGTGAATTCGGGATTTTCGTTGCTTTCGGGAAAATTTAGCAAAGAACGCGGTATTAACAAAAAGGTAGAAACCGAAGTGCAAAACCGCAATGATATTGCGCTCACGCCATTGGCCATCCCGATGTTGGCTGGTCCTGGATCTATTTCGCTGTTGATTGCTTTTTACCAAGAACACCATGCGACCAATGAAATTATTGTGGCTGTTTTAGCAATTATGGCTGTGGCTTTTACAATTTTTCTCATTCTAAAAAGCGCCCATTATCTTGCTAAGATTTTAGGCGGTTCGGGGATTGTCGCTATTTCTAGAATTGTTGGCTTTATCGTGATTGCCATTGGTATTCAGTACATCGTTAGTTCTATCATCAACATCATCAAAGGCAACCTTATGTCATAAAAAAAGGCCTTCCTGAGAAGACCTTTGTGACAAACGATATAAAAAAAATCAACTAAATTTAAAAATGCTTTTGTCGAAAAGCATCGGCTTCCAGTATTTGTAGCCAAAACTTATCAGCAACAAATTGATGACGAGCAAACCCAACATTTGAAATAATTCCCCCATTTCATTCGGTTCCAAATACATGTGAAACAGAAAGATATTCGCCGTCAACGGCAATGCGATAATGGCACCAAGCAACGATGCGACTTGGCCTATGAGCAAAATCCCAGCAAGCAATTCCATAATACCCAAAAACTGCCAGAAATAATCGGTTTGCTTCATTCCGAAAACGTAATTTTTTATTTTCAGGATATCTGTGTTCGGTGCAACTTCTTGTCCACTTTTTACTTTATCAATGATTTCCGTTGGTGCGGGACTTGGTTTTTCAAATTTCTTAATACCTCCGAAGATCAGCATACCGCCAAGGACTATATTACCAAATATTTTTACGATGTTTAGTGCTTTCATTATTGTAGTAATTTATATTCGAACGAAACGTGACCTCTTTCGCCTTCGGCATTTTGCATGGCTGTGAATTTTAATTTATAAATATTTCCGGCTACATCTTTGATCACATAAAAACGGTCTGTTTTCAACGCTAACGGAACAGTTGCTCTCCAGTTGGAGCCGATTGCTCTTTGGTCTTTTGCCAGATCAGTTAATAAATTATCCAAAACAACATTGGTCAGGTTGAAATTCTCATAAGTAAAATCTGACGTAAAAACCTGGTAAGCTCTTGTGCCCGCTTTTGTATTGGTCACCGCAAAATCAGGATAAAAATAGGCACCCATTGGCGTTGGCCCTTGAAAAACTTCATTGGTAAAAGTCGTAATATTCAAATCCCATTTTTCTTTTTGTGGTTCTGCTTGTACTACAGTATTCACATCAAAACTAAAAAACGAAAAATTAAAAGCCGCATTTTTGGAGATTATAATTTCAGAATGCGTGGTTGCATCAATATTGGCATACTGAAATTTATAATCATTTCCGCTTCTCAAAATTCTGATTTTTTTCCATCCCCTTGCATCACCAGTTAAAGCTACACCGGTTGCAGTTCCCGGCGCTACAGTTGCAACTTTGTCGCCAAGATTTACCAAATAAACTTTATTATCGGCTTCATTTGCCGCTATTTCGGCAATTGCTGTACCAGAAAGATTTCCGTAAGGCGCATCGACATAAGCCAAATTCGCAACATCAAAATTACCGGTTGTAACACTGGGATCTGCCGTTTGAACTTCGTCAATATTTGTCGTATTCAATTGCTTTACCGCGAATTTGTTGATCGCACCATTGGATACCACTCTAAAATCGGAACCCGAATAAAATCCGAAATCCCAACTCGTTCTAGGGACATTGGTAGTCGCTCCTGAACTCAAATCAATATAAACCTGATTTGGAATTTTGTTACCGCCATTTTCAGGGCTTAAAGCGTTAGCAACAATAGCAGTTTCATTGAAATTTAATTGTATGAAGTTGGTGGCTTCCGGAACTTCAATGCCTTCAAAAGACACAGAAGCGATTGTAAATTTCACGTTTTTCACCTGCCCTTCAATAGCGTCAATCAGTTTGGTGAAAGAAAAAGTCGCCGAAGTGGCATTCGCTTCAAACGGAAGTGTAATCGTATTATTTATAATCGCCGGATTGGTCGTAAAATCTGTTCCATAAACCAAATCAGTAGTCAGAACGTTTATGACTACCGTTCCTGCGGCTGTTGTCGGAGCGGAAAAAACCACATTGACAGTATTTTCAGCTGCAATTACATTAACGGTTTGATTGACAAAAGCTACGGCAGTTGTTTCCGCTGTTGTGCTATCGTCGTCATTACAGGCGCTAATCGCAATTAGAATGAAAGAAAGTATAAAAAGGGCATTTTTTTTCATGATTGTGTTATATTAAATTAAAAATTGAGGTTATACGTAAGCTTTAAAAAGTAAGAACGGCCATATCCCAAAAGGATGTCTGTTGAGGCGCTATGCGCACCGCCGGTCGCGATTCCTTGTTGAATGTTGGTCACATCTAAAATATTTCTGGCACCAACAGTAACATCAAATTGTCTTTTGAAAAATGATTTACGAACCGATGCATCCAGAAAACTATAAGATTCAATTTCCGAAAGTCTGTAAACAGGCGCATTATTTTCTGTCGTAGCTATAAACTGTTGCTGCTCGCCATTGTATTTGTAGTAAACAGAAAACTGCATGTTCTGTTTTGAAAAATGATATGATATATTGCCATTGATTTGCAGACCATAAAGAAATTTATCATCGGAAACCGCTTCGCCATTATCGATTTTTCTTGAAATCCCCACTAAAGAAGCACCGGCTTGCAGCGACCAATTCTTATATTCAAATTGATTGTGAGTGGCAATATTCCACATTTTATAAGCACTAATATTGATGTATTGGTAAATCGGATCGGTCGTTCCTGATGCAAAACCAGCGAAAGCCATATCAATTTTATCGCTAACATCTAAATAGCCCAATGAAAGTGTATATGACAATTGTGCGCTTTCTTTAAAAACAGTGGTTTTTTTAATGTTAAAATCGAATGATGTACTCGTTTCCGGAATCAGGTTTTCATTGCCATAGAAGTTGTGTCCTGAGAATTTAATTTTCGAAAACAACTCTTCAAAATTCGGCGTACGGAAGGATTTTCCAATTGACGTTCTGAACTCAATATCATTTTTAAGCAAATAACGCGTGCCTAAAGAAGCTGCATATTGGTTGTCGAATTGCGATTGCAATGAAATTCTTGCACCCGGACGAAATGAAAATGCTTTGGTAACCTTCACTTCCGATGCAGCAAAAAAATCATAATTATTAAAGGTTTTTTCGATGGGAACCAATGCCTGATTTTCGCCATCAACAATTGCAAAACCTTTGTTGGCAATGATTTCATAACCCAACTGAACATCCGCCATCTTGTTTTTAAAAAAGTTACTGATGTTTGCGGTTGTATATAAAATTTCAGTAGATTGGTTTTCGGTTTTTAAATTTTCTGACTCAGTTTTTGTATTCAGGTCGTATTTGAAATCTTCTGTATTTCTGGTTTGCTTTTGGTAAGAAAACGAAATATTGTAATGCAGTTGCGCGAATAATTTTCCGTCTAAATTCAAATGATTGTACAACCTTTCCGTTAAATATCTTTTGTCTGAAGCATATCTGTTATCACCAAATGGCGGATTCGAAGTCACGATGACCGACGGATTATAATAATTTATATTCTCGTTCAAATAATCAAATTTATAATACGCTCTGAAGTCGCCTTTTCTATAATTGATGCTTGCGTTGCCTAAATATTGCAATTTAGGAAGCCATGTATAACCGCGTTTTAAATCGGTTTCGGCATAATCTTTCCCTTTTCTATCGTCCAGATATCCCGAAAAATCATTGCGATCAAAGCCAATGGAAGCAAACCAATTTTCGGAAATCGTATGCGACACTTTTACAGATTGAATATGCCTGCCTTTGTTGAACATGGCATATTCTTCTCCGACTGTTTCCTCTTGAAGCGTTGTCGCAATTTCCCATTTATAAAGCGACGATTTTTTTGTGATGATATTTAAAATTCCAGAAACCGCATTGGCACCGTGCGTCACACCCATCGATCCTTCAATGATTTCAATCTGCGCTATGTCGTCGAGATTGATTTGGGTTAAATCCACATTATTCCCAACGCTATTATCGCTCACAATCGGAATATTGTCCATCAGAATTTTAAAATATTGCCCATCGAGACCAAACATCGAAACAGTCGAACGCCCAGTACCAGAACTTGGCATAATAGTTATATTTAAATACTGGTTCAATAAGTCAGAAAGATTATTGGCCGCTTGTTGCTCAATGTCTTTTCTAGTAATCTTGATAACATTGAAAACTGATTTTTTGATCGATTGCGGTTCAAATTGCCCCGTAACAACCACTTCCTGCAATGCATTTGGGACGGAATCTTTCGGTATTTCTTGTGCCGATACACCTTTGATTAACAGTAAAATAGCGATAATTGAAAATTGTCTTTTCATTATTTAGATTTGTTCTTAATAATTTTTGGCAAATATATATTGTTATTTTTAATTATTCTAAATAAAAATATCATTATTTTTGCAGCACATTTAAAACCTTATCCAAAATGAAAAACGGAATTTTAGCAGGAATTTTCTTTCTGTTTGTTATAAGCGGAAATGCCCAAGACAACAAGAAAAGTGAAGACATTAAATCGATTAAATCTATGTGTGGCTGTTATGAAGTGGCATTTAATTTTGCCGAGACATTTCAGTATTCAAAAGATACCGACTATAAACCCTCAAAAACCAAATACGACTATGGTTTGGAATGGGTTGAATTGGTAGAAGACCAGCCGAATAAAATTGTGATGCAGCACTTACTGATTGTTAGCGATTCGATGATTGTAAAACACTGGCGCCAGGATTGGGAATATGAAAACACCAGATTTTATCAATTTTTCAAAGACAAAACATGGAAATATGTCACTTTGCCTAAAAGTACCGTAAAAGGACAATGGACGCAGCGCGTTTATCAGGTTGATGACAGTCCGCGTTATGAAGGAACTGCAACATGGCTGCACGTTGACGGAAGAAATTTCTGGACGAATACGACCGATGCACCGCTACCGCGAAGGGAACACACCACAAGAAGTGACTACAATGTTTTGAAAAGAACCAACACCCACGAAATCACGAAAGATGGCTGGATTCACGATCAGGACAATGAAAAATTGGTACGCGATGATACCGGAAAAGATGTGCTGTTGGCGAAAGAGAAAGGATACGACGTTTATACTAAAGTAGCGGACTCCAAATGCAAAGCCGCACAAAAATACTGGTCAGAAAATGCACCTTTATGGAAAAATGTACGTTCCAAATGGGCTACGGTTTTCGCACAAAATAAAGATTTAAATCTTGAAACTTTGGTCGATAAAAAACAATTATATGAATGGCTCTTCGATTTAAAACCAACCGCAACGAAAGCTGAAAGTGATAGGATCATTGATAGTTTTGTAAAGAAATAAGCCCCAAAACCTCCAATTCTAAATTTAAAATCCCAAATCCCAATTGCTTCACGCCTTTGGAATTTGGGATTTCATTTATTTTAGAGATTGAGATTTGTGATTTCAAAAAAATGGCATTTAATTTTCAGGAAGAAAAATTTCCGCCATCATGCAACGTGCACTTCCGCCGCCGCAAGCTTCAATTGTATCAAGGCTGGAACTCACAATTTCTGCGTGTTTTTCGAGCTGCGCAATTTGTTTTTCTGTCAGTGATTGTTGCGCCGCTGCGCTCATTATCAAATATCTTTTATCATTATCTCCGCGCACTTCAAGCATATTTCCAGCGAAATTATTGACTTGATTTTCGGTGATCAAGATGATTTCTTTTCCATCTTGTTTCAGGCTTTCCAAAACCATTTTGCGCTCTTTTTTGTCATCGATGCAATCGCTGCAAATCACTGCAAAAGTTGCTCCGATGCACATCATTACATTAGTATGATAAATGAGTTTTCGTTCGCCGTTCACCGTTTGAAAAGCTTCAAAAATGATCGGATTTAAATCGAAATCTTCACAAAATTCTATAAACAACTCTTCATCCGCACGAGGCGAAAGGGCACAATATGCTTTTCCGTTCGCCCGATCCAAAACCACACTTCCTGTACCTTCCAGGAAATAATTGTCGGTTTCTGCTTCGGTATAATCAACGATATTATCGATGCGAAAATTTTTATCTTCAAGTAAATCAAGAATCTCTTCGCGACGCTCCAATCGCCTGTTTTCGGCGAACATCGGATACAAAGCCACATCGCCATTTTCATGAAACGAAATCCAGTTGTTCGGAAAAATAGAATCCGGCGTATCCGGTTCCAGCGTACCATCAACGACAATTACATTGACACCTACTGCGCTTAATTTTGCTACAAATGCATCAAATTCCTGTTGTGCTTTTGCGTTTACCGTTGCCGGCAATAAACCGTCTAAAACCTTTTGGTAGTAATTATTGACCGCCGTTTGTTCGTTCATCCGGAACGCAACCGGACGGATCATGAGTATGGAATTGGTAGTTTGCTTCATTTTGATTGTTGGATTTTAATGTTGGGCGTTTCCCTTTGGGCCGGGCTATTCGTTCCAATCTTTTTGTTTGGAACTTTTCGTGTAAAAGAAAATATTGTTCAAAACAAAAAGGATTTTCACTGCTATCCCTAACGCGATTAGTCTCTAATTAACGGCAAGGTCGAACACCTAAGCAAGCCTTCTTGTTTTGAAATTTCAGCATAAGGGATTTCTTCTACCGTAAAACCATTGGCACGAAGCCAGTCGTTTAATCTGGTAAAATTCCTTTCGGAAACCACAACATCGGGCGCAATCGAAAATACGTTCGAGTACATATTGTACATTTCATCTCTCGTAATGTGGAATAAGTTTTCCATCCCGAACAAATCTACCAATTGCAGGTATTCGGCTTCGTTGCGAAATCCACCTTTATAAATGATGGCTTTGTCAATGCCAACTGGTTGAAAACAACAATCCAAGTGCAAAGCATTATCACGTGCATCTTGCCATGATTTTACCAAATCAAAAGTCAATATTTTTTTATGCGGAAATAAATTTTTCACAAAATCAATTCCCGCTTGATTGGTACGCGCTGTTTTTATTTGCGGATAATCGTTGGATTTATAAGTTCCTATAAAGATATAATCGTTCCACAAAATCACATCACCGCCTTCTATATGAATCTTTTCCTTGTCTAGGATACGAACGAATTTTTTCGGATCAATCTGATCTGTGACATGTTGAATTGCTGGGAACTCCTTATCTCTTTCGGGTAAAATCCCGGCTTCAATAAAAACATCATCAATTACAAAAGCGATGTCACGTGTAAAAATCTGATTTTCATCGGCGATAATCTGCGGACGATAAACCTTGACATCGTATTTTTCAAAAACTTTTCTAAATGCTTCCATTTCATCACTCATATCACGTTCATTCGGATAAGTTCCGGCTAGAATATGTTCAAGTGATTTTGGATCGTAGGCGTTTTTTGCGTCTGGAGTTGGTCCGTTGCTTACGGCTGTACCGAGCACAACAGCACGCAATCTGGAAGTTTCATTCTTTACATTTAAGGACAGCATATTTTTTTAGTGTTCAGACTGCAGATTCAGATTGCAGACTGAAATCTGAAACCTGAAACCTGAAAGATGAGTTTCGACAAAGATAAAAAAACGTACCCGTATTTTGAGGTTTTCTTATATTATTAGTTCTTAAATTATGGATTAAATAATTATTCATAAAAAAAGCCCCACATCACTGTGAGGCTTATCATATAAAAAAAGAATTTATCTTTTGTCCATCGCTTTAAAATCTCTTAAAGGATGACCTGTATAAATTTGTCTTGGTCTTCCAATTGGTTCTTTGTTTTCACGCATTTCTTTCCATTGTGCAATCCAACCCGGAAGTCTTCCGATGGCAAAAAGTACTGTGAACATATCTGTTGGAATACCCAACGCACGGTAAATGATTCCAGAATAGAAATCGACATTAGGGTATAATTTTCTAGATACAAAATATTCATCAACCAAAGCCGATTCCTCCAATTTCTTGGCGATTTGCAGCACTGGATCGTTTACGCCTAAAGTCGCTAAAACTTCATCGGCAGCTTTTTTGATGATCTTTGCACGCGGATCAAAGTTTTTGTAAACGCGGTGTCCGAAGCCCATCAAACGGAACGGATCATCTTTGTCTTTTGCTTTGGCAAGGTATTTATCGGCATCGCCTCCATTTTTCTGAATTTCTTCAAGCATCTCCAAAACCGCTTGGTTGGCACCTCCGTGAAGTGGTCCCCAAAGTGCAGAAACACCGGCAGAAATCGATGCAAATAAACCAGCGTGCGATGAGCCTACCATCCTTACCGTTGAAGTCGAACAGTTTTGCTCGTGATCGGCATGAAGAATGAACAATTTATCCAAAGCTGCTACAACCACAGGGTTTGAAGTATAAGGCCCTGTTGGCAATGCAAACATCAGATGCATAAAATTCTCGACGTAGCCTTTTGTATTGTCGTAATAATTCAACGGAAAACCAGAAGCTTTACGGAATGTCCATGTAGCTAAAACGAGGAATTTACCCATGGTTTTGCAGATGGCTTCATACATTTCGGCTTCGTTTTCTACGTTTACGACTTTGGGGTTAAACGCAGTCAATGCACTGGTTAGCGAAGACAAAACACCCATCGGATGCGCTGTTTTCGGGAAACCGTCAATGATATTTTTCATTTCTTCATTCACAAGTGTGTATTTGCGAATGTCGGTTTCGAATTGCGATAACTGTTTTGCGGTTGGAAGTTCTCCAAAAATTACGAGATAGGAAACTTCAAGGAAATTGGCTTTTTCTGCCAAATCTTCTATAGAATAACCTCTGTAACGCAAAATACCTTCTTCGCCATCGAGGAAAGTGATTTCGCTTTTGCAAGAACCAGAATTCTTGTAGCCAGGATCCATCGTGATTGCGCCTGAAAGGTCGCGTAGTTTGTTGATATCGATTGCTACTTCGTTTTCTGTTCCTACGATTATTGGGAACTCGTACTTTTTGCCGTCGATTTCGAGTATTGCTGTTTTTGACATAATATAAATGGGTAATTAATGCTGAAATAATAATTTAACAAACTTAGGGAATTTCAGATTAATTAAAAAACGAATATTGCAATGAAATGGTTAATTATTGCATAAATATTTTATTTTTTTAGGATTGAGCGATATTACCCAAAAATGCACGAAGAATCCCGAAACTTCCGGGACAGCGATTCATGAAGATTGTTTTATTAAAAACAACTTTTATTCGCTAAAACAGATTAATAAAAAAACCGCGAATGAAATCCGCGGCCTTCTGCAACTAAAAAACTACTATCTATTTTTTGATGATCTTCTCAATTTTGATTCCTTTTTCTGAAGTGATTTTAAGGAAGTAAATACCGTTGGAATGATTAGAAATGTCAATATTTGCGTTATTTTCATTCGCAATCCGCGTTTGCAATAACCTTCCCTGTACATCAAATAACTGAATGGATTTGATTGTATTATTTGCTTTTACACTAACAATATCATGCGTCGGATTTGGATAAATAGTGATGCTTTCATCCAAAGGATTGGCATCAATACCTAAAGTTTGAAAAATCGTAGTAGCGATATTGGTTGAAACCGGGAAATTATAATCAAAATAAATATCGCCTTTTGCTGCAACGGAATTACCGCTAACCAATTCATCGTTTGTCTTAATTTTTAACAAAACATTACCGTGTCCGCCGGTATCGAGGTTGATATTCTTAAAAATCAATTCTAAGATATTGCCGTTAACTCTTGCGTCTAAGGTATGGGAACTGCTTAAAATTTGCAAAGAGGCGATATCAAATTTTTCAGGGTCAATGATATTTTTTACGACAATATTTTGCGCATAATCTGTTCCTGTATTTTCAAAATTGATGACGTAATGCAAGTAATTTCCGATTTCGCTTGGCGGTACAGTTTCGCCTTCTATACAAGTTATGTCATTTGGATCGAAGGACCCCACTACCGTCTGGTGGAAAACCGAGTAATTATCAGCCATACTTTCGTCACCTGCAACCGGAGAGATATTGGCATTGAAATCGAGTATGCTGCCAATATTAACCGGATTGGCATCGGTTGGCGCGTTTACATTTACTGTTACATAAATGGAGCGCGATTCGAATGGGAGTAAATTAGTATAGCTCCACGTCAGCGCACCCGGGCTATTTGTCGCCGGAATCAAATCTGTGCTTACTAATTCCATCAGGTTTTGGTTGTAGAAGAAAGAGACGCCGTAATCTTGTGATAGTATTTGATTGCCTTTGTTTTTGTAGGTGATTTTGTAAACTGCATCAAATCCGGGTCTGGCTGGTATAATTGGGGCAATTACTATTTCAAGGTCGGGGTGTATGCCATTGGCTGAAATACATACATTCTGTGTCGAAACCGAATTATCATCTAACGGAAAATCTACAACTGCAGTGACCGGATTAATATTAAAAAATGAAGGATTTTCAATTTCAGGTGTCAGTGTGAAGTTTCCGGCTCCGGTATAGAAAGTATAATTTCCAGAGCCGTTTGTAAACGTCGCACCTTCTATAGAACCATCGTTAATTGTCATTTTTATAAACGGATTGGTTACATCATTGACATCACATCCGTTGTTGTCGGCATCAAATTGACTCATACCCGCAATTGTGTTATAGCTACCACCCGGAGTGAAAGTGCAATAACTGCTTACGGCAACGTCTGTGATACTGTTGGAAGTTAAAATATAATTGATATAGTTGATGTCATTTTCGTTGGCACAAATATTTTGCAGTGCAGGGAGAGCACCAAAATTCAATTGCGAAGTGTATTGCGATCCATTTTTCATGTTGATTGAGGTCAGGTTTGGACATAACGCGACCTGAAAAGTACTGAGAAAGTGCATTGCAGATACATCAATTGTGACAGCGTCTGGCGACGATAATATATCCAAATATTGCATATGCGGCGCGTCAAGGAGATTTACCGAGCTAAGTGGCGTATCAAACATCTGCAATTGCATCAAATGCGGAAAAGCCGAAAGATCTATTGCGGTAGTAATGGCACCAATTGATAACTGAAAAATATCAGCAGCAGGCATGGTCAGCGTTGTCATCGGATTATTATAACAAGACAAGGCTATCAGATTGTTATAAGGAAGCAAATCGATATTTGTCAAAAGATTATTACTAACCACAAGCCTGGTCAGGTTTTCGGGCATAGAGGTATCCAGTATAAGTGATGTTAGCTGATTGCCCCCACAATCCAATCCGCTAACCGGAAAATTACTTAAATCAAGTGTCGTCAGCAAGTTATTACCGCAGTTAAAGGTGCTGGCATAAATACCTGTCAAGTCAAATGAGGTCATTTGGTTGACGCCACAATTCAGGTCAATAAAAGAATTGTTCTCGAAGTTTATAGCGGAAAGCTGGTTCTGCGAACAATTCAATTCGAAGAGCGTTGTTAAATTGGAAACATCTAAAGTTGTCAATTGATTTTGAGAACAGTTTGCTTTTTCGATATGGGTACACTGCGTCAGACCCGTTAACGACTGTAAATTGTTATGGTTGACATACAATTCCTTCAACGAAACCAAATCAGAAACGTCTAATGCGGTAATCTGGTTGTTGTCGCACCTCAGGTTTTCAACTGCTGATAATTGTTGCAGGCCTAACGTTGTCAATGCGTTAAAAGAACAATCAAATTCTTTAAGCTGCACAAATGAATTGACATTTAGTGCCGCTAACTGATTTTGGCTGCAATTTAGCATATTAAGAAGAGGCGTAGCGGAAAGGTCAAGCGATGTAAGTTGATTCTGGCTGCAATTCAGGGCAAAAAGCTGTGGCACCATAGAAAGGTCCAGCGACGTGATCTGATTGTTGTTTATATAGAGCACTACAAGATGTGACAGGCCCGTTATATCAATGGCTGTAAGGGCATTAGAATCGCAATACAATACTTCCAGGTTCACAAAAGCTGCAATCCCCGTAAGGTCAGAAATTCCACCATTTGTCATATAAAGGAGGTGCGTACTTTGCGCCTCGCTAAGTTGTATCTCGCCGTCTCCATTTGTGTCAACGTTATTAACAATCAATTGGTTTTTGAATGCCGCATCCGGAATATTCACGATCTGCGCCTGCGAAACTCCCGTAAGCAAAAGCGCTATAAGTAATATTTTTTTCATCTTTTTTGGTTTTGTTGATTAAAAGTAATCAGCATTTTTTTATACTGAAGCGACAAATGAGCATTCGTCCGTTTCCAATTAGAATTTACTATAATGTCTTTAAAAGTTCCTGCAATCGTTCTTTCTTCCGTTGCGAAATCGGCAAATTGCTGTTGTCTGCCATGACCACATAACCGCCGTCTTTTTTGATATAAGATTTTAAATAAGAAAGGTTAATCAGATGCGATTGATGAATACGTTCAAAACCGTGTTCGGTCAGCAATTCTTCATATTCTTTGAGCGTTTTCGAAATCAAAACAGGTTTGTTGTTCTTGATATAAAACTTCGTGTAATTGTCTTCACTTTCGCATCTTATAATATCGCTAATTTCAAAAAGATGGATGCCGTCTGATGTCGAAAGCGCAATTCGTTTGAAATTATCGACTTTCTTTCTGATATTTTCCAGTAACAAATCGATATGTGCATAATCGCGATTGGATTCCAAAACACCTTTTATCTTTTCAATTACTTTCTGTAATTCTTCAGGATCGACAGGTTTCAGCAAAAAATCGAGTGCACTGAACCTAAAGGCCTTTATCGCATATTGCTCATGCGCGGTGATGAACACAATGTGCGATTGCGTTTTCCCGTTTTTCGCTGCCATTTGCTCTAATATGTCAAAACCAGTTCCGTCGCCCAATTGAATGTCCAGAAAAACCACTTGCGGTTGCAGGTTTTGCATGGCGGCAACGCCGGTTTTTACGCTGTCGGCTTCTCCAATTATACTAATTTCTGGCGCATATCTTTCGAGGAAAGATTTCATTCCGTTGCGAAGGTTGGCATCGTCGTCTATTAATATTGCTGTAATCATGATTTCTTTGTGATGTATTGGATAGGTAAATTCAAAACGACTTTAGTACCTGAAACATTACCATTATCCGTTATTTCTTTGATGCTGACATTCGACGTTTTTGAAGTATAAGCTTCCATCATCTCCAAACGTTTCTTTGTGATATCGAGTGCCATTGATTTGTGTACCGACACGAGGTTTTCTTTTAATTCCTGCGATTTCATAAATCCGATGCCATCATCAGCAATCGTACAAACCAAGTTGTTACTTTCGATTGAAAAATCAATGTTGATGGCACCTTTCGCTTCTTTCGGAATCAATCCGTGGATGATAGCGTTTTCAACAAACGGTTGTAGCAAAAGCGGCGGCAAAGCCATATCATCTTCAATTTCATTGCTTTTGGTGATCTTAAAATCGAATTTTTGGTTGAAACGCAGTTGTTCGAGTTCTAAATAATTCTGCAAACTTTCGATTTCTTTATCAATTGGAATGAGTGATTCTTTTGAATATTCTAAAGTAAGCCGCATCAATTTAGAGAATTTCGACAGGTATTTTATCGCCGAATCGGTTCCGTTTTGTACAATAAAACTAGAAATCGAACCCAGGCAATTAAAAACAAAATGCGGATTCATCTGCAAGTGCAGTGCTTTTTGCTCATATTCTGCGAGTTCCTTTTGAAGTGTAAGCGTTTTTTTGAGTTGGCGGCGGTTGTTGATAAGGAAGACGATTCCGAAAACCAAAACTATAAAAAGTACAATAAAAAGTATTTGCTGCTGGTGTCTTTTGGAAGCTTCGCTGTAAATCACTTCTCTTTTTTCTTGTTCTTTCTTTTGAAGCGCTTCCTTCTTTTCAAATTCAAAATTCATTTCTGCACGAATGCCGTTGCGCACATTTTCGCTGTTATTGATACTGTCTTTGGCAATGTTGTACAATTTATAATGCTGCAATGACAATTTTGGATTGTTCATTTTATCGTATATGATACTCAGGTTCTTTTCTGCATTCCGGATTTGTTCCATCACATGAAGTGCGTTGGCAAGCGAAAGTGATTTATTGGTATTCGACAATGCTGCCGTATAATTTTGCTGTTCCAGGTAAATTTCGCCTATAAAATAATAGGTATCGGCAACACCAAATTTATCGTCAATAGAGGCAAACAAATTGACGGCTTTAGAATAATGCTCCAACGATTGCGGAATTTTCTCAACTTTTTTATAATAAAGCCCAAGGTTATTATACAACTCGCCTTCTCCTCTTGCATCTGGATATTTTTCAAACAGCGATTTTGCTTTTGCATAATATTCAAATGCCTTATCGTAATTTTTCTGGTTCAGGTAAACGTTCCCTATATTGGTTATGATTACGCCAACAGTTGCATCGCCGTTCTTTTCCTGAATTTTGAGGCATTTTATAAAATATTCGAGTGCCTTGAAATCTTGCCCTTGCGATTTATAAACGATTCCGATGTTGTTATAAAGTCGTGCACATTTGCCCAAATCTCCTATAGCTTCATAAATTTTTACGGCTTTCAAATCATATTGTAATGCTTTGCTATAATTGCTTTGTTCGGAAAATACGATGCCAATACTGCCGTAAGCACGGGCGAGTCCGTTTTGAATTTCGGCTGTATCTGTCGAAGTATTTTCGGATAATTTCTCGAAAATTTGCTGTGCGTTCGAGAAATTTTGAAGCGCCAAAGCGTAATTTCCGAGGATAATATTTCCGTTTCCGATGTTCAAGAAAGCATTTCCTTCGGCGAGTTTGTATTGTATTTTTTGCGATAATTGAAGTGCTTTTTCTCCGAATTGTAAAACGAGTTTCGGATCAGAAGTCTTATAGCTGTTGGCAATTTCGTTTAAAGTTTTTGCTTTGTCAATATCATTTTTAGTGCAGTTTAAAACCACAATAAGACTATCGGTTGTTTTGTTCTGGGAAAACCCAAAAGTCGAAAACGCGCAAAAGATAAAAATACTGAGTGCTAATTTTTTCATAGGAAACAATTCCTGACTATTACAAAACAAAAATAGCGTTTCCTTTTTGGTAAAAAAGTATGGAATTAGAATTCGGCGGGTTTGGATGAGAATTTGACCAAAAAAAATCCGGTAGGAAGAGCCCTACCGGATTATGATACAATAACAGTTGTTGTTATTTTTGCTTAAAAGCTTTCAACCCTGGAAAATAAGCAGTGCTACCCAATTCTTCTTCAATACGAAGCAACTGGTTGTATTTTGCCATACGGTCTGAACGCGAAGCTGAACCGGTTTTGATTTGTCCACAGTTTAACGCTACCGCTAAATCAGCGATAGTATTGTCTTCTGTTTCTCCCGAACGGTGCGACATTACTGAAGTATATCCTGCATTGTGTGCCATATTTACGGCAGCAATGGTTTCGGTCAAAGTACCAATTTGGTTTACTTTTACAAGAATCGAATTGGCGATTCCTTTTTCGATTCCGGTTGAAAGACGTTCAACGTTGGTTACGAATAAATCATCTCCTACCAATTGTACTTTGTCGCCGATTAAATCTGTAAGGTATTTCCATCCATCCCAATCATCTTCGTACATGCCGTCTTCGATGGAAATAATTGGGTATTTAGCAGCCAATTCCGCTAAATATTCTGCTTGTTCTTTTGAGCTTCTGATTTTTCCGCCTTCGCCTTCGAATTTTTTGTAATCGTAATTTCCGTTTACATAAAACTCAGAAGCGGCACAATCTAAAGCGACCATTACATCGTCTCCAAATTTGTAACCTGCGTTTTCGACGGCAGTTTTAATCGAATCTAAAGCATCTTCTGTTCCACCTGCAAGGTTTGGAGCAAATCCGCCTTCGTCACCAACTGCTGTTGATAAACCTCTGTCGTGCAATACTTTTTTAAGGTTGTGAAAAATCTCCGTTCCCATTTGCATCGCATGGCTGAAAGAAGTTGCTTTTACCGGCATTACCATGAATTCCTGGAAAGCGATCGGCGCATCTGAATGCGATCCACCGTTGATAATGTTCATCATTGGAACCGGTAATGTGTTTCCGGAAACACCACCGACGTAACGGTATAATGGCAATCCGAGTTCATTTGCAGCCGCTTTAGCAACCGCAAGTGAAACACCAAGAATGGCATTAGCGCCTAAATTTCCTTTGTTGTGTGTACCGTCCAGCTCAATCATCATCTGGTCGATTTTATTTTGTTCAAAAACAGAAGTACCGACTAATTCTTCGGCGATGGTTACATTTACGTTGTGCACTGCTTTCATTACGCCTTTGCCCATGAATGCTTTTCCGCCGTCGCGAAGTTCAACTGCCTCATGTTCACCTGTTGAAGCTCCTGAAGGCACTGCTGCTCTTCCAAGCACACCGTTTTCGGTGATTACATCCACTTCGATGGTTGGATTTCCTCTTGAGTCAAGAATTTGTCTAGCGTGAATTTTGATAATGATACTCATCTGTTTTTTGCTTATTTGTTATTAATGTTGTCTTATTTTTTCGAAATTAGGAAATTATATCTTATCTGAAAAGCAGAACTTTATAAAGTTATAAACGCAAACGATTTAGTAGTAGATAATTTCATCAAAAAAAAAATCTGTTTTCGAAATGCTCATTTTTTCAGCGTAAATATTACTACCGTTCCCAACGAATTATTTGCTTCGTCGCATAAATCAATGAATTTATAAGTATATTTTGAATGCTGATTTTTATTGAAATAGTTAAGCCTTTCATTGGCGAACTGTATACCAAGCGATTCCCGTTTTATTGATTTTTTATCTCTATTCTCCTTCGATTTTTTCCTGCCAATGCCGTTATCGCTAATCGATAGCATCACATCTTTTTTATTGTCAAAAACTTCAATCAGAATTTTTTTCTCACCATCCTTCGACATTAATCCATGCCATAACGCGTTTTCAATAAAGGGCTGCAAAATAAGTCCGGGAAGCCTTATATCAGAAAGCGGCGTCTCAGTTGTATTATTTATTTGGAATTGTATCGTTCCGTTAAATCGTATATTTTCTATGTTCATGTAAATTTCAATGATTTCTAGCTCTTCCTGCAAAGAGATGCTATCAACTAAGGAAGTTTCGAGAATTTTGCGGATGAGCTTCGAGAATTTATTCAGGTAGAACACCGCCTTCTCCTTTTCATTGTCAACAAAATACGCTTTGATGGAATTGAGCGCATTGAAAATAAAATGGGGGTTCATATGACTGCGTAAAGATGCGAGCTTTAAGTTGGTAATTTCGTTTTCAAACGTAAGCGTTACAGATTTGATTTTTTCTGCTTCAGTTTTCTTTAAGGCAATCCGCAATTCGTTTATTTTGGCATCAAGTTCTGCTTCGAGTTCTTTTTGATAGCGCTCTTTCAGCAATTGAGTGGCGTGTTGTTCTTCAATGATCTTCTTCTGCGCATTTATTTTTTCAAGGTAGAGCAGCTTGATCTTGTAACCGAGACCGAGCATAAAAATGATGGATTCGATGATAATTCCGATGTAAAAATAAAGGATGGGAAATGCTTCTTGCTTTGCATCATTAGAATACGTCTTCATTAACGCGATGTATGCCAGGATTTGGTAACTTAACACTCCGGATATGACAAAATATTTTAATTTATTCGGAATTTTGGCAGTAAGATAAATTGCAATAACGACGAAAAAAGTAATTGAAGGAATAAATCCATAATCGAAAAAATAACGGTAAGGCAAAAAAGTTTTAGTAATTATAGCATAACTTAACATCATACTTGCAATGAACAAAAGTATTCTTAGGTAATAAACCAACGTGGCTGTAAATCTTGGAAAATACTTTTTTAACTCTAAAAATTCGATGTAGAAAAAGAACATCAACGAATTATAAACAATTTGTACAAACCAATAAAACGAATAGAATCGGCTATTATAAAATGCAGTCAGATAATCGTTGGGGATAAAAGGACAACCACGCAACAGATAAATGAAAAGCAATAAATTGTACAAACTATAGTATAAAAAAGTACGCTGCTTGGTTTGCTGGTAAATCAATGAACACAATAAAAAAAAGATAATGAGTCCGGAAGATATAAATCCCCAAAGCAAATTAACCATTTCACCTGAATACATATTCATAGCTTCTCTAAAAAAGCAGCTTTTCGGTGCCGCGAGACCGGCAACTTAACATGGTTGGCTAACATCACAAACTCATCGCTTTTGTGGTATTCCTGAACCTTGTTGAGGTTGACCAGATACGAATTGTGGATCCTGAAGAAAAACAGTTCTGCCAGCTTTTCTTCCATAAATTTTAATTTTTGAGTAATTAGTATTTTTTGCTTGTTTTCGAGGAACAGCGTACAATAATTCCCATCGCTCTCACAGTAAATAATATCATCGGGATTAATAAAAATGATTTTTCCGTTGCAGGCAATACTAACTTTCTTCACACTCGCATTGGATGTATTGACAAAATTCTTTACTGTATTTTCTAATGTTTGCTGAAAAGAAGTTTTGACGGCGGCACGCGAAACTTTCTCAATGCAATCTATGAGCTCATCCGAATCTATAGGCTTTAACAGATAATCGAGCGCTTGTTTCCGGATTGCCTTTATGGCATATTGATCAAAGGCAGTTGTTATTACCACTGCAAATTGACGCAATGGAAATTGTTCAAGAAATTGAAATCCATCCATTTCTGGCATTTCTACATCTAGGAAAATACAGTCCACAAGATTCTCGCTCAGATATTCGGTCGCCTTGACCACAGATGAAAAAGTTGCGACAATGGTAACATTTTTGCAAAAATGCTCCAACTCCCAAGTCATACTTTGAAGTGCTAACGGTTCGTCATCAATTAATACAACTTTAAGCATCTGATCTTCATATATATAAATGTACATTTTTTTATTTAGAATTTTTACCAATGGTAAAATACATTTCAAATTGTATTTTTTTACCTGATCGCAAAAAAATCCAATTCCTATTGTAAAGAAAAAAACACATACTATACACAAATTTAATCCATTCACACATAATTAAAAAAATAAAATGTTGATTTTGAATACCTTAGATGCAATATAATGCACCAATCTAAATCCAATATCATGAAAAAAACAACTTATTTTTTAGCATTTGCGTTGCTTTTACTAATTTGCCAGGGCGCATCATGTGGAGGCAACATACAAGAAAATCAAAATACTACCCGCGATGCGGGTGGCGTAGTAACTTCGTGTGATGCGGGCGGTGAATTGTCGATGATGTCGGCTCCGGTCGTGATAACCAAGAATGAAAATATAATTTGTGACGATGTATTTTTATCATTTAAGACTGCCATTCTTTTTCGCGATGATGCTCATTCACTGGCAACAGTTTGTGACGACAAACTTTTTGCAGAGTTATATTATAGTACAGACAGATCAAAACTCGAGCGTCTCGAGTCCTTATCATCCGACGGTGGAGAAAAGATCGTGCTCCCCTCTGGTGTAGGGAGGCTTGTTGAGAAAAGGGCCTTATCTGCCGGCACTGCTAACGCTGATACGCGATTTTATATCAGTCCGGGCAATAACTATTCTCCCAATCGACTTGAATTTAAAGTACAGCTTCCGCAGTTTATTGGAGATTTTTATGCGCGAACGGTAAATTTTAATGCAAGTCCGTTAAGAAACGGCCAGACTATTTATTACAGATGGGCCAAACGTATAGAAAAATATGCAGAGGGAGATCCTATCAAGTTTAGTACAACGACTTATAACGTTAGTTTCCCAACTCTGAATAGTGTAAGTGCAGGGCCGGACAAAACCATAACACTTCCTGAAGAACGAACGGTAATTCTTGACGGGGCAGTTGTGAATAATTCAGGAAGTATCGTTTCAGTTGAATGGAAATACGTGCGGCATAATTTTGGCCCCGAAATAGACCCTGACATCACAAGCCCGAATACTCCTATTACCGAAATATTTTTTAATGATTTCGGAAATCACAATTTCGAGATTACTGCGACAGACGATTGCGGGCGTACTTTTAAAGATGAAGTTGTTGTAAATGTACGTGGGCAACTTACATCAGAGACGATAAGCAAATGCAGGATAGAAAGTAATGGCTCTTGTGGCGGAGACGGATCGGGCAGGAATATGGTTTTACGCAACAGCAGCAGTGACAGATTCAGGGTGCGCATCAAACTGATTCGCGACCTGCGCTCCTGGCAAGATCACAATACTCCCGGATTCGGAACAATCATTGAGGAATTTCAGGACGTTACAATTGAGGGAAGCCAAACCCTTCCTCTGGGGTGCAGCCTCTTAAACGGAGCAGCATTAAATGGTTCTGACAGGGCATATCTTACCTGGTCAATTGTGAGTGAACAAAAACTTTAAAGGACAATACCATACTAACAACTAAATAAAAAAATTATGTGTAATATAGCTTATAATTCATTGGTTTTTGATGAAGCCACACGAACCGTTACGCTTTCGGGACAAGCAGATTGCAGCCAGATTACAGCCGAGCTTATATCGGCTCATATTACGACCTCAAAAACAACAACTGTTGGTGCCAATGGTAACTGGACAATAGTTTATTCAGGGGCTGATTTGCTGCTTTCAACAGCGGCCATAAAGCAACAATGCGGCAAGTCTGTAAAGGTCAATGCCCATTGCACTCAAGATCCTTCTTGCCACAAAAATGGTGATTTCATATTGTCTTGTACCAACAACAGTACATGCCCGCAGCTAAATCTCAGCCTTGTCAGCCTTTCCGAAAATTGTAATGACGGGCAGACTGAGGTTACTTTTGAAATCGCTTTTTCAAATACCGTCGATCCGTCCGTTTATGAAATTGATTTTGGCGATGGCAATGACGAGGTTATCTCTTTCAATCCACAGCAAAATCCACTAACGGTGACACATGGTTATTCGGGTGGTGACTATACCGTTTCTGTTACAAGCATCTTACCAACCGGTTGCCCGCCATCCAATACTATTGAAATCGAAGTACCTAATTGCGGTGGTAATTGCCCAGATATAACGCTTCAATTAATATCCGCCTCTGCATGCAACAACGGGCAAAGAATCGTAACGTTCGGGATATCGGCCAGCAATATAACGGGCAATTGTTTCTGTGAAATTGATTTCGGTGACGGTAATGACAGTTCGCTGGCATTTGACAGCACTACTGCTTTTCCATATCAGGTTTCACACAATTACAGCAGCGGAAATTACAGTGCAGTCGTAAATTCTATATTTCCCGCAAACTGTCCGAGTTCTAATCCTGTGCTATTAGTAATACAGCCATGCGAAACCAATTGCCCTGACGATATTTCTTTTGAAATAATAGATGATAGTGGCAACCGATTTAAGATAATTAATAACAATGAAGGGATTTTCGAAGCGGTGACCAACAATCCATTGCACAATCAGATCGATTGTCTAGAGCCCGGCGCATATATTATAAGGGCCGTTAATCCCACAGGCAACGGATTTGAATTTACCTGGCGAGAGGATGAGCTACAGCCTATACAATCCAATTCGAGGGATTTTAATTTCAGCATCGGTTCGGGAAATACAAAGTCAATAACAGTGGTTGTGGAGAAAGACAACTGTCCGCCGTTGGCCGAAACTGTCGTTATAAAAAAATGTAAAAAAGAATGTTGCCCGGAACTTACGGGGCTTTCTGTAACATGCATGACCAATTGCCCAGAATCAAACACGGTGACCTTGACTGCAACCGGCAATAATCTTGATTGTGCAGAAGTATATTCCTGGGATTTCGGCGATGGAACTACTGCGGAAACTACACAACCTTCGACTTCCCATACCTATTTGCGTCATGATGCCTTTAACACAGTCGTGAGTATGATTAAACCTGAAAATTGCAATGGTCCTCGTATAGTCCGGGCGAGAAATAGGGTTGCTCCTTGTCCGCCTTCTTGTTTTTGCGCCTTTCTCGCCATCATCTCTTCATTTCTGCTTTTGGCTTTTCTGTCATTGATGCCAATAATCGCATGCATATCCGATCCGTCAACTTCCCAGATATTGATTATTATCCTGATTGTAGTCCTTATTTTATTGGCGGTATTTTTACTTTGGTGGCTTTTGGACCCATGTTGCAAACCTACGCCTTGTGAGTTAATGAGAATCTTTTTTTGGGTATTTTCATGGTCACTGATAATTCTTGGAATAATTGCGATCGGAGGAACATGTGTTTCAGTGCTTCCTTTCGTTCTATCCTATACAGTTGCGCAACAAATCTTCTTGGGACGTATCAATGCGTTAAATTGTAATCCCGGAGCACCCGATATTTTTTCCTGGCCCTTTAGAAACTGTCAATAAGCAAACAATATTATTATGGGATGTAATTGTAATAAAACAAATGATGGTGTGACATATAAAACATTACCGGCAATCCGTAAGTTTGGCAGCTGCAGGTATTGTATCAACGTAACATTGATCGGACTTTTAATAAGCTGGATATTCTTTCTCGTTTTTTACTATTCAGCGCAAATGAAAACCATTAAGATATTGGCGGTAATTCCCGCCCTTATATTCTCAGTTTGGCTGACGCTTCACCTTATCGGATATCTCCTTCAAAACAGAAAAAGGAATTAACAATATTAAAATAAAAAAACCTGCAATCAACTTGCAGGTTTTTTTTCGATTATTGTAGTCTTTGTACAAACTCGTCAAAGAGATAACTGGAATCGTGTGGTCCCGGACTTGCTTCGGGATGATATTGTACTGAAAAACAATTTTTGGATTTCATGCGCATTCCAGCGACTGTTCCATCGTTGATATGAATATGGGTGATTTCTAAATCAGGATGCTTTTCTACTTCTTCTCTATTGACTGCGAAGCCGTGGTTTTGGGATGTGATTTCACCTTTTCCTGTCAAGAGATTTTTCACAGGATGGTTGATGCCGCGGTGACCGCCAAACATTTTAAAAGTTGAAATTCCGTTGGCCAAACCAATAATTTGGTGGCCTAAGCAAATCCCGAATAACGGTTTGTTATTGTCGAGGATTTCTTTTGCAACCTGGATAGCACCTGATAATGGTTCCGGATCGCCGGGTCCGTTGGACAAGAAATATCCGTCAGGATTGAATTCAGCTAAATCTTTATAAGTGGCATCGTATGGAAATACCTTAATGTAACAATCTCTTTTGGCGAGGTTACGCAGGATATTTTCTTTGATACCCAAATCCAAAGCTGAGATTTTGTATGTAGCGTTGGCGCTTCCATAGAAATATGGCTCTTTTGTGGATACTTTCGAAGCGAGTTCCAGACCTTTCATATCCGGTACTTTCGCCAATTCCGATTTTAATTCTTCAACCGATTTTCCATCAGTAGAAATCACTGCGTTCATGGCACCGTTGTCACGGATGTAAGCCGTAAGTGCGCGCGTATCTACGTCTGAAATACAAATTAAGTTTTGCATTTGGAAATAAGCTTCAAGACTTCCAAAAGCACTTTCTCGGGAATAATTGAAACTAAAGTTTTTGCATATCAAACCTGAAATCTTTATAGAATCAGATTCAACATCTTCCTTATGAACGCCATAATTCCCGATGTGGGCATTAGTAGCGATCATGATTTGTCCGAAGTAAGACGGATCGGTAAAGATTTCCTGATAGCCTGTCATTCCGGTGTTGAAGCAGAGTTCGCCGAAAGTGGTGCCTTCGATTCCAATTGATTTTCCGTGGAAGATAGTTCCGTCGGAGAGGAGTAAGATTGCTTTTTGTCGTGTTGTGTATTTCATTCGTGTAGTTATTGTTGCGTTATGGTCTCATGGAACTCGCCAACTCGTTTCATAGTCTGGTGTTGGGTGTCGGGTTCCTTAAAGACCGATTTAGTTGTGTGTACAAATTTAGTTTTTTCGGTTGGCTTTACAAAGTTTTTCGCAATCCCGAAGCACATCTGGACACAAAGTTATTTTGGAAACGATTTGCGGCTTCTAGCCCGGATTGTAATGGAAATCCTTTTTGTTCTTTCTTTAAGAACAAAAAGATTGTATTGGAAAGCCGGATGATTCGTTGTTTTGTTCACGATGTTGTTGCTTCAAAAAATTAATGAGATTGCCGCGTTCCTCGCAATGGCGCAAAAAAAAAAGGACAAACTAATAAAAGTTTATCCTTGATTTTTATTTGGAGGTGAATATCATTATTCAGCGTCTTCCTTTTTTTCAGCGTCATCAGCAGGCGCTTCTGTTTCTGCAACCGGAGTTTCTGAAACTTCTTCAGCAACCGGAGCTTCAACTTCAGCTTGTGGCACTTCAGCAACCGGAGCTTCTTCAATTGCGTCAGCCGGAGCTTCAACAGTTGGTTCTTCTACGACAGCTTCTGGAGCAGGAGCGGCTTTAGCAGCAGGAGCAGTAGTAGCACCTTTAGCTTTTCCACCACGACGGCTTTTCGCTTTTTTCTCTTCTTTTTTACCACCATTGTATAATTCGTTGAAATCTACAAGTTCGATCATCGCCATATCAGCGTTATCTCCCAAACGATTTCCAACTTTGATGATACGTGTGTAACCACCCGGACGGTCACCAACTTTTGCAGCTACGTCTCTGAACAAGTCAGTTACAGCATATTTGCTACGTAAGTAAGCGAAAACAATACGACGGTTGTGGGTTGTATCTTCTTTTGATTTTGTAATAAGCGGCTCAACGAATTGTTTAAGTGCTTTTGCTTTAGCGACAGTTGTGTTAATACGTTTGTGCTCGATAAGAGAACAAGCCATATTGGCGAGCATAGCCTTTCTATGTCCGGTCTGTCTGCTTAAGTGATTGAATTTTTTTCCGTGTCTCATGACTTCTTTTTAAATCTTCATCTTGCTGCAATCCTCTTTGGAGAGCAAAATATGAAGTAATTTATTCTTTATCTAATTTGTATTTTGCTAAATCCATTCCGAAGGTTAAGTTCTTTACAGCAACTAATTCATCTAGTTCTGTTAAAGATTTTTTACCGAAATTACGGAATTTCATGAGGTCATTTTTGTTGAATGATACTAAATCGCCAAGTGTTTCAACTTCAGCCGCTTTGAGGCAGTTTAGTGCTCTTACTGAAAGATCCATATCAACAAGCTTGGTTTTAAGCAATTGTCTCATGTGTAACGATTCCTCGTCGTATGATTCAGTTTGTGCGATTTCATCAGCCTCTAAAGTGATTCTTTCGTCAGAAAATAACATGAAGTGGTGGATTAACACCTTTGCAGCTTCAGTCAAAGCATCTTTCGGATTGATTGAACCATCAGTTTTGATTTCAAAAACCAATTTCTCATAATCTGTTTTTTGCTCAACACGGAAGTTTTCAATAGCATATTTCACATTTTTTACCGGAGTAAAGATGGAATCAGTAAAGATTGTCCCTATCGCTGCGTTTTGTTTTTTGTTTTCTTCTGCTGGAACGTAACCTCTACCTTTTTCGATAGTAAGCTCGAAATTAAGGTTTACTTTACTATCCAGGTTACAGATCACTAATTCTGGATTCAACACCTGAAAACCAGAGATGAATTTTTGGAAATCGCCTGCTGTTAACTGGTCTTTTCCTGACACTGAGATGGTAACTGCTTCGTTATCTACGTCCTCAATCTGGCGTTTGAAACGCACTTGTTTAAGGTTTAAGATAATTTCTGTAACGTCTTCAACAACTCCTGAGATAGTAGAAAATTCGTGGTCTACACCTTCAATTCTAACAGATGTTATTGCGTATCCTTCAAGAGCGGATAGCAAAACTCTTCTAAGTGCATTACCAACAGTCAATCCGTAACCAGGTTCTAAAGGTCTAAATTCAAATTTACCTTCAAAATCGGTTGAATCGATCATGATAACTTTATCGGGCTTCTGAAAATTAAATATTGCCATAATTTCGACTAAGTCAATTATTATTTGTTGTACAATTCGACGATAAGTTGTTCTTTAATGTTTTCTGGTATTTGCAGTCTTGCAGGAACACTTACAAAAGTACCTTCTTTAAGGTCATTGTTCCATGTAATCCACTCGTAAACGTGTGAAGAATTAGACAATGAACGCTCGATAGCTTCAACAGATTTAGATTTTTCACGAACAGCAACTTTATCACCAGCTTTTAGGTGATAAGATGGAATGTTTACCAATTCACCGTTAACAGTGATGTGTCTGTGAGAAACGATTTGACGTGCAGCACGACGTGATGGAGCTATGCCCATTCTGAAAACTACATTATCAAGTCTTGCTTCACATAATTGCAAAAGGATTTCACCTGTTACACCTTTAGAAGCTGCAGCTTTTTCAAAAAGGTTTCTAAATTGTTTTTCTAAGATACCGTATGAGTATTTAGCTTTTTGCTTTTCCATTAACTGGACAGCATATTCAGATTTTTTACCTCTTTTTTTAGCCATCCCGTGTTGTCCAGGTGGGTAATTTCTTTTTTCGAAGGCTTTATCGTCTCCGAAGATCGCTTCACCGAATTTACGGGCGATTCTTGTTTTTGGACCAGTATATCTTGCCATTTTAAATTGTTTTGAGTCAGCGATTATGAATTCAGGTCAAATCCTTCGATAATCTGATGCTGTCTCGGGTTATACTTACTATAAAAAAATTAAACTCTACGTCTTTTTGGAGGACGACATCCGTTGTGCGGCATTGGTGTAACGTCGATGATCTCTGTTACTTCGATTCCGCCGTTATGCAAAGAACGGATGGCAGACTCACGTCCGTTTCCTGGTCCTTTTACATAAACCTTTACTTTCTTCAATCCAGCCTCTAACGCTACTTTACTACAATCTTCTGCTGCCATTTGGGCTGCATACGGAGTATTCTTTTTAGAACCTCTGAAACCCATTTTTCCTGCTGAAGACCAAGAAATAACTTCACCTTTTTTGTTTGTCAAAGAAATGATGATGTTGTTGAAAGTAGCACTAATATGAGCTTCACCTGTAGACTCAACGATAACTTTACGTTTTTTTGCTGTAGCTTTTGCCATATTACTTATTATTTAGTTGCTTTTTTCTTGTTGGCAACAGTTTTTCTCTTACCTTTTCTTGTTCTTGAGTTATTCTTAGTTCTTTGTCCTCTTAATGGAAGACCAGCTCTGTGACGAATACCTCTATAACATCCAATGTCCATTAAACGTTTGATGTTTAAAGAAACTTCAGAACGCAATTCCCCTTCAATCTTAAAATACGATACAGCTTCACGGATTGCACCGATCTGCTCATCATTCCAATCTTGAACTTTAATATCTTCGCTAACGTTGGCTTTTGCCAATAACTCGCTTGCACGGCTTCTACCAATTCCGAAGATATAGGTCAAAGCGATAACTCCTCTTTTGTTTTTCGGGATGTCTACCCCTGCTATTCTTGCCATAATTATCCTTGTCTTTGTTTAAATCTAGGATTCTTTTTGTTGATTACATACAACCTGCCTTTTCTGCGAACGATAACGCACTCGGCACTTCTTTTCTTTACTGATGCTCTTACTTTCATCTTTAGTTGCTTTACGCTTTATGCTTTATGCTTTAAGCTTATTGCCTATTGCCTATTGCCTACAGCTTTTTAATATCTATAAGTAATTCTTGCTTTTGACAAATCATAAGGGCTCATTTCCAGTTTCACTTTATCACCAGGCAAAAGCTTGATGTAGTGCATTCTCATTTTTCCTGAAATATGCGCAATTACAATATGTCCGTTTTCCAATTCTACACGGAACATCGCATTGGATAATGCTTCAATGATGGATCCGTCTTGTTCTATTGCTGATTGTTTCGCCATAAAATTAAGCTACCGCTTTTCTGTTTTTACCGCTCTTCATCAAACCATCATAATGCTTGTTCAATAAATAGGAATTGATTTGCTGAATTGTATCAATTGCAACACCAACCATAATTATCAAAGAAGTTCCTCCGAAGAACATTGCCCAAGATTGTTGCACACCAAGACTTACGACAATGGCTGGGAACACAGCAATTAAAGCAAGGAATAATGAGCCAGGGAATGTGATCAAAGACATGATTTTATCTAAGTAGTCAGAAGTTTCAACTCCTGGACGTATGCCAGGAATGAAGCCACCGCTTCTTTTAAGATCGTCTGCCATTTTGTTCGTTGGAACGGTAATGGCTGTATAGAAATACGTGAAAATAATAATCAACAATGCAAACACCAGACAATACCAGAATCCGAAGATATCTTTAAATGCACTTGCAACGGATTGCGCCGCTTCCGATTCTTTATTCAAACCTGCCAAGGCAGCCGGAATAAACATGATCGCTTGAGCGAAGATAATCGGCATTACACCAGAGGCGTTCAGCTTTAACGGTATAAATTGTCTGTTACCTCCCAAAGCATCTTGTTCAAATTCACCAGAAACGGTTCTTCTTGCATATTGTACCGGAATTCTTCTTACCGCCATCACTAGTAAAACACAAGCGATGATTACAAGTAACCAACCTATAATTTCAAGAACCAATTTCATTGGCCCACCGTTGTTGTTAGTGATAGTCGATGCAAACTCTTGGATGAATGCCTGAGGCATTCTGGCTAAGATACCCACCATAATTAAAAGCGAGATACCGTTGCCAATTCCTTTATCAGTAATTTTTTCCCCCAACCACATGGCAAAGATTGTACCTGTGATCAAAACGATTACAGAGCAAATCAGGAACGCCGTTTGAGAAATCAATTCCGGATGTGTAGAAGAAATGATTGCATTTGGTATAGTAGAATACAGATTATAAATATAACCAGGTCCTTGCACCAATGTAATTCCAATAGTCAGCCAACGCGTAATCTGGTTGATTTTCTTTCTGCCGCTTTCTCCGTCTTTTTGCAATTTCTGAAGATATGGAATCGCTATTCCCATCAACTGAACTACAATCGAAGCAGAGATGTAAGGCATAATTCCCAATGCAAACACAGAAGCTTTCGAGAAAGCACCTCCAGTAAACATATCTAGGATCGAACCAATACCACTTTTTGTTTGTCCCGCTAAACTTTGTAATTGTGTCGCGTCAATACCTGGAAGCGTAACGTGTGCGCCAAATCTGTAAACCAAAAGCAAACCTAAAGTAAATAGGATTTTGTTTCTTAATTCCTCGATCTTAAAGACATTGACAAATGATTCAAAAAATTTCTTCATATTGATAGAAATTATATAGTTACAGCTTGACCACCAGCAGCTTCGATAGCAGCTTTGGCAGTAGCAGTAAATTTGTGAGCAGTTACCGTTAGTTTAGCTTTTAGTTCACCTCTACCCAAAACCTTAACGATTTCGTTTTTGGTAGCAAGACGATTGGCAACGAATACTGTCATATCAACGGTATCAGTTACAATGCCTGCATCAACTAAATTCTGAATGGTATCTAAATTAACACCTTCGTATTCTTTACGATTGATGTTGGTAAAACCAAACTTAGGTACACGTCTTTGAAGTGGCATCTGCCCACCTTCAAAACCAATCTTTTTAGAATAGCCTGAACGCGATTTCGCTCCTTTGTGTCCTCTTGCAGAAGTACCACCTTTTCCGGAACCTTCACCACGTCCTAATCTTTTATTCTGATTGTGTGTAGCACCTTCAGCGGGTTGTAAGTTACTTAAATTCATCACTTATAAATTGTTATTTGGATTCTGTTACAGAAACCAAGTGTTTAACTTTGTTTATCATCCCAAGGATAGCAGGATTTGACTCGTGCTCCACAACCTGACCCATTTTGCGTAGGCCTAAAGCTTCAAGACCTCTTTTTTGAGTAAGGGGACAATTGATTTTGCTTCTAACTTGTTTTACTAATAATTTAGCCATAATTTCCTATTATTAACCTTTAAAAACTTTTTCTAAAGAAACACCTCTTTGTTTTGCAACAGTGTGTGCGCTTCTCATTTGAAGTAAAGCATCAAAAGTTGCTTTTACTACGTTGTGAGGATTTGATGATCCTTGAGATTTTGACAATACGTCGTGAATACCAACTGATTCAAGAACCGAACGAACAGCTCCACCAGCAATAACTCCTGTACCATGAGATGCAGGCATTAAGAATACACGTGCTCCGCCAAATTTACCTTTTTGTTCGTGAGGAACAGACTGGCCACTCAATGGAATTTTCACCAAGTTCTTCTTAGCATCTTCCACCGCTTTAGCGATTGCTTCAGAAACATCTTTTGATTTTCCTAAACCATGTCCAACAACACCGTTCTCGTCACCTACAACAACAATTGCAGAAAAGCCGAAAGCTCTACCACCCTTTGTTACTTTGGTTACACGATTCACACTTACCAAACGATCTTTCAATTCAAGACCACTAGGTTTTACTAATTCTACACTTTTGTTTTTAGACATAATAATTAGAATTTAAGTCCGGCCGCTCTCGCGCCTTCCGCTAATGATTGAATACGACCGTGGTATAAGTAGCCTCCTCTGTCGAAGGTTACTGTCTCGATCCCGGCTTTTAACGCTTTCTCAGCAACAAGTTTTCCAACTGCATTTGCTGTTTCGATGTTAGTACCTTTACTTACTTCTTTTTCTCTTGAAGATGCAGCCAATAAAGTCACTCCGTTCACATCATCGATGAGTTGAGCGTAGATCTCTTTATTGCTTCTGAATACAGACAATCTTGGCTTAGCAGCAGTACCGCTAACGATTTTTCTGATTCTGAATTTAATTCTCTGTCTTCTATCAGATTTTGTTAATGACATAATCTTATATTTTTTTAAGCGGATTTACCTGCTTTTCTTCTTAATACTTCACCTACGAATTTAACACCTTTTCCTTTGTAAGGTTCTGGACGACGGAAACCTCTAATTTTCGCTGCCACCGCTCCTAACAATTGCTTGTCAAATGATGTTAACTTAACGATTGGGTTTTTACCTTTTTCAGAAATAGTTTCAACAACAACTTCAGGCGCAACGTCCAAAACGATGTTGTGGGAAAATCCTAAAGCCAAATCCAATTTTTGTCCTTGGTTTGAAGCTCTGTAACCTACACCTACTAATTCTAATTCTTTCGTAAAACCATCAGATACACCTATAATCATGTTATTGATTAAAGATCTGTATAATCCGTGTTTTGCTCTTTGGTCTTTTTGATCAGATGAGCGGTCCACTTGAACCTGATCACCTTCAACTGTTACAGTAACATCTGAATATTCCTGTGTAAGTTGACCTTTTTTTCCTTTTACAGTTATTATTCCATCAGCAACTTCAACAGTTACACCGGCTGGAACAGTAACGGGGTTTTTACCTATTCTTGACATCTTCTTCTAGTCTTTTAATTAGTATACGTAACAAATTACTTCACCACCAACATTCAATTGTTTCGCTTGTTTTCCGGTCATAAGACCTTTAGACGTTGAAACGATTGCAATACCTAATCCGTTAAGGATTCTTGGCAAGTTAGAAGCACCTGCATACTTACGTAGACCTGGTTTACTAATTCTTTGGATATCTTTGATTACAGGCTCTTTGGTATCTTTATCATACTTCAAAGCGATTTTGATTGAACCCTGAACAGAGTTGTCTTCAAATTTGTAGCTCAGGATATAACCCTGATCAAATAAGATCTTGGTAATCTCTTTTTTTAGATTAGAAGCAGGAATTTCAACGACTTTGTGGTTTGCAGCCACGGCGTTTCTAACCCTTGTCAAATAATCCGCAATTGGATCTGTGTACATGTTTATCAATTTGCGGTCTTGGTATTCTTCCGGACCATCCGGTTGAACCTGAAACCATTAAAATTCTGGTAATTTAATCAGCAGATAGTTGCCAGTTCGCGGCAAAAATCCGGCAAACTTACAACTATCTGCTGATATATCAAAACGGTAAGTGAAATTTTACCAACTGGCTTTTTTCACACCCGGAATTAATCCGTTATTCGCCATTTCACGGAATGTTACACGTGAAAGACCGAACTGACGCATATAACCTCTTGGTCTTCCGGTGAGTTTGCAACGATTGTGCATACGAACAGGAGAAGCATTTTTCGGTAATTTTTGCAAGCCTTCATAGTCTTTAGCTTCGATTAAAGCTTTTCTCTTTTCAGCATATTTCGCTACCGTTTTCTCTCTTTTCACCTCACGGGCTTTCATTGATTCTTTAGCCATGTCTTAGTTCTTTTTAAATGGTAATCCTAGTTCAGCCAACAATGATTTTGCTTCCTTGTCTGTTTTTGCAGTGGTCACAAATGTAATATCCATACCTGAAATCTTGTTCACTTTGTCAATGTCGATTTCCGGAAAAATGATTTGCTCAAGTACTCCTAAGTTATAGTTTCCTCTTCCGTCGAATCCTGTCGCTTTGATTCCGCTAAAGTCACGAACACGTGGCAATGCAGAAGTAATCAATCTGTCTAGGAATTCATACATTCTTTCACCGCGCAAAGTAACTTTAGCTCCGATAGGCATTCCTTTTCTCAGTTTAAAAGACGCAACGTCTTTTTTAGAAATTGTAGAAATAGCTTTTTGACCAGTGATTTTTGTCATTTCGTCAACCGCATAATCAATCAGTTTCTTGTCAGATACTGCTGCACCGACTCCACGGCTTAAAACGATTTTCTCCAATTTTGGAACCTGCATTACGTTTTTATAGCCGAATTCTTCTTTAAGAGCTGAAACAACACGGTTTCTGTACTCTTCTTTTAGTCTTGGAATATATGCCATCATTATGCTTTATTAGCTTTTTTTGAATCTTTTTTTGCTGCTGCATCAACACCGCTAACCAAAACAAGGTTGGAAATGTGGATAGGCGCTTCTTTCTTAACGATTCCGCCTTGTGGGTTTTTAGCACTTGGTTTCGTATGTTTCGATACCATGTTCACTCCTTCAACGATCGCTTTGTTTTTCTCTTTGTAAACACGTGTAATTTTACCCGTTGTACCTTTATGGTCACCAGCTATTACTTTTACCGTGTCGCCAGATTTTACTTTTAGCTTTATCATCTTATAATAAATTAAAGCACCTCAGGCGCTAATGATACAATTTTCATGAATTGTTTTTCACGCAATTCTCTAGCTACCGGACCAAAAACACGAGTACCTCTCATTTCGCCTGCAGCGTTCAAAAGAACACATGCATTATCGTCGAAACGGATGTAAGAACCATCGGCTCTTCTCACTTCTTTTTTGGTACGTACAACAACTGCAGTTGAAACAGCTCCTTTTTTCACGTTTCCGTTTGGAGTTGCATCTTTAATTGATACTACAATCTTGTCTCCAACAGAGGCATACCTTCTTTTGGTACCTCCTAAAACACGGATAGTTAAAACTTCTTTTGCTCCCGTGTTATCTGCTACTTTTAGTCTTGATTCCTGTTGTACCATAATTATTTAGCTCTTTCTAAGATTTCAACTAGTCTCCAACATTTTGATTTACTGATAGGACGCGTTTCGCTAATCTTAACAGTATCTCCGATGTTACAGTCGTTTGTTTCGTCGTGTGCAACGTATTTCTTTGTTTTTAACACGAACTTACCGTATAGCGGGTGCTTTACTCTTCTTACTTCAGCAACAACAATAGACTTGTCCATTTTGTTAGAAGTAACTACACCTACTCTTTCTTTTCTTAAGTTTCTTTTATCTTCCATTTTAGCAGAATTATTGTTGCGCTCTTTTGCTTAATTCAGTAGCCAGTCTTGCAACTGCTCTTCTTGCGGTTCTGATTTGAAGCGGATTCTCAATCGGAGAGATAGCATGAGCCATTTTCAGGTCAGCATAAGCTTTCTTAGACTGACTTAATTTTTCTTGCAACTCTGCTGCAGAAAGATTGTTTATTTCTGATTGTTTCATAATAAATTTAAATTATGCTTCGAAATCTCTAGCAACGACGAATTTGGTTTTTACAGGTAATTTCTGTGCTGCAAGACGCAAAGCTTCTTTGGCAACAGATAGTGGCACGCCACCTACCTCAAACATAATTCTTCCAGGTTTAACAACAGCAGCCCAATATTCAACGGCTCCTTTTCCTTTACCCATACGTACTTCAAGAGGCTTCTTTGTGATAGGCTTGTCCGGAAATATTTTGATCCATAACTGACCTTCCCTTTTCATAAAACGGGTCGCAGCAATACGCGCAGCCTCTATTTGACGGGAAGTAAGGAACATTCCATCTTCGTGTACAGATTTGATACCGAACATGCCATTAGAAAGTTCGTGCCCTCTTTGGGAATTACCTTTCATTTTACCTTTTTGTACCTTGCGGTATTTTGTTCTTTTAGGCTGTAACATTTTTCTTTACTTTTTAAAAAATTTACTTTCTTTTACGGTCTCCACCCGGGCGATCTCCGCCAGGTTTTCTGTCTTTGTTGAAAGGTTTGCGATCTCCTCTTGGAGAATCTCCACCTTTACCACCACCACCTTGTCCGGCTTGTTTTTTGTCCATGCCTACAAGTGGAGAAAGATCTCTCTTTCCGTAAACTTCACCTTTCATGATCCATACTTTGATACCCATACGACCGTAAGTCGTGTGTGCTTCTGCCAAAGCATAGTCAATATCGGCTCTGAAAGTTGATAGAGGAATACGACCTTCTTTGAAACCTTCTGAACGCGCCATCTCAGCACCGTTCAAACGACCAGAAATCAAAACTTTGATACCTTCAGCGTTCATACGCATAGAGGCAGCAATAGCCATTTTAATCGCTCTTCTGTAAGAAATACGGCTTTCGATCTGACGGGCAATGCTAGTCGCAACTAGATAAGCATCAAGCTCAGGTCTTTTGATTTCAAAGATGTTGATTTGAACCTCTTTGTCAGTAACTTTCTTAAGTTCTTCTTTCAACTTGTCTACCTCTTGTCCGCCTTTCCCGATAATGATACCTGGTCTTGCAGTAGTGATAGTAACGGTTACAAGTTTCAAAGTTCTCTCGATGATTACTTTTGATACACTAGCTTTTGATAAACGGGCGTGGATGTACTTTCTGATTTTATAATCTTCGGCGATTTTATCACCGTAATCATTTCCACCATACCAGTTAGAATCCCAACCTCTGATGATCCCAAGTCTGTTTCCAATTGGATTTGTCTTTTGTCCCATCTTAATTAATTTGCTTGTGTGTTATCATTAGCTCCTAACACGATTGTCACGTGGTTTGAACGTTTTCTAATTCTGTGTGCTCTTCCTTGTGGTGCCGGACGAAGTCTTTTCAACATCATTCCACCATCTACAGTGATTGTTTTTACAAATAAGCCTGCTTCTGCAACGTTTCCGTCTGCGTTTTTCTGCTCCCAATTGTTGATAGCAGATAATAACAGTTTTTCTAATTTGCGTGAAGCTTCTTTAGAGCTAAATCTTAAAATATTTAAAGCTCTTTCCACTTTCTGTCCTCTTACCAAGTCTGCTACTAAGCGCATTTTTCTAGGTGAAGTAGGGCAGTTATTCAATTTTGCGAAAGCAATAGACTTATTAGCCTCTTTTCTCGCATCTGCTGTTTCTCTTTTACGAACTCCCATTGCTTCTTATTTTTTACCTTTATTTTTTGCTCCAGCGTGACCTCTAAAAGATCTTGTTGGTGAAAACTCTCCTAATTTGTGTCCAACCATGTTTTCTGTTACGTAAACCGGTACAAACTGACGACCGTTGTGAACTGCGATAGTCTGTCCAACAAAGTCCGGAGTAATCATAGAAGCGCGAGACCATGTCTTAACAACTCCTTTGTTTCCTTTTTCTATGTTTTCCTGAACTTTCTTGTCTAACTTATAATGAACGAAAGGTCCTTTTTTTAATGAACGTGCCATATCTTATTATTTCTTTCTACGTTCTACGATATACTTGTTACTCGGGTTTTGTTTAGAACGGGTTCTATAACCTTTAGCAGGTATTCCGTTTCTAGAACGTGGATGACCTCCAGAAGAACGTCCTTCACCACCACCCATTGGGTGATCGACAGGATTCATCGCTACCGGTCTTGTTCTTGGTCGTCTTCCTAACCATCTTGTTCTACCTGCTTTACCAGATACAACCAATTGGTGGTCTGAATTGGAAACTGCTCCGATAGTAGCTGAACAAGTCAACAAGATCAATCTTGTTTCCCCAGACGGCATTTTAATCGTTGCATATTTTCCATCTCTTGCCATTAATTGAGCGAAAGTACCGGCAGAACGAGCAATTACAGCTCCCTGACCTGGACGCAACTCAATACAAGAGATTACAGTTCCTAAAGGAATTTTACTTAGTGGTAATGTATTTCCGATTTCAGGCTGAGAGTCTGCACCAGAAACTAATTTCTGACCAACTTTCAATCCGTTTTGGGCAATAACATAAGTTTTCTCACCATCAGCATAAGCTAATAAAGCGATAAAAGCAGTTCTGTTTGGATCGTATTCGATTGATTTCACTGTAGCCGGAATTCCGTCTTTAGTTCTTTTGAAATCGATCATACGATAACGTTGCTTGTGACCACCACCCGTATAACGCATGGTCATCTTTCCTTGACTATTTCTACCGCCTGAGTTTTTTATCGGTGCTAACAATGAGCGTTCCGGCTTATCAGTTGTAATAGCGTCATAACTATTCACAACTCTAAATCGCTGACCAGGGGTAATAGGTTTTAATTTTCTAACTGACATAAAGCTGCCTCTGTATTAGATATTATTATAAAAATCGATTGTTTCTCCTTCTTGTACTTGCACGATTGCTTTTTTGTAAGCATTCGACTTTCCACTGATTAAACCACTTTTAGTGTATTTAGTAGTCCTATCCGGACGAACATTCATTGTATTAACGCTAAGAATGGTAACACCATAAGCAGCTTCAACAGCTTTCTTAATTTGTACCTTGTTTGCCTTTTTGTCTACAACGAATCCGAAACGGTTAGAAACTTCACTTTCTTTGGTTACTTTTTCAGTTACTATGGGCTTAACTATAATGCTCATATCTATTTATTTACTTAAATTATCTTCAATTCCTTCCAGAGAACTCTCAAGAAGCACTACGTTATTTGCGTTTAAAATCGCATAAGTACTTAATTCTGAACTACTTACAACGCTAGAAGCTTTTAAATTGCGTGACGACAAATATACATTTTTATTTGAATCACCCAACACGAATAAAGATTTTTTATTTTCTAACCCTAAAGCCTTCAAAACGTTAATGAAATTTTTGGTGTTTGGCGCCTCAAAATCGAAGTCTTCCAATACTACTAAATTTGATTCCGCCGCTTTGATCGAAAAGGCAGATTTTCTTGCCAAACGCTTCAAGTTTTTATTCAATTTGAAAGAATAACTTCTTGGACGCGGTCCGAAAACTGTACCTCCACCTTTGAACAATGGGTTTTTAATACTTCCCGCACGAGCAGTACCAGTACCTTTTTGCTTCTTGATCTTGCGTGTCGATCCCGTTACTTCAGCTCTTTCTTTAGCCTTGTGAGTACCTTGTCTCTGGTTAGCCAAATATTGCTTAACATCAAGATAAACTGCGTGATTGTTTGGCTCTATTCCGAAAACTGAATCAGACAATTGAATTGTTCTGCCAGTTTCTTTTCCTTGGATATTTAATACTTTTACTTCCATTACTTCTGAATGATTACGTAAGAGTTTTTGCAACCAGGAACACATCCTTTAACAAGAATCAGATTCTTATCAGCTACAACTTTCAAAACTCTTAGATTTTGCACTTTTACATTATCTCCGCCCATTCTTCCTGCCATGCGCATTCCTTTGAATACACGTGAAGGATAAGAGGAAGCTCCTACAGATCCTGGCGCTCTCAAACGGTTGTGTTGTCCGTGAGTTGCTTGTCCAACACCACCAAAACCGTGACGCTTAACAACACCCTGGAAACCTTTTCCTTTTGATACACCTTGAACATCTACAAATTCACCTTCAGCAAAAACGTCAACCGTTAATACTTCACCTAATTTGTACTCGTTTTCAAATTGGAATTCAACGACTTTTTTCTTAGCTACAGTTCCAGCCTTCTTAAAGTGACCTACGGCCGCTTGAGTGGAATGTTTCTCGTTCTTGTCATCGAAACCAAGTTGCAACGCTTCATACCCGTCAACACCTTTGGTTCTGACTTGGGTAACAACGCACGGTCCAGCTTCAATCACAGTACAAGGAATATTTTTCCCGTTCTCATCGAAGATGCTGGTCATGCCGATTTTTCTACCAATTAACCCAGACATATTAAACATTTATTAATTAAACAATTATTATTTGAAGTGTATTTCACCTCAAAAAGTTTGCAAATGTATTGTTTTTTTTTGATTTACAAGACTTTATCTTGCTATTTTTTTCAGAAAAACTTAACAATACAACACAAGAAAATTTAGTCGTAAAAAAAGCCCTAAAATGCAATCTTAGGGCTTTTAACAGACTTTTACTTGGTTAATATCGCAATACTAGTTTTTTAGTAGTTTCCTGATTACCGTGCTTTATTTTAACATAATAAACACCTTCAGCATAGCCGCTGACATCGAATACAGTTTTATTACTGTTAGGTTGGCGTGTCATAATGAGTCGTCCAACATTATCAAAAACCGTGATGTCATCTGCAACCAGATTTCCTGTATCAACGGTAAATAGATTTTTCGTTGGATTTGGATACATCGCAATGGCATTTGACAATTCAAAACCACCAGTTCCTAATGTATCGATCGCCACACATTCGCTTGTAACGGCACAATCCCCTGATGAAATAACAACCGCATAGTGTCCGTTAATTTCGGGCGTATAACTTTGCTCAGTAGCACCAACAATGACAGCATTGCTGTTATCGCAATCAACCCATTGGTAATTAACTCCTATCTGCGTGGCTGTAATCGTCGCACCGATTAAAGTTGTTGCAGCATCGAGTGCTGTTACCGTTACGGTAAAGCTGCTTTCATTAGCACAGATCCCGTTTTCAGCAAAGATGTAAACTGTCTGCGAATTCGCAATTACATCATTAGCATTAAGCATTGTTCCTTGTCCATTGGATGCTGTATAATAATTTCCATTGGCAAGTGCCGGTAAGGTATAGCTTTCACAAACCGCAACATCATTCAGTGTAGGTACAACTGGCGTTGGCGTTATCGTGATTACAAAACTACTTTCAGCAGAACAGATTCCGTTTTGAGCAAATACATAGATGGTTTGTGAATCTGAAATTACATCATTAGCATTAAGCATTGTTCCTTGTCCATTGGATGCTGTATAATAA
>JAQSDU010000001.1:87615-88549 GCA_029946065.1 Flavobacterium sp.
AAATTACATCATTAGCATTAAGCATTGTTCCTTGTCCATTGGATGCTGTATAATAGTTGCCATTGGCAAGTGCCGGCAAGTTATAACTGTTACATGCCACAACATCATTCATTGAAGGCACTACTGGTGTTGGCGTTATCGTGATTACAAAACTACTTTCTGCAGAACAGATTCCATTTTGTACAAATACATAGATGGTTTGCGAATCTGTAATTACATCATTAGCATTAAGCATTGTTCCTTGCCCATTGGACGCTGTATAATAGTTGCCATTGGTAAGTGCCGGTAAGGTATAACTATCACACACCACGACATCATTCTGAGTCGCTACAACTGGTGTTGGCATTATCGTGACTACAAAACTACTTTCTGCAGTACAAATTCCGCTTTGTGCAAATACATATATGGTTTGCGAATCTGTGATTACATCATTTGCATTGAGCTGAAGTCCCTGACCATTGGGTTCGGTAAAATAATTTCCATTGACAAGAGGAGACAATGTATAATTATCACAAGCAAAAATATCATTTAAATGATCGACATCTATAACACCAATGGTTATGACAAAACTACTCTCTGCACTGCAATCACCTTCTTGTTTAAACACGTAAACTGTTTGCGAATTTGTAATTATGTCTCCTGCGTGCAACAATTCACCGCTTCCATTAGGTTGCGTGTAGTAAGTGCCGCTAGTCAATATCGGAAGTGTGAAAGATTCACAAGCTGCAACATTATTAATTTCGTCCACAATAGGCGATGGATTCACAACAATAATTAAATCGACCATTAAGGCACATTGATTTTCATCAGGCATGAACATATAAGTAGTCGTAGCCGTATTATTGAGCGCAGGCGACCATGTTCCTGTGATTCCATTATTAGAAGTCGTTGGAAGCGCAGCCAATGTCGCTCCTGAACAAATTGGTGCAACAGC
>JAQSDU010000002.1 GCA_029946065.1 Flavobacterium sp.
GAATAATAATTTCTTTGTTAGAAATCTGTTTAGGTCTTCGTTTAAAACATTGCCCAATAAGTGATTTGGAATAAGCAAACTTTCTGTCACCTAACCAAAAAGCGTATTGAGGTTTTGTTATCTGCAAAAATCGAAGTAAATCTTTTTTGGCAATTGGAAAGTCTTCACCTAAATTTTCAATCAAATCAACAAAAACATTTCGGTTTGATTTGATCAGTTTTCTATAGTTCTCCTTCCCTATCAATGTGATGATGGTAATGTACAATCTACCCAATTGGACAAAAGTTTTTCTACCAAGAGCAAGGCGTTTATCAAGAAAGATTTTCGTGTCATCCAAACTAGAGTTAATCTCCAAAGCAAATTCGCTCCCTACATACCTATCGGGATTCTCGTTCTTCCAATAATGCAAAGTAGAATTTGGAATTTCTTTGGTAAAGTTTTCAGGCAAAACTTGTTCCTGAATTCCTAAAAGCATAACAAGTTTTTACAGATGTATGATAAGATTTGTATTTTTGCATATATATTTTAATACTACTTAAAAAGTAAAGATATGGCTAATAAAAATTCACCGGAACAAATGATGGGCAAGATCATCAAGGAAATGAAGAGTCAGAACTTACAAACGGAAGATCAGATCAATTCTTTTATGAATGGGCTTATTGGAAAAAACATAGATGAATTTGATTTTGATTCTCAATCTATGACTAAAGAAGAACAAGCAGAAGAACTAATATTTCAAGCTTTAGAGAGTAGTATCGACAAAGGAAAAGACCTCATTTTAAAAGCAAAAGAATTAGACCCTGATAACTCCGATATTTATAACTTCTTGGGAGATTTGGAGAAAACTCCCGAAAAATCTATACAATACTATGAGCAAGGAGTCCAGTCAGGAGAACGAAAACTAGGCAAGAAATTCTTTAAAGAGAATGAAGGTCATTTTTGGTTAATAATAGAAACCCGCCCTTATATGCGCTCACTATTTAATTATGCAAGTTGTCTTGGGTTATTGAATAAAGATGAAGAAGCGATAAAATGTTATTTTAGAATAATGGAGTTAAATCCAGATGACAATATGGGGGTTCGATACGAGATGTTTTCCTTATCCCTTAAAATTAATGCTTTTAAAATCATCGAAGCCCTTTTAAAGGAATATCCTGATGATTATCAAGCTCATTGGATTTACAACAAAGTGTTGTACCATTTTAAAAAGGGACAATACAAGAAAGCTGAGGAAGAATTTGAAATGGCAATAAATATCAACAGACACATTCCTAGGTATTTGTTAGGGAAGACAAAGTTACCTAAGAAGTTACCCGAATATATAACCGTAGGTCGTGCCGATGAAGCGGTAGCTTATGTGGCTGATAACATTAATCTGTGGGAACAGACCCAAGGGAGTTTGGATTTTATAGCCTCAAAAATCTAAAAAAAAGATATTCGAAAATTCGAATGCAAAATATCAGAAATAGAGCGGTTCGATGACCAACAGGGGTCTAAAAATGAGGCAACTGACAAAATATCAAATACTTGCGGTTCGAGATTCGGTCAGTAGGGGGAGCTCTAGCGTGACAAGTTCAATTTATTTGAATTTCGTCACGCTTTTTTTATGCACAAAACTTTGTTTTTCAAAAGGTTACGAAAATTAATTTTACTTAAAAAGCGGTTCGATAATTTGATATTTTCGAACCGCTTTTTTTTGGGGATTATCGAACCGGGGTTTGGGGGCGTGAGGGGGTATTTTTGGGTTCGTGCGCTACGACTGGCTTCGGGTGATAGCTATCGCTTAAAATGCGTGCAAAATTGGTTGCGGGGGATGTTTCGATGTAGGGGAGGGTGTTGTTTTAATCCTTTTTGAGAGCACTCTAGGATTTAGCACTTAATTCTAGGTAAATGAACCTTGCTAGGTTTGCATTTGCAAGTTGTATATATTTGAGAGTTATGCGACAATTCTAAACTATGAAAGGACAGAAAAAACAACAAAGTATAAATATTTACATTAATTCAACAAAGATTCCAAATGTAGAATTTGATGAGGAAAATAAAACATTAAAAATTTCAAATATTGGACGATTAAATATTCCGAAATATGATCAAGTCAAAACTGAAATTTTTTATGAACGTGATAGTGGGAAAAACAAAATATTGCACTTACAATACTTTAATAAAAACTTGATAGATTTTCAGTTTAATGATGGGTTAAGAAATCGCTATAATATGGTCTTTGCTTGCGACACCAACTACAAAATTGTTGATAATGAAAAACTTTGTGTTGGCTGTCTTAGTATTTTAGCTTTTTCGAAATCAAATTTCCATGCATTTCCAATCAAAGCGGCGGTATTTTCTACAAGTATAACAGAAAATACTAATCCTGAAAGAATCAGCTGGAGGCTATTTTTAGATTATATCAATAGTGATAAATATAAGCAATCTAAAATATGTTTTTTTGTAGATTCAGAACTAAACAAAATAGATGAATTTAACATGGCTCGCGAATCAATAATAGATGATTTTTTTCTTCCAAAAAATATTACAATGAGTTATGCGAGTGCAGATACAGGAAAAGAGTACATTGGCAATCAGTTATTATTATGCTCTGATAACGCGGCCACAGAACTTTTAAATTACCTTATTAATAATAACTTTAAATTTCCAAATTTTAAAAAACCTAGGATGTTTTCAAAAGACCTAAAAAATCCCTAATGAATCGTCGCCTAGCAGCAGCTTGGCGATTGTCTGATTTTTGGTGATTGAACGAGTATTTTCATAACTTCGTTTTCGGTCATCGAAAATACTCGGCTCCGCAATTGCCTCAATTCGCAAGCCCTCAGCGTAGGCGATATTTTTCGACTACTTAACAATAAATGTGAAAAATGGAATTAAAATATCCAATCGCTGTCGACAAAATTTCACAAGAATTGAAGTATGCTGGCGATGTTAAAAATGGACTTGACTGTAATTGCTATTGTAAACTCTGTGAAAGAAATATGATCGCAATAAATTCTGGCGGTATACAGCGTTCACATTTTAGACATGAAGCCAATTCAAATTGTTCTGCTAGTTATGAGTCATATATCCATTGGGTCACCAAGGAAACCTTTAAAGAAATTCCCTCTTTGAGTCTTCCTGACTTAACATTTTTGAATTTAGATATAGATTTCAGAAGAGGATTATTTCAACTTTTTGATTTCTATAGATTGCCAATAAGTTTTAAGAACCAAATCAAAGAATATTTGATTTCAGAGATTAATACTAAAACAAAAGATTTTAAAATTAAATCTGTTGAAATTGAAAAAGAGGTCAAAGCAAAAACAGGAAAAGTACGGATTGACATAATTATCAACTTCGATGGGCATAAACTATTTGTTGAACCATATTTGACAAATCCTATTTCAGCAGATAAACTTAAGCTAATTCGAGAAATTAATACTTCTACAATATCGATTTGTTTAAAAGATTTTTTAAAGCAAAAAAATAATATATTTTCCAAAGAAGAACTTATACATTTTTTGTCACATGATTTGAACTCCAAATTATGGGAACATCACAAAATTAATTCACGGTCTTTTGATATATATTTAGATAAAATTAGAAATTTATTAGAAAAGAATTCCACGGCTTTGAAAAAATATCTTGCAAAAGAAAAAGAACTTTTAACTATTCAAAATGAACTTGACGAGCTCTTAAAAGAGACTGAGAAAATATTTACATTAGTTGAACCGAAAACGAAATAAAGATTTTGAGTTTATTTGAATTATACTGCCTAACATGGCCTTGGGGGCGAAGCGGCACTTTTTTTATAAAATTGTTAATCTAATTCCCATAACTTCGTTCCGGTCCACTGAAAAGAGCTCGACTCCGAAATTGCCCGGCAACTTCATAAGCTGCGGGTCGCTAGCCGCAATTATAAAATAACTACCTTTGAAATATGTGGGAAAACTTTGTAAAATTTATACATGATATTTCTGATTGGCTTGAAGCTATTGGCTTTATAACTGCAATTATAACAGTTGTTAAGGTTTTCTTATTAGATAATCAAGTGAGACGGTTAAAAGAAAAACACCTTTTTCAAGTTCGAATTGAGGAGCATTTGGATGACCTAAAGAAATCATCAAAAAACATTTCGAATAATTTAGATGATTTCCCGCGTAAAACAAAAGATTTAAGACGTGAAATATCACAGTGTCTACAACATTGTTTGAGTTTGAGCAAAAAGGTGGAGTCGGGACAACTCCAAAATCTAAAACCAGTTATCAAACGTGCCAAAAGAATACAAAGAGCTGCATATAAAGAAAAATCAAGATTTTGGATGATAAGTATATTTCAACGCGCTCCAATTATAGAAGTTGATATTGAAGAGATTTATATGCTGTTAAATTCATTAATTACAGAAACAGAGCACTTTAATAAAGATTTAAAAAAATCAATAAAATGAAAGAGGATAGAATATACCAATTTGTTATTAAACTTATTAAACTCACTAAAGGAAAAGAAATTAAATGGTCTTCTGAAGTTCCTGCAGATAGAGACCTAATAATGTATGAAAAAATTCTTGATAAAGTTTACACTGTGACAGTTGGTCAAGCGCATTTTAGACTATATAAAATTAAATATCAGTCATTTATAGATGAATATGAATATATCTGGCTCGAAAAGGTAAAATTTGAATCAATTGATTTTGAGGGTAATGTAGAATACGGATTTGAATATGACAATTCCTTTAATGATCTATATGAGATTGTAAGAGAGCAATCTTCTAATATTAATATTATCATTGAGAACATTCTTGGGATACAATTAAAAATTATAGAGGCTAAATATTTTACGACTAAGGCAGAAATAGATATTACTACACAGCTTCAAAATAAAGTAACAGACAATTCTTTAAAATTAAAGGCAACCAATGCTATAGCGGGTGACCCAGATCCAGGTATCAAGAAAAAACTTAAAGTTAAATACTCATTTGATGGAAAAACTTATGAGGAAGAATTTAAAGAAAATGAAATTATGAACCTGCCATAACTACTGCTAACATGAGGCTTGGTGCCAGAGCGGCACTTTTGTGCAAAATTGAACCAGTTTTCATATTGCCGCCCTTTTCAATTAATAATTTTTGGTGTCGATAAAGAACATTTTCCACCCGTACCTGTTAGTTTAATTGAATATCGCTTCTTCAATCGGTCCTCGTAGATTATTTCAATGTCGTATTCGACATTCTCTAATTTTTTATCGGATTTATTAATTGTAAACATCCATCTCCGTGTAGTGTCACCAATAAGGTCCTCACTGAACTTTGGCTCTAACTCACTTGGGAGGTGTAGGTTTTGCTCGTCTAAAATTAAATCACCTGTGATGACTCGAAATTCAATCAGCTTGCACCATTCCCGCTTATTATTTATGTCGAAATTCACTTTGTTTTCTAATCCTATAAGGCTTACTCCATTAATCCAAAGATGAGGTTGGTATTTAAGCACTAAATCCTTTTCCAAAATCTGGGCTACTCGTTCCAAATCAGAAATCCTTTTGCTTTTCCTGTAATCTGACACAAAAAGGTAGATTAAAGATATCCCGGTAATGAGTTATGCAAATGCGGTTGCAATTACATTTATTAAATCAAGTTTATTGCAGTCATATGCCTCCATGAAACATTTGTTAATTGTTTAAAGTAAATATAACAAAAACGTTGACATAATAGCAATTCGCTGTAATTCAATCGATATATTTTAATAAGTTTGTATACTGTACTCAAGACACCATGCAAGCAAACCAATCAAAGATAGCGCTGAATTTTTTCGAATTGTCACCAAAGAATTTTTTCTTTAAAATCTATTATAAATCTTTGGAGGAAATAGTTGAGAGCGAAAGGCGAAATCACTATATCGTAAACTTAAAAGAGGAAGATGCAAGCCCTGCAATCAAAGTTGCGGTATCTTTTGAAGAACAAGAGGGATTTATCAGCAAAATCTTGACTCAAGATTTCGATTTTGCAATTACTAAACAGTTTATCTTCCATGCTTTTCAAAAACATATTAGTTCAAAGCAACTTAGACCAATTGAAAATCTAAGAGATAAATATCATAGAATTTATCTTCCTCTCCAATCTTACCCAGAAGGAATTGAAACTATATGGCTTGAACCCTATTATCTTAAGCAAAATAAATCATTTGGATTTTTAATTGATTTTAGATTTTCTGTGAATCAGGAATATCAAAGTCGAATATCGGGGTCGGTTGATAAAAAAATCCTCCAGCTTTCAGGTACATTAGACGCAAAAGGTTACTCAAATAAGGCATATTATCAATTTAAATTCGATAAGTTAAAAACTTTTATCGCCAAGTATTTTGCCGAATTGCAGACATTCAGTTTTCAAGATATCGACTTTAGCTTATCTGAAGGTTTAACTCAAATTCATTCCAATCTCCTAAGCCCAAAAACTTATCAATTCCATAATGATGCTGAGAACCCCTCGTCATATGTAGGGTTGCAGAAAAACCTTCCTTTTCAAAATCCGGAAAAGCCAACGAAATATCTTTTTGTATTCAAAGATAGCGACAGAAATATCGCTATTAACTTATTAAGGGGGCTGCAGGGGGTTAGTTCACCCAATACGTTTGCCGGAATTGAAAAGCTATTCAAAATCCCATTCAATAATGATTGTATAAGGGGTAAAAAGGTTGATGAAATTTCAACAGAAGTTTTAAATGAAATTGTTCAAGAAGTGCAGAAAGAGCGGGAAGATGGCATAAACCTTTTGCCTATTATCTTAACTAACAGCAAAGAAACAGATTCAGACGATAAGCTTTACTTTAAAATTAAACACACCTTCACCAAAAACGACATCGCATGCCAAGTTGTAACCAAAGAGTTGGTGAATAATTCAAATTCTTTAAAATGGTCGTTAAGCAATATCGGACTCCAAATTTTCGCAAAGGCTGGTGGGAAGCCATGGAAAGTCAAACCAGCAATTAAAGAATGTCTTATAATTGGAATCGGAAGTAAGAACAAGGAGGTTTTTAGTATTGATGAGCATGGGATTAAAAGAAAAAAAATCGAAAAGTACTTAACTTATTCGGTGCTGACAGATAGCAGTGGGCTTTTTAAAGAAATTCAGATATTAAGTGAAACTGACAATGAGACTGACTATTATAAATCCTTAGTCACGAAACTTGGGAATATTATTTTGCAAGCAATCCAAGACGGTAATAAGGATATTGTGATTCACACTCCATTTAGGATTAGTAAAGCCAAAGTTTGGGATGTTCTGTTTAAAACTATTCCAACCGGAATAAATATTTCAATATTGCTGATAAATTCAGCCCATAAATATTTTGGATATGACTTTTCAAAGAACGCTTTAGTTCCCTATGAAAGTTCATTTATTGCTCTCTCTGAATATGAGTATCTCGTGTGGTTTGAGGGTTTGCAGTTCAATAATGCCCCGTTTTCGAAACCAATTGGCAGCCCAATATATATAGATTTTTGGTATGCAAATAACAGAGAGCTTCTGTATGACCAAAACTATCGCAGAAGTCTTCTCCAGGATTGCATAAACTTATCAGGAGCAAACTGGCGTGGATTTAAAGCTAAACAATTACCAGTGTCAATTTTTTATTGCCAAAAAATTGCTGATTTCCTCAAGAAATTTGAGGACTATGAATTAGAGCATATCGAGTTTCAAAATTTAAAACCTTGGTTTTTGTAAAAAGAAAAAAATGAAGAAATTTTCAGATAGCGAAGTAATAATTCTCTTAGGTGCTGGTGCAAGCTGTGATGCCGGAATTTTAAATTCTGCGCAGATGATTAATGAAATAGAACGAAAACTTGATGATGTGGTATGGGATAAGTATAAGAGATTATATCGATATATCAAAAGTGTTCATTTTCAAAAACAAATTGTTGGTGGGCAAAATCCAAATAGCATAGGATTTAACATTGAAGATTTGGTTAGTCTTTTAGATATAATTGTTGGGATTTCGAAAACTGAAATTGATACCTATACATTTGTAGGAAGTTGGGAAAAGGATCTACAGCCTTTCATAACGGAAGAACGAAGTACTAGCTTAGTAAGCGATTTTAAAGAGAGTATAGTCAAAGAGCTTAGAGGTGAATGGTTGATGCCAACTGATTGGAAAAGTAAATCAAGCTACTATAAAAAATTCATCGACCTAAAGAATGAATTGGATGGGTTTCCGCTTAAGATTTTTTCGCTGAACTATGATTTATGTGTTGAACAAAATCTCAAGGACGAAAAAACCGAGTCTGGTTTTGACGAATTCGATAACTGGAATTTTCGAAGGTATGATTACGGTGATACAAATAAGGAAACCAGCTTTTATTTCTATAAGCTGCATGGTTCAATCAATTGGCAAAAGACCAAGGAAGAAAGACTTATTAAAACGGAGGGCGATATAAAAACCGACGATTTGGCAATTATTTTCGGAATTAGCAATAAGTTGCAATCCTACGACCCCTATTTGTTTTATTTTTATGAATTTAGAGAGCATTGCCTAGGGGCAAATTTGATAATCTCCTCGGGATACAGTTTTCTTGATGATCATATAAATGACGTAATCAAACAAGGTTTAAAGGATAGTCCAGAAAAGAGGTTGTTGGTGAATGTGTATAACGATAGAAGAGAATCAGACACGATAAAAAATGAAATCTCGGAGATTTTAAAAATTCCTGAAGCACAGATAGAAATTTACAATAAGAAAGCTATCGATTTTTTTAACAAAGATTTGAATGTTGAAGAGTTTGCAAAATTTTTCCTAGAAAGCGACAGTTTATCATCTTTGCCTGAAAATTTTTAAATATCTGTATTGTCTATATTTAATTAAAAAGGAACAATATGTTTGCAGAAATTACTCAAGAAGATGTTATTGCATCGATTGAAAGTTCAAAAAAGAAAGCTTTCTCACCGTCGCGTCAGGGGATATTTTATTCTATCTGGTATGATGGAGTCAAATACCCAGCAAAAGAGATAATTGATAGATATTACGAACTAAATAACAAGATCAATCCAAATCCAGGATTTAATACGGACGCAGCGCAGGACAGATTATTAGAGTTAGGATTTCCAGTTGTTCAGAATAATTTATCAAGAGAATCAGATTTCTTTTCTCAAAAAGATTTAATTTCTTTCTTTAAACTGATTGGGAGAAAAAAATATGACGCTTCTAATCCAACTGACCATAATATTGGTAAATATCTCAACAGAATATCATGGGGTAAAACACAATATTGGGCAAACTTGCTGCGTGACGAAAGGTGGGACATAGAAGGCAGAAAGCAATGGAACTCTCAACATAAGCAGCTTAAGCAAATTTATAAAGAATATACTTGGTTTAGGATAATCCCAAAGAACACTAAAAACAGACTGGTTTATTTTACCGTTGGAATAGATAGATTTTGGCATAAGCGTTTGATACTGAAAATCGATATACAAAGAGAAAACCCGTTTTTTAATCCAGAGAGGCAAAAGTATTTTGACACCACCCGAATCAATCTCGGTATTGAACATAAAATGTTTGAAATCAATGACATAACAAATTATGATTGGAAAAAAATTGTAGGTGAATCACTTGCTTTCATTGAAGGAAATATTGAGCACTACCACAGGACTGTTTCTGAAATAAATAATCTGAAAACGATAAAGGCCGCAAGGATTTGCTGGAACTCTTATGGGTGGACAGAACCATCTGGAAGGGATGGGAAGTCAATGTCTAACAGTTTTGAAAGCAGAACTGGATTCGCAAATGACGAGTGGCTGTTTGATTTAGATTCTACTTTAAATGGATATTGCTATGCTCGTATTGAGCCAGTAAACAAGAGTCGTAATAAGCTTAAAGGAAGCCAAATTGATTTGATGCTTTTTACTCAAAAGCAAGGTGATGGGAACATGCGATGGGTTGGCAAAATAAGTAATGTGTCTGTTGTTAATGAGGAAGAATCTAAACGGGTTTATCAGAGTCAGGAAGGAAGACTCTGGCAAGAAAATAGATTTGACCAATTAGAGAAAATTGACGGTGTACTCAGCTCCGAATATTTCAGAATGGCAGAGGGGGATTTTTATAATATCAGATTCCGACCTGAGAATGTTGAGGTTTTTGAAGATAATCTCCTGGTAGCTGATGGGCTATTTAAATTGCAAAGATATATTCTGTATGATTTTGACAGTGAAGGAGAGATGTTGGCACAAAAGCAAGAAGAGAGTTTCGAACCTTCGAATAATGGACAACCGGCAGTTCCTCCAAGTCCACCTAAGAAAATAAAAAAGACTTTTACGGCCGGAACAATAGAATATGACAACACACACAAGGAAATTCAAAATGCCCTGATTATATATCTCACAAGAAATTATCCTCAAGCTAAAATCACCTCTGAAAACAGCCGGGAGATAAATAACAGGAAAGTTGACTTGGTAATGAAGCAAGATGGCAGGAAAATATATTTTGAAGTGAAATCGTATCCGAGCCTTCGCGCATCAATAAGAGTTGCATTGGGTCAGCTTATCGAATACTGCTTCTTTTGTGATTCGAGCAGGGCAACTGAATTGGTTATTGTTTCCCACATAAAAACCACTGGAAATGTAGAAAAGTTCATGGCTCATTTGAGGAAGACCCTTCGCTTAAACATACATTACCATCAATTCGATTTGAAAGCAGGCGAACTTAAGGATTGGGTTTTTTAAATAATCTTTCTCATCATAAAGTTTTCAGATGTTGTAACCTTTTTTATTTATTTTTGAAGACAAACGAACCAGATTCTTTGACATTGGTAAGAGGTATATTTCCAATTAACTGAGAACAGAGTATTTATTCCATTAAAAGGAGTTGAGTTGGCTTTTATAGAAATTGTCACTATCTATTTACTGTATAGTTCGATATTTGAATTGTAGGCACAATATATGGAACATACTGGAAAGCAACTATAATAAAAACAACTATAATACTTGATATCCCGCAGGCAACCCCTGTAGCACAAGTTCAGGATAAAAGATTCTAGAGCTACAAAAATAATTCAGATGAAAATTCACCTGAATTAGTTCAGTAGAGAAATTATTTAAAAATAAAACTTTATTACCTTTATCGAATAGATGATACTGAATGAAGCTAGCACCCAAAACGCCTCAACAATTTTTAAAACCTTTCCTGAAACAAAAACCGGTCAGAAGTGAGATTGATAATTTCAAACTTAATCTGATTACGCTTCTGGATAAGATAAGTATTATTGAGCAACGTCCGAAAGACGAAAGCGAAGAACATTTAAAAAATGACCTGCGCGATTTCATGCGCGACACATATTATCGAGACACCAATGCCATTAATACCAAAGACAAAAAGGACTTGGTAATTCACTTGGGCAAATCCACTTCCAGTGAGGTTGGGGTGATTGTTGAAGCCAAACGTCCAACCAATATTAGTGAAATGGTTTCGGTAGAGAACCCTAACAAAAAAGCGCTTCACGAACTTATACTGTACTATCTTGACGAAAGGATTACAATTGGCAACAATCAATTGAAGCAGTTGGTAATAACCAATATAAATGAATGGTATATTATTGACGCAAATTACTTCGACAAATATATCTACCGCAATTCGCAGATCAAAAAATTATACGAAACTAAAAAGACAGATAAAAAAGACAATCCTTTTTTTTATGAAGAATTGGCTAAAATAATCTCTAAAATTGAAATCGAAATTCCCTGCGTTTATTTTAATATTTCCGATTATAGTAAAGTTCTTAGGAATAACAATAAGAATGACGACAAGCAATTAATAGCACTGTTTAAAATCCTTTCTCCCCAGCACCTGCTCAAAATTGTATCGCCAGGAGACAGCAATTCATTAAATGAAAAGTTTTATAAGGAGCTGTTGCATATCATTGGTCTGGAAGAAGCAAAAGAGAATGGGAAGAATATTATCCGAAGAAAAAAAGAAGGGCGCAATGCAGGCTCATTTTTAGAACTAACAATCGATGCGTTGCAAACTGAGGATGTGCTGCATAGATTACCTGATCAATTGATGTATGGTGCAGATAAAGAAGAGCGGCTTTATAATGTGGCACTTGAGCTTTGCATTACCTGGATAAACAGGATTTTGTTTCTCAAATTGCTGGAAGGCCAACTGGTAACATATCATCAAGGAGATTTGGATTATCGCTTTTTGAATTCCGGAATGATAAATGACTTCGATGAATTGTTTAAGTTATTTCATAAGGTACTAGCAATAAATGCAAATGAGCGGACCGATGCCATAAAAAGCAAGTATGCGCGGGTACCTTACTTAAATAGTTCATTATTTGAAATAAGTGACCTTGAAAATTATGCAATTAAGATAAATTCACTTGACAATGGCGGACAGTTAGAATTTATTGCAAATACTGTTCTGAAAGAGCTGAGTAAAAATGTCCGTTCAATTCCTGTTCTCGAATATCTTTTTAATTTTTTAAGTGCATATGACTTTGCAAGTGAGGGCACACAAGAAATTCAGGAGGACAATAAAGTTCTTATAAATGCTTCTGTTCTCGGAAAGGTTTTTGAAAAAATCAATGGCTATAAGGATGGCTCAATATTCACGCCAGCGTTTATTACAATGTATATGTGTAAGCAATCGATACGCCAAACGGTTGTGGATAAATTCAATGAAGAATTATCTGGCGATGAGAAAAAGTCATTTGACACGTTTGCCGATCTACGGAACTATACTTCCAGATTGTTTAAAACACAGGAAGTTTTGAAAGCTAACGAAGTGATTAATTCGCTTCGCATCTGTGATCCTGCTGTAGGTTCGGGACACTTTCTGGTATCGTCTCTCAATGAAATAATTACTATCAAAGCCGAGCTAGGTATTCTTGCCGACCAAGAAGGCAATAGTATCAGCGGATATGAAATCGAAGTTATTAACGATGAATTAATTATCACCGATCCGAAAGGCAACATTCTCGAATATCTGCTTCATGATGGAAAGCCACTGACTAAAGAAATCCAAAGGCTGCAAAAAGCACTTTTTCATGAGAAGCAAAATATCATAGAAAATTGCCTTTTTGGTGTAGACATTAACCCAAATTCTGTAAAGATTTGCCGATTGAGGTTGTGGATCGAACTTCTTAAGAATGCATATTATAAAGAAGAAGCTGGTTATACAGAATTGGAAACTTTGCCAAATATTGATATTAATATCAAATGCGGGAACAGCCTGATAAATCGTTTCTCTCTGGACGCAGACCTAACAAAAGCCTTAAAGAATATTAAGCATAACATTAAGGCTTATCGGGACTTCGTACAGGACTATAAAAATGAAAAGAATCGAGATGCAAAAAGAGAATTGCAAACTATCCTGGATGGTATTAAGAATAACTTTAGAACAAACATAGATGATCCCTTTAAATCTAAAATTTCGAAAGCACGAGGCGACGTCACAAATATTTCGAGTGAAGTTAACCGGCGCAAGTTGTGGGGAGAGAAAATACCGAAAGAGCTAAAAGTAAAACTCGATAAGGCTGAAATCAGATTTGCAAAATTAGAAAAAGAGAAAAATGATATTCTTAATAATGTGATATACAAAAATGCATTTGAATGGCGTTTTGAATTTCCAGAAGTACTTGACAATAGCGGGAATTTCGAAGGGTTCGATATTATTATTGGAAATCCACCTTATATCCAATTACAGAAACTGGAAAAAGAAGCGAGTTTGGCACTCGAACAGCAGGGTTTTCAAACTTATACAAAGTCTGGAGATATTTATCAACTTTTCTATGAGCATGGATTAAGTCTTCTCAAACCAAAGGGGCAATTGGCTTTCATAACTAGTAATAAATGGATGCGAACGGATTATGGAACAGGGACCAGAAAATTCCTTGCCACTAAATGCAAAACAAAATTGGTGGTAGATTTTGGAATGCTTCAAATATTCGACAATGCTACTACTTATACAAATATTTTATTTTTATCTAAAGACAAGCCAAAAGAGACAATGAAAATGTGCCGGGTCAAAGACAAATTTGACATGACATTAATATTGGAAGACTATATTGATTATTCATCTGTAGAGATTGAAAACCCGCATGAAAAAAGTTGGATAGCATACGAAAAGAAGGAATATGAATTAATCAAAAAAATAATTCAAAAAGGCAAGCCACTAAAAGATTGGGATATTCACATTAATCGTGGAGTATTGACAGGGTTTAACGAAGCCTTTGTTATAACTACAGAGAAAAAAAACCAGTTGATAGCTGAAGATCCAAAAAGCGCAGAAATCCTTAAACCGCTTCTACGTGGCGAAGATATTAAAGCATATGTTCCGCAATGGGACGGATGGTGGTTAATTGCAACTTTTCCCTCGCTTAAATTCAATATAAGCGATTATCCTGCTGTAGAGAATTATCTACTACCCCTAAAAGAAAGGTTAGCTCCCAAACCCAAAGATTATGACGACAAAAAAGGAAAATGGAAAGGTAGAAAAAACGGATCTTATAGATGGTTTGAGACTCAAGATAGTATTGCATATCACAAAGATTTTCTGAAAGATAAAATCATATATCCTAACATGACTAAATACATGCCTTTTGTATATGATAAACACCAGTTTTTTACCAACCAAAAATGTTTTATTATTACAGGCAATCTATTAAGTTATCTAACTTGTTTTCTCAACTCGAAAATCTTTCGTTTCGCCTTCAAAGAATACTTTCCCGAGTTATTGGGAGACACTAGAGAATTAAGCAAAATATTTTTTGAATTGGTTTCTGTTGAATCTGTTGATGAATCAACTAACATTATTTTTGAAGCACTACTTGAAAAGCTAGTTGAATTAAAAGAACAAGGGAAATCAATTGAAGAAATAGAGAATGAAATTGAGCAAAAACTTGCAAAAATTTATTCGCTTTCCGAAGAAGAAGTCAAATTAATTGAAAGTTCTGAAGGCGCTGACAAGCTTGTTTCTCCGGCAATAAGCGAACGCTCTGCAGTTGTCAGTTCGTAAAGGTCGAATATCATTTCGTCGACTTCGTTTTCCAATATTTTAGTGGATAACCCAGAAGCCTTATATTGCTCAATTAGATTCAATTTTTCAATGAAGAATGTTTCATTTTCGACGGTCTTGACTGTAATATTTTCAAAGAATACTTTTCTTAATTCAAAGGTGTCACCTAGGAGTTCGGGAAAATAATCCTTGAAAGCAAACTTAAAAAGTTTTGAATTTAAAAAGGCTGTTAAGTATTCCAAAAAGGACCCTGTAAGTATAAATGATTTGTCGTTGGTAAAAAACTGGTGTTTTATTTATACTTTTCCATAAAAATGATTTACGCATATATCAGGGTAAGTACAGACAAACAGACAACAGAGAACCAGCGTTTCGAAATCTTGAAATTTGCTACACATCGAAATCTCCACATTGAAAAGTGGGTGGAGGAAACAATCAGTTCGCGAAAGGACCTCAAAGAGCGATCGTTTGGCAATCTCTTAAATAAATTAAAGGAGGACGATGTTTTAATAGTTTCTGAAATTTCCCGCATGGGACGTAACTTAATGCAAATAATGGGAATCTTAAATCAGTGTATGGAGAAGCGGGTAAAAGTCTTTGCGATAAAAGAAGGATACGAATTAGGAGACAACATAAATTCGAAGGTGCTTGCTTTTGCTTTTGGTTTATCAGCTGAAATCGAAAGGACACTTATTTCACAGCGAATAAAGGAAGCTCTTGCCAGAAAGAAGTCTGAAGGTGTAAAACTTGGCAGGCCTTTGGGAAGCCGTAAAAAAAATCCTATACTTGCAAAGCACGAGGGCTTCATTAAAGAACAGATTGCTTCAGGGGTCAAACAAATAGAAATAGCCAGAAAACTAAAGGTTCACAGGCATACTATTAAAGATTGGATAAAACAATACTCTTAGTAAGTTTATGCGTAAGTCTCCAAATGATTAAAATAATTGCGAAAATGCACCATCAATATTTCAGTAAAGCGACCTAAATAATATCCTTTCGTTGCTTCGTTTGGAGGATTATTTTCCCAACCAATGACTGTAAACGTCATTTTTTTTGTTAGTAGTTCTGGTTTAATAATTGCTTTATCTTCCCACTGTCCAGTATGTGTGTATCGATCTTCCATCTTGTCATTTTTTTTTACCGACCAAGTTTTTAGATCATTATCTTTAAATGCTTTATTTATTGCATTTTGTAACTGTGCGGGATGATTGGTAATTGCCTCGATTCTCATAATGAATATTTTATGAGCGAAAGTTACATGTAATTTACAGAACTATTTTACGGGAAACCATATTGATAATTTATATTCATGAGTTGACAATAGCAGGGAGTGCTAAAAATAGCTTTTTACTGCCGTTTTTGCTTGAGACCGTTTTCCCCTTGCAATTAAATAAGTAAATGGGATATAGTCTGACAGCCATTGGAAATGGCGAACGAGCCGACCTCATGCCATTAAGAATAGGAGATTACAAAATATAGCTTTATAATTTAAAAACAATTTAAATACATTTTATTTGCAATTTAAACACATTTTATTATATTAGTGGTAATTATTTAGAACTTACAATAAAATGGAATTCAATCCAAATTTTCAGATTACTCCAATAATTGCCAATAGGCTACTGGAAATAGAGAGGCACAAGGAAGTCATTACTATTTTGCCCATTACAGGAAAAGTAATTGCCTCGCTCAGAGAAACAGCAAGATTAATGACCACTCATTATTCGACCCAAATAGAAGGAAATACCTTAACCGAAGAGGAAGTTAAACAAATAGCGCAGGGGAAGAGTGGTTTTCCTGGTAGAGAACGTGATGAAAGAGAGGTGCGAAACTACTTTGCCGCTTTGGAATATGTAGAGGAGCAACTAAGGCAGGAAGCCCCGTTATCAGAAAAATTGATTCAATCTATTCACGGGATGGTTTACAACGGGGTAAGAAAGCAAAGTCAATATCGTGATGGGCAAAATGTTATCAAAGACGGAAATACAAGAACAATTGTCTATATGCCACCCGAAGCGCCAGATGTAGCACCGATGATGAAAACACTTGCGCAATGGGTAAATGACCAAATAAACAGTAAAGAGTTACCTGCTCCCATTATTGCGGCACTTGCTCATTATCAATTTGCTACCATCCACCCTTATTATGATGGCAACGGAAGAACCGCACGTTTGTTAACTACTTTTATTCTTCATAAAACAGGATATGGAATGAAAGGAATATATTCTTTGGAAGAATATTATGCTAAAAACCTGCAAGGTTATTATAATGCACTAACAGTTGGCAACAGTCATAATTATTATTTTGGGAGAGCAGAGGCAGATATTACACCCTTTCTGGAATATTTTACAGAAGGAATGGCAATTGCCTTTCAAAGAGTTCGTGAAAAGGCTTTGAGTTATAAAGAAAATGAAATAACCTCAGGCGTAATATACCAGACAGAAAAATTGCGTGAGCTCCGCCCACAACAACGTCAGGTACTTTCCTTGTTTCAAAAAAGTAAGGAAGTGAACCTGCGAGAAATTGCAGATCATTTGGGAGTCAATCCAAGAAGTGCTAACGGGCTTCTCAAAAAATGGATAGAACAAGGCTTTGTCCAAATAGAAAACAATTCAAAAAAGGCAAGAACCTATGTGCTTGACAAACAGTGGGAGCAGGTTGTTTTGAACAAAGGAGATAATGAGTAGAGGAGTGCTAAAAATAGCTTTCTACTGCCGTTTTTGCTTTAGCCCATTTTTTACTGGCAATTGACTTTCACTTGCAATTGAATTAAAAAACAATATATAAATTACAGCCCATAGAAAAGGCTGTAATATTAATATCATCTACACAATTTATATGATTTTTTAAGCTTTCAAAATATAGTTGAAAAGCCGTTTTTCAACCATCCACAATGTACCTTGTGCAAGGTTGAGTTTTTTTGCATATTTTAATATATAATATTCATCGTAGACATAGCTAATATTTTTTGATCACCTTTATTCTACGGATAGATTTATCGCTGACCACTTCTAAAATGTAAACAGACTCGCATAAGCTGTCTAAATTTAATCTGATTTCTTTAGTATTAACTGCATTGCTGAGTTTTACTTCCCTTCCCAACAAATCAAATACTGTCACAGATTTTATCAAATCATTTGAAGATGATACTGTAATACTATTACCAAATGGATTAGGATAAACCGTGATGCTCTCCATTTCATTTTCAGTTGTAGATAACGGAGCAATGATATAATCCGTTGAAAAAGCCGAATTACACCCGAATGGGCTGCTGAGCTCTACCTTATAAATGCCATCACCTAATATTTCGAGTGATTGGTTTGTTGCGTTGGAAATGGCTATTCCATTCAGATACCACTGATTATTTTCAGGGCTGCTTGAATAAAGTACATTCCCAACCTGGGTAATCATAGGTGTGATTAAGTTACCATCAGGAGTCAATTGAAAGTCATTCTGGGTATAGGAAATCCTGAATTTATCTACAAGACCTTCAAAACCATACCACAGATTTTCAAAACTCTCAAAGCTAATATGTCCTAATGTTACAATTCCTGTATTCATATTAAAATTTGCTGAGGTATTGGTAACATAAACGGTTCCGTCGACCGCAATGCTAGTTCCGGTACTACCATAGGAAACAGATACTACATGCCACTGATTAAATGTAAATGGTGTTCCCAATGCAGTAACATCGGTGAAGCCTGGTGATTGATACCTCCTAAGAGTAATTTTTCCATTTGAAAATACAGATAGGAAGCTGCTGTTTGTATATGATTGATTGCCCACGCTAAAAATAGATGCAGTAGTATTAGATATTCCATTAAATGTAGAACCATTGCTGACTTTTATCAGGAATTCAAGTGTTCCTTGTTTGGGAATCCAATCTTCGAATGGATATTGAATGTAGGTGTTTTGTGAGTAATCAGAACTGTTGTTTCTGGTGAATCTTACAGACCTATCACATTGACTGTCATCATAAGTGACATTATAAGACGTGCCATCAGTTGAATTGTTCATATTGTCTACCCATTTATCAAATACCGGAATGCTTTTGCAAAACTGGTTGCTGCCGGCCAGATTGGTGCTTGAAATGCAGGCGTTATAATAATTTGCAACAAGATAATGATGGGTAGGACTGTCATCTGTTGAATTTATACCATCACCAAAACTCCACGCCTGTTGATGGCTACAGGATGCCTCATTTGTAAAAGTAGTATTCAATCCGCTTTTTTGATAACTAAAACCTGATGTGGGAAGCTCCTCTGTTAATGATAAGATGTTTGTTTCGTAATTACAGCCACTGGAAGTCGTTACCAGGCAAGAATAAGCACCCAATTGATTTGCCGTATAATTATAATCATTTGCTCCATCAATCAGATTGCTGTTGTATTTCCACTGGAAACTGTTATAGGCATTGAAATGCTGCACTGTGAGTAAACGTTCATCATTCTGATAATCCTCGCACATATTTAATGTTCCTGAAAAATTCAGGGATGGATTCTTTCCTATTGGACTTATTTCAATTACTGTGGGTTTACTGTCCCCGTTTGGACATTCTGAAATTAATTTCACCTCAGTTTTCTCAACAGAACAATCGGTTATATAATCCAGGGTTATGCTGCTCGTAATATTTGCGACTGTTGAAACATAAGTAAAGTCTAAAGCAGGATTTTCCCTTCTGTAAACTTTTACGGGATATGATGAAGTCCAGGTCACGGTATAGTCCTGACCATTATCATCAAGCTGTACATTAGAAACGACATTGTCCTCACAAGACTGCGCCGTTTGACATGATATGATACATTCATCAGTATTTATCTGGTTTTGGATTACTGCACTTGGTTGAGATCCGAAACCGTTGTTGAAATTTATGCCAGTATTTAAATGACAATAGCTCATTATCGTTCCCCCGTTAACAGGCATTGGCCCCGGCGGGCAACCTCCTTCAGTCGTAGCGCAATTATCAATTGCACCACCGTTCCAGCCACACCAGTGCGTATGATGCGACCCTAACGTATGGCCTAATTCATGCGCAATAACATTTACATCCCAGGAATAATCAGGAAATGCAACTGCGGCATTATCCATCCCACAAACCGCAACCCTGCGGCAGTTTCCAATATTGCCTAAAAATGCAATCCCTCCTTGGTACAGGCCATTAAGCAGGCAACCAATATTACCATCAAAATCACCTGAATTAATATTAAAAGCTGATAAGCCCTCATCCCTGTTATCTTCAAGATAAGGATCAGACCTCATCCATAGCTTCAATGAAGACATCCTCATAGTAATATTTTCATTTGCGTAAATGGACTGTACCTGATTGAATAAGAACAATAAATTAGCGACGCTTTCGGAACTTCCGTTCCATTCATTAATCTTTATGTAACTAATCTCAAAATGAACAGTTACACATTTAGGAATTGTAGCCATTTCTGTATTTTGATCAGGCAATACGATGGTATTCTTATCATCAAAACTACAGGAGGCATTAAATGATTTTAATTTTATTTCGCTCTTTTCGTAAAGTAGATATTCATCCCTGCCACCGTTGTCGTTTTTTGGGACAATCGTATATTCCTTATTGCCAATTGAAATTATTCCACGCATGGTATTGTCTATAAAAGTAATCGATGCGATAGAATTTTCACCACCCTTGTCATCTATAACCCCTGAATAAGTGACAAAATCAGGCGTTTGTATCTTAATTTTACCATTGGCTCGTTCCTCGATAATTTTGGAATCTTCGGTAAATAATTCTCTTTTTTTAAGGAGTAATCTTTTAGTTTCAGTTTCTGAAAAAGGAATATTTATAGAAATGAATTTGTTTTTATTCTTAATGATAGATTCAACTTCATCTGAATTTATTATTAATTGAATGTACCTGCCCTCCGCCGTAATAAATTGCCTCGGATTATGAAAAATATCCGGCGAAGATTTCTTGAACTCACCCATTTCTTTGTGATGGGCTAATTCCTGCTCTATTAGCGTTCTTTTTTGTGCACAGATGGAGATTGTTGAAAGAAGTAAAACTGTCAGAAGTAATTTATTTTTCATTTGTCAGGCTTTTAGAATAAGCAACAATTTAAATAAACTCTTCTTTCTTTTTCAAGTAGAAACTAAGTGTTTAGTGTATCCGCCATGTTAGAATATGAACAGGGAATAACGTGACTTGAACACGTATTTTATGTTATAAATTTTTCGAAGTAAGTAGCGTGTTTTTAACCTTTTCAAGGTACATTTCTCCTATTGGAACATCCATTACGATTTCTTTCGCGGGAAATTGATCTTCTGATTTGCCTTTAGATGGCGTCAAATCGAAAATTCCAATCTTTACATTCAGCATTATAAATTTCAGGGTAGTATTTATCTTTTCAATGTAAGTTATATTGATTATGTAGCTTTTATGAACCCGCAGAAATGTCTTGGGCAGCATCAATTCTATATCTTTGAGTGTTTTTGTTACGGTGATCCGTTTGTTATTGATTCTGTGGATATAGCTATAGTTGCTGTCTGCTTGGACATAAAGGATATTGCTGTGCTGGATGAACCAATGACCGCTCTTGTCCTTGATTGTTAGGAAGCTTTGCCTTTCGGCGAAATGTTTCCTGAATTTATGCAACGCTAAAGACAGTTGGATTGGATTTACAGGTTTGTCCAGAAAATAGCAGATTTCATTATTGATTGCCTTTTTTGCATATTTTTCAAGTTCCGAAAGGATAATTATGAAAGGCATTTCACCAAAATAATTACGGATGTTTTCCAACAGGTCAAAACCGGATTCATTTCCCAATTCAACGTCTAAAAAAATAATGTTTGGTTTTTGTTCAAGAGTAAGTGAAATGCCTTCCTGCAAAGTAGAGGCTGTCCCTTTACAAATAAAATCAGGATACTGCATCATGTCAGTTTTCAAGCTTTCTATGTTTTCCTTCAGGTCTTCGATAATAATAAAGCTATAGTGCATATAAGAGATGATTCTTAATCCATTGATGATAATGCCTCAAATATCAGTTATTGAATATTTTAGCACATTTATTCAGCAAACATGGATAAATAAAATCACATTATAAAGGGGAAAAAACCGAATTGTGGGAAATTTATTAAAATCGCTATTTTTCTATGCAAACCATACATTTCATCGAGTTTGGCTTCTAAGAATATTATGCCGGGTGTCAGTAGAGGAAGTTTATTAATCTCTTTTCATTATACAGATAAACCAGTATTGCCCTTGCTCGAACCTATCAATTGAAAAACCAAACGAGCGGAAAATATCGCTAATATCATCTCGTTCAAAAAACCTTTTTGGCAAGTGGATATAATCGCTTTGGGAAGTCTTTCTCTTTATGACTATGAGATCTTTATTTAAGTGTTTTTCTTTGTGTTTTTCTCCCCAAAAAGAATCTATTATTATTATCGTTTTTATGGCACTAAGTTTTTCCATTAAAATTTGAATGCTTCTATTAGAAAAATGGGAAAGAAAAAAAGAAAAGAAAGCCACATTTAAAGAACAGGATTGGAATAATTGTATCTCATCCTCAAAAACATTGCCTTCAATCGTTGTAAGTTTTGGGTGTTTTGGAGCTACTGATAGTGCCACGCCATTTACATCAATTCCATAATAATGATTTAGCCGATGCTCAAAATGTGGAAACCACCGACAGTTTCCTGAACCTATTTCAACAAGATTTCCACTAATGTTAGATTCAGATATAAAGTTTTCTGCCATTAAAATATCTTCAGAAAACTTTTCGTTATCTTCAATTACTTTCTTTTGATGGGTTAAATATTGCTTGCTATAATATTCTTGAATTGTACTGTCCAGCATTGCCTCAATATCTTTCACAATAATATAATTTAGTAATGAATATAAATTTATTTGTTACTATTGATAAATGAAATAACTTCTTGTATAATTGAATTTTCATCTTCAGGATTTTCATTCTTTTTAGAAATTATTGTCAAATTACCCTTTTGGGAGAACTCTCTTTTTATTGCATCCAAAGATAACGTTTTCTCTATTCTCGCTACTTTAGATGATAACAGCTCATCCTTAAATGGAAATGGAATATTCCAAATTCTATTCTCAATCCTCTCCAGGCAAATTTCCTTGTGGGCTAATAATATAAGTAATAGAATGTGTTCGTTATATTCTTTGAGTTGCTGGTATAATTTAGTAGCCACATCCCCTACTCCTGTACATTCAATAAATTGATTTTTGTTTTCTTTTATAACCGAATAAAAATGCTCTCTTGCTAATGTTTCTCCTTCTAAACTATTATCTCCATATTTAATCCTAAACTCGTCAATAATTACCTCATCGAAATGGATATTTTGATTTAGTTTCTTTAAAATAGTGGTTTTTCCTGAACCTATATTACCTAATATAATGATTTTCATGATTATATTGTTATTGGAACCCAATTATTCGCTACTAAAGGTTTGCAAAAAACTTATGCGAGATATTTTACTAATTTTTCTTTTTCGTGGCTGAGATGTTTTAAGATCCAATTTTTCAAAATATCCTCTTTGGTGCCGGCAATATATTCTATAAGATTTTCTCCAATGTTACTTAAAAGAATAGCTTTTGCGGCAATGTCTTTAGTATTATACGTCGGCAGTGTTTCAGAAAACTGTTTATTGAATTTTTCAGGCATTACATCCTCGATTTCTCTATCAACCCTGCCTAAAAAATTAGTGTCTTTAATAACATAAAGTCTAACGACTTGCATCAAATATCCCCTTAAATTTTTCACTTGCTCGATAGCGTTCCATAAATGTTCTCTTGATAGATTTTTATCAATTTTCTTAATTGAGATGACTGCCATTGTAAAAGGATTACTTTTCAGGAATGGTTGCTTCGTATATTCAGGCTTGCTCATTTGTATTCTCCTGCTTTTTTCGATCAAACCGCTGCTATCAAACAAAACATGCCCATCAGGCTCCCAAAAAAATGATTCTGCGCTGTCAATACTTATGAAACCTATATCTAAAGAAAAGTCATTGTCATTTTTAAAGTATACTGTATAGAGATTTTGTGTCCATGGAAAAAACCCTTGAAATATGACAGTGTCAACCTCAGTGATAGATTCCCTGTAATGCGTAATTATGTCTTCTATTCCAGAATTGTGTTCCATCAAACAAAATAAATCAACATCCGATTTCTCTATATCTTTTTTATAAGAAACCGAACCGCCTAACAAGACGCCGGATATATTACCGCTATTGTAAAGAAATGTAAGCGACTTACTTAGTACTTCCTGTCTGTACATAGGCAATAAATCAATCGTTTCGGGTAAACTGAATTTCATAAGGTCCGTCGGTATTATTAAATGAGTTTGTAAAATTCATTAACTATTTTGTCAGGATTAAACTCTGCTACAACGTAGTTTGCCCCTCTTACACCCATATTCTGTGATGCAACTTGTTTATTCGCGATGCTTACAACTGCACTCACAGCATAATCAATATCAAAAAAGTTATTTCTTGACTTTTCTGAATTGACTACTTTATTCAACTCGTCAAACTGGAGTTTTTTAGTTGGAAAACAATATCCGGCATCAGCCTTTATGATGTGCTTGCCTATTCCAACAACATCAGAGGTTACAACTGGGACGGCACAAGCCATCGCCTCCATAAGTGCTATGTTAAATGAATCGTGAAGGCTGGCATTTAATTCAACATCTGCAATTTGCAGCAAGTATTCAACATTAGGCACGACACCGGTCCAGTAAATAGTTAAGTTACCTTTTTGAGTTTTGTAAATAAATGGAGAAGGCCCTGTGAGGCGTTCCAATTGTAAATTTAATGATTTAATTTCTGCGTACGGAACTGTTCCGGACATAATTAATATGCATTTATTTGAAATGATTTGGGATGATTTAACCGCAATCTCAATAATACTTTCGGGACATTTTATCCTTCGCATAGAACTGTGATGATGGATAATAAAATTATTATCATTAAAGCCCAATAGTTTTTTTCTTGTAGTTATTTCTATTTCATTTAATGGGAAAAATTTCAACGGTTCAAGCACGGGAGGCAAAACCTGGATTTCTTTTTTAATCCCATAGTAATCTTTTATTTCAGTTATAAAACTTTCAGAATAAGTAATGACAGAATCAACAAGCGGATTATCAAGCAGCCATTTTACTCTTGATTTTATCTGAGGGCCAATTTGCCAAATATCTGAACCAACCGGATGCAGAATTAGTTTAGTATTTTTTCCTGAATGCTGTGTTTGGCTTTTTACATCAAGCAGTGTATTGCAATATGGAAATAAATTAATTCCAAATAAAATCTTATCAGTTTGTTTATCTAAGTCCTCTATTATCCTATTGGTAAATGAATAGCTTTTAACTACCGAAGACTCTATAACGTCCGAATGTATTTGTTCTTCATTTAAAACATGGATCTTGACCTTACTTTTTGTATAGTCGAAGAATTGCGGATTTTCATAAAAATAAGCATCTACATCATATTTATCTTTAGAGATGAAATGTAAAAGCCTGCTGGTATTTTTACTCCCTCCTGCAAAGCTGTGGTGGTATGAGGCTATAATTTTTTTTCTTTTTACCATGGGCATTTTTTCTGAAAATCCTGTAGAATTTTAATATATTTCTCTTTCAATTTTTCATCTTCTTTTTTCCAAAAAATCATACTGCAATGGTGATAAGGGTAGCTCTCAACATTACTGTCATTATTGCATTTCGGAAGATTTAAATCTATAATTCGTTGAAATATAACTTCTATAGACTTATTTAGAAACAAAGTTAATCCTTCAGCATCAGCATTCATCAAATAGTATGTTGCAGCATACATATATAGAGATTTTTTCAAGGTACGTGGATCTTTATTTATTTCCGGCATTACCGTGTCATAAAATTCTTGAGTAGTAGTTTCAAAATCATCATGCTTTAATATCTTACACAACATTGCTTTGTGGCAATTAAGCCACCATGGAACACTCGGATAACCTGAATTGCTTTTTTCGATGTATGATTCCAATGCTCCGTTAATAACTTTAAATGCACTTTCAAGCAAATACATATTCCTTTCTTTACCTTTTTGAGTCGGTAGAAACCACCACTCAGCTTCTTTATATCTTGCAAGGAAATACAAATATTGGCTATGATTCTTGTCGGGGGCTTTATCAAGATACATCTCTTTAGCCGATTTTAATGTCTCAAAGTTTTTTATTTCGGTATGATCTTTCAACCATATGGAATCATTTAAGTAGCTTTCAAATATACCAAGATAGCATATTTGAATAGTCTTTTCATCTATATTATCTCTATTAACAATATTTTGAAGCGTTTCCCTTACAACTCCCCATTGCATATTTCTGTTATGGAACAATACCCACCAGTGCACTATATCGCTATTCGTTGGATATGATTGTAGTGCCCTTTTAGCCACATTGCATCCTTTTACAATTTGAAAAGTGATATTGTACAATTTATATAATTCATCAATATACTCGTTGAGGCCTTTTGGGTCAATCTTACTAGTTTCAATTGCTTCTTTTGCTTTATTTGATGCCGCATATCGTTGGAGATTAGTAATGATTTTAAGAGTGAAATTCTTTTCTATATAGTACAGAGCATGGAGAGTTGCTCCTGACACATAAAAGTTTTTTACTCCTCCTTTTCTTACTCCCAATTTTTCCAATACTTCAGTTATATCTTCACTGAACTCTTCATAAATTTCATTATTCTTATTATCGGGTAGTATGAAATTTGGACCAGCATCTAACCCTTTAATCTTTCGATTAAAGATAAAAATTTTCAAAACATTGTTTCGCAATTCTGCTTTTTGCTCGTCTGTTATTATTTCATCCCCCTTTTTCATTATAAATAGATTTGTTCGATTTATGGTCGAAATGGTTGCAAATGTTCGATTTATGGTTTTTATATAAACAAATAATTCATTCTTTTTACGGTATTAATAAAGTAATAATTATCAATATCTACCATGTTACTATATCTGAATTGTCATTCACCGTAAAAAGAAAGTATCCCCAAATAGGGATACTTCAATAAGAATACTAAATACTGTCCATTTTTTGCAGAGCGTACAGCATTAGTCAAATCAAGGAAAATCACCTTGTGATACAAATATAACTTATTATATATCAATTACAAGGACATTTTTTTCCATTTTTTAGTTACCATTTTCTAACTTTAAATATTTATAAAAAATGAACCTTCAACTACGTCTATACACCTATTTAATAGGTAAAAAATCTTTTTCTAAGACATCTATCGTCAATTTGAAAAATAAACTCCAGAAAGTAACTACGTGCGGCTTTAGCTTTACATTATTTTTTAGCGATACAGATTCAGCAGCCAAACGGATCGACGACCGCAGTTATGAAACTTTCCTTGACAAAGTCCGATTTAACATCGTTGATAGTTACAATGGCCTTACAGAACGCAAAGCGACTGGATACTTCAAAGGCCAAAGCGGAACGATGTCTGAAACCATAACAATCTTCGACGTTTATGCTTTTGAATCAGCCGATACTTCAAAAGTTGACAACATTTTGAAGTTGCTCTCCGATTATTCTAAACATTTCGATCAAGAATGCATTTTGTTATTGTTCAACGACAAAGCATTCATGCTTTACTTTTAATGATAATGGCATTCACTTCCTGAAACCATTTTTATTACTGAACTTTTCTACAGTTATTTCTACCAGTAAGCTGGTTTCATAAACGGCTTCTTCAACACCTCCATCTTGGAGAAGCCTTCTTTTTAACATTTTAAAATTCTAGTTATGGAATCTAATAATCCAATTCCCGAATCCAATTTTCTTTTTTTCATTGCCGCTAGAGAAGGCATGGACCTATCGACAAGAGATAAGAGAAATGTATATATGCTTGCTATCAGTTCCATCGCCATATGCCTCTTCCATTCATTTGCCATACTGTGGGTCATAGAACTTCACGTCTCATACATGATAATATCTATTATCATTCAGGTCTTTGTTTTCATCCTGTTGTTACTAGTCAACAGAATGTTTTTTCTCTTTTATATTAAAAATTATCAGGCTAAAGCTTTATTATTATTTGTGTATTCTACCATTTACCTAGCCTTATCGTTTTGGGTTATTCCACTTCCGTTTGAGATTACCTTTCTGATGCCGGAAATTCTGGCTAAACAGGAGGATTATTCTGCGTTAAAATTATTTGCGGCCTACTCTAAAGTAATAAATCACCTAAACTTATATGAACTAAAAGCACGCCAGGATTATAGGTTATTAGTATCAGGCCTGGCGGCTATATTTAGCTTTCTTCCATTAACCGTACATATACTTATCCAAAAAAACACTAAATCATTGTCAGAAGAACAATCGGAAAATTTGAGACTTGAATTAGAGCAAAAAATATATGCCAAACGCCTTGAGTATAACAAACTGTTCGACCCATACACAGGCGATAACAGCCTTTTCGATGATGAAACGCCTGTAGACAGGCAAAAAAGAGCCGAGGAATTATCTAATGACATCTTCTTAATGACACAGAACTTGCATCGGCTCAGTTAATAACAATCTAAAATTAATATCATGGAAAATTCAATCCCAGTCCTTCCTTTTTATAAAATCAAAAAGATGGAAGACCATAAAAAACGTGTGATGCACAAAAATCAACTGGAGAGTTCTGATTACTCAAAGTTGGCAAAAAACAACGGCATATCTTTTATTAGCCGACCTAACTTATTATCAAGTTATGGATCACAGAACCAAAAAATCATTGAAGATTTATATAATGTCAGGGCAAAGTATATCTCGGAGGCTGAGATTTACTTAAAAGTCCAGTTTGACTTCATTGTTCTGGCATCAAAATACGATGATCAAAATGCTACAGAGTATTTCAAGCGTATTAGCTTTAATGAAGAATTAAAAACCAATAAATTGAAGTCATGCACCGAAAATATTCATCCTCAAAATGGCAGTATAAATTCTGAAATAAATAAGCGCTCGGATTTTTATATACCGCCTGACAATTCTACAACGACGCCTGGGTATTTGAAAAACGAGATTCAGTTCCTGGACAACCTTGAGCAGTTTTCTCAGAAATATACTGATATCCATTATTTGAAAAATAAAAATAATGAAGATCCCATTGAATTGCCGTACAATGCAATTTCGTTAGCAGACATACCGAAAACAGAAAACAATTTTGTTGGCGGAACTTTAGGATCATTGGGAATTACATTGATAAGCTTTTTTGGAATGCTTGCGGAATTCTATATATACAAAAGCATTTTAAAAAATCTATTCGAAATCCAAGACGGCCTCAAAGCCATAGCTTGTGGCCTAACGGTCCTGCTTCTGTCTAAGTTTATCGGATTCGTTTTATATAATTTAATTATCGACTTCATTAAGCGCGCCAACAAATTAGAATGGAGTATTAAAAGTTCGAAGTTTTTAATCTTGACATCAATCTTAGTACTGCTTTATACGAGTAGTCTTGGATTCATTTTCTATAAAAATCTGGAATATAAAAATACTATAGCAGAATTTTCCATGGCCCAGATCCAACAGCAAAATTTATTAGATACTTCAGAGATGGATGATTCTGCCGACGTACAACAGGAAATCCAAAAAAACAATAAAAAAATTGCCACATTAGAACAAGAAATTTCAGAGCAACGAAAAGGTAGCCTTATTAAAGGTGTCACGATTACTTTTTCATCCGGGTTACTCTTAGTTCTGAATGCCGTAATTTTCTCACTTGCATTGCTCACAATTAAGTCAGTTTCACTACGTAGAAAAATGATTAAATCTATTCGAAAACTGACATTATTAGAGAGCCGCTTCAAAGCTTTAAAGTCAAGGCTTCATAAGGTCAACCAAAAGGAGGAAAGACTACATCGCCTAGAAGCAGAAGAAGTTTTTATTGAAAATTTGATGAATGGCGGTACCCCACCTCAGAATTTCTTTTCCGAAAACAATTCAAACACCATCCTTCCTTTAGCTAGGACTAAATAATAATCACAAACATCTAAAATCTACTATTATGAAAACTTTTATTCTTTCAATTGCTATACTGTCATTTTTTTATGGGGATGTAAACAAAGTAACTTTCCCTATGTCAACTTCTGAAACTAAGGATTTACTGATAATTGTAACTGACAGAAGTGCCAGCATTAAAGTCAGTTCCGTCCCAAATCCTCAAGAAATCAAAATTTTAAAAACTTACTTCAATAAAAACCTAAAGCCAAAAACTGATGTGCTTTTAATGAATGTCGATAGTCATTCCGGTTCACCTGTGAACAATGAATTTATATATTTCAAGCAAGCAAAAAAGGGCCAAACAGGGTTTCAGTCAGATGAAGATAAAGTCCTGGAAAAAAATTTACAGGATATGGAAGATCGAAAACAGGTAAAAAAAATGCAGGCCATAATCCTGAAAAAGATTTTATCAAATCACCAAGCATCTAATAATACATACCTGATTGATATTCTGCCAAAAATTAGTGAGCATTCAAAACCTTATTCCCGAGTGTATATTTTATTTATAAGTGATATGCTTGAAGACTCTTCCCGCATTAGGGTTAAATCATTTGTAAACAAGAAATCGGCAGAATCAAAAGGTGCGATAGAAGTTATGAAACTAATTGAAGATTACGGTTTGAACTCAGATGCCCTTAAAAAGGTTCAATCTGTAAATGTTTTAGTGCCTGCAAATACTAACCCTGAAACTATAATAAACGTAGATTATTTCTGGCAAATTATTTTTAGCAGGCTGGGATATCGGAATAAAGTAGAATGGCAGACGTCATACTAATTTACAATCAAAGCAATTCAATAATTACTAATTCATAAATTTATACGCCATGAATCTTGAAAATAAAAACCCTGAAAAGCTCTATATATTAACTGATTCTGAAACGCTTTTCATGTTGGTTAAGCAAATTGTTTTAAGGCTCCAATCGGAATATAAAAAAGATGACGAAAAAAAATATTTGTCACTCGCCGAGGTAAAGTCCATTTTAAATTTGAAATCTTCGACGTCTATCCAAAACCTTCGTGATTCGGGCGCAATTGCTTTTAGTATGATTGGAAGAAGGACTATTGTTTATGATAAGCAATCTGTTTATGAGTTTTTGGAGAAAAGGAAAAAGGGAACATTTTGATAGAAGTAATATTACATGCGGACTGAAAATTAAACTGACAAATAATGAAATTTTAGGCACTATGATCTTGCTTTTACATCACGTTTCTACCTGTTTGATAATCAATTAAATTGGTTATAACTTTATGAATAACTATTTTATGAAAATGATTATACTAATTTAAACTTTAGTAAACTTGCAGTTAACATATTGTAAGATTGATATAGGGAACTGCTTTGTAATCCGCATAAAAATGGCTAGTATGGGAAGATTTCAAGATGTATTGCATAATGAAATCGAAGGGATTGACACTCTTCCACTACTACATACTTGTGATGCTTATTTTTTGCGCCCTATATTGGAAACAAGAAAGTTATTACCGAAAAGCTGTGGCATTTTTAATGAAGAACTACTTTATGCCTATTATGGTTTGCCGTCTTATAGGTCAAACTACAGTAAATCAACGCTAAATCCTGCATATTATCCCTGCTGTTTTATTCTTAATCCAACTGAGCTAGGTGAATTGTATAAAATGTTTCCATTGGATAGCGGTGCTTTCGAAAGTATTCCCGAAATTAAAGAAATGTTTTTTCATAGAAATTCAAAAATCATAGATTTTGAGATTGAAGCAAAAATGGAAAATGCAAAAAAAATAATTAAAACATTTTACGGGACTAATGAACAGTATATCTCACAACAGCCAAATAAGAATGTCCTTTTCAGCGCTCTTGATTTTGAGGCGAATGGTTATCATAATCTCATTAACTACAGAGGAGGAAGTATTGCGGATGATCGTGCATCAAGTATTGAGATAATCTTTAATAAGGAAATTAACCTTGATAACAGTTCCGTGTTTCAAGTTATAATTCCAAAGTGTTTCAAGGATGATATTAGAATTATGAACCTTCTCAAGGACAATCTAGGAATAGAAGAGCCGTTAAGTTACGATACCCATAGAGGGAATCCAAAGGAATATTTCGGATTAATTAGAAGTGAATATTTAAAATTTCTGGAAAAATGAAATTAGTAGGATACATACAAGAGCTTAAACAATTTTCCTTCACAATACCAATTTATGGTGAAGGAACTAAGTATTTTCATCATAACTTAGATTCAAATATGAGAATTTCCGGTTTTACCGAAATAGACAGGCAACATTCTTTGCTGGAAAAATTATATCTCTCCACAGAATTTAGCATAGGATCGTATGGAGCAATTGTTTTTATTGGTCAAGACGGTTATAAATTATTCAATGAAGCGCGTAGTATTATAAATGAAGTAGTCAGATATCTTAACGATACCACGCCCATCAATACGCTTAGACATATTAAAGCAGAAGCAGAATCTTTAAAGAATCTTTTGTTCGAGAAGATGATTTTGCAGGAAGCATCAGATGATAAAAATCTAGCACTATTAGAAATCACGAAAGAAATCGGCGAACTTCCTGTATATGATCCCATATTTTTAAAAGTTACAATTCAAAATAAAAAAGAAGGAAACAAAAATCAAAAATTAACTATAGTCCCGATGACTGAAATAGATCATGAACGGATAATAAATTATACTGAAAGTGAATTCTTGAGGCAAGATCGAAATGAAATAAGACTTGATGATTGTGAAGATGATGAATATTTTAAAGCCTCACAAAAAAGACATGCAGAATATAGAATTAATAAATTAAAGGAATACAATTACAAGTTTAATGTCAACATCGTTAATATAAAACCAATAACAAACCAAGATGATAATTCAGACAGATAATTGGGTAATAATCATCGATGGAAAATAATTCCGTTTAAATCTGAAAACTTGCCTTCACAAACTAAAACTCTAAATCCTCATCGCCGCTCGTTAATTAGTAATTTATGTGCTAATCTTTTTATGAAAATAAATTAATAATTAAATTCATTTCCCCAATACAGCATCTAAAGCATCATCAGCATCTTTATAAATGAATGCAGATTGATACGCCAGCGTAGTTTTTGGATCGCTGTGCCGATATAGCATTTGTAAAACTTTGATAGGCACCTTATCCCCTGCTTCGCTTGCGAACGTATGTCTCGAAAGATGCATTGTCAGCTTACCTTCTATCTCGGCAGCGGGTGCGATAAACTTGGTCAATATTTTGTTGTATCGATTTACAGCCTGGGCAATCAATCTTTGCACTTCAAATTCATCTTTTAAATTCACCTCTTTTAAATCTGGAAAAACAAAATCGTCCGGATGCCTTTTTAAATGCTCATACTTTTTCAAAATCTGGAGTGCCTTATCTAAAATTTTAACCGATCCGGGTTTGTTATTTTTCCCCATAGTATAATGTAACCTCATATTAATAAAGTCTGACCATTTTAACCTTAGAACGTCTGATATACGCATCCCGGCATAGTAATAGGATGTCAACCATAAATTACGGGCATGATCGTGCACCGCTATCGGCAAATTTACCTTCTCCAATTTCAAAACATCTTCTCGGCTTTTACCAATTTTAGTGCTTTCAGGTAATCTTATAGCGATTTTCTGTTTTCCAAAAGGATAATGCCTTCCATCGATGATACCTTCTTTTATTGCCTGACTAAAGACAGAGCGCACTACCATTAGATAATTCATTATTGTACGTTCACTGGCTTCTCGTTTAGATATCAGCGCAACTTTGAAATTTTCCAACAACCCTAATGTAATATCGGGAAAAGCAATATCCTTCATCCCTCTTTCAACAACATCCTTCTTTCCACTAGGCTTTTCTTTAGTGATATCCTTATTACTTATAAACTTCATGAATATTTTTATACGCGATTTATCAGCGACGTAACAATTATAATTTTTACTTTCTTTCAATCGCTTTAAATATAACTCAGCTTGGGTACCAAATGTCGCTCCTCCTTGTGGCTTGATTCTATGCCTAATTGCCTGTGTGGTAACATCCTTTTTGTGTGTCTCAATCTCGAGAGCCGCATTACTGGCCTCAGCTTTTTTAGCAAGGATAAAATTGTTCAGCCGTTTCGAATTTGGGTGTGCTTTTTTAACACGTTGTTCCGTTTCAATCCAATCCTCTTTCCTTAGAGAATAACCCAAATGAATAAAGGAAGATTTTCGGTCTTTTGTGATGCGTATTGCTAAAGGGTAAGTACCGTCTTTATTGGCATTTTTGCGCAATAATACTTTAATTGTCGCCATTTTTATAAATTTAAAGGGTAAGCTTTTGCCGTAATAAAGATAAGCAATTTAGGTACAACATATGTACAACAAATGGCAGTTTTTTATAAATTAATTTGATTTTAAAAAAGTAATAATTTTATTGATAATCAAATAGTTATAATACAGCTAGCACCATATTAATCCATTAAATTAGGATTCATAACCCTGAGGTCACGGGTTCAACTCCCGTCCTCGCTACCAGTAAAACTAAGGGCTGACAGATATTTTCTGTCAGCCCTTTTTCTTTGCTAAAACAATGCTAAAACTTTCACATTGCCATCGTGGGTGTTGCGGCACTTTGGATGAGGCCATTATCGGCAAAGGACGAATAACCGTGCTTTGTAATGACAAGATGGTCAAGCACTGGCAAATCTAGCATCTTCCCTACTCCCACAAGTTTTGTCGTCAGCTTTTTATCCGCATCGCTGAATTTATCATTACCTGATGGATGATTGTGCGCGACGATAATACTGGAAGCCCTTGCCTTTAACGCTAAAGCAAAAACAAGTTTTAGATCGACCATACAATCAGACATGCCACCCGTTGCAACCGTAGCAATGCCCATGACGCTGTTTTTACGGTCAAGGAGCATTACCCTGAATTGCTCTTGCAATTCCATCTTTCCATCCTCCCAACTGTCGGTAAATAGCGCATAAGCATCGTAGGAAGATTTGATATGTGGCTGATCCATTGGTTTAAGTTTATTTTTGTAAGTGAGACTAACTTCAGCGACTTTTGAAAATGCGGCTTTAAGAGTCATTCGATTTCCTTCCTATAGATTTGATTTCAGGGTTGAAGTTTTTGTTTTTGTGTGTGCCACTCGTTGACATCCTTATACGTGGCATAAGTCTTGTTCATGGCTTGGAATGTGAGAATGCCTTCTTTCTCACTAAGCTCCTTTAGTGCTTCTGTGGCTGCTACTCCCGCCTTGTCATTGTCGAGCCATGTGTAAACAGTTCGATAAACATAGTTTTTGATATAGGGAGAGGCTTGCGGCAGGCAGCTAACAGAATTGAGAATGATAACATCACCCATAAACTGATAATCTTTCTCCCTTGAAACCGCAGACAGAAAATCCATGACACCCTCAAAAACATGAACCTCCACAGCGGGAACTTGCTTGCCTCGAATGAATGTGATGCTTTTAGGACCGATACACCCTTTAAACATCTTATTCCGAAGCTCGAAGCCCTCCCTTTCTGTGTGAAGCCCTATCGCGTGAAACTTGCGCCCCGTTTTATTGTTGTTCACAATAATTTCATTAACGTACATCTTTGCAATTGGGAGAGGAATTCCGCGGCTTTCGAGATAATTGATAAGCGAATGGCTTTCAAGTTCTAAGACTTTGCTAACCGTAAGAGCCTTGCCCGATTCAGTGGCTTCAACTTCGCGCGGAATATAAAGGGAAGGTGTTGGTGAGGACATCATGTTTTTAATCCACCGTAATGCATCCGCAGGTGTATCATCCTCGTTTTGGCTTTGTAGATAGGAACGGGCAAAAAAAACCACATCGCCGCCTTTAGCTGCCCCGAAGTCATACCAAACGTTCTTAAGGGCATTTACGTGGAAACTTGCCGTATTTTCAGACCGGAAAGGCGAATGATAGTAGAGGTCAAAACCTCTCTGTTTTACAGGCTTGCAGCCTATGGTTTGCAGGATTTCAGACATAGCTATAGCATTGGCTTGTTCAATGTTCATTGAGACACCTTTCAATAGTTGTTCAAGTTTTGCGTGGGTTTTAGGCTAAAATTAAACTTGTTATTCCATTTGGAATTCGTCCAATACAGAAACCTTGTACCAAACTCTGTTTCTTATTCTGATGGGCTGTAAATCGTAGCGTTTGGTGCAATCCCACACAGAAATAGAACCTGGGCTTACCCCGATGTATCTTGCGGCACCCTTGCGGGGAACAATCAACCCATGTTCTTTATGATATAGAGCACAGTATTGGCTGTATTTTAATATATCAAAGCTTTCAATTGGCTCTGACACGTTTTCACAATTTGCATTGCGTTCTTCTAACATTTTACCCCCTTTTATTTTTCGATTAAGCAACCGGTGATTGCTAGATCGTTTGACCGCCCCATATATTTACTATATGTCGGTTTTTCGATTTAGCTCGAAAAATCTCATTCTATTAATGGTAAATAATTGAACGATAAGAAAGTGAAGTAACAAATGAAAATAGATCAGTACAGAAACGAAATTTTTTTACTACTTAAGATTGTTTTGGGCATAAATCATATGTCGCCGATTCTCGAAGAGAAACTATCAAAGGCTTATGTTCAAAGAAAATTACTATTCTTGTTTATTGCCATGCTGAAACATTGCATCTGTTGCCTGTTTGAGAGCCTCACGAACAGGATCATGATGCAAGCGGGCATAAATTTGAGTAGCAGCTTGGCTTTTATGTCCAAGTGACTTTCCTATGACCTGCAAACTTGCACCTGTAATAGCCTGAAAACTGCCAAGAGTTCGTCGTAAGTCATGTATTCGGACATCTGTTAATCCCAAAGGTAACTGTACTCTTTCCTCTTTCGCTTTTGCCTGTAATAGTTTGAGCCACTTTTTCTGACCCATGTACTTTTTGTGCTGCTTATCAACTTCTTTTATTAAAGGCTGAAGTTCATCGACAGTTCTTAAAATGGCTATAGTTGCATCCAGACGAATTCTATTCCAAGCACGCTTCGGATCGGCTAGATATCCCGTAGCACTTTCCGGACTTGGAAAAACCCAATTGCTATTTGTATTTCGACGGCGCTCTTTTAGAATTTCCAACGAACGTTCGATTAAAGGTAATACCAATATTTCATCATTCTTACTTTCTGGAATGCGCCATTGCTTGATTTCCCAACTGATTTGATCCCAACGCATCGCCAAGACATTACTTTTGCGTGCACCTGTTAAGAGAGATATCCAGATGTAATCTTTGATTGTCTGATTTTCTTCTTTTTCTAATGCGTCAAAGAAGAAAGGCATTTCATTAGGCTGAATAAAACGGTCGCGGCTTTTTTCCTTAAACTGCGTTATTTTGGAAGCAGGATTTATACCTTCCCACCCCCAATATATGCCCTTGTTAAAAATCGCACGGATACGCTCAACAATTCGATTGGCTTGGTATATTCCATTTTCGCGCCCAATTTTCCGATGCAGGGTTATGATTTCATCCTTCGCAATAGTAGAAATCTGACGCTTAAACCAATGTTTGAGGTATTTGTTTACTTCACGCTCATCATACCGCCATGAGCGTTTGATTATTTTGGCGTAATCATTCAAGTACTTTTCGTACAGTTCGCCAAAAGTTATTTCTTGCTGTATTTTCTTTTTTTCGAGATTGGGATTAGCACCATCAGCAATCTGCCCTGTTTTAACGAGTGCAAGATTTCGTGCTTGTTCAACTGTCGTAAAGGGAAAGCTACCTAAGACAATACGTTCATCACGCCCTTTTACACGTTTACGTATAAAAAAGCTTACCGCGCCAGCAGAAGTTATATAAAGCCTCAATCCTTTCTGCTTTGTATCATGATATACAGCCATCCCTTTTTCAGGGACAGGTAATGACAGAATTGAAGACTTGGTGAAATTAAAAGAATTTACCATCAAGCGACCCTCAGGTTTAACCCCATACGGACAAGCCGTTGCCGCACCATTGCCGCACTTGGGAGTAATTTTTCATCATTAAGTATAATTGACAAAATAAAGTAAATGCAATCAAGCAATTGATTTTAAACAGCAATTAACGATAAATAATGATGAAGAGACTTTCCAGAAATACCCCGTGTCGGCTCTCATAACCTGAAGGCCGCAGGTTCAAATCCTGCCCCCGCAACCAATTGAAAATAAAGGGTTTTTCATTGATTTGAAAAACCCTTTATTCTTAGGAAAAAACTTCGTTGCCGCACCATTGCCGCTTTTAAGTATGACCTAACGATTTACAAGTGCCATCTTTGTACATTCGAAAATCTAAGGTTCTTTTTCAGTTATTAAAGCGTAACTCTATTTAAACATGCCAATTCAGGCGTGCTTCTCACTTCATCTGCAAATAAAGAGTACGTGACTTTGCCAGCGTTAGCTAAAGGACGTTCCAGCCTCACCGTGTAATTGCGTTCGTCACCGACGATCACTGTCGCAGGGATTGCTTTCGACCCATTCCATGAAATCCATGCTTTATCCCCCGCTTTGAATTTCTCGGCACGACGATCCTTAATGTGAAGTGGCTTTACATTCTTTACGAATGTAATTTTGCGTTCATCATATTTTTTAGTCTTAGCTTTTTTTCTCAGAGGATTTAAAGGTTGCGGAGAATTTTTTCTCTTCACATAAGCCGTATAAGTTTTCCAAGCGCGATCAAGCGTATCTAAGGCTTCATCAACAGCATTTTTTACGCTCCAAATAATCCTGGTATTTGTCCACAGTAATATAAGATGGCCAAGATTTATCTTCCGACATATCTCTTGCAAGGTCGCCTAAAGGTGAATCACGCTTTACATGCTTTTTAAGCCAATCTGTAAAAGACAGTTGAAAATTTAAAACAGTTTTTGAAGGTAAGTCGGTATTTTGATTTTGATTTAAAGTACGCTGGCAGTTAATCCAGTTTGTAAAGCCATATTGTTTGGCAATTTTCTCTAAGGCTTCTGTGTGAGTGATGCCAAGTTCTTTGCGAAGCTTTTTTGCTTGACGCTTAATGTATTCTAAAGTTGGGAGTTTATCCATTGGGATTTCTTTTTTAAATCTCACATAAAAAAATGTCACCCACCAACCACTTCTCCATATGAGGAAAAGATTTCCTAAAAAAATAGAATTCAGTGCTGATGCAGCTTCGCTACGGTGGGCGGCAGGTTTCTGAACAACCTTGATTGCAAAGGTAAGAGAAATTTTTGGAACATTAAAATTGCCACATTATTTTTTGTCTTTGTTACGATCTTTGACTAGATAGTAAAATGTCAAGACAGCTATTAAAATCAGTAGCGGAGCAAGGGCGTTATTTGTCTTCGCTCCAATCCGTGCAAACCAATCAAATAAACCTTCTTCTTCTTCTTCTTCTTCTTTGCTCTCTGGATTACCCGTTGGTTCTTGCACGACGTTGTTCCCTTTTCCCTTTTCTAAGTTTTGAGAAGATTTTAAACTATCCGAAACGTCGTATTTTGTCTTATTGAGTTTTATATTATCGTCAACTTGGTTTTTGTTAGAATCAAATTCGGCAACTGAATTGCCAGTTACTTTTCTGGGTGCCACGGTCGCTTGTGCAGGAGGATTTGTATTGATAGGAATTTGGGGAGGCGTGAGATTTGCCATTACTGCATTTCCAGTATAAATATATGCGTATTGACCATTTCTAGCTTTGTTTCGTAAGATTAACTGCATAGTGATTTTTCCATTATCATTAGCCGAAAGGGATATCTCGCCGTCCCATCCTCCTTGCGTATAAGTACTAAGGGCCACACAAGGTTGACCCGAAGGAATACCATTTACAAGCTTTTGAAAGTTTCTTAATGCAAAGGTTCTAGGCGTTTCATTTAAGGTTACTTTATTTGGAATATCTATCTCAGCAGAGCAATAACAACTAACGTAAGCAGAAAACCCTAAAATCGCATGACCTTCATCAGCTTGCAGGATTATTTCTTTTTTTGGAAAATTACTCCCAATTGGTCGGGCTACATTATTTTGTAATTCAAATGTGAGTTCTGAGGAAGTATTAATGAATTGCCACTTTGGTGGATGTTCATTATCAAAATTGCCTGCAATCTTGATATATAAATTTGGTAACACTTCAAACGAACTGAAGCCGCTTTGAGCGGCTATTTTGGACGTCAATAATATCATTATTAACAAAAAGTAAAATTTGTTAGCTGTCCCGATACTTAAAATATTTTCAATGCTGGACTGTAAATTTAATATTTATTCTCATTCCATTTTAAATCTCGGTAAACCAATATCATGTTTCTGGAGATGAGGCGCACGTTGCGTCACCGAGACATCTTCTGTCATGCGCCTACGCGTATCATATCCAGTCCATTTTAAAATATTTGCTTTTTAGTTTTATTTTCAATTGCTCCATCATGCCCACCATCTAAGAGCATCGGCGCAAGTTGACCCAAGCCGTCCGCACATCAACCCCGGCCCGCTCCATTCGCTTCGCTCCCGTGTTAGGGGTATGTCTTAGCGCCCTTATGACTTGGCTCTTGTTTGCCCCGTCCTCCACGGTGGAGGGCATTAACAAAAAGGAGCAATATCATGAAAGACAAAACTTTTACAAAAGCAGACCTCGCACAATTTACAGGAACAGAAAACTGGTATCGACACATGATTGTCAGAGCCGTCCTTTACACTGACGGAATTAAATACCTTGCCGAAAGAGCAGGAGCTTATTGGCTTATCGATGAAATAGCATTTTATCAGCTATCAAAACCCGTCGCCGTCGAGGAATTCCAACTTTGGAAACTCACTGTCGATCCTGACGAAAAAGGCATCCTTCAATGCGAAGATGGCAACGGCCGTATCTTGTTGACTAAAAAGATACCTTACACAGACTTTCCTTTTGATGACATTAAAATATTCTTTACCAATAATGTTATGATGTTACCAAGCGAATATTAAACTAAAAAGCCGCTCCTTCGGGAGCGGCATACATTTCTTAAACGATCATTTATGTTTTCGTACTTGTAGCATTTGCCCTCCGGCATATTCTAATTCAAAAGTGTAATCCTTACCCTTAAGTGGCTCGAATTCTTTTTTATATTTCTTTTTATAGGTATTATAAATTCTCAAAATTATATAAGATTTTTCAAACCAGTTTTTCCCAACTTCAATCTCATAGTTATTGACTCTCTGTTCTTTACCCGAATAGTCATTTGTCGAAAATTTTAAGATGATCTCCCCGATATTACTTTCTAAAAGTTCACTATCCGTCAGACTAATTGATAGATTACCAGGGTAATATTGAATAGGTATTTCCTTTGACTTGTTAATGACTAGTCGCGCATTGGTCATTGAAGGTATAATCTCTTCATCAACCATTATTATAAAGTCATAAGATTTTCTCTGAGCATTCATGCTCATTGCAAAAAGGACGAAATTTATTATTAAAAACTTTCTCATTGTGGACTAAGTATTTTCTCAACAGCCTTTTTTGTTAATTCAACCTGTGGCTGTGCAGCATTATTATATATTACAACACCATTAGCACGAGTAGGTATATTCAGAGTACCATTTGGATTAGAGGTTACACTTGATATAGTTCCTAATGGGCCAACAATTATATTTGTGCTGTATTGTGAAAATGTTGGTGTATCTGAACCCACTCCTGAAGATGGAACACTTGCTGATTGAGGGAAAACCTGATTTCCTACTTGGGCAACCGCTGTAGGATGCGAGTGTATAGTAGCTGCTACATCAGCTGGCAAGCACCCGGCAGGCAATGCAGGCAATGAACTTGGTGCGATTTGCACTCCATTTACTACAGTTGGCACAGGACCGGTTTGACCTTGTACCACTTGTCCGTGGTTCATAACTAACGAATTTTCTTCTTGCTGACCTCCATTACTTGTCTGGCGATTAAGTACATTTAAGCTTTCCTGTAAAACACCATCAGCGGGCAAGGTAACTCCAGAAGTGACCGTAGTCATATCAATATTTCCTGTTGTACCTGCAATCCTACTGGCTTCGGTTTTATTTGTAACTACAACTTTAACACCATTATCAACACCGTCAGTTCCTATCTTTTTTCCTTTCAAATTAAATAAGTCAGTTAGAGGTCCGCGCCCATCAGGATCAACAAACTTAACCGGATTATTGAAGCAGAAGTTATAAGGTGACCATTGACTATATTCTTCGCTTAACGGATCGGGAGACATCCATCGACTTGGCACATCGCCGATTGGCTGCGCGTCTATATAAAGGCTGTCACGTTTGATAAATCCGGCTATTTCATTTGTATTCGTATTAAATCTAACAGTTCCAATTGTAACGATACTATCCAAGTCCTGAACTTCAAGATATTTGCCATTGCTTAAAGTAGCGACTTTAGTCTTGGAGCCAAGTTTAGAAAACGGATTTCCAGCCTCGATATTTTTTGCACGACGCGCTTTTTCTTCTTTGGATAATTTTTCCTGTGCTTGCGCTATTGTTGCCATGAACAGGCAGACAAGCAAAAAGTATATTTTTTTCATACTCCTGATTATTTGTTAAAGGTACTTAATTTTTTGTTCTCGTATTTATCTCTTTCTGCTTGCAAAGACGTTAACCAATTGAGGTACATCGCTTCCGGCATATTCCTGTAGCCGAGTTGATGTATATAGGCATATTCTTTTCCTAATTCTTCATAGAGGGCTGTTGCTTCAATTTCGTTCTTTTCTCTCTCGAAAGCCGCTTTATGCGTTTCGGCCTTTAAAATTAAAGCCGCCGCAAAATTGGGATAGGCTTGAATAGCTGCATCACAGCATTTCAGGACAAACACGCCGTTATTATCAGGAAACTTATTCTGATAGGCTTGCGCCAGATCGATCATGACAAGCGCAATGCTTTCCTTGTCATTCAGGGCTTTCATATAAACACCGTTTGTAATGGCATCGATATGAACGTAGCCGGAAGCCATGAGCCAAGCATCTATTGGAAAGATGCCGCTTGTCAGCTCGGTATTGTACCACCCGTCCTTAATGCTTCTATGCTTGATATAGACATGGTTCGGCGCAAGGGCAAGATTGGCTTCAACGCCCATTTCTTCTGCCAATATCTTGTAGAGATAAGGTAAGGAATGACAATTGCCTTTTCTGGTCGATAGCAGTTTGGAAACAAACATATTCGACCAATCGCCGTGACCAAAGGCATCTGTAAAATCGTAACCAAAAGGAATGTATTTATATTCCTTGCCCTCTATTACTAAAGGGATTGTGTCGCACATGACTTCAAAAATAGAAGCCCATTTATTAACCGTGACTTTATCTTTTTCAAGGTAGGCAAGAAATCTTTCCTTTATCAGCGTTTCGGAAAGATTATGTAGGACGCGAATTTGCTTGTTAACTGTAACGGTGTCCAAATTTCCATCAAGATAGGCATTCTCGACAGAGAAAACAGCCTTCTTGAAACTATAGGTTTGTTCGTCATGCAGCATACCGTTCAGCAGCTTGTAGCTGTCTTCAAATAGCTTGTCCTTTTCCTGACTGTAACCGGAAATGCTAGCGATAATAAAAATGACTATAAGTAGCTTTTTATACATTTAGTTCTTTGCGTTTTGTTTTAGCACTCCCTTGAATTGCTTATTAAAAGTATCATTATCCTGTTTATTCTTTGCGTTTTTAAGTGAAGCCAACCACTTCTCATATTCTTCGCTTGGCATGGGTTCAAAACCCAAATCATCCAGTTTTTTATATTGCGCGTTGGTTTCGTTCAGCATGGCAACAGCGCGAAAGTTTCTGCGGAGTTTCTGCAATTCCTCTTTTTGAAAAGGGTTAACGCCAAACTGCTTGGCGACATACTCAAACCGGTATCGCTCAAAATTGGCAAGCAGTAAATGAGCCGATACATTTTCAGGGTAAAGCTCTAGTGCTTTCTTAGCCGTTTGTTCTACAAAATTGTCATAGCCGAATTTATGCTGATAGCCGGAAGCAAGGTCGGTATAAAACTGCGACAGCAATTGCTTCTTTGTCAGGTTCTGCATATAGATTTTGCTTTGGATCGCTTCGGCCTTAATGAAGCCGGAATTAAGGATAAAGGTATTGGTTGTCGCCATGCCGTTGGTAAGTTCCAGATTATACCACTTCTTATTTTCGTCCGGAAATTTGATATAGGAATGGTTCGGCGAGAGCGCAAGATAAGCTTCCGCGCCGATTTCCTCGGCAAGTATCAAATAAAGCATCGGCAGGGAATGGCATTGACCTGAGCCCGTTTGAATCAGTTTTGACACAAACATTTTCGACCAGTCATTTTGCCCCATATAATCGTTGAAATCATATTTGAAAGGAAAATGCTGTTGCCCCGTCGCTTTCAGTTTCATGGTTTCAGAGAAGAACTGAAACAGCACATAGTTTTTAGCAAGGTTGTTGTTTTCGTCGTATTTCAATTCCTTCATCTTGGCGCGTAAAAAATCGCCCGTTTGGCGTATAACGCTTTGAAACTCCGCACTATCCTGTTTGTTATCAAAAAAGGCATTTTCAACCGTAAAATTGACATCCTTGATTGAGTAGTTTTCGGGGTCAAGAGCCGCCAGTTTATTAAAAGCGTCACGATAAAATTTTGTACCCGACAGCCCCCCAAAAGACGGCAGATGATATTTAGCCTCCTCATTCATTTCGTCAATATCGGCTTTAACATCCCGCATCGTTTTTTCCTGAAGTGCGAGATCCCTTTCAACTTCATTTCGTATCGCCTGGTCTTGCTGTTGCTGTCTGTTCAGGTCGGGATTAAAGGTTTGCGGCACGACAGCATTGTTTTTGGACGTTGACCGTGAAAAGGGAATATCCGTGACCACTTGCAGAGAAGCGGCTTTAGGCGCAGACGGTAATATTTGTTGGGCAAAGCAAGCACCGCAGAGCAAAAGGATTGTCAGGTATGGTGCTTGTGCTTTCATAGCGAGTCTAGTTAGTAGGCGTGAAATATATAATATTTTTTTTAAAATCGACTAGGTATAAATACCTGATTTTGAAATTGTTTTTAATCCGTACGACTTTTACGTTATGGCTTTCAAAATCTCGCCAAGTTTAATTTTAAGGTCACGCGCACACTTTATCGAATTGTTCTTTTTGCCTGTTTGCTTTCTGAAATAATTCATGGTAACCCCACCCACGAGCAGGAAGACAACAAAGCCCACAGGCGTGCTTCGCGTTGCCCCATAAAAAAAGCAAGAAATAAGTATAGCCGGAAGGCTTGCAATCGCATAAATGGCGAAAGGATAATCAGGGTATTGCTTGAAGAAGTCGCTGTATTTACCATGATAAGACAAACCAAGCGTTTTGTTATGCACGAGCGCATAACCCTTCTTTTCTGATGTTTCGACCCATATCAAAACCAATTCATGCCCCGTCAGCGCCGACACATCCCAATCCGTCAGTTTCACGACAGACTGCTTTTTGTCTTCATCTTCCAGATAGAAAGTTTGCTGAATGTTGGTTGAAACCCTGCCATAGGTCGAACCATGTGTATTTGTATTGGTGACCGTTTCAATATGCCCAACGACGGCTTTTCTGACGACATATTTTATCGTCAGTCCGTTAAGTGTAAAACTTTCCATGACTGATTATTTTTTGGTGAATTTTATTTTTTCAACGCCGTTCCCTGTTTCCGCGACAAGGATATAAATACCGGAGGCAAGTGCTGAAACGTCCACCGACTTGCTGCTTTCACGCAAAGGGTACTTTCTGCCATCCAGTCCATAGACCGAAACAGCAGTAAGCGGCAGTTTGGAAGAAATATTTATCCTGTCCGTAGCTGGGTTAGGAGAAATACCAACACTGGCGGCTTGCACGTTGCCAATCCCGAGCGTGTCGTAATGATCGTAAGTGACCCGCATATATGGACCCCATCCCGTGGCATCATTCCAGATATTGAATAATTCCATTGTTTTTCTATAGTCAGCATCATAGGTAATATCAATCTGTGTGGAATTATGCCAAGCACCCGAATAATATACCTCATTCAGCAAATGGCTTTCGACGCCGTTGATATCCGAAGTGTAGGTTTTGCGCCCATATTCAAGCCAACCATCATTAACGCTATCATATAGCTGTGTCATAACCTGTTGCGGATGCCCGCTCATGTCATTGGTATAAAGCTGTTGGATGGTTATATCCCATGCGTTCGAGACGTCATTCCAACTCTTGGAAACGATCTTGATGATTTGCGGCGTTCCATCGTAATCTTGATAGCTATATTCATTGCGCGTAAAATTTTTCCATTGTGTGCCATCCCATTGCTGACTTGTCACGACATTCTTTGTTCCATCCGTATTATATGTCCATTGAGTTTTAAGACCGTTAACATAGCTTTCGCTTTCCTCAACCCAGTTCTGCTGCGTGACAATATCGATATTCTGCTCAAGGGTGAGTTCATAATCGACCTGCGACAAGGGCAGCCAAGTGGAGGTTGCCACATCCCACTTTTCACCATCGATATGGTCGAACTGATAATTCGCATTGTTTGTGTAAATGCTGCGCATGGAGTTCTGCCATGCGCCATTGACCCACATTTCGGTCAACTGTTGGTGTAGATTTCCATTGTAGGAGTTTTGCCCGAAGGCGGCCCCGCACATCATGCAGAGCAGGAATTTAAGTGCTTTCATAGTTATAAATTGTTTGCGTTAATTCAAGACGGGGGTATTACAAAGCAACTTATTTTCTGCGAAAGACTAATTATTTTTGACTGTCAATTTGTTAGTTAAACTATTTTTTTGTTACTTTGACTAAACCAAAATACAGTTTCATTATATGGACACACCTACCTTGAATATCGGCGATAACGTAAAAAAATTCCGTGAACTAAAAGGCTTTACGCGCGAGCAAATGGCTGACTATCTAAATCTAAGTGTGAGTGCCTACGGCAATATCGAGCGTAACAAAACAGACTTAACGATTTCACGCATTCAGCAAATCGCCGAAATATTGGAAGTGGATATGTCGCAAATTTTAAACTTCGATGCCTCGCAGGTTTTTAATATCACTCATAACGAGGTGATACAGGGCACGAACTCAAAGGTCGAAAATAACCACAATGTCGATACTTATAAAGAGAAGTATATTCAGATGTTGGAAGCGGATAATTTGAGGTTAAAAAAGATGGTTGGGGAGGTCTAATTAGGCTAAATTTGTTTGTCATGATGAGAAAAATTCTACTTTTTATTCTAGCATTCATATGTCCTCTCTATGTATTGGCTATTGAAGCTGGATTTAAAGATTATCTCAAAATAGAGTTTCCTGAAAATGCTAGTGCTATTTCATGGTCAATATTTGGGTTCATGTCACTAGCTTTCTACGCAAACTTTCGTATTACTGTTTTAAATCCAGAGGAGAGATACGAGAAAGCAAAGATCGCTAGGGCAAAATATTTGAGAAGTTATGCAGTTAAAGTAAATGAAGGACTGACAAGCAAAGACATACCTGAATTCAAGTTTAATGTAATGATTAAAAGGCAGTCATTTTTTAAAAGGCTTTATCCTAAAAAAAATGATACAGAAGGGAAGGCTCGATTAGATTTTTTTCCAAAAATATTTGAGTGTATTTGGACATCTGAAGAAGATCAGCACGTAGATATTTTACTTGGTGTTAACCAAGGAAACAGTGGCATCGCCTTGAAAGAAAAAAGAGCAAAAATTGTAAGCCTAACGGGTATGCTCTACGAAGACGCAAAAAATGAGATGAAACTTAATAAGGAGCAATTTGATGAAGTTATAATAAAAGACCAAATAAAACAGACAAGTTTGGCAGTATTAATATCTACCCCTATCAAGGTTAAAGTATCAACCTTTTTTGGAGATAGGTCTAAGGTGATAGCTATTCTTAACGCCGAATGTGATGACGACGGATTAGGAAACTTAATGTCTGATAAACTAACTTTTTCTACAGCGGAGCTAGAAACAATAAAAACTGTTAAAATTCAGCTACTTAAGATGATGGATGAATTTACAAAAACTTGCTCGGATTTATACTTTTAAAAATTAATTCATAACGGTAATATGACTACAGATTCAGAAAATCAGAAATCACCAGGAGAAGATGAAGTGAAAAAATTGGATGATGATAATTCATATCTTGTCGGTAATATTCGTATCGCAAATGAAAGCGAAAACGGTATACTCACCGCAGAATTCTTAGGCGAAGCACCAAAAAAAATTAAAGCTAAAGAACTCGAAGCATCACTAAAATTGCGAGAGGAAGCATTGGAAAAATTTATTGAAGAAATTCCAGATATGCCCGATTTAGTTAAACTTCTCAATAAATATAAGACCAAAAAACCGTCCTAAATAAATGTGAGTTCACTTGCTTAGTTAGATGTAGAATCTGTAGATGACACTGAAAGGAAAAAGATAACAACTTTGAAAAATCAGTTGATGGAAACAATTAAGGAAGTACGTGACACATACATCCGCTTATACTTCTAACATTACTATTGACGTATTAAAACTATATTTGTGCTATGGGAACAATATCTGAACAAAATGAAAGCTTGAGGGAGATAAAATGAAGTTAAACGCAAGCAATTCTTTTGGTAGTGAGGAAATGCGTATCGCCAATACTCCAGTAGATGGAGTCTTAAGTGTGCAATTTTCGGGGAAAGCTGCTGTCGTTGACCTCCCTGTTGATGCCGCAGGCGCCTTAAAAGCTGAACAAGAAGGTCGCGAAAGAATTAAGAATTTAATTAATAATATAAGTAAATTACCCAGCGCCGACGAAATGCAGGAAATCATTAAAAAGTATAAGCAATAATACTTTGAAGCTTTTCCCGCTATCCGCTAAATCTTTCTCCGAAAGTATACCGCTTCTATCAGGGCTATATTTTGTTTATAGCAATTTCAAAAATTACTGGCTCTACGCCATCTTTTGTTGCCTCATACCTTCTATCAATCGCGGTAATACTTTTTGGCAACTGACCAAATAGCTGGTCATAAAGAATTTCAAGGTTACGTCCTTTTATAGTCACCTCATGTCCGGTGCTATAATTCAGGAAGATAGAAGATTTATCAGACGAAATTTTACAGCGTGTTATCAAAGCGTAGTTAAAAAATTCACGCTCACCGTCCGGCTGTACGAAATCCAAATTACGGACATGCCCGGTTAGACTGTACAGCTCAATATCATTTTCGCTATCAGTCGTTTCCGCATCCTTTTTCTGCGGTGCGTTTGCTTTATTGTATTTATCAAAGTTCTCTGTCAGGCTCATAATCTCTGCTTTGTTTTATTGTTTTTTCGTTTGCTGTAACTTCAAAATCCATGCCCTCACGCTGCAAGAACGAGAGAACATCCCTGTGTATATCTCCCTTTCCCTTGCTAACCGCTTCCAGTGCGGACAGGCGTTCCCCTAGCTCGCTTGCGTAACGCAATAGTGCTTCCTTATCGTCCGTATAGATTTGGGCGCAGTCCTTGCCCCGCGATACCGACACATAGAACTGCTTGGCATCCGTTGCCGGAAAGGTCGCGGCAGGCTGATAGATAAAAACTTCATCAACCGTTTTTCCCTGCGAGGCATATGACGTAACGCAATGCGCGTAGGCGATATGCCCAAAACCTTTATCAATTTCGTAGGTAGCTTTGCTTTTCGCGTTACGGAGTTTTATCGTTCCACTTTTGGAAACCGCCGTCACTTCAAGCATCGTCCCATTGTCGAGACGTTTTTTATTCACATCGAAACTGTTGTCGTTAATCAGCACCTTGTCGCCTTTTGAAAGGCTTATCTCCCGCTCGACGAATACGTCGTAACGGCTACTGTGGCTTTTCGGCAAAGGCTTTGTTATGCCATCGGCATTGACAAGGTTTATCTCATTGTTATCCGTCCGTTCCACCGTCCATAAACTTCCACGCTGAAAGCCTGTAACGTTCTGGTTAAACTTCACGATCTGGCCGCTCACAAAATTGCGGCTGTCGGCTTTTTCAGCTTCCGTCATATTCACTCTTTGCAGCCGCAAGGCGGTAATCTCTTTTTTACCGAGCATACCTTCCTGTCTGAGCCTTTGGCGAATTTCGTCGGTCACAGCTTCGCCTTGGGCATGGGTTGGAGAAACCACCAAAGCGGATTTTCCTTTTTTCAGGGTATCGATATAATCATCGACCAGAACCTTATTCGGCTGCATGGGGTCGATTTCTTTGATAAAGTCGATATCGTCCAGTTTCTGGAATGCCTTTCCAACATTGCCTTTGGATAAATCCTCGACCGCCGATTTATAATCCTCATTCTTTTGGCGATAAATCTTGCTAACTTCTGCCGTCCTGATGCCGGCGACAGTGTTCAGAATACGCAAAGCATCCCCGCGCACCACGCTTGAATGCTGCCGCGTATCGCCGCCAAGGATAAGCTGCGCGTTTTGATTGGTGGCGAGTTCAAGTAAATCCGTCATATCCTTGGTTCCGAGCAATCCCGCTTCATCCACCCAAAGCACTTGCCCTTTTAAGCCGTCCTGCATTTTTTTGTCAGTGAGCAGTTTTGCGACCGTTTCTGCGTCCTTAAAGCCCTCTTCCTCTTTTAGAACAACCCGCGAGGCTTGCGCCGTGGGTGCGACCACCGTCACCGTCTTGGCTGCTGCCTCGAATTTGGCAACCGCTTCTTTCATCAACGTGGTTTTGCCAGTTCCGGCAGCACCCCGAATAATCGAAACCCTGTCCGTGGTGGTCAGCACATGCTCGACCGCCGCCCTTTGCTGGCCATTTAAAGCCATTTCAGGGGCTTTTTCGTAGGCAGGCATAAGTTTGCCCTTCCCTTGCCGCGCAAGTTCTACCATGTGCTTTTCTTCGCCGAGAACGCCCTTGGTGGTGCAGACTTGCCGTGAGCCTTCCGTTATGTGGATAAGCCGCTTATCTTCTTTGAACTGGCGGCTGATACCATCGATAGAAACCGATGACGTGCCAATACCGTGCCGATAGGCCGTTTCAAGGACACGGCGGTCAGCCATGACCGAGGCACGCTCGAAACAATGCAGCAAGGCATGGTCAAGACATTGCTCCGCCGTCAGCGTCGGCGTTTCCTTGACGGGCGCAAAGCGCACCACCTTGTCACTTTCCCCATCCTTGCCGAGCGCCTTTATTTGCGCTCGCCATTCCGCTTTGAGTTCTTCCATGCTTTGCCCTTTTTGCTTTTTCGCACGGGTACGGGCACCAAGTCCGTCAAGTTCCTTGGCATCGGTAATACCCTTTTCCTTTGCCATGCGCCCGATTTCATCGGTGCGCTTGGAAAATAAGTCCATGACCTTTTGCGGCACGCCGTCGATTTCAAAGGATTTTTCTGTTTTCCGGATGTCATAGCCCAGCTCCGTCAGCTTGTCGGACAAAACCTTATGAAAGCGGGCTTGGTAATAGGGCATATCCCGCTTGATGTCGCGGAATTCTCCTGCTTTGGTACGCTGCTCGGTATCATCCCATGTCGCATTGAAAACAAAGCAATGACTGTGCAGATGCGGGTCGGGCGATTGCCCTTCCAATGGTCTTGCCGTCTGGTGCGTAAAATGCGCCCAAGCCAGTTCCGACGTTTCCCTCACGCCCTGAGCTCCATCCTTGCGGACAAGCGTTTTGCCATCAGCCTCAATCGCTTGCATCGTTTCGGTGACACTATCCTGAAAAGCTTTCAGGATATGATTGTCCTGCGCGAAAACATGGAGAAGGGAAACGGACTTCGGGCAATGAAAATTAATGTCATAGCCAATCTTCCTGATTTCCTTGGTGCGTGGTGTCAGGTTGGCTTTTGTCGCAGGATTGACGTTATCGCAGAGAGCATGAAATGTATCTTTCATGCCCCGTTCTCCCAATCCCAGACGCACCGCCAAACGACCCTGCCAGAACCCTGCAAGTTCTTGGTCGCTGACGTAGTAGTCCGACTTTGCCAAGGCATCATTGAAATATGCTTTGGCATGTTCAGCCGATGTGCTTTGAATCATCCTTATCATATATTCAGTATATAACGACTTTACGGAAATCGGCTTTGCATTCGTTTCCCGTTAATGACAATCAAACATCCGTACAGGCAAACCTAACACAGCCCCGCAGTGCGTCGTTGTCACAGGTGTAGTTTTAGAGAATAAGCATCAGACATCTCGTCTAAGCAATGCTTGGAGACTTATTTCGCGACTATAATTTCTTCTTCTTGGATCATCGCGTTCAAAATTTGTCGGCGCATCTCTTTGTCCTCTGGCTTTTTCCCACGTGATTGAAAACCCTTTGCATCTTCGGGGCTGACATCGTTGACAAAGGAATTTTCCAGTTCCTGATTTACGATTATTTGATCGATGGTATCCATGATAAAATCGTCACCATGTTTATACGCCCATATATAACTCATGGCATAACAGAAGCTACAAAACATAATAAGATTGCCAAGTGTTTGGCCTAAGAACCACAAGACAAAGCCGATGGTAAAGAAAAACAAAGGCTCCAAAAGACATTCAATCAGCCTTACATCGGTCTTGATGCCGGGAATTTTAATCTTGTAAAAAAGAGGATTGATCGTTCCGCTACAAAGACTAAATTTCTCGAAATCATACACAGAAGGATTACGAAGCATATCTAGATGGTGCTTAACGCCTACACCGATGAATGCAACCAGAAAGAAATACCAGCCGAGGTAACGCGGAAAAAGAGAAGTTAGGCTACTACCTGCATAGGTTGGGGTAGTGCCTCCCAAATCGGATATGCCCATTGGGTCAGCCCCAAGGCCGCTTCCGCCAATCCATTCGGGAATTTTGAGAAAAAGCACGGGCAGGATGGCCAATGATATTGCCAAACTTAGAACTGAATAGAGATTAAAGTAGCGCTCCCCGAAATCCTTTCGGATAAAGCCTTCAAGAAGCAGTCTTGAAGGCGATGCAAAGGCTTTAAATAGCCCTGTAAACCATTCAACGAGCGGATTTTTTCTTTGGAAAGTGGTGGTGTAATAAATGTTTTTCTTCATGATTTGTTTGTTTTTAAGGGTCTGACATATAGTTTTGGTTAAATTGTATTTTAATGTGATTGAAACCATCTTTGATAGGATTGCCCTGCAAATGCAGATATCCTTCGACAGTGCCATTATTAAGGTCGCCACCTGTTTTAAGCCGTATAAATGCTTCCGGCCTGATGAGACGGTCTATCTTATGTGACCTTGTATTTGATGAAGAAAATTCGCCTGCGGCAGACACGGTTCGGGAGGTTTCTTCATAAGATCCGTCCCCGATGAGTTCCGAAGCATAGCGGTTCGTTTCTATATCCGCATTTGCATGAAATATCTTGGTATTCAATGTGCCAAGAAACGCTTTAACTCTGTATTCCGATTTGGAGCCGCCCATATTGGCGTGATAGTTTGGAAGGTTTTGCGAGATGTAGACAGTTGCAATTTTGCTGCTTCTCGCCGTTGCTTGATAATCCGCATCATGCTCATGCAGGAAGTTTTGGGCTTCGTCAGCCCAAAGGAAAACAGGACGGTTATTTTCTTTTACATTCCTTTTTTCCATTGCCCTCTGCCAAATATATTTGAACATGATTTGGCAATCCCTGCCTATCTTGTGATGGGTTTTTACAGGCAGATTGAGGAGTATGATTTTTCCCTGAAGGCAATCATCTGGCGTATATGTACATTTATAGCGGCAAAACAAGGAATAAATAGGGTCCCGTAAAAGTCTGAATAAAAATCCCGAAAATGAGAACTCAATAATGGAACGGGTTTTATCATTTAAATTCAGGAATGTTCCCCAGAAAAAATTATCAATGGCATCCATTATCCGTGCTTCCGGAATTTTGTTTTTCAATGCTTCGTCATAGGTTCCGTTCTCCCTTAAAGCTGCCACAGCTTCAATAGACATTTTATTTTCCCATGTTTCTATAGCTTGGCTTACTTTATGACTTGCCGCTGCAAAGGCTATCTTGAAAGCAGTAGGCTTTTCCAATTGAGCGGTTTCAGGCGTGGGAAGGGTTTGAACAATATCAAATATACGTTGCAGGGAAAGATCGCCATAGGCGAGTTTGCACAGGTCAATAACATTAAATATCAGCATATCGAGTGCCATTTCCCAAAACTGACTGTCTGCGCCCCCGCTTTCCTTGTCTTCACTGGCGCGAATAACAGTTTTAAGCACTTGGACAATATTCTCAGTCAACCCACCGTCTTGGCTCTCATAGTCAATAAAATTGAAGAGATTTTTTCTTCCTGGCTCAACAATAATCAAATCGCCGCTTCTGCCAGTTAATTCACAATATTCTTCCCACGTTTCTTTTTCGTCAGGCTTGACCGTCAGGACAAGTCCACCAAAGCCCGCTTGGAGGTATTTAAGTGCAATCATGCGTCCAGAGCCTGAAGATTTCCCTGAGCCGATACCGCCGAATATCTGCACACCTTCCACCGCATTGCCAATTGTCCAATGGCTTGCTTCCGATGCCTCGCCGGAAAGCTCTATAAGTGACGTAGTAAGGTCAAATTGCTTCATGCTGGTGAAAAAAAAATTAACGGTCTGGTTCTATACCTTTATCCTTGGGTTTTGATACCTCATTAAATTCCGGGCTAATTTCGCGTTTTGACCATGATGGGAGTTTTTCATGTTCTTTCTCGATTTCTAGAGTTTTTTTGCCTGCCTTAAAACCCTCGAGAAAAGGGTCTTGCGCATCGACGCTTGCAAAAATTTGTGCTATGTTTGGGTCATACATAGAGATTAGATACCCCTGATTATAACCGTCCTTAAATCTGGCTTCAGTTTTTTTTTGTTCCTCTGTTTTCTCTTCCTCTTTTTCCTCTTCTTTCCCCATCTTTAAAAAGTGTTATGTGCATTATTTTCAAGATAGCGATTGATGCTATCACGGTCATATAAGATGATTTTTTTTTGTGGTTGAGAAAAACGGATTTTACCTTCGTCACGGAGATTTTGAAGTGAGGTCTTAGACTTAATATTAAGAAGATGCATGGCTTCATCGCCACTAATCCACTTGTCTACGATAATATTATTCTCTTTTTTGAGGCGGCTGACGACCTGCTCAATGAGGTCATAGAAAGCGGCATCTTGCATACAGATGACTTCCATTCGGCTGTTTATTAGTTGGTTATCCGAAAGATAATAATTTATTTGATATTTTCAATAAAATATTTTATACTTAAATTCTTCCTGTCTGCCAGCTATGAACGCGCAGCATTGAAAATTTTCTATAAGAAAATCACAGGTAACTAGTCGTAAACCATATGTTTGGAGGAGAAATAAATGTCCCTTGAACTCAACCATAATGATATCGAAAAAATAATTACACGCGTAAAGAGAATTGTTACAGCAGGATCTTCCGCGCTTGATGCAAACAAGACAATTGACGAAAATGGAATTGAAAAATTTACCATTACTATGACCGGACAAGATATCGTTATAATGTCGTCAGATGTAAATGGAGTATTTAAAATTACGGAGATACATCCATATAACGGAAAACAAGAAATCACAGACGCCGTGCTTAAAGGTCTTGTCGAAGAGTGTGCAGGGAAAAAATGGACAGCATAGCCCTAAACAAAAACAATAGTTTTAGCTCAGGCTTTTTTAGGATAAATAAATGACAGATACGCTTAATGGTAGTGACATTCAAAAAATAATAACTGGCTTGGAAGAGAAACTTCCTGCTGATCAAAAATTAATCTCCGCTAGTATGACGACCGATAAAAATGGGCTGAATAAATTCGTGTTTACGATGGATGGTCTGGGAAGTGTTACCCTGTCCGCTGATGCCAATGGCATATACAATCTTGAAAGTTTAGAAGGCGAACATCAAAACATTGTTTGTATAACGTTTCACGGCTTAGTGAGCAAATTTGCCGACAAGGTCTGGGCAACATAACCCCAAAATAAAGCCCCAATGAGTTGGGGCTTTTCAATCAGTTCTAGCTTTTAACGGCCTCACTCCACTGCTTGTGAAAATTCTTTAAACCTTTCCTTTCACCGCCCTGAAATGATTTTCCTGCGTTGAGAGTATTAATCATCTTCTCAATTTTTTCTGCAGTTTTTGCATCCCAGTTAAGTTCTTTCTTGAGATATGAAGTAACAACAATCGCATCTAGTTCCGGCTCATATTTGTGTAAGGCTAAAATGTAAGTTTTCGACAAATTGCTGTCACTATCATGTGTTAGTGAAGAAGATGTATTTACTGCTTTATCCAATCGGTTCATTGCTTCCTTAACTACCGGAGAAGCGTCAAGTAAAGTATCTGTATTTTGACCACCCCTTAAGTCTGTTGCGCCCCAAGTTCTGACCCAGTCAAGCGTTCTTTCTTTTAACCAAGGTATTGCAACGATTGTGTCAATACATTCAAAATCGTCAATTTTATATAAATCGTCAGAATTCAAACCGCAAGAAATAACGATCACCGAATTCTTATTCCCGAAGTCGTTAAAAGTTATTTTTGTTTCAATTTTAAAATTGACTCTGCAATCACTGAATTTTAAACCTGCAAATAACTTTTTCACAATGTCGCGATTGTATATCCTTTCAAGCCATCCAGTTTGAATTTTCGTTCCGACTAAGAAAACTATCCTTGAAATATTTTCATTTTCATTAGCCATGTTACTGGCATAATTTACGGCTTCACGATAAGCATCATCATCATTTCCATGCGTATCTATAAAATATCTTTCTATACTCATAATTGTTAGTTTGGTATTCGTTAAAAACCACAAGCTTTATAACTAAGACTTACAGCTTTTAGCGGACATATTAAATATTAGTTCTTTTGATTAACATCTTTACGAAACTTTCTGCGTTTTCTTGCAATTGTTTTGTAATTACATCGCCAGTAGCGTGCGGGTTTTCAACCACTAATCTTTCATCCCAATTAAGACCCGAAATCTTTGAATTCCGATCAGGGCTGTACATAATTGAATTTGTAAAAAATACCCCGATAACGTTATAATATTTTGCTTTGCCATGACGTATCATTTCTTCTACATCCGCGAAATTTAGATGAGAGGAAATTACAGCAATATCCTTCGGGTTAAAATGCTTTGAAAAATATTCATCTATAGATTTATATACATCCAATTTCTCTTGAATACTTCTATTAGAATAAGAAATTCCGTTATGAATACCATTGTATTGAGCGTGTTTAATAGGAAATCCTAAATTAACTTCAAGCTTTTGATAAGATAAGTTATGAAGATTTTCGATTAAAAATTTTTGGAAAGTTGTTTTTCCTGTCTTATCGTCTCCAATAAGGATAAATAGTAGTTTTGATTTAATAGGCATAACAGTTAATTAATTTGCGAGTTCATTCTCAAGCGATTACAAGCAAGAAATGTGCCTATCGATTATAAATGACAAAATGACTGCTTTTCTTTAATTACCTATCACAGCATCTAAAGCATCATCCGCACTTTGATAGATAAAATTAGCCTGATATCCAATCGTCGTTTTCAAATCGCTATGACGATAAAGTTGCTGCAACATCTGAACCGGAATTTTATCGGCGGCTAACGTTGCGAAGGTGTGCCTAGAAATATGCATTGTTACCTTACCATCAACTTTTGCGGCAGGAACAATAAATTTACTGAACATTTTATTATAACGGTTTACTGCATAAGCAATTTTTCGTTTCACTTCATATTCATTTTTTAGGTCAGGAAGAACTTTCAAATCGTCGAAAATCAAGTCATGCGATAAATTTCTAGACTTCCTATATTTATCTAAAATGGCAAGAGCCTTTTCCGGCGTTTTGAGTGACCCCGATTTGTTGTTTTTACCCATTGTATAGTGGAGACGCATTTCTTTAAAATCTGACCAACGCAAACGCAATACGTCAGAAATACGCATTCCGGCAAAATAGAAAGAGATAAGCCATAGATTCCTGGCATGATCATGGGCAGGATTTTCGAGAACGACAGTTTCTAACCTTGCCAAATCATCGGCACTAATACCAACCTTTGTACTGTCAGGAAATTCAATACTGGTTTTGCCTTTGCCAAAAGGATAGTACTTTTCTTCAATAACACTATCCTTAATTGCTAGGCTGAATATAGCGCGTATTGTCATCATGTAGTTGGCAATGGTGCGGTCGCTGCTGTTGCGCTTCGCTGCAAGTTCAACTTTAAATCTGGCAAGTAATCCGGCAGTAATGTCTGAAAAGGCGATATCGCTAAGACCTGTTTCCTTTTGGTCTTTCTTTCCTGTCGGTTTTTCTTTGGTAATATCCTTACCGCTAATAAACTTAATGAAGATTTTTACCCGCGACTTTTCTGCGATAAAGCAATTGTAATTTCCTGTGCGCTCAAAGTTCCTTAGATAGAGTTCTGACTGTGGGACAAAAGTACTTCCTGCCTCCGGCTTGATTTTAGTCCTGATGGCACGCACTGACACCGTTTTCTTTTGCGTTTCAATTTCAAGAGACGTTTCGCTTGCTTGCGCTTTTTTAGCAAGAATGAAGTTGTTGAGACGCTTTGAATTTGGGTGCGAGGATTTAACGCGTTGTTCATCTGCAATCCAGTCTTCTTTTTTCACGGAATACTCCATGAAAATATAAGACGATTTTCTATCTTTGGTAATACGCAGAGCCAACGGATAGGTTCCGTCTTTCTTAGCCCTCGGAAGAATAACAGCTTTAATGGTAGCCATGATGATTGTTTTAATTTCTATATCAAAGATAAGAAATTTTGCTAAAACAATGCTAAAACAAATGACGTTTTTTTATGGTTTTATATGAATTTATTGTTTGTTACATATCAATAAAATAAGGGTTTAAGCATCATATTAAACCATATAAAACCAATAAATAAGGATTCATAACCCTGAGGTCACGGGTTCAACTCCCGTCCTCGCTACGAAAGACTTTATTGTGATTATCAACGGTTTAGTGTATGCTAAGCCGTTTTTTTATGTCCGGAATTTTTCTACATTTACAAAGAGTACACGATACAGTACACGATTTTCGAATTTTTAGCTACAAAAAATTGATAAAACGCAAGGATTTTTCTGTGCCAAAAATATTCACCGGTGGTGTCGATATTTCCGCTTGGAACAAACTTAATGAAGTCGAAAAAAAGAAAGCACTTGATAAAAGTTGGTATATCTTTTACAGTTTTCGAGATGCTGAAACAAGTAAATTAAAACGAATGCCTAATATTAAAGGTGGCGCAAATCGATTTAAAACCAAAACAGAAAGACTGAATTATCTTTCAATGCTTAGAGATACGCTAGAATTTCTACTTGAGCAAGGTTTCAATCCTTATGAAGATAATGATCTAACACTTTTAAATGAAGAAACGCAAAAGATTGACAAATCGATAAAGGAAAAAACACCAACTCAAAAAGAGGTCATTGCTAAGCCTATTGAAGTACTTTCGGATTCGTTATCTATAAAAGACGCTTTTGACTTTGCTTTAAAAATAAAAAAGAACTCCGTTAGCGATACCACGTACAACAATTTTGAACTGCGCATCAGAAAGTTCAAAAAATCTTTAGACGAGACCAAGCCTATTACATATGTTACGAAAAAAGTTGTCAATGATTATCTCAATACTATATTGAACGACACAAGTGCAAGAAACAGAAATAATACCAGAACAGATTTAAGCTCGCTGTTTCAGGTATTGGAAGACAACGAAATTATCAGTGAAAATATCATTAAAAAAATTAATGTTTTAAAGTCCAATCCTGAGCGGAACAAAACCTACACGCCTGAAATGCAGAAGGACATTTACGATCATTTGGAGAAGAATGATCCTTTGCTGTTGCTCTTCATAAAATTTGTCTGTTATAATTTTCTTAGACCCGTCGAAGTTTGCAGATTAAGAATAAAAGATATTGATTTGATTGACAAAAAACTCTATCTAAAAACCAAGAATAAAAAGGTCAAAATAAAAATTATTCCAAAGATACTAATTGACGACCTACCCGATCTATCAGTATTGAATCCTGAACATTACCTCTTCACCCCTACTGGCTTAGGAAATGAATGGGAAGCTACTGAAAATAACAGGCGTGATAATTTCAGCAAAAGATTTAAAGAAGTTGTTAAAGTGCCTTTCAAACTAGGTATCGATTATGGCATGTATAGTTTCAGGCATACTTTTATCACTAAACTTTACCGAGAACTCCGCAAAAACCATTCTCAGTTTGAGACAAAGAGTATGTTGATGCTTATTACCGGACATGCTACGATGACAGCATTGGACAAATACCTTCGGGATATTGATGCGGAATTGCCGGAGGATTATTCGCATTTGTTGGAATAAATATCGAAAACTTTCCTCAGGTTAATTTATAGTAAAGTCTACTTTTAAAAAAATGAAAATATTTAAAACATTTTAATGTTTCTATATTTTGTGCGATTTTTTTTATAGATTTATGACGTTAATAAAAAAGCAACCCTCGCTTTTTATAAAATGTAGAACCGATTGGGTGTGATATAATCTGGAAGTTTTACTTATTAACATACTTATTTTTTTATCTAAATACCTTAATATATTATGAAACAGCTTTCTCTACTGTTCCTATTTGTTGCATTTCCTTTGCTGGCGCAGGACATCCAATGGGAAAAATCCTACGGTGGCCGACAGGCTGAATATTTATTCGATGTACAGCCCACAGCCGATTACGGCTTCGTTTTAGCAGGGAGTTCACTTTCATTGAAAAGTGGGAATAAAACAGAAGCTGCCAACGGCGACTTAGATTATTGGATTTGGAAGATGGATGAAAACGGCTCGGAAGACTGGCAGAAAAGCTTTGGCGGTAGCGGCTCGGACTTATTGGTCAGTATCAAAAACACCAATGACGGCGGTTTTATTCTCGGCGGTACTTCCAATTCTTCAAAAGGATTCAATAAGGCAGATGATGCTTTCGGTGGAAACGATTATTGGATTATAAAACTCAATGCTAAAGGATCGGAAGAATGGCAAAAAACATTTGGAGGTAGCGGCCAGGACGATCTTGTTAGCATTTGCCCAACCAGAGATGGCGGTTATATTATTGGAGGCACTTCCGCATCAAATAATAACGGTAGCAAAACCTCGAAAAGCAGCGGTAATATGGATTATTGGATCATCAAGATCGATACAAACGGTAAAGAAGAATGGCAAAAATCCTTTGGCGGAAAATATGCAGATATGCTCAAAACAATTGCTCCCACAACCGACGGCGGTTATATCTTAGGGGGTTATTCCAACTCTCCTGAATCAGTAGAAAAAGCACACGGTAATTACGGATCCGGTAGTGATTTTTGGGTATTGAAACTGGATGATAAAGGCCATGTACAATGGCAGCAGACATTGGGCGGCGACAAAGACGATCAGCTTTTTGCCGTACAACAGACTTATGATAAAGGCTATATCATTGGCGGAAACTCGAATTCAGGTGCTACGGGAAACAAGAGTAAAACCAACCGCAGCGGAACAGATTTTTGGGTGATAAAATTACACCAAGACGGACAGATGGATTGGCAGGAAACCTACGACTTTGGAAAGGTAGATATTTTGACTTCGCTGGTGGAGAATGACGATCATAGTTTTTTAATCGGCGGCTATGCCCGAAGCGAAGGCAAAGGCGATGAAGGTACCAATGATTACATCGCCGTTAAGATTTCTGAAAAAGGTGATAAACTTTGGGATAGGACTGTTGGCAGTGACGGTGTGGATATACTGCGAAAAGTAATTGAAACTCGGGATGGTGGCTATTTGATGGCAGGGACGAGCAACCCAAGCCCCCCAACCTCTAAAGGAGGAAAAAAGGGAAATGGCAATTTTAATAACAATATCAAAAATGAAAATATAGCGGCGGCAGATCAGTTGAATCAAGAAATGGATAAGACTGTTGGTGATGCAACCAATAAGGCAAATGATTATTATAAAGAGCAGACGGGAAACTTTACTGATGGTATCAATAAAGCGATTGGACAGGATAAAGATAGTCCGATAAAGATGGGTGTTGGTGCGCCGGGTGACGCCTTTAAGTCAGGTAATATAGGCGAAAACACACTGGACAAATTGGGTGGTGCGATGGCGCAATCGGGACCTAAACCCGGGTTACGAGCATCGAGGGATAAGAAAACTAATTTGGGAAATAATGATTTTTGGGTGGTAAAATTAAAGGATAAAGACAAGAAAATTAAAGATGCTAAGAAAATTGAGGCTTTCCCGAACCCGACACAGCAATATACCAATGTGATCGTAGGGTTTGATTATACGAAAGGAAATATTTCGGTTTATGATTTATCAGGCAGGCAATTGCAGGATTATAAGGTAAGCGAAAGGACGATTCCTGTGGATTTGGGGAATTATCCTGAAGGGATTTATATAGTGAAGGTGGCGACGGATAAGGGAGAGGTTAGTTTGAAGGTTATTAAAGGGGTTAAGCAATAATTAAAACACACAAAGATGAAAAGACCAATGAAAAGTTTAATTATTATATGCTTTTTGATAGCGGGAGTGATTTCGGTTCAAGCACAAGAGGAGCCATCAGTAGCTGCATTGATGCGTTTTGAAGATAATCCGGTGGGTCTTTATACCGGAATTCCAGATGTTAGTATTCCTTTTGCATCATTACCAACAAGAAGCAAAAGTATTGGTATGAATATCGGATTATCTTATCATGCTTCGAGTGTATCGGCATATAGCCAAGCTGGAGATTGCGGATTAGGATGGAGTATGAGTTCAGGTGGTACAATTGTAAAGCGACTCGTTGATGAGACATTTGGCGAAGCGCATGGCTATTACTACGAATTTAATTTTATGGGTCACATGGGAAGGTTTAGCGTTGTTAAAACTGCAACGAATTTATCTGTCACTGATTTTAGAACTAACAGTGGCGAAGTTTTAAAGATTTTGGTCAATTTTACTACGCTTTCTAATATCATCGGTTTTACTGTTTATGACGATAAAGGGTATAAATACCTATTTGATAGTTATGATACCACAGATGTGACTTTAGAGGATAATTCTATAGAAACACGCAAAGGTGCTTACCACCTTGGGTCTATTTCTGACAATAATGGTAAACAGTTAATGAGTTTTAAATACCGGAATTTTATTCCAGATGAAACTACAGATAAGTACAAAAAAATAGATTCCATTTACTCCAATGGTTTTGGAAAATTTGTATTTAATTACTCTACAGGGACTTCAAATGTTTATACAGAAAACTTGAGAATAAGTAGTGTTGAACTTAAAGATTTATCGGGCGCACAAATTAAGACTCTAAATCTAGATATTGGGGGTGTGTTCAAGAATCTTAATAAAGTTGAAGTATCCTATCCAAATACTACACAAAAAGATACTTATGTTTTAAAATATAAACCTTCAGGTATATCCGGCGCTACTGAAAGTGTTGATATGTGGGGATACAAGAATACTATTGACGATTGCTACTATAATAACTGGTATGTTTTTGCACCATCCCCCGATTATTGTACTGTTGGTGTGCTTGAACAAATGGTGTTGCCATCAGGTGGAAGTATTATTTATGATTATGAATCTAACACTTACAACAACTATTATCTAGGGACAGATAACAAGTATCATCTGGATGAAACACTTAGTCAGTTTTACAGTTCACTTCCTGCTGAAATACCCGAAGGTGCTATTGAAGGAAATGATATCAGAACTATTTTTAATGCAGACAGCAATAGTGTTCCCTATGTTGATACTTACACCACAGGCGGAAGTAGTGCCGTTCACCAATTTACGATTACGGCGACCAAAACTTATTTTTTTACAACCGACGCTTACACCTATACTGTACCCGGGATTGAAGATGAAAATGGTAATCCTAATTTAAAAGCATCATTCACCATTTACGGACCTGCACCTGCATTGACTGAGGGTACGGTAAATCATTCGCTCAATTCTGTTGATAATAATTTGAATAGGTGTTTAGGTAGAGGAATTCTGCTTACACCGGGCACTTACACCATTACCTGCTCCGGTATCGGCCCTGCCAACATTATCAGGGGTAAGGTTGTTATACAAACGATAGAAAATAATCCTAACCCCACAACATTTTTTTACGGCGGCGGTATCAGGATCAAGCGCATCGGTTATTTCGATAAAAGCGATGTACCGCAAAATTATTATGTTGATATGACCCAGTATAACCTTGACGGCATATATCCGGCGAAAGAAAAAAATTACAGCTATAATTTATTTGACAAACCGGGTTTTAGCAGTGGTGTAGCTGTTGATATTTATTATTCTCCAGAAGAACTTAGGCAAAGGATGTCAGACCAGATAGGCTACCGAAACATCACCGTTACAGACACCCCAAATAATGGAAAAACAGAATATACCTATAGTACCTATATAGATTATATAGATATTGTGCAAGGTGTTTCGGTAGAAGATGACCACAGGCGGGGTCTATTGCTGTCGGAGAAGATTTATAACACTAATAATGAACTTCTAAGCAGCAATGATTTTACTTACGGATCTTACGATTATGCCATTGTGCATGACACCAATCATCCGCATTACAGTATCACATACGGTTGGTCAGGGCTGACACAAAAAATATCCAAACGCTATTTTCCCGGAGTTACAGATCCACTGACTACTATAGAAACCAATACTTATAATCCTACCAATAGGCAATTGGCCAGTACGGCTGTAGTAAATGGGCTTGGTGAGACCTATACCACGACTTATGATTATGATACCGGCAACTCCATTTATTCGCAAAACCGCCTAGCCGACCCGAAAGAAGTGAAATCTTATAAAGGGACTTCGTTGCTTTCTACCGCCAAGATCAATTATAGCAATACGCTGGCAAATAATAATTCGTATCTGCCGGTTACCGTAACCTCAGCGAAAGGAAGTAATACTCCTACAACTATAACGCATACCAATGCTTATGACCAGTACAGCAATGTGCTGGAGACGCAGCCGGAGAATGGAATAAAGACCAGTTATGTTTGGGGCTATAACAGGACACAGCCGGTTGCTAAGATTGAGAACATGGCTTATTCCGATATCCCAACAGCATTAATTACAGATATAGAAGTAGCTTCTGGGTCGGCTGGATCTGAAGCTTTACTACTCACCAAACTTGACGCATTGCGCAACAATAGTGCACTAGCCGGGGCAAGGGTTACCACTTATACCTATAAACCTTTGATTGGGATGAGTACCGTTACCGACATGAATGGGCAACGTATGACTTATAGCTATGATGAACAAAATCGCTTGCAATATGTATATGACGCACAAGGCAATTTGCTGAAAGAAAACAAGTACAATAACAAGACTCAAAACTAAGACAAGATGAAAAAGCTATTCTATTTTTTATTGATTTTTCCGGCACTTGTCTTAGCACAAAGTACGAATCAAAATTTTGTAAAGACTACGGTCTATAAAGTACCTACTACAAGTCCGATCGCCTCGCCAGCGGTTGCCGAAGCCACTGTCGCCGTTACTTATTTTGACGGTCTTGGCCGTCCGATTCAAAAGTTGGCTGCGGGACAGTCGATGAGTGGAAATGATATCATTGTGCCTATCGTTTATGATGCGTTGGGGCGCATGCCGAAAGACTATCTCCCACTTGTCTCAAGGAGTAACAGTATGGATTATATGAGTAATGAAGATGCGATTTCGCAACTCATCACAGATTATGGCGCACAGTATGGCGCTGACGGCAATAATCCCTATACCGAAAAAACTTTTGAGAATTCGCCTTTCAGCCGGGTATTGGAACAAGCCGCACCGGGCGATGACTGGGCTATAGGCAACGGGCATACCATTAAATATGAATATGGACTAAATGCCTTGAGCGATAACATAAAACTATATACCGCTACCGCCAGTTGGAACACCACCTTCCACCTGTATGATGTTACCATTGGGAATGCCACGGGCACGACACTTTATCCGGTAGAAAAGCTGTATAAAACCGTTATGAAAAACGAGAACTGGGTTTCGGGGCATTCAAACACCACCGAAGAATATAAAAATACCGAAGGACAAGTGCTACTCAAGCGCAGCTTTAACGGCAATGATGATCCTTATGATACCTATTATGTGTATGACCAGTTTGGGAACCTCAGTCTTGTAATACCGCCAGCGATAATCGGGGATACATCGGGGATGCTCGATGCATTGTGCTACCAATACCGCTATGACGACAAAAACCGACTGGTAGAAAAGAAACTGCCGGGCAAGCAATGGGAATTTATTGTTTACGACAAACTGAACAGGGTTGTCGCTACAGGTCCTGCATTATCGCCTTTTGGGACTGGTGTATACGGTTGGCTGGCAAGCAAATATGATGTTTTTAACCGTAATGTCCTTACAGCATGGGTAATGGATAGAGACGGAGCTGTTGACCAAGATGCACGTACCAAACTGCAAGACGACCTTAACGGCACTACGTATGCGCTTAACGAGACAAAATCGGTCACAGATACTACGATAAATGGGGTATCATTTCGTTACAATACGCTAACATTTCCTACTTTGGATTATCATGTGTTGACTGTCAATTATTTTGATGATTATAATTACCCCGATGCTCCTACTACCTTTGGAACGGTCGAAGGGCAAACAGTATTTTATAACAACAGTACCCAAAAGCCAAAGGGTTTTCCGACCGGCTCGTGGGTAAGGGTGTTGCAAACGGCGACCGATTATATTGGCGAAACCACCTACAGCTTTTATGACAACAAAGCACGTGTACTAAGGACCAAGACTAAGAACTATCTTAGCGGCTACAGCCAAACCGATAGCTACTATGATTTTTCGGGTAAAGTTACCTATACTATTAACCGCCACAAGCGAGATGCCGCATCTGGAACGACGGAAATATATGTAAAGGATCTGTATAGCTATTATGATAATGATAAGCTAAAGCAGCACCAACATCAGATAGGTGTTTCTGGTTATGTAGAGGACATGGATATTAGCGAATATGATGAACTCGGACGCCTTACAACCAAGGCGGTAGGCGGTTTGCAGACGGTTGATTACCGCTACAACATCCGTGGTTGGCTCACGGGCATTAATGATGTTACTGATTTGGAGAACGACCTTTTTGCCTTTAAAATCAACTACAACCAGACCGATGACGCAATTGAAGGTGTTGACAAATTGTATAACGGGAACATTGCCGAAACCTTTTGGATTACTGCCAACGACAATGTGCTGCGGATGTATGGCTATGCTTATGACGATTTGAACAGGCTGAAAAGTGCGACCTATCTGAAACATATTGAGGAAGAAAACAATCCTGTACTGCATTCCTATGACGAGACGATGCGTTATGACCGAAACGGTAACATACACGATCTGCAACGCAACGGCGAATATGATGACAATGTATTTGCTTTGCAGATCGACAACCTTGCCTATGCCTACGACCCGTTATCGCCCAACAGGCTGATGCGGGTGACCGACGACACCAACAACCCAAACGGCTTTGATGACGACAGCGATGCGAATGTAGCAGACGATACCGATGATTATAGTTACGACGATAACGGCAACCTCAAGAAAGACCAAAACAAGGGGATTACCACCATCACCTACAACCACCTGAACCTACCGGTAAGAATACAGTTTGGCAACCTAAGGAAAATAGAATATCTTTATAACGCAGCAGGACAAAAGGTGCGCAAGAAAGTGAGCAGTACCACAGCCCCTATTGGCGGTACAACAACAGTAAGAACCACAGATTACCTAAACGGTTTTCAGTATTTCGAGGGAAAACTGGAGTTTTTTGCCACTTCGGAAGGTTATGTAAAGAATACCGAAGATGAGAACGGGCATCACTTTAATTATGTGTATAATTATACTGACCATCTGGGCAATGTAAGACTGAGTTATGGTTATGACCCTATTGACGAAGTTGTAAAAATACTGGAGGAGAACAATTATTATGCTTATGGTTTAAAGCATAATAATTACAACATGAGCCAGTCTCAGTATGAAAAGATTGAAAATACGGTTGGGATTAGGGATGCTGCCAACGGCAAGAGCGATGGTGATTTTGATTATAAGTACAACGGCAAGGAATGGCAGGATGAGTTTGGGTTGAACATGTATGACATGGATTTTCGGGATTATGACCCTTCTATTGGAAGATGGGTAGTGATTGATCCTATTGACCATTTTGGGCAGTCGCCTTATAATGGGTATGATAGTAATCCTGTGTTTTGGGCAGATCCTAGTGGAGGAAATGTTACCCGTGAAAGCGGTATTGATGGACAAGGGCGTAACAAATTTGACGAGTTTGGGATTTATATCCCACCAATGGACAGAACTGAAGGAAGGCAGTATAATTTTTTTGATGTTTTGTCTGGTGGCAATGGATTTGGAACGGGAGGAAGATATCGTAATGGTATGGAAGGCTTTCTGTATAAAGGGACGTCTTTTGGAAGTTGGTATAGATATTATATCGGTAATGATCCGACTGCTGTACCTGAGGATGGTATTGGGGTTTCAGTTGTTGCTATGTATGAGTATGAGTTTGTTGAGAATGATTTTTATCCTGACCCAAAATCTTTCAAATTCAAAAACTTTAAAGGTGGATGGCAAGAGTCAGTTGTTACCGGACTTTACTTTTGGGTCGCATTAGGAAAACTGGGACCAGATGGTGTTATCATAGAATACAAATATTTTATGTATTTCCCTCAGCCGATAAAATTTACAGTACCAATAGGTTTAAAAGTAGGAGATACAAAAATAACAAATGAAGTTGCTGCAGCTGCAACTGCCGGTATAGTAAATCGTATAATGGATAGGACTTGTCATTTATTTGCAGGTACTACAGAATCACCTATGCAAGTAGAACAGTATTTTAGAGCACAATTGAAAAATGAATATGAAATGTCTATACCCGGTGCAAGACTCAATTTTAATTCAATGAATTATAATGTCATACCAACTATCTTTAAACATAAATAAGTATGATTGAAATAATATTAAGGAATTTAGCTTATACGTTTTATCCAGTGAATATTTGTGCAATGAATGAGCGTTCAAAATATATGAATACTTTTGAGTTTAAAAACCTCATTGGCAATATTAATTCTGCATTTGCCGATATTGAAAATGATGGATTGAGTTTACAAATATTAAACACTTTTAAAAGTCACGAGATTCTTAAAAACATTGAAGAAGCAACGTTGGAATCTTCAGATAGGTGTATTACTTATAAAATTAGTTTTTTTGAAGAAGAAGTTTTATTTCAATTTTATATTAATATGAGTATACTGATTCCATATTATTATGTTTATGTTTTGAAAAACACCTTCGAGTCGAAACCGTATCGATGGATAACATCACCTCAACGTGACAGACAGGTGGAAATTGAAAAATTTAGCTTACATATTGAAATGACAAGAAATATTCTAGACGCTTTTAATTACAATAGATTCCCTGATGAATTAGTTACTAAAGTTATTCCCGATATAAATTATGCTGACGTCGAGATGGGAAAATTTACTTATTTCAATGCTTTCTTTCTAGATGATGTGCGCTTATGAGAAAATATAAATTTATAATCTTGTTTGTAGCAATAATCTGTAGTTTATTAACAGGAGGCTTTTTAATGAGAGGTAATAGTTTCGTTTATAATAGTTATGACACTTATTATCTTTTCGATTATTTCACGATTTCTAAGATTGTTTCTCTAATATTAGCTTTTTTATTTATTATCCTAGGTTTAGTCTGGTTGATTATTAAAAAAATTACTAAAAGAAAAATATAAAAAATTAATCCATTTGTTCTTTTCGGGTAATGTATCAAATGGGTAATGTACCAGATGTGTTGGTATAAAACCTATTGACAATGTTGTAAAAATACTGGAGGAGAACAATTATTATGCTTATGGTTTAAAGCATAATAATTACAACATGAGCCAGTCTCAGTATGAAAAGATTGAAAATACGGTTGGGATTAGGGATGCTGCCAACGGCAAGAGCGATGGTGATTTTGATTATAAGTACAACGGCAAGGAATGGCAGGATGAGTTTGGGTTGAACATGTATGACATGGATTTTCGGGATTATGACCCTTCTATTGGAAGATGGGTAGTGATTGATCCTATTGACCATTTTGGGCAGTCGCCTTATAATGGGTATGATAGTAATCCTGTATTTTTTTCTGATCCGAGTGGGGCAACTACAGATGCATCTAACTTCAGTACATGGGTGCAAGGTGTAGAGGATGACTGGGCGGCGATTGATGCGGGTGCGAATCCTTTTACTGTTTTTAATACTAGGATTAATTCAAATCATAAGCGGGATATTTCCGAAAGAATAAAGAATAGAAGGTTTATGAATGCTTTGATTGACGCGTTGACTGGAGATTTGGGGCCTAGGGGGGCGCAGTTTGTACCAAATGAATTTGATTTAACAGACCGTGGCGAGTTTAATACAAGTTTAGCTAAAAAGATAGCCAATGACTATGGATATGAAAATTGGGAGGAAATTAAAGCATTTTTAGATGTACACCCTTTTATACCTACGCCTAAAGGAATCGCCTTTTTAGAATATGAAGCTGTTAGTTCAAAGTTTGGGGGAAGTGGAATAACTAAATTAATTAACGACTATGGTGATGATGTAATTAATAAAGGGTTTGGTAAGATTATAACAAAATTAATTGGTAAAGGCGGTGGTCAGTTATTGTCTACTACAAAAATACAAGAACAAGAACCACTCCAGAATAAGATTATGAGAACCGAAGAATGTATACAAAGATTAGTTGATTATGTTTTTAGAAAACCGGGGGAATTTCAAAAGCCATCGATGTTAAATAATATGCAAAATTGGAAAACCCATTCTAGTATCTTCGATAGATATATGTTTAGATTTTATTAATTATGATACAAAAAAAATTAATATTGTTCACAATTCTATTTTTAATAATACTTTATCTCAGTAAAGAGTTTAATTTGTATTTTTCTATAAGCATACCATTTTTAATCATTTTTACACTCAAAGAAACCAAATATAGATTGTTAAAATTAGAAATTCATAAAAGTGATATATTTTTACTTGGAATGTATTTGCTTATTTCAAGTTGTTTTATAATATCTTACGAGTTATTTGTGCAAAGCATAATAGGAAAAGATTTAATGTATCACCAAAGTATCAGTTTTTTAAGTATAGTGCTAACCAGTATTACCGCTATTTTAGAGGAAATAATATATAGATATTATTTCTTAAATGAATTCTTAAAGTCAAAGAGTAAAATCACATCAGTGTTAATACTATCATTATGTTTTAGTCTGGCTCACATCTTTACTGATACAGGCTTGGTATATGCTTTCATATTTTCAATAATATTGTCATTTTTGTACATTAAAACTAGATCACTTTTTAATGTGATTTTTCTACATCTTTACTGCAACTTTTTCGCGACGTATCTATTACAATATTTTTAATTTGGTAATTTATCAAATAAATGTGTTGGTATAAAATCATTTCTTGTAAAATTTCCAGAAAATCAACTATTAAGGTAATGTATCAGATGTGTTGGAATCAACAGAAGTTTTAGGAGGTAAGGCGGTCAGGGAAATTGCTGAACAACTGATAATAAATGACTTAGGTGGAATAGAAAATTTAGAAAACGTGCGTAATCCAATTGGGCCTGCACGACAATATTTAATGCCAAAATAAAAATGAATATACAATTTGAAAACGGACAATACGGACTTAAAGCTATTTTTAAAGTAGAATGGAATGAAAGTTTTTTTAATTTGTTAATAGATAAGGATGTCAAAGAAATTGAAATTAATACGGGAAAAGGTTGGAAAGGAGGTAATGTAGATTTTCTTAAAAATTTTCCACATTTGCAATCAGTTATTATAATTGATCATACTGTACAATCAATTCAGCCTATACACTCACTTCATGAATTAAAGTCAATGAATATCTCTACGTATTGCAAGACGCCAATTAATTTCAACGACTTTCCTGAATTGGAAAATTGTGGATTAGAATGGCGAAAGGGATCAGATTCATTGTTTAATTGTAAGAAATTGACAAGCTTATTTTTAAACAGGTTTGATAAATCTGATAGTAAGGTATTTTCGAACCTAACACAACTTAAAGATTTAAAGCTTTTCAATGCTAACCTTGAAAATTTATCAGGCATATTTTCACTTCGCCAAATTATTCACTTACGACTCACTAATTTAAAAAAAATTGAATCAATTGAAGGCATTGAAAATATAAGAGATAGTCTAGAGGAACTTGAAATTCAAAGATGTAAAGGGATATGTGGAATTGATGAGATTTTTAAATTAAAAAGATTTTTACTCTTGGATTCAGGCGAAATTGAAAGCATAAAAGGTATTGAAAATTTAACTGAGTTGAAAGAATTTTTATTTTATGAATCTACAAATATTTTAGATGGAGACCTCTCACCTTTACTAAAGTTAGATAAATTAATCAACTTGTCTTTCCAAAACAGGAGACATTATTCTAATAAAAGAGAAGAATTTAGTGCTTATTGGAATGAGGCTCCCCCCCGCTAGCGGGAGCGTCTCGCTCGTGCCCACAATAAAAAATTTCCTATTTTTATTGCATGAGCAGGAAATATAAATTTGGAGAAAAAAGTGGTGCTTATTTTATAAGTTTTGCAACAGTATTTTGGATTGACGTTTTTACACGAGACGACTATTTTTGCTGTATTACTGAAGCTTTGGATGGTAATGTATCAGATGTGTTGGTATCAAATCAATTCTTACAATATTACCAGAAAATCCCCCCTATTGGCGGTACAACAACAGTAAGAACCACGGATTACCTAAACGGTTTTCAGTATTTCGAGGGAAAACTGGAGTTTTTTGCCACTT
>JAQSDU010000003.1 GCA_029946065.1 Flavobacterium sp.
ATATATTATTGAGTTTAGTGTTGGCAGGCACCACATCGATAAAGGCTCAGAATAAAAACACAGAAGCAGCAGATAAACTCTATAACCGCTTAGAATATGTTGACGCTGCCGACGAATACAAAAAACTCGTTGACAACGGCAAAGGTGATCCTTATGTATACAAACAACTGGCAGAAAGCTATTACAATGTATTCAATTATAAAGAAGCGGCAAGATGGTACGGAAAAGTAGTGGAAACGCCACAAGATGCCGAGACGTACTACAAATATGCCCAAATGCTAAAATCGGATGGTAAATATGAGGAGTCCAACAAACAGATGGCAACATTTGCTTCAAAAGCACCAAACGATCAAAGGGCAATCGAGTTCAAAAAAGACCCAAATTATCTTCCGAAGTTAAGAAACCAGCAAAAATTATATGACCTTAAATCGATGACAATCAACAGCGATCAGTCGGATTTTGGAGCAGTTTTGACTAACGATAACTACTTATATTTTGCAACAGCAAGAAATAAAAGTGGGAAGAAATACGGATGGAATGAAGAACCATTCCTTGATTTGTACAAATCAATTTTGAGCGCTGATGGCACTTTCTCTAAACCCGAAGCTGTTACCGAAATCAACAGCAGATGGCACGATGGACCTGCAACAGTGAGTGCCGATGGTAATACAATGTATTTTGCAAGTGAAAGTTTTAAAGAAAAAGAATTCGTAAAAGACAAAAAAAACAATGCCAGACAAGGTCAAGTTTACCTTTTTAAAGCCACTAAAAATGGCGATAAATGGGGTGATATTACAGATTTGAGTTTCAACAACAAGTCTTTTTCCACTAGTAATCCAAGTTTGAGTAAAGACGGAAAAACGCTTTATTTTTCCTCAGATATGCCGGGTGGAGAAGGCGGAATTGACATCTGGAAAGTTACAATTGACGGAAGCGGTGGCTTCGGAACACCACAAAATCTTGGCAAAGCTGTCAATACTGCAGGAAACGAAAGCTTCCCGTCGATTACCGATGATAACGTGCTTTTTTTCTCTTCAGATGGAAAAAAAGGCTTCGGAAACCTAGATGTTTTTATGTTAGATTTAAATAAATCAAATGCCGAAGCGACTAATGTTGGTCTTCCAATCAACTCGCCAAAAGACGATTTTGCCTTTAGTTTTAATGCTACAAAAAACATCGGATTCTTTTCTAGCAACCGCGACGGGAATGACAATATTTATCAGGCAACACCGGTTTGTACCGTCGAAATCAATACCACTGTAAAAGATGCGTTGACCGGAAATCTTTTATCTGACGCAAAAGTTTCGATTTTGGATGACCGTAAAAACATCATCGAAACCAAAACTTCCGGTCCCAATGGCGAAGTGTCTTACTTGGTCGATTGCAACAAGGAATTCACCATTCAAGTAACCAGAGAAGGCTACGAAAGCAAAGTTTTTCCGGTTGCAAAAAGCAAAGGTGGAAAAGTGCCGGTTGCTGCTGACTTGCAACCAATCGAGAAAATTATTATGCCTGACGTAGTTGCGCTTAGCGATATTTATTTTGAATACAACAAAAGCAATATCACTAAAGAAGGCGCTTTTGAACTCGACAAATTGGTGCAGGCGATGAACAAATATCCAGAGATGGTTATTTTGGTGAAATCGCATACCGATAACCGCGGAAGCGACCAATACAATCTTAATCTTTCAGACAAAAGGGCAAAATCAACGGTGCAATATATCCTTTCTAAAGGCGTGAAAAAAGAACGCATTTCAGGAAAAGGCTACGGCGAAAGCGAGCCAAAAGTTGATTGCAAAGAAGCTTGTACCGAAGAGCAACACGCAATGAACAGGCGAAGCGAGTTTATTATCGTGAAGAAATAACGCAGGTAATACAATCCCGATATAATACCAAAATCCCAAATTCCAAAGCAATAATGCCAATGGAATTTGGGATTTTTATTTAAAATTTTTAAAAATCCGATTTTCGAATGAAATTATAATTCAGGATTTTTATTAATTTTTGTGAGTCGATGGTTTTTCCAAAAGATGGTTTTTCATTAAACTTTGGTAGCTCCATTTGCATTTGTAGCGCTTTTGCAGAATAATAATCTTTTCGTGAAGGATGAAATGGTGCCGCAGCATTGAAAATTTCATTCCAGCAATCGGCTTCAATAATTTTTAAAATAATGCTGATACAATCTTCTTGATGGATCAAATTAATCGGTGCTTCCGGATTGTCAATATTTTCTCTCCCCGCCAGAAATTTCACCGGATGACGGTCGTCACCAATCAATCCGCCAAAGCGTAAAATGGTGGTGTTAAAATTTGGATTTTTTTGTAAAAGGGACTCTGCTTCGAGCAATTGCTTGCCGGATTCTGTGTCCGGAATGGATTTCGTAGTTTCCGTAACAATCGAATTATCATCCGCATAAACCGAAGTCGAACTAATGAAAATCACTTTTTCGATATTAGATTTTTCAATCTTTGGCACTAAAAAATTTATTTTAGAAACGAAATTTTCAGCTTCAGGACCGCGTAATTTTGGCGGAATATTAATAATTAAAATTTCAGATTTAGAAAGAAAATCACCGATTGTTCCTTGAATGCCATCCGCTTCAAGCGAAATTAAAAATGGTGAAATTCCGGAATTTTTGAGCAACGCTATTTTTTCAGGCGATGTAGTCGATCCTTTAACGGCATAACCAGATTGTAATAATTTTTGCGCCAATGGGAATCCAAGCCACCCGCAACCAAGGATGCTAATATTCTTCATTGATATGTAATGTGTCAACAACAGTTGTGTCTAGTGGTAAGTGTTTTTCGAGCGTGGAGCTCAAGATTTTTTCTTTTGGTGTAGCCTTAATTTTTTCTTTTAATACCACTGCATCGTTCAGAACAAAAGGTGTAGGCATCATCCAAGCAGCACGATGGGCAATACTGAATTCTGGATTTTCGAGCAGATCGAATGAAGATTCCATCAATGACATTTCTAAATTTGTGTTTTTTTCAATGCTGAATTGCATTTCTAATGGTGCATTGTCAACGACATAATAGGTTAATATTTTTCTGTCTTTTCTGATGTATTTCGAAGTTTTTTCACCCAATGTTGATACGCCGTTGGCACGGAAATGCAACAGATTCATTTTCATATTTGCAAAAATATCGTATCGATTAACTTTTCTATTGGGTGAAATCCGAATTTTCAAGTAACGCCAGTTGCCAATTATAGAATCTTGAAGAAATTCGATGGTTGGTTTTTGAAGTGTTTTCACTGGTGCATCTGCCATAAATGTAAAGGTAGTATTGTATTTACTAAATAATTTATCGTTATTCAAAATTGTTGCGGCTTTCGGATTTTCGCCTAAATAACCTTTGGTCCATTCGTCCAAATTAACGTCGTAAGTCGTCCAAAAGGCTTTTTGTTTGTCGGCATCAAGCATGTAAACTAAGCTGTTTTGCTTGGCTTTTCCGGCTTTATATCCTGCATTCAAATGCGCATTTATAAAACACCCCAAAGCAATCAGGAACATCAAAAACGACCAATTTCCTTTTTTAGAAAACAAACCTAAAACCGGCAGTAGTAGTGCAAAAACCAAAATAGTTAAAATGGCGCTTCCGAAGAGTATTTTCAATCCGAGGCCAACTGGAAACATTTCGACGAAAGGCACTAATATCACAACCGTTGGTAAAGCCAAAAAAGCGTACAAAATCCGATTGGTTCTTTGTGTAATGATAAAATAGCCTAATGAAATCAATCCGAAATATAGTGGAATTATAAAAAAACCCGCACCAGGCAATGCAAAAACGATTCCGATGTTGATGACAATCCATAAAAATAAAGGCGCTACATAATAATCCATCATTTTGCTTCGTTCGGCAAATTTTTTATAAAACCAAAAGCCAAAAGCGAGGCTTAGCGCCATGAAAGCCGCTATGTACGAATGACCGTTGTATGTAAATCCGTGTTGAATGTCGTTGTACTGCGGATACATTTCGAGCATTAATTTCCATCCGAAAAAAGTCACCAATCCTGCAGAAAATAACGATCCAAACAATGGGATGAAACCTTTCAGGATGTCTTTAAAATGCAATATTCTTTTTCCGAGACCAACAAAAATCAATCCCAAAAACAAGACAAATGCCACGACCAAAAGCGGAATATTCCATGAAAATGGATAGCTCATAAAATTAAACGGCGTGTTGAAATACACAAAATCATCTTCAGAATTAAGCTGACTTAAATCGGAATTTGAGAAATATTGTAATAAAGGCATCAAATATGTACTCTGATGTGCTAAGGTGTTCGGTGCTAAGTGCTGCAAATCGTCCTGTTGCGAATGATAGTTGAAATGGTCGTCGATAAAAGCAAAATTAAACCCTTGTACTTTTCCTTGTTCCCGAAAAACAGTCAAATCAGTGTCGTTCGGGAGCATTTTGTAGATGCTGTACATCAACGAATTTGATACCGGATAATGGGGATTTGCGGCTGTAAATTCCTTTACCATGGCGGCATTTCCTTTGTTGACTTCCATCAGCATATAAGACGGTCCGGCGCTTCCGCGGGCTTCAAAATTAACGACTAATCCGACTTCTTTCGCCCAATTGTGCTGGGTAACGAAGAGTGCTGCACCGTTTAAACCCAATTCTTCTGCGTCAGAAAACAAGATGATAATGTCATTTTTGTGTACTGTTTTATTGTGAAGAAAAGCACGCGTTCCCTCTAAAATTGTTGCAATTCCGGACGCATCATCACTGGCGCCTTTTGATTTCGAATGCGGTGCGCTGTCATAATGAGAAAGTAACATCAGCGCTTTTTTGCCACCGGTTCCTGGAACTCGGGCGATAATATTTCTTGATTTTACGAGATTTCCCCAATCTGAAAGCGTATAACCTTCTTGAATTTCAACTTGTAGTCCTAGTTTTTGCAGTTCATTTTTAAGATAATTTTCAACTGTTTTGTGATTTTCAGAACCAACATAATGTGGTGCTTTGGACAAAATAGCCACTTGTTCGAGCGCTCTTTTTGTTGAAAATTCCGACATCGGAACCATATTATCTGTTACAGATTGCGGCATTAGCGCGTAAAACACCCAATAAACGAAGACCAAAATTAGGAAGGCCGAAAGTAATGAGGTATATTTTTTTTCCATTTTTGAAAATTATAAATAATTAATCAGATTTCTTTTTTGACTAGCATAAAATAATCGTTCTCAAGTTCTCTGTAACCGTAATCGTATACAAAATAATAGGTGTTTCCAGTTTTTGTATGTAGAACATTGGTGAAAAATTCAAAGTCAAAACCTTTGTTGAGCATTTTATTTCGTGGAATTTTTACTTTTTCCTCCGGATTCAGTTCGCCTAAAATGCGGTAATTCTTGCGCAATTTGTTATTGATATTCCGCATGAAATTATTACTGTCTTTATTAATTCTGTTGTTGTAGGCGTTTCTGCAACCGTCACTACAGAATTTCTTGTCTTCACGGCCTACAATTTTTTCGCTGCATTCTAAACAATTTCTCATAATTGGCAGTTTTAAAATTGATTTTTATGAGATAATGCCTGCTTGATATGTGCCAAGTGGTGGTTGCAATGCCACGCATAAAAACCTATGATTTCATCAAGGGCAAATGTTTTTTGGCTTTCTGGATGGAAATATTGCATTGAAAACTGGGTTTTGTCCATGCTTTTCAAAAGTATCATCCATTTTGAATGCACGCCTTCTATGATTTTGAGTGATGCTAAAATATCGTCTGCCAAACCATCTTCCAAGGCTGCCCATTTTGATTCTTCATAAGGTTTTATGGTCGGAATTGCTTCTGTCAAGGCGAGTTTAAAACGAATCAAACAATTCATATGGCTATCGGCACAATGGTGAACGACTTGCTTTATTTTCCATCCATCGGGACGGTACCTCCAATTTAATTCTGTTAGAGAAAGCTGTTTGGTCAGATGACTAATGCTGTTTGGAAACGATTTGATTTCGGAAATCCAAAGGTTGATTTGTGCGGCATCGATGGATTCGGGGCAGTTAAAATTTCCGATTGGAAATCTAAGTTTTTCATGGTTAAAATTTTCTGTCATTTTGATTTTGGTTTAAATTAATACTCTTTTTGGCGTTGATATCGAAAATTTTTAGAGATTGATTATCAGGTTGTAGTTAAATGGTATAGGCTGAATATCAATCAAATATAAGCATATTATTCCATTTGCAAACGGTTACAAACAACTACAAACGAAATTAAACATTTTTTTACCGAATAAATTGGTGCTGCCGCTGCAACTTTGCCGTGTTGGTTGGAAGTTCAGTCCGCAATCACTTAACATTAACAATTAAAGTTTTACACGCCATGAATGCATTAAAAAACAAAGTACAATTGATCGGTCACGTAGGAAACGAACCAGAGGTAAAAGCAGTAGGAGAAGGTAAAAAACTAGCTACATTGACCTTAGCCACAAATGAAACCTACAAAAATGACAAAGGCGAAAAAGTCGAAGAAACCCAATGGCATCGCCTTGTAGCTTGGGGAAAAACTGCCGAACTCATTGAGAAATATGTTAGCAAAGGAAAGGAAATCGGCATTGGGGGTAAATTAACCCATAGGAGCTATGATGATAAAAACGGAGAAAAACGCTATGTTACAGAAGTTGTCGTAAGCGAGTTATTGCTTTTAGGAAAATAAGACAATATTAAAATACAGCTTTTTACAATCAGGGTTGATGCCGAAAGGATGATCGTTGACCAGAACGGCCTCAATGATTTTTTATCCACAGTTGTTTTTAAGAAATCTTCAGTTCATTTCGTCGAATCAGAAAACGCGAATTGGTCGGTATTGCTTCATTATGAAGAGGATGATGGGGAATTGCAGCCTACAAATAAGGATTCGATTGCCTTACAACCAAAAGAGCAGGATCTTACACCTCTACAACAAGAAGTGTTCGGTATTTTAAAACAATGACGAAATAGCAAATCATCGGAACTTAATCTTTCAGCTTATATGGTTGCTCATAATTCGTAACTGATGCATGTTGCCTTGCAAAATCCGCAATCGATCTCAAAATTGAGAAAAATAAAAGGTTTTGGAGCATTGAAGACGGCTAAATATCGTGAAGAAATTATTGCAATTTTGCATGAACGGTATTCAGATTAATCCTAAAAACCTGAACGGGATTATTAAAGTTGAAAAATTACTTATCCCGAGGCTTTGGGGTGTGTAACAAAAAACAGTAATCGGACTCAGAGTTAAATTAAAATGCTGTTGTAAATGGTCACCATTCACAGATTTCACATGTTGGAGTATTATGTGGTGTGAATTGAAATTGGTGAATAGGTGGCCTCTTAATCGTTAAAACCATCATCCTGGAATTTCCGCATAATGTATTGTTTGGATGTTGTATCATAATAACCCATGATAAAATAGTTTTGATATGGAAAAATTGATGTAGGCAAAATACGATCGTGCTCTTGTAGGAATTGTGAAATATAATCAGCAGCTAATCGCTGTTGTTCAATGGTTTTGTGTTTAAAATTCTTGTCAAAAAGGCTTTCAAAATAAACTGCCTGAGATTCACTTTCAAGTAATCCGTCAATGGAACCGCCAGTGCCAGTTATTACCATTCCAACACCTGCAGTTATGCCTAATATTACATCACCTGTTGATGACACTTCCCGAACACCTCCAAGGGTTAGCAAAACGTCATTCGGAGTATTGTAAACCGTTAGTCCGATATTAGAATCAAAAACCCTGCTTAGGAATCTTTTAGTATTTTTTAGTTCACGGGCACGCTGGTTTCCGGTTTGGGAATATAAAGGTGAATTCTTAAAACCAATAGCGTCGTTTTTTGAAACCTTGTAGTTGTTCAAAACCTTGAGACTGTCGCCGGTTGAATAGGAGGATAGCACCATTTCAGACTCATTAAGGGCTAATTGATATAGCTGTCCCTGATGCAAGTAGGAATTCGTCTTAGCACTTGTTTGTAAAACCTGGTAGGGAAATGATTTTTTTGTAATTGAAAATGTCGCAAGATTAATTTCAAACAACTGGGTATATTGTGGATTATAATCAAGTGTCAAAATCATCTTATCAGCATAAACATACAATTTCGATTTTTTAATGCCAGTGGATAATGGATTTAATGCTTTTGTGTCTATCTTTTCGATTGGATCTCTTTCGATAATTTTTTCAAAACGAATAGGTTGGTTGTCTCCATCTTTAAAAGCGTAAGAAGAGAAATCAAGTTTTTTCATATCCATTGTGCCGTTTCGGAACATATAAATTTTTAACGACTGCTTTGTGTCTTCTGAAGTAATGATATAAAAGGTGTTGTTTTCACTAAAACTATTAGTAATTTCCTCGCCGCTGAAATCTATAGAATAAGTCAGTTCAGAAATTTTTTTATTTTCAAAATCATAATAGATGGCGCGGATTTTCTTGTAATCGTCAGAAGTCCAATAAACCTCCGGATTTCCGGAACCGTCAAAACTATAACCGGATAAAATCGTGTAATCTTCTTTGTCTGGACGTATTGTAGCAAGGCTGTCTTTATAAAACAATGCGCTATTATATTTATAGCCTGTTTGCGTTTCTTTATCAGCAGCAAATACAAATACCTGCTGGTTGTTGGTGTTGACCGCAGTTAAAAATTGCTGTTTTTCTGAAGGCTTTTTCAGGTTCAGATAATGAGAAGAAAGTAGGGTTTGGCCAAAACTATTAAAACAATAAAGCCCCAATAAGACGAACAAGAACTTTTTCATAGCAAAATATTTATTCTATTATCAATTGGATATCAATCGGAATTTATAAGTTCATTAATTCCTGAAAACAATCTACAAAATGTCCAACATGTAAACCATCCATCAACCCATGATGCACATGAACCGACATTGGCATGGTGCGTTTTCCGTTCACTACCGTCATTTTTCCAAATGAAATTTTCGGGCAGCTGTCAGGTAAAATAAAACTGCGTGCATGAGAAAGCGATGTAAAATCCACCCATGGAATTGCCGAAAAATGAATCAGATTATCATCGTTGAATTCCCTAGTGAATAGACCGGTAGTATTTTTTATCCGCTCAATTTCTGCCAATGCGCCTTTTTCAAAAACATCAAAATTGGAATCATATTTTATCCATGAAAATCCAAATGAACCATCTTCGCGACTGATTGTTGCCGACACATCTATGCGGTCATAAACCACAACGGCATCATTTTCAATCCGGTAACGAAAGGCTTCAATTGTATTTACCGCAACTAATGTCTTGTGAAGATAATATAGGAAAAATGAATTTCCTGCAACTTTAGCATTTTGATAAGATTTTGTACAATCAATAGTAACAGTTGCGCCGAAAAATGGTTCTTCAAATTTTCTAAAAAAATGAAAATGCTCTTTTCGAGGCCAGTTTTCAATGTCTAAAAATTGTTTCATTATGGTATAAAAGTTAACACTTCACTAATGCTTCCAAAATCAGTAAAGTTCACATGCTCCACTTTATGGTCTATTTTTTCGTGCGCCCAAGTCGTATGAAACGGAATATGAATGGCATGACCACCAATTCCCAAAACCGGCAAAATATCTGATTTCAGCGAATTCCCAATCATCATAAAATCAGAAGCTGGAATTTCAAGGCGTTTCAACAAATCGATATAGTCTTCTTCCTGTTTGTCCGACATTACTTCAATATGGTGAAAATAACCACCCAATCCGGATTTATGGAGCTTGCGCCTTTGATCAAGCAAGTCGCCTTTTGTAGCGACAACGAGTTTGTATTTTCCTTTCAGTTCCTCAAGAACATCTTTTACGCCATCAAGCAGTTCAATAGGTTTCTCGAGCAGTTCTTTTCCATATTGAATGATTTTCTCAATAATTTCAATGCTGATGGTATTGTTCGAAATCTTCATCGCCGCTTCAATCATCGACAAGATATAGCCTTTGATGCCATAACCGTATAATTTTAGATTGTCGATTTCTGTCTTGAAAAGTTCTTGTGATAGCGAATGCCTCGACAAATACGGTGCCATCAGTTCACAGAATTTCTCTTCCGTTTCCTGAAAATACGGTTCGTTGACCCAAAGGGTGTCGTCGGCATCGAAAGCGATTACTTGTAGGTTCATAAAAGTTATTTGCTATAAATTAACGAAAACGGAACAATTTAGTTGATGGTTTCCCCATTCCCAACTTCCGCATCCGGATTCACAAAAACCAATTTTCCTTCCGCGTTATTGGTCATCAAAATCATACCTTGACTTTCAACACCGCGTAGATTTCTTGGTGCTAAATTTACCAAAACGGTCACTTTTTGTCCAATAATAGCTTCCGGCGCAAAACTTTCTGCAATGCCTGAAACAATTGTGCGAACATCAATTCCAGTATCGACTTTCAAAACAAGTAGCTTATTGGCTTTCGGCATTTTTTCGGCCTCGATAATCGTACCAACGCGCAAATCCATTTTAGCAAAATCCTCATATTGGATCGCGTCTTTCTGTGGTTCTACTTTTTTGTTTTCGGCAATATTTTTTGTTTTTGTAGCCTCAAGCTTGTCAATTTGCTTCTGGATTTCCTCGTCTTCAATTTTAGCAAAAAGCAATGCTCCAACACCAATTTGTGTGCCAGGTGAGAGGATGTGTTGGTCTTTGCTCACTTCAATCCAATCATTTACTTCTGGCGGACTCGGATGAACGCCCAACATTGTTTTCAATTTTTCGGAAGTAAAAGGTAAAAATGGCTCAGACAAAATACTAAGTGCGGTGGCAATTTGTAAAGCCACATACATCTGAGTTTTCACGCGCTCCGGATTGTCTTTGACGATTTTCCAAGGTTCTTCATCAGCAAGATATTTGTTGCCCAAACGCGCGACATTCATCAATTCGCCCAAAGCTTCCCGGAAGCGGTAACGCTCGATGGAACTCGATATAACAGCAGGATAAGCCCTCATTTCTGTCAAAGTCGCTTCGTCAATTGCTAAAAAGGCATTCGGTTCAGGGACAATTCCGTCATAATATTTATTGGTCAAAACCACAACGCGGTTGATGAAATTGCCAAAAATAGCCACCAATTCATTATTATTTCTCGCCTGAAAATCCTTCCATGTAAAATCATTGTCCTTTGTTTCCGGTGCATTCGACGTTAGCGCATAACGCAAAACATCTTGTTTGTTCGGAAAATCTTCTAAATATTCATGCAGCCAAACGGCCCAGTTTTTAGAGGTAGAAAGCTTATTGCCTTCGAGATTCAAAAATTCATTTGCCGGCACATTGTCAGGCAAAATATACGTCCCTTCGGCCTTCAGCATCGCAGGAAAAATCACACAATGAAAAACGATATTGTCTTTTCCTATAAAATGTACAAGTTTCGTGTCTTCACTTTTCCAATACTGTTCCCAGTCTTTTCCTTCTCGCAAAGCCCATTCTTTCGTCGATGATATATAGCCAATTGGCGCATCAAACCACACATATAATTTCTTTCCTTCCGCACCTTCAACGGGAACATCAATACCCCAATCCAAATCACGCGTCACGGCCCTTGGTTCCAAACCGCCGTCAATCCACGATTTTACTTGGCCATAAACATTCGGTTTCCAGTCGTTTTTGTGTCCGACTAAAATCCATTCCGTCAAAAAATCTGTATATCGGTCCAAAGGCAAAAACCAATGTTTGGTCGCTTTTAAAACAGGCGTTTCGCCAGTGATTGTAGATTTTGGGTTGATCAAATCGGTTGCATTCAAAGTCGAACCACATCGTTCACATTGGTCGCCATAAGCTTCTTCATTCCCGCATTTAGGGCAAGTTCCCGTCACAAAACGGTCGGCTAAAAACTGATTGGCTTTTGCGTCATATAATTGCTCCGTCACTTCTTCAATAAATTGTCCTGCATCATACAATTTCCTAAAAAATTCCGAAGCCGTATCATGGTGGATTTTCGCCGAAGTCCGCGAATAATTATCAAATGAAATCCCAAAATCCAAAAAAGATTTCCGGATAATCCCGTCATATTTGTCAATGACTTCCTGTGGCGTAATGCCTTCTTTCTTCGCTTTCATCGAAATCGCAACACCGTGTTCATCACTTCCGCAAATGAAAGCCACATCTTTTCCCTGTTGGCGCAGGTAACGGGAGTAGATGTCAGACGGCACATAAACGCCTGCAAGGTGACCAATGTGAATCGGGCCGTTCGTGTAGGGCAAAGCCGCAGTAATCGTATATCGTTTTGGATTTTGTAACATAATTCAGTTTAATTGACTGCAAAAATAAGGATTTTGAAGTTGTAAAGTTTCAGAGTTGCAAAGTTTCAAAGTTTTTTACATCGATTATAATTTTATTTTAGGAGCATTTTCCCGCTATTTGTTCCAATCTTTTGTTTTTTTATTTAAAAAACAAAAGGATTTACACTGCTATCGGGGCTAGGCAGTTTTTTTCGCCAGACGCAACGGGTATGATCGGTACTCAATAGACACGGATTTGACAGATTTTCACGAATCTTTGTTCACATAAAAAGAAATCAAAAAATCTGCATAAATCCGTTTGATCAGTGTTATCTGTGTTCCAATAACTTCTTATATTTGAACTACAAGACCAAACAATGAAAAATCCATTCTACTATCTAATCTTTACCATTGAATTTTTTTTCCAAACCACACAAGCACAACGAAAAATGAGCACACCGGAATTTCTAAAAAAAGGCGATACTGTTGGCATCTTGGCCACTGCCAGAAAAATTGACCTCGCTACTTTACAACCGGGCATCCATCTTTTAGAAAGTTGGGGGTTGCATGTCGTCATCGGCAAAACCATTGGCAAAGAAGACCACCAACTTGCTGGTGCCGACTGGCAACGTGCCACAGATTTTCAGGAAATGCTCGACAACCCGAAAATAAAAGCAATTTGGGCAGCAAAAGGGGGCTACGGCACCGTTAGAATAGTTGATCGCATTGATTTCACCAATTTCAAAAAGAAGCCAAAATGGGTAATCGGTTTCAGCGATGTCACCGTTTTGCATAGCCATCTTAACAATATGGGCATCGAAACCATTCATGCGATGATGGCCATCAGCACAAAAACCGCAACGCCTGCAGCGATTGAAAGTTTGCATAAATCGTTATTCGGCGAAAGCCTTTCTTATGATCTTCCAGCACACGAATTCAACCGAAAAGGCAAAGTCAAAGGCGAATTGGTGGGCGGAAATTTATCCGTTTTATATAGTATTCTCGGTTCAAAATCGGCAATAGATTATAAAGGCAAAATTCTTTTTATCGAAGATCTTGATGAATACTTGTATCATATTGACCGTATGATGTTCAACCTCAAGCGCAATGGTTATTTCGACGGTGTGAAAGCAGTGATCATCGGAGGTATGACCGAAATGAAAGACAACGATATTCCGTGGGGCAAAAACGCACTCGAAATTATCCAAGACATTTTTAAGGATTATGATTTTCCGGTGATTTATAATTTCCCCGCTGGACATATTAAGGATAACCGCGCAATGATTTTCGGAAAAACAGTTGCTGTCGATGTAAATGACAACGGTTCAATAGTTAAATTTGAATAGCAGCACCTGCATACTGCAACAGAACACTCAATACTAAAAATGGCTTCCCACAACGAATTAGGAAAACTTGGAGAAGAACTGGCAGTAGCATTCCTACAGCAAAACCAGTATGAAATTCTCGAAACCAATTGGACTTTCCAAAAAGCCGAAGTTGATGTTATCGCACAAAAAGAAAACATTCTGGCGATAATTGAAGTCAAAACCCGCACAAGCATTGACTTTGGATTGCCGCAAGATTTTGTAAAGCCAAAAAAAATTCAACTTTTGGTAAAAGCCGTCAATGAATATGTAATTTCAAATGACTTGGTTTTGGAAGTTCGTTTCGACATCATCGCGATCCACAAAAAGAACAACGAATTTGTGCTCGAACATATAGAAAATGCGTTTTATTATTTTTGATGTTATATTTGTAACAAATTGTTTTTTAATTGTATGTTTGCAAAACACACACAACTACAAAACATTGCATCATGAAAACGATCTCATCTGTAGTAGAAAACTACATTAAAACAAAGCCGTTCTTACTAAGCGCGCTCTCACAAGGCATTATCAACCTTACGTCTTTATCAAGAAATATGTTGCCGGAGTTGCAAAGCGAATTGGGCAAAGATGTCAAACAAGGCGCAATTGTCATGGCGTTAAAACGCCTTTCGGAAGATCTTGATTTCCGATTAAATCACAAAATCTTAAAAGTGCTGAAGAATTTGGGCGAGATTACGGTTCGTTCTTCTTTATCAGATTTTACGTTCGCGGTTTCTGACACAATTTTGAACAAACAGGCCGATTTAATTTCTGAAATCAATACCTATTCCGACATTTTTTATACTTCGTCAAGGGGTGTAAGCGAAACCAATATCGTCGTTAGCGAAAGCGTTAGTCATTTGGTGGATAAGCATTTTTCAAGTGAAAAGTTACTACACAAATTTGACAATCTCGCATCGATTACGATAAAATTACCAAAAGACAACGTTTCTACTCCAGGTGTCTATTACTTTATTTTTCAGCGATTGGCATGGGAAGGGATTATCATCAATGAGGTGATTTCAACTTCTTATGAGTTTACTATTTTAGTAAGCGATCAGGATGTTGATGTGGCGTTTAAAGTGATAAAGGATTTGAAATCGCTTTAAAAGTAAATCCCAAAAAACAAACCCCAAATTCCAATCGGTATCGACATTGGAATTTGGGATTTTTTATAGAAATTTTCTCTAAATAATCTCCAACATCTCCAATGCCTTCCGGATAGATTTCACATTTTCAAAAGTCAGTAACAGTCGCAATCCATTTGGTGTTTGTTTTTCTTTCATTTTGCACAAGTGTCCTTGTTTTTGAACAAACTGTAGTACTTTATGAAATTGACTAGAAGTGTAATAATCCGATTGCTGGTCGGAAACAAAGTAACAAATCATTTTTCCTTGTTTCATGATGAGTTTCTCGATGCCGAGTTTTGTCGCAATCCATTTTAGGCGAATTGAATTAAGCAATGCTTTCGCGGGCTTGGGCAATTCCCCGAAACGGTCAATGAGTTTTTTCTCATAAGCGGCGAGGGTTTCGTCATCTTTGATTAAGCTCAATTCGTTGTAAAGATTAAGTCTTTCAGAAATGTTGTTGATGTACTCATCTGGAAATAGCAACTCAAAATCCGTGTCAATCTGGATGTCTTTTACATATTCTTTTTCTTTACCATCGTCTTCATCGGCGTACAAATCCTTGAATTCATTTTCCTTTAATTCTTCAATCGCTTCGTTCATGATTTTTTGGTAGGTTTCAAAACCGATTTCATTGATGAAACCGCTTTGTTCACCGCCTAATAAATCACCGGCGCCTCGAATTTCCAAGTCTTTCATAGCGATATTGAAACCGCTTCCGAGTTCACTAAATTGTTCCAAAGCCTGAATTCTCTTCCGGGCATCATCAGTCATAGCAGAATAGGGAGGACAAATAAAATAACAAAATGCTTTTTTATTGCTTCGCCCAACGCGACCGCGCATTTGGTGCAAATCGGATAACCCGAAATTATTAGCATTGTTGATGAAAATTGTATTGGCATTTGGCACATCAAGACCGCTTTCAATTATTGTTGTGGCGACCAAAACATCAAATTCACCATTCATAAATGCCAACATCAGTTCCTCAAGCTTTTTGCCTTCCATTTGGCCGTGACCAATTCCAACGCGTGCTCCGGGAACCAATCTTTGGATCATTCCGGCGACTTCTTTAATGTTTTCGATACGGTTATTGATGAAAAAAACCTGTCCGTTTCTTTGGATTTCGTAGGAAATTGCATCACGAATCAGCTCTTCGTTAAACCCCACGACATTGGTTTCAATCGGATAACGGTTCGGTGGGGGCGTTGTGATTACGGACAAATCCCGTGCTGCCATCAGTGAAAACTGCAACGTTCTCGGAATTGGAGTGGCGGTCAATGTTAGCGTATCGACATTGGCAGAAATCGTTTTTAGTTTGTCTTTTACGTTCACGCCAAATTTCTGCTCTTCGTCAATAATCAGCAATCCCAAGTCCTTAAAAGTCACGTTTTTGTTGACCAATTGGTGCGTTCCTATGATGATATCGAGTTTGCCTTCGGCGAGTTCTTTTAAAGTTTCCGTCTTTTCTTTTGCTGTTCGAAAGCGATTCAAATAGCCAATGGTTACAGGCATTTCTTTTAAACGTTCCGAAAAAGTGCGGTAGTGTTGATAAGCCAAAATCGTTGTCGGCACTAAAATGGCGACTTGTTTTCCGTTATCAACAGCTTTGAAAGCAGCGCGAATGGCGACTTCCGTTTTTCCAAAACCTACATCGCCGCAAACCAATCGGTCCATCGGCCGATCACTTTCCATATCTGCTTTGACTTCTTGTGTCGATTTGGTTTGATCAGGCGTATCTTCATAAATAAAGGAACTTTCTAGTTCCAATTGCATATAACTGTCTGGTTTGTATTGGAAACCCTTTTCCAATCGACGCTTGGCGTACAACTGAATAAGGTTAAATGCAATGTGTTTAACGCGTGCCTTAGTTTTTTGTTTTAGGATTTTCCAAGCATTCGAGCCTAACTTATAAATTTTAGGCGGCGCACCGTCTTTACCGTTGTATTTGGCGATTTTATGTAGCGAGTGGATGCTCACATACACAATATCATTATCGGCATAAACGAGTTTAATGGCTTCTTGCGTCTTGCCTTCGACCTGAATTTTCTGCAATCCGCCGAACTTGCCGATGCCGTGATCGATGTGCGTGACATAATCACCAACGGATAAAGTGGTCAATTCTTTTAACGTAATCGTCTGCTTTTTTGAATAGCCGTTCTTGATGTTGAATTTATGGTAACGTTCGAAAATCTGATGATCTGTATAAACAGCAATCTGGTTTTCTTCGTCGATAAAACCTTGGTAAAGCGATAAAGTTATTGTTTCGTATTGCTTTCGGATACTTTCAGAATTGGCTTCATCTAAAGTTTCAAAAATATCATGAAAGCGTTTTGCTTGTTGGTCGTTGGAGCAAAAAAGATAATTTTTAATGCCATTGAAATGATTTTCGCCGAGATTATTCAGCAGCAAATCGAACTGCTTGTTGAATGATGGCTGCGGCAAAATGAAATATTCGAATGTTTTTTGGGTTTTAAAAATAGGCTTCGATCCAGTTTCGACAATCGTAAAATCGAGTGCTTTTTTGATGAAAGACGATTGGTTCAAGAACAATTTTTCTGGCTCAAGGTGCCGTATTTCTTTATTGAGTTTTTCAAAAACAGAAATGGCTTTTTCAAAAAGCTTGTCCATTTTACTCAGTAGTCCTTCTGTATTATTGATGAAAATTACCGATTTCGGACTGATATAATCTAGGAAACTTTCGCGATTTTCCTGAAAGAATTTGTTCTCGACGTTGGGAATGATTGTGATTTTTTTCTGCCTTTCAATAGACAATTGTGTTTCCACGTCGAAACTTCTAATACTATCGACTTCATTGCCGAAAAATTCGATTCGGTAGGGATTTTCATTCGAAAAAGAAAAGACGTCTATAATGCCGCCACGAACAGAAAATTCTCCGGGCTCTGTAATAAAATCGACACGCTTGAATTCATATTCGAATAAGACTTCGTTGATAAAATCGATTGAAATTTTATCGCCAACCGATACCTTCAAAGTGTTTTTATCGAGTTCTTTTTTGGTAACAACTTTCTCAAAAAGCGCTTCGGGATAAGTGACTATTATTGCCGGTTTTTTTCTTGAATTAATGCGGTTTAATACTTCCGCACGCAACAAAACATTGGCATTATCAGTATCTTCAATTTGGTACGGATTGCGGTAAGAACCAGGATAAAACAGCACATCTTCGTCGTTCAGCAATTGCTCGAGATCGTTGAGGTAATATGCAGCCTCTTCCTTGTCATTCAGAATGAACAAAAACGGATTTTCAGACTGTAAAAAAAGTGCTTTTACGACAAACGAAAGCGAAGAACCGACCAGTCCTTTAAGGTGTAACTTTTGTTCCCGAATGCCAAGACTATCAATGATCAGCTTAGTTTTCGAGGCGTTATCATATTTGTTAAATAAGGCCGATTTACTCAATTAATTTGCTTGTAAATATTATGTTGCGGTTTAGATGACGGAATGGCACGTGAGGTATCGAGCATCTTGATCATATCGGATTCGCCTTGTTCCAGCGGAATTTGTTCGACGATAATAATTTCTTCCATCTGTGAAGTTAATGAAAGGATTTCGGTATTGATTTCTGCAACCAACACCGGAATTTTCTCTGCGGGAATATCCTGCAAATTGATATACAAATCAAGCGAACGCACTTTTGAAACCAAGGCGGCAATTCTAGCTTTTATTTCAGGTTTTGAAAATTTTGGTGGAATATTATTATTGAGATCGTTGGCTCTTTTGGCCAATATAATGGATTTTTGCTTAAAGGCACTGATGGAACTTTTCGGTTTTTGATGCAAATCTGTTAAAAACAAACGCCATTCACCCCAATTGCTTATTAATGCTTGTGTTTGCGGATTTAAAGGGCGTTCGGGAAAATTCCACGCATTATTGATAACGGTGAAAACAGCTTCCTTCTTTTTGATATCTTTTTGCTTTTCGGCTTCGCGTTTCGTGGCATCATCCTGGCAGGAAAAAGCCATCAGAACCATCAAAATCATACTGTAATGCCTAATATTCATGTGTTTTTATTTGAATCGCAAAGTTACTGTTTCTTGCAATAAAGTAGGGGAGTTGGCTGGAAATTTATATTTTTTTTTAGGAATGATAAGCGAAAATTTACCGCAAAAGGCATAAAAGAAAACAAAATGCAAATAAAAAATGTTGCCGTATCCCAACACTTTTGCGACTTCGAAGTAGTTTTGTCTTTTTGCGTAGAAAACGGGCGAACTATAAAAGTTAATTTCCTAAACCATATTTTACGAAAGCGTTATATTTGTCCAACAAACAACAACTAACTATGAGTACAAAAATATTAATCATTGGCGCTTGCGGACAGATAGGAACGGAGCTTACACAAAAACTAAGAGCTGTTTATGGCGTAGAAAACGTGATTGCATCAGACATTCGAAAACTCAATATCGATGTGGTCAATTCTGGGCCATTTGAAGTCGTTAATGCATTAGATTTCAATCAGATTGAGCATTTAGTCGAAAAGTATGCCATTGATGAAGTGTATTTAATGGCCGCTTTGCTATCGGCTACAGCCGAAAAAAACCCTGCTTTTGCCTGGGATTTGAACATGAATTCTTTATTCCACGTTTTAAATCTCGCCAAAGCAAAAAAGATAAAGAAAATTTTTTGGCCTTCAAGCATCGCTGTTTTTGGAACGACTACACCAAGAGAAAACACACCACAATATACCATTATGGAGCCATCAACTGTTTACGGCATTAGTAAACAAGCGGGTGAAAGATGGTGCGAATATTACCATAATATTTTTGGTGTCGATGTACGAAGTATTCGTTATCCGGGACTGATAAGCTGGTCGTCGCCTCCGGGTGGTGGTACGACAGATTATGCCGTTGACATCTATTACAAAGCGCTTTCCGATAAAAAATACGAATGTTTTTTAGCCAAAGACACCAAGATGCCGATGATGTATATGGATGACGCGATTCGTGCCACAATCGCAATCATGCAAGCGCCAGTTGAATCGGTAAAAATTCACTCTTCGTATAATCTTGCGGCAATGAGTTTTACGCCAGAAGAAATTGCAGCGGAAATTCAAAAGCACATTCCCGAATTCAGTATTTCTTATGCGCCGGATTTCCGTCAGAAGATTGCAGACAGTTGGCCTGCCAGTATAGATGATGATTTTGCGAGAAAAGATTGGGGCTGGAAACACGAATTTGATCTCGCCACAATGACTAAAGATATGCTGATGCATTTGGAAGAATAATCGCCAAAAATAAAAAAACGCCACACTTTTGATGTGGCGCTTTCCATTTGTAATAGATTTAGATCTTAATTCGTATTACTTTTTTATTGTGTCTGTACAATTGTAGATCTTAAAGATTCTAAAACCGTACCTACTTCACCTACAATTGTAGGATCGGTTACGCCATTCAAAGCAGCAGCAGCAACAACATAACCTTCAAATTTATCGTAGTTTGCGGGACTTGCCTTAGCACCCATCCTTGAATTAACTGCAGGATTGTGGGCATTTGCCATACTAAGACCTGAGTAAGTATTTACTGCATTTGTTCCTCCGGTATTGAAAGAAAAGAAATCGGTCAAATTATCACTCAAAATAGCAACATTGGTTGTATTCATGTCTGGGCCAAAAACTTCTCCTGCGATAGGAGCAAAATGAGCACCTAAATTTCCGTTTGCGCCGTTAACGATATCGGCAACAATAAGCGTGATTGTTGAGTCAACAACACAACGATAGCTCAAACGACCGTGTTCAATCATTTGTCCGGGATGCGTTGGGTCTGCAACCAGGGTTTCTCCTCCTAATTTGTCATATAGTGATAACTGCACCGGAGCGGGATCATCACTGTCGTTGCAAGATGTAAAAAGTGTTCCTGCTCCGATTACCATTGCACAGAGTGCGATTTTTGAAAAATTTGTCATAAAAATAGTATTAATAGGTTAATTAAAAATGCGTTGTATTCCTCTTGAAAACTTATAGCTAAAGCTATTTTGATTCATCGCTGGGCAAACTTTTTGCGCGGCGATATTTACCGGAATGATAAGACGTTCGGCTTTATAATTGCCTTTTGCCATCAATTGATTAAAAACTTGCTCGGAGTTGGCGATTTTCATGTCGTGGTAATAAACGAGCACATTTTTTCCGGGGAAAAATTTCGGGTTGATAACACCGGGAATACTTTTCATGTTCCGATGAATCTCCTTTTCTTTTGCAGCATCAATTGGCTCTTTAAAGTCAATTCGGCTGATCTGCAGCGTTGCATTGTCTACTGCTACCGGCTTGGCCAAAGCAATATGCACAACAAGCACTACAAACAACAATAAGAACACGCCAAGTAGGCTGCCTATTGCGATTTTGATTTTTTTGTTAATTTTCATTTGCGTTTAGAATTACTTGTTAAAAATTGGTTATTTTCTTCTATCTACGCAGCTAAAGCGGCTATGGTTTTCAGATCATTAAAAAAAAATGCTAAAAACAGTTTATTTATACCTGTTTTAAATAACACAAAAGAGAAGACATAAAAAAAGAGCTTATGTATTGCTACAATAAGCCCTGAAAAGATTGTCTTTAAAATTTTATTGATGTTCCGTTTCTTTTAGGAATTGTTCGTCAAAAGCCGATTTTATTTTTACAACTTCATTGGTATTGCCGTTAGGAATAGCCATTGACAATACATAATGAGCGATTTTCCAATTGCCGTTTTGTTTTTTGAGTACACCCGAACCGCGACAGATTTTCATTTGTGTGTCGAGTAATTCATCAAACCAAGCGATATCGCCAGTTTTTGCAACATAAACATTCCGTTGGATTGGCTTGAAATTCCACGCTTTCCCTTTGTCAAAATATGGTTTAGCATATTTTTTAAAAGCATCGCAATCCCAATGTTCCGTCGGGTCTGTGCCAACAAAAATAGCGTCGGTAGTCATTAAACTAAAATAGGTGTCAAATTTCGCTTCAGCAGCAGCTTTGTGCCAAGCATTTAAAACGTTGACAATTTCGGAAGTTTGCTTTGCGTGTTTAGTGTCGCTAAGGTCTGTATTTGTTTTTTGCTGTGCATTTATGTTTGCACAACAAATTATTGCGAAAAGGAATATTAGTTTTTTCATTTTTTTTAGATTACGATCACCACTTCAAGAGGCAAATTTTTCTAAAAATACAAAAATTAGCGTAAGAAAAAGAAACCATTAAGACTAGCGTTATTAACTACTTTGGGAGAAGCGGTGCAATGATGTAATCTTAATGGTAAAAATTGAAGCTATTTCGCTAAATCCATAATGGTCATTGGTCCTTGTTTGCTTGGGTCAAGGCTTTCGTCGTGTTGTGAAATATCGAGGCCAAGGTGTTCAGCATCTTCGGAAACCCTTAACGGAATAATAGCATTGGTGATTTTGAATAATATCATAGCACCGAAAAACGTAAAAGCCGACACCAAAACTAGCGCCATCATATGGTGCGCGAAGACGTTCCATCCACCATGCAAAAGACTGGCGTTTTCTCCTTGTGCGAATACTGCTGTCAGGATCATTCCCATAATACCACCTACACCGTGGCAGGCAAATACGTCGAGTGTATCATCTATTTTTTTCATTGCTTTGGCATTAAGCACGAGGTTAGAAACGATTGCGGTGATGAATCCAAAAAATATACTTTGTGGAACCGTTACGTAGCCCGCCGCCGGGGTAATGGCAACTAAACCGACGACAGCGCCTACGCAAGCTCCTAAGGCCGATACTTTGCGACCGTTTAATCTTTCAAAAAATATCCAGGTGAGCATTGCTGCTGCCGAAGCCGTTGTGGTAGTGGCAAATGCCATTGCAGCAGTTCCATTAGCCGCAAGTGCCGATCCGGCGTTGAAGCCAAACCAACCGAACCAAAGCATTCCGGTGCCCAATAACACAAACGGAATATTGGTTGGAATGTGATTGCTATTTTTTCGTTTACCTAAAACCAAAACACCTGCTAAAGCTGCAAATCCGGCGCTCATGTGCACTACGGTGCCGCCTGCAAAATCTTTCACACCGAAATAAGTACCTAAAATTCCATTCGGATGCCATACCGAATGACAAAGCGGTGCATATATTAATAAAGTAAAAAGGCATATGAAAAGCAGGTAAGAAATAAAACGAACGCGTTCTGCAAATGAACCTGTAATAATTGCCGGTGTAATAATTGCGAATTTCATCTGAAACAACGCAAACAGCATAAATGGAATTGTAGCTGCCATTTTAAGATGCGGCAAAACGCCAACATGGTCCATAAAAGCATATGAAAACGGATTGCCTACTACACTATACAATTGCCCGTTGATGTGAAACCCTATCGGATCGCCAAAGGCAAGGCTAAATCCTACAACAACCCAAAGCAGCGTTACCACGCCGAGGCATATAAAACTTTGCAACATTGTCGAAATGACGTTTTTCTTGCCTACCATTCCGCCGTAAAAAAAGGAAAGTCCGGGTGTCATCAAAAGCACAAGACAAGAAGCGGTAAGCAGCCAGGCAACATCTGCGGGAACAATATTTTCGACTTTTCCGAATTGAGAAAGCGATTCAGGTGTTTCGATAACTTCTGGCCAGAATAATCCGGCAATGGCAACGGTACTTATGATGAGGAAAGAAATGACCCAGCGCTTTTCTATTTTCATGATAACTTCAATTTATTGTTGTAAGAATGATTTATGCGACAAAATTAATCATTTTTTCCATCAACTAAATTTAACCCTATAAATTTATAGGGTATATTGTGAAATATTATATAAAAAATAAAAACGAATCGATTTTAATGGGGTATTTTTAGTTTAGAGTGATTAATTTATTAGTTTTAGTAATAATTAGAAGAATGACTATTCCTTGTTCAGACCAGTAAATGGCTGATAATTTTTCCCAAGCGGTACCATACACTTTACATCCTTGTTGTTAATATACCATTCAAGGCAATAACCATGCGGATCAACTTCATGCTGTTGTAGCAAAAGATCAAAAGCCATTGGGATATCTTGCATGCGATTGCGGAAATCGGGAATATAGAAACTGTTGTACGGTCCATTTTTAATAGTGAAATGGTCAAGGTCGGGGTGCATAAAATCTTCATCTGAATCTAAAACTTCGGCTGCAGCTTTATAGGTAATTTTATCGTCTTTTCCGCGCCATGATATGCCGTAAAAATGGCGGTTTTCATGGGGTGGCAAAATAGCCTTCAATTCATTGAAGGCAGCTTCAATGCCATCAGGGATTGATGCTGCGGTTATACAAAACGTCTTGATGTCGTGCTGAAAAGTAAAACTGTCCATGTCGTTGTATTTTATGTAAATGTATGATTTATAGGACCAATGCATTTGTAATATTAACTATTTAATACAGGCTTTTGGTGATTATAAAAAAGCCTCCGATGAATAGGGAGGCTTTGTCTTTTATGCGGCATCTCGCAAAGCTTTTACCTTGTCGTGATCGGCTCTTAGATTCGATTGCTGTTCTCTGATCATCGCAATCTGCTTGGTTGACAATACGTCGGTATGGGATTCCAAGACATGGTCATATGCTTCAAGTGCCTTGTCTTCGCCGAACTCACACGAATTTAATATTGTTTGGCGTTCATCGTTAGAGAATGCTACCTTCAAATCCATCCATGCACGGAAGAATTTTCCGGTTACCCTTGTGCCTTCTTCGGGTTGTCCACCTAAACTGGTTACTTCGACACGCAGTGCATTTAAATTTTTCTGGCTCGTACTTTGCAATCCTGCGAAAAGGGCTTTAAGGTCGGCTGACTTGGCTTCTTTTGCAGCGGTATCATAACCTTCAACGCGGTCATTATTGATTTCAAGGAGCTCGTTTAATGCGGAAATAGTTTTTTGACTGTCCATTTTTACAATTTTTTAATTTTACTTGACGGTAAATTTCCTATTTAATGAACAAAAAAAGGTTATGTAATTTTATCGATATGTTGCAACTTTTGATGGTAATTTAGTGCAAAACAATAATTTTCAGTGCAGATTGGTTATGATTAATATCTGTAAGTTGAAGAAAATAAATACCGTTATCAAGATGTCTTACATCAATTCCTGTCATTCCGGGTATTGAATTTTGCAATACCAAAATCCCTCTACAATCAAAAAGATTGGCCTGTACTATTGATGTTTCCGATTGAATGGTGAGAAAATCACTTGCCGGATTTGGATAAGCCGAAATGGAATTCCGTTTAAAATTAGCAACATTAAGAGTATTCATTGCGTAAACCGCACCATAGTTGCCAGGGTTGATCAAATGGGCGATGAACTTATTTTCAACTCCAGGCAACTCACTCAACGCCATCGATTCACCACTGTAAACGGTAGTGAGTATATTGGCATTTTCATTGATAACAATGCTTTCCGAAATATCCAGATTGCCGCAAGAATAGGCCAATTCTACAAAATCATCGTCGTTTACCTTGTTTTCGGAGATATGGGTAATCGAATAAAAAAGTAATCCGTCAGGGTTTGGCAAGCCAATAGATTTCCAAAGGCCGTGGTTGGCATTGTAAATCCTTGCTACGCCATCGTTGATATTCACGGTGTAATATTTTTCGCCTGAAACATCTAGTTTGATTCGCGCAACAGTTTTTCCGGTATATGTATTTTCTGCAACCAGCGACGGAATCTGAAAAACCTTCGTATCTGCCCCATATTGTGTGTTTCCATTATGAATAGTGGCCATCAGTTTATTGGGAGCGCCGTCAATCAGGCTCACATTTAAATTGGTTCCATTGGCAACTGTCAATAAAGTAACGTTGTTATCAGTGACAATTTTTGCCTCATAAACCAAACTGTTTATCGACACCCAATAATAGCTATAGCCCACCTCTATAGCATTGTCGTTATTGAGCTGGTGGTCGGAAATAAAATTGATTTCGCGATAAAGGGCTTCGGCGGGTTTTGGAAGTGCAATCGATTTCCAAAACAGATGATTGCTGTTATACAGTTTCAAAAGACCGTTGACTTTGTCGAAAATATAATATTTTTCACCAAAATTTTCCAGAAAAACCCGATGGATTTCGCCATTAGGATAGAAATTTTCCATGCCAAAACCATCAATCGAATACACAGCACTCAGGTATTCTTCGGGAGAAACGCTATTGTTGACATCTGTAGCGATGAGTTTGTTAGGTAGTCCGTCGATTTCGCTGAGGGTAATAAAATTCGCATTCGGGACATTCAGTAAAATAGTGCCGTTTTCATTAACAACCATTCCTGCATCTTGATAGCCATTGCCGTAGTAATAATAACTGAAGACGATTTCAATGTTGTCATCTGGGTTGATTTTATGTTCTGAAACGGAATCGATAAATAAATTGGAAGTATTCGTGGGAACCGGCAAAACGATTGTTTTCCATGGTGTATGATTGGCATTAAAAAAATGAAGGGACTTTCCTGGATAGTCAATATAATAATATTTCTCTCCTGAGACTTCAAGTAAAATCCGTTTTATTGGCGCTTCTGCGTAGGTGTGTTCCAATGAAAGGGTCTGGGCAAACGATAATAATCCGGAAAACAATAAAAGGAAAAGGAATATTTTTTTCATAACACGTTTTGGGGATTATGGCTTGAGTAAATATAATAAAATTAACGCAATTTTAGCTTTAACCCACAATAAATGCAATAATTTTGCAGACCAAAAATATATTTATAATGTTGGATATCAAAGAGATAATTACTGTAGGAATGGTGCTTTTTGCCGTAATTGATATCGTTGGAACGATTCCAGTGATTGTCGATTTAAGGGCGAAGCACGGCCATATCGAGTCTGAAAAAGCTTCGATTGTTGCAGGAGTCATTATGATTGTATTCTTGTTCGTAGGCGAAGAATTGCTGAATCTGATTGGCATCGATGTGAATTCGTTCGCTGTTGCAGGTTCTTTTGTGTTATTTTTCTTGGCGTTAGAAATGATTCTTGGCATCCGAATTTATAAAGATGAAGAAGCAAGTTCTGCTTCAATAGTACCAATTGCTTTTCCTTTAATAGCCGGTGCCGGAACTATGACCACGTTGTTGTCGCTTCGAGCACAATACCATACTGCCAATATTCTTGTGGCGATTTTCCTCAATATTATATTGGTTTATGCTGTTTTAAAATCATCTTCAAAAATCGAAAAATTATTGGGAAAAAATGGACTTGGTGTAGTCAGAAAAACCTTTGGTGTCGTGCTTTTAGCGATTGCTGTTAAATTATTCGCCGCTAATGTTAAAGGTTTGTTCGACTGATGTTTTTTTATTAATTTCACTTAAAATAATGTACTTCTATAATGAAAATTTTCACTAACATATTGATATTTATCGCGCTGGCGCTAATTGTCTTCAATGTAACTTTGTTGGATTTTAATAACCTTTTTGAAGGCGATAGTCTCGTTGGGCTTATTGGTGTTGCAGCTTCTTTCTGTGCCGTTTTCATTCTCCTGATTTTCAGAATGTCGAAACTGATCCAAGAAAAATCCAAAAATCACTAAACCATGTTTGATGTTTTAATCATCGGTGGTGGTGTTGCCGGTATATCGTGTGCGCTGGTTTTAGGTTCTGCCAAAAATAAAGCTTATGCAGCTCACAAAGAAATTGGGATTTTTACGCACCAAAAGGGTTCTTCTCTTCAAGATGGCGTTTACTTCAATGCTTATGGGATAACGCCTGGCAAATTGGGTTCAGAAATAATGCAGGAAAGTCTCGAACATCTTGCAAATTCGTATGGTCATGTAAAGCAGATTCCGGGAGAAAAAGTAATGAAAATAGAAGGTCAATTCCCTGAATTTTCAGTAATTACCAATAAAAACACCTATAAAGCCAAGAACATTATCGTTGCTGTTGGCTATACCAATACTTTTAACATCGACGGTTTGATGGCGTTTGTGGAACCGCACAAAAAATCGGTTCCAGAAAAAAATCGCATACAATTAAAAAACATTGACCACAAAGTAGCCGAAGGCATTTATGTTGCCGGAACGCTTGCAGGTTCAAGAAGTCAGTTGTCAATTGCAGCCGGAAGCGGAGCGGCAGTGGCGACAGATATTCTCACAGAATGGAATAATGGCAACCAAAGCCAATCACACGATAGTATCAGGAAATAAATCACATTGCAGGAATAAACACGAATTTACTTCGTCTGTTCGCCTTACGGCTCGGGTCAAAATTTACACAAAACAGCTCGTGCAAATTTGTGGAATTGGTGTTTATAAATAGACTATTTCCCTTCAATGGCTTTTATCATTGCATCATCTTTTAGCGTGATCTCATAATATTTTTCGTCGCCATAAAGTTGTTTGGCGAATTCGGCATTCAAGTATCGTTTAACTAATGCTTTGGAATGGTCTAATTTTAACGTCAAACCTTCGCGATAAAGGAAGTTGGCAAAATGCTGGAAATATAAATCCGTAGCATTCATTTTTACCATAAACTGTTCGAAAGTCAATCCGCTAAACGATTTTCTGTCTTTTTCCAATTGCTCAAAAACAAAATTTCCTACGATGCCCGATTGCATGATATAGCCGATGCTTTCTAAGCCGTGTTCCGTTTCCAAGGGCACGAAAATATCAGGAACAATACCGCCGCCGCCATAAACGATTTTTCCTTTTGGGGTTTTGAATTTAAGCGTATCTGCGATTTTAATACTATCTTTTTTATATAATTCTCCTGTTTCAAAACGATGGTCAAATTCTTTGAAATAAGCTTCTTTTCCTTTTTTATAAGATTTTTGAATGGAACGTCCCGTTGGCGTGTAATACCTTGCAACGGTCAATCTTACTGCCGAACCATCGCCAAAATCCATTTCGCGCTGCACCAATCCTTTGCCGAAAGAACGCCTTCCAACGATGGTACCGCGGTCATTATCCTGAATCGCACCGGCAAAAATCTCACTTGCTGAAGCCGAATTTTCATTGATCAGCACATAGAGTTTTCCGTTTTCAAAGCTACCTTTTTCAGTAGCATAAGTCTTGTCGACTCTACCTTTTTTGTTTTTCGTAAACACGATAAGCTGCTTGTCTTTTAGGAAATCGTCAGCCATCTCAACGGCTTTTTCGAGATAGCCGCCGCCATTGTCACGGATGTCAACAACAAGTGAAGTCGCACCGAGTTTCTTCAGTTTCAGCAATCCTTCGTGAAATTCACCGTAAGTGGTTTCGGCAAAACGGTTCACTTTAATATAGCCCAAACTTTTATTCAGCATCATGGCCACATCGACACTTTTTAGCGCCACGACATCGCGTTTTACTTTGACTTTAAATGTTTTGCGTTCCGTTTTTCTATAGACTGTCAACACCACTTCAGAACCTTCTTTCCCTTTTAGTTTAGAAAACAAACTGTCGGAAGTGAATTTTTTTCCGAATAATTTGTCTTTTCCGGCGAATAAAATACGATCTCCAGCTTTGATTCCTGCGATATCAGAAGGACCGCCTGCAACAGGTTGTATGACCGAAACAGTATCTTTATACATAAAAAAATTAATGCCAATACCTACAAAATCACCTTTCATACTTTGGGAAACTTCTTCCATTTCGTTTTGTGCGATATAAACAGAATGAGGATCGAGTTTGTCGAGAATGTTATTTACGGTCAGATCAACAATCGAATCGGTGTTCACGTTATCAACATATTCATTATCAATAAAATCAATCAACTTGTTGAGTTTGTCTTTGTGTGCATTTTGCGTCAGTCCATTTCCGGAAACTGGAAAATTAAGTAAAGTGCCCAGCAATACTCCCAGCGCAAGCGTTGAAAAAATTAAAACGGGAAAATATATATTGTCTTTTTTCATTTAGTCGTCAAGTTCAGGAATAAATTCCACTTCTACACCGGCTTTAATCAGGAAATCTATACCCGAATTGTCGTGATAACCATTTTGGTAAACCACTCTTTTTATACCTGATTGGTGGATGAGTTTGCTGCAGTCGCGGCAAGGAGAAAGCGTAATGTATAAAGTAGCGCCTTCACAAGATTGTGTAGATTTGGCAACTTTTAGGATGGCATTGGCTTCGGCGTGCAAAACGTACCATTGTGTCAATCCCGCGTCGTCTTCGCAGCAATTTTCAAATCCAGAAGGCGTTCCGTTGTATCCATCAGAAATAATCATGCGGTCTTTGACGATAATTGCACCTACTTGCTTGCGTTTGCAATACGACAAACGGCTCCATTCCTTGGCAATTCGAAGGTAGGCTTTGTCGTATTTATTGCGTTTTATGCTGTTCATTAATAATAGTATAAAAACCGAATTTGCGAAATTAGATTTATTTCTGCTAATTTTTGCGAATCAGTCGTTAATTTATTTCCAAATAGCACTTGTGATGATCATTGGAAGAACGACACCGATTACGAATGCCGACATCACGAGCGTCCAATCGCGTTTGGAGAAACGGAAAAATGTCTGTACAATATAGGACAAAATTAAAACGACGATAACAACGATAATTTGTGCGGTTTCGATGCCGAATGAGAATTCTAGCATCGGAAGTGTTTTTTGGGACGCCGTTCCGGGAATGAGGGTTTTAAAATAATTGGAAAAACCCAATCCGTGTATGATTCCGAAGAAAAGAGTAATGAATCCAATAACACTGATGCTTTCGTTTTTGGCGCTTTTCCCGGCCGTAAATAGATGAAAAAATGCCGTGATTAATATGGTAATCGGAATTAGGAATTCTGTTAGGCTGACTTTTATCACGACCCACCCGAAGACAGAAAGTGCCAACGCCAAAGTATGTCCAAGTGTAAAGATACTGATCAGCATTAATGCTTTTTTCCAGTCTTTAAAGGCGTAAGGAACCGTAAGTGCAATCAAAAAAAGCACATGATCGTAGGCTTTGATATCCAGAATGTGACGCAAACCGATTTCAAAATATATCCAGAATTCAGACATAAGTAGGGTATTATAATTTAGGGTTCCCAAACTTACAATTATTTTTGAGACGAGGTTTCGCATTCAGGCTTAATTTCTTTTCGCCTTAGCGTCTTTGCGAGTATTAACCACTTGCAAAGACGCTAAGGCGCAAGGGTTTTGTTATGATTTAAGAAAAATATTTCTGATGAAACAAACTTCCGTCCCACAGCATAATTTATTTAACAATTCCATCAAAAAAATAGAAATACAAATTATATTTGCAATAAATTAAAACACATACTATGTCATTTTCAGATTTATTCGACAGCGGATTTAAAAATAGAAATAAAGGTCACTTTTCATCTATCGTAAGAGTTGCGATGGAAAACGGTCATTTGAGTGAAGAAGAAAGACACTTCCTTGATAAACTGGCCATGCAATTGGAAATTTCAGACGCAGAATATGCTGAAATCATGCAAAACCCATTAAAATATCCAATCAATCCGCCGTATTTGCACACGCAAAGATTAGAGCGTTTGTATGACTTGTCAAGAATGGTGTATGCCGATCACGTGCTCGGACCGAGACAAAAGGAAATTTTGACGCGTTTTGCTTTGGCATTAGGATTCACGCCGGGCAACGTTCATTATATTGTTGACAAAGCGTTGTCGTTGTTGGTTTTGAATGTTGATTTGGACACATTTTTGTTCGAAATGACGCACATGAATAAATAATACAATTGCAATATCAAAAGCAATTGCAATATCATAATCCAAAAAAACAAATTCCAAATCCCAATTCGTTCTCAATTGGAATTTGGAATTTGTTTTTTTGGAATTTTAAAATGGGGTAATGATGCAAAAGTGATGCATTTTAGGAACAGTACTGTACTTGATGCACTAAAAGCATACAGCGCCGCGACATTAAGCAAAGGAACAATCTCCATCTCCAAAATTAACCCTAACGTTTTCAAAATCAGTTACATTAAAAGTTTTTGAAATAATAGATTGTTTTATTTTTTTTGTTTTATAAAGAAAAATATATGATTTTTTAAAATTGGAACAGATCGCTTCATCATAACAAATTAGTTCTCTTGTCTCTTGAGAAATAGCTTGTAATTTGATAATATTTGAAATAATAGCTAAATTTTTTGTTTGGTCAAAATAAGTAAAAAGTACTTTAGACACATTGTTTCGTTTTTGTAAAACTATAAAGCCAATACAAATATTGTTTTCATTTATTTTGATGAATGAAAATTCAAATTCATGATCATAAATCGAAAATTCATATTTGTTTTTATTTGTAAAATTTAGCAGCGGTGCTTTTAGGACCCAATTATAAGCTCTCAACCATTCAAAAAAAGCCTTGTCCTTATTTGAAATATCAGTTTTATTAAATTGATTGATGACGGCCAAAGTATCGTCATCAATGACATTAAGGTATTCAATTTCTATATCTTTTATTTTTTTAGAAATAATCATTTTCTGAGCGCCTAATTTTATATTGATAAAAAAATTAAAAAAATTATCAAATTGATTAAAGAAGAAAGATAGTTTTTTTGTCTTAGGAAAAATCGCGGGTATCACAAACATCAAATTACTTCTTAAAACGGCTTTGAGACCTTCACTTGTTTTCAAGGTAGTGAAATAACCAGATTTATCATAAACTCTTTTTGCGCTTGGTGTAAATTGCGAAATGCCAATTTGACCATCATGCGCTGCATACATCGTGTTTAATATTTCGCGTCCAATTCCGGTGCCTTTTGTTTTTGGATGAACCCACCAAGTAGAGAGCCAACCAATTTTTTTAATATTGTTTTCAATATTTATTTTGTCAATGAATACGCCCATATAACCAACCAATTCATCATTTGAATAGGCTAGTAACAGTACGATATCATTATCTTCAAGATTTGGATTTTTATAGTGTGCATAAAGACGATGTTTGCTTATTGACAAAAAAGAATAATTCCAAAATGCTTTATTTGAAAGCAGTTTTGGAATGTCTGTTTTATAAATTTTTTTTATTTCAATCATGCTCTTTTGATATGGTATTTGCCAATTATTTTATTGAAGTATTTGTATAGGTTTTCGGCAACAATTTGTTTTTCGATTTTTTTTTTAGGATTCTCCAATGAAAAGCGTTGAATTATTCTCGCATCAATATCTTTTTTTAAACCCGAATTTCCAAATAGTTTAATGTTTTTATCATATTCAAATAATTCATGAAGTAATTTTTTTGAAATTTTCTTATCTGAAAAAGGAAAAGCAAAAAACGAATAATTGATATTGAAATTTTCTTTAAGCCAATTGATAGAACTGATTATTTCACTTTTTTGCTCTTGGTGTGTTAATTGATTTAAAGGCGGATGTGTCATGGTATGACCCCCAAAATAAAAGCCATCATTGATCATTTCTTGAATTTGCTCTTTAGTAATATAGGGACTGTGTTCCTTTAAATATTCTTTTATATTGATGTCTAAAAGATTAAAAACATGGTGTACTTTTTCCCGTTCAGAAAACGTAATGTTGATAAATTTTTGTTTAAATTCCGCTATACTATTATAAGAAAAAGAAAATATTTCGCCTATTTTATCTAAAGTATTCTTTTCAAAATTATTGCGGCTTAAGTGTGAAATTATAACGCTGATATAGTGTTTATATAGGCCTTCATTGTTGTCAACAAAATTTGGGTTGATAAAAAATATGGCTTTTAAGTTATTCTTTTTTAGAATTGGATATATTATAGTATAAACTTCTTGTAAACCATCATCAAAAGAAAGCAGAAAATTATTTTTCAAGACTTTATTTTCTAATAAATCTTTTGGATTTATAGGTTTATAATTAACGGTCAAAATATTGATATCATTTATAAATTGCTGGCTATTTTTAAATTGATATAAGTTTTCTATGTGCGCTATTTGATTGTCTCCTACCAAATGGTAGTATGGAAAAATGGTTTGATTGCTCAGTGAAGATAAAAATATTTTGCTTGAAGTTTTATATAATATGTCTTTTGCAATTCCCACGTATCTTTAATTAAAAAACTCTGATTTTTTATAAATCAGAGTTTTATTATAAAACAAATTTAACTATTATTTTTAGTTAAAGATGATTTTTTTGCTGTCAATACTTTTGTCATTAACAATTAATGTAACGATATAATTACCAGCGCCAAAGTTGTCTTTTTGGAAAGATTTTGCATATCATTATTTCTTTCTTTAATGTTTAAGCTGCTCAAAATTTTGCGAGTTAGGTCATATATAACCAACTTCGCACCTTGAACCGACTCGTCAATATTTAAATAAACAGAAATGATATCTGAACCTACTGCAGATCCGCTTTTCATGATTTTGAACCTATTTAATATTAATCCCGTTACATTTTTGAAAAGAGAAACAATAATTCTAGATTAAAAATTGCAGTCGATTTTTGAAGCTGCAGTTTATCTCGCTTTTCCCATAAATTCCTCGGCTTTTTCTACCATATTATAACTCCCGCAGAAAAACGGCACGCGCTCATGCAATTCCGTTGCTTGAATTTCCATAATCCTACCGAAACCGTCGGAAGCTTTTCCGCCCGCTTGTTCGACAATAAATGCCATTGGATTGCATTCATATAACAGTCTTAATTTTCCTTTTGGCGCTTTGGAACTCGTCGGATAAATATAAATCCCTCCTTTGATCATATTCCTGTGGATGTCCGAAACGAGGCTTCCGATATACCTTGAAGTGTATGGACGATCTTCTTCTTCGAGTTGGCAATATTTGATATAGTCCTTTACGCCTTGCGGAAAATGCACATAATTACCTTCGTTAATGGAGTAAATTGTACCGTCTTTTTTGAATTCCATGTTCGGATGAGAAAGGTAAAAAGTTCCAATCGCCGGATTTAGCGTAAAACCGTTAACACCATGACCGGTTGTATAAACCAACATCGTCGAAGTACCGTAAATCACATAACCCGCTGCGACTTGTGCCGTTCCAGGTTGCAGGAAATCTTCAAGCATGACCGGCGTTCCAATGGGTGTAATGCGCCTAAAAACCGAAAAAATTGTCCCAACGGAGACATTCACATCAATGTTGGAAGAACCGTCAAGCGGATCCATCAAAACGACATATTTGTTGTTATGGCCTTTGTCCATTCCGCAAACAGTGATAAAATCGTCATTTTCTTCGGAAGCGATGCCGCATACAATTTCGCGGTTGATCAAAGTTTGTATGAAAACATCATTCGCATAAACATCAAGTTTTTGCTGGTCTTCACCTTGAATATTCTGTTCTCCTGCCGCGCCAACGATATCGACCAATCCGGCTTTGTTGACTTTGTAATTGACGACTTTTGCTGCCAATCGGATCGAGTTGATGATCTTTGATAATTCTCCCGAAGAATATTGGTGGTCTTTCTGTTTTTCGATGATAAATTCGCCGAGTGTTTTGTTGCGTTCTTCCATTACGAAATCGTTGTAGTTAGTTTGTTTTGCAAAAATATCGGTTTTTTTGTGAAATAGCCGCTAATTTTAAAAGTTAGTTTTCGGGATTTGTATATTTGTTCTTTCAACGACAAATACCATAGCCCGGATAGTAGTGAAAATCCTTTTGCTTTTTGGCAGCAAAAAGCAAAAGATTGCAACGGATTGCTTCGCCAATTCGGCAAAAAAGCCTCGGGTGCCGGATTAGCTTCAAAAAAAATGACAATAAGAAAAGGTCAAAAAGCAGACATGCCTGCAGTTTTAGCATTAATCAAAGAACTCGCGGTTTTTGAAAAAGAACCCGACGCGGTGGTGGTAACAGTTGCCGATTTAGAACGCGACGGTTTTTCTGAAAATCCGTTATTCCATATTTTTGTAGCAGAAATTGAAGGCGACCCGAGCGACAGCGAACAAGCGAAGCAAATCGTTGGGATGGCGCTGTATTATTATCGATATTCCACCTGGAAAGGAAAAACAATTCATTTGGAAGATTTAATTGTGAAGGAAAAAATGCGCAGTTCCGGTTTGGGATTCGCATTATATAAAGAAATTATTGCGCAAGGTAAAAAAGACAATGTGCGCCGCATCGAATGGAATGTTTTGGACTGGAATACACCGGCGATTGCCTTTTACGAAAAATCAGGCGCAAAAATTTTAACCGATTGGCGTGTGGTGAATATGGATGAAAATGGTATTGATGCATTTTTAAATCCTAAATCGTAAATCTGAAATCCTAAATAAAGATATGAGAATATTCAAATTTGGTGGTGCATCCGTTAAAGATGCCGCCGGAATCAAGAACGTTTACGAAGTTTTGCAGCAAGTAGGTTACGAAGATGTGCTATTGGTAGTTTCTGCAATGGGAAAAACGACCAATGCACTGGAAATTGTTATTCGTAATTATTTTGACAAGTCCAAGGAATTGCAATCGTCTGTTCAGGACGTAAAAAAATACCACAACCAGATTTTGATGGATTTGTTCGATGATGATAAAAATGAAGTTTTTGCGGCTGTGAACAAACTATTTTTCGAATTGGAATATTTTCTGAGCAATAATAAATCGCCGAATTATAACTTCGTTTACGACCAGATTGTGAGCATGGGCGAATTGATTTCGACTACGATTCTCGCGCATTATATGAACTTCATGGGCATCAAAACCAATTGGATCGATGTGCGCAATTTTATTAAAACCGACAGCAATTACCGAGATGCAAATGTGAATTGGGATTTGACACAGCAAAATATTTCAAAAAACGTAAAAAAGAAAATCCTCAATATCACGCAAGGATTTTTGGGTTCTGACGAGAATAATTTCACCACAACTTTGGGTCGTGAAGGATCTGATTATACCGCCGCAATTTTCGCATATTGCCTGAACGCCGAAAGTGTAACCATCTGGAAAGACGTTCCAGGCGTAATGAATGCAGATCCGCGTTATTTTGAAAATGCGAGTTTGCTAAATCAAATTTCCTACCGCGAAGCCATCGAATTGGCGTTTTATGGCGCAACGGTTATTCATCCGAAAACTTTGCAGCCATTGCAGAGAAAGGAAATCCCACTGTATGTAAAATCATTTATCAATCCCAAATTACCCGGGACGAGCGTTTCAAAAGGCGCCGATCTAGAGCCACATTTGCCATGTTTTATTGTGAAAAAGGAGCAACTGCTGATTTCGTTGTCGTCTATAGATTTTTCATTTATTATGGAAGAAAACATCAGTGAAATTTTCGGGTTACTGCACAAATTCAAGATGAAAGTGAGCCTGATTCAGAATTCTGCAATTAGTTTTTCAGTTTGTATCGAAGATAAATTCGGTAATTTCGCGGAACTGAAAAACATATTGTCGAAAAAATTCAAGGTTTCCTATAACGAAAACGTATCGCTTTATACCATTCGCCATTTTGATGAAAAAGCTGCAAAAATGGTCGAAAAAAGCAAGATTGTTTTATTGAAACAGGTGAGTCGCGACACGATGCAGATGGTGACGAAGGAAGGGAATTAGGGAATTAGAAAATGAGTCAATTAGATAATTTTTCAGCAGTGGAAATATTGTTTTGATGTTTTTTGCACAAAATCACCCATTATCTCATTTTCTAATTGCCTCATTTTCTAATTACCTAATTACCTAATTTTCTAATTATAACACTACTTTTGGCATTCGGGCGTTATATTCCTTATGTTGAAAAAACTATTTTTTTTGCTTTTGATTGGCTGTTTTTCCGGACTTCATGCCCAGGAAATCAAGACGCCGTACAAAAACAAGAAAATCATAGCTTCACACGACACAATTCGCATTGACAGCGTGAGTATCAATGTGTCGTTTTTTAAATTGCTCGATATGAAAGGTATCGAAATCGACAGCAGTTTTTATAAAATGGATTTCCAAAAAGGGAAATTGATTTTCAACGAAAATACGCCGTTCTTAAATGATACTTTAACCGTACGCTACCTTAAACTTCCTGAATATTTAACGAAAGAATACAGCATTTACGACCAAAAACGCGTGGTTGGCAATAACCTTTATAGTATTTCGCGTGATCCGGTAAAGAAATTCATTCCGTTTGATGGATTGTCAACTTCGGGAAGCATTACACGAGGTATTACCGTTGGGAATAATCAAAATGCGGTCGTGAATTCTTCTTTGGATTTGCAGATTACAGGAAAAATTTCGAATAAAGTGAGTCTTCGGGCGTCGATTCAAGATAGCAATATCCCGCTACAGGACGGCGGTTATTCGCAAAAATTAGACGAATTTGACCAGATTTTCATTGAACTTTTCAGCGATAAATGGAGTATTCGCGCCGGCGATTTATTTTTGGAAAATCGAAAATCGAAATTCCTGAATTTTAATAAGAAAGTACAAGGCCTCGCAGCAAATTTTACTTTGGGAACGGAATCTGCCAAAACTACCATTTTCGCTTCGGCGGCTTTGGTGCGTGGACAATATGCGAAAAGTACGTTCGTTGGGCAGGAAGGCAATCAAGGGCCATATAAATTGCGTGGCCCGAACGGAGAATTGTATATTTTGGTGATTTCTGGTTCTGAGCGCGTTTATATTAATGGAATTTTGCTCAAACGAGGCGAAAACAATGATTATACGATAGATTATAATGCCGGAGAAATCGTTTTTACGTCGCTTTTTCAAATCACTTCTGAAATGCGAATCAACATCGAATACCAATATTCTGATAAAAATTATACAAGATTTGTAACGTATGCTGGTGCGACGCACGAACGCGAAAAATGGAGCATTGGTGGTTATCTCTATTCTGAAAATGATGTGAAGAACCAGCCGTTACAGCAAAATTTATCGTCGGAACAAGTGCAAGCTTTAGTGGCTGCGGGCGACAATCCGAATTTGATGACGGCACCTTCGGCTTATCTTGATTCGTATTCTGAAAATAAAGTTTTGTATAAAAAAATGATAGTTGATGGTATCGAAGTTTTTGAATTTTCGAATAATGCGACCGACGAATTGTACAATGTAAAATTTAGCCTTGTCGGGAACAATCTCGGAAATTATGTCTTGGCGACGACTTCTGCAGTTGGACGAATTTACCAATACGTAGCACCTATAAATGGCATTCAACAAGGGAATTACGAACCTATTGTGCGTTTAGTAGCGCCAACAAAAATCCAGATTGCTACCGTGATAGGGAAATTCAATCCGAGTGAAAAGACCGATGTTGACTTTGAAATTGGCATCAGTAACAACGACAAAAACTTATTTTCTCCGACCGACGATGGCGATAACCAAGGGATAGCTGCAAAAATCAATGCGAAACAAAGACTTTTTACAAAGCAAAAAATCAATGTTGATGCTTTCGCTAATTACCAGTTTATCGAAAAAAAGTTCCAAACCATTGAAAGACTTTTTACCATAGAATTCAACCGCGACTGGAATCTCGTGAATCCATCGGGGAATCAAAGTTTATTGATTTCCGGTGTGAATGTCAATCTTATGGAGAAAGGAATTTTTACTTATCAGGTTGAAAAATTGGATTTTTCGGATACTTTTTCCGGAACGCGACAAGTTGTAAATTCGCAATTAAAATTCAATAAGCTAACGATTTCTGAAAACGCTAGCTTCCTCAAAAGCGATGGGAATTATTCCGCCTCAAAATTTTTACGCAACCAAACATTAGCGAAATATCATTTCAAAAAGAATTGGGTCGGCGGCTCTTTTCGCTTGGAAGATAATAAAGAAAAACTTGTGGCGACCAACCAATTATCGGGTTTGAGTCAGCGATTTTCGGAATACGGTACTTTCATCGGGCGTGGCGATAGCACCAAAGTTTTTGTCGAATTGGGCTATTTGCACCGCGTTAATGATAGTTTGCAGAATGGTTTTTTACAGAAAGTCAACACTTCAAATTCCTATTACCTCAAATCAAAATTGATCCAGACCGAAAAAAGTGATTTGTCGGTTTTCGCCAATTACAGGAAGCTTTCTTATGAAGATGCGGCTAAGGAAGATGAGCCTTCGCTGAATTCACGGGTTTTGTATAACGACAGATTTTTTAATCAGTTGATCCAAATTACAACCACTTTTGAGACTTTTTCCGGAACGATTGCACAGCAGGAATTCTCCTATTTAGAAGTCGAACCCGGGCAAGGTGTTTATACTTGGAACGATTATAACGGCAATGGGATTCAGGAATTGGAGGAGTTTGAAGTCGCACCTTTTCCAGATCAGGCGAAATATGTGCGTATTTATCTGCCGAATCAAATTTTTATAAAAACGCATCAGAATAAATTCTCACAATCGATTACACTAAATCCTTTGCAATGGCAGAATGAGAAAGGTTTCTTGAAGTTACTTTCCCATTTTTACAATCAAACGGCGTTTTTAACGGATCGGAAAATAGAAAGCCACGGTAGTGATTTCGATTTAAATCCGTTTGCCACCAATGGCAACGATTTGCTTGGGCTGAACCTCAGTTTTCGCAATAGCTTGTATTACAATCGTGGCAAGCAAAAGCATTCTGTTACCTATACTTTTCTAAGCAATCGCGCCAAAAGCCTGCTTTCTGTTGGTGCTTTGGAAAACAGCAACAATTCGCACCAGTTGCAGTATGCGCATTTGTATCAAAAAAGCTGGTTGTTTGGGTTGAGTGGTAAAACAATTTCATCTGAAAGTATTTCGGAAAATTATGGCAGTAAGAACTATAAAATTGAAGGGTATCAAGGCGCACCGAAGGTTTCGTATTTGTTTTCCAAGAATGCGAGTTTGGATGTTTTTTATGAATTTCAGAAGAAAGAAAATGCCATTGGCGATCTTGAAAAACTGCACCAGCAGCGTTTCGGGACATCGTTTACTTATGCAGGCGATAAGCAATTTACGGTAAATGGTGAGTTTTCGTTGTATCAGAATAAATTTAGCGGCGATGCATTGTCACCGGTGGCTTATCAGATGCTCGAGGGTTTGCAGCCGGGGCAAAATACGACTTGGAGGTTGTTGATCCAGAAAAATATCACACAGTTTTTGGATGTCAATGTCAATTATCAGGGTAGAAAAAGCGAAACCAGTAAGGCAATACATACAGGTAGTATTCAATTACGCGCTTATTTTTGAGTGGTATTTTACTTTTTTTTAAAATTTTTCGCACATAAATTTAAAATCATCAATCTTTTTCCTTTAAAATGCCGTATATCTTATATAATCAACAATTAGACGCCCAAAATTTTGAAAGACGGAATTATTTCCTATTTTTGTGAACCATGAAAATCGTTTTGAATAGACTTTTTTTAATTTTATTGACAGTTTTCTATTTTAATCCTTGTATGGCTAACGGACCTACCCCGCCACAGCCAATACCGGTCCCCCCGCCAGGATTACCAATAGATAACAGTATATATATACTTTTTATCGCCGCAATTTTATATGGGCTTTTTGCCATAAAACAACATAAAACCAAAAAAAGGATCGTCTGATATAGATGATCCTTTTTTAGTTTAAAGTTTTCTGATTGTATAACTACTTTCTTTTTTTTTACAAATCAAATTTAATCCCTTGTGCCAACGGAAGGCTGGTGGTATAATTGATTGTATTTGTCTGTCTTCTCATATAGATTTTCCAAGCATCAGAGCCAGATTCACGGCCACCACCAGTTTCTTTCTCGCCACCAAAGGCACCGCCGATTTCTGCACCGGAAGTTCCTATATTGACGTTGGCGATGCCACAATCGGAGCCAGAAACAGAAAGAAAACGTTCTGCTTCGCGCAGATTATTGGTCATAATTGCTGAAGAAAGACCTTGCGCAACACCATTTTGAACGTCGATAGCGTTTTCTACTTCACCGGAATATTTAAGCAAATATAGAACCGGAGCGAAAGTTTCGTGTTGTACGATTTCAAAACTGTTGTTAGCTTCGGCAATCGCCGGTTTTACGTAACAGCCACTTTCGTAGCCTTCGCCTGATAGTACGCCGCCTTCAACGAGAATTTTTCCGCCTTCGGCAACAACTTTTTTCAAAGCTTGGTTGTACATTTCTACAGCATGTGTGTCGATTAGCGGACCAACGTGGTTGTTCTGGTCTAGTGGATTTCCGATTTTGAGTTGTCCGTACGCAGAAACGATAGCATCTTTTACTTTGTCGTAAATACTGTCGTGAATGATCAGACGGCGCGTTGAAGTGCAACGTTGACCGGCAGTTCCAACAGCGCCAAAAAGGGCACCAATTACAGTCATTTTAATATCGGCATCAGGCGTAACGATGATGGCATTGTTACCTCCTAATTCTAGTAACGATTTTCCGAGACGACCCGCAACGGTTTGTGCTACGATTTTCCCCATTCTGGTAGAGCCAGTCGCAGAAACCAATGGTACGCGTTTGTCGGCGGTCATTAATTCTCCTATTTTATAATCGCCGTTGATGAGGCATGAAATACCTTCGGGCAAGTTGTTTTCTTTGATTACTTCGCCAATGATATTCTGGCAGGCGATACCACAAAGTGGTGTTTTTTCGGATGGTTTCCATACGCATACGTCGCCACAAATCCACGCTAACGAGGTATTCCACGCCCAAACGGCAACCGGGAAATTGAAAGCTGAAATGATGCCGACAACACCCATCGGATGGTATTGCTCATACATGCGGTGTCCAGGGCGTTCTGAGTGCATTGTTAATCCGTGTAATTGTCTTGACAAACCAACTGCAAAATCACAGATATCTATCATTTCCTGTACTTCACCGAGGCCTTCTTGAAAAGATTTTCCCATTTCATAGGAAACCAATTTCCCTAAAGCTTGTTTGTGGAAACGCAATTTTTCGCCAAACTGGCGCACGATTTCGCCACGCGCAGGAGCCGGCATTAAGCGAAAAGTTTTGAACGCTTCGGTGGCGGTTTGCATTACTTTTTCGTAATCATCCGGCGTTGAGGTTTTTACTTTTGCGATCAGCTGGCCGTCAACTGGTGAAAAACTTTCGAGGATTTCGCCGTTCGAAAAATGATTCAACCCTGTTGAAGTACCTTCATTTACGGCTTTGATGCCGAGTTGGTTGAGTGCTTCGGTCATGCCGAATTCTTGTGCTATTGATGTTGTCATTGTAACTTATATGTTGTAGATTGTTATATTTTTCGCAAATGTAACGCAAATTAGCGAATGTGAGAATTAGAAAATAAGATAAATAGCATGCGCCAGCCAGTTTTCGTCACAATATTGCAAAATTAATATTTCATTAAAAAGGAACTTTCCAACCGTTACACAAAATCGGGCATCTTTTAATTAGCTATCTTTGGTTAGACTCCCCTATTTACGGCAATGAAACGATATTTACAGGCCTTTATTTTGATGATATACATAACGGCTTACAGCCAGCAGTTACCGCATGATCTAAAGATTTATATTGAAGATGCAGTTACGCACATCGAAATAAAAGACGCAAAAGTTATGCTTGAGGGAGAAAATGTAATTCCGATTGCCATTGGTTATAATAAAAAGGGAAAATGTTATGTTGCAACAGTGCTTCCGGGATACAATACCGTCATCGTAAAAAGCGAAAAATACAGTGAAAAAGGGTTTCAGGATAGGGCCGGATTGCCTGCAGTTTTGCGGATGAAACTTTATACGCCATACCGCGTACAAGTTCCGGGAGATTCTTTGAATTATTATAAGGAAATTCCGAATAAAATTGCTGCAGTGTTTAATTTTTCAATGACTGAAAATATTGATCCGAAAGAATACTTGAAGAAAAATTATCCGGAACTTGCCGTCGAGGATTGCAAAATTTCGGGTTTTTTTAAAGAATATATTGTTTTGGCCAAAAAGAGCGGGGAAGATTTCAGGCGTTTTAACGACCCATCGATTGCCATGTTAAGCGTTGATAAAAACATACTGTTTCTTGAAGGGTTTTTACTTAAAACGAAAATCAGGATACAGCAGCCCAAATCGGAGAAGGCTTATTTTGACGAAGCCGGAAACCCGAAATACTTTCCGAAGTTTTTGGATTATTCCCGTTATGACACGATCGCCGAAGCATTATATTACAAGAATTCCAGAAAACATTACATGCTTTCGGTCCCGGCATTGCGAAAAAATACTTACAGACATGTACCTCCGGAAAACCTGCCTTATAAGGAAAAGTTAAAAAGAGGGCTGTTGATTGGCAATGTTTACACAATAGAAAGAAGCGCACTGAAGCGGCGGTATGCAGCCGACCTGAAACAGCGGCAATGCGGTTTTTTTAATTTTAAATATCAGAAGGATACGCTAACGCAACTGGCGCCTGTTGACAGACCTTATATGCCTGAAATCGCGATGGACGAAAAGGAGATTCCCTACATAACAATATCTGCTTCACTGAAATATACTGACATCATGCAATCGCCTGACGGTATGGAAGTTTATTACGCCAAAAGCGAAAATGGTTATGAAAGCATTTACCAAAGACGCAAAAATATCATCAAATTTGAAAATGTCGGCGTGCAAAACACGAAAGTTTACAGCCTAAAGAACATTGTTGCTTCACCATTTGGCGTCATGGATATGATTGAATTTCATAATGGAACGGGCGAAAATATTTGCCAGAATATCGAATATCATATCAATCAATACTAACCCATGAAAAAAGGCTGTTTTTTATTATTGCTGTCTTTAAATTCGGTATTGTCACAGCAAACCTCCTATTTCAGGATGAATCCGGCAATTGATAAAGATACGATTGAAATTATCAATGAGCGGACAATAAAATACGATATTACAGTTTATTGGAATGAATCTCGGCCGATCATGAAGTCAAACGGGCAAATCGCGCTACTCAGTGCATTTGATATTGAAAACCCGCATGGCAGTTTCACCGTATTCAGTTATAACGAAAGGAAAATGGAATTAAGGCTTCCTCCGCTCGGGAGATTAAAAAAAGCAGCACCCGGGAATCCAAATCGTATTGATTTTGATATTATCGAATATCCTTTTAATACATTAAGAAATACTGGGCCTTTTTCTGTTGAAGGTTTGAAAGCGATTTTCAGCAATGCTATTTTTAACCAATTTTCTTTTAATACGAGGGATAATGAACTTTTGTTTTTCAATGAAAAAAAGCAGTCTTTCGTAAGGAATCTGGGTATTATCGAAGTATTTTTATCTAAAAAAGACATCCGTGATATTTATGTTTATGACAACGCAGGTAAATTTATTTTGAAGCTTTCCTGGCAGGAATTAATGCAGGATTAGCCCATCATGATTTTGTGTACTGCGGATTTGTTTCTATCACAGTGCCGCAATTATCGCAGGTTCTTAAATCAATCGAATTATAAAAATGCTGGTAATGCGGCAGGAAGTCTTTTTCGATATCATTGAGTTCGAAATAAACTTCGTAAAGTTTGTGGTTGCAGTTTTCGCAATGCCATAAAAGGCCGTCGGTATAACCTTTTCCGGCGCGTTTGCGTTCGATTACGAGTCCGATGGAGTTGGCAGAACGCACAGGAGAATGAGGGATTTTGCCCGGATGCAAATACATGTCACCCGCATGCAGTTCTATTTCCTTGCGTTGACCGTCTTCTTGAATGACCACTTTTATATCGCCTTCGAGTTGGTAAAAAAGTTCTTCGGTTTCGTTGTAATGGTAGTCTTTTCGAGCATTTGGACCGGCAACAATCATTACGATATAATCTTCGGCATCGGTATAAATGCTTTTATTACCAACAGGTGGTTTGAGCAAATGGCGGTTTTCGGCAATCCATTTATTAAGATTGAACGGCTTTGGGATAGGCATGGTCGTGATTTTTATATAAAATTACGATTTTTTTTCAGACTGCAGGTTTCATACTGCGGATAGCAGTGTTTCTATTTGCGACCTTCAATCTGCGGGATCTATTTAATAATGATTTTAGATGGATTTAAAATCTGCGGCGTATCTTTTCCATTGCCTTCGACTTTGCCTTTTACGAGGATTTTTTTGCCTTTGCTTTTGGAAAGGTCGAGTTTGAGGCGTTTGAGGTAGTTATCGGCGATTACAACTGTGAAGATATTTTGCGGGAATGCCTTGTCTACATTGATATAATTCAATGAATTTTCACCAGCCGGTTTGAACGAAGCTATGATGCCTTTTACCCAGACTTCTTTTCCGAGATAATCTTTCACCTGTATCGTGGTGATGGTATCTTGTGCAAAACTTTTTGCAGAGAGACCTAACAAAAATATAAAAAGTAAATTTTTCATGTGTTTTTTATTACAAATTCTAAAAAGGAAACTCCAAATTACAATCTTGAATTTGGAGTTTTCTTTTTGAAATTTTCCTATTTTACTTCCTTGATAAGGTAAATATAGACTGGAAAGTGGTCACTGAATCCCACTTCGTTTGCCTGATGACGTAACGGATAGCCTTTGTACTGGCCGTCGGTTTGTATCATAAACGGCTTGTTGTAGATGCCGGCTTTCCAGTATTTAAAAGTTGAATAATCGTCTTTTATTAAAGATTCTGAAACCATAATTTGGTCGAAAATATCACCTGCATCGCGGTAAAATAAGGACGCATTGCCCTCTTTCGCCATTTGTTCGAAAGGATTGTAAACACCTTGTGGTTGTACTTCCGTCTTTTTCAATTTGGCACCGAGACCAACTTTTACGCTTTTATTATAGGTACCGTCGTTCAAATCGCCCATACAGATGATTTTGGCATTTGGGTTTACCTTATATACAGAGTCCATTACTTTTCTGGCAAGTCTTCCAGCAGCTTCGCGGAACGGGCTGCTTTTTTTCTCACCTCCTGAACGCGATGGCCAGTGGTTGACCATTACATTCACTTCTTCACCGTCTAAAAGACCTGTTACCAAAAGGATATCGCGGGTATAAACACGGTTGTCTGTGGTGACTTCGATTTTATCGTCGGTTACTTCTTCTTTATCTTTTTTTGTGTCTTCGGATTTTTGATCTCTATAAATTAATAATGGTATATTAATATAGGAAGTTGGTTTGAAATGTTTTTTTTGATAAAGCAAAGCAACGTCGATGCCACGTTTGTCGGGGGAGTCGAAATGCACGATGCCGTAGTTCCAAGGCGCCATTTTCGGCTGTTTTACGAGGTCTTCAAGTACGCCACGGTTTTCGATTTCTGCACCTCCAACAAATACAGGTGCTTCCTTTTGCTGGTCGTTGGTTCCTATTTCCGAGATAACACGGGCGAGATTTTCCAGTTTTTTGTGGTATTTCTTTGAAGTCCAGTGTTGTGCGCCGGATGGAAGCCACTCTTCGTCATTGTTTGGGTTGTTGATTGTGTCGAATAGATTTTCTAGATTGTAGAAAGCTACTGTATGCACAATATATTTTTTTTGTTGCGCTTGGGCAGAAATCATTGAAGAAAAAACAATGAAAAGGGCAAAAAACTTTTTAATTCTCATAAATCGTAATATTAATTTATTGTCAAGTTTAACATAAACTTGGGGGCAAAAGTAAATAATATTAATTAAACGTGTACATTTGCATCCGTTAAGAAATAAATAATCTTAACAAAATGAATTAATTTTAATTTTATTTATGAAAAAACTTGTAATTAGTATTCTTTTTGTAATGCAGGTGTTTTTTGTTTTCGCTCAAAAAAACCCTACCATCACTGGTAAAGTGGTTGATTCGAAAACACAAAAGCCTTTACAAAGTGTTGTTGCAACTATTCAGAACACGACCCTTACCGTTCTTACTGGTGCAGACGGTGTTTTTGTTATTGAAAATGCTACCGTGGGTAGTCAATTGCTGAGAATTAACAGCAACGGCTATACACAACAAATTCTTCCATTAGATGTAAAGGAAGGAAAAAATTTGGATTTAGGAATTATCGTCCTTGAGGAAGACCAGACTGCGGAACAACAGTTGAGTTTGATTACCATTACGGAAAACGACCTTGGTGATGACAACAGTGGTTCAGAAAGCACTGCAGGTTTGCTTCAGGCCAGCCGTGACGCCTTCCAGCAGACAGCAGCTTTTAACTGGGGACAAGCCCGTTTCAGGATTCGTGGATTGGATAACGAAAACTCCACAACTATGATCAATGGAATCATCATGAATAAAATTTATGACGGAAGACCTCAATGGGGTAACTGGGGTGGTTTGAACGACGCCACTCGTAATCAGGAATTTACATCTGGTTCTGCACCTTCAGATTATACTTTCGGAGGAATTCTTGGAACGCAGACTATTAATACAAGGGCTTCTATATACAGACCAGGTTCAAGAATTTCATTCTCAGGAACCAATACCAATTATAGCTGGAGAGCAATGGCTACCTATGCTTCTGGAATGAATAAAAACGGTTGGGCTTATGTGATTTCTGCGGGTAGAAGATGGGCACAAGAAGGTTATTTTGAAGGAACAGATTATTCTGCAAATTCATTCTTTGGAAGCGTTGAGAAAAAAATCAATGACAATCAAAGTATTAACTTGACTGCCATTTACGCGCAAAACAGCAGAGGGAAAAATTCTCCAAATACACAAGAAGTTACCGATATTGCCGGTTGGAAATACAACTCTTACTGGGGTTACCAAAATGGTAAGAAAAGAAATTCAAGAGATAAAGATATAGAGGAGCCAATCATCATGTTGAGTCACTATTGGAAAATTACAGAAAAAAGCAAACTGAACACCAATTTATCTTACCAACAAGGTTCTATTGGCAATAGCAGAATTGATTTTTCTGGTGTTAACAATCCTGATCCTACTTATTACAGAAACTTGCCAAGCTATTTTTCTTCTTTATATGAAAATGATGCTACTACAGGTTTAATCCCTGCGTCGGCCTACGAGCCGGGTGGTCTTGGTGGTTTGTTTACGCCTAATTATGCTGCCGCTACCAATCCGCTTGATGCAAAATTTTTAGCACAAAGACAATTAGATTGGAATGCTATGTATGCTGCCAACTCGACTCCAATCGTAGAAAATGGCATAGTGGTTGGAAGAACACCGGCAGAAAGCAAATATATTCTGTATTCTGACAGAACAGATGACAAGCAGTTTGTCGCGAACTCTATTTTCAATTCGCAATTGGCAGACAATATCGTTTTAAATGCGGGTGTAACCTACAGAAACCTAAAATCACACAACTACCAAAGGGTTGAAGATTTATTAGGTGGTTTGTATTTTCTCGATGTAGATACTTTTGGGGTGGGCGATCAGAAACAATCAGATTTGAACAATCCTGATAGGCAAGTACAAGAAGGTGATGAATACGGGTACAACTACAACCTTTTAGCCAATACAGTAGATGCTTTTACACAGTTTAAATTTACGTACAAAAAAGTAGATTTTTATATGGCACAGTCTTTCACCCGTTCGGTTTACCAAAGAGAAGGATTGTACAAAAATGGTTATTATCCGACCAATTCATTCGGGAAAGGTGAAAAAGTTGATTTTGATAACTTCGGTTTCAAAGGAGGCGTAACATACAAAATTACAGGTAGAAATTATTTGTCTTTCAATGGTGTTTACATGTCAAAAGCACCGGCAATGCGTAATGTTTTTCCAAATGCACGTATCAATAACAATATGGTTGACGGCATCGATAGCGAAACAATTACAAGCGTTGACGGAAGCTATATTATAAGAGCTCCGAAATTCAAAGCAAGAATCACTGGTTATTTCTCTGAAATCAAAGACGCAACTGAAACTGCATTTTTCTTCGGTGAAGGTTTGTTCGAAGATGACAATGGCGATGGTGGCGATGCTTTCGTAGCAGAAACCCTTACACATGTAAACAAGAAAAATATGGGTGCTGAATTAGGTCTTGAATACCAACTTACTTCAACACTTAAAGCAACTGGATCTGCAGCTTACGGTCAGTTTACTTATTCAAACGACCCAACGGTAAGTATCAATCAGGATGCATTAGCAACACCCGATAATACCAATCCAACGGTAAACTTCGGTACTTCAAAATTAAAAGATTACAGATTGCCGGGAACTCCGCAACAAGCCTATTCATTAGGTTTAGAATACCGCGATCCTAAATTCTGGTGGGTTGGCGCTAATGTAAATTACCTTGCAGATAATTATATCGATGTGGCACCGGTTTTAAGAACCAGCAACTTCTTTGAGAATCCAGTTGGCGTAGCAGGTAACTATTTCCCAGAAGCTACTGAAGAAAGAGGAAGAGAATTATTGAAACAAGAGAAATTTGATAGCTTTACTTTAGTAAATTTGACGGGTGGAAAATCATGGAGAATCGGAGGCAAAACACTGGGCTTTTTCGCAAGCGTAAACAATGTTTTCGACATCATCTATAAGACAGGTGGTTTTGAGCAAGCTAGAAACTCCAATTATAGAGAGCTAAATCAGGACGTTTCAAGCGGAACGCCATCTTTTGCTCCTAAATATTTTTACGGATACGGAAGAACGTACTTCGTAAACCTTTACTTAAACTTTTAATGTTCTTAAAGAAAAAAATAATAATTATGAAAACAACAATTTTAAAATCAGTACTTTTTTTGACGCTTGCTGCAAGTTTCACAAGTTGTGTGAATGATGATGATTATGCTATCCCGACAATGGATTGTACGGAAACTTCTTTGGTAAAAACCATCGAAGTATCTGCTGTGCCTTTCGGTACTTTGGCACAATACACAGGTGATGATGTGATCGAAGCTTATGTAACTTCAAGTGATGAAGGCGGAAACTTCTTCAAAGCCATTTCATTTCAAACCTTAGATGGCTTAAGAGCATTCAGTGTGCCTGTTGACGTTTCTTCTACTTTCGTAAACCTGGAACCAGGAAGAAAAGTATTCATCAAATTGCAAAACCTTTATACAGATTCTCCTACAACTGGTGCAATCGGTCCAAGAATCGGCGGTATATATGTAACAACTTCAGGTATTGCCTCTGTAGGAAGACTTGGGGAATCACAGTATAAAGAAGCTTTAGTGCGTTCTTGTACAGCAGTTGACGAAGAACTATTGGTACACCATGTAACCATCCCACAACTTATTGAAAGCGGTAATATGTATCTTAATAAACTGGTAGAACTGGATAATGTTCAATTCTCGAACGATGCTATCGGTAAAACATATTATATTGAAGGAGCTTTGAATACTATTGGTGGGGCAACCAATATTCCATTGATTGATGTTTTAGGAAACTCAGTTGATTTCAGAACAAGCAGCTTTGCAAACTTTGCAGGAAAAATTGTTCCTTCAGGAAGCGGAAAAGTAAGAGGTGTATTGACAAAATATAATTCGGGCTATCAATTTTTGGCCAGAACAGAAAGAGACGTACAACTTACAAGTCCTAGATTCAAAACGTTATTGAATGAAGCTTTCACAAGTAATCTTGGCGAATGGACGACTTACAGCGTAATCGGAGGCGAAGTATGGGCACACAGCGCTCAATATGGAAACCCAGGAGGTATGGCAAAAATGTCTGGTTACAACAATGGTAACAAAAATAACGAAGATTGGTTGATTTCACCGGTCCAAGACCTTACAGGATTAGCCAATGGCGCTACTTTGTCTTTCGACAATGCTTACAAATTTGACGGAAATCCAATTGTAGTATTGATTTCTAAAGATTATGACGGAATAGGTAATCCGTCAACTACCGGTACGTGGACTGTTGTACCTGGTGCTGTACTATCTACCGGAAACTACGCTTATGCCAATTCAGGAAACCTTGATATTTCTGACTATACAGGAGCAGGTACTGAACACGTGTATGTGGCATTTAAATATACTTCTACAACAACAGCAGCTTCTACATGGGAGATTGATAATGTTAAGATTTTACCGCTGGACTAAGAAACAGCATAATGAAAAGGCTTCCGGACAGAAGCCTTTTATAAAGACAATATAAAAGCAATAAAGATGAACAAAAGAATTATATCCCTTACAGCCATGTTACTTTGCTTTTTGAGCATAAGCTTAACGTCGTGTGACGGTGAAGACGAAGGTGGAAATTATGTTTCGCCTAATTATGTTGCCGCGACCTGGGAATTGACAGACATTGGCTATTTGGTTGCAACACCAACTTCGACGACACGTATTTATACGCCTGTGGATGCGAATCAGTGTGAGTCGCAAACATTTAATTTCACCGAAGATCTTGCATTTTCAAGAAATTATTATCAACAGGTTGATGATGTTTGCGCGCCAAAGGCAATAACAGGAACATATGGGTTAGAACAAGGCAACATTGTTGTCACTTATGTGCCTGATGGAGCGACTGAAAGCACTACAATTACCTATGATATCATAACACTTACAGATGTAGCACTGGAAATCGCTTATACCGATGCGGTTACGCACGAATTGGTATTCCTTAAGTTTACGAAATTAGTGCCGATTATCGATTAATTTATCGAGACCTCAATAAAAAATGGGCTTCCGAAAGGGAGCCTTTTTTTTATGTTACTATAAAATAGTGAAAGACAATTAGAAACAATTTTTTTTAATATTTTTTTAGCATTTAGATTTGGGCAACAAAACCCAAATCTTATGATAAAAATCTTTTTGCTCTGTTTGTTCTGCGGGCTTATTTCTTATGGGCAGCAACAGCCTTTATCATTTCCATATCGACTGTTTAAAAATGTCATCGGCATTATTGTGCTGTATAAAATACACCAAACGCACCATGTGATAAGCGATGAGTAAACAAGCCATTACTAAAGCAGCTTTGCGGTTGTATAAGACAGTATTAAAGTATTCTTTCCCTGTTTTGAGTTCCATGGTCAGCACAACGACCGAAATGGCGCAGAATACAATCACAAAAGGGCCGAGCACATGATAACACAAACTTTTGTATAAATCGCCTTCATAAAAATAAACCATCGATTTGGTGATGCCGCAGCCCGGACACGGAAAACCCGTTAGCATTTTAAACGGGCATAAGGATTGCGCCGTCTCCAAATGATTATCGTGGTTAAAAAGCATCAAAAAAAACGGAACAACCAGCGTGATGACCGCTCCGGCTATTCCGTAAATTTTGCGTTTTCTTTTGGTATTATTTGTATAGTTTGTTGATGTCACCTTGCACAATCATTGCAGCCACCATTGGAAATAAGAATCCTAAAATAAGCAATAAAACGGTATCGTCTTTTTTTGGAGAATTCACTCTTTCGTAGATTCTCGGTAGCCCTTCTTTTGAAATAAGATAAAAGAAATATACGTTTACCGGATAACAACAACCCGCAAAAATAGCGATGGGCTGCGAGACAATTTCGCAGTCGGCGACGGAATTCATCACGTCGGCAACTTTAATATTCCAGTAAATCAAGTAAAGACCGCAAGTCACGATACCCAATAAAAGTACAATAATAGGGTCAACTTTAAAATAAGGGATAGGAGTTTGAGGTGGTGTTGGCGTATTCCAACTTTCGAAATTTGAATTGGTGTCGGTCATTTTTTATTGGTTTTTTGGTTGATGGGCATAAATATAAAAAAAAATCCCGCACATTGCAGGATTTATATTTTTTTGGATTATGCTTCGGGTGTTCCGATTTCTTCAACTTCCTGATAATCGCCTTTTGGATCTGGACCATATTCATTCTGACCAGAATCGCCTTCCGTACAAAGAAGAATAAGCATCCAGATACTGCCAATTATTGGAATAAGAATGATAAAATAATACCATCCGCTTTTGCCCACATCATGCAAACGCCTTACTATTACTGCAATATTAGGAATGACATTTAACAATGCATAAAGGATATATAAAATAAAAAATACCATTCCGACTCCTGCGCTTTGAGTGGCTGCAGTAAGGGCGACTCCTACAAGTATCAACAAGGCTACAAAAATATAAAAGGCTAATATAAAATACCAGAATTCGCTTCTGCGCGCGCGACCATCAAAATTGGCGAAATTTTCGAAAACAACTTTTTTGTACCATTTAATCATAATTTGTTTGGTTTATTTGTTTGGTCTTACTCTTAGGATTTTCAGTTACTCCCTCGATTTTTTTGATTATCAAGGAGATAAAAATAGCAAAATTTATTTAACATTGGTTTTTTCTTACTATTATTTAATCACAGGAAAATACGGTCAACGGCTTCCCAAAGTTCTATTTTATTGCCTTCAGGATCTAAAATCCAACCGAATTTTCCGTAGTCGAAAGTTTGCATATCACCAACAACCGTAACACCTTCCGTGCTTAATTGTGCCAAAAGCATTTCAAGATTTTCCACCCGAAAATTCTGCATGAACTGTTTTTGCGAAGGGGCAAAATAATCTGTTTCAGCAGCAAAAGGCGACCATTGTGTCATGCAGTCGTTACCTTCTTTGCCTTTCCACCAGAAACTCGAACCGTAGGAATCAGTTTTCAATCCGAGATGTTTGCCATACCATGCGACCAATTCTTTAGGATTTTCCGATTTAAAGAAAATGCCTCCGATACCCGTAACGCGTTTTTCTTCGACGGTATTTTCAGACTTTCCGCTATAAACTTCCTTGATTTTATCGACAATGACTTGGGCCAGTTTTTCATGACTTTCGAAAGTCCATCCAGCGATATGTGGCGTTAGTAGTACATTTTCTGCGGCAAGTAGATATTGAAAAGCCTTTGGCGTCGCTGTATCTGTAAATAGATTTTCAAACGACAATTTTTCGTATTCCAATACGTCCAATCCGGCACCAAGTATTTTCCCGGATTGCAATGCTGCCACCAAATCGGCGGTTAAAACATTTTTACCGCGTGACGTATTGATCAGCCAAAATGGCTTTGCAAAGGCATTGATGAAATCGGCATTCACCATTTTATCCGTTTCCGGCGTCCATGGAATATGAAGGCTGAGTACATCAGCTTTTTGTTGAAGTGCTTCAAGTGGAACTTGTTTTGCATTGGCATCGCCGATATTTTCGAGAATATCATAACACAAGACTTCGACATCAAATCCGCGTAGTTTTTTGGCGAATGATTTTCCCATATTCCCATAACCGATGAGTCCAACTGTTTTTCCATCGAGTTCGTGGCCACGGTTTTTTTCACGGTTCCAGTTTCCGGATTTGATTTCGCTGTTTGCTTTATTAAGGTTGTTGAAAAGTGAAAGGAGCATCGCCAGTGCGTGCTCTCCAACGGCATTTTTGTTACCTTCGGGTGCGGCAATCAATCTAATGCGTCTTTTGGTAGCATAATCAACGTCGATGCTTTCCAATCCAGCACCGACGCGGGCTATGAATTGCAAATTTACAGCATTGTCTAAAAACTTTCTATCTATTATAAAACGACTTCGAATAACAATTCCTTGATAGTCCTGGATTTTGGCTTCAATTGCTTGTTTTGATGACGTATAATCTTCGTGATTTTCAAAACCGGCATCCTTTAGTTGTTCTAACAATAATGGATGGTTGCTGTCGAGATGGAGTATTTTTATAACGTTTCGCATTTTAAGTATATATGAGTTTCAACCGCAAAGCACACAAAGCTTTCGGCGAAGATTAAAAAGAAGGGCTTCGAGCAACTTTGTGAAAAACTTTGCGCCTTTGCGGTAAAATTAATTATCCTTTTATTTTTTGCAAAGAAGTCTTAATTCCCTTTATGAGTGAAGAACTAAATCCTTGGTGTTCCATTTCGTTCAAGCCAACAATAGTGCAGCCTTGCGGGGTTGTCACTTTGTCGATCAACTGTTCCGGATGTATTTTTTCTTGCATGACCATTTGCGCAGCGCCCATTACAGTTTGTGCAGCAATCGCCAATGCAGTTTGCGAATCAAAACCAATTTCGATCCCGGCTTGCATCGAGGCACGAATATAACGTAAGGCATAAGCCGTTCCGCAAGCGCCGAGAACAGTAGCGGCATCCATCAGTTTTTCATCGATAACGGGAACGGTTCCCAAATCTTGGAATAGCGAAATAACGTCTTGTGCGGCAACTTTATTTTTTTCCGCGAAAGCGATACAAGTTGCAGAAGCCGCAAATTGCGCTGCGATATTGGGCATGATCCTGACAATGGAATGTTGGCCTTCAGTTTTGACTTCCAGCGCTTCAATGGTAAGCCCGCTTACGGCTGAGGCGATGATTTTATTGGAAATAACGGGTAATATTTCATTCAAAACGGTATCCACCTGATAAGGTTTTACGGTTAAAATGATGATGTCGGCGTCTTGAATATTGTGTTTATTGTCAGCCGAAACGGTAATTCCTTTGTCTTGTAAATATTGAATGCCCGCGGTATTGCGTCGTGTAACGGTAATTTTTCTGTTTGTTGCGTATTGCGAAAGTCCCAACGCTATCGCCACGCCGAGATTTCCCCCGCCGATGATATGTATTTTCATAATGAATTGGTTTTTAAAGGCCTAAAATTAATCGTGCGATGACAAAGTACAAAAAAATACCGAATACGTCATTGGTCGTTGTTATAAATGGTCCGGTTGCAATGGCCGGATCAATTTTATTGCGGTGCAGCAATAATGGCACGAGCGTTCCTAAGGTAGCAGCAAAAAGGATTACTGCAATCATCGAAATCGAAATGGCAATACCAACCAACAATTGTCCATATAAAATGGTGTGATACAGCAACAGAAACAGCGAAATAATGGTTCCCGAAATCATCGAAACGGTAAGCTCCTTACTAAAGTAATTTCGGTTAAATTCCTTTACCGAACCGTTTGCCAAACCTTGTACTACAATTGCCGAAGCCTGTACGCCAATGTTTCCGGCCGTCGCAGAAAGCAGCGGTACAAATATGAACAAGGTTTCGAATTGTTTGGTAAGTTGGCTGTTGCTCTCTAAAACTTGAGAAGCAAAAAGCTCAATTACCATTCCCATCAAAAGCCATGGTAATCGCGCTTTAGTGAGTTCAAGAACGCTGTCCGTCGCTTCTACGTCTTGCGTGATACCTGCAGCCATTTGGTAATCTTTGTCGGCTTCGTCCTTGATTACATCTACGATGTCGTCGATTGTGATGCGACCTACCAATCTTCCCATTTCATCTACAACAGGAATAGCTTCCAAGTCATATTTCTGCATGATTCGCGCCACTTCAACATCTTCGTCGTTCACTTTTACCGAATTGAGTTTTCGGATATAAATTTCACTAATTTGTGTTTTTGTTGAAGTTGTAAGCAAATCTTTCAGCGAAAGTCTTCCTTTCAAACGGTCTTCATCATCTACCACATAAATAGAATGTACGCGGGAAATATTCTCGGCTTGGATGCGCATTTCTTTCACACAAGTCAAAACGCTCCAGTTTTCGTTGACTTTCACGAGTTCTTTGTGCATGATTCCACCTGCAGTGTCTTCGTCGTAGCGCAATAAGTCAACAATGTCTTTGGCGTGCTCAACATCTTGAAGTTCGGAGATTACTTCTTCTTTTTTGCTTTGCGAAAGTTCGGCGATAATGTCAGCAGCGTCATTGGTTTCGAGTTCATCGAGTTCTTCTGCAATCTCTTTTGGCGTAAGCCTTCGGAGGATATTTTCGCGGAGATCGTCATCGAGTTCCAACAGAATTTCAGCCGTTTTTTCACTGTCTAAGACCTTGAAAATATAAGTCGCTTCTTCAAAACCGAGTTCATCAAGGATTTCAGCAATGTCGGCGTGGTGCATATCGTTAAGTAAAACTTCCAATTCATGGTCGTTTTTACTTTCGATATACTGCTCGATTTGACTGATAAATTCCTTGCTGATTTTAAACTCCATCGGCGGCTATTTTTTGGGTAAGGGCAATAAATTCTATATAATCCAACTGTTCCGGACGTTTGTCAAAGATAGTATCTTCTCTTAAATTATCCGATAAATTTAGCGTTTTTAAACTGTTACGTAATGTTTTCCTTCTTTGCTGAAAAGCGGTTTTTACGACGGTAAAGAACAATTTTTCAGGACACGGCAATGTGATTTCTGCTTTTCGGCGCAATCGTAAAACACCCGATTTTACTTTTGGCGGCGGATTGAAAACGGTTTCATCAACGGTGAATAGATATTCAGCATCGTAAAAAGCTTGTACTAAAACAGATAGAATTCCATAAGCTTTGGAGCCTTTTTTCTCGCAAATTCTTTCGGCAACTTCCTTCTGGAACATGCCTGCGAATTCTGGAATCTGGTTCCGAAAATCGAGTGTGCGAAAGACGATTTGCGTTGAAATATTATACGGAAAATTCCCGATGATGGCAAATTGCTTGCCTTCAAAAATTTCGTTGATATTGTATTTCAGGAAATCTTTCGAGATGATTTTTCCTTGTAATTTTGGATAATGCGCATTGAGATATTCCACCGATTCTGTATCGATTTCTATGACATAAGTCGTTGTTGGTTTCTCCAATAAGTATTTCGTCAAAACGCCCATTCCGGGACCGATTTCTAGGATGTCGTCGTAGCCTTCAAAATTCAAAGTGTCGGCAATCGCTTGTGCGATACTTTCGTCTTTTAGGAAATGCTGTCCGAGGTGTTTTTTGGCTTTTACGTTATCCATTTTAAGGTGCTAAGGTGTTTTTTTGCCGCAAAGGCACTAAGACACTAAGTTAAGTTAAATTTTTGTTTGCCTTGAAGGCGCAAAGTTAATTTATCTGAAGTTGTTAAGTTTTTTGCTGCGAAGTTGATCAGACAATAATTTCTTATATTTACTGTAAGGACACCAAGACGCTAAATTAATTTATTGATCCCAACCTAAAAACCTTCGTGCCTTTGTGCCGTCGAGGCAATTCCTTGTGTCTCTTATTCCACACTAAAATAATCCGCCATCACTTCTAATTCTGTGCGAAAAGCCAACATTTTATCAGCAAATAGGCGCAAGCCTTCTTCCCGTAATCTTGGTGCATCTTCGGCATAATAGCGGTCTAAAGTTTCCTTTGAATCGGTGGTATATTGCACTGCATAGGTGTGGCCGCCCATTTCTTCGTCAACGAGCACTTTTACTAATCTTGCAGAAGTAAATTTTCCCGTTGCCAGCACGTCGTTAATATGTTTGCCCTGCATCCATTGCAGCCATTTTTCGTGAATCGATTCGTCGATGTTGGAGGTTACGTTGTAAACAATCATGTGGACTTTAGACTTTAGATTTTAGATTTCAGATTGACTGAAGCTAAAATTGGAATTTAGAATTTGAAATTTGGAATATCCTTTTTACAAGTTGGTGTCGCCGCGCAATTGCCTGTATTTTTGTCGCGCATCGATAAAATAAATACTGTCTTCGTGGCTAAAAATTACCTTTTCATAAAGCGCTTTGGCTTTTTCGACATCTTTGAGTTGTTTGTTATAGATTTCGGCAGAAAAATACAAGGCTTCATCGATGTAAATGCCTTCGGCGAATTTGTCGATTATGGTTTGGTATTGTGCCAATGCCGCGGTATAATCGCCTTGTTTTTCGTAAACTTTTCCCAATCGCAGCAATGTTACATCTTGGATTTCGTCGGTTTTATGTTCTTTTAAAACCAATAAAAATTCTGCCAATGCTTCCGGAATTTTATTTTGATACAAAAGATAATCAGCACGGGCGAATTTTTTTAGATCGGTTTGCGTGGAATCGGCCACGGTATTGTCATTTATCAGTAAAAAATATTCGAGTGCATCATTGGCGATCAGTTGTGTGGAAGCCGATTTTAATTCTTTAAACTGTTTCTGCGCCCATTCGAAATCACCTTTAAAATAACTCGTTTTTGCTGATTTTAGGCTGGCTTCGTGACCCACTTCGTCATTTTTTAAATCGTCTTCAATCTGGGAATAATAAATCAGTGCTTGGTTGAATTTTTGTTCGTACAACAAGATATCGGCGAGTTCCATCTTCAGATCGGCAGCTTGGTATTTGTTGATGTTGATTTCCAGTGCGGCTTTCAGCATTGTTTTTCCCAATTCCGGATTGTTCATGTTGAAGGTCACGAAATGTGCTTCTACAATTTGCAAAGGCAATGAAAACGGTGCAATTCCAAATTGTGTCAAAAGTGCGTCTAGTTCGGTTTTTATCGCAGGAAAATCTTTGTCGGTTGCTTTTTCGATTTTCATCGACATTAAAAAAGTATGTGCCTGAATTTGCAATTCCTGATCCTGCGTGTTTTCAAGCACAAAAGAAAAAATTTCTTTTGCAGTTTCGTCATCGCCTTCGTCCATCGCCAGTTGCGCAAGATTTACGATGTTGGCGAAAGTTTCGGGTTCTCGTTTGTAGATCGCTTTTTCCTGAATAAATGCTTTACCGTAATCTTTTTGCTGTACATAAAACCAGCTCAGGTATTGATTCCAGAATGTGTCTTGACTTTTTTGGGCGCGAACCAAAAGTGCTTTTTTGAGTGTAATGTTAAATGTAGCTTCGCTTTCTTCATCTTCAGTCATGAATTTCGCCAGTTGGTTCTGGATCATAATATAGCTGTTCGGGTTTTTGAAAGATTCATCCAAAAATGTATCAATCATCTTGTCAGTATTGCCCAATTGCCCATAAATGACCGCCATTTGGTAATTGAAATTGAATTTCGGCTCAAGTGACTGTCCTAATTCATAAGCTTTTAGTGCATATTCGGGAACAACTCTTTTTTCAAAAACCGCCGCAACGGCATAAACATTCGACGGGTTTTTTTTAATTTCTTCTAAAGATAAATCGTAGTATTTTTTAGCTTGTGCCGTATTTTTTTGCAGTTGGTAATTATAACCCAATTCTACCAAAAGATTGGCCTGTTTGAACTTGTCGTACCGCTCGTTGATTAGTGTTTCTGCTTTTTGGAATTGCGAAAGCTGCTGGTAACATTCGACGACTTTTTGGAAATAATTGCTATTCGCCGATTGATTTTTGAGCAAATCCTCATAGCTGATAAGTGCTTTTTCAAAATCGCCTTTGTCGAAATAATTCTGCGCCAACTGATCGCCTTGGGCGAAAGCCGACATAGACAAAAACAGTAAAATCGAGGATAGGAATAATTTCATTTTCAGTTTAATATCAATGTACTAATATAACAATAAGTTTACCAAATTAGTATTATTGTTTAAGCGATTTAAACATTAAAGGACATTAAGTCAAAATTAGGTTTTAAAAATTTAACCGCAAAGTGCAAAAAGTTTTACGCAACGTTTTTAAAGAATTGCTTAGAGAACTTTGTGTTTTCTTTGTGGTTAAATCTATTTCTTGATGTTACTAATTAATGATATCGAAACCGGTGTATGGTCGAAGTACTTCTGGAATCACGATGCCTTCTGGTGTTTGGTAATTTTCAAGAATCCCTGCCAATACGCGCGGTAGCGCCAAAGAACTTCCGTTCAAGGTGTGCGCCAGTTGGTTTTTGCCATCCTTATCTCGGAAACGCAATTTGAGTCGATTGGACTGAAAAGTCTCGAAATTAGAAACAGAACTGATTTCCAGCCAACGGTCTTGAGCGGTGGAAAACACTTCGAAATCATAGGTCATCGCTGATGCAAATCCCATATCGCCGCCACAAAGACGCAAGATGCGATAAGGCAACTTCAATTCCTGCATGAGCATTTTTACGTGTTCCACCATGCCTTCCAAAGCTTCATAAGATTTATCAGGGTGTTCGATGCGTACAATTTCTACCTTGTCAAACTGGTGCAAACGGTTCAATCCACGCACGTGTGCTCCATAAGAACCTGCTTCCCTGCGAAAACATGGTGTGTATGCCGTGCATAAAACCGGTAGTTCATTTTCGTTCAGGATTACATCGCGGAATAAATTCGTAACGGGCACTTCTGCGGTCGGAATTAAATATAAATTATCGGTAGCATCATGGTACATTTGCCCTTCTTTGTCTGGTAATTGTCCGGTTCCGTAGCCCGAAGCTTCGTTTACCAAATGTGGGACTTGGTATTCATTATAACCTGCGGCAGTATTTTTGTCTAGGAAATAAGTAATCAGTGCACGTTGTAATTTAGCACCTTTTCCTTTATAAACTGGAAATCCTGCGCCGGTGATTTTATTGCCCAATTCGAAATCGATGATGTCGTATTTTTTTACAAGATCCCAATGCGGCTGCGCACCTTCGTGCAAAACGGGAATAGCGCCTTCCTGAAAAACGTTTATGTTCTCTTCGGGCGTTTTGCCTTCTGGAACCAAATCGTAAGGGAGATTGGGGATGGTGTATAATCTGTTGGTTAAGTCTGTTGCGAAAACGTCTAATTTTTCTGCCAATTCTTTGCTGCTTTCTTTTAGGAGAATGGTTTTTTCCTTTAAGATGGCAGCTTTTGCTTTTTCACCAGATTTCATCAATTCGCCAATATCTTTCGATAATTTGTTCGATTCGGCCAAAGTATTGTCGAGTTCTGCTTGTGTGCTCCTTCTTTTTTCGTCTAGCGAAATGATTTCGGCTATGGATGCTTGCGCGTCGATATTGCGTTTTGCCAAAGCTTTTACTACTTTTTCCTGATTGTCTCTGATGAATGCGATCTGTAACATGAGCTGATTTTAATTTTTTTTCGCGGAACTTTCCGGATTTCGAAGCAGCAAATTTAATGAAATGTTTTGTATTGTATGCGCTTCGGAAGTGGAATTGCTAGGGTTTTACAATTCGCTTAAATAATTATTAAAAATGCAGTCATCGATAACAAAACGCAGAATTTATCTTATATTTGGGGCAAAAATTGTGCATATAATGAAAAATATTTACGCGTTATTTCTTTTATTAATGATTTCCGGCCTGTACGCACAGCAACATACGGAAGAAATAAACAAAATTGCCGAAGCCGAAATGAAATCGGCCGCCAAAACGATGAATGTTGTAACGAATGTCAATACGAACAATTATGACATTACGTATCACAAACTCGAATTTACTGTTGATCCTTCAGCATACTTTATCAATGGAAAAGTGACAACCACTTTTACGGCGGTTTCTGCGATGACCACTGTAACTTTCGATCTTACCAATTCATTAACGGTTGCATCGGTTACGAAAAATAATATAGCGCTTTCATTCGTTCAGAATGGGAATGATGAACTCGTTATTACTTTACCCGGCGGATTAGCGGCGGGGAGCTCAGCAACGGTTGTGATCACTTATTCCGGCGAACCTGATACAGGCGAAGCTGCTTTTACCACAGAAGATCACAATGGCACGCCGGTTTTATATACGCTTTCCGAACCTTTCGGCGCAAGGGATTGGTGGCCATGCAAGCAGGATCTGAATGATAAAGTGAACAATATCGATGTTTATATCACCGCGCCATCTCAATACACAAGCGTTTCTAACGGAAAACTAGTTGGTATCGTTACAAATGGCAATAGTACCAAAACTACACATTGGCAACACAACCATCCTATTCCAGCATATCTTATTGCTGTTGCGGTAACCAATTACAGTCTTTTTACACAACAAGCCGGAACTGCGCCCAATACCTTTCCAATTAGCAATTATGTATATCCGGAGTATTTGGCTGACAATCTTGATAATTTGGCGGCAACTTTGCCCATTATGAGTTTTTACGAATCGACGTTTGAAACTTATCCTTATGCCGACGAAAAATATGGTCATGCACAATTTGGATGGAGTGGCGGAATGGAGCATACCACCTGTACTTTCATGTATAATTTTGATCGTGGCCTGATTGCTCATGAGCTTGCCCACCAATGGTTTGGGGATAAAGTGACTTGTGGTACTTGGAAAGACATTTGGCTCAATGAAGGTTTTGCGACCTATCTCGCTTCGATGATTATCGGTCAATTGGATGGCGCTGCGGCTTTCGTGAACGACAAGTCGAATATGATAAGCTACATTACTTCGCAAGATGGCGGTGCTGTATATCTGACCGATACCGAGGCACTGAATGTAAATCGTATTTTTAGCAGTCGGTTGAGTTATAACAAAGGCGCAATGGTGCTGAATATGTTGCGTTTTAAATTGGGCGATACGATGTTTTTTCAAGCGTTGAAAAATTATCTTGCCGATCCTGCTTTGGCTTATGGTTATGCTACGACGCCACAGTTAAAAGCCCATTTTGAAGCTGTTTATGGACAAGATTTGACAGAATTTTTTAACGATTGGATTTACAACCAGGGATTTCCTTCTTATACGATAGTTGCGCATAATTTGACTCCGGGATTAGTGCAATTTACTGTGAACCAGACGCAATCGCATCCTTCAGTGACTTATTTTGAAATGCCAATTCCGGTAAGGGTTTTTGGTTCGGGAGGACAGCAAGCAGATTTGGTGCTGAACAATACGACCAACGGACAAGTAATTACAACGGCAGTTCCATTTGTGGTAACCAATGTGTCTTTTGACCCGAGTAAAGAACTGATTTCTGCCAACAATACGATTACACTTGGATTGAAAAATTATGAACTTGAGGCAGTTTTGTTATACCCAAATCCTGCTTCGGAACAGTTGCAGTTGCAGTTGCCGGAAGGTGTTATGGTTGACAAAACAGCTTTTTATAATATGCTAGGTCAAAAAGTAAAAGAGAGCGGCTCTGATGCGAATTGGAATGTTGCGGATCTTGCTTCGGGTGTATATTTTGTAAATGTTACTACTAATTTCGGGACGAAGCAGATGAAGTTCATTAAGAAATAGTATTGCTTTTTTTACGAATTATTAGGAACTTAAAGTTAAACGTACAACCTTTTTCATTTTGCTACTTTTGATTGCCGCTTCGATAATCGTCATCACGTTGATGCCATCTTGTGCCGTTACTGGTTCAGGTTTGTTCTCTGTGATGGATTCATGTAGTTTCTCAAAAAAATCGCAGTAATTGCCACGTATCGTTGGAATGAATTCGCGGATGATTTTTCCTTCGAATTCGGTGTGCAAAAGGCCTTCTTTGCTTCTCGGTTCTGTGCCCCAAGTTTTAAGATTGATGCGCTTTCCAATTTTCAAATCGTCTTCCTGTACATCGCCCCGCGATTTTAGAAAAGAACCATTTTTGCCATGAACCACGAACGATGGAACCATTTCGCGTACAAAAAAACCGGCTTTCAACCTTATGCGAAGGGTTTCATAATACAGTAAAATGTCAATGTAATCATCAACGATAGAATGGTCACGCGTTGTTCTGATATCCGCGAAAACGGCATTAGGTATTCCGAATAAAAACAACGCTTGGTCGATTAAATGCGGCCCAAGATCTTTGAGAATTCCGGCGCCTTTGTTGGCGGTTTCTTTATGCGTTTTTGGACTTAAATTCGGATTATAGCGGTCGAAATGAAATTCCGCTTCGACGATTTCGCCCAGTAGGTTTTTATCAACAACGTCTTTTACGGTTTTGAAATCACTGTCCCAACGGCGGTTTTGGAAAACAGCAAGTTTAACACCTTTTTCTTTTGCAATTTTATCGAGTACTTCTGCTTCTGCAGCCGTTGTCGTGAAAGCTTTTTCTACCAATGTATGTTTGCCGACGAGCAGTGCTTTTTTGGCATATTCAAAGTGTGTGGCAACTGGCGTATTGATGATTATGAGGTCGATATTATCGTTCAGCAATTCATCGAAACTATTGTAGCTTTTTGCCTTTGGATAATCCTGACGAATGTTTTTTCGCGTTCGTTCCCAAGCGCCAACAAGCTCGAAACCCGAATGGAATTTGAGGAAAGGCGCATGAAAAACCTTGCCCGACATACCATAAGAAAGCAAAGCTGTCCTGATTTTTTGCATTGTGATTTGTTTTTGGAATAGTAAAATTAATCTACATCGGCTAAAGTAAAAATTCGAATCGGGATAATTAACAAACATTTAAATGTCTGTACCATTTTATAGTTCAATAAATAAACAGAAAACCTTACTTTTGTCGGGCATTTAGAAACTTAAATCAACAAATGGAAATAGTTATCAAACTTTCTCAATTTTTATTGAGCTTATCATTACTTATTATACTGCATGAACTCGGGCATTTTATCCCTGCAAAATTATTCAAGACGAGGGTCGAAAAATTCTATCTTTTCTTTGATGTAAAATATTCGCTTTTGAAAAAGAAAATAGGCGAAACAGAATACGGTATCGGCTGGCTTCCGCTTGGTGGCTATGTGAAAATCTCTGGAATGATTGATGAAAGCATGGACAAAGAGCAGATGGCTTTGCCGCCACAAGCTTGGGAATTCCGTTCTAAAAAAACATGGCAGCGACTGGTGATTATGTTGGGTGGTGTAACGGTAAATTTTATTTTAGCTTTTGTCATCTATATTGGGATGACTTATGTTTATGGAGATTTGTATGTAAAGAATTCTGAACTAAAAGACGGTATTGCAGTAACAAGTAAAGTTGGCGAAAGTGTAGGTTTTAAGACAGGCGACAAGATTGTTTCGGTTGACGGGAAGCAAATTACTTATTTTGACAAGGTTCCGAATGCTATTTTATATGCTAAAACCGTTGAAATTAGCCGTGACGGACAACAGCAGACCATTCAAATGCCAGAAGATTTTTTCGGTAAGCTTGTTGATGGTGAGAGACGCCCTTTTATGTCGCTGCGAATTCCTTTTGTAGTTGGGAAGGTAGCAGATTCCTCTGTCAACAAAAATATATTGATGCCAAAAGATGTCATCAAAAGCCTTGACGGTAAAGCGACAAAATATACGGATGAAGTATTAGCGATTACTAAAACCAGTCCGGATAAAACGCTTTCCGCAGTTGTTCTTAGAGATGAAAAAAACATTACGTTGAATCTTAAAACCAACGCAAAAGGACAACTTGGTGTTTTTGCAGCGATGGCTGATGACAAAAGCCTCGAAAAGATGGGGTATTACAAATTCACCAAATACCAATACAGTTTTCTTGAATCTATTCCGATTGGAATAACTAAAGGGAAAGAACAGGTAGTGGAGTACGGACGTAACCTCAAGGCTATTTTTACGCCTAAAACAGGGGCTTATTCTGGAGTTGGCGGCTTCTATGCCATTTTCAATGTTTTTCAGCCGGAATGGAACTGGTATGAGTTTTGGAGAATCACTGCGGTTTTATCCATCATGCTTGGCGTAGTGAACTTATTGCCAATTCCTGCGCTAGATGGAGGACACGTAATGTTTTTGCTATACGAAATGATTAGCGGCAAGAAACCGAGTGATAAATTTATGGAAAAAGCGCAAATCGTTGGTTTTGTAATACTTATCGCGCTGGTGTTGTTCGCTAATGGGAATGATGTGTTCAGGGCCATTTTCAGAAAATAAAAAAATTAAAATTTTATTCTAAAATATTTGCGAGAAAAAAAAAACGCCTTATATTTGCACCGCTTTAAAAGGTAATACACCTTCCTTCTTAGCTCAGTTGGTTAGAGCATCTGACTGTTAATCAGAGGGTCCTTGGTTCGAGCCCAAGAGAGGGAGCTTAAGCGTGACTGGTTCAATTTATTTGAATTTCGTCACGCTTTTTTTATGCGTTATATTTTGTGTTTCAAAGGGTTACGAAAATTAATTTTGAAGAAAAAGCGGGGCTCCCTCTTTTGATCAAAAAAATCACATAAACATAAAAACCCTTTAACTTCAAGGGTTTTTATGTTTTTATTGTTTTCAAAAATTCGAAATTTGCTTAGCTTGTCGCTTAAAACATTATCCTGTCAAATGCTTTTAAGATTTATCCTTTTCGATTTTCACTTTTCCCTTAAGCACAGAATGAATGGGGTGTAATGAGAGTTTTGAGATATCCATATCCCATTGTGATTCATTTTGATTAACGACAACCAGTCTTTTACTATATATATCAAATTCTTCTACAAAACAAGAATAAAGTAATCGCGTAATCGTTACGCAGGTATTTTTCCCCTTATGGTTTAATACGCTGTAAAGAGAATAGGCTCTGCCTTTGTTAACTGGTACAATTTGGGAGAGTATCCGATCTTGCAAAAAGATCTTTTTTCCTTTGGAAGTCCAGCCACTTAAATGTTTTACCCTTCCTTTATTTGAAACAACAAAACAATCTTCAAAACCCGGTATCGGCTTCCATTCTTCACCAGGAATATCCTCAAGGGATAGATCCATACAACCAGGAAGATTGTTTTGATCAATTGGAGGCTTACCCAATTTTTCCCAAAGGAATTTATTAAACCGTCTTTCTGAAGATACTGACTTTGGCGAGACTATAAAATCTTCTTTTTTTGGTGCATCACTTTGTAGAAACCATCGAAATCCGGCAGCGGTCAGAAACTCTTTATTTATGACATCCAGGATACTTTCACGGCCAACTCCCACAGTTTGCTCTGCATGGTAAACACTCTCAAAGTCAGCCAGCAGATCACCTTCAACGGTGTACTGACTTACGGGCTTCAGATAATAGACCTTGCGGTTTCTGCTTCTGTCGTCACGGAAAGTTTTTAGCCGCCGTTCACTGGCAGAAATTTTTTCTAAATTGCTGCTATGTAAATATAAGCTGTTACCATCTTTATACGAAATGAGAATAGTACGGTCATTCATATCAAATTTTTCAACAAAATGATAGTATACCAAACGGGCTAAAGACTTTCGATATTTTTGGCTTTCTGATGCCAATGTACATTGGGCATTATAAAAATTACGATCAAGGTATTTATTAAACTGTTTTACAAAAATTAGCTTCATGATCAGTTCTGGCTGTTTCCTCTCTTTTCCTTTATATGAAAGAGTACGGCGCTCAAGGCTCTTGACGCGCCCGTAGTTGGAGATGGCATAGTTCTCAAAATTTTCAATCAGCTTCCACTTTTCATCCGGAAGGTCTTTTAAGGAAGTATTACAAAGAACTTCTTTTACGTATTGGTTTTCTGTTTCTAAAATCGGGTCCATATGTTATAAAAGTTCTTTTGTGTTAATGAATGCGGCTCACTTGCAAAAAGGATTAAACAATGTACACATAACACAAGTGATTCTATATCAGCATATTCGAATATTCGAATGTAGCCTTGTAGAAATTATATGTTTCTATATAGCTAAAGAAATAACAAAATAATTAATTTTTCTTTGAAAAAGAAAGATTTAAAAAAACGTTCATTGATTTATTGTAGAAATTTAAAAAAGTAGTGAAATTAGAATTCTTTTGCCGGATAAGCCTATGCCGATAACTTACAACAGTAATTGCGGTTCTCTTCTAAACGTTGCCTGTTGGATTTGTCTAATACTATTTTGATATTTGCCAGTTCGGGATTCAGATGAACTTCGTTAGGCGTATAGATTTTATGTTTGTCGCAAGGCCTATTGTTATTGTAATCTTCAATAAAGAATTTGAGTTCTTCGTAGATTGTTGTTGAGAGAATTTCTTTTGTTCTGAAATAATAGCTTTTCATAATCTTGTACGGGCCTTCAACAATTGAATTAGAAAAGGTCACATCTTTTAGAGCAATTTTCTTATTGATATTGACATGGCAGTTTTTAATAAATTCATGAATAGTTTTATTGTTGTTTTCAGAACCTCCATCCGCGATGAGATCTAAGGATTGATTGTTCAGGGTTATATCGAATTCATTTTTAACAGCTAGATTAACGGTTTGAGTTCTTATTTTGGCACACTTCTTAGTAGAGATATCCCAGGCGATTATTTTCCTTGAAAAATTATCAACCACTGTGTAGATGTAGAATATTACATTGTCCAACGTTTTGTATTGTGATATATCCATGTGCCAGGTTTCATTTGGACGGGATGCGTTAAAGGAACCTTTTTTGCGTTGTTTTTTTTCAGGTTTTCTAGCTTGCGAGTATCCAAGCTTTTTTGCATACTTGTACCAAGTGGATTCTGCCATTGAAATAGCACCATCTCGAAGTGCCTTACCCCAAATAGAACGAATGCACCAAGTTTTAAATTTGGAATTGTTCATGTATTTTTTGAGAATAATAATTTCTTTGTTAGAAATCTGTTTAGGTCTTCGTTTAAAACATTGCCC
>JAQSDU010000004.1 GCA_029946065.1 Flavobacterium sp.
GCTGTTCCAGTTGTAAATGATGGCGTTGGATTTGGTAGATCATTTTTACAATAAATAGCACTGCCAAATATAAACGAGGCGTCTGGTTTCGGTGTAATGGTTATTTCTGTCTGCTCAATTACTTCGCCACAACCACCTGAAGCGGCTATTGTATTATAAACAGTATAAGTTCCAATCGGACTGGCTAAATCAATAACACCAGTTGTAGCGTCAATAATTAAACCTGCAGGCGTTGCCGTAAATACACCTGAAGCACCATCTAAAATTGGAGCAGGATTTTCAGCATCTGTACAAATTTCCGGAAACTCATAGTGGAAAGTACCTACTAAAGGATCAGTCAATGTGACGGTTTGTATGTAAGTAACATCTGCGCAAACTCCAGTTCCTATTATAGTATTGGTAATGTCATACGTTCCAGCAGGACTGGCTAATAAGTCAATCTCACCTGTTGAAGCATCAACAAAAACCAAATCAGTAGGTGCTGCCGTAAATGTTCCAGCTACACCGGTTGGTATTGGGTTGGTGCCGATATTTTTACAATAGGCTGCATCGGAATAACTGAACGTTGGGTCTGGTAATGGTTGTACTACCAGATTAACAGGCACTACATTGTAACATGTCGCCAAAGCGTTGCTTTCTACCCTTACATAAATTATCGTTGTTGCAGAAGCGAGTGGCGTCGTTATTGAAATACCTGGCTGATCCGTTTCTGCAGCAGTCGGTGTAAGGTGGTAAGTCAACGTATATAGTGTAGCGTCTAATGGTCCTAAAATCTGAGCCGCTAATGTTTGCAAATCAAATGACGCAATACCATCATTAGAAGGGTCGTCACATAATACATAGTCAGCCGGAACGGTTGTTTCGATAGGCGGACTTAGCACTACAACAATTGTATCATCAACTGGGTTTAATCCGCAGGTGCCTTTTACGGTGTATGTTCCTGAAACAGTAGCCAAATAGGTCGCTGATGTTTCACCAGGAATTGGTGTAGCGGAATCATTAAAATACCATTCGAATGTACTAGGAACGTTATTTAAATCGGTAATACCCGTTAATGCATTTAAAGTCACATTGGCAGCACAAAGCGAAATGTCCGGGCCTAAAGCCACATTACAGCAGACAGTGGTTCCAGCTCCGGGCGCACCAAAATTGGTTTGTACAAGCCTAATTTTTCCTGGTTGGTTACTAAAGTTAGTTACCAAGATTACATAAAACTGACCAATAACGGCGTTGTTTATTGTAAGGTCTTCGGTAAAACTGGCACTGTAACTACAGTCAACGATATTGCCAAAAGGATAAAAGTTAGGGTCATTTTGATTATTTGGACAAGTAGGACAATCTGTAAATGCAATCTGCGAACAAGTGGCTGTTCCTCCTGTTTCACTATCCACTGAGTCAAATGGTCCCCAAGCCACAAAGTCAACGTCATGAGTCGCTCCGATTGGGGCACCTGTAATAGGGTCAAAATCATCGTACTGTTGAATGTTGAAAGCCAAATCACCAGCTTGATCGATGTGCAACGTATAGAAAGTAGGATTCGGAATAGAACCTAAACATGCGACTTGTGAATTGTCTGGTAAATCTGTTGTATTGGCAAATATATATGGATTGTCTATAGAAGATCCGCAGAAAGGAGCTGCGTTCTGACAGCTTGAAACTGGTTTCACACAAACATTAAACGCTGCTACCTGACCGGTTGCTTCATTAGACCAAACTCTTATATAATAGGTATTATCGACCGTAAGGTTTTTAATTACTGCTGTTAGGCTATTGGCAGCACTACACGCTAATCTTGTTAATGCGCCACAATTTCCAGAATATACAGCAAAATTCAAATTCTCTGTTGTTCCTACAACATTTAATAAAGAAATAATTTCTGTTCCTGAGTTGGCTACGAAAGTAAACCAAACATCATCATTGGCATTTCCAAAACAAGGCGAAGCTGTTGGTTGTGTCCCCACCGGCTGGGCAGATGGTGTAGCGCCTGTAATCGTTCCTGGTGTAGTAAGGATACAATCTGGTGTTTCATTCACCGGAACATTTATTGCATTAGCGCACTCATCATTTGGTCCCGGAGGTGGTGGTGTATTAACACAAATCGTAAATGCTGCTGAATTTGCAGGGGTATTGGTAGAAGTATATACCCTGATATAATAAACCTGACCCACCGTAAGACCTGTGGCAACAGTCTCCATATCAGTACTACAATACAATCTTGTTAGGTTATCACAAGCTCCTGTTAATACGGAATAGTTCAACACGGTCGCTGCTGGCGTACCAACAATATTATTAATACTAATCACCTGATTTACACTTGTAGCTGTAAACGTAAACCATACATCTCTATTGCCAAGTCCACAACCGGCTCCTGTTAATGGTGGTGTGGTTACCGGTGAAGAAGCTGTTGCTCCTAATGTATTTCCAGCAACGTTTAACGCTGGATCACATGCCCAAACTGGGTTAACCTGAATATTAGTTGCAAATGCGCAATCATCATTGACAGGTTTGGTTGTAAATGTTTTTGGATTTAAAATGGTCCATGTACTTACATCTGATGAAGAACATAAGGCCCTTATGTAATAAATATAATTTGTACCAGGTTGTAAACCTGTAATTGTAGCTCCTACAAGAGGCGCTAATGCCAGATCCGCAGTCACCACAAAATAAGGAGGACCCGGAGTTGTGCTCACAGGAGATCCATTTACCGGAAGCGGAGATCCAACAGGCACGGCATAAATCTCCCATTGTGTCTCAGTACCACCTGGTGTCCAGGTTAGCGTAGCTGTAGTTTGTGAAGGCGGGGTAGTCGTTGAAACTGATAACGCTGTAGGCTTAGGACAAGTTGGAGCCGTACAGTTTCCTACAGAATCATAGACAACTGTTAACGGAGTTCCCACGCCCGGTGCTTTAGTAAAAATAATATCTGTAAAAGGATTCTGAACCGAAACACCTATTTCCTCCGGTGCTGTTCCTGCTACACTCCAAAATAAATCAAACGGTACATTGGTACAAAGTGAAACGTTCACTGTGCTTGGTCCAGCTCCTGATGCTAATGCAAGCGTCTGGATAATGATACCATTTTGTCTTACCTGAATTTTTCCACCGTTCCAGCCATTAGCACCAGAATCTGTAAGGATAAATTTATATTGACATTTGTTTGCCACATCACAAGTGACTGTATTGAAAATAAACGGACCTGTCCATGTACTATTATCGTTACCTGGACAAACTGTTCTTACATAAAAATAATAAATAGTGGCAGCAGGAAGATTATTGAAAAGATAGGTTGGAGTAGCACTTGCATCAACGTAATCATTGACGAATATAGTCCCGGGAACATCCCATGGACCAGTCGTAGATGGTGGTGCTGGAACTGGGAATCCAGGTACCAATATCAAATCATAAACAGATTGGCCTGCAACGCCAGGAAACCAATGTGCCAATGCACTATTAACTCCGGCATTAAGCTGAGGAGCATCAACGGTCGGCGTCAAAGGTTTAGGACAAGTTGGCAAAGTTGTAAATGTAGTACAAACCCATACAGATTTCGTACCGCAAGCCGATCTTACACAAACCTGATACGTCGTATCTGCTAATAAAGGTATAGTAGTAGTGAATGAAGTCGATGTGATACCGGCATAAGTAGGTGTTGTATTAATATCCGGATCTGGTCCGCCTGCTATCGCCACATAAACATCAAACAGTGTTTGTGCCGGAGCCGTAAAATTGATTGTGCCGCTAGAAGTATTGATTCCTGAAACCGTAACATTGGTAGGTGGAATATCACAAACTACTTCGGTACAATTGGTATTGGCAACAGAGTTATAAATAACAGATCCCGCACTTCCTGTCCCTGCTGGTTTTGTATAAATTGTTTGCCCTAAAGCATTGACGATTTTCAAAACTGTTTGGTTCGGTTGTGAACCAGCAACAGTCCAAAATACATCAAAAGGAGCACTTGGACACAATGGAACAGTTACAGAAACAGGGCCTTGCCCGGTTAAAAGTGTAGATCCAAGTGGAGCACCTACAGTAGCGTCAATACCATTTTGTCTCACAATCATTCTGGCACCATGCCATCCGCCGTTTGCGGTATTGCTTAAAACAAAAGTATAGTTACACCTGTCGGCATCAGCACAACATTTAGTATTGAAGGCAACTGGTCCCGCCCAAGCACTATATATTCCCGAACCTGGAGCACATTCAGACCTTACCCAATATTGATATTGATGGCATGATACTAAATTAGTTGGTGTGAAAGTTGGTGTCGTTACAAAATCATAAACCCCTAGTCCGTCAGGAACTAAAGCACCTAAATCTTGTACAGCAACCTGCCATCCGTTGTATGCTGCATTGGTCCATGACAAAGTAGCAGAAGTTAAATCAGGAGTTGCGGTAAGTGCTGTTGGTTTTGGATTACAATTTTCGCATTGGATAAGCAAGTTATAAGCTATGGTCTGTGTAGCTGGGCCTGAAGAAATAACAATTGTATAGCTTGTTCCTGCCGTTACTGTCACATTAAAACTTCTTACGCTTGTATTTGAATTGGCCACACCTCCTAAACATGGAGTACCGGCTACTGGACATGCACCATACATAAACACCGAAGAGTTGGTCGAAGTTGTTCCTACCGGTGTCATTGTCACGTTGATGTTACAATCAAACGGAGCTGTAAAAGTATAATAGACTTCATTTCCTGCAAGGTAATTGGTTCCAACAGGTATTGCTCCGCACAATGTAGTTCCCTGTGCAACATCTGTATCATCCCCATAATTGGCTGTATTGCCACTGGTCTGATAAGGAATTTGAGGAATTACAATAGGATCCGAACAAACCGATCCTAAGGGTTTGGTACAGAACAAAAGCGGTCCTGCCCAGTCGCTTGGGTTATTGCCATCGCAAACTGCCCTTACATAATATTTATAACACTGACCCGGAACCAAACCTGTTCCTGTATAAGAAATATTTGCTCCTGATCCTGTAAAAGGAATTCCAACACCGGTTGGGTCACTATTTTCAAAAACGAATTCAATTTCAAAATTGGTTGTTCCAACTGCGGTGTTTGTAAAGAAAATCGGTGCAGTAGTTGAACCTATGTTTGCTGTAACCACGTTAAGTTCTGTAGGCTTCCCGCATTTTTGAACCATCCTCACATCATCTACTAACCACCTATCTCCTGATCTTTGTGTACCTGGTTGTGTATACATCCTTACGAAGGCTATATAAATATTGCCGCCAACGTAGGCATCAAGGTTCACCGCTTTTTCTTCATAAGCAGTAATGTCTCCATTGAGATCTGTAAGCTCCGCTTCTGTCCATGTCTGGATCGTAGTAAAGGTTGATAGATCTGTCTGGGAAGTAGTAGAAACACGTATTTGGTATATCGTATTTTCATCAGAATTGGCTGTCTGTCTAGTCCAAAAACGCATCTGCCCATTGGTTGGAACCAATTGCGTTGCGGTAATCAGATAATCCTCTTCAGTATTGCCTATTCCAATTTGCTCATTGTTAATGAAGGCTGCATTAGGAGCAGAATAAGCAGCATAAGCGGCGGTATTTAATTGCCAGTGCTGAGGCTGAACAACCTCGGTGCCATTGAGCCTACTTTTGACAACCCAATCAGCAGGCAAACCCGCATCAAAGTTTTGAGGAAGTGCCTGACCGTAACCTGAAAACATCCCTAAAAACAGAAGTAATAATAAGGTAATTTTTTTCATGAATGAAAAGTTAAGTGATTTAATATAGATTTTTCGTGGATTTCGAATCCCAAATTTAAAAATTTTTAAGAATAATCTAACGATAAATTCATATTTAACTAAATACTTTAGTTTTGTGGTATTTCTTTACCGCCCTCAAACGCCTAAAATTCATCCCAAATCACTAAATTTGTATCACATTTAAAATTATGCTTGAAAAAGAAAATATCAATTTTGAAAAAACCATAGTCGTTGGGATTATCACGCAAAACCAAAGCGAAGACAAACTCAATGAATACTTGGACGAACTCGAATTTCTAACTTTTACCGCCGGTGGCGAAGTCATCAAACGCTTTTCGCAGAAGATGGAACGACCAAACCCAAAAACTTTCGTCGGTACCGGAAAAATAGAAGAAATTCACCTTTATATAAAAGAACATAGTGTTTCAACCGTGATTTTTGACGACGAATTATCGCCTTCGCAACAAAAAAATATCACTAAAATTCTAGAATGCAAGGTTTTAGACCGCACCAACCTCATCTTGGATATTTTTGCGCAAAGGGCAGAAACTTCTTATGCGAGAACACAGGTTGAATTGGCGCAATGTCAATATTTACTACCAAGACTTTCGGGAATGTGGACACACTTGGAACGCCAGAAAGGTGGAATCGGAATGCGCGGTCCTGGAGAAACAGAAATCGAAACCGACCGTCGTATCGTTCGCGATCGAATCGCCTTATTGAAAGACAAAATCAAAATCATCGACAAACAAATGTCTGTGCAACGCAGCAATCGCGGGGCTATGGTTCGGGTGGCTTTGGTGGGCTATACGAATGTTGGAAAATCTACTTTGATGAATGTCATCAGCAAAAGTGATGTTTTCGTTGAAAATAAATTATTCGCAACACTCGACACAACGGTGCGGAAAGTGGTTATCAAAAATTTACCGTTCTTATTGTCTGATACCGTTGGATTTATCAGAAAATTACCAACGCAATTGGTCGATTCCTTCAAAAGTACGCTCGATGAAGTGCGTGAAGCCGATTTGCTTTTGCATGTCGTAGATATTTCACATGCCGATTTTGAAGAACATATCGAATCTGTAAACCAAACTTTGGCCGACATCAAAAGTGATAATAAACCCGTTATCATGGTTTTTAATAAAATTGATGCCTACAAGCACCTGACGATTGACGAAGACGATCTAATTACAGAAAAAACAAAACGCCATTACACACTTGACGAATGGAAACAAACCTGGATGTCGAATGTTGGCGCTGAAAATGCATTGTTCATTTCGGCAACAAACAAGGAGAATTTCGAAGAATTCCGCGAACGCGTATACGAAGCTGTTCGGGAAATTCACATTACGCGTTTTCCTTACAATAAATTTCTTTATCCGGATTATAAAGACGCGATTGAAAAAGAGGACTAAATTTAAATTCCAAATAGCAAATCCCAAATTCCAAGAGTCAAGACTTTAATTGGAATTTGGGATTTATTTGTTTTTTGGAATTTGTTTTTTTGGATTTACGCCATTTATAGATTGAAGTTTACACCCAATCCAAAAACCTGGCGGATTTGAAATCCTCTAAAAGCATTATCGTCATATATCGCCTGAAAAGAAATATTGGTTGACAAATAACGGTTGATTTTCATGATGATATTCAACTGATAATCCAAATCGACATTTTGCGGATCTTCGAGATAATTGCTATAAAGACTCAGGATATTTTCAAAAGTGACGTTTGCCAAAATATCGTGTTTGTAGTAAGCGGCTGCGTAAAATCCGAGTTCATAACGCATGCTTTTTTCTTGATCTACACCAAAATAGCTTCCGTCAACATAACCTGGAACCGATGTAAATGCTTTGTCAACAAAGGTAAGTTTAGAAGTAGCAGGCGCCAAATTGAATTTCAAATTATCATCTCTTTTCCAGAGTAATCCAGGACCAAAAGTCAAATACCCAGGCGACATAAATCCGGAATTTTTAGTCCTTATTTCTGCTTCATTGATATCTTTTCCATACACATAACCATTTGTAAATTGTGTTTTAAAGTTCAAGAATCCTGAATAATACCAATATTTTCCGGCAGCTTTTTTTCCTAAAAGGGAATTGAATTCAAAACGGTCATCGGTTTTCTTTTCATAACGAGAATTGTTGGTTTTTACCAATCCGTAAGACGCTAAAACCTTGTTGTCCCAACTGATATTGTCTTTTTTATAATTGAAATCATAATTGATACCAGCCGTTCCGGAAATATTGTTTTCGCCACCGGAAGCCCAATTGCTAAAACTAGATTCGTTCAAAAGCAGTGAAACATTTCCTTTGGTATGCCAAACTTTGGTCGAATCTGGCTTGGTTTCCTGTGCATTGGCACAAACTGAGCCGAGGAAAAGTGTGAGTAAAATTGCTGTTTTTTTCATCTTGGTAGTTTTAAATTCGACTTCGTAAATCTATTTAAGCTTTGCTTTTCTTGTATAATGGCACTGCAGAGCACGCCTCGCCATACATAATACTTTTGGCAACCGGTCGCAAATATTGTACCGCAAAGACATAGGCACTTTCGGGAACTGGCTTTTTAGAACAGCCTTTCAATATTACTGGTTTATTGTCGTATTGGGAATAATCAATTGTTGGTAAAATTTCCTGATAAAGCGCGGTTTCCAAATCTTCAAGATTACCGCTGACGACTTTTTTCGCAAATGGTGCTGCGCAAACCGTAACCAAAATACGCGCCCAAGCCGGAATTATGGCATCCGTACTACAAAAAACGGCCACATACTGATCCTGATATTGCGACCAATCGTGGTTTTTCAGGCTTTCTCGGAAATCTTTTTCCCTTAAAAGAAAACCTTCATAAAGCCATTGCGAAATATCAATCTGCGTGCGGATTCCTTTTGGATAATAATCCTCAAGGTCGAAAACTTCGAGTACGCTGTTGGCGACTTTGTTTATAATTTCGTCCATAAATTTAAGTTGGAAAGTCGAAAGTTGGAAAGTCGAAAGGCCAGAAAAATAATTAACTTTCCTCTTTTGACTGTTCCCTTTTGACTGTTTTATAACATTCCAAGTTCGAGTTTTGCTTCTTCACTCATCAAATCTTTTGTCCATGGCGGATCGAAGGTGATTTCAACTTCACAGCCATTAATATCATCGATGGCTTTTACTTTTTCTTCCACTTCCAACGGCAAGGATTCTGCCACAGGACAATTTGGGGAAGTAAGCGTCATTAGGATTTTCACATGATTTTCTTCGTTGACCATGACATCATAAATCAATCCAAGTTCATATATATCAACAGGGATTTCGGGATCGTAAATACCTTTTAAAACTTTTACCACGTTTTCACCGAGGTTGATTGTATCGTTAAATTCTTCCATAATTAGTTGTTTTTTTGGCTATCGAAAGCCAGTGCATACATTTTTATTTGCTTGATCATCGACACTAAACCATTGGCACGTGTGGGTGATAATTGGTCTTTGAGTCCGATTTCATCTATGAATTTTGTGTCGGCAGCCAGAATATCAGCCGCTTCCTGATTGGAAAAAGCGCGAATCAAAATCGCTATAATACCCTTTGTGATGATGGCGTCGCTGTCGGCTGTAAATACTATATTTTTATCTTGCACTTCGCCGTGCAGCCATACTTTCGATTGGCAACCTTTGATTGTATTTTCTTCTACTTTGTATTTTTCATCAATAATCGGAAGGCTTTTTCCCAAATCGATTACATATTGAAAACGTTCATCCCAATCTTCGAACATTGCAAATTCATCGACAATTTCGTCTTGGATTTCCTTAATTCCCATGCGTTAAATCTTTTGAAAATGAAACGATTTTATTGACAAAAGCCGAAATTTCAACGGGTGGGGTGCCATGGTCAAAACTATCAGATTCATAGGTTTTTCCTTCGTAAACTATGCGAAGATTCGCAATCGCGGCACCGTCATAAAACCTTTTTTGCGTGGGTGCTTTATAGGAAGATAAACTCTTTAAATCGATTGTCTGGTATAATTTGGCGAGTTCTTTCCAATCACTTGAAGTCAGTTCATATACTTTCGCATTTTCTTCTCTTTTTGTGGTGATGGATAACGTTTCGTCTTTGATGTTAATATTCAAGTACATTCCGCGTGAGACGGCTGTATATTCAATCTGCGTTTTTTTCATTTCTTCATTCAGCTTTGGGTCGCAACCTTTGGCCATGAAAAGCGAGAAAATCATTATCGATAATAGTTTCATAGTATAGGTTTTAAGAGAGCATTATTTGAGCTTTTTTTATGGCGTCAACCATCAGGTCAATTTCTTCTTTCGTATTGTAAAACGAAAACGACGCGCGTATCGTTCCCGGAATGCAGAAGAAATTCATAATCGGCTGGGCGCAATGGTGGCCGGTTCTAACCGCTATACCTTTTTTATCAATTATTGTTCCAATGTCAAGCGGATGTATACCATCGATATTGAACGAAATTACAGAAGTTTTTCTGTTTAAATCTTGCGGTCCATATATTTTAAGGCCTTCAATTTCAAGTAATTTTTCGGTGCCATAATTCAGCAATGCACGTTCTTGCTTTTGGATGTTCTCGAATCCGATTTCATTCAGATAATCAACTGCTGTTCCCAATACGATTCCACCGGCGATATTCGGTGTTCCGGCTTCAAATTTGTGGGGTAAATCGGCATAAGTGGTTTTTTCGAAAGTCACTTCTTTGATCATTTCACCGCCACCTTGGTACGGTGGGAGTTTGTTGAGCCACGATTCTTTTCCGTATAAAATTCCGGTTCCTGTTGGTCCACACATTTTGTGTCCCGAAAAAACATAAAAATCACAATTCAACTCCTGAACATCTGGTCTTAAATGCGGAACTGCCTGTGCGCCATCAATCAAAACTGCAGCTCCAAATTCATGCGATTTATCAATGATATATTTGATTGGATTAATGGTTCCAAGTGCATTTGAAATATGGTTTACGGTAACGATTTTTGTGTTTTCGGAAAGCAATTTATCGAATTCAGAAAGGATCAATTCACCATTTTCATCCATCGGAATAACCTTTAGAATCGCACCCGTTTTTTCGCACAACATCTGCCACGGCACGATATTGCTGTGGTGTTCGAGCGCAGAAACCAAAATTTCGTCGCCAGATTTTAAAATCGATGCGAATCCATTAGTGACCAAATTGATGCCAAAAGTCGTTCCCGATGTGAATAAAACTTCGTGGGCAAATTTCGCATTGATATGGTTTTGTATTTTCTTTCGCGAAGCTTCATACGCATCTGTAGCCAATTGGCTCAATGTGTGAACGCCGCGATGGATATTGGCATTGATTTCTGAATAATATTTCGCAATCGCATCAATGACAACCTGTGGTTTTTGCGATGTGGCACCGTTGTCAAAATAGACAAGCGGCTTGCCGTTTACCTTTTGCGTCAGTATCGGAAAATCGGCTCTTATCTTGGTAATATCTAGCATTTTTTATTTAGAAAAATTCTATACAAAAGTACTAAAACTAAAAAGTATAATTCTCAATATTATGTTATTTGTTTTACAATTCAAATATAAAACGAACAGAAAAAAGTTTAAATTGTTAAGAAAATAAGGCGCGGTAAGGAGGCGCCTAATGTCAGTTTATCTTTAAATGGTTGCAAAAAATTCAAGCTTCAAAAAATTGAATTGTATAAATCTCGAATACTCCTTTTTGTTTTATAATTTTACCTGAAAACAATTTCCGTAAAATGAAAAAAATTAAAATTATACTGTTGGTTTTCGTTGCCATTATTGGCATTGCGGTTTTTATAAATTACCCGAAACTCGATTTGATTTCCGGGTTTTCAGCCAAAAGTATTGCCTCGGCGCATTTTATCGACAATCGTTCACAATCGATTATCGAAACTGGCGACAACGATATTGAACTCGTCAGGTTGGCGAAAAATCACATCGATGACAACGGAAAATTTGCCACTGCAACTGTTTTCGGCTTCAAAGAAAGAAAAGCCATTTATCGCGAAGGTTTGGGCGCAACTTTAATCGATGCCGATTTTGATGTTACAAAACCTTACGACGTACCGAAACGCACAAAACCGCGCAACAATCTTGCTTTTCCTTATGGGAATAACGAGCCGAAAGACACGGTTTTTGCCAACATTGATTATCAAAAATTAAATGCCGCCGTTGCGAATGCTTTCGATAAAAACAACCAAAAAATCAAGCGGTCACGGTCGGTTTTAGTCATCTATAAAGACAAAATTATCGCCGAAAAATACGATTCCGGTTTCAATAAAAATTCGAAAATCCTCGGTTGGTCGATGACAAAAAGCATTACAGCAACAATGTTTGGCGTTTTGCAAAAACAAGGCAAAATAGACATTTTTCAACCCGCACCAATTGCTAGTTGGAAGAACGACAAACGGGCTAAAATTACGATAAGCGATTTGCTTCACATGAACAGCGGCTTGGCTTGGGAAGAAGATTATACCAAAATATCCGATGTTACAAAAATGCTTTTTCTCGCCAAAGACATGAGCAAAATTCAAATGGAAAAGGAAGCAGCTTTTGCGCCAAATTCCAATTGGAATTATTCTTCCGGAACAACGAATTTGCTTTCTGGAATTTTACGCCAACAATTCAAAACGCATCAAGAATATCTGGACTTTTGGTATTCGGCATTTATAGATAAAATTGGCATGAATTCAATGTTGGTTGAAACCGACATGGCGGGAAATTTCGTGGGCTCTTCCTACGGTTGGGCAACAACCAGAGATTGGGCGAAATTCGGATTGTTATACTTGCACGATGGCAACTGGAACGGCGAGCAAATCTTCGATGAAAGCTGGGCGAAATATGTGGCAACGCCAACAAATACTTCTAACAGACGCTATGGCGCGCATTTTTGGCTGAACGCCGGTGGCATTTATCCTGATGTGCCAAAGGATTTATATTCTTGTAATGGCTACCAGGGACAAATGATTTTCATCATTCCCTCATTAGATTTGGTGGTGGTAAGAATGGGATTGACAGAGTCAGATAAATTTGATTTTAATGGGTTTTTGAAGGGGATTATTGGGAGCTTGAAAGAAAACGTTGCGCCGAAAGAACAAAAACCGTTTGACTAAAAGACCGCCGCGCTACAAGAGAAAAGAGTTGACGAATTATCTTTCTTCTTGCAGTGCAGCGGTCTTTCTTCTATATTTAACTACAAATCAAACCCCAAATTCACACCCAACCGCTGCGCAATAATCTTATTGACACGCTGTTTGAGTTCCGGGATTTTGACGCTTTCAATAACTTCATTCGAAAAGGCATACATCAGCAAAGCTTTCGCTTCTTTCTTCGGAATGCCGCGCGCTTGCATATAAAACATGGCGTTTTCATCCAATTGCCCAATGGTGCAGCCGTGGGAACATTTTACATCGTCTGCAAAAATTTCGAGTTGCGGCTTGGCGTTGATGGTTGCTTTTTCACTCAATAAAATATTGTTGTTTTTTTGGAATGCATCTGTTTTTTGGGCTTCTCTTTCTACAAAAATCTTCCCATTGAAAACACCTGTTGAACTGTCATTCAGGATGCATTTGTAGTTTTGATGGCTTTCGCAGTTTGGCGTTGCGTGGTTCACTAACGTATAATGATCAACGTGTTGCTTGCCGCCGATAATGGTAATTCCTTTTAAAGTACTATCGATTCTTTCGCCAAAATGATAGAAGTTCAAGTTGTTTCTGGTGATGTTGCCGCCAAAAGAGAACGTATGAACGGATACATGACTTGACTGTTTTTGAGAAATATAAGTGTTGTCAATCAGGTTCGCGGTAAGCAAATCATTCTGAATTTTATAATAATCGACGTTGGCGCTTGGTTCGGCAAAAATCTCGGTAACGGAATTTGTCAAAACCGGATTTTCGTATAAACTTTGGTGTCTTTCGATGATTTGAACATGGGCATTTTCGCCTACAATCACTAAATTTCGTGGCTGCACCATCAACGCATTTTCTTTTCCGGTAGAAAAATAAATAATCTCGATTGGTTTTTCAACAACTTTGCTTTTCGGGATATTGATATAGGCACCTTCGCTAGCAAAAGCTGTATTTAGTGACGTTAAAGATTCGTCTGTATTGGCAATTTTGTTGAAATATTTTTCAATCGTTGCTGCATATTTAGGTTTGTTCAATGCCGATGACATTAAGCAAACATCCAATCCATCGTGCGTTGTTGCTGATAAAAACGAAGAGAAAATACCATCAACAAAAATAACTTTATGCGTGTCGATTTCGTGCAAAAAGTATTTTTTTACATCCTTAAATTCAATCACATTTTCCTGCTTTGGGAAAACGGTGAAGTCATTTTTTAGGATGGAATTCAGCGATGTATATTTCCAAGCTTCTTCCTTTTTACTCGGAAAGCCTTTGTTTTCAAAATTTTTGATGGCTAACGTACGGATGTCGTGCAAATCTGAATTAACATCGATTTGTTCTTCAAAAGCCATGAAAGACGAAACTAATTTTTCTTTTAAATCCATTTTCTTAGTTATAAGTTTTGAGTTTTGAGTTTTGAGTTTTGCAACTGCAAACCGTTAACTGTTAACTAATTTACGCTTCGATTTCCTGTTTGATCCAATCGTAACCTTTTTCTTCGAGTTCCAATGCCAACGATGCATCACCCGATTTGACGATTTTTCCATCCATTAAAACGTGAACGAAATCCGGAATAATATAATCTAACAAGCGTTGGTAGTGTGTGATGACCAACACCGCGTTGTTTTCGTTTTTAAGCTTGTTTACGCCATTGGCAACAATTCTCAAAGCATCGATGTCTAAACCAGAATCCGTTTCGTCTAAAATCGCCAGTTTCGGTTCGAGCATCGCCATTTGAAAAATTTCGTTTCTTTTTTTCTCGCCGCCTGAAAAACCTTCGTTCAAAGAGCGTGACAAAAATTTACGGTCAATTTCCAGCAATTCTGATTTCTCACGGATAAGTTTCAGCATCTCGTTTGCTGGCATTTCTGGTTTTCCGTTGGCTTTTCTGGTTTCGTTAATAGCCGTTTTCATGAAATTTGTTACCGAAACCCCTGGAATTTCCACCGGATATTGAAACGACAAGAAAATGCCTTTGTGCGCTCTTTCTTCTGGGGCTAATTCTGAAATTTCTTCGCCTTCAAGAAAAATTTCTCCTGCTGAAACTTCGTAGTTTTCATTTCCGGCAATGATGGAGGAAAGCGTGCTTTTTCCAGCACCGTTGGGTCCCATAATGGCGTGTACTTCTCCAGCTTTTATTTCGAGGTTAATGCCTTTTAATATGTCTTTGTCTTCAACCGAAGCGTGTAAATTTTTTATACTTAACATTATCTGGTATTGGTTGTAAAAGTTTATTGTTGTGTATTTTGTATTTCCTGTGTTTTATTAGGAAGGATTTCCATAAAGTAATAAATTATTTCGGAGATTGTTCCAGCAAACACGAAGAGCAAAACCCACATCAACACTTTATTTCCAGTGTCATTTTTGTTTGATTTTACTACGTGCATGATGTCAAAAATCTTGATGCCGATAGTCGCAAATATCGTTAGTATTATGATTATGAAGGCGGCGGCAAAACCTTGGAAAAACACCACCGGATTAGGCTCGTGATTTCCAGCATTGCCAATTGCGCTAAAAAAAATAGAAAAAAAGACAATAAAATAAAGCGCCATTCCCAAAATAGGAAGGAAATGTAAAAATCCGATGAGCACTTTTTGATTTTTTGTTAATTCCATATTTTTTTGTTTTATCCGACAGATCCTTCTAATGAAATCTCTAACAATTTCTGTGCTTCCACAGCAAATTCCATCGGCAATTTGTTCAATACTTCCTTACTGAAACCATTGACAATCAATGCAATTGCTTTTTCAGTCGGGATCCCTCTTTGGTTGCAATAAAAGACCTGGTCTTCGCCGATTTTACTTGTAGTCGCTTCGTGTTCAATTTTTGCAGTCGTATTTTTACTTTCGATATATGGAAAAGTGTGTGCGCCGCAATTATTGCCCATTAAAAGCGAATCGCATTGCGAAAAGTTACGTGCGTTTTCTGCCCTTGCGCCTATTTGTACCAATCCACGGTAGCTGTTTTGGGATTTTCCGGCAGAAATTCCTTTTGAAATAATCGTCGATTTGGTGTTTTTTCCCAAATGAACCATTTTCGTTCCTGTGTCGGCTTGTTGGTAATTGTTGGTTACGGCAATCGAATAAAATTCGCCAACAGAATTATCACCTTTTAATATGCACGAAGGATATTTCCAGGTTACAGCAGAACCCGTTTCTACTTGCGTCCATGAGATTTTGGCGTTTTTTTCGCACAAGCCTCTTTTGGTGACGAAATTGAAAACGCCGCCTTTTCCTTCCTTGTTTCCGGGATACCAGTTTTGTACCGTTGAATATTTGATTTCGGCACCATCCATCGCAATTAATTCTACGACTGCGGCGTGCAATTGATTTTCGTCACGACTTGGCGCGGTACAACCTTCGAGATAAGAAACATAACTGCCTTCATCTGCAATCACCAAAGTTCTTTCAAACTGACCGGTTCCGGCTTGGTTGATACGAAAATAAGTAGACAATTCCATTGGGCAACGAACGCCTTTTGGAATATAACAGAACGATCCGTCAGAGAAAACCGCCGAATTCAATGCCGCATAAAAATTGTCTTTTTGCGGAACAACCGTACCTAAATACTTCTGAACTAATTCAGGATATTCGCGGATAGCTTCGGAAATTGGGCAAAAAATAATCCCTTTTTCAGACAATGTCTTTTTGAAAGTTGTGGCTACGGAAACCGAATCAACTACGATATCCATTGCAACATTGTTCATCATTTTTTGTTCGTCTATGGAAATGCCAAGTTTTTTGTACATCGCCAAAAGTTCCGGATCTACGTCGTCTAATGTTTTGTTGGCATCGATTTTCTTTGGTGCCGAATAATACGAAATCGCCTGAAAATCTGGCTTTTCATAATGCACGTTCGCCCATTCCGGCTCTGTCATTTCCTTCCACGCACGAAAAGCTTCGATGCGCCAGTCGGTCATCCATTTGGGTTCTTGTTTCTTTAGGGAAATCGCACGGACGATGTCTTCGTTTAAGCCAATCGGAAACGTATCAGATTCTATATCAGTATAAAATCCATATTCGTACTCTTTGTTTTCGAGCTCAATTTTTAAATCGTCTTCAGTATATTTTGACATTTTTAAGTCTTAAAGTTTGAAAGTCGAAAGTCGAAAGTCTTGTTGACATTACTACTTTAACTTATTTCCGCAATTGTTTATTTCGTGTCGTCTTCTTTCGACTTTGGTCTTTTGACTTTCGACTATAATGAAAACGACTCGCCACAGCCACAAGTTCTGCTGGCATTAGGATTATTAAATACAAATCCTTTTCCGTTTAATCCGCCGGAAAATTCCAAAACAGTTCCCGCCAAATACAGAAAAGATTTCTTTTCAACAGCAATCTTCACATTATTATCTTCAAAAACCTTATCGTTTTCACCAAGTTCTTTGTCAAACTTCAATTCGTAAGACAAACCGGAACAACCGCCGCTTTTTACGCCTACGCGTACATAATCTTGGGCAGCATCAAAACCATCGTCATTCATCATGGCGACAATTTTTTTACTGGCCGTGTCAGATACTTTTATCATAGTAATATTGATTTTGTCTAAATTAACCGCAAAGATATTACATAAAAAGCTTTTTGCCACACCAAGTAACATTTTTATAACGAATGCTTTTATAGAAATATCTTATCGATTTCGGGGAATCGGCGGGATTTTGCTAAATTTGTCATTGAAAATCCCAAATCATAAAATCTAAAATGAAACTCTATCCAATTGAAAGTGGTAATTTTAAACTCGACGGCGGCGCCATGTTCGGCGTAGTGCCAAAAACCATCTGGAACAAAACCAATCCAGCCGACGAAAACAACCTCATCGATATTGCTGCGAGATGCCTTTTGATTGAAGATGGTGATAAATTGATACTCATCGATACCGGAATGGGCAACAAGCAATCGGAGAAATTTTTTGGCTATTATTCGCTCTGGGGAAGCCATTCTATGGACAAATCGCTTGCGAAATACGGTTTCAACCGCGAGGATGTGACCGATGTTTTTATGACGCATTTGCATTTTGACCATTGTGGCGGAAGCGTGCAATGGAACAAAGACAAGACAGGCTACGAACCTGCCTTCAAAAACGCAAAATTCTGGACAAACGACAACCATTGGGAATGGGCGACAAAGCCAAATCCAAGAGAGAAAGCATCCTTTTTAACTGAAAATATACTCCCGATGCAGGAAAGCGGTCAATTGCACTTCATCAAAAGACCGGAAGGTGATTTTCTAGAAAAATCAGCATTGGGTTTCGGGATCTTCTTCGCCGACGGGCATACCGAAAAGATGATGCTTCCACAGATACAATACAAAGACAAAACTATTTGCTTTATGGCGGATCTACTGCCAACTGCCGGACATTTGCCATTGCCGTATGTAATGGGTTATGACACGCGACCGCTTTTGACCTTGCCTGAAAAAGCAAAATTTCTTACTATCGCAGCCGAAAATAATTACTATTTATTTCTAGAACACGACGCACACAACGATATTATTACCGTTGAAAATACAGAAAAAGGTGTTCGGTTAAAGGAGGTTTTTAAATGTGACGCGGTTTTATAAATTTTCAAAAAACACACATCACGCTACATTTTAATACACTGACTTCGTATGTCATACTAAATTAATGTTAATTATTTGTTCGTATGTAACAAAGACATCCTATTTTTGACCAATCATAAAAATAAAAACTTAAAATAATGAAGAACATAAATGTAAGCTGTTTATCGCTTTTCGCAGCATTGGTTTTATCGCTTTCCATCAATGCACAAAGCGCCGATAAATTCACCGGTAAAAAAGGAAAACTAACGGAAACTGATTTGAAAAGATGGAGCCATCTTGACCTTGCAAAAGACAGCGTTCCAGGGATGAGCGTTGATAAAGCTTACGCCGAATTACTCAAAAACAAAAAAAGCACACCGGTTATCGTTGGAATCGTTGATTCCGGTGTTGACATCGAGCACCCGGATTTAAAGTCGGTAATCTGGACCAACAAAAAAGAAATTGCCGGCAATGGCATCGATGACGACAAAAATGGTTATATCGATGATATCCATGGATGGAATTTTCTTGGCGATATTACCAAAGAACACCTAGAATACGAAAGAATTGTAAACGACAAAAGCCTTGCTGACGAGAAAACTTATACCGAAGCAAAAGCTTTATACGACTCAAAAGTAAAAGAGGCCAAAGGCAACAAACAGCAATATGAAATGATGCTTACCGGTACAACCGATGCTGATGCTGTTATTCAAAAAGAATTGGGTAAAGAAGTTTATACGGCAGAAGAAGTTGCAAAAATTTCCTCAACGGACCCAAAAATACAACAGAGCAAAATGATTCTTCAGCAAATGATGAATTATGGCCCGGTTGCAAAAGTAAAAGAAGAGTTGAAAAAAGGTCTTGAAGGCTTCAATGCGCTTTTAAATCCGGGAGAATATGTTGATTACAGAAAAGTACTCAATGATAATGCTAATGATTTTTCTAAAAAATCTTATGGCAACAACAACGTAATGGGTCCAGACAAAGAGGAAATCCTTCACGGAACGCACGTTGCCGGAATCGTAGCACAAACCAGAGACAACAATATCGGTGGAGATGGAATTGCCAATAATGTCAAAATTCTTACTGTTCGCGCTGTGCCAGATGGCGATGAATATGACAAAGACATCGCACTTGGAATCCGTTACGCAGTTGACAACGGTGCAAAAGTTATCAACGGAAGTTTTGGGAAAAGCTTTTCTCCGCACAAACAATGGGTTTATGATGCCATCAAATATGCCGAAAGCAAAGACGTTCTAATCGTTCATGCTGCCGGAAATGATGCAAGTGATATCGACACCGAGAACAATTTTCCAAACGATTCAGACGACAAAAAAACAGAATTCGCCGATAACGTTTTAACAATCGGTGCTCTGGACAACCAATTCGGCACTGATATGGTCGCTGATTTCTCAAATTACGGAAAAATAAATGTTGACGTTTTCGCACCTGGTGTAAAAATCTACGCTACAACGCCAAATGATACTTACCAATATTTACAAGGAACTTCAATGGCTTCGCCAAACGTTGCTGGTGTTGCGGCTTTGATTCGTTCTTACTACCCGAAATTATCTGCTAAACAAGTGAAACATATCATCATGGATTCAGGTACGACTGTTCCAGGAAATGTGACTGTTGGCGGTGACCCAAAAGACAGCCGTCCGTTTGCAGATTTGTCTAAATCCGGTAAAATCGTAAACGCATACAATGCATTGATTTTGGCTGAAAAAATGTCAAAAGGCAAAGTGAAATCTGTAAAAGGCTAATCACTTTTTAAAAATATTCTCAAAGCCTGCCGGAATTTTTAATATATTTCGGCAGGCTTTTTATTTCGAATTTTTCCTAACATAAAAACATTTTTAGATGAAAAAAATATTGTTGTTTTCTTTCGTTTTTATCGGCATCGCCAAAACATCCGCGCAAAGCAGCAGTTATTGGCAGCAACACGTAGATTATAAAATGGATGTTGTTATGGACACCAAAACCTACCAATACAAAGGAAAACAAGAACTCGTTTACACCAACAATTCGGGCGACACACTAAAGCGCGTTTTTTATCATTTGTATCCGAATGCGTTCCAGCCCGGAAGCGAAATGGACGCACGACTGCAAAGCATCAAAGATCCTGACGGAAGGATGGTCACCAAAACAAAAGTCGATGGCAAAGACGTTAAAGAAAGTCGCATCAAGAATTTAAAACCTAACGAAATCGGCTTCCTGAAAATCACCAATTTTAAGCAAGATGGCGCTTTCGCGGAAGCAAAAACCGTCGGAACCATATTGGAAGTTACACTTGCAAAACCTATTCTTCCAAATCAAAAAACAACTTTTACACTCGATTTTGACGGACAAGTGCCGCTACAAATCCGTCGTTCAGGGCGCAATAACTCCGAAGGTGTCGAATTGTCAATGTCGCAATGGTACCCGAAAATAGCGGAATTTGATTTTGAAGGCTGGCACGCCGATCCTTATATCGCACGTGAATTTCACGGCGTTTGGGGTAATTTCGATGTGAATATCACAATTGACAAAGCTTATACAATAGGCGGTTCAGGTTATCTTCAGAACAAAAATGAAATCGGACACGGTTATCAGGATGCCGGTATAGCTGTAAAAATTCCATCAAAAACCAAAACACTAACTTGGCATTTTATCGCACCAATGGTGCACGATTTTACTTGGGCAGCCGATAAAAATTACTTACACGACACCGCACAAGTTCCGGGTGGTGCAACAATCCATTTCATCTATAAAAATGATCCAAAAATCATCGATAATTGGAAGAAACTGCAGCCAACAACAGTTCGTTTGATGGAATTTTACAACAAAACCATTGGCAAATATCCTTATGACCAATATTCTGTAATTCAGGGTGGCGATGGCGGAATGGAATATGCGATGTGTACGCTAATTCTCGGAACCGGCACTTATGACGGCGTTTTAGGCACCACGGCGCACGAAATGGCACACTCGTGGTTCCAACACGTTTTGGCATCTAACGAAAGTAAACACGGCTGGATGGACGAAGGTTTTACGACTTTTCTGGAAGATTTGGGGATGAATGAAATCGCTGCCGAAAAAGTAATTAATCCTTTCGAAGGTTCTTATACCACTTATGCCAGTTTGGCAAATTCAGGTAAAGAGCAGCCACTTTCTACGCATGCTGATCGTTTTGATGAAAATAGGAGTTACAGCATTTCATCTTATGTAAAAGGCGAATTATTCCTTTCACAACTAATTTACCTTCTAGGCAAAGAAAACCTCATGCAAACGCTCAAAAGGTATTATAGCGATTTTAAATTCAAACATCCAACGCCAAATGACATCAGCAGAACGGCAGAACGCGTTTCCGGTGCCAACCTCAACTGGTATTTAACCGATTTTACAGAAACGACCAATACGATTGATTATGGCATCAAAAATGTGGCAGATACTGCAGATAAAACAACCATAACACTTGAAAGAATTGGTAGAATGCCAATGCCGATGGATGTTTTAGTCGAATATAACGACGGCAGTAAAGAAAGTTTTTATATTCCGCTGCGCATGATGAGTTTTGAAAAACCGAACCAGCATCCGGAATTACAACGAACTGTTTTAACCGATTGGGCTTGGGCTTATCCGACTTATGATTTTACAATCTCAAAAGCCAAATCAAGCATTAAAAAAATCACTATTGATCCCGATGGTTTGATGGCTGATGTGAAAAAAGAGAACAATACTTTTGGGAAATAGATCAGAAAAAAAACCGTTACACCAAAACAAAAAAACTCCCATGACGTCATGGGAGTTTTTGTTATAGAGAATATTCGCTTTTTCCGGCAGTTGTTTCTTCAACCCGCGAATGTGCTTTAAATTTATTACACAAAGTTAAAGCATTGGAAGCTAGTTGTTTTTTTATAATTATAGGAATAAATTACAAGATTACAATACTTTCATAAAACATAAAAATAGGCAGAAAGAACTATCCTTACTGTCTTTTTTTATTAAATCTGAAATCTGAAATCTCTAAAGTAATTTCACACTAGAAATTTCATTATAAGTCCTGTAAGCATTCGTTTTTGGATCGAAAAATTCCTGCTCGCGGTATTCGATTTCCAATTTATCGCCTTTTCCAATTTTGTTTTTGATGAACATCGAATCACCATCAAATGGAAACAACCAAATAAACGTTTTCTTTTCATTACTGTCGCTAATGAGTGTAATTGTTTTGAATTCGTTGGAAGAAATAGATTCAAAACTTCCCGTAAAAACCGGATTTGGGGTTTCGGTAGCTGTTTCCGTTGCTGTAGCAGTATCTTCTTCCGCTATCATTTTGGTAAAAACCGCTGGACAAGTAACCGCCATTTTTATCCCAATATTTTCCGCAACTTTTTCAATAGACGCCGACAAATCATCTTCACTATAACCGATTACTTTTTTCTCTTTATCGCTCAGTTCACTCAAGGCAGAAATCAAGCAAAAGCCAATTTCTGCTTGGGTGATTTGCGCTTTCTGCTGCGCACAAGTACACGTAGATTCTGCTAGTTTTTTTATAACATCATCTTTTTTCTGGGCAAAAATCAAAGCCGGAAAAAGCAATAGGAACAACATTTTTTTCATGATTACAATTTTTATCTTAATTAAAGAGTTTAAGTACGAAGATATAGTTTTACAGAATTTAAACAAATTTTAAATATAAAATGTCCGTTTACGACTGCATTTTTTTATGGAATAGAATTTGTAGTTTTACAATCGAAAAAATTTGCACTTATGAGATCCTTTCAAACAATACTGTTTTGTTTATTTTTAAGTTTCGGCGCTCAAAAAGCCGCTGCACAAGTCTATAAATTCAAGGCTTCAAGTTTTAGCATACTCGAAAAAGACGCACAAGGCAAATGGGGTGAATGGTCGGAATTCGAGAAATCGACTGTTGTCATTACGCTCGACGGCGACAAAAACCGCGTTACGGTAGCTTCAAAAGAAATTCAACTATACAAGATTGTCGCTTACCTAAAAGAATATGACGATGTCGTAACAATGGATTGCGTTGATAATGACGGCGGCCGCTGCACAATTGAAATCATTACCCGAAAAAACCAAGGCAACCGCCAGCAGGTTTACATCAATTATGAAGATATAAAAATCGTTTATAACATTTACAATTAAAGTGGAAATGAAACGCCAAATTCAAAATTCAGTGTGTTAAAACCGGCATTAGAATTTTGAAGACCGGCATTAGAGATATGGCGTAAATTGGGACGAAAATCCAAGTTTACGCCATTTGTTTTATATGAAAATCCCAGAGAAAATGTGTCTTGAAAAGCAAAACCTTTCGAGAGTCTTTCCGTTTCTGTATCGGTAATCATTGGGCCAACGCTTCCTAAAACATACATGCTGAAGTGTTCTGAAAATGTTCTTCTGTACAAAAACCCAAAACCTATTGAGTATTCGCGAATGTCTTTTAATTTGGTATATTTAGCCCGTTTTTCTTCAAAATTGGGTTCGTCTGGCTGAACAAAATACATATTGAGCAACTGGTGCGTCGCAAAATTCACTTCCGGCTGGATCAGAATTTCGTAATTGTGCTTTTTATGTGGCTTGAATTTGTAGTAAAGCTGTCCTTTTAGATAACGATTCGTATACGTATAATCGGTGTTTTTGAGCTCATTGCCAAAACCATAATCCAATCCGACGGCGAATTTGTTTAATTTTTCTTGTGCGTTAGCGGAATTCAGCAACAGCAACAGTGATATTGTAAAAAGTAGTTTTTTCCGCATATTAAGGTAGGTTTGAAAAACGGTTTGATTATTTCCTGCTAAAAGTAATTATTTTTAATGAATTTTCGAGGTCGATTAAATCCGGTGGTTTTAGCTTTAATCTTTGCGGCTTCGCGCCTTTGCGAGAAATTAAACCTTCGCTAAGCAGCTAAGCATGTTTCAATAATCAATTATATACTAAAATAATCCACCCTAACCTTCGTAACTTTGCACTATAATGGTTCCAAAAACAGACACAACATATCCTAAGCACGAAAAACTCAAAAGCAAATCCGCTATCGATTTGCTATTTTCCAAAGGCACTTCGGTTTCTAAATATCCTTTGCGATTGGTATATGCTGCCGCCGATTTCGGTCATGAAGAAGGGCAGAAAGTGAAACTCGGTGTATCGGTTTCTAAGAAAAATTTCAAAAAAGCTGTTGATCGGAATTATTTCAAGCGTGTGCTTCGCGAAACCTACCGGTTGAACAAAAATCTCTTGTCTGAAAATCTCGATGAACCTTATATTTTCATGCTGTTTTATCAAACGAAAGACCGTTTGCAATTTGAAGAAATCAACACCAAAACCGTTCAGCTGTTTGAAAAATTCGCAAAAGCGATTATTAAAACGGAATAAAAGACGCCTTCTTTTTTAACATAATAATTCTGATAGTTTTTGCGTTTTAATATTTTAAATCAAAAACTTATGAAGCAAATATTATTATTGTTTTTTGTTTTGACGCTGCTTGCAGGTTGTAAGGAAAAAGCAGCAGAAGCCGTTGAAGATAACGTTGTCTATGAAAAATTAGCAGCGCCGTCAGCACCAACAGAAGCCATGGCTAGTAACTATACTGTCTCTGATAGTGTTGCTTCAACCGAAGAAAATGCGACTGTATCTTCATCACCTGAAAAATTTGAAGCGAAAATCATCAAAAATGCAAGCCTTCGTTTCGAGACCGACGACTTGGCGGCAACCAACGAACAGATCCTGGCGGCCGTAAAAAAATATGGTGGCAACGTTCAATTGGACGCTGAAGGTACCGATTACCAATCGGTTTTTAAATCACTTACCCTAAAAATCCCAAGCAGCAATTTTGATGCTTTTATCACCGATATTGCCAAAGGCGTTAAATATTTCGAACGAAAAGAAATTACTGCTGAAGATGTCACGGAAGAATTTATCGATGTTACTTCGCGTATTAAAACCAAAAAAGCGCTGGAAGTGCGGTACCTAGAACTGCTAAAAAAAGCGGGCAAAGTATCGGAAATGCTGGAAGTAGAAAAAAAACTCTTTGAAATCAGAGAAGAAATAGAAGCCAAAGAAGGTCGCTTGAAGTATCTCCAGAATCGCGTCGCAATGAGCACCATTTCGATAGAATTCTTCAGAAGAACTGCCTCCGAAAACGGCGCGACGGTTTCTTACGGTACAAAAATTGTGAGCGCTTTAAAATCGGGCTTTAACGGAATATCAAGTTTCTTTATCTGGTTACTCGAAGTTTGGCCTTTTATTCTTATTTTAGTCGCCTTGATTTACCTTGTCAAAAGACGCTTCAGGAAAAAAAATAAATAAAATATGTTGCAATATTGTAAAAAGAAATATGTCCTTCCGGTTGTCGCAGCCGGATTGCTTTTTGTTGGAGCGGGTTTTAAAGACGATTTCTTTGAAATTGCCAAGCAGATAGAGATTTTTACCGAAGTCTTCAAGGCGGTTAATATGAATTATGTTGATGAGACCAATCCTGGTGAAATGATGGACAAAGCCATAAAAAGCATGCTGTCTGATTTGGATCCATACACCAATTACTTCAACGAACAGGATGTTGTTAAATTTAAAATCAACAGTACTGGAGAATACACCGGAATCGGCGCTATGATCACCAGAAAAGAAGGAAAAGTAATCGTTCGCGAACCCTATAAAGGCTATCCTGCAGATAAAGCCGGACTCAAAGCCGGCGACGAAATCATACAAATTGGCGATATCAATCTCGAAGATTACAAAGACGATGCATCGCAATTGATGCGCGGCGGTAAGAATGCCAAAATCGATATCAAATACAAACGCCAAGGCAAAATCATTGCTACACAAATTGTTTTGGAGGAAGTCGAAATAAAAGCCGTACCATTTTTTGGAAAAATTGACGATAAAACCGGTTATATTGTCTTAACACAATTTAACCGAAAAGCCTCATCGGAAACAAAAGAAGCATTAGAACAACTCAAACGCGACGGTGCCGAAAGGATTATTTTGGATTTAAGAGGAAATCCTGGTGGATTGTTGAATGAAGCCGTCAATATTTGTAATTTATTCGTCGCCAAGGGCGAAACCATCGTGACCACAAAATCGAAAATAGAAAAGCACAATAATACCTACAAAACCCAGAAAGATCCTGTCGATTTGACTATTCCACTGGCAATTCTCGTTGACGGAAAAAGCGCTTCTGCTTCAGAAATCGTTTCGGGTGCTTTGCAGGATTTAGACCGCGCCGTCATCATTGGCAGCCGTAGTTTCGGAAAAGGTTTGGTGCAAAGACCAATCGATTTGACTTATGGAACTCAGGTAAAAGTTACCATTTCGAGGTATTATACCCCTTCCGGAAGGTGCATCCAGGCACTGGATTATCAGCATAAGGACAAAGACGGAAAAGCCATCCGCACCGACGCTTCCAAATACAATGCCTTCAAAACCAAAGGGGGGCGTACCGTTTATGATGGCGGTGGCATCCAACCGGATATTGAACTTGAAGAAACCAAATTGAGTGCCGTAACAGAGGCGCTGCAGAAAAACGACGGAATTTTTGATTATGCAACGGCTTATTATTACAAAAATCCAACGCTTGGCGATAAAATTCCAGTGATAACCGACGCAGATTATGCCGATTTCAAATTGTTCCTGAAAAATGAAAAATTCTCTTATGATACGGAAACCGAGCTTGCGTTGAAAAAAACCATCGAAGCCGCCAAAAAAGAAAAAATCGACGAGGTTATCAACACAGAATACCAGCAATTGGCCCTTGCCTTGCAAAAAAGCGAAGAGAACCAACTCAACAAAAACCAAAAGGAAATCAAAAACCTACTGATTGACGAAATCATCAAACGCTATCAATACAAAGAAGGTTTGTATCAATATTATACCAAAAACAATTCTGAAATAAAAAAGGCGGTTACTTTGCTTTCCAATACTTCAGATTACAATAAAATTCTTAAAAAGTAATGTTGAAATTCTTAAAAATCCTGCCATTACTGGTATTCGGAATGGCTTTCGCACAAGAAGAAGTAGTGCAATCGGTTTATTTCCAGTTTGACAAAGCTACTCTTGATGAAAAACAGGCTTCTGAAGTCATCAATTTTATCCGAAAAACCGATTCCACCAGAATTGAATCTGTTCAGATTTTTGGCTATTGCGATGACATCGGAAAAGACGATTACAACCGAAAGCTTTCTACCAAAAGGGCAGATGTCATCAAAAATAAACTGATTCAAAACGGCATCAAAAACAAAATCATTGTAACCATTGAAGGCAAAGGTCGCATCCTGATTGATGATGATGTGGTAGAAAATCTTCCAGAAGTGCGCTCGAAAAACCGCCGTGTAGATGTGGTGCTCAACTTAAAGCCGTTGCCAAAAATTGAGATTCCGGGCTTCTTTACAACCATTCAGAAAAAACACGTTGTTGGCGATCACATTTATCTTGAAAACTTATTGTTTGATCGCGGAAGCAGCAAATTAAACACTAAATCAAAACTCGACCTCGACAAACTGGCTCGGATTTTACAAAAATACAAAACCTTAGAATTCGAAATTCAAGGTCATGTTTGCTGCGTACCACCTTACCAGAAAGAAGCCATTGATATGGATACCAAGAAAAGACAACTCTCGCAAAACCGGGCGCAAAGCGTTTACAAATACTTGCTTACAAAAAAAATAGCCAAGACAAGGATGACTTTTAAAGGTTATGGAAACACCGTCCCGCTTGGAAAAGGTACTGAATATGACCGTCGCGTTGAGCTTGTAATTACGAAATCATAATGCGTTCATTGCTTAACGGAATATTGCTGCTTTGTGGATTGCTTGCATTTTCCCAAAAGCAACACCAGCAGATTACGGTTTATTTTGACAGCGATTTGTCAACGCTGAAAGTTTCCGAAATACAAAAACTACAAAGCTTTTTCTCTGATCAAAATCAAGCGGTTTTAGCTGTTGCGATTGTTGGTTATTGCGATGATATTGGCAGCAATGAAGACAATCTTGTCTTGTCTATGAAAAGAGCGAAAGCGATCGAAAATTACCTCAACACAACTTTCGATATCAACGCAGTGACTGTTACCGCAAAAGGCGAAATCGCATTGTCCAAAACGGAAATTTTAAATTCGGAAATGGCACGCAAAATGAATCGAAAAACTGTAATAGACATTGATTATATGGATTCAAAATCAATTGCAGAGACAACTCTTGTCAAAGACCCGATTGACCAATATGAAGGCTATAAAACGATTGCCGATCCGCTGGCTATAGGAGATAAAATCATATTGCGCCACATCCTTTTCATTGGTGGCAGAACAATATTCGAAGATCAAGAAGAAGCCGATGCCGAGCTCGAAACGCTTGTCGCTTATTTTGCTAAAAACCCCAATATCCAATTTGCCATCAATGGCCACGTTTGTTGTATTACCAATTCCTTTTGGGATGCGCGTGACCTCGACACCGGCAAAAACAATTTGTCTGAAACAAGGGCGAAGAAAATTTTTGATTATTTCGTCGCAAAAGGAATTGATCCTTTCAGAATGGAACACAAAGGTTATGGGAGAAAATTTCCGAGGGAAAACGTATCGGAACAACTCAACAAACGCGTCGAAATCGTGATTTTGAAAATTTAGTTTTTCAACATTTCGATATGCGGAATATTATCTTCAAGATACGTGTCGCTTACTGCTTCAAAACCATTGACTTCGTAAAATTTCTTTAAATACAGTTGCGCCGAAATAGTGATTCTTGTCGTGCCAAAATGGTGCTCAATTGCAGAAATTGCTGCCTGAACCAAATCATGTCCCCATTTTCTATCACGAAAAGCTGCAGCAATCACAACGCGTCCAATCGAAGCATTGTCGAAATAATCGCCCGCATTGAACAATCGGGAATAAGCGACAATTTTGCCATCAAACGTGCCGATCAAATGCAATGCTTTATAATCTTTGCCGTCGATGTCCTGATAGACGCAGTTTTGCTCTACGATAAAGACTTCGGCGCGCAATTGCAACAAATGATAAAGTTCTGTCGTAGAAAGTTCGTTAAAACGCTTTATTTCGAATTGGAGTTGTGGCATATTTTATTGAAGTGTTTTCATCGATTTGATAATGGCTTCCATTTCATGCATGAGGTCGCGTTTTTCTGTTGATGGCGCATAGCAAAAACCTTCGATGACAATGAAACTTCTTTTTTTCTTATCCATTACGGCATAATTTACAAAAGAGCCCGACATAAAATCGCCTTTGAGTTCCCAAGTACCTTTGGTTTCATAAGTACGTTTGCCATCGAGTTTTGTTGTGAAAAAATACGGCGCATACGATTCTTCGGTAATCATTTTGGTATTTCTAACTTTGCTGTGGATATACAAAGCACCAATAGAATCACGCATTTTGATAATATTGGCTGTCAGATCGTTGTTTCTTAAAATCGTTCGAAAAGGCACTTTGTAGATGAGAATGCTGTTGTTGCCGCTGAGGATTTCCTTTTTCAGCCAAATGAATCCGGGTTTTACAAGGGCGTATTTATAAGTAGATGGCAAATGCATTTCGATCTTGAATTTCTTTCTGATCTTGGCATCATCTAAAAGCGATTCGTCAATTTTTTTCTGGCTTTCGCTGATTTCCGTTGCCTTGAATTTTTTGATGATTTCGTCGGCGTGTTCTTCGATATACGTCAAAATTTCAGCAACATTTTTACCTGAAATATGCACGACATTCTGCGGTTTGGCAAATTCGTTTTCAACAAGTTTGTAGTTGTTCTTTTCTTCCTTGCGGATGATGATGATGTTGCGCGAATCGTTCTGGAACCTTACCGGATATTGGTTGATGGTAAAAAGTGGCTCTTCCTGAGGTAATCCGTCAACGGGCGCGGCGAATTTCTTTCGAATGCTATCGCCAACCTCGCCATTCCAAAGTTGGTCGCTGATGATCAATGAAATATTATTGATTTTTCCGGAAGAAGGGATTAAAACCACTTTTTCCGGAATGTCTTTACACGAGATAAAAAGCAGGACAAAAGAAAAAAGCAAAAATAAAGTTTTTTTCATGGCATGTTTATTTAAACAAAGAAACCAACTTTATGGAAGCAATCGGGTTATCCGTTGATTTTTAATTTCATTCCCGGTTTTAGGTCGTCACCGCTGATGCCGTTCCATTTTTTAATGTCTGCAACCGTTACACCTGATTTCTTGGCGATGATATATAACGAATCACCTTTCTTTACCAGATAATGGGATGCTTTTTTCTCGTTTTCAGCCACTACGCTTTTAGAAGCTTTTACGTCTTTTAGGATAAAGATTTTATTGCCAACTTGGATGTTATTGCCTTCAATTTCATTCCATTCCTGGATTTCAGCTACCGTTACACCATATTTTTTTGCAATAGTCCCTAAATTATCTCCTTTTTGAATGGTGTAAGTCGTCGTTGATGGTTTTGCTTTCTCGGTTTTTAATTCCGCGACATCGTTGTCTTCACTTTCGCCTTTGATGATTTTGAGTTTGGTGTCCAGCAAAACATTATTGCTTTCCATATTGTTCCATTCTTTTAAATCGGCAATGCTTACATTGAATTTTTTAGCAATATTATTCAGGTTGTCACCTTTCTGCACCACATAAAATTGCGGTGTTGCTTCTCTTTCTGCAACAGCCGTTTCTGTTTTGGCTTTAACTTCTTTTGTTGAAGCTATGATAGTTTTTTCTTCCTTAACTTCTTTTTTATCGGCAACAGCGATGCGTTCTGTATCGTAAGTTACGATTTTTAGTTTCCTTCCAAGCGGTGCTTTATTGCCTTTCAGCTTGTTCCATTTCTTAATTTGCGCAATGGTGACGCCGTATTTTTCGGAAATTTCACTTAGGTTATCACCTCTTCTTACCGTGTGAAACTTATTATGGGTAATCGTTTTATTCACAGAATCCCCTCTCGACGCAATACGGGCAGAATCTTTAGCAACGCTATATTGATAATAAGGTCTTTCTCTTTTCTTAGATTCATGTTCCACGTAAGCATAAATTTTATCTTCATTTGAAGTGAACATTGCAATTTTATCGGTTGGAAGCCTTAAAAAGTGCATCTTATCATTGTATGACGGAACCACATTCAGTTTATAAGACGGATTGAGCAATTGCAATTGTGCGATTGGAATATCTATCAAATCTGAAATCTGTTTGAAGGTAATTTGTTGTTTGATACCAACAGTATCAGTAGCGAAATGTTTTATAATCGCCCTATTTGGAACAATTCCGTGTTCTTTGTGGTATTCGTAAATGTACATTGTTGCCAAAAACGCAGGTACATAACCTTGTGTTTCTTTTGGTAGATTTCTTCGGATGTTCCAGTAATTTTCTTGACCTCCTGAACGACGAATCGCTTTGGCAACATTCCCTGGTCCGGAGTTGTAGGATGCCAAAACCAAATCCCAATCACCGAAAATTTTGTACATATTGCTCATGTATTGGGCTGCAGCCTCGCTGGCTTTTAATGGATCGCTGCGTTCATCAACATAGGAGTCAATGCCTAATTTATATTGTTTTCCGGTTTCGTACATGAATTGCCAAAGTCCGGTAGCGCCCACTCTTGAAACGGCTTTGGGGTTTAACGCAGATTCTACAACCGCTAAATATTTAATTTCCAAAGGCACATTTTTTCGGGCCATCGCTTCTTCAAAAATCGGGAAATAATATTCAGAAATGGCCATTAGCCTTTCGAAAGATTTCTTACGGTTTTTGAGGAATGATTTGATCAGGTTTTCAAGTCCGGGATTGTACTCGATGTTGAATGGCGATTTCGCGTCCATTTCCTTGAGTCTTTTTTTGAGCAATTCAGTTGGCAACTCATAATCAACTTTTTCATCGATATTGATGGTTTTGATATCGTTGGCCAAATCGTTGTAAATATCAAGATTCGTAAGTTCATTCATCCAAAGGCTGTCAACACATGACGCCATTTTATCGTGAACAAAAGTAGCTTTGATAGAATCGAGATAGGAAATTTTAACTTGTGGAATTGCACTTTCCGGAGCATTCGCTGAATCTTGGGAAAAAGCTTTTCCCGCCAGCATTAAAAGAACGGATAAGGTGATGTTTTTTATATTCATAGTTACGTTTTTTTGTTTTCCTGTACCTTGAAATTGTACTGACAGAAAACTTCAATTCGTGTTTATTTTGGACTATTTAAGAGCGTAAAATTTACAATATGTTCAAATTCAAACAAATGTCTTTTGCAAACATAGTAATCTTACAACAAAAAATGATAATTATATAACTTAAAATTGTCCTAATTATTGTTAATTGTGATTTCCAATACAAGAATCAGGCCGCTTTTTTGTGGATTTTTCAATGTTTATTCCAAAATCGCTGCAATTCCTGGCAAAATTTTTCCTTCGAGCATTTCTAACATTGCGCCGCCGCCGGTTGACACATAACTCATTTTTGGCTCAAGGCCGAATTGCTTCACTGCCGCAACCGAGTCGCCGCCACCAACGAGTGAAAATGCGCCTTTTGCTGTTGCTTCTGCAATGAAATTTCCTAATTCGATCGTGCCGTTGGCGAATTTCTCCATTTCAAAAACACCTAATGGTCCATTCCACAAAATGGTTTTTGACGCTAAAATTACTTTCTTGAAGTTTTCCAGAGATTTCGGTCCGGCATCCAAACCTTGCCATCCGTCGGGAATTTCACGAACGTCAACTATTTTTGTATTAGCGTCATTTGAAAATGCATCGGCAGCAACAACATCTACCGGAATGTGAATTTGCACGCCTTTTTCTTTGGCTAATCTCAAAATCTCCAATGCCAATTCTTGTTTGTCATCCTCGCAAATCGAATCGCCAATTTTACCACCTTGTGCTTTGATGAATGTAAAAGTCATACCGCCACCGATAATCATGTGGTCAACTTTGTCTAAAATATTTTCGATTACAGTAATTTTTGAAGAAACTTTCGATCCGCCTAAAACCGCACAAACGGGTTTTTCTGAATCTTTCAGCACTTTATTAAGGCTTTCAATTTCTTTCGCTAAAAGCAAACCGAAGCATTTTTCATTTGGGAAAAACCGTGCAATAATCGTTGTCGAAGCATGAGCGCGGTGTGCTGTGCCGAAAGCATCGTTCACATAAATATCGCCTAATGATGCGAGTTCTTTTGCGAAAGCGACATCTCCATCTTCTTCTTCGGCATAAAAACGAAGGTTTTCTAACAACAGTATTTCACCTGGTTTTAGATTATCAGCAGCATTTTTGGCAACTTCTCCACGACAATCTGAAGCAAACTTTACTTCATGGCCAAGTACTTCCGTTGCGGTTGAAACGATATGTTGTAATGAATATTTGTCTTCCTTTCCTTTTGGTCTTCCGAGATGCGACATTAAAATTACACTACCGCCATCAGCCAAAATTTTGTCTATAGTTGGTTTGGCAGCTTCAATCCTTGTGGCATCGGTGACCTCAAAATTTTCGTCTAAAGGCACATTAAAGTCAACACGGATCAAAGCTTTTTTATTATTAAAATTGAAATCGTTGAGGGTTTTCATTGACGGGAGTTTTTTTATAAAATATTATTGGATTCACAAATATAGCATTTTCCGTTAACTAAAAAATAGCGAATCTGTTGAAAGAATGTGATTTCGCTAACGAAAACGTTGTAACTAATTTAAATACAAGAAGCCGGCATAAAAATACCGGCTTCTGGTTAACCAAAAAAAAATACACATAAAACTATCTTGAAGCATCTTTTGTATTTGGAAAAAGTGCTATTATTCCGCTTTTACATTACAAATGAAATAATAAAACTTTCACCCCAGTCTTTTTTGAGGTAAAGAAGATTTTTTATGCGGTAAACTACTCGCCGTTGTTGATTTTCGTAAGAAATTCCTTTTCATAACTGGCGCTTATCGGGATTTCCTCGCCGCCAATATGGATAACTTTACTGCGGATTTTTTCGATTCTCTTGATCGACACAATAAAGGAGCGGTGCACGCGCGAAAAATCAGCAACCGGTAATTTCTCCAAAATCGATTTCATCGTCATTCGCGCCACGACGGTTTTTTGGTTTTCGATATGGATTTTTAGATAATCATCCAGTCCTTCAATGAAAATAATATCGGCAATTGGGATTTTCAAAAGACTATAATCGGCACGAATAAATAGGAATTGTTGCTCTGCTTTCTGGTTCTGGATTTCATATTGCGCACGCACTTTTTCGACCGCCAGCGAAAACCTGTCGAAAGAAAAGGGCTTCAATAAATAATCTGTCGCACTCAGATTAAATCCTTGAACGGCATATTCAGAATAAGCCGTCGTGAAAATAACCATGATTTTGTGTGGTAGTTTTTTATGAAAATCAATACCCGAAATCGATGGCATATTGATGTCGAGAAATAGAACATCCACAGGATATTTGCGCAAATATTTAAGTGCTTCTTCCGATTTGGTAAAGGTTTTCTGCAAATCGATATAATCGGTTTTTCGACAGAAATTCTCCAAAATGGCCAATGCTGGCGGTTCGTCGTCGAGTGCTATCGCTTTGATCATAATTCCATGGTGAGTTTTATCGCATACATCTTGTCGTTCTGTGTGATTTCAATTGTATGGTGTTCATTATACAAATGTTCGAGGCGTTCCATTGTGTTTTTCATACCGATGCCGCTTTCACTTTGTACCGTGTGCACTTTTTTGTTGTGTACTAAAAGTTCCAACTGCTTGTGGGTGATGGTAATTCGTATGTCAATTTCGGAATTTTCGTCGGGATTTACACCATGTTTGAACGCATTTTCGATAAAAGAAATCAGGATCAAAGGCGTGATGCGCTTTCCGTAAATACTCCCTTCAACGCAATAATCAATTTTAACGGTGTCGCCCAAACGCGATTTTTGGAGTAAAATATAATTGTTGATGTAATTGATTTCGCGGTCAAGGGCAATACTGTCGTTGTTGGCATTATCCAGGATATACCGCATCAATTCCGACAATTGTATAATGGCATCGGCAGTTCTATCGTCTTTTACAATCGCCAGCGAATAAATACTGTTGAGCGTATTGAACAGAAAATGTGGATTGATTTGTGCTTTCAGAAAAGAAAGTTCCGCCTCTGTTTTTTCAATTTCTGCTTTTTGAAGTCTTCTTGTGCTCGCTAAAAAAAGACTGGTAATAATCCCAACGATATATATCAAAATAGTGTGCTGGTATTGTGACGGATTTCCCGGAAAGGCTTCCCCTGTTGGCGTCTGGTTGCTCATTTCGATTGGTGAGCCGTGTGTTTTTTCGGGAGTAAAAAGTACATTAAACGGTTGATCGAATATGTTCGAAAACCATAGAAAAAAAAACATAGAACCAAAAACGATACTGAAATAAATGATTCTTTTTTTATTAAAATACAACCGTGGAATCAGCATGTAATAATTCAAATAGAAAAACACGAGCAGCATAAAATAAATCTCGAAGTAAGTTCTGTCGTGTCCGTTATTAAAATTGGGAAGCCTTAGAATGCTGCCCGTAGCAGTAAATATATAAGGCAAGAGCAGAAAAGCGATACTAAGTACAACCAGCGTGGCATAATAACTGACTTTTTTTTTCATAGCGGTTTACTAAAACGATCTAAATGTAGGTTTCCTTAAAGCGAAGTTAAAATAATTGCGGTAAAAAGAAAGTTTTTGAGGGTGAGGCAGCAGCATAATAAAAATCAACCCATTGGTGATTGAACTTGATTTTTGAAATTGAACTTGATTTTTATTACGACTATAACTGCTATATTTGCGGATGCAGTTTTCTGAAATTTTAGGACAGGATTACATCAAAAACCATCTGGTCAGAAGCGCCGCATCGGGACGTATTCCGCATGCACAGTTGTTTGTCGGGCCGGAGGGAAGTGGTACTTTGCCGTTGGCTATTGCTTATGCGCAGTATATTTTGTGCCAAAATTCAGGCAACGAAAATACTGGCGGCAATGACTCCTGCAACCTAAAATTTGATAATATTTCGCATCCCGATTTGCATTTCATCTATCCGACTGTTACGACCGAAGATGTCAAAACCAAGCCCAAAAGCATCGATTTTATTGCTGATTGGCGCAATTTCGTGAAAGAGAATCCTTATGGAAGTCTGTTTGGTTGGTACCGGATGCTCGGCGTACAAAACAAACAAGGTGAAATTCGCGTTGATGATGCACAAGAGATTCTGAAATCGCTCGCCCTAAAATCCTACGAAGGCGGTTACAAGATCATGATCATCTGGATGGCGGATAAAATGAATATCGCTGCCTCCAATAAACTACTAAAACTGCTCGAAGAACCTTCAGACAAAACACTTTTTATACTCATTTCTGAAAACGAAGAAGACATCATACAAACCATCCGTTCGCGCTGTCAGGTTATTAATTTTAATGGTTTGAGCGAAAAAATTATCGCCGATGCGCTTATTTCACGTGAAAATATAGAGCCGCGAATGGCTGCAAAAATCGCTCACCAGTCACAAGGCAATTACAATAAAGCTTTGCATCTTTTGCAGGAAGACAGCGAGGATGCCTACTTTGAAAAGTGGTTCGTCGATTGGGTTCGTGCTGCTTTTCGGGCGAAAGGAAATGCCGCTGCTATTCAGGATCTGATTCACTGGAGCGAGCAGATTGCAGGCCTTGGACGCGAAACGCAAAAGCAATTTTTGCATTTCTGTATCGATATGTTCCGCCAGGCGTTGCTGCTGAATTACCAAACCACGAGTCTCGTGTTCATGGAGCCGAAAGTTGAAAAATTCAAGCTGGAGAATTTTGCGCCATTTGTGAACGGCAACAATATCAACGAAATCTTCAAGGAGCTTTCCGATGCAATGTACCACATCGAACGCAACGGTAATGCGAAGATTGTGTTGACCGATTTATCCATAAAACTGACCCGTTTAATTCATAAAAAATAAAATTATGTTCAATATTGCTTCCCTTTTAGTACTTGTTTTACTTGCCGTTACGTTCATACAATCTGGTTATGATAAGATCATGTACTGGAAAGACAATGTAGGTTGGCTGAAAGGTCATTTTGCTAATACGCCCATTAAAGATATGGTGCCGGCATCGTTGGGATTAATTCTTGTTTTGGAAATGATTTCGGGTGTTTTATGCCTTTGTGGTATTGTACAGCTTTTGGTTAATAATCAAAAAACATTCGGACTGTATGGCGCGATTTTCTCGGCAATTACTTTAATTTTCCTTTTGATCGGCCAACGAATGGCAAAGGATTATGATGGCGCACGAACAATTGTAATTTATTTTATTCCGGCGGTGATGGCGGTTTTTTGGTTGAATTGATTTTTTTGAGCCGCTTCGCTTTTGGATTTTCAGACCGCCTTCGGCTTTTAGACCGCTACACTTTTGGAAACGCCTTCCGCTTTGGATTTTTTGATTTCCCCTCCTTTTGGGCTATCGTAAGCCCATAAATATTTAGATACTATTTCATGGATCTATTTTGATTTCCGGCCAACCTCAGTTGCCAGGCGTATAATGGGACACTATTAACTGTGTGATTTCGTCTTTCAAACCTCGGGCAATGTATTACGGCAATTGTTGTAACATTTCAGGAAAGATTATTACTAACTTTGATAACCCCTTCAAAACCAACACATGAAAAAAATATCAAGACGCTCGTTTGTAAATAAATTCAGCTTAGGGGTTGGCGCGACCATCGCCATAACTTCACTACCCGCATTTATGACCCGCACCGAAAATTTGAAAGCCCCTTATACCGGAAAGAAGTTGAATGTAGCGTTGTGCGGATTAGGTGTTTACTCGGCATTGCTCGCCGAAGGCCTTGCTGTTTCTGAATATTGCCAGCTCGCCGGAATCGTAACCGGCACACCCGAAAAGGCTGAAAAATGAAAAAAACAATACAACATTCCGGATGCGAATATTTACAATTATGAGAACTTCGATGCTATTGCCAAAAACAAAAATATTGATCTTGTATATGTCGTATTGCCGAATGGTCTGCACAAAGAATTCGTAATCCGTTCGGCGAAGGCCGGAAAGCATGTGATCACCGAAAAACCAATGGCAATAACGGTAAAGGATTGTGAAGAAATGATAAGAGCTTGTAATGACAATAATGTACATCTTGCGGTGGGTTACCGCCTGCATTACAACCCGACGCATATTGAGCTTCAGCGTTTGGGACAGCAAAAAGTACTTGGACAAGTGCGCTACATCGAGGCATCGCTGGGCTACAAAACTTACGACACGCTTGATAAAACTACCGTGGTCGACAAAAACAGCCGGACCGAATGGCGACTGAATAAAAAACTTTCCGGAGGCGGCCCGCTGATGGATCTTGGGATTTACTGCATCCAGGCCAGCAGGTATATCCTTGGGGAAGAACCGGTTGCCGTTACGGCGCAATATGGTCCCGTTAACGATAAAATCAGGTTCTCAGAAACTGAAGAAACGATTTTGTGGCAAATGGAATTCAAAAGCGGCGCGGTTGCCAACTGCAGCTCATCGGTAGGTTTTTACACCGACAGACTTTACGCTACTGCAGATGAAGGATGGTTTGCGCTTAGTCCGGCTCTTAGTTATGGCCCATTTGAAGGCAAAACCTCAGCAAGGCCTTTAGAATTCCCGCACCCTAATCCGCAGCAGGCGCAAATGGATGGGATTGGCAAAGTACTACTTGAAGGCGGGAAACTTCCTGACCATATAACCGGAGGCGAAGGATTGAAAGATATCAGGATAATCAATGCGATTTATAAAGCCGCAAATAGTGGGAAACGGGTTGTTATTGGTTAAACCGGCTGCGGCGTTGGACACGCTTCGCTTTTTGATTAACAACCTTGTTGTATCGGCGTCAGTTCGTCCCGAAGCTTCGGGAGCCTAAAGATTTGCAATGGCTAATGTTTAAAGTATCGAAGAGCTTGTGAAAAGCTATTACACAAAAATGCACAAAGATTCACGACTACCGCTGCTGACTATATTGGTGAATTTACAGGAAAACCAAACAGCGGTGACCTTCAGGTTCCGGTGAATCTTATGGCCGCTCCGGGACAAGGGTTTAACCTTATCGGGAACCCCTATCCTTCTGCAATCAGCGCAACTGCTTTCTTTGCTACCAATCCTACCATCACGACACTTTATTTTTGGACGCACACCGTTCAGGGTGCTGCTCCGGGTGCCAACTATGCCAGTTATAATGCAACAGGTGGTACGGCTGCTTCTACGACAACTCCGGCAAGCGCAACACCAAACGGAACCATTCTTTCAGACCAGGGCTTTTTGGCTAAAACAACAGCCTCAGGAAATGTAGTATTCAACAACGGTATGCGTACGGGCAACAACGGTGCAACATTCTTCAGGAATGCTACCGTGGAACAAAACCGCATCTGGATCAATTTGAATTCGGCAGAAGAAGGCATGAACCAGATGCTTGTCGGATACATCGACGGCGCTACTGATGCTGTTGACGGACGTTACGACGGTAAATTAATTGAAAACAGCGGCAGCAAGATTTACAGCGTACTCAACGACGAGCAATATATTATTCAAGGGAAAGCACTGCCTTTTGCCAATACTGATGTGGTGCCATTAGGATTTATGGCTAGTGTTGCAGGTACGTATTCGCTTTCTATTGATCATGTTGACGGTTTGTTTGCGGATGACCAGATCATCTACATTGAAGATTTACTAATGAATGTAACACACAATATCAAGGAAAGCGTTTACAGCTTTACGTCAGAAGCGGGGACTTTCAATAACCGTTTCCGTGTGGTATATCAGGATACAATGTTGCATGTGGATACACCAACATTTGATCAGAATTCAGTTGTTATTTTTAACCAGAATAGTGTTTTAAACATCAATTCAGGAAGTACCGTTATGCAGGAAGTGAAAATCTTCGACATGCGCGGAAGGCTGATTTATAAGAAAGTCGGTATTAACAGCGCTGTTACATCTTTGAATGACTTTAGGATGGAACGCGATGTAATACTCATCCAAATCACTACCGCCGACGGCAGTACCGTTACTAAGAAATTTGTGTACTAATACAGGTTTATAATTAATTAATAATATTAAAACCCTCCCTTATCCAAGGAGGGTTTTTGCTTTTTAGGGGTAATTGTTTCGAGAAGTAGCACGAAGATTTGAGATTTATGGGAGCGCCTAAAAAGTGAATCTTGCCATAGTACGACACTCTTTATTGCTGTTCCGCAGGAATGTATATATCAAATATGCTTCCAACACCCAATCTGCCGGTGGCTTTAATAATTCCGTTATGATTATCGACAATTTTTTTTACTATTGTAAGCCCTATTCCGGTGCCTTCATAGCTTTGTTTGTCGTGCAAACGTTGGAAAATTTCGAAAATTTTATCTTTGTATTCAGGCTCAAATCCAATGCCGTTATCTGCAACGCTAATATGATAATAATCGATTTTCATTGGAGATTTTTTACTATTTAAAGCCTCATATTTAATGTACTCGCTTTTTATAATAATATGCGGTGCAAGCTCAGCTTTGGAGAATTTTAGGGAATTAGCGATAAGGTTTTGCAACAGTTGCCGAAATTGAAACGGAATAACATTGACATCACATAATTTATCTATTTCGACAGTTGCGTTTTTTTCTTGCAACTCCTGTTTTAATGCGGTCATTACTTCTCTAATGATTTTATTGAGATCGCTGTTTTCAAATTTTCGCTCCGTTGCAGTGGTGCGTGAATAGGCTAATAAATCGTTTATTAATGTTTGCATCCGCAAAGCCGAAAAACGTGTGCGTTCAAAATAATATTTTCCTTTTGAGGATAAATTTTCATACTCTTCGGTAAGAATACGTCCGGAAAAAGCTTGTATTTTTCTCAAAGGCTCTTGCAAATCATGGCTTGAAATAAAGGCAAATGACTCTAATTCTTTATTAGCAATAAGTAACTCTGCAGCGCGTTTCTCTTTTTCTTTGTTTTGAAAAACCAGTTCATTATTAGCAATGACCAGTTCTGCAGCGCGTTTTTCTTTTTCCTGGTTTTGAAAAACAAGCTCTTTATTGGCAATGACCAGTTCTGCAGCGCGTTTTTCTTTTTCCTGGTTTTGAAAAACAAGCTCTTTATTGGCAATGACCAATTCTGCGGCGCGTTTTTCTTTTTCCTGATTTTGAAAAGCAAGTTCGTTATTGGCAATGACCAATTCCGCAGCGCGTTGTTCTTTTTCCTGGTTTTGAAAAGCAAGTTCGTTATTGGCAATTACCAATTCTGCAGCACGTTTTTCTTTTTCCTGATTTTGAAAAGCCAGTTCCCTATTCGCAATAATTAACGCCGCATGACTATCCTTCTCTTCGTTTTGAATAGTGGCTTTATCAGTAATGCTGGGTTTTTTTGGCATTTTTATCTCGGATAATAATCAAAGATACTGTTTTAATTTTCGAAACGAACATCTTGTACCATTAGCAAATTTAGTGGCGTAAGGAATGCCTTATGAAAATCGAACGCAACTACATTCCGATAGGAGATTCTAAGTGACCTTCACCCAACAAACTATGCCAAACTCGCCTTGAACAGCTTCAACTCGTCCCATGTAAATCGATCGCCATATTGCTCTTTGATACCATTGAGCGATTCCTCTTTATAATCACGAAAAGCCTCGGCGAGTTCCAGAATCTTGTCTTCTGCCAAAATATCAGAAATTCTTATGGTTCCGGCTTCAATCAACTTGGCAAAGTGGCCAGAAATGGTTTGCGGTGTAAGTTTGCGAATGCCCGCAATTTCTTTAATGGAGTTGTTTTGCTGCCACAATTCAAATGTTTCCAGAACAGTTGATTTCTTCGGTTCTTTGGTTTTTTTTGTTTTGGTATAGCGATTGGCATCTGCTTCGTCTTCAATCAAAGTGATGTTTTCGGCTTTAAATTTCGAGCGGATGGTTTCGAGTTTTTTGTTTTTATAAAATTTTATCGCTTCAGAATTAAGGTTTTCCTTGGCGATTTCTTTTCCGGAAACTACGGCTTCAACCAGTAATTTAGCTTTCATCATACGTTGAACAGCGCGGACTTGGAGTTCTTCGAGGGTAATCAGCTCATCATAAAACGCTTTTGCTTTTTTCATGCGCATTACTTCCTCGATTTTCCAGAGCAACTCAAAAACGAGATTGTCCATCGGTTGCAAGAAATAATTGAAAGCGGCGCTGATTCTTTCGGAAATATGCGCCATATCAAAATTGTCTTCATTAAAAAGCTTCTGCAGTTGCCAGATGAATTTCCCTGCAGGATCGGACAGCGAATCCATCATTTCCGACTGACTTTTTGCCCAAAGCGCATACTTCGATTTTTCGGATCGCTCCGAATCTTCGCCGTAACTAAACCGATGGTTGCGCCATTCTTGTGCCAAATCTGTCCAGTCGAAGCTGTTTTTCAGGTAGTTGAGGATGAAATTTTTGGTTTCGTGTACGAGTGAATCCTCGAGTATTTCATCGGTGGCTTTGTTTAACGCATAATCCATCACATCTTGGTCATTAGAAATACCGTTCATGCGCAGCGGAGAAAGCAAAATAAGCCCGTTTAAGGAGCGCAAACGCGACAAAGCAACATAGGCTTGTCCGGGAAGAAAAACTTGCGAAACATCGAGCGCGGCTTTATCGAATGTCAGCCCTTGGCTTTTGTGAACGGTAATCGCCCAAGCGAGTTTTATAGGATAATGCACAAATGTTCCTAAAACTTCTTCGGAAATTTCCTTGGTAAGGCTATCAACATTGTAGCGAATGTTCTGCCATTCGTATTTATCGACTTCAATTGTAAGGTTTTCATCGGGAAAATGCACAAGAATTTCCCTTTCGGAAAGCGATTTGATAAAACCCATCTTGCCGTTAAAATAGTGTTTTTCTTGCGACGAATCATTCTTGATGAACATGATCTGAGCGCCGATTTTGAGTTCGAGCTTTTCTTCTACCGGATAAATTTTATCTGGAAAATCATCAACAATTTCGGCCTTATAAACCATTGATTTTCCTTCCAATTCGCGCAAAGCGGTAGCATTAATTTCGTCGGCTTTGGCGTTGTGTGTTGTTAGTGTGATGTAGCCTTTGTTGGCTTTGAGGTCGAAATTTGGTTTTACATATTGATTCAGAACAGTGACATCTTCGGTGGAAATCTGGTTGTTCCGCAAATTATTGAGTATTGCAATAAACTGGTTGTCAGTTTGCCTGAAAATCTTAGATAATTCAATATAAAGCGGTGGATTTTGCTGGATGACATGGGCATGGAAAAAGAACTTTCCTTTATAGTAATTCCGCAAAGTACGCCATTCTTCGTCTTTGATGACCGGTGGCAATTGCAGCAAATCCCCAATAAAAAGCACTTGCACTCCACCGAAAGGCTGTTTCTTTTTTCGAACGCTTTGCAACATAAAATCGATGGCATCGAGCAGGTCGGCACGCAGCATACTGACTTCGTCAATAATGAGCAATTCCATGTTTTGGATGACGGCTTTTTTCTGTCCGCTCATGCGGAAATGACGGCGCAGCGTATGACTATTTTCAAATTTTATGGTTTCGGAAAAGTGGGAATCGGCATTGTTTCCGGGAATAAATCCGGCAAACGGCAACTGGAACATCGAATGAACGGTTACGCCACCGGCATTCAAAGCGGCAATTCCTGTGGGAGCAACTACAACTGTATTTTTGTGTGTCGTTCGGATGATTTCGCGCAAAAGCGTTGTCTTTCCGGTGCCCGCCTTCCCTGTAAGGAAAATCGAGCGATGTGTTTGATTGATGAATCGAAGGGTATAGGATGCGGCTTCGGTAATAGTTTCCATGGCGTATAGTTTAGGGGATAAAAATAGTGAAAAAAAGTTATTGAGATGTTAGTATTGAGAATTGGGAAACTTACTGTTCCGATGCTAATATCTCAATGCTAAAAACAAAAAAACCTTCATTTCTTGCGAGATGAAGGCTGCATTTATACTTATTAATTTGTTATTTTTTTTCTTCTGTTTTTGCAGGAGATTCTGTTTTTACTTCTTTTTTTGCACCGGCATATTTGTCGTTCAATAAAGTAGTAATTTCTTTTGTGATGTTGAATTTGTCTTCGGCGTAAAGTACCGATTCTGCATCGCCAGTACCATAAATCCATGAGTAGCCTTTTTCCTTACCGTATGCTTTGATGGCTTTTTTCATGGTGTTCGTCATGGTATCCATTTCAACTGCCATTTCCTGCTGAAGTTGCTGGCTGATGCTTTGTTGCGCATATTGTAATTGCTCTTTTCTTTGCATAAGTTGTGGTCCGTATTGCTCGGCCCAGGCTTGCCCGTTGGCCCGTGCATTTTTCTCAAAATTTTCAGAATCAGATTTAAATCTTGCAATCTCCGCTTCGAGTTTGTGGCCCATTTCTTCCGATTTGGCTTTGTATTTTTCCTGAAGGTCTTTTGCTTCTGTTGAATTCTTCATCAATTCTGCGGTATCGATATACGCCAATTTTGATTCTTTTGCGGTTTCAGTTGCTTTGTTGCACGAAATAATCGAAAGTGCTAATGCTATAACTACTATTACTTTTTTCATTCTGTTCTGTTTTTCTTTATGTTTTTTTAATTGGCTCCAAAAATAGGAAAAAATAATTTGCAAATTTAAAAAGATGCGGATTGGGTTTTTTTGTGCTTTTTCGTCGTATAAGAATTTTCTATTGCTTTTAAATTAATCATTGCCGTCTCTTATAGAAATGCGCTTTAAATAAAGCTTTTTAAGCGCCTTTTGGTTCATTTACAACTTGCCACTTATTTTAACCATAAATCATTCGAAAAAACTTCTTATTTCAGTTTTAAGCGTTTTTTATCACGTAAATATGAGACGAATATTCAAAATTTCTCTTCGCTTTGAGATTTGAACGCAATCCTATGAAAAATGCTTTCAGAAAATTCATTTTCCCGGTTTTGTATTTTTCGGAGAGCAGACTCACATAAAAAGCGTCAAATTGCATTGGAAGGATTTTCTCTAAATGCATATTTTCCTTTTCGAACAATTTTTTAATCGCCGTTTTAGAGAAATGCCACAAATGTCTGGGCACATCATAAGCAGCCCAAAAAGCACCATAATGTTTTGCATCGTAGGAATTAAAATTCGGCACAGCAATAATAATATGTCCGTTAGGTTTTAAAAGCCGTTCTAATTCTGCGATCTGAAAATCCAAATCTGAAACATGTTCCAGCACGTGCCACATCGTAATAACATCAAAACTATTGTTCTCGAATGCCATTGTGTTTTCAAAAAGAACAATGTCTTTTTTTGCTGCGATGCTCCTTGCCTTTTCACTTGGTTCAACACCTGTCGTTGTCCAGTTGTTTTGTTTTGCTCTTATTAAAAAATCACCTGTTCCCGCACCAATATCGAGCAAATTACCTTTGCGTTCTGATAGTGAATTGATCAAAGAAACCTTCTTGTTTAAGGCAATGTTTTTGATAAAATGGTACATCTTTTCAAACAATGACCTTTTGGCATCTGTGTGCGAAATATAATCGTCACTTTCATAATAACGTCCTAAATCGGCTGGTTTGGGTTTTGGCGTCGTAATGAGCATGTCGAGATTTTCATCTTTATATAACTCGAAAATTTCTCCCGAAACGGAAAAATCTTTTACAGACAAAAAGTGTTTTTGAGAAGCGTCCATTATAGTTTTAAAAAATCGTCTTTTAAAGTTTTGAGATAATTGATCGTAATGTTGTGAAAAATAGATTGTTCAGAAAGGCAATCTTCGTTGTTGGCGCTTATCACAGAAATGGCGATGAATTTTGGAATATTAACTGTTGCTTCTGTTTCTGGTTGCAAATTGGTAATGATGAATTTTGACGTATCGAAGTACTTTTCCAACTCAGGATTGTCATAAACGAGCATTTGAAAGTGCTGTCCGTCGATTGTAATATCGAATTCTTTTTCATTTAAATCAACTGACTTATACCGCGAAACCAGAAATTTTTGGAACAAGATATCTCTTCTTGTACTTTCAAAAATAAAGGCGTTGAGTGGTTTTGTGCCGATAGCTGTTTTGCCATTTTCCAAAATAAGATAATCTGGAATGGTTTGTCGTTCTCTGGCAGCATTGCAAGCACATAAAGTAAAAATCAAAACAATTATTGCCGCAATCCCTTTACTAATAAGGTTTTTTATAGTTCGTTCCACGTGAAACATATTATCTTCCCATGTGTATTAAAAGTACTGAAATATCACTTGGCGAAACGCCGCTGACTCTCGAAGCTTGTGATATGGTTACTGGACGTATTTTCGTGAGTTTTTGTTTCGCTTCTATCGACATTGATTTTATTTTGGTGTAATCGAAATCTTCGGGGATTTTTACATCCTCAAGACGTGTTAGCTTATCGGCGTTATTTCTTTCTTTATCGATATAACCGGAATACTTAACTTGTATTTCTGCCTGCTCCAAAATCTCCTGATCCACATTGTTTGTCGCGACATATTCTTTTACTTTATCAAGCAGCAACATGTCGTTTAAATCGATTTGCGGACGCGATAAAACCTTAAACATCTTGTCTGATTGATTGACCAACGCCGATTCTTTTGCTTCCAATATTGGGTTAATTTCAGCAACAGTGACACTTGTCTCTTTGAAGAAGTTGACCATTTTCTCGGATTCATTCAGTTTGTGTTCCATCCTTCGCAAGCGCTTTTCCGAAGCCAATCCGATTTCATAGGACATTGGTGTCAATCTAAAATCGGCATTGTCCTGACGCAAAAGCGTTCTGTATTCCGCACGGGAAGTAAACATTCTGTAAGGCTCTTCTGTGCCTTTTGTAATCAAATCGTCTATCAAAACACCAATATAAGCCTCATCTCGTTTAAGAATTAAAGGTTCTTTTTCATGAACTTTTAAATGCGCATTGATTCCGGCCATTAAACCTTGCGAAGCGGCTTCTTCATAACCCGTAGTGCCATTAATCTGTCCGGCGAAATACAAGCCTTCAATGAGCTTGGTCTCTAAAGTATGCTTTAATTGTGTCGGTGGAAAATAATCGTATTCGATGGCATATCCCGGGCGGAAAAACTTCACCTTTTCAAAACCCGCAACAGAGCGAAGTGCTTTGAATTGTATGTCTTCCGGAAGCGATGTGGAAAACCCATTTACATAAACTTCTACCGTATCCCACCCTTCGGGCTCAACAAATAACTGGTGCCTTTCTTTGTCTGCAAATCGATTGATTTTATCTTCAATTGACGGACAATATCTAGGGCCGATGCTTTGAATTCTGCCGTTGAACATTGGCGAACGATCAAAACCTTCCCGCAGAATATCATGAACTTCCAAAGAAGTATAAGTCATGTGACAGGATTTTTGATGTAACAACGGTTTCGTTTCATCAGAATAAGAAAATTTATCCGGCCGCTCGTCACCTTTTTCTTCGTTCATCTTGGAGTAATCTAACGATCTACCATCAACACGTGGTGGCGTCCCGGTTTTCATTCTACCCGATTCGAAGCCGGCATTCACCAAATCTTCGGTAATGCCATAAGCGGCACTCTCGCCTGCCCTTCCGCCTCCGAATTGTTTCTCACCAATGTGGATCAATCCATTTAAAAAAGTGCCGTTGGTAAGCACAACAGATTTAGAGCGGATTTCTAATCCAAGAGAAGTTTTGATGCCTTTAATTTTTCCGCTTTCAATGATAAGCCCTTTAACCATTTCCTGATAGAAGTCAAGATTTGGTGTACGCTCCATCATCAAGCGCCATTCTTCTGCGAAACGCATTCTGTCACTTTGTACACGTGGCGACCACATGGCAGGGCCTTTGGATTTATTGAGCATCTTGAATTGAATAGCGGTCTTGTCTGAAACAATTCCAGAATAGCCGCCGAGCGCGTCAATCTCACGAACAATTTGCCCTTTCGCAATACCGCCCATAGCAGGATTACAAGACATTTGCGCAATGTTTTGCAAGCTCATGGTCACCAACAATGTCTTAGAACCCATGTTCGCAGCAGCAGCAGCAGCTTCTGACCCAGCGTGACCAGCACCAACAACAATCACATCGTATTCTTCCTGAAACATTCTTTATCTTTCTAATTTAAATGTTCCACGTGAAACATTTATTGTTACTCCCGCATTTAAATCCTATTGTTCCACGTGAAACAATCTGATTTTCTCATCTTCTTTATTGCGCATTACTCGTTCGTCGGATTCGGATTTATCTTTGTATCCGCAGTAATGCAATATTCCGTGCACCAACACTCTTTTTAGTTCTTCGTCGAAGGAAACCTTAAAATCAGCCGCATTATCCTTTACTCTTTCTACAGAAACAAAAATATCTCCATGTAATTCATTTCCTACAGAATAATCAAAACTAATAATGTCGGTTAACGTATCGTGTTGAAGGTACTCAACGTTGATTTTATGCAAATAATCATCGTCGCAAAACACATAATTGATTTCTCCTTCCGATTTTTCTTCGGACAGAATCACCTCAGAAAGCCAGTTGGCATATGCCTCTTCGTTACTTAATTCAAAGTCCGTCTCGTAATTAAAACTAATCATTCTTCTTAAAATATTCCTGAACCTTCTGGTCAAAATTGGAGCGCAAAGGTAAGCTTTGTCTGTTTAATATCTCAACACTGTTTAAATATTGTTGCAAAGCTGGGCTAAGCGCATTTGTTTGGTTGTTAAATTCCTTTTTATTGGTTTGCGATTGACGCTTCTTTTCTTCACCTTGTTGCTGAATGGCTTTGTCAAGTTTAAGCAACTCTTGCTTGACGTTTAAAATCTTTTGAAGCACTTCGTTTTTGAAACCTTTGTTCAATAATTGCTTTTCGATGTCTTTCATTTGGTTGAGCGCATTTTGACCGTTACCGCCCATACCTTGTTTGTCTAGCTCTTTTTGTAAAGCATCACGAAGCGCTCTTTGTTCTTGATAAATACGCATGACATCTCCAGCATTTCCTTCGCCATCTTGACCGTTTTCACCGCCTTGTCCTCCTTCTCCTTTTTGTCCAGGTTTCTCGCCTTTACCTTCTTTCCCATCGCCTTTTTTACCCCCGGGTTTATCCCCGGGTTTATCCCCCGGCTTGTCTCCTTTCTTCATCCCGTCTTTCATTTTCTGGCCTAACGCATCTTGCTTTTGAATGATGTCTGGCAATTGCATGCCTTCACCTTGACCGGGCTTTGGTTTGCCAGCACCCATTCCGGACATCGACATCTGCATCCCGTTGAGTACTTCGCTCAACATGTCAGCTAATTTATTGGCAGAAGAAATAGCATACTGCTGGTGGGAAACGCCTTTGGCAACTAATGATTCTACTAAATTTTCAAGTGATTTGTCAAGGTTATAATGCACATTGCCGACTTCTTTATTGATCTCTTCACTGATCTTAGGATTCCGCAATGACAAAGCAAACAAACTATCATCAACGTGCTTAAATTGCTGCTTTAAATCTTGCTGATTCTTCAGGTTCTTGTTGAACGACGGCGCTGCTCTTTTTAATCCTTTAAATTGGTTCATAAGATTTTCTTCAGAAAAGGAGAACGCCAGAAGATTGTCAAGAATTTGCCTGAGCATTGCGGTATCTTCTTCCAGTTGTTCCATTTCGCCGCCTTGCATACTTTCTGCCATTTTAGCGCTCATCTGTTTCATCTTTTTAGAAGCGCTTTTTTGCTTTGGCTTGGCTTTGTCTTTATTCTCCTTTTGCAATTCTTCCGCCGCTTTCTTCAAATCTTCGTCGATACTTTTCTCTTTTTCAGCATCCTTCGGAATCTCCATTGGCGCTTTTAACTCTTTGTTCTCTTTATCAAGCTCTTTGAGCTCTTCCTGAATTTTATCGAATTCTTTGTTGATTTCGTCTTGTTTATCCGAGTTGTTTTCTTTATCCTTTTCAGCCAAATTATCTTGCTTGTCCGCAAGTTTATCTAACTTATCGGCAATCTGCTCCGCTTTCTTTTCTACATAATAACGCTTGGTCAACTCAACGAGTTGTTGCAAATTTTTAGATTGGTTTTTAGCATTTTGCTTGATCTTATCCATCTTTTCGATCAAATCTTCCTGCTTGATTTTGTCGTTGAGTTCTTTCAATTCGTCTAAAAGCTTTTGGGTCTCTTCTGAAACTTTTTCGGCTTTCTCGATTTTATCTAGCAACTGATCTTTGAATTCATCTTTCTTCTCCGATTTGAAATCCTTGAGGTTTTCCTTCATTTTCTCGGAAAATTGCTTCATCATTTCGTCTTGCTGTTTTTGCTTTTTCACGAAATCTTCAATCTTCATTTGGTCTTTAAAGTCCAAATTTTCTTTTTCCTTGGTCATTTTCTGAAGTTTCTCCAAATCGCTCATTTGCTTGTCTTGATTCTTCAAAGATTTTTCCAAACTACTGATATTGCTATTTTGTTCCTGCAACATCTTGTCCTCTTTCTCTTCATTCGTTTCAACGCGATTGGAGAAAACCGACGACTTCGTCCCTTTATAACCATGCGGCGCATCATTGTCGAAAATTTCAAAATAATATTCATACGAAACACCTTGTTCCACGGGAAGCGTTCCCGGAAAACTATAAATGAACTGGTCAAAAACATCGCGCTTAACGGCAATCCCTAATTTTCTTCCAGCTTCTGGCTTTCCTTTCGGATAATAAACAATCTGTAGCCTTGACAAGCCGTAATCATCCGAAACGCGACCAATTACGACACTTTTATCTACTTTTAAACTATCTGGAGCATTGCTGACCGTGATTGTAGGAAACTGGTCTTTGATTACAGAAATCTGGTAATTAAGTTTTTCGTAATGCTGCACCTTTGCATTCGATGTAAGAATCTGGTAATCTGTATTTTGAATAATATTTTTAGACAATGTAAAATTGTTTTCCGATACAGCAAAAGGGGTTGCGCCTTTTAAATCCGACCATTCTACTGTTTTTGTAGCCAAAGCGGCCACTTTCCACGTCACCCGCGTACCTTCTGGCACGATGGCATTTCCGGTCCCTTTGACTAACTCCAATTTTTTGTTAAGATATCCCGGGAAATTCAAAACCATTTCAAAATTGGCGATTGTTGGAACCGCAACAACAGCGAGTTCATATTCTGACGAAGACACTTCATTCGCCTCAACATGGAACTCAGTATTCTTTACAGGTTTTTCAAATTTGTATTCAAACACGCCCGGCGAAACCGTTTCCATGAAATACCTTTCATTATTGATATAAATTACGGCGGATTCCGGGACCACCTTTCCTTCAGATTTCATTTTCAACACAAAATCGTTGCCTTGTTCTGTTTGTAAATTTTCGTTTACAACAATCAATTGAAAAGGTGCCGGAGGCAAAAACTGCTGTTTGAAATGCACCACGCGATTGAGGCTCTGGGAAATCATTCCGCTATTTCCGGAAATATAAAAGAACGCAAAAAACAAAACCGGTATGATTGCCAAAGGCAAATATTTTCTGTTTTTATTGTAATTGACCGCATTTCCAAATGGAATGGGTTGCAAATTTGCCGCCTTCTGCGCTATCGAAGCCAACAGCAGTTCCGATTGGTTTTTGTCGTCGGACAATTGTAGGAAATTCGTAAGCTTGTCGCTAACCTCGGTAAAATGATTCCCGATAATTTTTGAAGCGTCGTTATAATCAATTCCTTTGCGTATTTTGAGTAGTTTCGAAATCGGAAACAAGATAAATCTTCCGACCAAAAATAATTCCACAGCAATAAATATCCAGAACAAGAAAGTTCTTCCGGTTGGTTTAAGCCAAAGGAAATATTCCACAAACAGCGTAAACAACAGATAAATCAATCCGAGACCGACAAAGAAAATTGTGCCGCGCAGCAATTCGTTCGTATAATACTTTTTGATAAAAGCTTCTAATTTCTGATAAATGAGCGATGTGGTTTCCAAATTTTGGGCAATTTTATTTATAACCGATAAAAGTAATAATTTATATGAATAAAGAAATGTTAAATTGGTGTTAGGTTTTGTGTGTTCGGTTTTAGTACAATCGCAGTAAAATCAACGCCTCTTGACTTAGCGACAATCAAAATCACCAACACCTACCACCCAAAACCCAACACCTTTTCCTATCTTTGCCCAAAATTTCACAAAATGTCTAAGCAAGTTCGCGTGCGTTTTGCACCAAGTCCAACGGGACCTTTACATATTGGCGGTGTCCGCACTGCCCTATTCAATTATTTATTTGCCAAAAAACACGGTGGTGTTTTCTATTTAAGAATTGAAGATACCGACCAAAATCGTTTCGTTCCCGGTGCTGAAGCCTATATTTTAGAAGCGTTGGAATGGCTTGGCATTGCACCGGAAGAAACCGTCGGGAAAAACGAGAAATTTGGTCCGTACCGCCAAAGCGAAAGAAAACATTTATACAAAGAATATGCTGACACGCTAATTACTTCGGGTTGGGCGTATTATGCTTTCGATACCGCCGAAGCTCTAGATGCACACAGAAAACAGCACGAAGCGGAAGGAAAAACGTTTATTTACAACCATCACAATCGCGAAAAATTAGATACTTCTTTAGTGATTTCTAAGGAAGAAACGGAAAAAAGAATCGCCAATGGCGAAGATTTCGTCATTCGATTTAAAACACCCGTCGATGAAACTTTACACTTGCATGACATCATCCGCGGCGATATAAAGTTTGAAACCAATTTGCTCGACGACAAAGTTTTGTTCAAAAGCGATGGTATGCCAACCTATCATTTGGCGAATATTGTAGATGATCATTTAATGAAAACTACGCACGTAATCCGAGGCGAAGAATGGTTGCCATCAATGCCTTTGCACGTTTTATTGTACAAAGCTTTTGATTGGGAAGCGCCAGAATTTGCACATTTGCCTTTGATTTTAAAACCAGTCGGCAATGGGAAATTGTCAAAACGTGACGGCGATAAAATGGGGTTTCCCGTATTTCCTTTGGAATGGAAGTCAGAAGAAGGCGTTTCATCAGGCTATCGTGAAAAAGGATTTTTCCCGGAAGCAGTTATCAATTTCCTCGCTTTATTAGGCTGGAATGACGGCACCGATCAGGAATTATTTTCCCTCGAAGAACTGGCAGAAAAATTCGATTTGGGTCGCGTTCATAAAGCCGGCGCAAAATTCGACCCTGAAAAAAACAAATGGTTCAACCACCAATATTTAATCAAACAAGACGACGATTCTTTAGCAAAAGCCTTTGCTCCTATCGTTTATGAAAAAGGAATCGATGTCGATTATACGACTTTAGTAAGAATTGTTGCATCAATAAAAGAACGCGCTGATTTTGTAGCTGATTTTTGGGATTTGAGCGATTTCTTTTTCGTTGCGCCAACTTCTTACGATGAAAAAGCGTCAAAAAACTGGAAAGAAGACACTTCCGGATTGATGTTACAATTGGTTTCCGTATTAGAAAACATCGAAAACTGGGACACTTTCGCCATCGAATCCATCGTAAAAGAATGGATGACGGCAAATGAAATCGGCATGGGGAAAATCATGCAGCCATTCCGTTTGAGTCTTGTTGGTGCATTAAAAGGCCCGCATTTATTTGATATTGCTGAACTGATCGGGAAAGAAGAAACAGTTGCCAGATTGAGGGCAGCGGTAGCACATTTTTAATGAATAAATTCCGAAAAACAAATCCCAGATAAATTCCAATGTTTGAAATTTCAATTGTTAGAATTTATTTGGGATTTATGATTTGAAAATCGAGATTTAATTAGCTACAGATAAATAATAACATTCCCGTTCAAAATTCCCATATTTCCTTTCACGCCATCCAATCTGCTGAACATGTTAATCAGCCCGTATTGATAAGAAATATTGGCGCGAAAATGCGTCACACCAAAAGTAATCCCCGCCGTCGGATAAATATTATAGTTGGTGATTTCCGTTATTTCATCCGCTTTAAGCGTTGTTCCTTTGATGGTATTAAGTTTGTCGCTACGGTCAATTTCCATCTTTCCGTTGACTTGAAGGATTGGACCAAATTCCAAAGTTAGATTTTCATCAAATATTTTCTTGCTGATTTGTAACGAAATCTGAACCATCCCGAATTTATAATTGACATCTTTTGGTTGCAACAAGCTGTTGTATGTCGCCAAATCAAAATTCACTTCGCTAAACTGCACCGCATACACCATATCCCAATTGTCGTAATAATTGCCCCGAACAGACAAACCGGCGTTCCATCCCATTCCGGGTTTTGCGTCAAAAGCTGATGTGTAAAGACTCATTTGATTGACGCCGCCAATGATGCCGATGCGGTTGGAATCGCGGTAATTGTATTGGGCAAAAGCTTTAATCGAAAGTAAAAAAACAATAAGGCTAAAAAAAACAGTTTTCATTTGGTCGTTTAAATTTGTAACAAACATACTATTTTTAGCGTACAATGAGTAAATAACCAATTAACACTTTATAAATCAATGGAAGTAATTATTATTGTTCCGCTAGTATTAGCCTTATTTTTATTCCTTTCTTCATTCTTTACCGTAAAACAGCAATCTGCCGTGGTCATCGAGCGTTTTGGGAAATTCCTCAGCGTAAGAAACTCTGGTTTGCAACTCAAAATTCCGGTTTTCGACCGTATCGCCGGGCGCGTTAACCTCAAAATCCAACAGCTCGACGTTATTATCGAAACCAAAACAAAAGACAATGTTTTCATCAAAATGAAAGTTTCGGTTCAGTTCAAAGTGATTCCCGATAAAGTGTATGATGCTTTTTACAAACTTGAATATCCACACGATCAGATTACCGCTTATGTTTTTGATGTGGTAAGGGCCGAAGTTCCGAAACTGAAACTCGACGATGTTTTTGAAAGAAAAGACGATATCGCCATCGCCGTAAAACGCGAATTGAATGAAGCGATGACGACTTACGGTTACGACATCATCAATACTTTGGTGACCGATATTGATCCGGACATTCAGGTGAAAAATGCGATGAACCGCATCAATGCTGCCGATCGTGAAAAAACGGCTGCCGAATTTGAAGCCGAAAGTTCAAGAATCCGTATCGTTGCAAAAGCAAAAGCAGAAGCCGAAAGCAAAAGATTGCAAGGACAAGGTATCGCCGACCAAAGACGTGAAATTGCGCGTGGTTTGGTAGAAAGTGTTGAAGTTTTAAACAGCGTAGGTATCAATTCTCAGGAAGCTTCTGCGCTGATTGTAGTTACGCAACATTATGACACTTTGCAAGCGATTGGTGCCGATGCCAATTCGAATTTGATTTTATTGCCCAATTCACCACAAGCCGGAAGCGATATGCTGAACAATATGGTGGCTTCGTTTTCGGCCTCGAACCAAGTAGGTGAAATGATGAAAAAGAACAATAAGAAACTCAAACCGAAAGACGATTTCCACCACGTTCCTACTCCACCTCCGGCGAATGAGAATGATGTTACAGAGTAAGATGAATAGATGCAAATAGATGATAGATTGCTGAGAATACTCGAACGCCTATTATCTATTATCTTAATGTCTATTATCTCAAAATAAAAAAGAGGCTGCGATTCAATTCACAGCCTCTTTCTCGTTTAAAAATCTAAAATTATTTTGTTGCTACATGAACGTTATGCTTTAGTTCTTTGAGTTTATTTTCTAAAATACCAACGACATCTTCTTTTGTATGTTTACCGTTGGCAACCAAATCGTCAAAACTTGATTCAAAGCTTTTTTTAGAACTTCCGAATTTTGATTTTACTTTCCTGGTCATTTCCTCAAACGCATCTGCCAAATCATGTTTGGTATGATTGAAGCCGTCTTTGAATTTATCTTTGGTTGACTTTTCCTTAAAAGCATAATATAACGCTGCTCCTATCGCCGCACCGACTACGACACCCACGATAGCTTTTTCTGTTTTTCCCGACATAATCTTTTTCTTTAGTTATTTTTATTAAAGTTACAACTAAAAAAAGCAACTTACTGTTAAGTTGCGGTTAAAGTCTGCCGAATTATACAAAAACACAAAATAAGAAGCGCTGTTTGAATCTTTTTTAGGAAATGAATTCTTTGTCATTAGATTGTAAAAAGCGCTTTAAAGCCAATCTATGAAGGTTGTTTTTGATTGGTTTTATAAATAGAAATTCTAACTTTAATCGAAATTCATAATAATAAGAAAGCGCCTTATAAAAAGCGCTTTTCTATCAATTATATTGATGGTTTGTTTTTAGATGACTTGCGAAAGCAACTCCAAAACTTTTTCATTTTTCTCCGAATTTTTCAAATCGGAAAGCTGCGGCTTAAATTGTTCAAAAACCGAAATAGCTCTTTTTAAATTCTGAATTGCTTCATAACGCACAAATGACGATTCGCTTTTTAGCGACATGGAGAATAATTTGTGCAAAACATCATCTTCAACTTCCGTTGGTTTGATATTAGCAGCATGTTTTAATAAGAAATTAGCGAACAATAATGAACTTTTATTGTTATTGATATTCTTTTTCAACGCATTATTCAACAGACTGAAATTCGAAATTGTAGCGAGGTTTTCTCCGATTGGCGTTTCAATAGCAAGTCGCTCCACATCTGTTTCCACTTTGAAATATTTATTCAAATCTTTCAGTGCGTTGTTGATGATATTCTCCTCTTTTTTGCCTTTTTCTTCCCAAGCATCTTTCAATCCAACAGTTTTGTTGAACACCAATTTTTCCGAAGTCGAATCTTTATCCACTGTAAAATAACCCAATCTTTGGAACTGGAATTTATCTTCATTTTGAGCCGATTTCAAGCTTGGTTCCACAAAACCAGTAACTATTTTTAAAGATTCCGGATTTACAAATTCTAAGAAATCGCGTCCTTTGTGTGTATCTGGTGCTTCATCGGTGAACAAACGGTCATAAAGGCGTATTTCTGCAGCAATTGCATGTTGAATGGAAACCCAATGTAAAGTTCCCGAAACTTTGCGTTGACTGGCTTCTGTGCCGCTTCCGCTTAAACTATCCGTGTCATAAGTCGCTTGGATTTCGGTGATATTGCCATCCGAATCTTTTGTGACGCTTTCGCCTTTGATGATATATGCATTCTTCAAACGTACTTCTTTTCCAATACTCAAACGGAAAAATTTCGCCGGCGCTTCTTCCATAAAATCTTCTCTTTCGATATAAATTTCACGTGAAAAAGGTACTTTCCTGAAACCTGCGCTTTCGTCTTCTTGATTATTTTCGGCGTCAAGCCATTCTTCATTTCCTTTTGGATAATTGGTAATGACGAGTTTCACCGGATCCAAAACCGCCATAACTCTAGGGGCGGTTTTGTTTAAATCTTCGCGTATGCAAAATTCTAAAACTGAAACATCAATCAGATTATCGCGTTTGGCAATTCCGATTGTATTGGCAAAATTTCTTAACGATGCAGCCGTATAACCACGTCGTCTAAGACCAGAAATCGTTGACATTCTAGGATCGTCCCAGCCGTTGACGTGTTTGTCTTCTACTAATTTTAGTAATTTTCTTTTGCTTACAACAGTGTGTGACAAATTCCTTCTGGCGAATTCCCTTTGTTTCGGACGTACTTTATTTTCATCGTAAATTTGGTCTAAAAACCAATCGTATAATTCCCTATGCGGTAAAAATTCTAACGTACAAAAGGAATGGGAAATCTGCTCTAAATAATCACTTTCACCGTGCGCCCAATCGTACATTGGATAAACGCACCATTTGTCGGCTGTTCTGTGGTGGTGCTTGTGTAAAATACGGTAAATAATTGGATCGCGCATCAACATGTTGGTCGATTTCATGTCGATTTTAGCACGTAAAATATGCGTTCCTTCGGCGAATTCTCCGTTTTTCATTCTTTCGAAAAGATCAAGGTTTTCTGTAACAGAACGATTCCTATACGGACTGTCAGTTCCTTCAGTTGACGGCGTTCCTTTTTGTTCCGCCATGGCTTCGGAAGATTGACTGTCAACGTAGGCTTTGCCGTCTTTTATAAATCCGACTGCCCAATCATATAGCTGCTGAAAATAGTCGGAAGCATATCGTTCTTCTGCCCATTCATAGCCCAACCATTCTACATCGCGCTTAATGGCATCAACATATTCTTGTTCTTCTTTTGCGGGATTGGTATCATCAAAACGAAGGTTTACCGGCGCTTTATAATCGATTCCAAGACCGAAATTCAGCGCAATCGAACTGGCGTGTCCAATATGCAGGTAACCATTGGGCTCGGGTGGAAAACGGAAACGCAGTTTGTCTTGCGAAAGGCCGTTTTTTAAATCTTCTTCTATAATTTGTTCAATGAAATTGAGTGATTTCTCTTCGGTTGACATATTCAATATTTTGAATCGCAAAGTTATCAAAAATGTTGGTTATTTGGGTATTCGTTGCTTTGGTTATTTGATTTTAGTACATTTATCACATCGACAAATAACCAAATTACCACAGCAACATTATGGGCACAATAAAACTTAAAAACATACGCACTTTTTCTTACCACGGCTGCCTTGTGGAAGAAAGCAAAATCGGGTCGGAATATTCAGTAGATCTTGAAATAAAGACAGATTTGCGCAAGTCTTCCGCTTCCGATGATTTGAATGATACGGTTGATTATGTACTTTTAAACCGAATTGTTGTGGAGGAAATGGCGGTTCGTTCGCAGCTTTTAGAACATGTGGCGCACCGTATAATAGTTAGGATTTTTAAAGAAATTGCGGCAGTATCAAGAATTGTTGTTGGAGTTTCGAAACTCAATCCACCGATTGGCGGTGATGTTGAAGCCGTTACGATTGTGATGGAAGAGTATAGAAATTAGTGGTCAGGTAGCAGTGATCGCTGCTCAGATTGCAGGTTTAAGATGTTTCATTATAAAAACTTTGTTACTTTGGAACTTTAAAATATTATACTATATTTGCAATCCAATAAATAATTGGCGTCGTGGCCGAGTGGCTAGGCTGGGCTCTGCAAAAGCTCCTACTCCGGTTCGAATCCGGACGATGCCTCTGAAAGCTTCCTGAAAAGGGAGCTTTTTTTGTTTTAATTTTTAGGAAAAATTAGATAAAGAAAACCGGACGATGCCTCTGAAAGCTTTCTTTTCAGGAAGCTTTTTTTGTTTTTTATACGAAGATTCGCGAATAAGACACAAAGTTTCGCGAAGTTAGAAACCTCTTGAATTTATTACTTTTTTCGCTTTTCTTTTAGTTCCAAATTTCTTTGATTTCGTATATTTTGAAGACTGTCTTTAATGAATTCTTTAGTTTCGTAAAATGGAATTTCGTCATCAACTACTTCAATTACTATTGGAATTGCATTTTTGATACACCCTTCTAAATTTGCACCAAATTTAACTTCTGAAATAGTAATCTGAGTGCCCGTTTTCAAGGTAGAAAGTTTCTTATAAATTTTTTCAAAGCTATTTCCTAAAACAACAATTGATTCTTCTTTTGGAATTTTTACAGAAAATTGTCTTACATCAAAATTCAAATCGAACTCTACACCTACATCTACCGTAACTGTAGCGTCTTCAAATTCACTTCTGTGGACATTTACAATACAATTGCTACAATTTCGTCCATTAATTTTCGCTATTGGATTTGGTATATTTTTTATTCTAAATGTATGTTTTTCAATAATTACAGAATCGTCATACAGTGTAATAGTCAAAATAACAGCCACTTCCAAACCTGATCCTGGCGATAAATAATAATGTCCTTCTGAAACTTTTGTAAGACCTGGAGCAGTAGCCGTAAACGATTTACAATTAGAAACAGCAATAGCAATTCGATTCGCAATCCCACGATAAACAATATTCATCTTTTCAGCAGAAACAACACCAAGGGGATTAATGGTATCATTCTGCCCATAAGAAAATGAAAAAACGAGAAGTAAAACACCAAACCATTTTTTCATAGATCAAAAATTTTAGTTGCTGATCTGGTGCGGCTCAATGATTTCAACCGCTTTTTTAACGAATTTCTGGTCGCTTGGAAACCAGCCTTGTAGCATGATGGTAACGCCAAAAACAATTAATAGAATATTAGTTATCTGCTTGATTTTTAATATATTATTGGGTGTCATTTTGTTTTTTAGCTTTTTCGCTAATATGATTTTTATAATATCAACCACGAGATAAGTAGCAATTACAGATCCGAAAAAAACAATAATTCTCGACGTTTCCATTTTTAAAGCCGGTCCGAAAGTAATAAAAATCAACAGCCAGAATCCGAGTACACCAACATTAATAAAATTGAGGAAAAAGCCTTTGATATACAAACTCAGATAGTCCTTTTTCACTATAACTTCTCGAATATCTTCATCTATATTTTTAGGTGTTTTCTTGAGTTTTAGGAACGAAATGACACCATAAGTCACCATAATCAAACCACCAAAAATATAAAGTGCCGGCTCGTCTTTTATGCTGTTAATGAGACGATAACTACTGAAATAGGCAATTAAGATAAAAACAAAATCGGCTGTAACGACGCCTAAATCAAATACGGTAGCCGCACGAAATCCTTTTACGGCTGCTGTTTCCAGCAACACAAAAAATACCGGCCCAATCATAAAGCAAAGCAATATTCCGAGTGGAATGGCTAATAAAATATCCTGCATCAAAAAGTTTTAAGTGGAACTTATTGAAACAAATATAACTAAATTTTTTACTTTATTTCGCTTCTTCAATCGTACCGCCCGCGATTACTTTCTGGTTGATTTGTTTCGGATGTCCGTATATCTTGATGTCACCGCCTGCCCTTACTTTTGCATCAACAAGACTTGTTGCATTTATATTGGCTTCGCCGCCGGCATTTACGGTGATTGTAATCTGTTCAGAAACAAGATTTTCCGCTTCATAATTACCACCTGAATTGATTAGTAAATCTTGTGTTGTCGCCGTTCCCTCTAAAAAAACCGTCGACCCTTGAGAAGCTTTCAGTTTTAATTTATCTACATCGAGTGTCAATTTAATTTCACTGCCTTCTTTTGCAATAATATCAAAACTTGTGGCTTTGAAAGTGTCCTGACTGGCAATTCTGGAACCTTCATTGGCTTCAACAGCATCAATTCCAGAATAATAAACGGTAGCAGAAATATTATCGCCGTCGAGTAATCGGTTCAATGGCATTCTGACTTTCAATTCGCCGCCTTTTATAACAGTTTCTACTTTATCAGCATCTTTTCCGGAAATAATAATTTTATTTTCATCGGCGTGGATTAATGTCACATCAATCCGGTCAAATGAGGTTACTTTATCAAAAGTTCCTAATGGTTTTGTGATTTGTGAAAAGCTTGAATTTACAGCCAATAACAACAATATGAAAGCTACTTTTCTCATGATAATTAAGTTTTAGTTTTTTAAAGACGTCAAAAAAAATAAAATGTTGCAGTTATGCCTCATTTTTTCTGATGAAATGAAAATCAAGTTGTTTCTTAACCAGATCGGCATTTTTAACTTTAACGTAAACTTCGTCGCCTAATTGTAAAATCTTCTTGGTAGTTTCGCCAACAAGTGCATATTGTTTTTCATCGAAAGTATAATAATCGTCTTTAATTTCACGGATTCGGCACATGCCTTCACATTTATTATCAACGATTTCTACGTAAATTCCCCATTCGGTTACACCAGAAATGACACCCAAGAATTCTTCATCTTTGTGATCTTGCATGTATTTCACTTGCATGTATTTGATCGAATCGCGTTCTGCTTGCGTTGCCAAATATTCCATACTCGAAGCGTGCTCACATTTTTCTTCGTAAACATTTTCATCGACAGATTTTCCGCCATCTAAATAAAATTGCAAAAGTCTATGAACCATTACATCAGGATAACGACGGATCGGTGATGTGAAATGCGAATAATAATCAAAAGCCAATCCGTAATGCCCAATGTTATCAGTCGAATATTTGGCTTTACTCATTGTTCTGATGGCTAAAGTATCGACCAAATTCTGTTCTTTTTTACCTTGAACATCATTCAATAAAGCATTCAGTGATTTAGAAATATCTCCTTTTGTTTTGAAATTTATAGAATATCCAAATCTTGAAATTACGGTTTGTAAAGCAATTAATTTATCTTCATTCGGCTCATCATGAATCCTATAAACGAAAGTTTTCTTTTGTTTTCCAATGTATTCAGCGACTTTTCTATTGGCTAAAAGCATGAATTCTTCTATCAAATGATTGGAATCTTTGCTTTGTTTGAAATAAACACCAACCGGTTCTGAATCTTCATTCAAATTAAATTTTACTTCTACTTTATCAAACGAAATTGCGCCATGCTTCATTCTGTTCGAACGGAAAACTTTTGCTAATTGGTCTAATTTTAAAGTAGCGTCAACAATTTCATCGCTTACAACATAAGATGCTCCAGTTAAAGAAATTTCTGCCGGAATGGTATTATCCTTAGTTTCTATGATATATTGTGCTTCTTCATAAGCAAAACGTTGGTCAGAATAAATCACAGTTCTTCCAAACCATTGGCTGGTAACTTGTGCTTTTTCATTGATTTCGAAAATGGCAGAAAACGTATATTTTTCTTCATTCGGACGCAAAGAACAAGCGAAATTCGATAAAACCTCCGGCAACATTGGTACAACGCGATCTACTAAATAAACAGAAGTGCCACGTTGGTAGGCTTCTTCATCTAAAATTGTTCCTTCTTCCAAATAATACGAAACATCGGCAATATGGATTCCAATTTCATAATGTCCATTATCTAACTTTTTAAAAGACAGCGCATCATCAAAATCTTTCGCATCTTTTGGATCTATTGTAAAAGTTAAAGTATCGCGCATGTCACGACGCTTTGCAATTTCCTCGGGATGAATTTCTGTGTCTATTTTTTGCGCAAAAACCTCCACTTCAATAGGAAAGTCATAAGGCAATCCGTATTCCGCTAAAATCGCATGAATTTCTGTATTGTGTTCACCAGGTTTTCCGAGTACACGAATGACGGAACCAAACGGACTATCTGCTTTTGTAGGCCAATCTTCAATCTTTACCAAAACAACATCACCGTTTTCTGCACCGTTATATTTGTCTTTTGGAATGAAAATATCGGTGTACATTTTTGCATTTGCGGTAGATACGAATGCAAAATTGGCGAGAATATCAATCACGCCAACAAATTCTGTTTTGCTTCTTTCTAACACTTCAATCACTTCCCCTTCGGCACGTTTTCCGCTGCGACGGTTATACACATAGACCTTTACTTTGTCTTTATCGAGTGCATGGTTGAGATTATTGGTTGGAATAAAAACATCTTCTTCAAAATCTTCGCAGATAAAATAAGCGGTTTTACGGCTTGTCATATCGATTGTCCCTTCGTAATATTCTTTGCTTGACGCTTTTACAAGGTATTTTCCGGGTTCTGTTTCGATGATTTTTTTTTGTGCCCAAAGGATTTTTAGGTCTTTTATAATTTCGTTGCGGCTTTTGGTATCGTTTAGTTCGAGTTTTGCTGCAATTTGCTTGTAGTTAAAGGCTTTATTGGCTTCTTGTGACAGTATTTTTAAAATTTTTCCGGAGAAATCCTTCTCACTTTTCCCTAACTTTCTGGGTTTCTTACTCATATGTATTTTATAATATTTCCAAAATTACGAATAAGATTTAACAAATGAGTTTTTGGGATTGGATTTAAAGAAAATATAACTTTTAGTCGAAAGTTAAAAAGTCACAAGACGAAAGAAGAAACCTGAACTATCGACTTTCCAACTTTTTACTTTCGACTAATTCAAGTTGTCAACATTTATTAAAAACAACAAAATAAAAAATTAAATTAATTTAAAATCTTGGTGGTTATTATAGCGTGTTAATTGTTACTATAACTTTTGATTTTTTGGATGGTGTTTTTAGTTTAAAGTTGTTATAACATTTTATTAACATATAAAATCCGACTTAAATACTTCATTTTGAAGTTCTTTTTTAAGGTTGTTAACAACAGTTGAAAATATAAACAACCGTTGTTTTGTAAATAAGTTTAAAACCAATTTTATGTTGAAAAAGATCAATTTCGTATTGATAACTTTTATAAAAATTCACCAAACTAAATTAGGATTTCTGATTCGGGTTTTGGATTACTGTTTTTTTTGATACGACCAAGAAAAACTTCTAATTTTCTATTTCAAGTTATAAACAATTAATGTTAATTTAAGGTTAACTGATTATCAAGCGATTGCGATTTACTGTTAACAATGTAAGAATTTAACAAATTTATAGTTGAAAGTTGAATGTATAAAGTATAAAGATGCAAACTTTACAAGCCTAGTTTATTGATTATCTGGAAACTTTCGACTTTTGACTTTCGACTTTCGACTTTTCTTCAATAAATTTGCAAAACAATTAAACGCAACAAAATGAAAATTTCTATCGGAAACGACCACGCAGGACCGGAATACAAAAAAGCCATCGTCGAAATGCTGCAAGCAAAAGGCCACGAAGTTACTAATTATGGAACTGATACGCCTGACAGTGTTGATTATGCCGATTTTGGGCATCCGGTTGCCATTGATGTGGAAAACAAAAAGGCAGCATTTGGAATCGTCATCTGCGGAAGCGGCAACGGCATCAACATGACCGTTAATAAACATCAAGGCATTCGTGCGGCGCTTTGTTGGACTAAAGAAATTGCATTTCTAGCGAGAAGTCATAACGATGCCAATATCATCAGTATTCCGGCAAGATTTACCTCGATTGCACAAGCGGTTGAAATGGTAGATACTTTCCTCAACACCAAATTTGAAGGCGGAAGACACGCTATCAGGGTGAACAAAATTGCGTGTCAATAAAATGGCACACGACCACAGTCACCACCACCATGAAGTAACCGATAAAGGACTTTCTATATCGATCGTACTGAATATTGGGATAACGTTGGCGCAAATTATAGGCGGATTTGTCTCAGGAAGTTTGGCGCTGATTTCTGATGCGCTGCACAATTTTAGTGATGTTTTGTCTTTGGTTTTAAGCTTGATAGCGCACAAATTAGTTAAAAGAAAAGCCTCTCATTCCAGTACATTCGGTTACAAAAGAGCCGAATTGATTGTCGCTTTTGTCAATGCTGCAACGTTGATTATTGTCGCATTTTTCTTGATTTATGAAGCGATTGAAAGATTCTCAAAACCCGTCATTATTAGTTCCGGACTTGTGATTTGGCTTTCTGTTTTAGGAATTCTTTTCAACGGATTTTCGGCGTTATTGATAAAAAAAGATGCGGAACACAATATCAATATGCGCTCGGCTTACCTGCATCTTTTTACCGATATGATTGCGTCTGTTGCGGTTTTGGTGGGAGGCATCTTAATGAAATATTTTGGTTGGTTTTGGGTCGATAGCGTCATCACTTTCGGTATCGCGATTTATTTGATCTTTATGGGTTTCGGACTTTTGAAATCTTCTACCAAAATGCTGATGCTTTTCACGCCCGAAAATCTCGACATTAATGAAATCGTCGAAAAACTTCATTCCGTTACCGGAAATAACAAATTATACCACATTCACCTTTGGCATTTGAACGATAACGAATTGCATTTTGAAGCGCATTTGGATTGTAAGGATGATATTTCCATTTCTCAATTCAACACGCTGGTGAATGAAATTGAGGAAATTTTGCACCATGAATTCCACATAAACCATTGCACCATCCAGCCGGAATTTGATAAAAAGTGCGTGAAGGATTTTATTATACAGGAATAAGTTAGCCACAAATTTTTTAAAAGTAATATCGCTTCGTTTAACCATTAATTCGTGAAAATTCGTGAAATTCGTGGCTGAAAATTTATACCGTAAATATCCATGACCAGTCTTCAATTCATCCAATCCCAAGTCAACACCGCACCCAAAAACATAGAAAACACATTGCAACTTCTCGCCGAAGACTGCACCATTCCGTTTATTTCCCGTTACCGGAAAGACAAAACCGGCAATCTCGATGAGGTGGTGATTGAGCAAATTGCTAAGTGCAACGCCGATTATGAAGCCATCGTAAAACGAAAAGACGCTATCTTAAAATCGATCGAAGAACAAGGTGCGCTGACCGCAGAATTGTCGCAAAAAATTAACCAAAGTTTTGACATAAACGAGTTGGAGGATTTTTATCTTCCGTACAAAAAAAAGAAAAAAACCCGTGCCGATATCGCTCGCGAAAACGGACTAGAGCCGCTCGCTAAAATTATTATGGCACAAAATAATGATGATGTTGATTTTATTTCGACGCGTTATCTCAATAAAAATGTAAAAAACGAAGACGAAGCCTTGCAAGGCGCTCGCGACATTATCGCTGAATGGATCAACGAAAACATTTATGTCAGAAAGCAATTGCGACGCGTTTACCAACGAAAATCGACCATCGCTACCAAAGTCGTAAAAACAAAAAAAGACGACGAAAATGCTCAAAAATTCAGTCAATATTTCGATTGGTCGGAACCTTTAAGCAAAACGCCATCACACCGTTTATTAGCGATGCTGCGGGCAGAAAATGAAGGTTTTGTCAAGATGAAAGTAGCAGTAGAACCTGAAGAAGCCATTGTAATTATCGACCAGCTCATCATCAAAAAAAACAACGACACCACACCACATTTGCAATCGGCGATTGAAGACAGTTATAAAAGATTGCTTGCGCCGGCGATTTCTAACGAAACATTACAAGAGGCAAAAGCCAAAGCAGATGCGAATTCTATTGGCGTTTTTGCCAACAATCTCGGACAATTATTGCTCGCACCGCCGTTGGGTGAAAAGCGAATTTTAGCAATAGATCCGGGATTTCGAAGTGGTTGTAAAGTTGTTTGTTTGGATGAAAAAGGCGATTTGTTATACAACGAAAATATCTATCCGCATGCGCCACAACATGAAGATGCTATTGCAATGAAAAAAATCCGCTCGATGGTCAACGCCTATAAAATAGATGCAATTTCCATTGGCAACGGAACAGCTTCGAGAGAAACAGAATTCTTCATCAAAAAAATCGCCTTCGACAAACCAGTTCAGGTCTTTATTGTGAGCGAAGCTGGCGCCTCTGTTTATTCTGCGTCAAAAATCGCAAGAGAAGAATTTCCGAATTATGATGTCACGGTGCGTGGTGCTGTTTCCATTGGAAGACGATTGTCAGATCCGTTGGCAGAACTCGTAAAAATCGACCCGAAAGCCATCGGCGTAGGCCAATACCAACACGACGTTGACCAAGGAAAATTAAAAAGCGAACTCGACACGGTTGTAGTAAGATGCGTAAATTCTGTCGGTATCAATATCAACACTGCAAGCAAGCATTTGTTGGGTTATGTGAGCGGAATAGGAGAGAAGCTCGCCGAAAACATTGTGCAATACCGCTCGGAAAATGGCCCTTTTGAAGATCGAAAACAATTAAAAAAAGTACCGCGATTGGGTGAAAAAGCCTACCAGCAAGGCGTTGCTTTTATTAGAATTTCTAATGCAAAAAATCCGCTAGACAACTCTGCAGTGCATCCGGAAGCGTATCCGATTGTAGAAAAAATGGCGAAAGATTTGAAACTTTCTGTCCATGATCTGATCGCTAATAAAGAAAAAACAGCGCTCATTAAACCTGAAAATTACATCACGCCCGAAATTGGTTTATTAGGATTAAAAGATATCATCAAAGAGCTCGAAAAACCAGGGCTTGATCCGCGAAAATCGGCAAAAGTATTTGAATTTGACAGCAATGTAAAAACGATAAAAGACATTAGGACCGGAATGGTTTTGCCAGGAATCGTAAATAACATCACCAACTTCGGTTGTTTTGTAGACATCGGTATCAAAGAAAGCGGATTGGTTCACATTTCCCAGTTAAAAGCCGGATTTGTATCAGATGTGAATGAAGTCGTAAAACTCCACCAACATGTTCAGGTAAAAGTCACTGAAGTTGATGAAGATCGGAAAAGGATACAGTTGAGTATGGTGTTGTAAAATTTCAAATTTCAAAAAAACAAATCCCAAATTCCAATTTTAACGAATCGTTTTAGTTTGGAATTTGGGATTTGCTATTTGTAATTTAAAAACTACCTTTTTTCTTCTGCTCTTGAATTCGCCGGCTGTTGGTCGTCTTTAGCGGCATTTTTGAATTCTTTGATTCCGCTGCCGAAACCTTTCATCAGTTCTGGAATTTTTTTACCTCCGAAAAGCAACAATAGGACTAACAATATCAAAAGGCCTTCTTTTATCCCAAATTCTCCTAAAAACATATATAATGAGCTCATAAATTGTATTTTTAAAATTAAATATTGTCGTCAGCTTTGTGTACTGTCGGTTCAGCAGTTGGAGATGATGGTGTAATAGGATCTGTTGAAACAGGATCTTTCTTTGCAGTATCGTCTTTTGCGGCGTTTTTGAATTCTTTGATTCCGCTGCCAAAACCTCTCATGAGTTCTGGAATTTTCTTACCACCGAAAAGCAATAGTAAAACCAATAAAATCAAAAGGACCTCTTTCACTCCAAATTCTCCTAAAAATATCGTTAGTGTGTTCATGTCTGAAAGTTTAAATATTTAACAAAATTACAAAAAATGGGGTTGTAATCGCTGATGTCTCATTTAATTTGTAATAATTAAAAGTTAAAATTTGATTTATGGCATTAATACAAGGTGGTTAGAAAGCCACTAAAAGGCAAAGTCACAAAGTCACCAAGACATTTAATGCGTATTTTTCTTTAAACATTGTGACTTTACGCCATTGTGCCCAAGACCCATAAATTCCTATATTTGTAACATAAACCACAATAATGTCAGGCAAAAGGCTAAAAAGGCAACTGCTCAAGAAAAAACTTTTCACGAAAAACCGTCTGGTGATCCTGAACGAGGATACATTTGAAGAAATTTTTTCGTTAAAACTTACGCTGATGAACGTCTTTGTCGTAGCGACAGTAGGTGCCGTGTTGATTATTTTTGTGACGACTTACATTATTGCTTTCACGCCGTTGCGCGAATATATTCCGGGTTATGCATCATCAAAACTCAAAAAAGATGCTACGGAATTAGCGTTAAAATCTGATTCTTTGAGCAATGCGTTGAAGAAAAATGAAGCCTATATCCAATCGATAAAACGTGTGTTGACCAACGACCTTGATTATGCCAAACTCAGTAAAGATTCCATCGTTCCGGCAGAAGGAATGAGTCCTGATAAAGCCAATCTCAATCCGTCTGAAGCCGACCTAAAACTCCGCAAGGAAGTAGAGCAGGAAGACAAATACAATCTTTTCGAAAAGGCAAAACCGCGTGTCGGATTGGTGCTTTTTGCGCCTGTCAAAGGCCATATTACGGAGGCTTATAACGCCAGAAACAAGCATTTTGCTGTGGATATAGCGGTCGCAAAAGACACGCCGATAAAATCTATTGCCAATGGCACCGTGATTTTCGCCGACTGGACGCCAAGCAACGGAAATGTTGTAATAGTGCGCCATAATGACGGTATTATTTCGGTTTACAAACACTGCGAATCACTTACCGCTGAACAAGGCGATGTTGTGAGAACTAGCGAAGTCATTGCGATTGCAGGCACAACAGGCGAACAATCAACAGGCGTTCACCTTCATTTTGAACTTTGGAAAGATGGTTATCCAATTGATCCAACCCAATTCATTTCATTCGAATAAATATGTCAATAAAATCCGCAGCTGCTAAGATTTTCGCCAAAAGGATTTTTGATAAAACCCAAAAATGGGCCAATAATCCTGTGGCAACGCAGCAAAAAGTATTTAGAAATATAATCCGCCAGGCAAAAAAAACAACATTTGGGAATGACCACCATTTTGCGCACATCAAAACTTTTGAAGATTTTGCGAAAAAAGTACCTGTTCGCGATTATGAAGCGCTAAAACCATACATTGAAAAAGTTGTCAAAGGCGAAGAAAATATATTGTGGAAAGGAAAGCCGCTGTATTTTGCTAAAACTTCTGGGACAACTTCTGGCGCAAAATATATTCCGCTAACAAAAGCATCTATGCCGTTTCACATCCAGGCGGCGCGCGATGCGATTTTGCATTATATACACGAAACCGGCAACGCTGATTTTGTTTCGGGAAAGATGATTTTTTTGCAAGGAAGCCCGGAATTGGATGAAAAAAATGGGATCAAACTTGGCAGGCTTTCCGGAATTGTAGCCCATTTTGTTCCGAAATACCTTCAAAAAAACCGCATGCCTTCTTGGGAAACCAATTGCATTGAAGATTGGGAAACCAAAGTTGATGCGATTGTAGAAGAGACTTTTAACGAGAATATGACCGTTATTTCCGGAATTCCGTCTTGGGTGCAGATGTATTTTGAAAAGCTGAAACAGAAAGCAGGAAAACCTGTCGGCGAACTTTTTAAAAACTTCAACCTTTTTATTTATGGCGGCGTCAATTATGAACCATATCGCGCCAAGTTTGAAAATCTTATCGGAAGAAAAGTCGATAGCATTGAGTTGTTTCCGGCTTCAGAAGGATTTTTTGCCTACCAGGATTCCCAGAAAGAAAAAGGAATGCTGTTGCTTTTGAATTCTGGGATTTTCTACGAATTCATAAAATCTGACGAATTTTACTCAGAAAATCCAAGGCGATATACCATTGGAGAAGTCGAATTACAGGTCAATTATGTATTAATCATTTCCACGAACGCCGGACTTTGGGCCTATAATATTGGCGACACTGTTCAATTTACGACGCTGAAACCGTATCGCGTCATCGTGTCGGGAAGAATCAAACATTATATTTCCGCTTTCGGGGAGCACGTTATAGGAAAGGAAGTAGAATGTGCATTGAAAGAAGCAATGGAACACACCAACATCCGTGTAAACGAATTTACCGTTGCGCCGCAAATTACACCAAAAGAAGGATTGCCGTACCACGAATGGTTCATTGAATTTGAAAATGAGCCCGAAAATTTTTCCGCTTTCGCGGAAGCCATCAATGAAGCCATGCGGAGGCAAAATGTATATTATGACGATTTGATTGTTGGAAAAGTATTGCAAAATTTAGTCATCACCAAAGTACCAAAAAACGGTTTTCAGGAATACATGAAATCGATTGGAAAATTGGGCGGACAGAATAAAATTCCGAGACTGTCGAACGATAGGAAAATTGCCGACGTGCTAACTTGTAAAAATGAGATTTAAACTGCATATATCGCTTTTGCTGCTGCCTTTTTTTGTTCTGGCGCAAACGCCGGTCAAAGGAATTGTAGTTGACGAAGACGGAAACCCTGTGCCTTATGTCAACATTTGGGTTGCAAATGAAAATTCAGGTGCAACAGCCAGTGCCGAAGGCGTTTTTTTAATCAATGCAACTGACGGTAATAAGCTGCTGGTTTTTTCGGCAGTTGGATTTGAAACCAAAAAAATCGCCGCCGCTGCCGCGGAAAAGGTAATTTTAAAACGGGCGATTTTTGCACTCGAGGAAGTGGTGTTGCAAAAACCCACCGGTAAAAACCCACTTATAATTGACGCTTACAAAAAAAGCGACGTCAATTTAAACTACGGATGCGGGAATAGAACCCCGTGGATGCTCGCAAAATTTTTTGCGTATAATGATAGTCTTTCGGCGACGCCATTCTTGAACCGACTGACCATCATGACCGAATCCTTTAAAAACAACGTGACATTTAATTTTCGACTGCTTGAAGTGAATGATGACGGGAGTCCAGGGAAGGATTTAACCACCGAAAATATCATCGTGAACGTCAAAAGAAGTGGCAAGAAAAATACCGATGTTGATTTGACGCCCTACCGGCTGAATTTCCCTGAAAAAGGATTTTTCGTTTCAGTAGAATTCTTGATCATCGAAAGCAATAAAACCATCTTTCAGATGAAAGGGAGCAAAGAGAAGACGGACGGTTGGGATCCGTCGTTCGGCGCGCTTCCTTCTGAAAAGGCACTAACATGGAAGTATAGCGGCGGAAAATGGGTAAAAATGGGTAAAAGAAATGAAAAAGTTCCGCCAGACTATTTTGATAAATTCGCTAATCTGGCCATACAACTTACACTTACGAACTGATGCGACCAATCCTGATTTTATTTTTGCTAGTAAATTTTATGGCTGTTGCACAAATTAGCGGAATGGTTACAGACAGCATTTCGGGAAAACCGGTTTCGTATGTGAATATCATAGTCGAAAATACACCAGAAGCCGCTTCTTCAGACGACCAAGGAAAATTTAAAATAGCCGCAAAAGGGGACCAGATTTTAATATTTTCGGCTGTTGGTTATAAATCTATAAGAATTAAAGCTTCAAACACAGAAAAGGTTTTGCTTGCGCCAGTTGTGTATGAACTCTCTGAAGTAAGTATAGGAAAACCAAAGCAAACCATTTCAAAAATTTTAAGTGACTATAATCGCAAAGATATTGATCTGTATTATGCTATTGGCGATCAGCCTTATATGTGGGCGCGCTATTTTCAGGTTTCGGATACGCTTTCAGAAACGCCTTATTTGAAAGGATTGACAATTGCAACCGAATCAAAGGTTAAAGGCGCAAAATTCAATGTTCATTTTCTAGAAGTCCAATCTGACGGCACTCCGGGAGCCGAGATAGCGCAAACAAATATCATCGGCGTCGCCAAAAAAGGGAAACGAGACACTTATATCGACCTTTTACCTTTTAAGATACAAGTTCCGGAAAACGGTTTTTTTATTGCTTTGGAAGCCTTAATCGTTCCTGAAAACCGCTCGGTAGAATATGCCTATACTGACAAAAAAGGAATTTTCCATGAAAACTTCTATTACTCACCTGCTTTCGCAACCACCCGTTCAGAAGACAATACTTCTTGGGGATTTAGGGAAAGCCACCAATGGGGCATATTCAAAAAAGTTTCGCAGGAAAGAATTCAGAAATATTATGAAGATTTTAAAAGAAGTACAGGAAAAGAAGCGCCCCCTTTTGACGAACGGAATGTTCAATTTGCAATGAAAGTTTTGGTAACGAATTGAATTAATTTTGTAAATTATTGATATACAATAAGTAAACAATCGCCTTAGCCAACTAATGAAAAAAATTATCATCTTCTTTTTATTCATCAAATTTTCACTATCTGCCCAGGTCAAAGGGATTGTTATTGATAGTCAAGGCAATCCGGTGCCTTATGTTAATATTTGGGTAGAAAATGAAAATAACGGTACTACTTCAGAAAAAAATGGTAGTTTTTCTATCAATCTCGAAGATAAAGCCAAAATGTTGATTTTTTCGGCAGTGGGATTTGAAAAACTAAAATTAAAAGCATCCGACGCAGAAAAAGTAATTTTAAAACAAGCGGTTTTTGAATTGGACGAAGTGGTCATTAAGCAACCAACCGGCGGCCAATTAATAGAAATTGGCACTTATAAAAAAAGCGATATACACTTTTATTACGGCTGCTGGGATAAGCCATGGACGATCGCAAAATTTTTTTCAAACAATGACAGTATCGGTGCAACATCATTTATAAAAAAGATTACGATAATGTCAGAATCCTATAAGAATAATGCTACTTTTAAGGTAAGACTATTTGAAGTTAATGATGACGGAAGTCCCGGAAATGATCTGCTTGGCGAAAATATTATCGTAAAAGTAAAAAGCGGCAAGCATAACAATGAGGTTGATTTGACGCCATATAAAATTATATTTCCGGAAAAAGGATTTTTTGTTTCTATAGAATTTTTGATCATCGAGAATAATAAATATGAGGTAAAAATGAAAGGACTTAAAGGCAAAACGTATACTTATCAGCCATCGATTGGTGCCGTTCCATCAGAAACTGCGACGACCTGGCGAAATTTGAGCGGCACTTGGCACAAAATTCAAACAAAAGCCACCAATAAAAATCCTGAAGCGTACTATGACAAATTTGCGGATTTAGCAATAAAACTAACCTTAACCAACTAAAACAGAAAAACCATACATTTGCAGGTTAGAAAATAACATTAATGAGAGAAATTAAAAACATTTCGCGTTCCAGGGCGCAAGAATCGTCGGCAGCTATCGAACGATTGTACATTACCATCAGACATTTATTCAACCGCGGTTTTTATAAACCAATGGGTATTTCAGGCGAAACTTTACGCGAAGCATTGTTGTCATTAAGACCTGAAATTTACGGCAGTATCGCCGAAGAAAAAGTAGAATTAAGCGGACTTTTATATGTCATAGAACGCCTTCCGACAGGAATTGAGGAATGTCGTTTTATCAATTTAACTTCAGATGAAGGTTATTCGAATTCGCATTTCAAGGCAATCATTCCGCCAAAAAGAAGAAGAAACTGCTACCGCATCGACGAAGAGCAGATGAATGTTGAAATCACCAGAGGAAGATCGGACATTTACGATATTTTGACGCATTTGACTTTTATTTTCATCGAATCGCATAAAATAAAAAACCGCGTATTGATTGACGACAGTGGCGAATTATCGCGCGATTGGCTCAAGATGGAACAAGCGGTAATGGGCAACAAAAAATTGCCGCTGATCGAGAAGGAAAAAGCCATTTCGCACGCCGCCAATATTTTAGGAAGAACATTTGCAGAAGTTTCGGCGATTTATGATGACTTCGGAACGGCTGATCGTCCGGATAGATTTTTGCACATCATTTATTGGTTGGGAAAATTGGCGATGGAAGAAATCCTCGAAAACAACAAACGCACGATTACTTTCAGTCCGATTTTAAGAGAAAGACTCGGCCATCATATCCACGGTGAATTTTGGGCGACGAACATCAAACAGGTTTTGAAGGAAAACGAATTGCTCGACCGACCAATCCACATCATCAGCGCAAACATGCACAGCGTGATGAACTCGCTTTTTGCTACACACGTTCACAAGGCAAAATACAAAGATAAAAGCGATTTTTTTGTATTTGAAGAACTCAGCAAGGCCGGCGCACACGATGTTCGAAATAAAGTGGAGGAATTCGCCCTGCAACACGGGATGATTTCGCTTCCGGATACCTCGGGAACCAATATTGATGTCCAGATTTTTGACACGGCAAAAATCGATTGGCAAAAATCTGCTTTCCCGAATGTAAAGCCGGATGCTAGTGCGCCTGTAATAATCGTTATGGATTATGCGTTTGGAGAACAAGCTTATGAAACCATTGACGAATTGCTGAAACCATTCCAAGAATCAAAAAATAAGAAGCATTTCTTGAATGTCGTTTCTGTTTCAATCATGGGAAAAGCGGGAATTTTAGAAGGAGGAAAAGGCGATATTATGATTCCGTCGGCACACATCAACGAAGGCACAGGAGATAATTATCCTTTTGAAAATGAACTCAATGCGGAGATGTTTGAAGGCAATGGCATTCCAGTTTATGCAGGCCCGATGGTTACCGTTTTGGGAACTTCGTTGCAAAACCGCGATTTATTGAAGTTTTTCCACGAATCTACTTGGGGCGTGATCGGACTTGAAATGGAAGGTGCCTATTATCAGAAAGCGATACAATCGGCATCAAAAATCAGGAAAAGCATTAATCCTGATGTGAAAGTGAGATATGCGTATTACGCTTCGGATAATCCTCTGGAAACCGGAAGCACATTGGCATCGGGAGGATTAGGAACGACAGGGGTGAAGCCTACGTATTTGATTACCATTAAGATATTAGAACAAATTTTTAACGTAAAATAAAAAAAGCAATGAGTACAGAACCAAAAAATATTTCCACCGATCAGGAAATAGATTTGTCACTAATTTCTAAGAAAGTCGGCGGTCTTTTTGAATCGCTTTCAACGCGTATATTTAAGGGATTTCTGTTTTTCAAAAGAAATATAGTCATTGTTGGAATTTTGTTTGTTCTAGGCGCAGGAATCGGATTTTATCTGGATAAAACGAGCAAATCGTATGACCATCAGATCATTGTTGCACCCAATTTTAGTTCGACCGACTATCTCTATGCAAAGATTGATCTTTTGTCATCAAAAATCAACGAACAAGATACGGTGTTCTTAAAAGAAACAGTCGGTATCAAGAATCCAACAAAACTGAGCACGCTGAAAATTAAACCGATTATAGATGCTTATAAATTCATTTCTAGTAGCGATAGGAATTTTGAATTGATCAAACTAATGGCTGAAGATGGTGAAATGAAAAGTATCTTAGAAGACAATGTAACCAGCAAAAATTACCCTTACCATATTATTTCATTCAAAAGCAGCGCTCTAATTTCGGAATCCGGAACGGTAGCGCCAATATTAAAATACCTGAATGATTCAGAATATTACAGGAAAATACAAGCAGCGTCACTTGAAAACACCAAAATCAAGATGGTGAAAAACGATTCTATTATAGCCCAAATTGATGCTTTTCTGAACAGCATTCCTAAAAGTGCGAACACACAAAAGAACGGCAGCTTGGTTTATATGAGCGAAAATACACAATTGAATGATGTTATAAAAACCAAGGATATGTTGACGAATGAGCAAGCCAATCACAGAATGGAACTTATTAATCTTGATCGGATAATTAAAGAAAACAGCACGGTAATCAATATAAAAAACAGTGGTGCATTGAATGGAAGAATGAAAATAATTATTCCGTTTTTATTTATTTTCTTTTTTATAACTTTCGTTTTTTTACGCTCCTATTACCGCTATGAAATGGGCAAACTCAACAAGTAATCTAAGATGAAAGGAATAATATTAGCCGGAGGCTCCGGAACTCGCTTACATCCACTGACTCTTGCCGTCAGCAAGCAATTGATGCCAATTTATGACAAACCGATGATCTATTATCCTTTGTCCACTTTGTTATCTTCCGGCATTAGTGAAATCTTAATTATTTCTACACCACACGATTTACCATTGTTCAGGCTATTGCTTGGCGATGGATCACGGTTGGGCTGTCGGTTTGAATATGCGGTGCAGGAACATCCTAACGGACTCGCAGAAGCTTTCATTATCGGAAAAGAATTTATAGGAAAAGACAAAGTAGCATTGGTATTAGGCGACAATATTTTTTATGGAACAGGCCTATCAGACTTGCTTCAGGCGAATAACGACCCCGATGGCGGCATTATTTATGCCTATCATGTGCATGACCCTGAACGCTACGGCGTCGTTGATTTTGATGCTGATGGTAAAGTGCTTTCGATTGAAGAAAAGCCGCTGGAACCCAAATCGAATTATGCCGTTCCCGGTATTTATTTCTATGACAATGATGTAGTCGAAATTGCCGAAAACATCAAGCCGAGTCACCGTGGCGAAATTGAGATTACCGATGTCAATAAAGAATACCTGAAACGCGGAAAACTCAAAGTCAGTATCTTAGACCGAGGAACTGCCTGGTTTGATACCGGAACATTCAATTCGTTGATGCAGGCTTCCCAATTTGTCCAGGTCATCGAAGAGCGCCAGGGGCTTAAAATCGGCTCTATCGAGGAAGCCGCTTTCCGAATGGGCTTTATCAATGCAGAACAGTTGCAAACGATCGCACAACCGTTATTAAAAAGCGGTTACGGCAAACATTTGTTAGATATAATTTAATCTGTTTATGAATTTTATTCCAACAAAACTCGACGGTTGCTTTATCATTGAACCCAAACTCATTTATGATGAAAGAGGCTATTTTATGGAGAGTTTTAATGAAAACACTTTTCAGCAAGGTGTCAATCAACAAGTACATTTTGTTCAGGACAACCAGTCGTTTTCTACCAAAGGTGTTTTTCGCGGATTGCATTATCAGACCGGAGACCATGCGCAAGCCAAACTCGTAAGGGTTTTGCAGGGCGAAGTTTTGGACGTTGCGGTGGATATCCGTCCGGAATCTGAAACTTTCGGGCAGCACGTTTCCATTGTATTATCGGGAGAAAATCAAAAGCAGTTTTTTGTTCCGAGAGGATTTGCTCACGGATTTTTGGTTTTGAGCGAAACGGCGACTTTTTTTTATAAATGTGATAATTTCTACAACAAAGCATCTGAAGGCGGCATTATTTACAACGATGCAACGCTGAACATCGACTGGCAGTTTTCGGAATCGGAATTAATTATTTCCGAAAAAGACCAAATCTTGCCCACCTTAGAAAACGCAAAAAAAGCATGGTAGTTGTAGTTACAGGCGCCAATGGACAATTAGGACAATCGTTGCAGTTTATTGCTCGAAATTATCCGGAAATTACTTTTGTGTTCTGTACCTCGGAAGAATTGGATGTTACCGATAAAACTTCAATAACAGCCATTTTCAATCAAAACAAACCTGATTACTGCATCAACGCGGCAGCATACACGGCAGTCGATAAAGCCGAAAGCGAACCCGAAAAAGCGCATTTAATCAACGTTACCGGAGCCAAAAATCTTGCTGAGGTTTGTCGTGATTTTGATACTGTTTTGCTTCATATTTCGACCGATTTTGTTTTTGATGGAAATTCAGAACAACCCTATACAGAAGAAGATATTCCTAATCCGACGGGCGTTTACGGACAAACAAAATTAGACGGCGAAAAAGCGGTTCAAGCTACTTTTGACAATTATTTCATCATCAGAACTTCGTGGGTTTATTCGCAGTTTGGCAATAATTTTATGAAAACAATGCTGCGATTGGGAAGTGAAAGAGACACACTTTCGGTTGTAAATGATCAGATTGGAACACCAACAAATGCCGTTGATTTAGCCAAAGCGTTGGTTTTAATAATGAAGTTCAATACCCAACACCCAACACCCAACACCTTTGGAATATATAATTTTTCCAATGAAGGTTCTTGCAGTTGGTATGATTTTGCAAAAAGAATATTCGAAATCAATAAAATAGAAATAGCTTTACAACCAATCCCAACTACAGCTTATCCTACACCAGCAAAAAGGCCAAAATATAGTGTCTTGGATAAAAATAAGATAAAAAGTGTTTTTGGAATAACCATAAAAGACTGGGACGAAAGTTTAAAAAAGCCGTAATCGATTTTTATCTTTAAATCTAGCATGCGGATTATGAGTTCAATAGTATCCTTTATCAATTTGAAATGGAAACTAATTGATAGGTGCATTTTTCACTTCCGACGATATTGTCAATCTTGATAAAGGTTGCAGCCTGACCACCTTGCAGGGTTATATGTGAGTTACCGCTTAAATAGATATTTCCAGTAGAGGAAGTCATTTGGTCAAAAGTTATTGAACCCATATTAGCTCTGAGAAAAATAGTTTCACCAGCACCGATAGTTGTATTCAATCTATTTATGTGACTACTAGAAGTATCCACAAAAACCAATTTTTTTCCTTCTGTAGTGATACTATTATCGATAATTTGGACTGTTTGCATGACCCCAAAACTCTCACTTAGTATTATATCGCTAAATTGATTGTCTTTTAAATTTATAGTATTATTATTACCAATCCCCAGAACAAATTTTTCATCTTTTTCAGGTTTACCGACTATAACATAATTCCTTTCGATGTTTACCGATGAATTTTCAACATCAATGCATCTTCCTGTTCCTTCTGGAAAATGCGAACCTGGTTGATCACCAAAACCAGCAGAATTCCCAAAACGACTATTTAAAATATTTATAGCAGTTGACTTTTTTATTTTTATTGCAAGATCCAAAGTTTCAAACCAACAATTGTCAATAGTAATATTTTCTGCATGTTCTAAATTTATTCCAAATTCGGAATCCTGAAAACTACAGTTAATAAAAGACAAGACCGCAGACCACAAGTCATTCTCATCTTTTCTGGAAATATCAACATTTGTACCTTCATTTTTAATTCCATCAAAAGTACAATTAAGGAAAGTGGTCTGGCCAAGCTGTCCATTAATTTTTAAAGCATTGTACTTGTCGGAATGCCTGACAACCCTGACATTCTCAAAATTTAAAAATTGGTTTGGCAATATATAATTTGATGAATCGCCACCTTCCAGATAAATTCCGTTACCACCACAATTAATAATCGATATATTTTTAAAAGAGGAACACCAAATGCCACCTGCATTATTTTCTGGTGCCTTTAGCGAACTTTTCAAGTGGAAACCGCCGACACCGTCTTTTTTATTCAAATTTATCACGAAGTTTTCCATTTTAAAATTGTTAACAATCCCTTTATCCAATTCGAACATGTAACCAGTTTCATAATTGCCCTCATGGTCTGCAAATTGTGTTCCGGAATCACCTAATAAATTAACCTTGTCTTTTAAAATAATTGTGTTATCAATGTAATAGGTTCCACTTGGGAAATAAATAGTCATTCCCAAATAAGGATTGCTTAATGTTGAATTGCTGAAGTTATATTGCGTTGCAAAATCAATTGCTTTTTGTATTTGTTCTGAATTTGAAAATCCAGAAACTGGCATTTCCCAATCCCGTACTACACCAAAAAACCTTGCGTTAATATAACCATTGTATTGCCTTAACCACCGTCCATTTCCGGTGTTTGAAATTGGTTTTATAATAGTACCATCATTATCATCTTGACTGTCCTCGAATTTATAATTAAAGTAACCTCCGCCACCGTCTCCAACGTACCAATATCCATTTACATAGACTAAATCATTTGGTTGAGGATTTAAATTGCGTAAATCGCTTATTGTATTAACAGTCTTCATATTTATAGATGCCGTATTTTCTGAATATAAGGCATAAGGAACACTCATCAACTGGCTGATGCCCACCAAAGCATAGGAGGTGCCGCCAGCAGGGTCAATCTCTACTTTTAAAAATCTACTATTTCCCCCCCAGTTGATTGATGCAAAAGTTCCGGTTTCTGCGGCGCCCATTCCTATGGTCAGGCTGTAGAATCCTTGGGAATTTGTAGTCGGGCCATTACTATTGCTGAACGTTTCCACGTATAATGCTGTTCCTGAGGTAGAACCGTCAAGAATACTAAATCTTACGGAAATTAAATGTGTATTTACCGGGTTACCGCCGGAATCATATGCAATCGCCTGATAACTCATTCCCTGGGGTGCCTGTGCATATAAGCTGATACCAAAAATTAGACAAAACAAGTTTAAGATAATTTCTCTCATCGGGTAGTAGTTATTTTTTTATGATTTTATAATTAGGGGCATTTTTATCGAACCTAACAAAGTAAACCCCTGATTTTAAGAAAGAAATATTTACAGTGTTATTTACTACTTTCCCTGAATAAATGATTTTTCCTTCGACTGTACAGATTTTTATTTCTTTTATTGCCGATTTGTCTCCAGTCTCAAAAAATAAATCATCAGTAACTGGATTTGGAAAAACAACAATTTTGGAAAGGGTTTCATCTGTAATAGCCGATCGGTTTCCGGTCAATACTGCGGGAGAAACTAAAATCCTTCCCACTACAAATGCCGTACTACTATTGGAAGTACTTCCGGAACAAACATATGATGGAAAGGTTGGGTTTGTTTGTGCATGAATAAAAAAGGGACAAAAAAACAAAAAAGAATAAAGTTTTGTCATAGTATAAATAAGTAAAAGTTAACAATTTCAATTATATTAATGAAAATTTAACCGGTGCATCTGGTTATTATAAATAAATCACCTTGAGGAAGAACCCACGATGTATTAGTTAAAATGCTTTCATTAATTATTTTAACTATATTAAAAACAGTAATATTACTGTCAAATATAGTAAAGATTTCTTAGTGAATATCTTACAAAACAAACGTTTTTAAAGTTTTCTAAGATGAAGTTTTTTCTCTTAACTTTATTTCGATACTAAATTAGACTTTTCTGAGTTGATAATTTCTGTAACAAGCGGATGTTATTGTTAAAAATAATTCGAAATTCATAAAATTAAAATAGCTTTACAAGCCATCCCAACTACAGCTTATCCCACACCGGCAAAAAGGCCAAAATATAGTGCCTTGGATAAAAATAAGATAAAAAGTGTTTTTGGAATCGAAATACACCATTGGGAAAAAAGCCTAAACCCGTAATTTTTCCGTTAAAAACAACAACTTGTATTTTATCCGTTTGGTTAGAAAAATTAGGGATTTTCGAGCTTATAAAAGACAGCGGATAGTACTTAAAGACAATTAACTCAAAGAATTTTTCTGAGCAGTTTTTATAAACCAGGCTTTATTAGATTGCCGACAGCATTAATTTATTAAAACTATATTTTAATCAACTGCTTTTAACTCAAATTTTATAGATTTGCCGGTACCAACAAGCAGCTGTCGGAACAATATAGTGCGTATAAAACAAGTATTTGGGTTGCTATTAAAGACTGAAAGAAAGTATAAATCAATATTTACAGCCATTGAAACAAATAGACATTTCCATAATAGTCCCGCTGTACAACGAAGAAGCCGTTTTTGACCAGCTTATCCAAAGACTCACAAATGTCATTGACAACACAGCATTTTCCTGTGAAGTCATTTTGATTAATGACGGCAGCAGTGATAAAACGGATGTATTGGTTGAAAAAATTTGCCAGAACGATGATAGGTTTACAGGTGTTTTATTATCCAGAAATCACGGACACCAATTGGCGGTCAGTGCCGGATTGACTTATGTTAGAGGAAAAAAGGGAGCGATGATCATTGATGGCGATTTGCAAGATCCTCCGGAATTGGTCAATGACTTTTATGCGCTTTTAGAAAATGGTTATGATGTGATTTATGCCATTCGAAAAAACAGAAAAGAAAGTTTCTTTAAAAAACTCGCTTATGCAGCCTATTACAGGCTTCAGAAAAAAATATCCAGTTTTAACATTCCGATCGACAGTGGCGATTTCTCGATGTTGAGCCGCAGGGTTGTGGACAACATTAACAATATGCCGGAGCAAAGCCGTTATCTGCGGGGCATGCGCGCCTGGGTTGGCTTCAAGCAAATTGGATTTGAATACGACCGCGATGAAAGGCAGGCCGGAGAAACCAAATACAGTTGGGGAAAATTATTCGAATTGGCGTTTAACGGTATTTTTAATTTTAGCGATTTTCCGGTAAGGTTTATAACAAGACTTGGATTTGTAACGGTCTTTTTCTCTCTTATTTATTTTGCCTACAATGTTTATAGAAAAGTATTTTATAATGATGTTCCTCAAGGATTTACAGCGACGATACTGGCCATAATTTTATTTAGTGGCGTTCAGTTGATTTCTCTCGGATTGATTGGAGAATATGTGCTAAGAATTTATAACCAAGTTCGTAACAGGCCACTTTTTATCATTGATAAAGTAATAAAAATGGATATCGAGAAATGAGATAAATACTATAAGGGCATTATGATTTCGAAAGTAATCACGGTGGTTTGTAGTGCGTTAAAAAATAAAATCAAGCTTAATACTGAGGAATTTTAAGAAACGTTCGGGATATCATATTCCAATGTTCCACAGCAATTTCAACAACCATTTTTGACTATTAGACCAATAGAAACATCCTTATCTGAGTTGTATTCTATGGAACATTATCAAAAGCATTGGTTTTCGTAGTATTACTTAAAAAATCTGTATTTTATAATACAGAAAATAGCCCTGAAACCATCTTTCCAGCCAATTTTTTTTCCTTCTTCAAAAGTTCGTCCATAATAACTAATACCAACTTCATAGATTCTTATTTTTGGAATTTTAGAAATTTTTGCAGTAACTTCAGGTTCAAATCCAAACCTTTTTTCTTTTAAATCAAGTGATTTTATAACGTCAGCCCTAAACATCTTATAACAAGTTTCCATATCGCTAAGGTTCAAGTTTGTGAGGGAGTTACTCATAAAAGTTAAAATTTTGTTTCCGATACTGTGCCAGAAAAACAGTATTCTGTGCGGTTTTCCTCCCATAAACCGGCTTCCATAGACCACATCTGCAAAATTATTTAAAATGGGTTTTAAAAGAATATTATATTCTTCAGGATCATATTCCAAATCGGCGTCTTGTATGATAATAATGTCGCCCGAGGCTTTATTAATTCCCGTGTGCAAAGCGGCTCCTTTGCCCATATTTTTAGGGTGCTCATAAAATGAAATATTCATCTCAGGATTACTGCCCATATAACCTCTAACCGCATCTGCAGTATTGTCGTTACTAAAATCATTAACAATCACAATCTCTTTTTCAAGAGAATTGATTAAAGCTACCGTTTTGATCTTATCTAAAATGCGAAAAATTGTTGGCCCCTCATTGTAAGCAGGTATAATAATCGACAGCTTTTTAAACTCCATTTGATTAAAATTTTTCAAATTTAGTTTTTTAAAAATAAACCGAATAAATAAAATTTAGTTTTTTCTGTTTTTTGAAATTACTTGTTAAACACAGTCAATATTTATATAATTTTACGACCAATTAATTAATTAATAAAGAAAGAGATGGTTAAGAGATTTTTAAACGAAAACAATAAGTTATACCTCCTGTTATTTTTCATTTCTCTTGTTTCATATCACTTCGCCTACGGACTCTTTACTTTAAATCCAACAAATATTGGCTGGTTAATGAATGCTTACCATGATTGGGGACAGCATTATCTTGGAGCAGCTTATTACAGACAAGAAGCTTGGCATTTCCCACTGGGCGACATGAATACGTTCTATTATCCGGTTGGGACGAATGTTGGGTTTACCGATTGCATCCCGTTAATGGCATTTTTAACAAAGATATTTTCGGTTTTTTTACCGGAAGATTTTCAATATTTTGGTTTTTGGCTTTTTAGTTGTATGTATCTAAATGCATTTTTCACAGCGAAGATTTTAAAATTATTCAGAGTTAACAATATTATAATTATACTGGCTTGTATTTTAATGATTACTAATCCGGTATTGATTTTCAGAGGGATTCAGGCTTCGGCATGTGCACACTGGCTGTTTTTAGGGTCTTTTTATTATTATTTAAAGCCTACAAACAAAGAAAGCGTAGTGAGTAATTATAAAAAGCAAGGGCTTATGATGTTATTGAGCGCAGCAATAAATCCTTATTTAGCAATAATGACAACTGGTTTTGTTGTCATACTTTCGATTAAAAATTATTTTTATGATAAGTCATTAACAAAAAAAATGGCATTCTTACTTCCGGTTGCTGCAATTGCGGTTTCTGTTGTGTTTTGGATAGTTTTTGGAATGCTAGAGCTGAAAAGCAAAACAGACTTGGCAGTTGGAACAATTTATGGTAAAATATATTCCTTTAACCTCAATTCTTTTTATAATTCTTATGGGTTTTACTCAAAGTTTATTCCCCAGTTAGGGATGACAAATGATACCCAGCACGAAGGCTTTGCTTATTTGGGGCTTGGAATGATAATTCTAGTTGTTTTTTCATTAATAGTACTTACCTATTTCATCATTACCAAGAAGATAAATAAAAAGCACTCCTATGTGTTGCCACTTGTGTTATTGTGCTTCTTTATGCTAATTTTTGCAATAACAAATGTAGTTACTTACGGCACTGAAATAATATTTGAATATCCTACACTTGGAATAGTTGAGAAGGTCGGAGATGTTTTCAGGGCAGTTGGAAGATTTTCATGGCCGTTCTATTATTTATTATACTGTATGGCATTTGTTGTTTTTAGTAAAGCAAAGATGAATACGATACTAAAATGTTTGTTATTGCTGTCAATAACTTGTTTTCAGCTGTATGATATTGAAAATATTATTACTTCCAGAGATTTGAAAAGCGGTGGCTTTGATTCAAAACTTGATGAAGAAAAATGGAAGCTGGTCATCGATAATTTTGACGAGGTTTTAACCTATCCGCCATACATAAACAATATGGTTTACAAAATGGATTACCAAGACCTCATGTTTGTGGCCTTAAAGTCAAAAAAACCCATTTCGATTGGATATGTTGCAAGAGAAAATGTTGTGGAAGGAAGGGCGTATAAAGACACTTTATATAACAGAATTAAAAGAGGAGAAATCGCTAAAAATCAACTTTTTGTGACCAATAAAGAAAATTTGAAAGATTTTGATGTACTGATTTATAAAGGGAAAGTTAATATAAAAAGATTGGATAAATTTTTACTTATATATTCTAAAGCAACCCCGCTTAGGACTGAATATAAAGAGTTGCCGGAGGATAAAAAATATGTTGACTCTGTTCAAAACTATTATAGCTCTTTATCGGTCTTGAAGCCATTTAAGAGCCCAATTGTAACAAAAGAAGAAATACAATTCAATATCGAATCATTTGTTAATAGTGAAGATGTTATCCAGATTACAGGTTGGGCATTTTTGAAAGCAACAAATAACAATTCTAAAGACACAATTTATATTGCTTTGTCAAGTAAAAGCAACACTTATATTTTCCCTACAAAAACATCGGTAAGAGGTGACATAACTGGAGCGTTTAAAAAGGAAAATCTGGATAACTCGGGATTTAGTGCTACCTTTTTTACGGATAAGCTACCAAAAGACACTTACAACTTAGCACTGGTAATTAAAGATAAAAATGGAAATTATCACAGCAGCAAAACCGACCTACTGTCAGAAGTTGGAAAAAAAGATTTCAAAAAACCATTAGAAATTAAATCTACTCCAACAGCAGGAGATATTATCTCAAATATTGAAAAAATTGAAACGAAGAAAGGAATTATAAATATAAGTGGTTGGGCTGCAAATAATAAGCAAAGCTCTAAGGATAAGGCGGTTAAAATCGTTTTAATTTCAGCGAAACATAAATATGAATTTGAAACAGATTTAATCATTAGGAATGATGTGACCGTTTACTTGGAAAATAAATTCAATTATGATTTTTCTGGATTTAAACTAAAAATTAGAACAGAGGATATCGATAAGGGAGATTATACAGTTGGAATAATCATTAAAGACAATAAAACAAGTAAAGAAACGTTCAAGTTATCGGACAAGAAATTAAAATATTAAAATAATATTTGATATTAAAAATATTATATATTTGCACAAAATTATTTAAAAAATGAAATCATATTTTTTATCAGGTTTACTATTAAGTGTTTTATTTTTATCGTGTAAAGACAATAAAAAAACAGAGACAGAAAATACAGAAGCGACCAAACCATTTACGGTAACGGTTAATGCGATTGTAGAAAAAGATGATATTTTCCAAATTTTTTATAATGAAGATGGCGGAGACAACTTTGCACCAGCAGATGCAATAACAATAAATGTTAAAGGAAACGCACAACCTCAGGATTTAGTTTTTCAATTACCTGAAGACGCTTCACCGATGGCGTTGCGTTTTGATATTGGCGGCAACAAGGATTTAAAGCAAGTGCCTTTCAAAGGTTTTAAAATCGAATATTTAGGAAAAAAAATAGAATCAAATTCGGCAGAGTTTTTCAAGTATTTTTATGGAAATGCTCAGGTAGAACTTGATACGGTTAATACAGTAGCTAAAATCAAAGCGCCTGTTGATGGCAATTATGATCCGATTTTAGGTTCAACAGTCGCTTTAAAAGCGGCGATAGAAAAGTTATATAAGCAATAAAAAGTATACAGATTATCATAAAAATAGGAACCTGATGGTTCCTATTTTTTTTTGATCAAAATCTTAATATAACATTTTGCCAACGAACTATAAAAATCATAATAAGAAAGCAATTTAGGATTGTAATTGTATTTCAACTTCACCACAAGCGCTTCTTTCAGGGCTTTATAAATTTGGTTACTAATGCCGCCGTTTTGCATTTTCGCTGTTATTTCCTTAAAATACGCAGGCCTTATAACATCTTTACTTCGGATATAAAAATCGAGATCGCCAACAATTTTATAAGAAGGGTCAAAAAAGCCTATTTTTTCAAACAGCTCTTTTTTATGAAACGACCCCACTTGTGCAGTGTCCATATCGCGAATTACTTTCTCCCAACGATAGGCTTTCCCAAAAACACTAAGATTTTCACCGTTAGCATTGATAAGTTGCACCTGTGAAGAAATATAGTTGCTGTTGGAGTTATTTTGAATGTGTGTGAAGTACGTATTTAAGGCATTGGGCATATAACTATCATCTGAACCTAAAAAGCTGATCCATTCGCCTTCACTGAGCTTGACTCCCTTGTTCCAAGCATCATAAACGCCTTTGTCTTTTTCTGAAATATAGCGGTAAGAAATGTTTTTTGCTGTAAATAAAGCTTCAAAAGACGCAATGATTTTTAGTGTATTGTCTTTTGAATTCCCATCAACAATGATGTATTCAAAATCCGTGAAATCTTGATCCAAAAGGGATTTTATAGTCGTAGCAATGGTTCTTTCACTATTGAAAGAAGCCGTAATTATAGAGAAAAAAGGTTTTTTACTTGACATCTGTACTGGGTTTTCTTTTGATCTGGTTAAGAACAAAAGCAACATTTTGGTTCTTTAAAAAAAGAAGAATGAAAAGGGACAAGCAAATTAAAAATAAACCTGCAAACCACCAATTGTTATGACCGTTAAAAAGGGCGGTTGCGGTTTTAAATCCGAAAATGCTATATAAAAAAGCCATCAGTAACAATTGCAGATCATTGCTGTTCAGCAGTTCTTTCCATTGGATTTTATTTTTGATTTGGTACGAATATACAACAATGAGCGATCCAATGGAGAACGCCAGGTTCCACGCAATTACGACGCCAAATTCCTTAAAAAAAAGTCCGAAAACATAACAAAACAGTGCATTGATGACTGTTATGGCAAAATAAGAATAAATCAGCCAGTTGAGTTGGCCTTCTCCCAAATAACTAAAATACGCCGGATTGCTGCAGATATTAATGAAAACGGCAATGCAATTCAGCACAACGGCAAATATAAAAAATGGAACAATTTCACCAATCCAAAAATAAGAAATCAACGGCGTCATGACGATGATTCCAGAAACCAACAGAATATTTAAGATAAAAACAATCGAAAAAGTCTTCAAATACAGTGATTTAATGTAGCCGGTGTTGTTTTCTTTTGCTTCGGCAACAATCGGAATGACCACCTGATTGGCGCTTACAATCAAGCTTCTGAATTGTGAAACCAACCGATTGGCCATTTCATAATAACCCACCATCGCCACGCCGCCAAACTTGCTTAACATTACTTTTGTTATCGGCTCAAACGACATTTGCATTATCGATAGCGCTTGCATTTTCAGGCCGTAATCAATAATTTCTTTGAATAGTGTTTTTGACCAGTTCCATTTTAAAGTGAAAATGCCCGGAACAGACCGTGCAATAAAAAACACCGAAATAAGCAAAACAAGGATGCCTTGAAAAATCTGTGCGAAAACCAATCCCTTTAAGCCGTAGTCTTTCGTCAGCAACATGCTTAAAACAAGCAAAATCAGCGCCGAAAAACTCAAGATGTAGCTTTTGATGTAATTCTTCTGAATACCGTCAAGACAGCTGCTTATAACGCCTCCTAGCGCATTGATGATCAAACTGATTAAAGAATAGGGCAGGATCTCTTGCGCAACGGCGACATATTTTTTTTCAATGACATAAGGCAGAATAAAATTTCCGAAGACTAGAATCAGCAGGGAAATGATAGTGTAGGTTACAATAATAAAGACAGAAGACGTAAAAATAAGTTTTTTCAGGCTTTCCAAATCGCCCCGAGTATGATACGTTGCAACAAATTTGATGATGCTCGTACTGATTCCAAAATTAGCAATCAATGCTACCGAAGTTGTAGCAATAATAAGCGACCAAACACCCAATAATTCGATTCCAATGGTATCCTTTAGGTAACGATAAAGCACCAAATAGGTAATTCCTACTGCTATTACCTGGCCAACTGCAGAAAGAGAATTGATGACTAATCGAGAGTTTTTCAAAAGGCTTATTTTTTATTGCGCATTAGTGTTTCCATCTGTGCTACCCGAACATTCCAGTTGTGATGGTTTTTTAATATTGCATAATTTTTCTCGATCAGCGGAATATAACTGTCAAAATTTTCCAAGATCGTTTCAATCTGCTCAATCGGATTTTCATCGTCAATTTCGACAATCGGATTGTAATCAAATAAATACTTCATATCATCGGGTAATTTGCCCAAAATTAAGCATTTTGAAGCCATCGATTGTAAATACCGGTTTGTTATGGTTGATATGTTACCCGTTATTTCAGGATGTGTAATGAAAGAAGGCACGCAAATCGAAATTTTAGCATTGGCAATCCCGTTTATAAATGCTTCACGGGTTTTAAAAATAATCTGCCCCGGTTTTTTCTCGTATTTGTAAACGAGTTTTTCCTCAATGGGTTTTATTTTTTCGTGGTATTCGTTCCACTTTCGGCCCAATTGCAAAACATCGATTGTTCTTTCTTGGTATGGAATAAAATTATAATTATCAACATCAACCGCTTCCGGAACCCAAAAAGCTTTAAAGTTTTTGATGTTTAGCGTATTAAAATATTCCGATGATTGCTTGCTTGCAGTAAAAAGATTGTTGATTTCGTAACTACGAATGGATTTTTCGATAGCATTAAAGCAAGGTTCCCAAGCATCATACATCCATAGGGATTTTGAAGTGGCCTTGTAATGAAAATATGGAAAAAATTTCTCTTTCTGATAGCCGATAACGACGTAATTTTTTTCTTTTTTAAACGGAAATTTTATGACCGGAAATCGTTTTAAAAGCTGCCGAATGATTCTTGCACTTTTGTCTCCAACGCCATTGACAACTTCCCAGGTTCCGTTTTCAATTATTTTTTTCTCAAACTCATGGTATAAATCCATTGAGACATGATGGTTGTAGTTGGTCTTGACTAAAGTGAAAATCTTCATAATTAAGCTATTATGAATTCAATACCGCAAACAAATGATCAATTTCAGCCTTTAACGGCACTTGATGATTGCCCACAAAAAAGCCTTTTTTGTCAAGATATTGCGCATTTTTCATTTCGCCAAAAATCTCGTAATCGAAATATTTAAGTACTTCATTTTTGGTAAAATCGCCCGTAACGATCGGTCGGCAATCGATTCCATTGTCAAACAAAAGCTTTACAATCTCTTTTCTGTCGCGGTTGGATTCCGGTTTGATGATAAAACTGAATCCGAACCAACTGCTATTATCGGTGTTTTTCTGAATGATAAAATCTTTATGGTCTTTAAAAAGCGACACGAAATAATCGGCATTTTCTCTTCTTTGTTCGATGAATCCGGGTAATTTTTTTACCTGTTCAACACCTATAGCGCCGCTCATTTCTACAGGGCGCACATTGAATCCAGGCAATACAAACCGGAAAGATTCCTCAAACCAGTCGTCACTTTTATTAGAAACTTTATTTTCTTTTGGCAAATGGCGTGTCCATCCGTGGGCTCTTATCGAAAGCAAAATATGGTAAATTTCTTCGTCGTCAGTAGAAATTAAACCGCCTTCCATCGTGGCAATATGATGCGAATAAAAAGAAGAATAAGTGCCTACAAGTCCAAAAGTGCCCGCTTGTTTTCCTTTGTATTCTGCGCCCATAGACTCACAATTGTCTTCCATCAGGATGATATCTCGGTCGCCGATAATTTTGTTTATGGCGTCAAAATCATTCGGATTTCCGAGCAGGTTGACCGCCAGAATCATTTTTGTTTCAGGAGAAACTGCTTTTTCAAGCTGCTCCAAATCGAAATTCAACGTATTGATGTCGATGTCAACGAATTTTAATTTTAGTCCGTACTGATACAGCGGATAATAGGTCGTTGACCACGAAACTGCCGGAACAATTACTTCGTCGCCTCTTTTCAGCTTTGGATGTTTGGTATAAAAAAGTGCTGCGACAGCCAGTAAATTGGCGGAAGATCCAGAGTTGACCATCACACAGTATTTGGTGTTGAGAAATTTCGCAAAATCTTCTTCAAATTGCTTCACGCCTTCGCCCATCGTATAGATGTCTTTATCGATTACCGATTGGATCGCCTGAAGTTCTTTTTCGTCCCAAGTAGAGGAAGCTAACGGATATTTAATCATGGAGTACGGCTGTTTTATAAAATTCGTATGTTTTTTGAAGTCCTTCTTCGAGACTGGTTTGGTGTTGCCAGCCAAATTGTTGCAAGTTGGAATCGTCGATTAATTTTTGCTGCATGCCGATTGGTTTTGACAAGTCGTGGACAAACGTTCCTTCGTATCCAATGACTTTTGCAATGGCTTGATAATATTCGTTTATCGTATAATCAAAACCCAATCCAACGTTAATATTTTGTGGCATTTTGTCGAAATTCGCAATGGCATAAAAGATAAAATCGGCAAGATCACCGGCATACATGAATTCGCGGCGCGCTTTTCCGTCGCCCCAAATGTCAAGTGTTTCAGCGCCATTGGCTTTTGCTTCGTAGATTTTTTTGATCACTGCCGGCACCATGTGAGAATGTTCTGGAGAAAATTTGTCGAAACGCCCATAAAGGTTCGACGGAATTATCGTTTTATAATGAAAACTATCGTCTTCTTTGTGGATGTATTCGCACAAGCGCGTCGTCATGATTTTCGCCAGAGCATACCCTTCATTCGTAGGTTCGAGTTCGCCTTTTAGGATGAGTTCTTCGCTTAGCGGATTTTCGGCATTTCGGGGATACATGCAGGAACTGGAAAGGTTGATAAAATTTTTGACGTTATTATTTTTGGCCGCCATAATGATGTTTTTTCCCATCTCAAGATTGTTCACCAAAAAAAGCACAGGATTGGCGATATTCGCTTGAATGCCACCAACGTGTCCAGCAGCGTGAATGATAAAATCAGGTTGATGCAGCGCGATATAATTGAATACAACTTCATAATCCATCAGGTTGAGTTCCTTGCTGGACGGTTTTAGAAACTCCAATTGTCCGGCTGTTGCATGTTCAAGAATATTTTTCCCCACCATGCCGTTGGCACCTGTTAATAGAATTTTCATATTTTATTCGAAACGTTTCAATGATTCCCTATCGGAAAATTTCCTGACGTATTCGATGTCGTGTTGCATCATGATTTTTACCAAATCCTCAAAAGAAGTCTGTCTTGGGTTCCAGCCCAATTGCGTTCTTGCTTTGGTTGGATCGCCCAAAAGGGTTTCTACTTCGGCCGGGCGGTAATATTTCGGGTCGATTTCTATGAGTACTTTTCCGGTTTTTTTACAGATTCCCTTTTCGTTCTCATTTTCCCCAACCCATTCCAATTCGATTTCGATTTCTTTGAATGCGAGTTCACAAAAAGTCCTAACAGAATATTGTTCGCCGGTTGCAATGACATAATCTTCAGGAACGTCCTGCTGCAGCATTAGCCACATGCATTCGACATAATCTTTTGCATAACCCCAATCTCTTTTGGCGTTCAGGTTACCGAGATACAATTTGTCTTGGATGCCCAAAGCGATTCTTGAAGCCGAAAGAGTTATTTTTCTGGTGACAAAAGTTTCGCCTCTTCTTTCAGATTCGTGGTTAAAAAGAATCCCGTTTACGGCAAACATATTGTAGGATTCGCGGTAGTTTTTGGTAATCCAAAATGCATAAATCTTGGCAACCCCATAAGGCGATCTAGGATAGAACGGTGTGGTTTCCTTTTGCGGAATTTCCTGTACTTTCCCGAACAATTCGGATGTTGATGCCTGATAGATCTTTGTGGTTTCCGTAAGGCCGCAAATGCGAATTGCCTCTAACAAGCGCAATGTTCCGATACCGTCTGTTTCGGCAGTATATTCGGGCAATTCAAACGATACTTTTACGTGTGACTGCGCTGCAAGATTGTATATTTCGTCTGGTTTTATCTGTTGCACCAACCGGATGAGGTTGGTAGCGTCGGTCATATCACCGTAGTGAAGCGAAATTTTTTGTTTTTTATGCAAGTCCTGTATCAAAGTATCGATGTACAGGTGTTCAATTCTTTCGGTATTGAAAGTCGAGCTTCTTCTGATGATGCCATGAACTTCGTATCCTTTTTGCAATAACAATTCTGCCAAATAAGATCCGTCCTGGCCGTTTATGCCCGTAATTAATGCTTTTTTCATTGTCTGATTGGAAATATTTTACAAATATATAATAAACGTAAAATTTCCTTTCAATATTTCAGGGAAGATTTGTTAAATTAAAATTCTGATTCCGACAGTACAGAAGAATTATAGACCATTACGATTATCTTTAATATATTTGATGAATTTTCAGCCCACTATGAGTAAAGCAAAACAATGCATTGCATTTCTGTTTATCGCAATTCTATTATTGGACATTTATCTTTTTTCTTTTAGGATAAATATTATAATCCAGCTATCATTTATTGCATTTCTGTATTTTTCGTCCGGAATTAAATTGGTTCCGGTTTCATTCATTAGACTGCTTTTGCCTTTATTTGCCGTTTTGCTCATTGGTTTCATCGGTTCAATGCTCCATAAATATACATTAGGAGATATTATAAAAGATTTACTTCATATTATTAAGCCTATTGCCGGAATAACAATAGGATATTTTGTTTTCAGGATCATTGATGATTATCGGATTTTTATAAAAATTATTATCGTTACGGGTCTTGTTACAGCTTTAATCCACCTTGGCTCCATATTTTTATTTACCAATTTTTTAGGTTCCGATATCAGTGCAATAAGAGGGAAATATTTTTTGGATAATTTTCTAGAAATCTTCGCTTTTATAATGCTTGTTTTTTCTCCAAAAGAGTTTGAAATGCCTTTGTTTGAAAAGAAAGTTTATAACAAGGTAATACTGGCAGTACTTACTGTTTCGATCCTGCTGTATTTTTCAAGATCAATGTTTGTTGTTATCATTATCATGGCATTGTCTTCCTATGGATTTACAAGAATTAATGGGAAGTCATTAAAAATAATAGGTGTTTTGTTGATAACAGTATTTCTTTTCTATGGCTACCTATTTTCTATTAAATTAAATAGGGAATCGAAAGGTATTGAAGGCTTCATGTATAAAATAAAAAATGCGCCTTCAGAAATCTTCAACGCATCAATAGACCGCGAAAACCATCAGGATTTGTGGGACCACTGGAGGGGTTATGAAGCAAAAAGGGCATTTGCATTGATGCACGACAATCCGAGCAGTTACATTTTTGGTGCGGGACACGGCTCTTTGGTGAATTTAAAGTTTGTTGCACCATTAGGCGATGGCGACGGAATGAAATATATTTCGTCATTGCACAACGGATATGTATTCATTTTTTACAAAACAGGCGTTCTGGGATTGTTTTTTTTATTGACTTTTCTTTTGAGGCTATATATGTTCCTATATCGAAAACAAGTAAGTCCGACACACAAATTTGTACTGAACGTAATTTCTACGATAGGAATTTTTTACTTGTTTTCAACGGTAATTATCACAGGCATTTATATTCCGAAAGACTCGGTTATACTTATTTTGGGGGGATTGTTGTTTTTTGAAAGAAAAATGAGAATGGTTGCGCCTATAAATGAAGCAATATGATTAATATTTTATTCATACACCAGTCAGCAGAGCTTTATGGTTCAGACAAAACATTATTATTACTGTTAAAACACCTCGATAGGGCAAAATTTAACCCGGTTGTAGTTTTACCCAGTGAAGGTCCTTTACAAATAGAACTGCAAAAACACGACATAAAAGTTGTTGTGGCGCCGGTACTCAAACTTTACAGGAAAATATTTACGCCTAAAAACATTTTTCTTTTTTTTAAAGAGATTAAAAAAGCTTTTTCAATCTTAGATAATCTGAACAATGAATATCATTTTGACATCATATATTCCAATACGTTAGCGGTATTATTGGGAATGATATATGCTAAAAAAAGAAAGATAAAACATATCTGGCATGTGCACGAAATTATAGCATCTCCGAAAATCTTTAAAAAAAGTTTCTCCAAGTTGTTATCCCTCGATTCAACAACGAAAATTGTATACAATTCTATTGCGACACAGCATTTTTGGAATGTAAGCAATACCATAAAAAACAAATCGAAAGTCATATGGAATGGCTTGGAAATCGACGAAAATTTTATTTCAGAACAAGAGAAATATAGTATCAGGAAAAATTTATTACATGCCGATGAAGAGATTGTAATAGCGCTAATAGGAAGAATAAGCAGATGGAAAGGGCAACAATTATTGCTAAAAACATTCTATGAATTGTCTAAAAACTTCAAGAACATCAAACTTCTTTTTGTTGGGTCTGTTCCTCCAAATCAGGAGATTTTTCTAGAAAATTTAAAAAACAATATTGAGGCATTAGCGCTTTCAGAAAAAGTTATAATCTTACCTTTTCAACAGCAAATCGCTAAAATATGGCAGTCCATCGATATCGCCGTTGTTCCATCAATTGAGCCGGAACCATTTGGTTTAGTAGCGGTTGAGGCGATGCTGGCAAAAAAACCTGTTGTAGCCTCAGACCACGGGGGGTTATCTGAAATAATCATCAATGATGAAACAGGGTTTTTAGTGGAGCCGAATAATGAAACAGCACTTTATGAAGCTATCTGCAAACTGATCGCAAATCCAGAAATGAGGAATTCATTTGGAGAAAAAGGCTTCAAAAGAGCCGTTAATGAATTTGGCGTCGAAAATTATACAGCACAGTTTGAAAATTTATTCATAGAAATAGAGGGCATCAGATAGGGTTTCAAATATTCCAAAACACCAATAAAATTAAATTCCCTACTTTTGACCCCGAAAAAGAATTCAGTCAATGAAAATAGCAATTTTAGGAACCCGCGGCGTGCCCAATCATTACGGAGGTTTTGAGCAATTCGCAGAATTTTTCTCCTTATATCTTGCTGAAAATGGCCATGAAGTTTATGTTTATAATTCCCACAACCATCCCTATCAGGGAAAAACTTTCAAAGGCGTAAACCTTATTCATTGCTATGACCCTGAATTTAAAATCGGTACTGCCGGACAGTTTATTTACGACCTGAACTGCATCCTCGATTCCCGCAAACGAAATTTCGATATTATCCTGCAATTGGGCTATACGAGTAGCTCAGTTTGGTATTTCCTTTTACCCCAAAAGCCGCTGATTATCACCAATATGGATGGATTGGAATGGAAACGCACAAAATTTTCAAAACCGGTTCAGAAAGTATTGCAATTTGCCGAAAAACTCGCCGTTAAAAGCAGCGATTACTTGATTTCGGATTCATTGGGCATTCAAAAATATATAAAAGCAAAATACAATAAGGATTCCACTTATATCGCTTATGGCGCCCACATTTTTGACAGTCCTGAAGAGGCAATTTTGGCAGCATATAACCTAGAAAAATTCCGCTACAACATGATTTTGGCCAGATTGGAGCCCGAAAACAACATCGAAACAATATTAGACGGCGTTGTTTTGAGCAATAATCAGGAAACGATTCTTGTTATAGGAAATCACAATACTAAATTTGGGAATTATTTAAAACAAAAATTCAGCGACAGCGAAAATATCCGTTTTGTAGGTGCAGTTTATAATATGAAGCACCTTGATAACCTGAGGTATTTTTCTAATCTTTACTTTCATGGTCATTCTGTTGGTGGCACCAATCCGTCATTATTGGAAGCAATGGCATCAAAAGCACTTATTGTTGCCCATAACAACGATTTTAACAATGCTATTTTAAAGGAAAACGCATTTTATTTTAGCAATGCTGATGACGTAAAAAATATAGCATTAAAAATCAAAAAAAATGATAACTTGCAATTCATCCAAAACAACTTTGACGCAATTGCAAACGAATTCAATTGGGAAAAAATAAATAGCGAATATCTACAATTATTTGAAAATGGCATCTCTGAAAATCAGTAAATTAATCAAGGAACCACGGGTTTTCATTTATTTGTTAGCCACAATTTTATTAGCAATTCCATTAAAATATATTTTCGGAAGTATTTCCTGCATACTGTTTTTATTGGTTGCTTTTTCTTCCTTACATCCAATCAAATTCAAATTCAACAAAACGTTGCTGCTTCCAGTGTTGTTTTATGTACTAATGCTGCTCTCCTTGATTTGGACAAGAGATGTTCATGCAACTAAGTCCGGACTCCAAAAAGAAGTATTGCTTTTTCTCATTCCGACAGCGTTTTTATTGGTGCCAAATTTAGGCAAAATTCAAAGAGACAAGATTTTCCGGATTTATGGCTTCGGAATGGTGGGGTATGCATTGTACTATTTCGGAAACGCCTTGTTCCGATACATCGCCACAGGAAATAAAGCAGTTTTCTTTTATCATGAGTTGGTAACCTTGGACCTAAACGCCATTTATGTTGCCGTATTCGCCTCTTTTGCCATGTTCTATTTCATTGCTTTGGACCGCAAAAATTCATGGGAACGAGCTGCGATTTTTATTTTGGCGATTTTCATCTTCCTACTGTCTTCAAAGAGCATCATTTTTATCGATTTTTTATTGATAATCTGTTTTTATATATTTTTTTCGGACACCAAAAACAGCGTCAAATTTGTTACAATCGCTTCGCTAGGAGCATTTCTTTTGTTCTCTTTGGTTTTTGTGAAGCAAATCAGGGAACGGTTTCTGATCGAATATGAAACCGCTTTTGTGGATAATACCGTCAACGAAAATGACAGTTCAATCGCCAATATCAGTTTAAAACAGGCTTGGAATAATGAAAAATTTAATGCTAGTAATTACTTTCCCGGCGGCGCATTACGGGTCTATCAATTCAGGATTTTTACAGAAATGCTTCAGGAAGATAACATCCTTTTTACGGGATATGGTTTAGAAGCATCACAATTTAAAATCAAACAAAAAGAGAAAGAACACAACTTGCATGAGGGTTATGGCGATTTTAATTTCCATAACGAATATGTGCAAACTTTTGCCGAATTAGGATTGTTTGGATTTCTGATTTTAGGCGGAATGCTATTCTTAAACATTAAAAACGCAATTGCAGATAAAAATTTCCTCCACATTGTTTTTTCCCTAACGATGATAATCCTATTTTTGACCGAATCCTTTTTTTGCAGACAACGAGGTATTGTTTTTTTTACAATACTTTATTGTATTTTTAACGTCGTAAATAAATCGCAAAAAGAAGTAAATCAGTAACTTATGAAAAGAATTCTAATTACAGGTGCCGCCGGATTTCTTGGTTCGCACCTTTGTGACCGTTTTATTGCCGAAGGCTATTATGTAATCGGAATGGACAATCTGATTACAGGCGATTTAAAAAACGTTGAGCACCTATTCAAGCTCGAGAAATTCGAATTCTACCACCACGACATTACAAAATTTGTACATGTTCCCGGGAAGCTCGATTATATTCTTCACTTTGCATCGCCAGCCAGTCCGATTGATTATCTTAAAATTCCAATACAAACCCTTAAAGTTGGCTCCTTGGGCACACACAATCTTTTAGGTTTGGCAAGGGTTAAAAAAGCCCGGATCTTAATAGCATCGACTTCCGAAGTTTATGGTGACCCGCTCGTGCATCCGCAAACCGAAGAATATTATGGAAATGTCAATACCATCGGACCACGCGGCGTTTATGACGAGGCAAAACGCTTTCAGGAATCCATCACAATGGCCTACCACACTTTTCATGGTCTCGAAACCCGGATTGTAAGGATTTTTAATACTTATGGGCCAAGAATGCGACTCAACGATGGTCGCGTTATTCCGGCATTTATAGGGCAAGCTCTAAGAGGGGAGGATTTGACAATTTTTGGCGATGGCATGCAAACCCGCTCTTTTTGTTATGTTGATGATCAAGTGGAAGGGATTTTCAGATTGTTGCATTCTGACTATGCATTGCCCGTAAATATTGGAAATCCAGATGAAATCACCATAAAAGATTTCGCCGAAGAAATCATAAAACTAACCGGAACCAATCAAAAAGTAGTTTATCATCCACTACCCATAAACGACCCAATGCAGCGACAGCCAGATATAACAAAGGCAAAGCAGATTTTAGGCTGGGAAGCCAAAGTGAACCGACACGACGGAATGAAAATCACGTATGATTATTTCAAATCCCTCTCCACCGAAGCATTATTAAAAGAAGAACACAAAGATTTTTCCAAGTATATTCTTTGATGAAAAACAAAACAGGAAGATATTCGGGTTATATCAGGCCATTTTCATATTTATTGGATTTGAGCATCATCAATCTGTTTTCTTACCTGATGCTTTCTGCCGATTTTTTTTCGTTGTATTTCATTGCCGTAATCTCATTGGCATGGATTATCATCGCGATTAATGTTGGATTTTATGAAGTCTATCGGTTTACAAAAGTCGTTACAATTCTGAACAAAATAGTAAAGCAATTCACACTCTTCACCATTTTATGTTATGCTTTTTCAGGGTTTTATGTAAAAAATTCCGATTCTCAGGCAACAATTGAATATACTGTGGTGGCAATGCTCATCATCGCAATTATAAAGATTTCCATCTATTATTTCCTGCGCAAATACCGCTCGCTTTTTGGCGGCAATTTTAGAAAGGTTGTCATCGTCGGAAATGTTAAAAGCGTAGAGCAATTGGCCGATTTTTTCAATGAGAATCCCGATTATGGTTATCAATTGGTGAAAATTTTTCATTTGGAAGAAGACAAGAAATCACAAATTGAAGCTTGTTTTTCATTCGTTGTAGCAGAAAAAATTGACGAAGTTTACTGTGCGATGCGCGATTTGACGAATAACCAGATCAATGACTTTATCGATTTTACAGACAATAACCTCAAGATCTTAAAATTTCTTCCGGATGATAAAGAGTTTTTCGGGCGCAATTTAAAGCTTGATTATTACGGTTATATCCCTATCGTTTCTATGCGCGATGTTCCGCTTGACGACGTCATAAACCAAGTCATAAAACGCACTTTCGATATTGTTTTTTCTTTAGCTATAATACTAGGGGTGTTGTCATGGTTGATTCCCATTCTTGCTGTTTTTATAAAATTAGAATCAAGAGGACCGGTTTTTTTTAAGCAGAAAAGAAACGGATTGAATTATGATGAATTCAACTGCTACAAATTTCGATCGATGACCCTTAATGAAATTGCCGATTTGGAACAAGTTTCTAAAAACGATCCCCGAATTACCAATACGGGTCGTTTTATGCGCAAAACCAGTATCGACGAATTGCCGCAATTTTTTAATGTCTTACTCGGTGATATGTCGGTTGTTGGTCCAAGACCGCATATGGTTAGCCATACCGAAATGTATGCCAAGCGCATCGATAAATTTATGGTACGCCATTTTATCAAACCCGGAATTACCGGATTGGCGCAAACAAACGGTTTTAGGGGCGAAGTCGAAAATGACAAAGACATTATCTATAGAGTGAAATATGATATTTTTTATATGGAAAACTGGTCGATTTTACTTGACATCAAAATCATATTCATGACAGTTTACAATGCGATAAAAGGCGACAAAAAAGCATACTGATGAAAGCACCTTTAGTATCCGTTATTACGCCCGCATTCAATTCAGAAAAATTTATTGCCGAAACCATCAGGTCTGTCCAAAACCAGACTTTTCCCGATTGGGAATTGCTTATAGTTGACGATTGTTCTTCAGATAAAACTGTTGCGATTGTTGCAGCATTCGCTGAAAATGATCCGCGCATACAACTAATACAACTCCAAAAAAATTCAGGAACCGGAATCGCCAGAAATACCGCCGTTGCGAAAGCCTCAGGGAAATATATCGCCTTTCTAGACGCCGATGATTTGTGGAAGCCCGAAAAACTTGAAAAGCAAATCGGCTTCATAAAAACCCATCGACTGCCGTTTACGTTCAGTTTTTATGACGTTATGGATGAAGCCGGAATACCACTCAATGCTACCATCGAAGCGCCATGGAAATTGACTTATAAACAGCTTTTTTTCTGCAATTATGTTGGCAATCTCACTGCAATTTATGACACAGAATTCTTAGGAAAAGTAAACATCAACGCCGCAAGAAAACGACAAGACTGGATGTTGTGGCTGACGATTTTAAAAAGAATAAAAATAGCGCAACCCGTTCGCGAAAGCCTTGCGATTTACAGGATTCGCAAGAATTCGATATCGGCTTCAAAATGGGATTTGATACAATATAATTTTGCCATTTACCGCAATTTCCACCGACTGAATTATGTAGCGGCAATAGGTTGTATGTCTTGGTTTTTAGTCACGCAAATCTTTATAAAGCCACGCTACAAAAAAAAAATCAAAGCATAGATTGGAACTGCTTGAGCTTGCCGCGACGACTTCTGTCGAGCAGTTTTTTCTGTATGAAATGGAATTGCAATCCAGGTTCCAAATAAAGGGCAATTGCAGATTCAATCTGGTTTATTTGTGCTGATGTCAAGCTTTTTTCACTAACATATTCAATTTCAAAAGTATCGATTTTGGTTTGTTTGATGATAAATTCCTTCACATTTCCGTCGTCTTCAATAATACTTTTGGTAATATAATAAAACGTCAGTCCGGGCGATTTTTTGCCACTTGGAAGCACAGCAACATCATTTGTCCTTCCGATTAATTTTTTGAGAATGGGTTTTTTGGGCGTGCTTTTTTCATCGAGAATGCCAATATCACCAATATCATAACGAATAAATGGATGTGCTTTATTGAACAACGAAGTGATCACAATGCGACCCTCTTCGCCATAAGGCAAAACGTTGTTGTTTTCGTCTAAAATCTCAACATATAAAGTTTCAGCGTTTACTTGCCACTCTTTATTTGGGTTTTGAAAAGCAATCAAATCGAGTTCAGATGCACCATATTCATTGACAATTGGAACGCCAAATTGTGTTTGGAGCAGTTTTTTATCATCATCAAAAAGCATTTCTGAGGTCACCATACAGACTTTCAAATTCGGACAAATGGTTTTCAAGACAACGTTTCTGCGTTTTAAGAATTTCGCAAATAAAACAATGGAACTCGTATAACCGTTGATGTAATCAAACTTTTTTTGGTAGAAATCTATCAGAAATTGTTCCAGCACAGCATCCGATAAATCAAAAATCGGAAACCGATAACGGTGCGTCAAAAAATCTTTAAAGCGCTCTTTTTTGTACCCTATGAAATCCAACGGAATACCGTAAAATCGTGCCTGAAGCGAATGGTTAAAATCAATCCCATACCAACCGAAACGATAAATATTGGAAGCCCAAGTTAGCGCATGAGCATATTTGTCTTTCGCAAAAACAAACGGATCACCGCTGGAACCGGAAGTTTTATTGACATAGATTTTATGGCTTGGAAAACCTTTCGAAAGCCTTTCTTTCAAAGGTTTTTGTAAATCCTTTTTTTGCATTACGGGAATTTCGTTCCAGTTTTCAATGGCTGTTTTTCCTATAAATTTTTGATAGAATGTGTTGTTTTGCAAATGAAAATTTACAATTTCCTGTTTGCTTTTTTCAAGAAAATCAAAATATTCATTTTCAGGAATTGCCAAAATTTCAGACAAATGCTGTTGGGCTTTCACAATCGGAAAACCGTTTATTTTTAAGGTAATATTAAAAAGGCTTAGCATCATCATTTGTTTTTACCGCAGATTCACAGATTCAAATAAATGAGAATGTAAATTAGTCACTTTTCGTAGAATTAAAGTAGATTAATTTTCAAAATTAGCTTTTCTCAAAAACAATCTTTGAATTTGCGGCCGTTTATATTCCGTCAGCTAAAATAAATTATTATTTCAATTCAAAACAAGTTATTTTTGCACACACAACTAAAACAACAACATGACAATTTTACTACTTGGTTCCGGCGGAAGAGAACATGCCTTGGCTTGGAAAATGCTCCAAAGTCCGCTTTGTTCCAAACTTTTTGTAGCGCCGGGAAATGCGGGAACCGAAGCAATTGCCGAAAATATAAACCTTGATCCACTTGATTTTGAAGCCGTGAAAGCTTTTGTAATCACTTCAAAAGTACAAATGGTCGTTGTCGGTCCCGAAGATCCGCTCGTAAACGGCATTTTCGATTTCTTTGAAAATGATGTAGCATTGAAACACATTCCGGTTATCGGTCCGTCTAAAATGGGCGCACAACTTGAAGGTAGTAAAGAATTTGCAAAACAATTTCTGGTAAAGCACAATATTCCGACTGCAGCTTACGACAGTTTTACGGCAGAAACGGTAGAAAAAGGGTGTAATTTTCTGGAAACGTTGGCACCGCCATATGTGCTAAAAGCAGATGGATTGGCGGCCGGAAAAGGCGTTTTAATCCTTCATGATTTGGAAGAAGCTAAAGCTGAATTGCGCAACATGCTCATCAATGAGAAATTTGGTGCAGCGAGTTCAAAAGTCGTAATTGAAGAATTTTTAGACGGTATCGAATTAAGTTGTTTCGTCTTAACGGATGGGAAAAACTACAAAATTCTACCAACAGCGAAAGATTACAAACGGATTGGCGAAGGCGACACCGGACTCAATACAGGCGGTATGGGCGCAGTTTCACCAGTGCCGTTTGCAGATGCGGTTTTGCTCGAAAAAATAGAAACGCGCATTGTAAAACCGACGATTTCAGGTTTACAAAAGGACGGCATTCCATATAAAGGATTTGTTTTCATAGGATTGATCAACGTAAAAGGAGAGCCCATCGTCATCGAATATAATGTAAGAATGGGTGATCCGGAAACGGAAGTTGTCATTCCAAGGATACAATCTGATTTGGTTGCATTGTTCAAAGCTGTAGCCGATGAAAAACTCTCCGACATTTCCCTTGAAATCGACGAAAGAAGTGCGACGACAATTATGGTTGTTTCAGGTGGATATCCGGAAGATTATGAAAAAGGAAAAGTCATTACCGGCATTGAAAATGTAGCAGATTCGATGGTGTTTCACGCAGGCACAAAAACCCAAAATGGCGCTGTTGTGAGCAATGGCGGACGCGTTTTGGCGGTGACTTCGTATGGAAGTAATTTTGAAGAGGCCATAAAAAAATCTTACCAAAACATAGCAAAGCTAAATTTCGATAAGATGTATTTTAGAAAAGATATCGGCTTCGATTTGTAAGCCGTTTTTCTTTTTTATGCTAGTTTATTTAAGGAATGAATGTGCAGTAGTGTCTTGATTTTCCTGACCTTCAGATTTGTGCAATTTTAATTGTTTGATCCAATAAACCATTGCGGTAGCACAGATAATCATAAAAATCCAGTTCAAAGTGTTAGCACCAAACCAACTTTGCAGTTCAAGGTGTCTTAAATAATCCCAAGGTTTGAACAAATAATCAACAAACAACGACTGTATTCCTTCAAAAAATGCTTTCATCTTTTTTACAAGTATTATATTTACATCACAAAAGTATAAAATATCCCGATGATTACAAGCATTTTTAGCAAATCAAGACCATTTAATTATATTTTGGTAACGCTCTTACTGGTGTTTTGCTTTTTCATCTATCAGATGAAGGAAACGCAGTGGATGCATTTTGGTTACGATTTCGCCAAAAAAGCGGCATTATTATTGGTTTTAGTAGCTTCTCTTTTTATCACCAATTTTGTAACGAAGCGCAACGGACTCAGCAAAGACAGCACTTTTCCGTTCTTATTTTTCTTTCTTTTTCTGATTATGTTTCCGTCGGTGCTCAATGATATTAACGTGATCGTTGCCAATTTTTTCGTGCTTTTAGCACTTCGGAGATTGATTTCATTACAATCGCTTTTGACACCAAAAGAAAAGATTTTCGATGCTTCGCTGTGGATTTTTATTGCCACTTTGTTCCAGTTTTGGTGTATTTTGTATTTGGTACTGATTTTTATTTCTATCATTTTCCACGTCTCACGCGACTATCGCAATTGGATTTTACCGTTTATTGCGCTCTTTACGGTTGCCTCTATTTTTGTACTTTCGGCGTTGGCATTTGATAAAAATTTAATTGTAAATGTTTTGGAAAGCGCCCAAGTCGATTTGAAATTCGATTATTTCAAGAACAATTTCGAGAATCTTGCGATTTCCATTTATGCTGCAATTTCGGCATTGTTCTTTTTTGCGATGGTTTTCTCACTTTCCAACAAGCCACTGATTTTGCAGGCTTCTTATAAAAAGATTATTTTTTCGTTTCTTATTGGCATAATTATTTTTGCGATTTCACCACAAAAGAGTAATAGTCTATTGGCTTACACCTTCATGCCTTTGGCAGTAATGGCAACAAGTTATGTCGAAAATGCGGAGGTAAAATGGGTTAAAGAGAGCATTGCCGCGATCGTAGTTTTGGCCGGATTTATGTCGTTTTTCGCGCAACTTTGATCAAACGCAAATCAAAGAAGATTTTCGCGAAGTTTCACAAAGCTTGCTTCTTTACTATGTGTTTTTTGCGGTAAAAAACGGAGCGTTATAACTTATTCCCGTAAGCCAAATCGCCAGCGTCGCCCAAACCAGGGACAATATAATTTTTATCATTGAGTTTTTCATCTAACGTTGAAACCCAAAGATGGCAATAATCCGGCAAATGTTTTTCGAGATAAGCAATGCCTTCCGGTGCTGCAATTACGACCGCAATATGGATTTCCTTAGGTTGGCCTTTTTCCAATAGTTTATTAAAAACAGCAACCATCGATTGGCCCGTCGCAAGCATTGGATCAATTAGCAGTAAAGTTTTGTTTTCGATATTCGGAACGGCTTGGTATTCAACTTTGATATCAAACAATTCGTCATCGTTGTAATGGTGGCGGTAAGCAGAAACAAATCCGTTTTCGGCATTGTCGAAATAATTCAGGAAACCTAAATGCAAAGGCAAACCAGCTCTTAAAATAGAACACAAAACCAATTGGTCCTGAATTGCTGTCGTTTTTTTGATGCCAAGCGGTGTTTGTATTTCGACGTTTTCATAATGAAGGTTTTTGCTCAATTCATACGCCATCACTTCGCCGATACGTTCGATATTGCGCCGGAACCGCATACTGTCATGCTGCACATTTGTATTGCGTATTTGTCCGAGGAAATGATTCAGGACGCTGTTGGCTTCGGAGATATAGTGGATTTGCATGCGTTTGAATTAGAAAATGAGATAATTAGAAAATAAGATAATTGTACGATTGTCGAATGTAACACTTGAAACTTTAAACTTTCCATCGTAAAAGTATAAAAAGTATCTGTGTGTTTCAAAATTAAGATATTTTTCAAAGCTAGTCTATGTTGTTTTCGAGCAAAGTATTTAGCAGATAGTAATTTATTAAAGCCAAAAAACGAAAAAAAATGTTATTGATTGCTTGGTCTGTTCGGGAGCTCTCGGGTCATAGCTTTTAATATACAATCATAAACTCCAAATACATTTGTGAAGCTGTGGCAAACTTTAAACAGTCTATTTTCTTTGGCCATCTCGAACGCAAAATTGTTAATATCTGCTTCCTAAACGGGTGTTGCCCAGTCGAAAAAAATAAGTATTTTTACGCAGAGTACAGGCGAGTAGCAATTTTATAAGCAAAATTAAAATGAAAGAAAAAATGAGTGTAGAGAAAGATTCAAAAAGTTCAGAAAAAGAATCAAAATTAAAAGCATTACAGTTAACCCTTGACAAGCTAGATAAAACCTACGGAAAAGGCACCGTGATGAAAATGGGCGATAAAGCCGTTGAAGAAGTAGAAACCATTTCATCAGGATCACTCGGACTCGATTTGGCGTTGGGTGTTAACGGTTACCCAAAAGGTCGCGTTATCGAAATATATGGGCCGGAATCTTCAGGAAAAACCACTTTGACATTACATGCGATTGCCGAATCCCAAAAAGCAGGTGGCATAGCCGCATTCATAGATGCGGAACATGCATTCGACCGGAACTATGCTGAAAAATTAGGTGTTGACATAGAAAATCTTATTATTTCGCAACCTGACAACGGGGAACAAGCGTTGGAAATCGCCGAAAACCTGATCCGTTCAGGCGCGATTGATATTGTTGTAATCGACTCGGTTGCTGCTTTGACACCGAAAAGTGAAATTGAAGGCGAAATGGGCGATTCTAAAATGGGATTACACGCCCGTTTGATGTCGCAAGCCTTGAGAAAACTAACAGGAACCATCAGCAAAACCAATTGTACGGTATTTTTTATCAACCAATTGCGGGAAAAAATCGGTGTGATGTTCGGAAATCCCGAGACCACGACCGGTGGAAACGCTTTAAAATTTTACGCATCCGTGCGTTTGGATATTCGTCGTTCTTCACAAATTAAAGATGGTGATAACGTAATCGGAAACCGTACTAAAGTAAAAGTTGTTAAAAACAAAGTCGCGCCACCTTTCAAAACCGCAGAATTCGACATCATGTATGGCGAAGGCGTTTCTAAAACCGGAGAAATTCTGGATTTGGCTGTTGAATTTGAAATCATCAAAAAATCCGGTTCTTGGTTCAGCTACGGCGAAACCAAATTAGGGCAAGGTCGTGATGCGGTGAAATCCTTAATTAAGGACAATCCGGAATTGGCTGATGAGCTTGAAGTGAAAATCAAAGCTTATATTAAAGAAAAAGCCAATGCATAAAAATTATTGAAACCCGAAATAATCGGGTTTTTTTTTGCCATATACGCAACCAATACCGATAATTTCCATCTATGGATTATAAATAATAAATTAAACAACATATCGTTTTTGAAATTTGGATGTTTTTTTCAAAAAAACAATATAATCCATTAAAAATCACAAACTTAAATTATAATAAATGAAAAAGATTGTTTTGCTTTTATTGAGTGTTTTTGCATTGAATGCCTGCAGCATAAATGATGACGAACCAAAACTTCACTTTGAAGTGCTTCCTGTTGAAGGTTATACCGTTCCGGAAAGCTTTACTTCAGGGCAGACTTATGAAATTAAAGCCACTTATTTTCGACCAACCGACTGTTATTTTTTGGAAGGTTTGTATTTTGAAAAAGAGGGCGACACGAGAACGATTGGATTTCAGTGCAGTGTAATGGAAAACAGCAATTGCCAGCCACTTGATTATCAAAACCCATACGAAGTAAAATTTAATTTTCAGGTGCTGAATGCCGCGGGTACTTCTTATACTTTTAAATTTTACAAAGGCGAAGATGCAAACGGGAACAACCTTTTTGACGAAGTTGTTATTCCGGTGAATTAATAATTATAAAGTATTGAACGCCCGTGGGGTTAGAACAACTCATAGCTGATTGCAAGAAAAATGACACTAAGGCGCAGGAACAATTGTACAAATTATTTGCTGCAAAGTTCTTTGGTGTCTGTTTGAAATATTCGGGCAATTACGCTGAGGCGGAAGACAATCTTCAGGATGGTTTTCTAATTGTTTTTAATAAAATCGATCAGTTTAATTTTAAAGGTTCTTTTGAAGGCTGGGCGAAAAGAATCATGATTAACAATGCGCTTCAAAGATACCGAAGCGGCGTTAGGTTTTTGGAAATCGTAAACGAAGATGTCGCCGATGAAGAGACACTCGAACTCGACGACGAAAACATCTCACTCGATTTCCTGATGGGCATCATACAAGAATTACCCGAAAGGTACCGACTGGTTTTTAACCTTTATGTACTTGATGATTATTCGCACAAGGAAATAGCAGAAATGCTCGACATTACAACAGGAACAACAAAATCGAATCTGGCCCGAGCAAGGCAGATTCTGAAAGAAAAAATAGACATTCATACCGGTAAAAAAGTACCTTCAGCAAAATGAACGATAAAAAAAGTTTAGATAGGCTGTTTCAGGAAAAATTCAAGGATTTTGAATCCGAACCCAACGCGCAGGTTTGGAAGAACATTGAAGCAGCATTAAAAGAAAAAGACGACAGGAAAGTCATTCCGTTTTGGTGGAAACTTTCGGGTGTTGCAGCAGTTTTACTCATAGGACTGTTTGCTTGGAATTTAATTTCGGATAAACCGACAATTGAAAAAGGATTAGTAATTGAACAAAACAAAGTCAATCCCGAAAAACCGAGTCAAAACAATGCGGTTGTAAATACAGAAAATAGTCAAAAATCAAATTCCAAAACTTTGGAAGAAAGTCAAAAGGAGGGTGACCTTATAACTCCGGGTGGCGCTTCGGTTAAAAATGAAATCGTAAACCCAGCAAATAAATCTGTTGTTCCTTCTGATAATAATGTTGTCGCGGAAGAATCGAATGCTGTTCAAAATACGAAAGTTCAAAACAACAAAAAAACGACAACTGTCAATACAAACAAAAATAACGCAGTAGCCAATTCGACAATACGCAACAAGAAAAAAGCGCCTAAAACAATTTTTCGCAGCAACAATGTTGACAATGCTTTAGCCAATGATAGCGATGCTTTAAATAATAAATCCAAGTCAAATAAAGGCAAAAACGCTCTAAAAACGGTAGATATCAATGCCGTTAAAAATAATTCAGGAATCGCCGGAGTTTCATCAGCACAATCAAAAAACAATCAGACAACGAAAGCAGCAGCTTCCGATCAGCACAATTTTGGCGAAAGCCAAGCTGAAAAAGCTGTTGCCACAAATGATGAAAACAAAGGCAAAAAACTAAACGATATAACTGGTGCCAATGCTATCACAAACGGAGAAAAAGTTGCGATTAAGGAAGTGCCAGAGAACAATAAATTAGACACAATTCCTGCTATGATTGTGCCTAATCCGCTGGAAGAATTGCTCAAACAGAAAAATGAGGAAGAAACCAAATTAGTTGCTAAAGAATCTAAAGTAGACAGGTGGCAGATTAGTTCTAATGTTGCCCCTGTTTATTTTAGTTCAACTTCTCAAGGTTCTCCGATTGATAAGCAATTTGAAGGCAATGACAAAAGTTATGACAAGAACCTGACTTATGGTGTCGGCGTTAATTATGCTGTCAACAAAAAACTCAGTGTTCGCGCCGGAGTTCAAAAACTCAATTTCAATTACAACACCAACGACGTGGTTTTTTATGCAGGACTTGGCGCTAAAGCATTTGATAATATTTCGCCTGCGGGCAATGCTGCTTTTTTGGAAGTAATGAGCCAAACCGTAGCTACAAGCATCGGATTAGTAGCCGGCGACAACAGCTTGCAGGATATTTCAACAGGCGCTATGACACAGCGAATGGGCTATATTGAAGTGCCTTTGGAATTGTCTTACAAACTAATCGACCGAAAATTCGGCATTTCCTTAATTGGAGGCGTGAGTACGCTTTTCCTCAATGAAAATGAGGTCACAGTCGAGTCGGCTTCTTCCGGCACAGCTGCAGTTTTAGGGAAAGCCAATAATCTAAACGATGTACATTTCAGCTCCAACTTTGGTGTCGGATTTAAATACAGTTTTTGGAAAGATTTTCAGTTCAATTTTGAACCTACTTTTAAATATCAGATCAATACTTTTAGTAAGGATGCGGGAAACTTTAAGCCTTATTTCATCGGACTTTATTCCGGAGTAAGCTTTAGTTTTTAAGAAATTTGTTTTATTTTGTTTTTATTACTTCGGGAGTAATAATTGAAGAAAGTCTGCTTTTTGCAGGCTTTTTTTATTTCCGAAATACCAATAATTGTTCATGAATAACTTTCCACGCCGTCTCACGAACGTTTTTTTTCTGGTCTATCGATAATCCTTCGGTAGGTATAAAACGGTGTGTTTTTGCACGCATCAATCCAGGGCTTCCGCTTAAAAAGGTATAGGAAAAACGCTCTTTATTGTCTGCAAAAGTAATAGGAACAATCGGAATATGATGTTCTAAAGCAAGCCGAAAAGCGCCATCTTTGAATTCGTCCAGCAAAACCGATTCGTCATCAGGAACGCCTCCTTCTGGGAAAATACAAATACTTAAACCCTGACTAAGTCTTTTTTGTGCGCGGTCAAAAACTTCCATTCGGCTCTTAGAACTCTTACGATCGACCAAAATACAAGTTCGTTTGTAGAAAAATCCAAAAAGCGGAATCTTCACTAACTCTTTCTTTCCCACAAAAACAAACGGATTTCTGATAATAGAAAGCATTAGCATAATGTCTGTCATCGACGTGTGGTTGGCAATAAACATATAGCTTTTGTTTGATTCAGGTTCCTGCTCATATTCTACTTTATAGCGGAATCCCATTCCAAAAAGAATGACTTTCGCCCAGATTCTCGCCATTACAAAAAAATAAGGATACCATTTTTCTTTCAAGATAGAGACGAATAAGAACGGAAACATTACAATAATTGGAATCCCCATCAAGATATAAAACCAAACGCGCCAAAGCACCCAGAAGATGATTTTTAAAATTTTCATTCCCAAATGTAAGGATTCATATTGATTATTTATTAATTTAGTTAACCGCAAAACTTACAAAGTTTTATGCGAAGAAAAAGATATTTCTCGTATTCCAGAAAGAGGATATAATTTTTGAACTTTGCAAAATACTTCTTCCCATTTGCGGTAAAAAAAATCAACGCCACGTAAATTAATTAAAATGACAGAAAACGAAATCTCCAACAAAGTAATTGGCTACGCCATTAGTGTACATAAAAGCTTAGGACCAGGATTATTAGAAAATACATATAAGGAATGCTTGTTTTACAAACTCAAAACATCTGGGTTATTCGTAGAAAAAGAAAAGAAAATTCCTTTAATTTACGAAGGTGTAGCATTGGAATGCGGCTACCGAGTAGCTCTTTTAGTTGAAAACAAATTTGTAATTGAAATCGAAAGCGTCGAATCTTTAACAGATATACATTTGGCCCAAACTTTAACTTATTTAAAACTTGGGAATTACAAGCTTGGACTTCTCATAAATTTTAATGAAATTCTCCTTAAAACAGGTATTCGAAGAGTAATTAATAATTTGCAAACATAAACGCTCTTAAAAACTTTGCAAAAAACTTCTTTCCCTTTGCGGTAAAAACTAAATTTGCACCAAAGTACATCAAAATGTCAAAAATATTAACCGGTATTCAAAGCACTGGAACACCGCATCTCGGAAATCTGCTCGGCGCTATAATGCCAGCCATCGAATTGTCGAACAAACCCGAAAACGAATCGTTCCTTTTTATAGCCGATTTGCATTCGGTCACCCAAATAAAAGACGGCGATACTTTACGCCAGAATACATATAGTACAGCCGCGACTTGGTTGGCGTTCGGGCTTAATATTAAAAAAGTGATTTTTTACCGCCAGTCGGATGTGCCACAAACCGCCGAATTATCGTGGTATTTAAGCTGCTTTTTTCCATTTCAAAGGCTCACTTTAGCACATTCTTTCAAAGACAAATCTGACCGTTTAGACGATGTGAATGCCGGATTATTTTCCTATCCGATGCTTATGGCGGCTGATATTTTATTGTATGATGCCCAGTTCGTTCCCGTTGGAAAAGACCAGTTGCAACATATCGAAATTACGCGCGATGTCGCTTCACGATTCAACCACCAAATGGGGGAAACGTTTGTGCTTCCAGAGCCATACACACATGAAGAAACCAGATTAGTGCCCGGAACTAATGGCGGAAAAATGAGCAAATCAGCCAACAATATCATCAATATTTTTTTGGATGACAAAGCACTGCGCAAGCAAGTAATGTCGATTGAAACCGATAGCACACCGCTCGAAGAACCAAAAAATACCGAAACATGCAAGATTTTCGCTATCTATAAATTGCTCGCAGATGAGCGTCAGATTGAAGTGATGAAAGTCAATTATGCCAACGCCAACCGCGATTTTGGTTACGGACATGCCAAACAGGCTTTGTTTGAGTTGATTATTGAAAAATTCAGCACAGAAAGGGAAAAATACAATTACTATATGAACAATCTTCCGGAGGTGGATAAGGCATTGCAACTTGGTGCTGAAAAAGCGAAAGTGATTGCCGACGGTGTTTTAGATCGCGTTCGTAAGAAATTAGGATTTGTCGGCGAAAATGGTATTTTAAATATTCGAAATCTCACAATACAAAATTTGGCTGATAGAATTCAAATGAATGAATATTTTCCAAATCAGGAATTTAGTAAAGAAATTGTTCAGTTTAATTATATCATATCAATTCTCAAGAATGGCAAAGCAGTAAATTTTGGAAATCAAAAATTAATTGATGTAAGGATGTTTGTTGGTATTCCCCAAGAAACAGATATTTCTTTTATATGTGATTTCTTAAACTCAAAAGGAAAAATTTCTAGAAAAACATTTAAAAACAAAAACTTTTCTATTGCTCTAAATAATTTAATTTCTTTTTTAAATAAGAATGTAAAGGAAAAAATTTATGATATCTATTGACGAGCGGAACTTTATACATATTATGTTTTACTTTACTTTTTTCCTTGATGAAAAAAGTAACAAAAAAATCAAGCCTGAATAAAAAAATCCTAAAAAACTACCTCGGTATTCATTCCGCACCCCGAGCCGCTCGTCGTTCCTCCTCGTCTCGCGGAGTGCTGCCATTCATCCCATCGTTGTTTTTTTAGGCTTTTTTATTAGGGCGGGTTATATTGCGGATATAGGTTGTGGTTGGGACGGCCTTAAATCAAAGCGTAAAAAACAAGGAAGCAACTAAGCGGCAGCGTACCCCGAGACGAGCCTGCAAGGCGAGCGGCTGGGTACGTGGAGCGTGTTGCAACGTAGTTTTTGAGCTTTTGATTTACGAGCCTTGATTTTTTGTTTCTTTTGTATCAAGACAAAAGAAATATAGATAGATGCTATTTTTTATCAAATCGCCTCAAACAATTTTCCCGGCAACGGTCTGACTGCGCCTTTCAATTCCATATTCAATAAGGTTGCCGCAATTTTAAAAATTGGAAAATCGCATTGAAGTGCAATAATATCTAGCAATTCCTTTCCATTCTTTTGAAGAAAATCGTAGATCTTCTGCTCGTCGGCGTCTAAAACCACGAACAATTGTTTTTGGACCGGCTTGGTTGCGGTTTCCAAATCCCAATTCAGCATATAAATCAAATCGGCAGCGCTCGTCAGCAAACTTGCTTTTTGTTGTTTAATAAGATTATTGCAACCTTGGCTATATTTGTCATTCGCCCTTCCGGGAACGGCAAAAACATCGCGATTGTAGTCACTGGCAATGTTGGCTGTAATCAAAGAACCACCTTTGTCGGCACTTTCGATGACAATTGTGGCTTCTGAAATCCCGGCAACAATTCGGTTTCTGCGCACAAAATTTTCCTTTTCGGGATTGGATGAACTCCAGAATTCGGTCAGAAATCCACCGTTCTGTTCCATTTTTGCTACAAATTTCTTGTGTGATTTCGGATAAATCTGATTGAGTCCGTGGGCTACAACGCCAATGGTTTGTAAATTGTTTTCCATCGCCGCCTGGTGTGCCACGATATCAACGCCATACGCAAATCCACTAACGATAATCGGATTCAAAGGCGCTAAATCGGCGATAAATTCTTTGCAGAAAGCCGTTCCGTAAGCCGTAATTTGCCTTGTTCCAACGATGCTAATGACTTTGCGTTTTTTTATATCAATATTCCCCGAAGCGAATAATAAGATGGGCCCGTCAACACAGTGTTTGAGCCGTTCGGGGTAATCTTCGTCTTGAAAAAACGAGATAGAAATATTATTGTTTTCGATGAATTTAAGCTCTTCTTCCGCCTTTGCAAAAATCGATTTGTCACGGAGATTTTTTAGCAAAACGGATCCAATTCCGTCAACAGAAATCAATTTTGAAGCTTTTGTTTTGAAGATTTCTTCTGCTGTTCCGCATTGCGAAAGCAGCTTTTTGGCAACAATGTCGCCCACTCCCTCCACTTTTTGAAGGGCGAGAAGGTAAAATAAATCTGAATGGCGCATACTAAGTATTTGAGGCTCAATTTATATAAAATTTCGGAAATTGTTAATAAAATTTGTTGATAAAATTTTGCCGCCGCAGCTTAATATCTAACTTTGTTTAAATGAAGATCGAACAATACATAGCACCACTTTTGTACCGTTACCAATGTGTAACCGTTCCGGGATTTGGTGCATTTTTAACTGAAATACAGTCGGCGCAACTGAATGAAGCATCGAGTGGATTTTCGCCGCCAAAAAAATTGGTTTCGTTTAATTCTTATCTAAAAAATAACGACGGACTTTTGGCGAATCACATTTCGCAGATGGAGAAAATCTCCTATGAAAGTGCCGTTCAGCAAATTCAGAAAGAGGTAGCGCTTTGGAAAAATGCGTTGCAAAATTTCCAGCAGATAACATTGCATAATATTGGTATGTTTTCCCTAAATTCAGAAGGGAACATTGTTTTTGATGCAGCTAATTCAGTGAATTATTTTACTTCGTCATTTGGATTGACTTCGTTTGTTTCTCCATTCATCAAAAGAGAAATTCAACAACAGCTTCACATCGAAATTGATGAAACTGTCGAAGAGGAAAAACCAATTATTCAACTTGTTCCTGAAAGGCGCCAATATTCTTACTTGAAATATGTCGCCATTTTTGTAATCGGATTGGGAACCGTTGGTTTTTTCGCCAATAATTACCACCAAAACCAAATTGCTATTGAAACGCAATTGGTACAAACAGAAGTCCAAAAAGACGTACAACAGAAAATTCAGGAAGCGACATTTTTTATTCAAAGCCCGCTACCCAATGTTACGCTTTCAGTTAAAGAACAAAAAATGCCTTACCATATCGTTGCCGGTGCATTCCGCAATGAAAGAAACGCACAACGCATTTATGTAAAGCTGAGCAATGCCGGTTTTAAATCGAGAAGATTAGAAAAAAATCGTTTTGGATTGTTCCCTGTTTTATATGGAAGCTACGCTAGTTATGGCGAAGCCCAAGCAGCAATGCGCAAAATTCATGAAACGCAGAGCAAAGAGGCTTGGCTTTTGATAGACGAATTGTAGGAAGAGCAAAGAATCAAGATACAAGAATCAAAGACATATTGATTAGCATATAAAAAAGCAGAAAGAAATATCTTTACTGCTTTTTTTAACTTTCCGACTTTCCACTTTTACCCTATCTTTGCAAAAAAAACATGCACCCGAAACATCCATCAGAATCAATGACCGTTTTGACCGATTTGGTCTTGCCGAGTGAAACCAATCCGTTGAACAATCTTTTTGGAGGTGAATTATTGGCCAGGATGGATCGTGCCGCAAGTATTGCTGCCAGAAGACATTCGCGCAGAATTACCGTTACAGCATCGGTAAATCATGTGGCTTTTAACCGCGCAATTCCACTTGGAAGCGTTGTTACTGTTGAAGCAAAAGTTTCCAGGAGTTTCAAAAGTTCCATGGAAATTTTTATAGATGTTTGGATTGAAGACCGTGAATCCGGCAATAAAACCAAAGCTAACGAAGCCATTTATACATTCGTGGCTGTTGATGATACAGGCCGCCCGGTTGAAGTAGCGCCTATTATTCCCGAAACGGAACTCGAGAAAGAACGTTACGATGCGGCTTTGAGAAGAAAACAACTGAGTTTGGTGCTTGCAGGAAAGATGAAGCCTTCTGAGGCGACAGAATTGAAAGCATTGTTTGTATAAAAAAAAGCCGATAATTATGAACTGCCCCCAAATAGTGTCTAAACTTTTGGGGGCACTGCACTGAACTTCCGGCTTTTCTTTTATAATGTTACTTTGAGCAATTGCTTTTTCTTGCCTTTTCTTCCCAAGAAATAAATCTCATTTCCGCTTCCCGAGATGGCACCGTCTGCAACCATAAAGGGTACTTCGTTGTCTTTATCATCAAGAATTTCCTGATAATCAAAATCGCCATTTTGGTTAATACGAATAATATTCAAGTTGGAGCGTTTAGTACTTGTCTGTCCAAATTGGATCCGGTCGTTGCGTAATTTTTTCACTTTTTCACCGGTATTGATAAAGAAGTACGCATTATCGTCTTTTATAGTTGAAGTATAAGAAATATACGATTCGTCGCCACCGGTAGACTGCCTTTTGTTGATGTTTCGTGCCCAGATGATGTCGCCAGAGGTGCTAATTTTAGCGCTTACAATATCATCATAATGGTATGTAGTCGTAGTAGTGCTGCCGCCGTTTGGGGAGTAATGATAGTTGGTGACAATATAAAATTCTTCGGCATTGAAAACCATTTCGCCTTTAGCATTAATTAAAATTTTACGGAAAGATAGATTTTTCAGCTCTTTGTCTTTGTCTTTTCCGTATTTGTCGATCATGAATTGTTCGGTAAACGGATTGAATTTTGATTTCTTGATTTCAAGTGTTTTCGGATCGAGTTCGAAATAACTGATGCCTTTGTAACGGTTGTCGTTTTTGTCAGAATAGAACCCAATGCACGTTAGTCTGTCTTCAAAAATAATTGTCTTTAGCGATCTTGAAAAATGTTCGTCTGTATCAAAAACTTGTGCTTTTTCGCTGTCTTTTGTGATCCTCGTCAATTCAAATTGGTAGCGTCCACCTTCTTTTTTCTTTTTTGCTTCCTGCGTGTAGACTTTTCCGAGCAGGTAAAGCGTATTACCATCTTTGGATACATCGATGTTTTCGTAACTAAATTTTCGGTCTTTCACAGCTCTAGTAAAAGTGTGATCAATTTTTTGCGTCAGGCTTTTATCATATAAAAACAAACGATGAGTTTCTGTTTTTGAATCCTTGATGTCTAAGGTTACGGCAAAAGCAGAACGGTCTTCATTGATGATCATCGAAGCGCCAGAGTCACCGTCAAACTGGCCGGCATTGAAAAAGCTAAATTGTTTGATTTCGTCACTGTTGACACGAAAAAGCGGCGTTTTGGCAAATTTAAAATCATTGACGTTTGCGGTATTAGCGGAGCAGATGTACGCTTTTTCCTTTCTATTGTATAGAAAATCAATGATGTGGATCTTATTACCATCCATTACCAAGCCTAAAACCGAGCTCTGTTTTTCTACATCGGCATATTTCATCGGATAATCAAATTCATTGATCAGCTTCAGGTTGCTGCTGTAATGTTCAAAATAATAACCGATTCCCGAGGAAAACAGGCCTCCATGATATGACCTCACGATAATCAATCCGCCTGATCCATCGTTGGCTACAAGGGCAATGCTTGAAAATTTATATTCGTCTTTGAACACATCGCTTTTTTTGATTTGAAATGGAATGTCTTGTGCCTGAAACCCAAAAGAAAATAGGCCAAGACATAAAAGAAATAATAATTTTTTCATAGTAGATTGTTTCGTTTGATTGCCGAATATAATAAAAAATCGCGTCGAAAAACGGGATCATTTTTTATTTTCCTGAAAACACGGCCTTCCTTTTGTCAAGAAATGCGGTAGTTCCTTCTTTAAAATCTTCGGTTCCGAAGCAATATCCAAACGCTTTGATTTCAGTTTTATAACCGTCTTCGCCGTCTTTAAAATTGGCATTCACGGCTTTGATCGCTTTGCCAATCGCTACCGGAGAATTCCTCATGATTTTTTGAGCAATTCCATAACAAAAATCTAAAAGCGCAGCCTGCGTGACCACATAATTTACAAGTCCGTATTGTTTTGCTTCTTCTGCCGTAATCATTCCAGCGGTCATAATCATTTCCATCGCCTTGCCTTTGCCAACCAATTGAGGCAAACGTTGTGTTCCGCCATAACCCGGAATTACACCCAATGAGGTTTCCGGAAGCCCCATTTTCGCATTGTCAGAAGCAATTCTGAAATGACAAGCCATCGCCAATTCTAATCCGCCACCAAGGGCAAATCCGTTAATAGCGGCGATAACCGGCGTTTTCAAATTTTCGACATAATCAAATAATGATTCTTGTCCCTGTGCCGCAAGTTGTGCACCTTCTTCTACAGAAAAATGGGCGAATTCTGAAATATCAGCTCCAGCCACGAAAGCTTTTTCACCACTTCCCGTAAGGACAATCACGCGAATTTCAGGATCGTGTTGTAGTGTTTTAAATACGTCATGCAATTCCGCAATCGTTGCTTTGTTTAGGGCATTTAATTTTTCAGGACGATTGATTGTAATGGTTGTGATGCCGTTTTCGTGGACAATCAGTATGTTTTCGTAATTCATTTTTTAAGTTTTGGTTAGGGGCAGCGAGACAGTAAAAACTGTACCGCGACCATATTTGGTTTCAAAAGTAATTGTTCCTTTATAATTTTCAATGATGTTTTTGATAATTCCAAGTCCGAGGCCCATACCGCTAGTTTTCGTGGTAAATTTCGGCTCGAAAATATATTGTGAATTTTCAGGTTCGATGCCCACGCCATTGTCTTCAACGGTAATCAACACGTTGTTTTCTTCGCGTTTTACCCAAACAACAATCGATTTATACTCTTGATTTTCGGGAATGGATTGTATGGCATTTTTGACCAAGTTGGTGATGACGCGAATTAGTTGCGTTCTGTCTAATCTGGTGATGATTTTTTCTTCTTCGGCATTAAAATGGATGTATTCTTCGTTGAAAATTTCTAAAGCCAATTCTACGATTTCAACAACATTTAAAGTTTCATTCTGCTGCGCCGGCATCGATGCAAAATTCGAAAATGCCGAAGCTACCGATGACATCGTGTCGATTTGTTGGATCAAAATCTTCGAGTAATCGTCCATTTTCTGGCGCACATCCGGGTCTTCTGGGTCAAATTTTCGCTGAAAACTCTGCACTGTCAATCGCATCGGTGTCAATGGATTCTTGATTTCATGTGCGACTTGCCGCGCCATTTCCCGCCACGCTTGTTCTCTTTCACTTTGCGCCAACATCACGGCACTTTGCTCGAGTTTGTCAACCATTCCGTTATAAGCGTTGATCAAAAGACTGATTTCGCGGCTGCTGTCTTGGAGTTCGATTTTTTCGTTTTTCTGATTCAAACTGGTTTCGGTAATTTTATCGGAAATCGCTTTTAATGATTTGGTGATGTAACTCGAAAGGAAATACGCCAACGCAAAAGCGATGATAAGCATAAATCCATAAACTTGTCCCAATCGAATCAAGAAATTCTGCAATTCTTTATCATAAAAACCGTCGTCTTCAATATATGGAAGGCTCACGATGCCGAGCGGCTTGAACTTTAAATCTTTGATCTGACTAAATGAAGAACGGTATTTTTTTCCGTCGATGACCTTGATATCAACATACCTTTTGTCCATTGAAGACTGCACCAATTTTAAAATATAATCCGGAATTGGCGGCGCAGATTTGTCGATAGAAAACGACGCTTTCGACGATTTTAGCAACTTCCCTTTAAGACTATAAATATTGATTTGCAGACTATGAATGTCTGCCAATTCGTGAATTTTATCCTTAAAAATCAGCGGTAGATTTTCCGAAGTGAGTGGGTATGTAGTGTTTGAAAGTATGAAATTGATGTGTTCTTTAATCGCATTTTCTTTTCGTTCGAGCCTTTCCTGATGGTAAACTAGTGCTTCTTTCTTGAACTGAAAAATCGAAATCGAAGCCATTAAAATGGAAGCAATCAGCGTCAATAAAATCATCGACAGGAAAATCCGGATTCGTAAAGAGACGCGTTTTATTTTGACTGCCTTTAGCATTTATGATTGGTTTCTTTCCCGGATTTTTTTGTAAAACCGGAAGCCGAGCATGATGATTACTGAAAATAAAATAATGCCGAGAACGCCATAAATCCAGTTGATGGCACTTTGTACGATTACTAAAAACACAACAGCAAATAAGATAATTGTTGCGCCTTCATTCCACAAACGCATGAAATTAGAACTGTGTTTTATCTCATCGTTCTGCAATTGTTTGTAAATCTGATGGCATTTTATATGATAAAGATATAAGGCAAAAACGAAGCCAAGCTTGACGTGCATCCATGGTAATTGTAAAAAACCCGGATTGATATAAAGCAATAAAAAAGCAAAAAGACTTGCCAGTATTCCCGATGGCCAAGTGATAATATACCAAAGCCGATATGTCATAATTTTGTATTGTTGCTGCAAAATTTCCTTTTCGGGAGAAGGTTTCGCCGCTGCCTCAATTTGATAGACGAACAATCTAACGATATAAAAAAGCCCTGAAAACCAAGTAATTACAAAAATAAGATGTAATGATTTGACATAAGAATAATATTCTTCCATAGTTTTATAATTAGAAAGCTTTGCTGCAAAAAATATCGCAAAAACAGCAACAATCAGCAAGGCAATTCATCTTTCAAAAATACCAAATTTATTGGGTAAAAATGTGTTTTATTTCAATCAGAAAAATACGGTTTAAAAAAGAAAAACCATTAAAACAGTAAGGCTTTAATTAAGCATTGCACTTAATAAAACTTAATATCTTAATGGTTTAAAATATTTCAACGAATGTTAAACACCAACTTTCTCTGCAGCAACCCATTCGTTAATCCATTTTGCAACGGTTTGAGACCATTCATCGCCGTCATTTAAACACGGAATTGCCATGAAATTTTCGCCGCCGTTTTCCTTGAATTGATGTGATGCTTCCATTGCGATTTCCTCCAAAGTTTCTAAGCAATCAGAAACGAAAGCGGGTGTCACAACCGCCAAATTCTTAATGCCTTTTGCCGGCATTTTATTGACTTCAACATCTGTATAAGGTGTTAACCATTTGTCGCCTGCCAATCTGGACTGAAAGGTCTGGCTGTATTTTCCTTCGGGAATGCCGAGCAATTTTACCACTTGTTTGGTTGTTTCATAACATTGGTGGCGGTAACAAAATTCATGTGCCGGTGATGGCGTATTGCAACAAGAACCATTGATTTTGCAGTGAGATTTTGTGATATCGGTCTTCCTAATGTGGCGCTCCGGAATACCGTGATATGAAAACAACAAGTGATCGTATTCAAAATGCTTCAAATATTTCTGGATCGAATTGGCCAAATCCTTGATGTAATCTGGTTTATTGTAAAACGCCGGAACGATCGTGAATTTCATTTGTGGAAAATGCTTTTTCCGCAATTCTTCCGCCAAAACCAAAATAGTTTCTGTCGAAGCCATCGCATGCTGCGGATACAAAGGAAACAACAAAACTTCGTCAACACCTTTGTCGTGCAACTCTTGTAATCCCGACATAATCGACGGATTTCCATAACGCATCGCCAACGAAACCGGCACTTCAACATGCTGTTCCACTTTTGCATGCATGCGTTGCGAAATGACAATCAGCGGCGAGCCTTCTTCCCACCAGATTTTTTTATAGGCAGCAGCAGACTTTTCCGGTCTTTTTCTCAAAATGATACCGCGAACGAGCAATGCCCTTAGGAAATACGGCACATCGATAACACGCGCGTCCATTAAAAATTCGTCTAAATAAGGTTTTACATCTCTGGCGTTCGGACTTTCAGGCGATCCGAGGTTCACTAATAATACTCCTTTCATAAGGTTGGTTTTGTTGTAAAAGTAACAGAACTTGTTGGCTGTTAAATTGAGATTAACTATTTTTTATTGGTTGTTTAGGTATTCGGATTCAGTGACATTAGATACTTTTTGGGTGTCGTCGCAAATTTTTTCTTGAATGCGGATATGAAATGGCTCGATGTGCTATAGCCGATTCTTAATCCGACTTCGTTGACGTTGTGTGAGCCGTCTTCGAGCAGTTTTCGCGCATATTCCATCTTATAATCAAATAAAAAACTATAAACGCTGTCGCCGTAAATTTGCTTAAAACCCATTTTTAATTTCTTCAGGTTCAAACCAACTTGGTCTGCCAATTCTTGTAATCCTGGCGGTTCCGCCATATTCGCAATTACGATTTCTTTTGCCTTGCGGATTTTTAAAACGTTGTCTTCGTCGATTAAAAACGGACATTGTTCTGCATCTGGATCTTCAGTACGGTTGAAATATAAACTCAGCAATTCGTAACTTTTTCCTTTGTAATACAGGTTTTTTATCGACGGATGCAGGTTGAAATGAAATAACTGACTCAAAACAATCGCCATCGACGGACTGATATTGCCTTCGTCGTAGTATTTTTTATCCTTATTTTCTTCGCTTAAAAACGGAATATAATCTGCTTCTGTTGAAAACAGCGCATGGAATTTTTTTATCGAAATAATTACTGAAATTACCCATGAATTTGCAGCCAATTCCAGATTTAAAGGCAGTGCTTTTTGCGGATTATAAAGAAATAATGACTTCTCTTCCTTCAATTCCAAGGCATAATTACCTTCATTAAAGATAAATTTCGCCTTTCCTTTAATACCAAAGTGAAATTGTATAAGCCCTTGATTTATATGCCTTTCTGCACGAAAAATCTCGCTTTCATCATTCTGAAAACGGATTAATGTAAAGTCGTCTTCAATTTTTATTACTTCTTGAGAACCCATAGCGGTATTTTTTCGTATATGACATTGAAACCAACCAACAAATCTATTTAGAATTATTCTACATAAGCCATTTGCCAATGCTTGATTTCAGTACAAATTTAATAGAATTTACGTTGTTTTAGGCGTTTTGGTTTAAAAAATCCCATAGCGACACAAAAAGTCCTTCCAGCGTTACTTTTATAAATTGTATAATGATAATTTTGTCTAACTTCTTAGGAAAGTGTAAATATGGAGCAAATAAACTTAACAAAGCATCAATACTTTTATTCGGTAGGGCTCAGCTATAAAAAAGCAGATGCCGAAACACGAGGAAAATTCAGTCTTGACGCTTTAGGCAAAACCCGATTGCTCGAACAGGCAAAACAAGAAGGTATTGAAAGCCTTATTATAACGTCAACCTGTAACCGTACAGAAATTTATGGTTTTGCAGAGCATCCGTTCCAACTTATAAAATTAATTTGCGAAAATACCCATGGTACTGTTGAAGAATTCCAGAAAGTGGGTTTTGTCTATAAAAACCAAGAAGCCATTGCGCACATGTTTCGCGTTGGCACCGGTTTGGATTCACAGATTTTAGGCGATTTTGAAATCATCAGCCAGCTAAAAAACAGTTTTGCAGAGTCGCGCTCTTTTGGTTTGATCAATACTTTTTTGGACAGATTGATTAACGCTGTAATCCAGGCAAGCAAAAGAATCAAGACCGAAACGGAAATCAGCTCAGGTGCCACTTCGGTTTCATTTGCTTCAGTACAATATATTATTAGGAATGTTGAAAACATCAGCAATAAAAATATCCTTTTGTTTGGAACAGGAAAAATCGGAAGAAATACTTGTGAAAATTTAGTAAAACACACTAAAAACGAGCATATTACGCTCATCAACAGAACAAAAGACAAAGCCGAAAAATTGGCCGGAAAACTAAATCTTATCGTTAAAGATTATTCGGAATTGCATCTAGAATTGCAAAAAGCCGATGTTGTCGTTGTTGCTACAGGTGCACAAAATCCAACCATTGACAAAGCGATTTTGAACCTCAAAAAACCATTGCTAATTTTAGATTTGTCGATTCCGAAAAACGTGCATCCTAATGTAACTGATTTGGACAATGTGACTTTAATTCACATGGACAATCTTGCGCAAATGACCGATGAAACTTTGGAAAAAAGAAAATTGCATATTCCTGCCGCCGAAGCCATCATTGAAGAAATCAAAGAGGAATTTGTGATTTGGACAAAAGCCCGCAAATTCGCCCCAACGATAAATGCTTTGAAAGAAAAACTCAACGCTATAAAAGTTTCAGAACTAGATTTCCAAAGCAAAAAAATCGTCGGTTTTAACGAAGAACAAGCTGAAATCATTAGCAATCGCATTATCCAAAAAATCACGACGCATTTCGCCAATCACCTCAAAGACGATAATACGATGGTCGATGAAAGTATCGAATGGATTGAAAAAGTGTTCCAGATTGAAGCCAAACAAAACGTCTAAATTGTTAAGAAATTAAGCTACTATTATGGCGACAACCATTACTTTCTTAATGCACCTTAATCCCTTAATGGTTTAAAGAAATCCATGGTAAATCAAAAAACAATCCGCATCGGCACGCGCGATAGCGAACTCGCACTTTGGCAAGCGCATACCGTCGAAAAAAAGCTAAACGATTTAGGGTATCAAACCGAAATTATTGCCGTAAAATCTACCGGTGATCTTATTCTCGATAAACCTTTATATGAACTCGGCATCACAGGTATTTTTACCAAAACACTTGACGTTGCGATGATTAACGGTCAAGTTGATATTGCCGTGCATTCGATGAAAGATGTGCCAACGGCTTTGCCAATCGGGATCGTTCAAGCGGCAGTTTTGGAACGTGCGAGTGAAAAAGATATTTTGGTTTTCAAAAACAATCTCGATTTTTTACAAGATTCGGGTACGATTGCCACCGGAAGCCTTCGCAGACAAGCGCAATGGCTGAATCGTTTTCCGCACCACACTGTTGTGGACTTGCGCGGCAACGTTAACACAAGATTACAAAAACTCAACGATAACGACTGGAACGGTGCTGTTTTCGCGGCTGCAGGTTTGGAACGATTGAACCTAAAACCTGAAAATCACATCAATTTAGACTGGATGATTCCAGCACCAGCGCAAGGTGCGATGGTTGTCGTAGCGATGCAAAATGATATTTTTTGTATCGAAGCGGTATCAAAACTAAATCATTTTCATACGGAAATCTGCACGCAAATTGAACGCGATTTCCTTAAAACACTCGAAGGTGGTTGTACGGCACCAATCGGGGCTTTGGCTTCGATTATCGATAACAAAATCAGGTTTGAAGGTGCATTATTTTCGCTTGACGGAAAAGACAAAGTTACGATTGAAAAAGCAGCCGATTTAGACCATTATCAATTTTTCGGAAAAGAATGTGCATTGGAAATCCTTGAAAATGGCGGCGAACGTGTAATGGATAAAATCCGAAAAGATTTGGGTAAATGATACGTGTGCTTTCTACAAAAAAACTGCAGCCGAACCAGCGGCAATTTCTACTAAGCGCTGGAATTGCTGTCGTTGAAGCCGATTTTATTGCGATAAAAGATTGCGATTTTACGTTCTTAAAAAGTAATGACAATTTGATTTTTACCAGTCAAAATGCAGTAAAAGTAGTTGCAAATCATCCCGAAGTACAGGAAATTAGAAGAAATCCGGTTTTTTGCGTTGGTGAAAAAACGACTGATTTGCTCGATTCTTTAGGTTTTACCGTTCAGGAATCGGCAGAAAATGCGTCGGATTTGGCGAAGATAATTATTGATACTTATACTGCTGAAAGTTTTACTTTTTGCTGTGGTAATATGCGCCGCGAGGAACTTCCGGAGCTACTAAAAACAGCAAATGTCAATTGTAATGAAATTGAAGTTTATCAAACGGAAATGCTTTCAAATAAAATAAATGCCATCCTTGACGGAATACTTTTTTTCAGTCCGTCAGCAGTAGCAAGTTATGTAACCCAAAATAAAATCAACAATGAAACCTGCTTCTGCATCGGCAAAACCACCGCAAAAGCACTTGAAAACATTACAGGAAATATCATAATCGCCAATCAGCCAAGCGTTGAAAACGTGATTATACAAGCTATAAACCATTACAAAAAAGCGTAGTGCCTTAGTGCCTTTGCGGTAAAACAACAACAACAATGATCAAAAACGACTTATTTTTAAAAGCATTACGAGGAGAAACCGTTGAACGCCCGCCAGTCTGGATGATGCGCCAAGCCGGAAGATATTTACCAGAATTCATCGCCTTGCGCGACAAATACGATTTTTTCACACGCTGTCAGACACCGGAATTGGCGGCGGAAATTACAGTGCAGCCGATTCGCCGAATTGCTCCCGATGCAGCAATTTTGTTTTCTGATATTCTTGTCGTACCGCAAGCCATGGGCATCGAGGTTTTGATGAAAGAAAGTGTCGGGCCATTTTTGCCGAATCCAATTCGCACGCCGCAAGACGTTGAAAGAGTCATCGTTCCGAATATACATGAAACTTTGGGCTATGTGATGGACGCGATAAAACTCACCAAAGAAATGCTCAATGACGAAGTGCCGCTGATCGGTTTTGCGGGTTCGCCATGGACGATTTTTTGTTATGCTGTGGAAGGAAAAGGCTCGAAAAGTTTCGATACGGCAAAAGGATTTTGCTTTACACATCCCGAAGCCGCGCATGTTTTATTGCAGAAAATCACCGATACGACTATCGCCTATTTGAAGGAAAAAGTAAAAGCCGGCGTTAACGCAGTGCAGATTTTTGATTCTTGGGGCGGTATGCTTTCGCCTGTAGATTATCAGGAGTTTTCATGGCAATACATCAACCAAATTGTTGAAGCTTTGGCAGACGAAACACACGTCATCGTGTTTGGAAAAGGTTGTTGGTTTGCTTTGAACGAAATGGGAAAAAGCAAGGCATCGGCATTAGGTGTTGACTGGACTTGTTCGCCAAGAAACGCTCGTTATTTATCTGGTGGCAATATTACATTACAAGGAAATTTCGACCCGTCAAGATTATTATCGCCAATTCCGACGATCAAAAAAATGGTGCATCAGATGATTGACGAATTCGGGAAAGACAAATATATCGTGAATTTGGGCCACGGGATTTTACCAAATATTCCGGTAGATCACGCAAAGGCGTTTATTGACGCGGTAAAAGAATACAGACAATAATGGCAAAGACATTTTTACAACAACTGTTGTCGGTTTTTAAAAGAAAAACGTACACGATATCTCCCGAAAGCTTCAAAGCACAATTTGCTGCTGTAGACTCAGGTGCTATGAAAGTTGTTGAAGTCAATAATCCTTTGAATAAATGGAATGCGATCAGCTATAAAGCCAATCAATTAAAGCATATAAAAGCTGTAGATGCTGACGGAATTCCGGTAACGCTTCAAAATTCGCCAGCAATGGAAACGAGGATAATTTTGAAAAACGGCAAAAAACACCATTTTTATTTTGATACTTTGTTGCTTGAAAATGAAATACTAAAAGGAAGCAAATCGAAATTTATCCCAACTCTTTCCGGAAATATTCCTTTCGAGAGTATCGAAAAAATTGAAATACAAAACGGCGGAAAAAACTTCAATTACCAATAGGATGCCACTAACAAAAGGACTTCGAGACGAAGAAAACGAAAGAATCAATAACATTCTGGAAAGGCTGATTGGATTGGATTATGTTCCCGAAAATGGCAATTCTGAACTCAATGAACTTTTGAAAGGCTTGGCGTTGGATGCAGAGATGCTCCTGAATTTTTCAGATGAAGCGATTATTGTGCACCTTGAAAAATTGCATTTTGATTTTGCTAATGCGGAACAATTTGCTGATTTTCTGATAAATTTATCCGGGAAAATACCCGAAAACAAACACGTTTTAAGCGAAAAAGCACTGGCGGTTTACAATTACATTCAATCGGAAAGCAAGGCCTTTTCTTTTGCTATTTTCAATAAAACTGCCGCGATAAAACGATAAGCCATGACATTCGACAACTGGAAAATTGACCGTTTGAACGACATTCAGCCTGAAGAATTTTTTAATTTGATACAGAAGAACAAAAGGCACATTGAAAAGACATTTCCGGTAACGGTTGAAAACTGTTCGACGTTTCAAAAGACAATAGATTTTTTGGGCAATAATATTGAAAAGGAAGCAACGAATGAAGGCTTTTATTTTTATTTGCGAAATACAGCAACCAATATTTTAATCGGTTACGTATGCATCAAGAACATCAATAAGTCGATTTTCAAATGTGAATTGGCGTATTTTATCGACAGTGAATTTGAAGGAAAAGGCATCATTTCAAAAGCAGTTTCACAAACACTCGATTTTTGTTTTGCTGAATTGGATATGAATAAAGTTTTCATTTGCACATCGCTTGTCAACAAAGGAAGTCAGCGCATCGCCACAAAACACGGCTTTCAACAAGAAGGGATTTTGCGCGAAGAATTTAAGAATTGCAATGGCATTTTGGAAGATATTATTTATTTCGGATTGCTAAAATCAGATCATAAAAATGGATGATATACAGTTAGAAAAAGAACGTTCTTTAAAAACCATTTTTGTTGTCGCGAATGTGGTATTTTTTGGGTTCTATATTCCTTTGTGGATGAAAATACTGAATCTTTTTTCAGGAAACATCTCTGAGAATGATGGTGTATTTTTAGAGATGCTTTTTGCCGTTTTAGCACCCATAGTTTATTCGGTTGTGACATTAATTTATATCGCGGTATTCAAAATAAAACAGCAAAAGCCTTACGACAGAATGGTCGGAATTGTATGGGCGCCGGTTTTAATAGCAGTTATAATTTTCGGAATCAAATGGTTCTTTTTCAAGTGATAAAATGAAAGATAAATTCTACCAATACATACAAACGCTTCAGGACGAAATTGTTGCCGGACTCGAAAAAGCAGACGGCGGCGCAAAATTCCGTGAAGACCTTTGGGAACGTCCGGAAGGTGGCGGCGGACGTACGCGCGTCATAGAAAGCGGAGCTGTTATCGAAAAAGGCGGCGTTAACATTTCTGCCGTACACGGAAAATTACCCGAAGCGATGCAGAAAATGTTCAATGTGGGCGAAGCCGATTTTTTCGCTTGCGGTTTAAGCCTTGTCATTCATCCCAAAAATCCAATGGCACCAACGGTTCACGCAAACTGGCGCTATTTTGAAATGTATGACGAAAGTGGCAAAATCATCCAACAATGGTTTGGTGGCGGACAGGATTTAACGCCGTATTATTTGTTTGAAGAAGACGCAAAACATTTTCATCAAACCTGTAAAAATGCTTGTGACAAGCATAATGCAGACTTTTATCCGAAATATAAAAAACAATGCGATGCCTATTTCTGGAATGCGCACAGAAACGAAGCCCGTGGAATTGGCGGGTTATTCTTTGATTACTGCAAAGCGACCGAAGAATTATCTATGGAAGATTGGTTTAATTTTGTTGCCGAAGTTGGCGACAGTTTCCTTGAAGCCTACATTCCGATTTTAGACAGAAGAAAGAATTTGCCCTATTCAGAGGCACAAAAGACCTGGCAGGAAATCCGTCGCGGCCGTTATGTCGAGTTCAATTTGGTACACGACAAAGGCACGCTTTTCGGTTTAAAAACCAATGGCAGGATCGAAAGTATTTTGATGAGTTTGCCGCCAAATGTGCAATGGGTTTATGACCATCATGCGGAAAAAGGAAGCCAAGAAGAAAAATTAATCGATGTATTGGAAAATCCGGTCAACTGGATTTCATTTAAAATTTAAAATTCAACATTTAAAATAAAACAAATGTTCAACAGAAACCGCCGTTTAAGAACCAACGAATCCATCCGTAGCCTCGTGCGCGAAACATCGTTAAGTCCGCAAGATTTTATGCTGCCGATGTTCGTCGCCGAAGGAAAAGATGTCAAAATTCCAATTCCATCCATGGTTGGCATCTACCGTCATTCGCTCGACAACACCATCAAAGAGGTCAAAGAAGCTTGGGATTTAGGCATCAAAGCCGTTAATATCTACGTGAAAGTTAGCGAAAACCTCAAAGACAACACCGGAAAAGAAGCCTGGAACAAAGACGGACTGATGCAACAAACCATTCGCGCGATCAAAGATGCAGTTCCGGAAATGATCGTAATGCCAGACGTTGCGCTCGATCCGTATTCGATTTACGGACACGACGGCATCATCGAAAAAGGGCAAATCATCAATGACGCAACAGTCGATGCGTTAACATTAATGAGTTTAAGCCACGCCGAAGCCGGAGCTGATTTTGTAGCGCCTTCCGATATGATGGACGGACGCGTTTACGCCATCCGTAAAGCGTTGGAAGCCAACGGTCATCACAATGTTGGCATCATGAGTTATAGCGCAAAATATGCATCTGCATTTTACGGTCCGTTCCGCGATGCTTTGGATTCTGCGCCGGTTGATGCAACGAATGTCCCTAAGGACAAGAAAACCTACCAAATGGATTACGCCAACCGCATTGAAGCCATTAGAGAAACGCTCGACGACGTTGCTGAAGGTGCCGATATTGTGATGGTAAAACCCGGAATTGCTTATCTTGACATCGTTCGGGAAGTGAAAAACGCAGTTAACGTTCCGGTTGCGGTTTACCATGTTTCCGGTGAATATGCGATGATAAAAGCCGCAGCCGAAAGAGGTTGGCTCGACCACGACAAGATTATGATTGAGCAGTTATTCTGTATCAAACGTGCGGGCGCAAGCATTATTTCGACGTATTTTGCTAAGGAAGCGGCGGTATTATTGAACAAATAAAAATAAACCATTAAGTCTTAATGATTCTTAATCCCTAACTGGCTTCAAAAAATATGGTAAAGAAAATTTGTTTTTTAGCGATTGTTCTATGTTGTTTCTCCTGCAAAAAAGAAGAAGCAAAAAAAGACGATTTATATCCGAATTCCGAGACATCACAAACGCCGATCCAACTCGGTCAAGAAATTTTCGAAGGGAAAGGCAATTGTTACGCATGTCATAAGTCCGACCAAAAAATAGTCGGGCCAAGCATCGCAGAAATCGCCAAAATCTATAGAGACAAAAAGGGAAATATCATTTCGTTTCTCAAAGGCGAAGGCGAGCCGCTCGTAGATCCGTCGCAATATGAAGTGATGAAAACCAATTTTGCCATCACTAAAAATTTCTCTGATGAAGAATTAAAAGCGGTTGAGGTGTATATTTTGAGTTATTCGAAATGATGCTTTAACTTTTGAGAAGCAAACCAAATAAACCGCTATAGGCTGAAATCTGAAACCTGCGATTGATTAGAACTACTACTCTAACATCTTCTGGCTAATTCGGCTTGAAGCAATTAGTGAAGCCAGAAATCCTAGGGTTATAATCGTTCCTAATACGATAATAATATTCATTAGCGAAAAAACTACAGGATAAGCAAGGCTTTCGGTAATCATTACGAGTTGAAAATGTTGTTGGACTAATACTATCAAACTGCCAATCGCCAATCCAATCAATCCTCCTTTTACACAAAGTAAAGTGCCTTGCAGCAGGAAAATCCTGCGCAGATCGCTTGGTTCGGCACCGAGGTTGTATAGCGTTTTGAGATTCGCTTTCTTGTCCAGAATCATCATGATGATGGCACCGGCAAAGGCGAACAAAATGAGTATAATCACCAAAGTGAAAATCAGGTAAATCGCGAGGTTTTCTGTCCGGAGCATTTTGTACAATGCATCGTTGAGCTGCGCACGGTTTTTCACAGTGATTTTATTTTTGAAAATGGATTGAAGTTTTTCGGTTATTTTTTCTTCGTCGGCATCTGGTTTGAATTTGATTTCTATGGCGGAAACTTGTCCGGGCTTGAATTCGAGCAAACGCTGTGCGATGGCGAAATCGGCAAAAACATATTTGGAGTCCAAGTCTTCACTAATGGCATAAACGCCCGACGGCACAAGAATCGATTTGTTGAAAGCATTGTCTGGAGTCTCGATGGCGCCTTTTCCGGGTTTCGGAACATATACTTCTAAAACATTATTGACGTCGAGAAGTCCAATGGATAATTTATCGGCGATACCGCGCCCAACAACGACTTGAACGGTATTGTTTTCAAACCATTCCCCTTGATAAATACCGTTTTTGATGGTGCTTACATTCGTAAAAAGACTGTCAACCCCTTTCAGATAAGTAACTTCTTCCTTATTATTGAAAACGAACAAAACGCGTTCTTCGATGACTTTGGAGAAAGCGGCGACACCTTCGATATCTTTTATTTTTTGTTCCTGTTCGGGTGCAATGACGAAGGATTTTCCCAATGTAGCCGTTACTTTTAAATCCGGATCAATGGTATTGGAGAAGGAAAGACTGAAATCGATCAGTCCGCTAAAAACCGATAATACAACAAAAAGACACAAGGCACCCACGATAATCCCGAGCGACGCAATCCTATTAATGATGTTAATAGCGTTGTTTTTACTGCTGCTGCGCAAATATCGTTTGGCTATGTAAAGCGGGAAATTCAATTTAGGATTTCTTTCTGCGTTCTAATAAATCGCGGTTTTCTATTGGATTTTCTTTTGCTGAAAGAGCGTTGTCGATTTTTTCGATATAATCGAGGGAATCATCGATATAGAAAGTCAGGTTCGGCACTTTCCGCAATTGTAATTTTACGCGTTGCGATAAATCGTGTTTGATTAATGACGTATTCGATTTAATAGCAGCAAGTGTTTCGGCGGCTTTATCCTGCGGGAAAATACTCAGGTGTACGGTTGCAACGGATAAATCGCTTGTCACATTGACTTTAGATACAGAGATTACAAGATTTGAAATTCCGTTTTTCCTGATTTCACCTTGAAGGATATCTACAAGGTCTTTTTGCAATACGCCGCCTATTTTTTTCTGTCTGTTCGTTTCCATGGGGCAAAGATAGTGAATTTTTAGTAGCTGAGTGCCTGAGCAGCTGAGTGCCTGAGCAATTCGCCTGACATTTAGGATTCGAAATTTCCTTATATTTACCGCATAAATATGTACTTGTTGCCCCGCTTGTTTAATCCAATTAAAAACTCAGGCACTTAAAAATGAAAAAAATAGAACACATCGGTATCGCCGTAAACAACCTCGAAGTTGCCAATTTGCTCTTCGAAAAGCTCTTTGGCGCTCCGCCATATAAAACAGAATCTGTCGAAAGTGAAGGCGTTAACACTTCCTTTTTCATGAACGGTCCCAACAAAATAGAATTGTTGGAAGCTACGAATCAGGAAAGTCCGATAGCAAAATTTCTTGAAAAGAAAGGCGAAGGCATTCATCATATTGCTTTTGATGTGGAAGATATTGTTTTGGAAATTGCGCGGCTTAAAGCCGAAGGATTCATCGTCCTGAACGAAATGCCGAAGAAAGGCGCAGATAATAAGCTCGTGGCATTTTTACATCCTAAAAGCACCAATGGTGTTTTGATTGAATTGTGCCAAGAGATTGAATTGTAAGGCTATAAGATTGTAAGACCGTAAGATTTCTGTTCATGACTCAGTTTTCGACAAAGTATTAAATCTTACAAATTCAAAACTTTACAATTATACAATATGCTGGCTTACAATCATAAAATCTTACCGCTTAAAATCTCCCCAAAAAACATTTGCACTAAATCAAAAATTGTGGTAATATTGCACCTCTAAACCGGTCCTATAGCTCAGCTGGTTAGAGTCCCTGACTCATAATCAGGTTGTCCCTGGTTCGAGCCCAGGTGGGACCACATATTTTCAAAGCCTTACAGCAATGTGAGGCTTTTTTAATTGCGATGCATTGAGGTCATTGGTTTAAATCCAGTCGAGGTCTTCAAATTTGTTGTTTTGAGATAGGGTTTTAGTCAAGATTTTTGAAAGTTGGTCATTGTACAGATTGCAAATCACCATCGGGTATTGTGGCAAATGGGCACTTCTTTGTAGCAAAATGGTTTTTATAACGATTATGCGTTGTGTCTTCGTATCTTTTCGATAAATTATTGGCTCGTAAAGGTTTAATGTGAGTTAATTGTTGTTGGGTTTCGGGAAATGGGATAAAAATCCGGGGCTAATTGCGCTCTTTAAACCTGTATCAAAAAAGAAATCAAATTCTCCTCCGTCTCTATGTCGAGCTTTTTGCGAAGGCGGAAACGTGCCACATTAATACTCTTGATCGACTGGTGCGTGATGGCTGAGATTTCCTTAGTAGTCATATTAAGGCGCAGGAACGCACAGATCTTGATTTCATTGGGCGACAAATCAGGATACAATTTATTGAGATTGTCATAGAACGCTGAGTGCACTTCCTTGAATCGCATCTCGAATTCATCCCAAATCTTGTTCGATGAATTATTTTTGAGTTCATTGATAAGTTGTTGCACTTCGGCTTGGTCTTCTTTGGAGAGGTTGGGTTTCAAGTCGGTGAGCTTTTTGCCGATGGAAACGATAAACTCATTTTTTTCAAGTAAGTAAATCATTTTTGAGGTCAGCTCTTTGCGTTTGTATTCAACTTCCTGGTCCAATGCCGTTTTTTCAAGTTCGAGCTTTTCCTGTGTGATCAGTATTTTTGCTGTTTTGACCTTTTGGTTGCGATAGAGCAAAATCATAATAATGACGCCCAGGAAAGTAAAGATTGAAATCCCAAGATAAATGAGCTGCACTCTTTTGTTCGCAGACTGTTTCTTTACTTCTTCAATTGCCTTCGCTTTTAGGATATCGTCAAACTGGTACTGCATCTTTAACTGTACAATCTTTTTCAGGTCGTATTCGTTTTTGTAATTCTCACTGTATTTGATGTACAATTTGTTATAAAACAAAGCCGAATCGACTTGCTTTTTTTTGTCAAATATCTTACTAAGGATATTAGCGTTTTCGTAGATGTTCTTTGTATAAGAATTGGCATACGAAAGCCCCAATGATTTGTGCGCATACTGTGCCGCCTTGTCGATTTCATTCCTATTGAAGAACAGTTCGGCAGCTGTGGCATATACCTCTGCCTTATAAAAAGTGATCGGACCGAGATAATTGCTGCTGCCTTTTTCATTTTTTAGGATCAGTTGCATGGCCTTATTGTTATAGTCTTCTGCGAGTGCATATTGCTGCTCCTTGTTGTAAATCTTGGCCAGTGAATGGTATCCTGAAACGACATCTTCCCAACTCCCATTGGCCGATAATGTCTTTAATACATCAAGATAGCCTTTGATAGCGAGTTGGTTTTCACCAAGCTGGGCATAGATGTTCGAAATATTAGTTAGCGCCAAAGCGGCATTATAGCTGTCTTTATTAGCCCTGAATTGCCGATGTGCAATTGTAAAAAACGCTTTGGCTTCCTTAAAATCCTCAATTTCAAAATACAAGTTCCCAAGGTTATTGTACAGATGTGGCAGGATGTGGGTCAGATTATTCGCTTTTGCAATATCGAGGCATTTGTAATACAACTGCAATGCCTTGATGTAGTTGTTCTGCAGCAGCTCGATATTGCCAACAATCATCAGTGTGCCGCAATAGGCGGATGGGTCGTTTTTGTCGCTGAGGTAGTTGGTGTAAATGGTGTAGTATTTTTTCGCGGCGTTAAATTGGTTTTTCGCCGTATAATAATCGCCCAGAAACGCAGCGTTCTCTGCGGTCATTTGCTTATTGTTGTTGCTTTTAGCAAGGTCATAGCCTTTGCCAGCATAATAAATAGCAGAGTCAATGTTCGTTTTTCGGTAGGTTTTTGACCGTTCTAGATATTGTTTCGGTGTTTGGGAATAGCCTGTGGTTTGAAAAAGCACCAGCGCAAAAAAGAGCAACATCCTTAAATGAAGACTGAAAAATAATCGCCAATTACTGTTGATTTGCATTGTTTTATAAAATAGTTTAGATGAGATTTCAGCCACGAATTACGTCGAATCAAATTGGTTAAAATTCATAACTCCCTTGTTAAATGCCATCTCAAATATATCCAATCTGTATGGTCTGTGTGTCATTTTAAACTTGTAGATTATTTAAGGCATCGTCACTTTTGTGGCAAAAATGCTATACATCCACTTGTTCTAAATAACCCTTAATGCCTTAATAATTAAAATTTTTATTCCAAAAACCCCTCAAAATTTAGCCCCAACAAGCAACAAAACTTCAACACATTTAATTGATTAACAATTACTTAAGTTAATGTAGCACTTTTGTTCCCTCCAAAAAAGCAGTGATTATAACTGCTTCTTATACATTTGTTTTCAGAAATCGTTTTTTGCGTTAACGTTTTTAGAATTTAAAAACCCACGTCTAATATATAACACCCAATTAAATAATTAAGACAATGATTAAAAAAACTACATTTTTTGTGCAGTTTCTGCTAATGATCGCATTCGGCCTGAATGCACAAGTGCAAGTCGGAACCGGAACTAATACAAATCAAAGGCTGCCGTTCCATGCACAATTTGGTTTTTCCTACACCCAGTCTATTTATCTGGCGTCAGAGATCAATGCGGCAGGCGACATCACCTCGATCCAATGGTATTATGCCGGGAATGGCGATTTAACGAACAGCCAACAGCTCGTCATCTTTATGGGCAATACAACTAAAACCGCCTATGAATCCACAACCGACTGGGTACCGCTGTCTGAACTGACGCAGGTATATTCGGGCGGGATTGTGACCAACGGCACACCTGGCTGGAAAACCATTACGCTTACTACGCCGTTTCCATACAATGGTACGGACAATTTAGTGGTTGCCGTTGATGAAAACCAGGAGCAGTGGGACGATTATAGCGACCGTTTCCACAATACCGCTGTAGCGGATGCACGCTCTATTTATGTCTATTTTGATTATGATAATATCGACCCCGCCAATCCACAGGAAGCCTATAATATCGTGGGGTTTGTGCCTACCGTAATTTTCGGCGGTATAGCCCAGGCATGCCCGACACCGTTTTATGTGAGCGCAGACAACATCACCACAACTACAGCACACATCGTCTGGCAGGCACCAGTTAACGTACCAGCGGGAGGCAGCGATTATTATCTTTCTAATACAGATGCCGCGCCGACTGCTGCTACCGAACCTACTGGAAATGTTGCGTCGGGCGTAACTGTCGGCTTTGATAACCTAACGCCCGAAACCGAATATTACATTTGGGTCAGGAGCAATTGCGGTGATAATCTTTACAGTGGCTGGTCTGCTGTTTATCGCTTCAAGACCGATTGCGTCGCTGTGACTTCCTTTTTTGAAGATTTTGACGCGGTCAATACGCCTGATTTACCATCATGCTGGAACAAGATTATGCGCGGTGGCAACAATTTATCGCCGTATGCACGGATTGAAACCAGCAACTGGTACAGCCAATCGCCGTCCAATTCAATCGTAATGGATTCCGATTTATCTGATGAAACGCTAGCAGATGTTATTTTGGCATCACCCCATCTGTCGAATCTTTCTGCTGGGACACATCGCTTAAAATTTTATGCAAAAGGCAACGGTAACTTACAAATTGGTACCTTAACTACTAATGATAACAATGCGATTTTTACGGAAAATGCGACAGGCAATATTGACACGAACAGCAGCATGACAGAATATGTTATAGATTTCTCTAATTACACGGGAACTGACCAGTATATCGGGATCCGCCTCGCCACACCGTCATCGACAGTATATATCGACAATGTGAAATGGGAAGTATTGCCTACATGTCCGGATGTAACGGCCATCACCGTACCTTATGTGACGCCGTCGGGCGCTACAATAGAATGGGTGACGGGCAATCCCGCGGCTAGCGTTTCATGGGATGTTGCCATTGGTAGCAGTTCAGATAGCGACCCCGACACCTTATCGTCCGTAAACGCAACCGAAACTACAAAACAAATCGAAGGTTTATCAGAAAACACGAATTACAAGGTGTGGGTAAGAACAGTATGTAGCGCGGAAAATGGTGCGTGGATTGGCCCAGTCTATTTTACTACGGCTTGTCAAGGCATCGATAATTTTTATGAAAACTTTAGCGCTGCAACTGATACAGAATTACCAGGCTGTTGGCGTAAAATATTAAGAGGAAGCGGGCTTTCGGAATTTTCTGACTTGGAAGTTACCCAATATTCTTATCTTTTCGAAGAAGGCAACAGTGCAGTAAAGCTTTTTACCGACAACGGGAATAGCACGGAAGACCTTATTCTGGTTTCGCCGAACCTCACTTCACTGCCATTGGGCACCCATAGACTGAAATTTTATGCAAAGCACGACTTTACACCTGCCAACATCGATATTGTGACCTTAAGCAGTAACACCGCTTCGGCAGATGCCACGCTGATCCAAACCGTACAACTTAACAGCGATACAACACAATACCTCGTGAACTTTGCGGATTATACGGGGACGGATACTTATATCGGGTTCAGGTTGCATGCAACGGAATCGTACTCGTCCGTGTATATTGACAATATCCTTTGGGAACTCGACCCATCTTGTCCTGATGTGACACTCGTTACCGTACCTGAAACCACTGCTGTTACCGCTACTGTTACCTGGACGCCTTCGGGTGATGAGGAATCGTGGGATGTTGCTGTTGGAAATGATACCGACGACCCGACTTCAGTGCCGTTTACCAATTATACTGAGATTCCTGCCATTATACCGGATTTGACAGACAATACAACTTATAATGTATGGGTGCGCTCTGTTTGTTCAGGAAATGACAAAGGTGCATGGATAGGACCATTGGCATTCACCACAGCTTGTCTGCCTGTTGCAGCTTTCAGCGAAAACTTTGAAACAGTGGTTACGCCTGAGCTTGCTTCATGCTGGGGCAAGATTTTGAGGGGCGCTACTGTTTCGCCTTATGCGCAAATAGAAACCACACCTTGGTCCAATTTGCCAGAGCCAACCACCGCAGTGGTTATAAAGACCTCTGATTCAGGAGGTGATGATGATATTATTTTAGTTTCACCAAGTGTTAATACGCTAGGTCTAGGCACTTACCGATTAAAATTTAAGGCCAAAGGTGCAGCGACTTTATATGTGGGAACCTTAAATGCCAATACGGATGCTGCGGTATTTACACCGTTGCAAACCGTAACCAGCACTGAAATAGTGACGCAGTATGTAGTGGATTTTTCAGGTTATTCGGGTACGGATTCGTTTATAGGTATCCGTGTGGATTCTGGAATCCAATATACTTATGTGGAAATTGACAACATCGTATGGCAGTTAATTCCGGATTGTCCGGATGTAAACGACTTACAAAAAACCGGCACGACCATGACCACGGCAAGTATCTCCTGGAATGGTGGAACGGCCAACCAATGGGAAATGGCCATTGGCGATACAAGCGATACTGATCCAACCGCATTGATTGCAATTCCAGTATCGGATGCGGCACATACATTTGAGAACCTTACTGCGGGAACTTCTTATAATATTTGGGTACACTCGCAATGTGAAACACCACTTGGCAATGGCGAATGGGCGGGGCCTTTAAAAATCACGACGCAATGCGAAGGTACGGACATACCTTATCTCGAAGATTTTGAAACGGCGGCAAATCCGGGATTACCGGACTGCACCTCGGGAATTAAGATTGCAGCAGCGCCGGCGGAATGGTACACTTCTTACTATCCGGGCTACGGTTTTGAATCCAATACGCTGACTTATAACGGTGATCTATTTACTGATGCTAATTCGTGGTTCTTTACAAGGGGAATCAACTTAACTGCTGGCGAAAGTTACACTATTACTTATCGCTATGGCGGTGCCTCGACAGACACTTTTTTCTACAACAACAGCTTAAAGGTAATGTATGGCAATGAGGCAAGCCCAGACAGTATGACCATGCCAATTGCCGAGCATCTCGATTTTGCGCTCGACAGTCCAATGGTTGATGCCATTACGATAACAGCTCCTTATACCGGCGTATTTTATTTTGGTTTCAATGTGATCTCGCCAAACAACAGCTATTACATGTATATCGATGATATCGCGGTTGATGTTGAGACATTGTCGGTAGGCGGATTTGAAAAAGGGAAGCTGACTTATTATCCAAATCCAGTTACGGATGTCTTGCACTTCACAGCGACGGATGCGATAGATTCGGTTTCTATTTATACGCTGCTAGGTCAGGAAGTAATTACAAAAACTGTTTCTGCCAACGGAGCAGATATCGACATGTCATTTTTAGCCAAAGGCACTTATCTGGCGAGGGTCACGATAGGGAAAACGGTTAAAAATATCAAGGTAATTAAATCATAAACACACGATTATTTATTATTTAAACAATTTGCACACAGACAGCCTTTCAGAAATGAAGGGCTTTTTTGTTTTTATAGCATGGCACATTTAAAATCAGAAGTAGTATTGCCAAATTTCATAAAACAATCCTAAAGCAATACAGATCTGCCATCTAAATATTTACTTTTGTGGCAAACTCAAGAAAAGTTAACATGATAAAGGCGCTGCAAATAATAGTTTTCCTGATTGTATCAACAGTCGGTCTGCAGGCGCAAGTAGTTTTCGAAGGAATCGTAAAAGATATTGATACCAAGGAAAACATAGCCTATGTTAACATCGGGATTCTCAATAAAAATGTCGGCACAGTAACAGATGTCGCCGGAAAATTCAGTATTCCGCTTGACGGGAAATATGACGACGAAACGTTAAAAATATCCATCATCGGCTATAAAAGCAGGGATTTTAAAGTGGGTAATTTTAAAAAAGAGTATACCAAAAATTCAGTCATATACCTTGAAAAAAATATCGCAGAACTAAAAGAAGTCGTCATCAACGGGAACCTTAAAACTGCGGTGCTTGGCAATCCGATTGGCAAAAAAGGCATGTCGGCGGGTTTTATAAAAAATCTTCCTGGAAACGAAATAGGTATTCCTGTTAAGATCAAGAAAAGTCCTACGTATATTGAAGCTTTCCATGCCATGGTTGCTTATAATAATTATAAGGATCTCAAATTTCGGATTAATTTTTATGATCTAAAAGACGGAAAACCCAATAATACGATACTTACGGAGAATATCATTGCCACAAGCAACATCAAAAACGGCGAACTCACGATAGATTTAAGTGGCTATAATATTGTTGCTGAGAGTGATTTCTTTATGTCGATTGAGTTGATTGAGAATTTGGGCGAAGGTGGTTTGCACTTTCTCGTCGATGAAGATGGGCCGCGCATAATGTCTCGGGCTGCAAGTCATGGCAAATGGATCCAACAGGAAGATGTGAGTTTTGGATTTACGGTGACGACAAGATATTAAAAACACTCATTTTTTATCGTACAAAGAGCTGTAGAACTTCTTTAGATTTTCGGGCCGGTAATTGCTATCTGTCAAGAGGCGTTCTTCAACAGAGGGATCCATAGTCTGATTGGCATATTCAGGATCGTTGATTGTGCGCCATATTTTACCCGTAAGCCAATAAGAATAGGTATAGGAATTTTCTAACACATCTTTACATTGCAAATTCATATCTTTCAGTTGTTCTTTATCAAATGTGAGTCCAACGACCATGGCTTTCTCGATCATCCATTTAAGTGCTTTGTTGCTTAATCCCCTATCAGCATAACCCCCGCCAATATTGGCATGTACTCCTGAAAACCACCGCTGTTCGATATCGATATTCTTTCCTTTTGTAGAATTACTGGCTTTCCACAATGTTGGCGCAAATGGTTTTCGGCGTTCGTCAACAGCTAGGGCGTGATAAGCGTAGTCAACCGTACTGCTCAGGGTTACGTCGTGAAATTTATAGCGCTCAATATTGTACATTTTCCAGGCTGGCAGTGGTATTCCGAGTGATCCAACACTATCCCACACCCCAATAAATTTGATGCGTGTGATATTGTCATCAATGCAGTAATTTCTACGGAAAGCCAGCATCATATCGTCATCGGGCTTGGAGTAATCATTTTTGTTGCGGTACAATTCGTATGCCTTATCAACAAAATTAAGATATTCCGGCTTCAGGACCCCGCAATTTCTGATAAGACCGCTCAAGCTCCTTACGGTGTAGGCGCCTCTGCTGAAACCGAAAAGATATATTTCATCACCTTTCGCATAATTTAACACTAGAAATGTATATAAATCTTTGATTTTCTTGTCGATGCCCATCCCTAAGATACCACCGCCAAGCTTGTCTTTGAGGCTGTAACTTGTTCCTACTCCGGTATCATAAATTTTTAGTTGTGGCACTCCATCAATGCCTTCCTTGGCCACTGCCTGATAAAGCAAGCATACGTTTGAATCAAGTGGTTTTCCATCCTTACTAATGGCTCCCGGCTTATCCCAAGTGCCATCATTACAAATAATCAGTCTTTTCATTTGTGTCCGTTAGTTTAATGAAGTTCAAGATACTGAATTTTAAATAGACAACAAATTATGAGTAAAAAAATTATCAGATAAAACCTATATTAACAACGGATATAGCTTATACAAACAAAAAAAGCAGTGCCATTTGACACCGCTTTTCGTGGAGAATATCGGATTCGAACCGACCACCTCTTGCCTGCCAGGCAAGCGCTCTAGCCAAATGAGCTAATCCCCCAATAACTTCGGCAAATATAAGGCAAATAATTTCCAACATCCAAATTTTGTTGCGCCAAGATGTACAAAACAGAATGAATATCATATTGCGATTTGAAAAATCACCATTCTTTTGTGTATCGCTATACCGCTTTCTGAAAATTTTTCAGTTTCCGAAATGGCCATTATACTGTTTGTTGGTATGATTTGATTAAATTTACCTGAAATTTCCAACAACGAAAATGACAACAGCAAATGGCACGCTTTCAACAAGCATCAGCAACAATATCGCCACGATTTCTTTCGGGCATCCCGCCTCTAACTCCTTTCCTGCAGCGTTATTAAAACGCTTGACAGCCGAACTTGTCATTCTGGGACAATCTCAAAGCATTACTATAATTGTTCTTAAAAGCGAGGGAAATGGTGCTTTTTGCGCGGGCGCTTCTTTTGACGAATTACTAGCTGTTAAAAGCACCGGCGAAGGTACCGAGTTCTTCTCCGGATTTGCCAATGTTATCAATGCCATGCGCAAATGTCCCAAGTTAATTATCGGAAGAATTCATGGGAAAGCAGTCGGCGGCGGTGTCGGATTGGCAGCAGCCTGCGATTATGCAATGGCAACAACATCGGCATCGGTAAAATTGTCAGAACTCGCTATCGGCATCGGCCCATTTGTGATCGCACCGGCCGTCGAAAGAAAAATAGGCGGTAACGGACTTTCGGAACTGACACTCGCTGCACACGAATGGAAAACCGCCGATTGGGCACAGCAAAAAGGCCTTTACGCCAACATCTTTGACAACACCGAAACACTCGATGCGGAACTCGAAAGTTTTTGCTCAAAACTCGCTTCATACAACCCGGAAGCCTTAACGGCCATGAAAAAAATCCTTTGGGAAGGCACTGAAAACTGGGATGTGCTTTTGACAGAGAGAGCTGCAATTTCAGGACAACTCGTACTTTCAGATTTTACCAAAGAAGCTTTAGCGGCATTTAAAAAGTAGTTTTCCCAGAAGCTAATCCCGCTTTCGGCTCAATCTTTTCGCTCCTAAAGAAGGAGCAAAAAGGATACCGCCTCTATCAGGGCTAGGCAATGGCATCCATAAGACATTTATCCGTAAATTTGCAACAAATAATTCCACAATGAGCAACATCAGGATCACCAAGCAATTTAGTTTCGAAACCGGCCACGCTTTATACGGCTACGACGGTAAATGCAAAAACGTTCACGGGCACAGCTATAAACTGTCGGTTACCGTCATCGGAACGCCCATCACCGATCGCAATAACGTAAAATTCGGAATGGTAATCGATTTCTCCGACCTGAAGAAAATTGTCAAAGAAGAAATTGTAGATGTCTTCGATCACGCAACCGTTTTCAACGAAACCACACCACACATAGAACTCGCCAATGAACTCAAAGAACGCGGGCATCATGTGATTTTGGTGGACTACCAACCAACAAGCGAAAATATGGTCACCGATTTCGCCGATAAAATCAAAAAACGATTACCGGAAAGTATTAAATTGTTTTCACTAAAGTTACAGGAAACAGAAACTTCTTTTGCAGAATGGTATGCAACAGATAATTAATTAAACGGAGTTAGATTAACTAAAATTTCGCCAAGACACGCGAGGGCCTTTACCTTTTTGGATGTGTAATAAAACGATTAATTGCGTTCAGGTTTTAGAAAACTAAAGGATTTTTTTCAACTCGCTTGGTTCGATATGAATCAGCACATCTGCAATTTCAGGAATATCCAATTGTATGGCATCTTTCACCTTGTGGGCAATGTCATGACCTTCGGTAACGGTAATATTTCCATCGACGGTTAGGTGCAAATCGACCAAATAGGTCATGCCGGTTTTCCGAACAAAGCATTTTTCAGTATCTACAACGCCTTCGACGGTTTTGGCGGTATTTCGGATTTGAAGGATCAATTCATCGTATAAATGCTCATCTAGAATTTCTCCCAAAGCCGGCCTGAAAATCAAATAAGCGTTGTAAACAATAAATCCTGAAGCCAAAAGCGCCGCCCAATCGTCGGCAGATTCATAGCCAGGCCCCATATAAATCGCAATGGAAATCCCTATAAAAGCCATTAATGATGTAATCGCGTCGCTTCTGTGGTGCCAAGCATCTGCCTTGAGTGAAGAACTATTGGTTTCGTCGCTTTTTTTGGAGATAATTCGGTAGAAAATTTCTTTTATCAATACGATTCCCGCCAAAATATACAACGTGAATTTTTTCGGAATTTCATGCGGCGTCTGGATATTTTGGATGCTTTCATAAGCGATAATCGTAGCCGAAATCACCAAAAACCCTACAACGGCAAAAGTCACAAGCGTTTCGGCACGGCCATGTCCATAAGGATGATTGTCGTCGGCAGGTTTTGTGGAATATTTGATGCCGAACAATACCAAAATAGAGGAAAAAACATCCGTCGTCGATTCAATAGCATCGGCAATAAGCGCATAGGAATTCCCAAAAATACCTGCAACGCCTTTTGTCAATGCTAATATTGCATTTCCGAAAATACTGATTGTTGCGGCTTTTACTGCTTTGTTTTTATTGCTTTCCATTGGGGGCGTTTTAGGGCTGTAAAGGTACGTAGAGATTTTGTTATTCGGCGCATTTGGTTATTTGGAATTGTTGAAATTGAATTACCAAATAACCACAGCTAGATACAACCACATAATCTAAAAAGGACTGCCTTTAGACAATCCTTTTCTATATTATTATCCTTGGAAATCGCCACCATCGTCGCCTTGTTGTCTTGGTTGTTTTTCTTTTTCGCCTTTCTTTTTATTGAACCTATAGGTAAATGAAAGATTGATTTGTCTGGTGCTCCACTGCATTTCGCTATAAGAATTCAAACTGTTCGGAATATTCGTTTCGTAAATTCTTTTTCTCGAATTGAAAACATCTTGTACGTTGAGTGCAATAGTGGCTTTGTCTTTCAAAACATCTTTACTGAAGGCGAGATTCATACTAAAATTACCCAAACTTCTACCTTGCGCATTGTTCTGTGGGCCGTTGTAATTCATGTTCGTTTGCCAATCGATTTTAGAAGGCAAAGTCACTTTAGAACTCAAACGCGTAAACCAAGAAAATGCAGTGTTGTCAAAATTCTGTGTCTGGGTGTCACCTGCAAAATCCGTATAAGTATAGTCACCTTGCGTTTCATTCCTGAAAAGGTTAAAATTTGAGTTCAGTTTCCACCATTTATAAGGCGAATAATTGAGCGTAAATTCAAATCCCATTCTATATTCTGTCGCTAAATTAATTGGTGTAGTAAGGATGACAGGCGTTTGATAGTCTTCGCCGTCTTCAACGTGAATGGTAACAAATTCGCCACTTTCTTTACGAATGAACTGGAATGAATCGGTGGTTTTGTTCACATACATCGAAGTATTAAACGTCAATTTATCCCAACGTTTTAGGAATCCAAAATCGACTGCGTCGGTGAAAGACGGATTCAAATCTGGATTGCCCTGAAAGATATTAATGTTACTCGAATAGTTCGAAAACGGATTGATTTGTCTTCCTCTCGGCCTTGAAATCCTGCGGCTGTAACTCAAAGAAACATTCGTCTGGTCGGAAATTTCATAAGTAATAAAAGCACTTGGAAAGAAATTATTATAATGCTTGTTGTTAAAATCGTTAGACGTAAGCTGGTTGATATCGATGTTGGAATCTTCCCATCGCAAGCTCAGCAAAAAAGAAAATTTGTTAAGTTTAGTCCCGTAAGAAGTATAAAGCGCATTGATTCTTTCGTTGTATTGTAGCGTATTCGTATAACGTGCATTCGACACATATTCGTTGGTAACGGTGTTTAGTGTATCGACTTCATAAGCGGTATTTTGTTTGCTGAATTCGCCTTTATAGCCGGCTTCGAATTGGCTGTCTTTCCCGAAAGGCAACACATAATCTGTTTGTAAAACGTTGCGGTTCTGCCTTTGGTTGTTCATTGTTTTTTCAAATTTTACGACATCGCTGTTGTTTTGGATAAGCGAATTGTCGTTGTCTTTGTTGGTTGAAAAAGCGCCGTCAAAAGTCAATTTATGGCCTTCCTTCTTGAATTTTTTGGTTACATTAGAGGTATATTCAACGTTCTCACTTTCATTTTGCTGATCATTGAATCTTGAGGTTGTGAACGGATTTTCTCGGTTGGCATCATAATTCGTGTAACGCACATTTTCGGGATTGCTGCCTTCGTTGGTCCTGTAATTGATGGCATTTGTCCATGTTAGCGTTGGCGTCAAATACCAATCGAAACCAAAATTTGAATTTACGCCTTCTCTTCTTCTTTCATTGTCTTTTGCTTCATCGACATAATTGGTCGGTGTTCCGTTTTCTCGGTCTAAATATTGTGTATTGGTCGTTGAATTTCCTGGGTTTTTTTTCTTATTGTAACCTGTTGTTGTAAAGAAATTAAAAGTGTCAGTTTTGTAATTAATGTTGCCTGAAAGCCCGTAATTCTGAGGATCTCCTGCTGTAGCGATGATCGTTCCGTTGATGCCCTGGTTCTTACCTTTTTTAAGGATGATGTTCAGAATACCGCCGCCGCCTTCTGCATCATATCTTGCCGAAGGATTTGTAATCACTTCCACTTTGTCAATCGCATCTGCCGGAATCTGTCGCAAAGCTTCAGCGATATTGATGGCGTTTGAAGGTCGTCCGTCAACCAAAATTCTCACATTGTCATTGCCACGAAGCGCCACTGTTCCGTCGGCATCAACAGTAACGGATGGGATGTTGTCAAGGATGTCACTTACGGTACCGCCTTTTACCATTAGGTCGTTTCCGACGTTATAAACTTTTTTATCGAGTTTGATCTCAACCGTAGTTTTCTCGCTGCGAATTTCTACTTCGTTGAGTTGTGTAGCATCGGGCGCTAAAGTGATGGTGCCCAGGTTCAGATTTTCTTGAATGTCTTTGGCTTTTATCTCATACGTTTTAAACGAAATGAATTCGGCCTTGATATCGTAATTTCCGGGCGTTACATCGAAAGTAAATTCGCCTTTTTCATTGGTTATTCCGCCGGTTACAACAGACGGATTTGTGGTGCTTAGTAGTGTAATAGTCGCATACTCCAATGGTGCATTCACACCTTTTTCTATTATTTTTCCGGAAACTTTTACTTTTTTTCCACCATTTTGCTGTTGTGAGAAGCCCAATCCTGAAATTAAAATCAGGCATATAACGATTACTTTTTTACTATTTTTCATCAAAAGGAATTTTGTTTTTCTTTCGACAACAAAAATAAGTGTTGGTTTAAGCCTTAATTCACAAAGCTTTGTTAAAACATCGGTTTAGCGATTCTAAATTATGGCTATTGCGTTTTCTATTGGTCTTGCAACGGCGGCTTTATCACCGTTTATAACGATTGGGCGTTCGATTAGGATTGGAAATTGGAGCATTGCGGTAATGATTTCGTCATCTGAAAGGTTTTTGTTTTTGAAGTTTTCTTTCCAAACAGCTTCGTTTTTTCTGACGAGTTCGATTGGTTGCATTTTTAGTTTTTTGAGAATGGAAAGCAGTTCTTTTTTGGTCGGAACTTCTTCAAGATATTTGATGATTTCGAATTTTTTTCCGGAATTTTCCAAGAAAGCAAGGCATTCTCTTGATTTTGTGCATCTTGGATTGTGGTAAACCTGAATCATTTTGTAGTGATTTTATATTTTACAAAGTAATCGATTTCATTTGAAAAAATTCGATTAAATTAGACCTAACTAATCATGACACTATGTTTTTATTACAGGCTTTTAAACCTAACAACGATTTTTGGAAATATATTTTAGGTTCGGTCATCATTATATTTTTTAATGTGGCCGGTTACATTCCGCTAGGAATTGCCCTTTTTATTGCTCGCCTGTCAGGAAGAGCACTCCCAATTGGCGATGAACTGATGACGTATTTTGAACCCAATCTGATGTTGTTTTTAATTATGTTTACATTTGTAACAGCATTGGCGGGGATATTTTTAGTCATCCGTCGTTTTCACGGTCAAACCGTGAGAGAAGTAACAACGGCAAGGAAAAAAACAGACTGGCACCGGATTTTTTTCTCATTTGGGATATGGGCAGTTTTTTCTGCGATTTCTGTTGCGATTTCTTATTATACGGCACCGGAGAATTTCGTAATCAACTTTAAACCCATTCCTTTTGCGATTTTGGCAGTCATAGCCATCGTTATGATTCCGATCCAGACTAGTGTTGAAGAATATGTTTTCAGAGGCTACTTGATGCAAGGATTTGCTGTTTTAGCTAAAAACAAATGGTTTCCGTTGTTGCTAACTTCAGTGATTTTTGGATGTTTACACCTTGGCAATCCAGAAGTTGGAAAAATGGGTTATATTCTATTGGTTTATTATATCGGAACTGGATTTTTTCTTGGGGTGATCACTTTAATGGATGATGGAATAGAACTCGCGCTTGGTTTTCACGCAGCTAATAATTTGGTTAGCGCTTTGCTGGTTACTTCTGCTTGGTCCGTGTTTCAGACGCATTCTGTCTTAAAAGATATTTCCGAACCGACGGCAGGAGTGGAGGTAATTTTTCCTGTTGTCATCATTTTCCCGATTCTTTTATTTATCTTTAGTAAAAAGTACAAATGGTCAGGATGGAAAGAAAAACTGACCGGAGAAATTGTATTGCGACAACCTGAAAACAATCAAATTGACTAAATAAATGTACGAACCAACCTACAATAATGTTCACAACCGATTTAAACTGAACGGTTTTCAACTCGATCGCGAAGACCTATGTCGTGTGGCCTACAGCTTCATAAAAGAAGGCGATGATTTTGAAAAACCTGTCGGAAATTTTATTTTGGATTGGTTTGACAACAACGATTTTATCGAAATGCATTCTTCCGGAAGTACTGGAATCCCGAAGGTGATTCGTGTTCACAAGCAAACGATGGTCAATTCGGCTATCGCAACGGGAGATTTTTTTGAATTGTCCTCAGGAGATAAAGTACTCAATTGCCTTCCTGTAAAATATGTCGCAGGAAAGATGATGTTTGTGCGCGGTTTTATCCTTGGTCTCGACATGGATTTCGTGGCACCAAGTGCAAATCCGTTAAGGAATAATGAAACTGTTTATGATTTTACGGCGATGGTACCTTTGCAGGCGCAAAATTCAATTAGCGCATTACACAATGTAAAAAAAATGATTGTTGGCGGCTCCAAAATCAGCGCTGCTTTAGAAAAAGCACTACTGACATTGCCGACGCAATCTTTTGAAACGTATGGGATGACCGAAACCGTTTCGCATATTGCCGCGAAAAGGGTAGGAGATAAATTTTTTACGGTGCTGCCAAATGTTTCGATTGCCATTGATGACAGGAATTGTTTGGTCATAGATGCGCCAAATATCTCAGACGAGCAGATTGTTACCAATGATATAGTTGAATTGATTTCTGATACAGAATTCATCTGGAACGGAAGAATCGACAACGTAATTAATAGCGGTGGGATCAAATTGATTCCGGAACAGATTGAAGAAAAACTCGCCAAGCTCATTGAACGCCGTTATTTTGTAACGGGTATTGCCGATGCCGATTTAGGAGAAAAACTAGTTTTAGTAATTGAAGGTGAAAGCTATATATTACCGGAAAACCTATTCGATGTTTTAGACAAATATGAAAAGCCAAAAGAAGTGTTGTTTATTCCGCGATTTAAAGAAACCGGAAATGGCAAAGTGATTAGAAAAGATTCTTTGCAATAGGGGATTCCAAAAGACAAATTTCAAGTCCTAATGTGCTAGTGGTGCATTTAGAATATTAAACAAAAAACCCCGAAGTGTTTGCTTCGGGGTTTTTCTATATTTATTAAGAATAATTTATTTCACTTTGAAAGTAACTCTTCTTACTAATTTTCTTGCACCTGCAGACTCTTTTACAACTGAAGTATCTTCTCCTCCAGAAACGATATTCAATCTTGAAGCATCAATTTTAGCTTTCAAAAGAATGCTTTTTACAGCATTTGCTCTTTTGCTTGAAAGGTTGTCGTTGTATGCAGATTTACCCAATTCGTCAGCGTGACCAATAATATCAACAGAAGCTGTTGGGTTGTTTCTTAGGTAAGTAAGGATGAAATCGATACCCTCTGTAGAAACGTTTGTTGGCGTTGATTTGTTGTAATCGAAGTAAGTTGTTACATAACCCTCATTAATAAGGTTTTTAATCAACTCATTGTTGTTGGTGGTTGTAGTTGTAGCTAAACCACTTTTACCTGAATCACCATATTTTTTATCAAGGTATTTTTCCAATTCGTCAGCAACACCATTACCGTTTTTGTCAACTACAACACCATGTGAGTCAACAGCAACGCCTACAGGAGAAGAATTTGGTTCTTTATCAACACTATCCATAACTCCATCCTGATCTGTGTCAGCAGTAGCTACTTCTAGATCGCCAACTCTTTGTTTCAAAGCTTCAAGTTCGTCTTTTAGTTTGCTGTCTTCAGCAGTCCAGTCAGCGTGTTCAGCATTTTTACCTAAGTAAACAGTCAAACCGATTGTTCCTGAAATAATACCTCCAGAAAACCCTCTTGAATCAACGACATAAGTGTCTGACTGACCATCAAAAGTTTTTGATTGTCTAACGTTAGTTATAGATGTTAAATCACCTGTAAGTACTAATTTTTTAGACAATTTAACTTGACCTGTAAGACCAACAATAAAATTTCCTTGTCTGTCTGTGAACGGCTGACCATCTGTATTCATTTGGCTGTAACCTCCACCAAGGTGCGCTAAAAGACCAAGTGTTTTTGTCCAGCTTTCGAAATTCATGATTCTTCCGAGGTTGGCGACACCTTCTAAATCCACTCTGTAATATTGTGTTTTGAAATCTTGTGACCCATTTCCACCTGCAAACTTGTAATATCCGACACTAGCTTTCGCTCCAAATTTTGGGTTGAACATATATCTTACAGCAAAATCTGCATTCCATGGACTTGGCGTATCTGTGTAGTAACCTACAGTAAATGGTCGTTGTGGTTTGTTTACACCGGCATTAAATTCAATAGACCATTTGTTAAAACCATCAGACTTCGCTGCAGTGGTATCGGTCTGAGCGTTTGCGTTGACAAGTGCCAACACAAAAGCTATGGTAAGTAAAATTCTTTTCATAAATTAAGTTTTTAAATTCAAAACAAAGATATAACATTTTTTGAAAACAAATCCAACTATTTGCAATCAAACACTTGTTATTAAATCATTAATTGATAATTACGCATCAAAATATGAATTTTGCTGACTATTATTCAATTTGTGGAGGAAAAACTACATTTTTTTATTGGAATCTGCGCAATTTTTAAAATCGAAAAATTCAGAAAAAAAGCAATTTATCATAAAAAAATGTAAAATTAGCATCATTTTAAGAGCAAAAAATACGAAAACTTAAAGCTTTTTTGCTTGTGTAATCTGTGGTTTTTGTCTGAATTTTAACACATTACAATTCATTTTAGGTAATAAATTTATTACGTTTTTATTACTTACTTTTGCATTTTAAACAATAGAAACATGTTATTCCATACTAGAAAGTGGGTCAAACCAGAAGATTTAAATCCCAACAGCACTTTATTCGGCGGAAAACTATTAGCGTGGATTGACGAAGAACTTGCCTTGTATTCTATCATCCAACTGCAAAATTCTCGAATCGTTACCAAGCACATGTCGGAAATTAATTTCCGAAGTTCGGCTAAAAAGGGCGATATTATTGAAATTGGAATTGATGTTGTAAAGTTCGGTAAAACCTCAATTACGTTAAAATGTGAAGTACGAAATATCATGACTCGTGAAACTATCATCACTGTTGACACGATTACTATGGTAAGCTTGGACGAAAATGGCAAGCCGCATGAGCATGGCAAAACGGAAGTTTCTGTGCTTGCTGATTAAACACATAAAAAGAATAGGCATCGAATTAAAAAACAAGAGAGGAAGTTGTCTATTAAGTCTAGGACAGCTTCGATAGCGGTATAAATAATAGCGTAACGATTTAATTTAACTGTTATTTTAAAAAAACTATTCTCCTTTTTCAGTCAGTTTTCGCTCCAATTCTGCCTGAAATTCTTCCATCACGGGTTTCATCGTGCTTTCTGGAATGTCGGCAATGCGGATATACATCAATCCATCAACGGAATTGTTGAAAAGAGGATCCACATTAAACGCCACAACGCGCGCATTCTGCTTGATATATTTCTTGATCAACACAGGCAAACGCAGACTCCCTGGCTCTAACTCATCGATGATTTTATCAAATTTATTAAGGTCGGATTCCGCTTCGTCGAAAATAAAATCCTTGTCAGCATCTTTCAATTTTACCTTATATTCTTTCTTCGCATGTACATATTGCGCTATAAACGGGTCGTAAAAATGCGATTTCATAAACTCAATCATCAACGATTTTGAAAAATCGGAAAACTGGTTGCTAATACTCACGCCGCCCAATAAAAAGTTGTGCTCGGGATAGCGCAAGGTCGTGTGTATGATGCCTTTCCATAAAAGAAAAAGTGGCATTGGTTTTTGCTGAAAACTTTTAACGATAAAGGCACGACCCATTTCAATCGACTTGCTCATCATATCGTGCAATTCTGGTTCGAAACGGAACAATTCGTGCAGGTAAAAACCTTCAATGCCATATTTTGGATAAATTTCTGAACCCAGCCCCATTCTGTAAGCACCGGCAATTTGGTTCGTATCGTCGTCCCAAAGGAACATGTGGTAGTAATAATTGTCGTAAGCATCAAGATCGATGGCTTCATTAGTGCCTTCGCCGACTTCCCTAAAAGTGATTTCGCGCAGCCTTCCAATTTCATGAAGAATATTTGGAATCTTATCTGCTTTGCAAAAAAACACTTCGTAATTTTTACTTTGCAGCAAGCGGCAGTCGGCTTTTCTGAGCGCTGCTACTTCCAAAACCATTTTTTCATGATTGGCTGCGGTTGCGATTTTCTTCGGACTTTTTGGGATTTTTAAGTTCGAGGTATTAATTAATTTGCTTTCCTTTTCAAAAGGATTGGCAAGCATATAGGTTTTCTTTCTCAAAAATTCCGAATATTCTTCGATTGTAGTATGCTCATTTTGCTCGTTCACGGAAATTGGTTTTCCGATGCGCACTTTGATCACACGGTCTTTTTGTGAAAATAATTCCGAGGGCAATTTGGCGGTTCGGATGGTGTCATCTATTTTTGAAAGCAGGTAAAACAATCGGCTGTTTTTGGCATGAAAATATATCGGCACAACCGGTACTTGCGCTTTTCGGATTACTTTTATGGCGCCTTCTTCCCAAGCTTTATCGACCACGAGTTTTCCATCTTTATAGGTAGAAACCTCTCCGGCAGGAAACATTCCCAAAGGTTTTCCATCGCTCAAATGGCGCAATGTTTCTTTGATTCCTACAACGCTAGATTTGGCGTTTTTGTGTGTTTCAAATGGATTGACCGGCATGATATAGGGTTTCAGCGGCTCAATCCTATGCAATAAAAAGTTGGCAATAATCTTAAAATTTGGCTCACGCTCCAGCATTAGTTTTAATAGTAAAATGCCGTCAATGCCGCCAAGCGGATGGTTGGAAATGGTGATATAAGCACCGTCTTTTGGCAATCGTTTAAGGTCTTCTTCTGGAATCTCAAATTTAATTTGCAATTGTTCGAGGATCGCATTTAAAAATTCCACATTGCTCAAGTGCTTGTTGGTATCGTAAATTTCATTGAGTTTTGAAATCCTTAGCACTTTCATGAGCAACCAACCGAAAAATGTCCCGAAGACGCCGTATCTGTCAGCATTAATCGCTTTTGCAACTTCTTTTGCGGTTACTAAACCCATTTGTTTGTTTTGTTTTTGGTAGGAAACAAAGATAACAAAAACTTGTTAAGTTGGTTGAAATGCCGAATCGGTTTAATGAAATTTCGATAGTAATGGCAATATCAAAAATGGCTAGTGTAATTTCAATAGCAATATCAAAAATGGCATGAGCAATGACAGATATAAATTCAATTTCAAGCAGAATAAAAAAGCATAATACGACTATTTGTTGAAGGCATCCTAATTATTTTAAATTGAAACTTACATTGAAATTGTCATTGAAATTGATGCTTGATATTGCCATTAATATTGCTCTTTTACTTACTTTTGAAAAGTCAAAATCTAATAAATGAAAATTATATCCTATAATGTAAACGGAATTCGCGCCGCCATCAGCAAAGGCTTTATCGAATGGTTGCAACAAGCGAATCCAGACATCATCTGTCTTCAGGAAATCAAAGCGATGGAAGATCAGATTCCGCTACAGGATTTTGAAACCGCCGGATATCCCTATCACTACTGGTTTCCAGCGCAAAAAAAAGGCTATAGTGGTGTCGCAGTTTTATCCAAAATCAAACCTAATAAAGTGGTTTTCGGTACGGGAATCGACTATATGGATTTTGAGGGAAGGAACCTTCGCCTCGATTTCGACGATTTTTCGGTGATGAGTCTATATTTGCCTTCTGGAACGAACATTGAGCGATTGGACCACAAATTCAAATTTATGGATGAATTCCACGAATACATTACCGAATTAAAAAAAGAAGTCCCAAATTTGATCATAGGCGGCGATTATAACATTTGTCATCAAGCGATTGATATTCACGATCCAATCCGAAATGCCAATGTTTCCGGATTTCTGCCGAACGAAAGAAAATGGCTTGGTGAATTGATGGATAGCGGTTTCATTGACAGCTTCCGTCATTTTAATAAAGATCCACACCAATATTCTTGGTGGAGTTACCGTGCCGGCGCAAGGGGCAATAACAAAGGCTGGCGACTCGATTATTTATTGGTCAGTAAGCCGATGGAACACCGATTAAAACGCGCTGTCATATTATCTGAAGCCAAGCATTCCGACCATTGCCCGGTGATGGTAGAAATTGATTGATTTGGGGCATATTCCGGCTAACGTTGCAATCTTTTGCCTGCTGGCGGCAGGCAAAAGGATTTTCACTAATATCCGGGCCAGGCAGTTGACTAAACAAGAACAATATTAATCCAAAATAACAACCCAAAATGATAAAAAAAGTCTCGCTTGCATTGCTGGTATTAGCACTTTCATCTTCGTGCGTTTCCAAGAAAGTATATAACGATTTAGAAAACAAATTCGCCGATTTGAAAAAGGAAAACCGCAAAATTTCCGATGACAATGAAGAACTTACAAAAGCGAAAAACCAATTGGAACTTGATCAAGCAGCGCTTCAAAAAGAATATGACAAAATAAAAGCGGAGCGTGACAAACTCGCCGCAGATTACGCCGCAGCATCCAATAATCTGAAAACTTTGCAGTCGTCTTATAATGCCTTGGAAAAAAATTCTGACGATGCTTTGCAAACAAATTTGAATAAAAACCGCGAGCTTTTAGCCAAATTAGAGGCCAAAGAAAAAGCCTTGGCGGCAGAACAAGATCGTATCAATAAATTAATGGCCGATTTCCAGGAACGCTCGAACCGCGTGGCAGAACTCGAAAAAATGATGAACGACAAAGAAGCCAGCATGAAAAAACTGAAAGAAACTTTATCAAAAGCACTTAACGCTTTTGAAGGAAAAGGACTTACAGTAGAGCAGAAAAACGGGAAGGTTTATGTTTCTATGGAAAACAAATTATTGTTCCAAACCGGAAGTTGGGCTGTTGGTGCAGAAGGCAAAAAAGCAGTTGTCGAAGTCGGAAAAGTCTTGGCTGCAAACCCTGATATTTCTGTATTGATCGAAGGCCATACCGACAACGACAAATTCGCCGGAGCTGTTGGGCAGATAGAAAACAACTGGGATTTATCAACGAAACGCGCCACTGCAATCGTGACTATTTTTGCAGAAAACAAAGGCATCAATAAACAAAATTTAACAGCCGCAGGAAGAGGCGAGTTTGCACCAATCGCTTCCAATGAAACTGCGGAAGGCAAAGCGAAAAACCGTCGTATTGAAATTATACTTACGCCGAAACTTGATGAGATTTCTAAAATGCTGAATGAGCTCTAATCAGATAAAAGAAGAAAGACCGCTGCGCTGCAAGAGAAATGACTTTTAGTTTGCGCACAAAAAAGCAGGAGAGCAATTATTCTTTCCTGCTTTTTTCTTTCAGCGAAGCGATTTTTCCGCTGCTACATATTAAATATCCAATTCGCCGGATTCGTAGAAGTAGTGTTCTGTAAAATCATAAATTTCAAAACTGTTTTTCCGGTGTCGCCGTTCGTTCTGATTTTACCAATGCTTTGCTTGCGCGTGACTTTATCACCTTTACTAACGTTAACGCTACTTAGGTTTTGGTAAACGGTGAAGTAATCCCCGTGTTGGATCATCACGGCTTTATTCACTGCAGAAAATACATAAACGGTATAAACAGTTCCTTCAAAAACGGCTCTTGCGGTTGAACCGGCATCGGTTTCAATATCGACACCGCTGTTGTGAATTATGATTTCTTTTTCAATTAAGTGATGGCTGTCACCAAAAGGAACGCTTACTTTTCCGCGTTCTACCGGCCATGGCAGATTGCCTTTGTTGGCTTTGAAATTGTCTGCGAGGATTTTTGCTTCCGGCGTCAAGACGATTTTAGTAGAAGTTTCTGTGGCTTTGGTAGCGGCGGCGGTTACCGTTTTTGGGTTCGCTTTTTTATTGGCTTCGGCGGTTTTTTTGTTCGCATCGGCAATTGCCTCGCGGATTAATTTGTCGATCTGCTTGTCGATTTTCTTAGACTCTTGTTGTTTTTTCTTAATCTCGGCAATGATTTTTTTCTTGTCTTTTTTGATAGAATTGACGAGTTTTTGCTGCTCGTCTTTTTCTTTCTGTAACACCAATCTTTCCTTTTCTTGTTCTTCGATTAGTTTTTGCTTTTCGGTTTTCTGAACGTCGAGTTTGCTGTTATAATCTGATAATTGGAGTGTTTTTGCTTTGATTTCTTCGCCTTGCGCCTTTCGGTAAGCGGCATATTGTTTCATGTATTGTGCCCGTTTGTATGCCTGAAGAAAGTTTTGCGACGACAATAAAAACATTGCTCGGCTTTGTTCCGAACGACTTTTATAGGATTTTACAATCATTTCGGCATAATCTGCTTTTAATACTTCCAAATCTTTGTTGAGCCTGTTGATGGCGATTTGGTTGATGTACATATCGTTTTTTAGAATTTTCGCCTGTTTTTCTGTTGTTCCGATAAGTTTTTCGCGCAGTTTTATTTTCTCCGTTTGCTGTTCGATAACAATTGTAACCGACTGTTGCTTTTGGTTAGTGCTTTGCAGCAGGCGTTCTTTTTCTCGGATCTCCTCCTGGATTTGTGCTTTTCGCTGTTCGAGTTTTTCCTGACTGGTCTGGCTCCACGCAAGTGAAGACATCATAAATAAAATAAGGAAGGCGAGATGTTTGTGCATACTAAAAAACGGTTTTTGCAAAGCTACTCAATTAATATTCTATCGTAACCATCGGGAACACTGTATGGAAACGAAAGTTCTTCGTTGAAAGTAGCGGTATTATAGTTGATGTTGATGGTTGTTTTTTTTTCTTCGTTGAACGCTTCGATTAAAAAAGCTGCCGGAAGATTCATGGTTGGATAGTCTTTATGATTTGGATAAGCAACCTGCAATGATCTGTTTTTGGCGGTTTGCGTAATTTCTTCTTTCTTAATCAAAAATTTCGAGGCTTCAAAATAGAACGTTTTTTCTATTCCTGCCGAAGCTGTTTCCAATTTGTACAATTTATCTTCGATTGAAGTTTTGTATTTTCCTTTTGTCAAATCGTCTAAAGACTGGCCAATCAGCATGTTCTGTACTTTTGAATAGTCTAAATCGGTTCCCAGCCATTTGCTAAGTAAGGCATAATCGCCTTCGAAAAATTTACCGCCAAGCTTTTCATAATATTTAACTTCTTTCGGTGTAATCATCGCTTTTGCCATCGTAATCCCTAAAACTCTGATACTGATAAGGATTTTCTCGTCTTTCAGGATTTTGATTTCTGCTGTAACGTTCTGCGATTGCTTGTCATCTTCATAACGAGCACTCGCTTTTATGTACAACGTTTTAAAATCTTTTTTATTGGCATAATGATTTTCTACAACTGTTTTCGTAGGAATTTCCTGAGTTGCTTTTGCTTCGGCGATAACCGTTTTCGCTTTGCACGAAGCCAACGCAACGACCAATACCAATGCTATGTATTTTTTCATTTTTTCTGCTTTAATAATTTGTCCGCTTTCTGTGTATATGCTTCTTTTTTCTTGATATCGCCTAAGCCATTCCAAGCTTGTGCTAGTTGTCCGTAGAAATCAATTTCGAGTTCTCGGTCATCAACCAGAAAATCAATGCCGGTTTCAAGGATGTCTTTTGCTTTTTTGAAATTCTTGAGTTGGTTGTATGCCAATCCGGAAAAATAATAAAGATCTGGTTGCTGCGGAAATGATTCGATCAGATTATCTGCTTTCGCCGCCACTTTGTCAAATTGTCCTTTTTCGACATAAGCTTGCAACAAAAGCAAAATTGTTTCCATGTCGTTCGGATTGCTCTTGAGGTTGAGTTCGTAATATTCAATGGCTTTATCCCAATCTCTTTTATTTTGTTGGAATTTGCCGATTTCTTTTGCGGTTTTCACGTCCTTATCACCATCAAAATAACCGATAGCCTTTTGCAAATCGGCATCGTATTGCGGATTGGTTTTTGTAAAAATCAGGAATTCATTGATCACGCGGTGTTTGATTTTGTTATCGATTTCGCTGCTTTTTAAAATATGGTTCATTGCTTCTACCGCTTTTTCACCTTCATTATTGCTGAGATGAAATTTAAACAAACTCACTTGCGCCCAGTCGGAATTTGGGATTTCTATTTCGAGTTGCTTGGCAATTTCGAGTGCTTTTTCTTCCTGATTGCTTTCGGAATACATAAAAATCAGCGCGATATAATTGGACTCGTCTTTCGGATTTTTCTTAATTTGATCGAGCAGATTGGTTTTTTCGGCACCCTGATATTTGGCATCTTTGAGGATATCGGCTTTGTATAATTCTCTTTTTTCGGATTTTCCGACTTTGTCATTCAGCTCATTGATTATCGTCAAAGCCTTGTCGTATTGCCCGGTTCTCATATACAGTGAAGCTAAATCTTCTTTGTAGCCTTCGTCAAATTCAATTAGCTTTTTCACCAACACAATCGATTGGGTATCGTCTTGTGTTTGGTAGCAAACATCGTACATTCCAGCCAAAAACCATTTGTTTTTTGGATCGAGTTGTGCCGCTTGATTAAAGGAATCGTAGGCTTTTTTGTAATCTTTCAAAAAGAGATAATTCTTGCCCAATTCGTTGTAAACTTCCGCATTATCTGGATTGAGCGTGCGGCATTTTTCGAGTGATTCGATGGCTTTATCGTAGTTTTCGATGCCTTTTTGTTTTAGTGATTCAAAAAAAGAATCCTGAAAAGCATCGGTTACGGCGGCGATATCTTCCGGCTCGGTTTGCGCCAATAACGTTGCTGGGAATGATAATATTCCGATAAAGAGCAATGATATAAGCTGGTTTTTTAATTTCATTTCAATTTTTATTTTATTCTAAAACCGAATAATCGCCTATGCTGATGCTGGTAAAATTACCATCAAAAATGGCATGGCTTCCGATCATCGCATTATCCAAATTGGCGTTTCTGATAGCAGAATGGTTTTGCACAAGGCTATTTTTTATTGTCGTATTTTCGACTTTACTATTATTACCGATAGAAACATTTGGACCAACAGTAGCATTTTTCAAAACCACGTTTTCGCCAATAAAACATGGCGGAATAATGATTGAATTTTCAGAAATAAGGTTGGCCGAAACCATATTTTCTCCGTCGTGATGCAAAAAACCAAGCAATCTCGAATTGGTTTCGACAGTTACGTTTTTGTTGCCGCAGTCCATCCATTCATCGACTTTTCCTGGTACAAATTTCATGCCTTTCACTTTCATATTCTCTAAAGCGTCTGTCAATTGGTATTCGCCGCCTTTAACAACATTGTTATCCAGCAAATATTGCAGTTCTGACCGTAGCGTTTCGCCCGATTTAAAATAGTAAATACCAATAATCGCCAAATCTGAAACGAATTCTTTTGGTTTTTCGACGAAATCAATAATCTGGTTGTTTTCGTTTAACTGAACTACACCAAATGCACTTGGGTCTTCTACTTGCTTCACCCAAATTACGCTATCTGCAGTGGTGTCTAATGTAAAATCGGCACGAAAAAGCGTATCGGCATAAGCTACAACAATCGGTCCCGACATGGAATCTTTGGCGCACATAATGGCGTGAGCGGTTCCGAGTGCTTCATTTTGGTAATATATAGTGCCTTTTGAGCCTAATTTTTCGGCGATGGCGATGAGTTCTTTTTCGACTTGTTTGCCAAAATCCTTGTGGATAATGAACGCAATTTCTTCGATTTTCTGATGGATTACACCAGCGATATCTTCTACAAGGCGATGAACGATGGGTTTTCCTGCAATTGGAATTAATGGTTTTGGAACAGTTAGTGTGTGAGGGCGTAATCTGGAGCCGCGACCGGCCATTGGGACGATTATTTTCATTTTATTCTGTTATGTTTATATTGTATTTCTTGGCCACTTTATTAAAAATTTCGAGCTGGTTTTTTTCTTTTAGGTCGTTGTAGAAGCCTGCGATATTGGCTTCGGCATCGTGAATGTATGGGGAGTTTGTTTTTTTATAAAGCATGTAAGCCTGGCAAATGTTATCTACGCCTTTTTCATATTGTCCATCGAGATAAAACATCCTTCCGGCGCCATAATATCCTTCGGGGTTTTCGGGGTAATATTCAATCATTTTTAAATGAGCGGCAGCGGCATTCTTGTAATCCTTCAACAGTTCATAAGCAGTGGCAAGGCTTCCGAGAGGAACAGTGCCTTTCGGGTCAAGCGCCAATGATTTTTCATAACATGGAATTGCTTCCTTATAACGGCCTAATTTTCTGTAACAAATTCCTAAATTATCCCAAGCGAAAGCGAATTTTGAATCTTTCTTTACCGCTTTGTTGAATTGTACTAAAGCTGACTCATAATTTCCTTGGCTGAAATATTGTTCTCCTTCGCGGTAAAAAGCCATTGCTTTATCATTGTCTGAAAGGGAATGCTTTGATTTCTTGTTGTTAGACAGTAATAATAATTTTACTGCGGGGCATTCATCTAGCAATTTTTTTTGAATTTCAGGAAAATTTTCATCGGTAAAAATAGTGAAATCGAGGTTTTTGGTGACCGTGGTATCGGCAGTAACTTCAGCCTTTTTTTTATCAACTTCATTAAGAATATTTTTCATCTGACTTGCCATGATCGCGCCCGAAATACAAGCCTTTATTGAGTCTGTCTTTTGCGGTGTTTCCAAATCATAATCTATCTTTTTTATGCATTTGCAGGCATCATCAAGCAATGTCTGATCTATTTTTTTTTCTTGCGAAAACGCAAGGGAATTAAAAAGGATAATAAGGATAAAAATGACTTGATTTTTCATGTTTATAAAATTAAGTTCGTAATTTATTTCACGCCAGTGCTCCCAAAGCCGCCTTCGCCACGAGATGTTTCGGTCAAAACTTCCACTTCGGTCCATTCGGCGCGTTCGTGTTTGGCGATAATTAGTTGTGCAATTCTTTCACCATTTTCGACGACAAAAGCTTCGTTGGATAAATTTACTAAAATCACACCAATTTCTCCGCGATAATCGGCATCAATCGTTCCAGGAGAGTTGAGAACTGTAACGCCTTTTTTGGCCGCAAGTCCGCTTCTCGGACGCACTTGTGCTTCATAGCCGATGGGCAATTCGATAAAAAGTCCGGTTTTGACAATCGCCCGTTCGAGCGGATTTAAGGTGATGGATTCGGGAATGCTTGCTCTTAAATCCATTCCCGCAGACGCAATGGTTTCGTAATTCGGCAGCGCATGTTCTGATTTATTGATTATCTGGATCTTCATCTGGATTTTGTGTGTTTGGGATTAAATCTTTTACGGTTGGTGTTTTTGATTTTCCGCGAATGATGCGGTTTAGCGTGTCTTTTTCGTTATAATAAATAAAACACATAAAAACGAGCAATAACGGAATTCCGACAAAATAATTTTCACGGAAATAATAAAAAGAAATTACGGAAAAAAGGATGGAAAGGCCAAGATAACCGCCAATTTTTTTCATGTCATACGGAATCGGATAATACTTATTTCCCCATACATACGAAATCACCATCATACTTCCATAGGCAGCAATGGTCGCAATTGCAGAGCCCATATAGCCGTCATATCCATTTTTTTGCATAATTGGTATCAGGATAAAATTCAGCGAAAGCGTTATCCCGGCACCAATTAGCGATATGTATGCGCCGATATGCGTCTTATCTATCAGTTTGTACCAAACGGAAAGATTGGTATAAATGCCTAAGAAAAAATTGGCCAGAATAATCAACGGGACGACTTTCATTGCGACCCAATAGGTGCTATCCCGGATCATCAAAACTTTGAAAACATCTGCAAAGACAATGACTGATAACAGTATAAAAGATCCGAAAATCACAAAGTATTTGGTAATCGTTGCATAAGTTTCGGATGCTTTTTCATTTGACGCGTGGCTGAAAAAGAAAGGTTCTATGCCCAATGTATAAGCCGTACGGTACAAAACCATAAACAAGCCGAGTTTGTAACAAGCGGCATAAACACCAACCTGATCTTTGGCGATATCTGCGGGCAATAGTTTTTCAAGTAAAATCTTATCGAACTGGTCATTGATTGCAAATGCGATTCCGGCGATCAAGATTGGCAATCCGTAACGCATCATTCTTTTCCAGAGCCCGAAATCGAAATGCCATTTTACCTGAAAATAATTTGGTAAAAGGATCGCAAATGTCAATAAACTCGCAATGATATTGGATACAAAAATATAGCCGATCTTAAAATTTTCAAAATACATCGAACTCAGGAAAGAGTCGGGATATGCCTTTGCAATTTTCGGCAAGTAGATCAGGAAGAAAAGATTCAGCGTAAGGTTGATTACGACGTTTCCGATTTTAATGATTGCATATTTGATTGGTCTTGCTGTTGCCCGAAGTTTTGAAAACGGGATTATCACCAATGCGTCCAACGCAATAATCCAGATGGTATAAGTAATATACTGAACGTCAAATCCAATAAAATGAGCGAGCTGATTGCGGAAGATTAATGCTGCAGACAGAAACAGCAGGGAAGTCCAGAAAATAGAAATAATGGAAGTTTCTATTACACTTTTTTTATTGTCTTCTTTATTATAAAACCTAAAGAAAGAGGTCTCCATTCCGTAGGCCAGAATAACATTAAAAAAAATCATATAGGCAAAAATGACGTTAACGGCGCCATATTCTGCTTTGGGTAATAATTTTGTGTAAATCGGAACCAGTAAAAAACTGAACATCCTCGGCAAAACCGTCGCTAAACCATAAATGGCTGTTTGCTTAAAAAGATTTTTGTATAAACTCAATGTTCCGGGAAATTTATTTGTCGAACAAAAATAACGATTTCTTTGGTTTATTGTTGTTTTTCACGGGTTTTCGTTGTGCTGATTTGCATTATATTTGTCGCTCAATCTTGTCTTTCAAATGAAAATAATTTCGCTTTGCAGTTGCTTTATATTTACGACATTTTGCTTCGCACAAGAATTTCCAAAAGCTAAAAAAACACCGGTTTTAGTTAGCAAACACGGCATTTCTTTTGCGGATGATTATCCTTGGATGGAAGATATGCGCAGTACCGAAATGGCCGATTGGATTGCTGCACAAAACACGTTTACCGACGCACATTTTGCCGAAATCGGCAATACTTATGCGTCTTTGAAAACTATAAAAAAATACGATGCCGGTCGTTCCTATAAACTTGCTGACCGAAAAGGCGCTTATTTTTTTTATATGTTCCGAAAGCAAAATGACAAATCTTCATCGCTTTATGTGGCAAAAAGCCTCGATGAAAAGCCGTTGGAAATTATTAATCCGAATTTGATTTACGATGATAAGGTAGTGTCGATTACCAAATATTTCCCTTCAAAAACCTCAAAATTGTTATCGTTTAAGATTGCTGTCGATGGCAGTGACAGGCAAGAAATAAGGTTTTATGATTTTAAGCAAAAAAAACAACTCGATGATGTTTTGCAAAATGTAAAGTTTTCAAACGTTTCGTGGAACGGCGAAGAAGGTATTTTCTATAAGAAAAACAGCAACCGCCAGCAGTTTGCCAAAGATTCAACCTTCCAATTGATGTACCATAAAATCGGAACGCTGCAGGAGCAAGACAAACTAGTTTTTGACGACAGCAAAACGGAAGGTAATATTTTAAGCTTTTTTACGGCTTCCAATAAGCTTTTTATCATTGAGGACAACAAAGAGGAAACACTCAAGAACTATTATGTCGCCGATCTTGATGAGAAAATGGTGCTGGATAAATTCATCGAAAATGATGCTACCGGCTTGGAATTCCTGAGTTTTCGAGACAACCGCGTTTACTTTTCATCCAAAGATTACGATTGGGGCGAAATTCGATCTTTTGACTTAAAAGACCGTAAGAATGAAAAAGTTATTATTCCTCAGATTTATACACATTTGTTGGTAAGGTCGTATTTGTTGGGCGATTATATAGTTTGCAAGTACAAAACTATTGGAAAAAACTATCTTTTGGTTTATGATTATTCCGGCAAATGGATCCGAAAAATTGAAGCGCCGCAAGGAACGGATTTGGATTTCAGCTTTTTTGACGCAAAAACAAAGGAGCTTTTTTATACGCAGTTTTCGTATGTGATGCCGAACCAAAATTTCAAAATTAACATCGAAACCGGTGAAGACTTGCCTTTTTTTAACGACCGCTATAAAGCAAAAGCAAATGTGTTCCCTTTCGGTTATTTCGAAACGAAGACCATCACGTATAAAAGTCGCGACAATGTTGATGTTCCCATTACCATCGTTTATAAAAAAGGACTTCCGCTTGACGGTAATAATCCGACAATTTTAAAAGCTTATGGTGGTTTCGGAAAGATAAATGCTTATAATTATGATACCGGATTGCTCTATTTTCTGGAGAATGGCGGTGTATTCGCTTATGCAGAAATCCGAGGCAACGGTGACAAAGGCAAGCAATGGCACCTCGACGGAACACGACTAAAAAAGAACAATACGTTCAATGATTTTATTGATGCAGCAGAATTTTTGATTGCTCAAAAATACACTTCTCCAAACAAACTCGCCATAACCGGCGGTTCGCAAGGCGGTTTATTGGTTGGCGTTGCAATGACACAAAGACCTGAATTGTTTAAAGTTGCCGTTCCAGAAGTGGGCGTTTTTGATATGTCGAGATTCTCAGATTATACCGTTGGGCGTTTCCATAACGACGAATATGGAGATCCCGAAAACGAGGACGAATATCAAGCAATGATGGCCTATTCGCCTTACCAGAATATAAAAGAAGACGTAAATTATCCGGTGACATTAATTTTGACTTCTGAAAATGACGATCGTGTGCCTCCTGTTCATTCGTATAAATTTGCTGCAAGATTGCAGAATCGTGCCGCACAGAAAAACCCGGTTTATATTAAGATTGCCAGAAAATCCGGGCACAGTGGGAATAACACGAGTTACGATTCGTGGCTGCAGTCGGAATCGGAATTTTACGGTTTTATACTGTACCATTTGAACCAATAAAAAAAGCCGATAATTAATTATCGGCTTTTCTTCTATCAAATTTGTGTGGTATTCTTAATTATCCGTTCAAGGCTTCTGCTCCACCAACAATCTCTAAAATTTCGTTGGTAATCGCTGCCTGACGCGCTTTGTTGTAGGTCAGTTTTAACTGGTTTCTCAACTCGGTAGCGTTATCGGTTGCTTTGTGCATTGCGGTCATACGTGCGCCGTGTTCAGATGCGAACGAATCGCGAATGGCTTTGTACAATTGCGTTTTAAGCATTTTCGGGATTAATGTCAATACGATTTCTTCTTTTGAAGGCTCGAAAATATAATCCGTTGCGTTTTGTGGCAAGTCTGATTTAAGCGGCACTAACGGCAAAAATTGCTCTGCCTGAACGATTTGCGTTGCGGCATTTTTGAATTGGTTATAAACCAAAACAATCTTGTCGTATTTTCCTTCTGTGAAAAGTTGCACCAATTCATCTGCAATTAGGGCAACATTTTCGAACGTAAGGTTATCGAAAACATTGTTGTTATTTGTGATTACCGTGTGCGTTTTGCGGATAGCATCGTTTCCTTTTTTACCAACGGTAATAAAATCAACTTGTTTTCCCGCATATTCGTTTTCGGTAAGACGTCTTGCTTCTTTAACGATATTCGAGTTAAAAGCACCGCTCAATCCACGATTAGATGTGATGGCAACGATCAAAACACGTTTTACTTCTCTTTGTGCGGTAAAATCACCACCAGCATCACCGTCGAGTGTTGCAGAAAGATTTTGAAGCAATTCTGTCAATTTTTCGGCATAAGGGCGCATCGCCGTGATTGCATCTTGTGCTTTCTTCAGTTTTGCAGCAGAAACCATTTTCATCGCCGATGTAATCTGCATCGTTGAGGAGACGGAGGTAATTCTGTTACGGATTTCCTTTAGGTTTGCCATTGTTTATAGGTTTTAGGTATTAGGTGTTGGGTGTTGGGTTCAGAAAATACTAAAACCTAACACCCAAAACCCAGAACCCATTTAATTATATTTCGCTGAAACTTCTTTAGCTGCTTTTTCAATCACACCTGTGATTTCGTCATCCAGTTTTCCGGCTTTTAGAGCTTTCAAAGTGTCTTGATGACCTGTATTCAGGTATTCTAAGAAGTCTTTTTCGAATTCTTTTACTTTGTTTACAGGAACATTTCTCAACAAGTTTTTAGAACCGGCATAAATGATTGCTACTTGATCTTCCACTTTGTAAGGATCGTTCAAACCTTGTTTTAAGATTTCAACGTTTCTTCTTCCTTTTTCGATTACGTTTAAAGTAACCGCGTCAAGATCAGAACCGAATTTTGCAAACGCCTCCAATTCACGAAATTGTGCTTGATCAAGTTTCAAAGTACCGGCAACTTTCTTCATCGATTTAATTTGTGCGTTACCTCCAACACGAGATACCGAAATACCTACGTTAATCGCCGGACGAACCCCAGAGTTGAACAAATCACCATCAAGGAAAATCTGTCCGTCTGTAATCGAAATTACGTTAGTTGGGATGTATGCAGAAACGTCACCCGCTTGTGTTTCAATAATTGGTAAAGCTGTTAATGAACCGCCACCTTTTACGATACCTTTGATAGAATCGGGTAAGTCGTTCATTGCTTTTGCGATTTCGTCGTTGTTGATTACTTTACAAGCACGCTCTAATAAACGACTGTGCAAGTAAAAAACGTCTCCAGGATATGCCTCACGTCCCGGTGGTCTTCTTAACAAAAGAGACACCTCACGGTAAGCAACGGCTTGTTTAGACAAATCATCATAAACGATTAACGCTGGACGACCTGAATCACGGAAATATTCTCCGATAGCTGCACCCGCAAGTGGCGCATACACCTGCATCGGTGCAGGGTCAGAAGCATTAGCGGCAACGATTACGGTGTAAGCCATTGCGCCTTTCTCTTCTAACATTTTAGCAATTCCTGCTACGGTCGAAGCTTTTTGTCCGATGGCAACATATATACAGAATACAGGCTGACCTGCATCATAAAATTCTTTTTGATTCAAAATGGTATCAAGACAAACGGTAGATTTACCAGTTTGACGGTCACCAATTACCAGCTCACGTTGTCCACGGCCTACAGGGATCATCGCATCGACAGCTTTTACACCTGTTTGCAATGGTTCAGTAACGGGTTGACGGAAGATAACTCCCGGTGCTTTTCTTTCGAGTGGCATTTCGTAAAGTGTTCCACCAATTGGTCCTTTTCCGTCGATTGGAAAACCAAGTGTATTGACTACACGGCCTACCATTTCTTCACCAACTTTTAGAGACGCAATACGTTGTGTTCTTTTTGCAGTTGAACCTTCTTTGATTCCCGTTGATGGTCCTAAAAGTACCACACCTACGTTATCTTCTTCAAGGTTCAAAACGATAGCTTCAAGTCCGTTATCGAACTCCACAAGCTCACCATACTGAACATTTGAAAGACCGTAGATACGCGCGATACCGTCACCGACGTTCAATACTGTTCCAACTTCTTCAAGCGTAGCACCAGATTCAGAACCTGATAATTGTTTCTTTAATATTGCTGAAATTTCAGCAGGTTTGATTTCCGCCATAATTATTTATAAATAACTAGTTACTTAATTCTCTTTTTAATACCTGTAAACTGTTGGCAATGGAAGCATTGTATTGCTTGTCGCCTATTCTTAATATGAATCCGCCAATAATCGCTGGATCTATAATGTTTTCAATTACTATTTTCTTGTTCGAAAAAGTAAGGATTTTCGCCAAAACTTTTGCTTCAAGTGCTGCATCCATCGGAATTGCAGTTGTCACTTTTGCTACTTCAACACCATTCATTTCGTCGAACAAACGGTTGTATTCAGATGCAATATCAGACAAGGCTTCAAACCTCTTGTTACCCGACAATAATCCGAAAAGATCTTTTGTCAATGGATTTACATCTGCAAAAATTTCCAACAATGCACTTTCTTTAGCATCCGTTCCCAAAGTAGGGTTTACGATAAAAGCACTCAATTCGACGTTACCATTGATGGTTGAAGCGATGGTCGCCATATCAGCATTTACGGCTACAGCCACGCCTTTGTCGTTTGCTGTATCAAGCACTGCCTTTGCATAACGGATTGCTGCTCTTGTACCTGCCATATTAGTTTAATTTAGCGTCGCCCAACATTTTCTCAACCAATTTGGTTTGAGCTTCTTTGTTAGACAATTCGTCTTTCAATAATTTTTCAGCGATTTCAAGTGACAATGAAGAAACCTGGGCTTTTAATTCTGCCATAGCAGCATTTTTTTCGCTTTCGATAGCTGCTTTTGCCTGCTCGATCATTTTGGCTGTAACCACTTGAGTTTCAGTTTTAGCATCGGCAATCATTTTTTCTTTTATCTGGTGGCCTTCTTTTAGGATGGTGTCGCGTTCCATTCTGGCTTCCTGTAAAATACGTTGGTTGTCTGCCTGAAGGTTTTGCATTTCGCTTCTTGCTTGTTCAGCAGAAAGGAGTGCGTTGCGAATTCCTTCTTCTCTTTCGTTAACGGCATTTAAGATTGGTTTCCAAGCGAAAGCTCTCAAAAGGAATATCAATCCGATAAAAATCAGCATTTGCCAGAAGAACAAACCTAACGAAAAATCTTCAATTAACTTTTCCATATTATGTGTGCGTTATATCTTTAATGTGTAATGTAAAATTGAAACAAAAGCTGCAACCAACCGTTACAGCTTTTTGTTTTTTTTAAGCGTTTTCAGCAACTGCAAATAATGCAGCAAATCCGATACCTTCAATAAGCGCTGCTGCAATTAGCATAGCTGTTTGAATTTTTCCTGTAGCTTCAGGTTGACGTGCAATAGCATCCATTGCTTGTCCACCGATTTTACCGATACCGATACCAGCTCCGATAACTACTAATCCTGCTCCAACGATTCTAGGAATTTCCATAATATATGTATTAAAAATTAAACATTCAAGTTAGTCTAAAGCCTAAAGTCCAAAGGCGGAAAGCTTTTGACTTTCGACTTTCATCTTTCGACTCTTAGTGATGTGCTTCTTCGTGGTGGTGCTCCTCTACGGCAGAACCAAAATACAAAGCAGACAGCATCGTGAAAATATAGGCCTGTAATAAGGCAACCAAAATCTCAATGGTTGAAATGGCGAACGAAAGCAAAAATGATAACGTTCCGCCTACCCAGCTTTTAAAAATAAAAATCAATGCAATCAGACTCATCAATACGATGTGTCCAGCGATGATGTTGGCATACAAACGAATCATTAATGAGAACGGTTTGATTAATACACCCAACAATTCAATTGGCGCCAAAATGATTTTCATCGGAAGCGGCACGCCAGGCATCCAGAAAATGTGTCCCCAATAATTTTTATTTGCTGTAAAGTTGGTGATTAAAAAGGTAATAACTGCCAATCCAAAAGTGATTGCTATATTTCCGGTAACGTTTATTCCTAGTGGTGTGAGTCCGAAAATATTCAAAAACCAAACAAAGAAAAAGATGGTAAGCAAATAGCTCATGTATCTTTTATAGTGTTTTTCGCCGATGTTAGGGATAGCAATTTCGTCACGAACATACAATACGATTGGTTCAAAAATCCTCCCGAAACCTGATGAAATTCCACCATTTTTAGCGAAAGATTTTGCCAATCCTGCGAAAATCCAAAACATTAAAAGCGCCACGACCAACATGGTCAAAACATTTTTTGTGATGGAAAAATCCAACACTACTTTTTCATTTGTAGGATGGTGCGCATCGCCAATTAGGGTTCCTGAAGCATCTGTTTTATAGATTTTTTCGTCGTGTCCTAAAACATAATAGTTTCCGTTAGATTCTGCCGCTTTTCCATGCTCGAATTTTGAAGAAGAAAAAATGTGAATACCATTGTCCCAAAATATAATCGGCAATGGAAAACCATAAGATTTCTCCGTTTCTTCGTTTTCAAAAAGGATGAAACTATGCGCATCTAATACGTGGTGTGCCTTGTGCGCATCAATTTTTTCGGCTAAAGTAAGTACTTTAGCATGGGCTTCATGACCTTCTTCGTTTGCATGAACGGCCTTACTTTCTGTTTGCGCTTTTACGGTATCCTGCGGTTGATTTGCAAAACCCAAAAGAGGAAGACATACTAGTAAAGTGGCTATTGTAAATTTGAACGGTTTTTTAGAAAACACCATAGCGTATTTATTATCTTAATTTTACTTTCTGAAATTTGGTGCAAAGGTACATTTTTTATTTATACGCAAAAGCATCTAAAAAATATTTTTTTGATGAAAGTGATGAATTAAATCCGATTTACTGATTTTTGTTCAATAAACGAACGGTCAGAATTGTTTCTATTGCCAAAAACAACAAAAAAACAATTAGAAAGTTGGGTTTTTCTGTAGGAATTAATGTTTCGGAAGTATTAATCGGAGCATAAAAAATAGCGAAACAAGCCAAAATCTGCAAAAATGTAGTGAGTAAAAAAACCTGTCCTACACTATTGATGCTGTACTTTTTAAGAATCACTGAAACAAGCGTGATCAAAGCAGAACAAAGTCCGAAAAAACCATAAAGTAACAACAGTGAAAAGTGATAACTGCTTTCTATTTCCGGTAAAAAAAATCCAAAGACCAATTTGTGCAACCCCAACAATATTGCGGTGATGAGGATTGATTTTAAAACAGGGCTAAATCTTTTCAGTTCCATTTATTGGTCCATTTTATTGATTTCCTTTAATTGCTTGTTGATATTGTAAAACGCCAGCGCGATACCGACAAGCGTTAATATTTTCACGTAAATATTATGTGAATTCGGATATTTTCCATCCAACCATTTCCCGCCATAAGCAAACAAAAACACGATCACTCCCATTTGAATCGGAATATTGATCAACGCCAGCCACTTATTATTGGTTCTTTTCTTCTGGTTTTGGTTGTCCATCGTGGGGCGGAATTGATTTAGAATAAGGTTTCATAACGCAAGATGCGCTGAACTCGGCTCCGGGTTCGACCGATAATTTTCCGCAGATGACTTCGCCGTGGATAATGGCTTTTGATTTAATATTAAGGACTTCAGCTACTTGGATCTTTCCTTCAAATTTTCCTTCTATATCCGCATTTTTACATACGATGTCGCCGAAAACACTTCCGGCCGGACCAATCACTATTTTTCCTTTACAATTAAAATTTCCTGTTAATCCGCCATCAAGTCTGAAATCAGCATGCGAAATAATATCGCCTTTGATTGTCGTTCCCTCCACAATTCTGTTGGTTTTTCCCAACAAATCGGTATATGATTTCGGACTTTTCTCGAACATAATTAAGGTTTTCTTTTCGGAGTTGGCGGCGTATTTAATTTAGGCTTTTCCGTATTGCTGTCTGGCGATGGATCATCAGTGTCTTCCGGGCGAACCTCATTTAACGAAGGTTGTTTTCCGTTTCCGGGCTGCATGTTTTTTGGGTCTTTAGGCGGTGTTTTTGGATTGTTTTTCTGCGGCGTTTTTTGTGTTGGGGCAACCGGCGTTGGTGGTGCCACGGGATCTGGTTCGGGTGCAGTTGCTGGTGTAACCAAGTATTCTGCTAGATTTTTCTTGATCTGTACGATTCTGTAATTCTCATTCGAAACCACAACGGCTTCCTCTGCAATCTTATAATCTTTGTAATCTTTCAAAATAGAAACAATATCTTTAGCTTTTTCTTCTGAAGGAATCCCATGAATCACGACGAAATTTTCGGTCATCGTATAAATATCAATTGATGATTTTAGTTTTTCAACAGTTCTTTCTGAAGCAAATTTTTTCACTTTTTCAATCAATTGCTTTGTTGCAGGCGTTTCAAGATTGTTGATCTTGTATATAATTTTCCAGCTTTCCGGCTTGTCGCGGTAGAATTTCAATTTCTCCAAGATTGGAACATCTGTCTTGAGCGTTTCTTCGGCTTGTTTGCCCTCGCTGCTGTTGGGATAATTAAGCGCTACGAAATTGAGTCCGCTTTTATAATCTACAATACCTTTTAATTTTCCGGCAGTGTTGGCTTTCAGTAACTCTAATTTCGGCATTATATCCTCTCCTGTAAATTGATCGACTGCCGCTTCAAGGTCTGATAGCAAATTGCGGTAATCGCCATCTTCATATTGTTTGAACAGTTTTTCATAAGTTGCTTCAGGCGTCATTTGTGCTAAATCTTTCGTGTCAGGATTTTGTAGCAATTGGGCATAGCGTGATTGTGGATATTGAGAAATGATTTTGTTTTTCATCACAACGGCCTTGTCTTTATCGATGATCTGGTAAATCAGGTATAAATTGTACATCGATGGCAATATCAGCCTTTCTTCCGGCTTGTTGTTGAGCAACTGTTCGAGTTTGCTTGCCGAAAGTTTATATTCCTTGAATTTTTCTTTATAAATGACCCCAAGCTGATAGTACGCAAAATTGCGATCTTTGGCAAGGCTGTCCAATACTTTCTGTGACGACGGCAATTGTTTGATGTAAAATTCGGGCGTATATTTTTCTTCGGCTATTGCTTTTTCAGCGGTAGCTTTAGTATCTACAGCTTTAAGTGAATCTGAATTTTCTGAATCCGGACGTTCTGTAGCGGTTTCATCAGTGTTTTTAATCGAAGACAACCTCCAGTTGTTTTTCAACGCCCTTGTGCCCCATCTTTTCCTGAATTCTATTTTACCGTATGCAACTGTTGTGGGATTGTAGAAGTAAAAGCTATCGGTTTTTCCGCCTGTTTTTACAACTGGTGCAGGTGGAGATTTTGTAGCTGCTGCGCTTGTGGGATCGCTTTTGTCGTCTTTTGCGCCGAGACGTTCTTTGCCGTCAGCAGATTTTACATTTGAAAGATCGTCGTCATTATTATTGTCGCGGTTTTCACGTGCTGCTTTTTCTTGTGCTTCTTTTGCAAGCTTGGCTTTTGCAGCATCGGCTTTTTTCAGCTTGACAATATAATCTTCATAGAAACTTTTTTTATCACTTTCAGACAAAGCCACTACATTCAATATGCTATCATTCTGCTGTGCGATTGCTTCGTATTTGATGACATCTTCAAGATTATCGCGTTTCTTTTTGACGTTTTTGTATTCTCTTGTCTTTGCATTCATACGTACGAGCGTACTGTCATAGTACTGTCCGGCGGTTTGGTATTTTGCATTATCGAAATACAATTTTGCGAGATTCCGATAGTTGGATGCGGCAAGATAGGCATCCTCAGATTTTGTGCGAAGGGAGCGGTTGTAGAATTTTATAGCCTGCTTTGATTTTTTTTGTTTGTCATAAAACAATCCCATCTGGTGGTTCAGCACGTCGAGAAATGGTCTGTTTTCTCTGTCTTCGAGCAAATCGCGGTATTTTTTAAGGAACACAATCGTATCACCTTTAGCAAAATCGAATTGCTTGGCTTGTTCTGCATGCGACTGAATAATATAGCGTCTTGGCGAATTTCTTTTCATATCGATGACCGATTGGAATGCAGCAAATGCTTTTTCACCATCACCCTGATCTTCATAAAGTTGCCCGAGAATAAAACGATACCGCGCTTTTTCCTCGTCTGACTTTGTGAATTCAATCGCTTTATTGAGTCTTACCAAAGCACTGTCACGCTCTTCTAAATTCAGGAAAGCTTGCGCCAGCGTTGCATTTGCATCGGCAAAAATTTGATCTTTAAATTTAATTTCCTTTAGTAATTGTTGCAAGTTTTTTACAGCAATCGCATCGTTGTCCAATCGCATGTTGGTGCGTTCACGCCAAATTTTGGCTTCGTATATTTTATCGCTTTCCGGGTATTTATAAAGGATGTAGTTGAATGCCTCCAATGCCGGAATAAAGCGTTGGTCATAATAGCGCGATTTCCCGAGTAGTAGGTGCGCTTCGTCCATTTGTGGGTTTTTCTCCTTGCCGTCAATGTTCATTGAGCGCTTCTGGATGGCTTTTACGGCTTTCTCTTCGGCGCGGTCAAAATTAGCATTTTTGGTCTGTCCAGGGAGTATGTTTTCGGCAGAAATCTGCATCCTTTCAATTGGCAGAATTTCCCAATAGTTGTCTTTGTATTTCAGTTTCAAATCCTCCATACCCTTATCCAAAGCGACATTGCCATTGTATAGGACATTATATTTGGTGTTTAACGCTTGCCATTTTCGGTTGATAAACTTGTCTTTTTTGGTAGAACAGGCCATCAAGAAAATGAGGATTATAAACGGGGAAAAGTATCTGAGTTTGTTGGTTTTCAATGTAAAAACGTTTTTAGACATAACTTGCAAAAGCTATTTTTAGTATTACAACTGGTAAAAATACGTTTCTTTTTGATATGGCAAAAGATTCTATTGCTGTTTTTGATGTAATGGATAAGGCTACAGATTCGCAGATTTTTTATTGAGAATATAAAAAAGGTGAATTTACTGTCTTGGTTTTTGAAAAAAATCACTTTGCGCCTTACGGGCTTTGCGAGTCAGATAAATTCACGCAAAGCCAGTAAGGCGCAAAGAAAACATATAAGAGAAGCAATAGTTATACTGCAAAGAATTCCTCGAGTTCTTTGAGTGTTTCGGCAGAAGTCTGGATGTCTTTCACCACTTTACCTTTGTGCAGCGCAACAATCCTATCTGAAACTTCAACAGTATGCAGCAAATCGTGGCTCGAAACCAAAACCGTAACATTTGGATTATCGGCTAAGTCTTTGATGATTTTTTTTAGGCGAAACTGCGTTGTCGGATCAAGGTTTGCGAATGGCTCGTCTAAAATCACCACTTCCGGATTGCCGATTAAGGTAGCGATGATGCCTACTTTTTTCTGATTTCCTTTTGAAAAATCGCGAATATATTTTTTGCTTTTCAGGATTTCGTCGTTAAAAAATTCTTCGTGTTTCAACAATAAAGCATCAACGTCGGCTTTGTTTTGTCCTCGCAAATCACCAATAAAATAGAAGTATTCTTCGGGTGTCAAATATCCGATAAGGAAACTTTCGTCGAGGAAAGATGCCGTAAACGGCTTCCAATTTTCGCTAGTATTGACCTGCACGCCGTTGTTGTTGATGTGTCCTGACGATGGTTGTATCAAATCGAGTAAAAGGCTGAAAAATGTGGTTTTTCCGGCACCGTTATTGCCAACAAGCCCGAAGCTTTCGCCCTTTTTGATTTCGAGATTGTCTATCTTGAGTACGGTTGTACCGTTGTATGATTTTGAAAGGTTATTGACTTGTATCATTTTCGTAGATTTTATGGTTTATCCTTTTTGTTTGTATGCGTCGAGGGTTGCGTATTTTTCGGTTTTATAAACTTTTTCAATGAGCGAAAAAACCTTATTCCGTAAGACAAACCCCAAAACGCCAGCTACAGCTACAAATGCCAATCCGGTTGTAGCGTTGAACAATGCTGTTCCGAGTCCATAAAGCAACATCGGAAGCAATAATTTTGGTAGCGAAATAAGCATGGTTTTTACGTTAAAAGCTTTTTTATCGCCAAAAGCACCTTTAGAGGAAGTCAAATCTACCGGCGTTTTTGTATAAGCGCCGCCCAACAATACAAGGTGCGAGTTGACACCAATATTATAAACGGCACCGACAAGAATTGTTAGATAAACCTCCCATCCAAAATAAAGGTAAAAAGCTGATAATAAAGACGATATAACTGTTGCTATCACAACCAGCCACCATTTTGAGCTCAAGTAGCCTTTGTATGGAATGTTCTGGGTCATCATCAAAGGATAATAGGAACTATCCCAGCTTGGCACGAACTGTCCGAAAGTGAATAAAAAACCACCTGTAACGAAAATCCCGGCGAACATGTGCATGAATGGATTGTCATAAGCTTCAATGCCACTTGAAAAGAAAAGCATTCCGTAAAAAAGGAAAAGCACACTCATAATAACGGTTGTCTTAGATCGCTTGTTGCGTTTGATGAGCTTGATGTCGTTTTTCAAGAAGGTGCCCACGGTACCAAACTGGTTGAGCCATGTAAGGTTTTCGGTCTTCGCAATTTCATGTTTGCTTGCAAGTCCGGCATCAAGATACAGCTCGCTTTTGAAATAATGAAATGTGATGTAAAACAACCCAATCAATAAACCGACCGGAATTAAAAACACCCATTTTGTATCGAACAGTCCTTGATAAAATACAGCCGTATAAACGGTCACGTCAAAAACATTATAGTACTGGCAAGCAGCGAAAGCCACAACAAGTCCAATGAAAATAAAAAACAGATTGTCTTTGTTGTTGAGTAAAATACCTATAAAATTATTGCTGAAAATCAGACAGAAAACCGAAAAATGCCAAATTAAAACACTGGCAACATCATAGCCTTCTATCAGCAAAACAACCGTAAACGGCATAAAGAAAAACAGGTGCAACAAATTAAAAAAAGAGAGATACGTTTTTCCGAGCGAGAAATTAACGATTGTGGGTTTCTTTATCGGCAGTACCAATAGCGGCCTGATATTGAGTACCGGTATTTTTTGCAACAACAACCTGATGATCAAGTCAATTATACAATAATAAATCAGGTATTTGCTAACGGTTTGTATGGGGTCAAGTTTCAGTTCATCTTTAAGGATATAAAAAACAGCAGCGCCCAAGATAAGGAACATGACCGAGAAATAAATGGCGCCCAAAATCATAAAGATTTTTAACACCAAATTCGTTCCGAACGAAGCAGACCTAGTGAAAGCCTTCCATTCGAGCATGAGGAATTTTTTAAACATAATTTGTTGGTTTGGTTTGTAGTTTAGTCTGCTAAAGTAATAAAAAGTTACTATTGCATAAGTGCATATTCCGGATAAGTTTGTGCAAGATATTCTTTGGCTTTAGATGGTATGATTACCGTAATAATGTAGCAAATAACGGCGTATGCAACTAAAAATACGCTAAATCCATACATGGAAGCTGTCGTGTTGAACATTGTCTCTGAATTCCGAGAAAACGAATTCAGTAACTGCACTGGTACAACAAAAAATGCTGTAATGCTGCCGTAACCCGAAACAATTTCTTCAAAAAGCCATCTTTTTTCGGGTTGCTTTTCCTTTTTTTTATAATTATCGGCGATAGATTTACCCAATAAAAAAAGGGTTAGTATGGCAAATACAACCACATACATTTCAGGTGCGCTCTGCAGGTATTTTAAAGCATTAAGAACAAGGACAAATGAAACTATAACAATCGCAATTTTAGGCAATTTGAAAAATTCGAGGAAATGTTTCCAGACGATTTTATGGTATTTCCGCGTCAGTGCTTTTTTCCTGTTTTCCACAACTTCCATAAACCCGAAAATACCGAATTTTTTAAATTCTGATTGGAGAATTTCGTCAAAAGTTAGTGTTGGATTTTCGGCAGACTTTGCTTCAATCGCATTAGCAAGATGGTCAACAAGTTCTGTCTGCAAATCGTAATATTCGACAAAATGCTGTCTTGTGAAAGCGTATAATTGCTCGATTTGTGTTGCTGTAATTTTCATTGGGCGTAAAACAGTTTCATGGATTTTTTAAAAACGTAAATTTCCGAGCAGAAATAAATGACATACGCAGCAAGGATATATAAAAGGAAATAGGTCGCAAAAATATTCATTTCGATGAAATCCCGACCAACCAGCATAAATTGTGTATAATTCACAATCATCGGAATCAACGATGTTCGTTCGAGATAATAGAACCGCTTTTTCATAACCAGCCGTGTGTAAATTAACTGGACTGCCATAATTACGATAAAAACAGAACACGGAAGAAGATGAAATTCATCGAGCCAAAAATCGACATTAATTTTATCAAAGCTCAGGTACGCGAAAATGAAAAAAGCCAGCGCCAAAGGAAACATTTTCGGCTGGATAAGAAATTTTCCAAATCGTTTTAAAACCGAAAAGTTGAAACTTACATACCGGCGATTTCCCTTCAGGATTTCATTTTTATTGACAGCCATATAATTCCTGAAAGCATCATAAAAATCGAGATTGTCACGTTTCATCTTCGTTTCCACGGCAGAAGCGACATGATCAATCATTTCCGTACGGATGTCGGCATAAAAAACGTCTGATTTTCGCAAATAATGATCAATAAACTGGATGTTTTCTCGGGTCAGTTTCATGGTTAAAATTCAAAATTGGGTTTGACTATTGTTTGCATATTTCGGATAAAATCTTCTAGTTCCGCAAGGCGATTTACAGTTTCAGTAGCGCCCTTTTTTGTCAATTTGTAATATTTCCTGATGCGATTATCGACTTTCTCCATTTCAACATCAAGCAAACCATCGGCTTCCAATTTGTGCAAAGCCGGATATAGCGCGCCTTCAGTGATATTAAGTTCGCCTTGCGTAATCAATTTTACTTTTTGCGTAATCTCATAACCATACATTTTGCCATTTTCTTCAAGCAATTTCATGATGATGGTGTTGAGGCTGCCTTTATATAATTGAGAGTTTTTCATAGGTGGAATTGAATTACAAATATACATAAGAAAGTTATACATAAAACATTTAGGTATATAAATTTCGTTATTCGTTTTAAGAAACCTTCCGCGTTTAGTATCTTTGTAAAAAATAAACGCATGTCCTTTTATAAACTTAATATTAAAGAAGTAAAACGCGAAACCGAGAATGCGATTTCCGTACTTTTTAACGTTCCCGAAACACTAAAGCCATTTTATCAATTTACAGCCGGTCAATATATTAACCTAAAATTGACGTTAGACGGAACCGAAATCCGTCGCGCTTACTCGATTTGCTCATCACCTGAAAGTGGTGAATTGCGCATCGCAATAAAATCGGTTCACAATGGTGCTTTTTCTAAATTTGCCAACATCAACCTGAAAGCTGGTGATTTAATCGAAGTAGGGAAACCCGAAGGGAAATTTACTTTTGAACCACAATCGGAAAGGCAAAAAAACTACGCCGCATTCGCCGCAGGAAGCGGAATTACACCGGTAATGGCGATCATAAAAACCGTTTTAACAGCCGAGCCGCTGAGTACATTTGTATTGATTTATGGCAATAAATCACCCGAACAAACCATTTTTTATCAGGAATTACACGATTTGCAATTGCAGTATGTTGGCAGGTTTTTTATCCATCATGTTTACAGCCAGGCGAAAATCGATAATGAATTATTCGGACGAATAGAAAAATCGACTGTCAATTTCATCCTCAACAATAAATACAAAAATATCACTTTCGATAAATTTTATTTGTGCGGTCCCGAAGAAATGATCAATCTGGTTTCGACTATTTTGAAGGAGCACAACGTTGCAGAAAAGGACATCAAATTTGAATTGTTCTCTTCGTCGCTTTCGGAAAAAATAATCAATGACAACTTAGATGGTCACACAAAAATCACAGTTTTAGTTGATGATGAAGAAACGACTTTCGAAATGTCGAAGAAACAAACCGTACTCGATGCCGCTTTAAAACAAGGCCTCGACGCGCCATATTCCTGCCAGGGAGGTATTTGCAGCAGTTGCCTTGCGAGAATCACCAGCGGAACTGCCGAAATGAAGAAAAATTCTATTCTTACTGATGGCGAAATTGCCGAAGGTTTGATTTTAACTTGTCAAGCGCATCCGACTTCCGCCGAGATTTATGTGGATTATGATGATGTGTAACGGTAGTTAAATTCCAAAAAACAAATCCCAAATTCCAATCGAAAACGACTGTGATTTGGGATTTGTTTTTAGAAATTGGAATTTATCTTCCCCACAACCGTTTCTGGTAAAATTGTCCGCATGACGTCTTCATAGCCAACCACTTTTTTATTTCCATAAACAGAAGTCGGCAGTTTCGGAAATTGCGTTCTATCCGAAACCAAAGCATTTTCCATCGGTTGATTGAAAGGTAAAAACCCCGCAAACGGATGCGTCGCACCCCAAAGCGTAATTACTTTCACGCCAAGCATCGCCGCAATATGAGCATTTCCGGAATCCATTGAAAGCATGATATCGAGATTGCTGATGAGTCGCAATTCATCTTGAAATTTTATTTTTCCGGCAATATTGACGACGTTTTCTTTGTCTTTTGAAAGCGAATCTAGAATCTCAACTTCCTGATTGCCGCCGCCGAAAAGGAAGATTTTACAATTGGTTTTCGACAAATCTGCGATAACTTGCTGCATCAAATCTATCGGATAAACTTTGGAGTCGTATTGGGCAAACGCCGCGATTCCGATCCATTTTTGGCTTTTCTCGCCAGTAATTTTTAGGATTTCGCTTGTAAAAATTCCTTTTTCAGGAAACGTAGGATTTTCTAAATTGATTGGAAATCCGAGTTTTTTGAACGTTTCAACGTGTCTTTCGAACATCGTTTTTAGCGGTTTGAAAACTTTGTTATCTACGGATGTTAGTGCTTTTTTTTCGGCTCTTCCTTTATCTGTGAAAGCCGTTTTTTTGCCGTTTAAAGCGAAAAGTGTGCGAATAATTTTCGAGCGTAAAACATTATGTAAATCTGCGAAAGCATCAATATTGTGCTTGTTTAAATCGGCAAACAATCGCAGCAATCCGAGAAATCCTTTATGTCTTTCTTTTGCGTCAAAAGCGAAAAATTCCATATTCGGAATTCCGTCAAAAAAGGGTTTGAAAAAAGGACGCGAAATCAGGGTGATTTTCACTTCTGGATATTGCTTCGAAAACGCCCGTAAAACAGGAACCGTCATAGCGACATCTCCCATTGCGGAAAGTCTCATGACGGCGATATGTTTGATTTTTTGTGACAATTACTGTCGGAAATTATTTCTTATTCTGATACAAAACAGGATTCAAATCATCGTCGTTATACATTTTCATTTGTTTATAAACCTTCATGAATTTGTCACCGTTTTTGATGTCGTCAAGCAAATCATCGATGGCTGTTGACAAATCAGTTCTTTGTTCCAAAAGAATTTCGAGCTTGGCGCGGCATTTATCACGGTGCTCCTGAGTCGCTTCTTCACGCGTGGCTTCTTCCTGCATGTGGTAGATTTTCAAGGCAAGAATAGACAAACGATCGAATGCCCAAGCTGGACTTTCAGAATTGATTTTGGCGTTGTCTTTGGCTTGTATGTCTTTAAATTTCAAAAGAAAATAACTATCGATATATTCTACCATGTCAGTTCTTTCCTGATTGGAAGCATCGATTCTTCTTTTCAAAACTAAAGCGGCTACCGGATCGATATTCGGATCACGAATAATGTCTTCAAAATGCCATTGAACAGTGTCAATCCAGTTTTTGAGGTACAATAAATGCTCGAATTTATCCTTATCGAAAGGATTGTGAACTGGCTGATCGACGTTATCCGTCAAGTGATAATCGTGGATGCTCTGCTCGAAAACATTGTAGGCTAACTTTGAAAACATATCTTAATTTTAAAACACAAAGATACTTTTTATACTTTTACTTTGAAAAGTTTAAAGTTTAAAGTTTGTAACTTCTCTTTTTACTTGGCGTGTAGATTTTTTTTGATTTGTTTCATTTAAAATAATCCCTCAAAGAAATCAAACAACGAGATAAAAATAAAGAAAGTTATTTTTTAGGTCTAAATACAAAATACCTGAATTATTTTTTGTCATGATTGCTCAGTGTGGTTGTTGCTTTCATCCAATTGATGCTTTTGACCCTCGAAAAGTTCTTTGGGATTTCCTTAAAAATAAAAATTTAGTAAATCGTTATCTATTTGACTGTCTTTTCACCAATAAATATATATTTCTTACTTTTGTATGCAACTTTTTACAAAAATGGAAAAGCTCCTATCGTATCCTGTTTCGGCAATATATTATTTGTGTTTCGGCCTTTGCCTTGTAGTTTTTCATCCGGTTCAGTGGATTTGCTTCAACCTATTCGGCTATCGGGCGCACAAGAAAAGTGTCGATTACCTGAATTTCTGTCTGCTCAAATGCACAAACCTACTCGGAACGCGCTATACTTTCAGGAATAGCAACTTGATTCCGAAAAATGTACCGGTAATTATTGTGGCAAATCACCAGAGTTTATATGATATTATTGCCATAATTTGGTATTTGAGGAAATGCCATCCGAAATTCGTCAGCAAGAAAGAATTGGGGAAAGGAATTCCAAGTGTTTCGTACAATTTACGCCACGGCGGTTCTGTTTTAATTGACAGAAAAGACCCAAAACAAGCCATTCCGACGATCAAAGGGTTGTCCGAATACATTGAAAAACACAAACGTTCTGCTGTAATTTTCCCCGAAGGAACACGCAGTAAAAACGGTCAACCTAAGGAATTCGCACAAAGCGGGCTCAAAATCCTCTGTAAATACGCACCATCGGCCTATGTGGTGCCAATCACGATCAACAATTCATGGAAAATGGTAAAATACGGATTTTTTCCACTTGGTTTGGGAAATCGTCTTACCTTTACCGTCCATGAACCATTGTCGGTAAAAGACCTGCCTTTTGAAGAAATTATGCAGAAAACAGAAAAGGCAATTGTTGGTGGAATAAGAAATTAAACAAGATTGTGATTTCGGAAATCTGAAGTCTAAAATCTAAAATCATAAACAGAATATGTCTATAAAAAATATCCGTCTAGAAGTGATGCAATTTCTAGAAACGAAAGTCGACGGTTTCGTAAACGAATACCTTATTCCGATTGAGCAGATCTGGCAACCATCAGATTTTTTACCGAATTCTGAAGGTGATAATTTTTTCGAAGAAGTAAAAGAATTACGTGAAATCGCAAAAGAATTGCCATACGATTTTTGGGTAGTTTTAGTAGGCGACACCATCACCGAAGAAGCACTTCCAACCTACGAATCTTGGCTAATGGATGTAGAAGGCATCGACAATGTCGAACGCAACGGCTGGTCGAACTGGGTGCGCCAATGGACAGGCGAGGAAAACCGTCATGGCGATTTGCTCAACAAATACCTCTATATGTCAGGCCGCGTCAATATGCGCGAAGTCGAACAAACAACACAACATTTGATCACCGACGGTTTCGATATCGGAACGGGAAGAGACCCATACAAGAACTTCGTTTATACCAGTTTTCAGGAATTGGCTACTTATATTTCACACAACCGCGTGGCACAGCTTGCAAGATCTTATGGCGACAAGAAATTGTCTAAAATGTGCAAGATGATTGCGGGCGACGAAATGCGCCACCATCATGCTTACAGCGAGTTTGTGAACCAGATTTTTGCCGTTGATCCAAGTGAAATGATGTTGGCGTTCCAACATATGATGAAAAATAAAATCATCATGCCTGCAGGTTTTTTGCGAGAATCAGGGAATAAAATCAGTTCTGCTTTTGAGCAATTTTCAGATTCGGCACAGAGGATTGGTGTTTATACCGCAACAGATTATGTCGAGATTTTGCAAAAATTGGTTACAATGTGGGAAATCGATAAAATGGCCAATCTCACTGATGAGGCTGAAAAAGCCCGCGATTACCTGATGAAATTGCCGGCAAGAATGGCGCGAATTTCGGAAAGATTGGTTATTCCACAGGAATCTAACATCTTCAAATGGGTGGAACCGGCTAGGTTATAATTAGAAAATTAGTGAATTAGAAAATGATTCTAATAATCGTTAAACAAGACGCCCATTCGCTAATTATCTAATTTCCTCATTTTCATGAGTCCAGATTTAATCACTACCACCATTTCATTCGTAAAAAATCAGTTAAAAGGCGCAGAAGGCGGCCATGACTGGTCCCACATCGAGCGTGTTTATAAAAATGCATTGTTGATTGCTAAAGACGAAGATTGCGACTTACAAGTTGTGCAATTGGGCGCTTTGCTACATGATATTGCAGACAGTAAGTTTCACAACGGTGATGAATCGGTTGGGCCGAAAAAAGCACGAGAATTTTTGGAAAATCAAAATGTTTCAGAAGAAGTCATAGCTCATGTTGTCAGTATCATCGAAAATATTTCTTATAAAGGAGGCAACTTTCAAAGGAAATTCGCGTCAAAAGAACTCGATATTGTTCAAGATGCAGACCGATTGGATGCACTAGGAGCGATAGGAATTGCGCGTACTTTCAACTATGGCGGATTCAAAAATAGAACGCTTTATGATCCGGAAATCCAACCAGTTTTAAATATGTCGAAAAACGAATATAAAAACAGTGAAAGTCCGACGCTAAACCATTTCTATGAAAAACTACTTTTACTGAAAGACAAAATGAATACGGAAACCGGCAAAAAAATTGCCTTACAACGCCACGAATTTATGGAAGATTTCCTTTCGCAATTCTACGCCGAATGGAATGGAATCCAATAAAAAAGCCGTAATGTAAAAATACAACACGGCTTTTTCGGGGGTTTAAAAATCTAAATCTATCTTTATTCTATTTCAGAAACTCTTAGTGTATTGACCATTCCTTTATCGGTCACAGGCATTGCAGCCAAGTTGATTAAGAAATCGCCTTTGTCAACAAAACCTTTTTGTCTTGCAATTTCGTTGACGTCAGTAACGGTGTCATCCGTGCTTACAAATTTATCATAATAAAATGATTTTACACCCCAAAGTAGATTAAGTTGTGTTAAAATTCTTTTATTTGATGTAAACACCAGAATATGAGCCGATGGGCGCCAAGCCGAGATTTGAAAAGCGGTGTAACCACTATTGGTCAATGTGCAAATTGCTTTGGCCTTAATCACGTTCGCCATCATTGCGGCGTGGTGACATATCGATTTGGTAATGAATCTTTTAGTTCTTACTTGTGGGGTGTTTTGTGGTACTTGGATCAGCGGTGAATCTTCTACAGCTTCAATAATCTGTGTCATTTTTTCAATCACTTGAACCGGGTAATTTCCAACAGATGTTTCTCCGGAAAGCATCACAGCATCGGCACCATCCATCACAGAATTCGCAACATCATTTACTTCAGCACGGGTTGGCGTCAAACTTGTGATCATCGTTTCCATCATCTGCGTAGCGATAATTACCGGAATTCTTGCAGTTTTGGCGCGATTAACAAGTTTTTTCTGAATCAAAGGCACTTCATGTGCAGGCACTTCAACACCTAAATCACCACGAGCAACCATTAATCCGTCGCAATAAGCAACAATTTTATCGATGTTTTCAACACCTTCAGGTTTTTCGATTTTGGCGATTATTGGAATTTTATGATCGGAATGTTTGGCAATCAAATCTTGTAATTCCATCAAATCTTCTGCAGTTCTTACAAAAGAAAGTGCAATCCAATCGACTTTTTGCTCAATGGCAAAAATGGCATCGCGGATGTCTTTTTTGGTCAAAGCCGGTAGGGAAACTTTTGTATTCGGAAGGTTAACACCTTTTTTAGATTTCAATGGGCCTCCTTGTATTACTTTACAAACGACTTCAGTGGTACCATTGGTTTCCAGGGCTTCGAACATTAATTTTCCGTCATCCAAAAGGATTTTTTCGCCTGGTTTTACATCACGAGGAAATTCTTTGTAGTTCATATAAACTCTTTCGGCAGTTCCGGGAACGTCTTCGGCAGTTTGAAAAGTGATGATGTCTCCTGGATTTACAACCACATCTTCTTTCATCACGCCAACGCGTAATTTTGGACCTTGTAAGTCTCCTAAAATGGCAGTGGTATAGCCAAACTCTTCGTTAAGGCCTCTGATTAAGTCTATTTTCGATTTTACGTCATCGTAATCGGCATGGGAAAAATTCACACGAAAAACATTTACTCCTGCTTCAATCATGTCTTTCAGGACTTCCCTTGTGCTACAAGCTGGTCCAAGTGTGGCAACGATTTTAGTTTTTTTGTTAGTTGGCATTGGTACTAAAATATTAAATTGTTTTTTGATTTTATTTGTTGGATGTCCACCTTATAAACGGTAGCTATGCGGTCAATTGTGTTTATTTTTTTTGTAATCGATGTTACTGAGGATTGGGCATTTTCAATTTTCAAAAAATAATCTACTTTTTTGAATTCGGGCAAAAGATAAACTTTGGTTGAAATTTCTATAGCTGTATCCGCAAATAAACTTAGATTACTTTGCTTGTTTTGAAGGGTTACTTCATTTTTATTTTGGATTAAATTCCATGCGATTTCTTTCTCGGTATCTTCATAAGTAAACCTTGAAAACCGCGTTTCTCCTTCTTTAATAGTAATCTGGATTTCATCTTTGCTTTTGTACAGCAGCACCGGAAGCTTTTGATTGATGTAATAAGCCAGTCGATAATCTTCTAAAGAGGTGTGGATGGCGATGAGTTCGTAATCGACTTCGTCAAATTCATCAAGATGCAATTTATGAATGGCCATATCAATCCCAAATAGGCTGTAAATATACCATTTCTATCCTACAAAAAAACCACACATTTTGAAGTTAACGTTAAATTATTTACGAAAACGTTATAGTTTTAAAGAATTGCTTTTATTTTGTGTTAATTTTTTCTTGAAATGTAATATTTGGTGCTAAAGTAGTTTTTTTGTCTATGCACCTTAGCTACTTTGAGAGGAAAAAATAAATCGGGCAAAGCCGCAAAGTTTAAAACTTTCTTATGACGAATATGCCTTAGCTGTAAACTATTTACTATTGATTTTCTCCTGAAACGCAAAATAGGCCCTTTGTGAAGCTTTTTCCTCGGCTTTCTTTTTAGAAACGGCACGCGCTTTTGCAATGACCTTATCATCGATGCTCAAACGGACGCCAAACAATCTTTCGCCACCGATACCATTGTCTTCAAAAACATCGTAATGAAAGGTTTTTTTCTCTTTCTGGCACCATTCGATAACAAGGCTTTTGTAGCTGATAACTTTGCCTTCAAGGCGCGGAATGTCAACGTAAGGTTTGATAACCGCTTTTTGGATGAATTTTTCGCAGCTTGGATAGCCCAAATCGAGATAAATCGCGCCAATCAATGCTTCAAAGATGTTTCCGTGAATATTTTCACCGAAATGCTGTGGCGATACTTTACTTTCTACAAAACGAATTAAATTTAAATCTCTTCCTAATTCATTGAGGTGTTCGCGGCTTACGATTTTGGAGCGCATTTTCGTCAGATAACCTTCATCACCGCCCGGAACTTCATTAAAAAGATGCGCTGCAATAACGGAACTCAAGATAGAATCACCCAAAAATTCCAGCCTTTCATAACTCAGCGGATTGCCGTTATCGTCGGTTTTATTCGAAGAACGGTGGGTAAAGGCGAGTTTATAGCAACTGATGGTAATGGGCGGAAAACCAAGAATTTTCTCAATTTCGCCAAAAAAAATCCCGCCTTCTGGAGCACGGGATTTCGAAAATATTTTTTTAAGTATGCGCATTCAGGATTACGATTCTAATTTTTTAAATAAAACACAAGCATTGTGGCCACCGAAACCAAAAGTATTGCTCATCGCTACATTCACTTCGCGTTTTTGTGGTTTGTTTAGTGTAAGGTTCAATTCCGGATCAATGTTTTCATCCACAACAGTGTGATTGATTGTTGGCGGAACCAAGCTGTATTTCATCGCCAAAATTGAAGCAATCGCTTCAATCGCACCAGCCGCACCAAGCAAATGCCCGGTCATCGATTTGGTGGAGTTGATATTGATGTTTTTTGCATGGTCGCCAAAAACTGCAGTAATGGCTTTTAATTCTGCAACATCGCCTAATGGTGTTGAAGTTCCGTGGGTATTGATGTGGTCAACCTGATCTGGAGACATTCCGGCATCGCGTAAAGTGTTTTTCATTACGGCAATTACGCCAATTCCTTCCGGATGTGGAGCGGTTAAGTGGTAAGCGTCTGATGACATTCCGCCACCACCGACTTCACAGTAAATTTTCGCACCTCTAGCTTTTGCATGTTCGTATTCTTCCAAAACTAAAGCGCCGGCACCTTCTCCCAAAACGAATCCGTCGCGTGTGGCGTCGAATGGTCTTGAAGCCGTTTCCGGAGTTTCATTACGAGTAGAAAGCGCATGCATCGAGTTAAATCCGCCCATTCCTGCAATAGTTACAGCAGCTTCTGAGCCACCTGAAATGATTACGTCGCACATACCCAAACGGATATAATTAAACGCATCAATTAGTGCATTCGCAGAGGAAGCACAAGCAGAAACAGTGGTATAATTTGGTCCCATATAACCATTACGCATAGAAATATGCGCAGGAGCAATATCGGCAATCATTTTTGGTATAAAAAAAGGATTAAATCTTGGCGTACCATCGCCTTTGGCGTAATACATTACCTCTTCCTGAAAAGTCTCCAAGCCGCCAATTCCAGCGCCCCATATAACGCCAACGCGGTATTTGTCAACATTGTCATCAGTAATTCCGGCGTCTTTGATGGCTTCGTCACTAGCAGCAATTGCGTATTGGGCAAATTTATCCAACCTGCGTGATTCTTTGCGATCCATATAATCTTCAATATTGAAGTTTTTGACTTCGCAAGCGAATTTGGTTTTGTGCTTTTCGGTATCATAGTACGTGATCGGAGCAGCTCCGCTAACGCCATTGATCAAAGCATTCCAATATTCCTCTATATTATTCCCGATAGGAGTCAGGGCACCTAAACCTGTTACAACAACCCGTTTTAATTCCATACGCGCAATTTTATAGTTTTGTGTCTAAATAACAATACCTATGCTTGCTTCTATGTATAATCATAAAAAGACATAGGTATTATCAATATCTAAGTGATTGCAATACAATCAATAGTTGAAAATTGAATAAAAATAATAACACCCGGTTTTTAGAAATTCCAAAAATAAATTCCGAAAATCCGGAACAAATTCCAATAACAACCCAAAATTTTAAATAACACCGAAGTTAATTACCTAAAAGTTGAAATTGTTATTTGAGATTTTAATATTGGTGCTTTTAAAAATCGGGTGTAAAATGTATTATTTTTTTGCTTCTTCGATGTAAGAAATTGCTTGACCTACAGTAGCAATGTTTTCAGCTTGGTCGTCTGGAATTTGAATGTCAAATTCTTTTTCGAACTCCATAATAAGCTCTACCGTGTCTAATGAATCAGCTCCTAAATCATTTGTGAAGCTTGCTTCTGTTACCACTTCGTTTTCGTCAACGCCTAATTTGTCTACGATAATCGCTTTTACTCTTGATGCAATGTCTGACATAATCTTTAATTTTAAAATTTAATTTGTTGGCAAAAATAAAAAACTTTATTTTAATACAACGCTTTAGTTGATAAATATGACTACTAATTTAAAAAATTAATTTAACAAACACTTTAAAAATCGAGATAAAATCATTTATTATTCTTTTTTTTGTATTCATAATTTCACGCCAAAATGAAAAACATTGTACTATTTGCGTCGGGTTCGGGCAGCAATGCCGAAAATATTATTTTACACTTTCGGCAAAATAAAACAGCGCGTGTTACTGCCGTTTTTTGTAACAATTTAAATGCTGGCGTTATTGCAAAAGCCGAAAACCTGGATATTCCTGTCGTATTGTTTTCAAAATCAGAACTAAACGAAGCGATAGTATTGCATAAATTGCAAGTTTTCCGCCCTGACTTGATCGTTTTGGCGGGTTTTTTACTCAAATTTCCGGATAACATAATTGGAAATTATCCAAATAAAATCATCAATATTCATCCGGCATTATTGCCAAAATACGGCGGAAAAGGGATGTATGGCATGAACGTACATAATGCCATTCTTCAAAACAAAGACATTGAAACCGGTATTTCTATTCATTATGTAAACGAGCATTATGACGAAGGCGGATTGATTTTTCAGGCGAAAATTGGCATTGAAGATTGCGTTTCTGCGGAAGCGATAGCTTTAAGAATTCACCAATTGGAAAAGGAGCATTTTCCGATTCAAATTGAAAAACTATTAAAATGATGAAGAAAATAGTAGTTGCACTAATGCTTTTGCAAGCCTTTGTTGGCTTTAGTCAGGAGAAATTCGAAATTAAAAAAATCGGGTTTTCAATGGATTTTCCAAAAGACTGGTTTTCGTTTTCTGACAAGGAAATGATGGACAATCTCGATAAATATGACTTCGATGAAAAGCAAATGGACAATTTTATCAAAAGCCATCAAGAGTCGGTAAACTTTGCCACTTTTACCAAATTTGATCCGAAGAAAGTATCAGGAATCATTCCAACCATAAAAATATTGATGCGCAGTAACCCAACAAAAAACAGTACTGAATTTTTGGAGTATGTTAACAGGATGAACGAGGGAGCCAAAGCACAACTGGATCAATTTGCGGTTGCCCAAAAGCCGGTTTTGGTTAAAATTGCCGGGAATGACGCCGTCAAAACAGGCTATACTTTTACTTTGAATATCAAGAAAGAGTATATAAAAATCCGCTGCGGCACCTTTTACATTCCGAGAGGAAGCTATTTCCTGACGTTGAACTTCATCGAAGCGATTGACAAAGAAGACAATAGCGCTATTTTTGAAAGCCTTTTCGATAGTATAAAGTTAACCAATTTATAAGATTTGAATTTCAAATCCTATTATTCTAAATCCTAAATCATTTTGTCCCATCAAGTTCATATCTACACAGACGGCGCTGCCAAAGGAAACCCCGGAAACGGCGGTTATGGTGTAGTGATGGAACTGGTTGGCACTCCATATAAGAAAGAATTCTATGAAGGTTTTCGGTTAACTACCAATAACCGTATGGAACTTTTGGCGGTAATCGTCGGACTCGAAAAACTCAAGAATCTAAACATGACCGTTTTGATAGTTTCGGATTCCAAATATGTCATTGATTCTGTCGTAAAAGGATGGGTTTTTGGTTGGGAGAAAAAGCATTTCACAGGAAAGAAAAATCCAGATTTGTGGATGCGGTTTCTCAAAATATACCGCAAACACAAAGTCGATTTTAAATGGGTAAAGGGCCATAACAATCATCCGCAAAATGAACGCTGTGATCAATTGGCGGTCATGGCGGCGCTGCAGGAGAAACTTTCTGTTGATGCTTTTTATGAGAGGGAAGAGGCGAAGATGTTATAGTATCCAGATTTCAGATTTCAGGTGGCAGTGCAAAACACAACAAGCTAAAATTTGTAACTTGAAATCTGAAATCTGCACTCTGAAACTTTGCAACTCTAAAACAATAAACTATCTTTGCACCTTAATTCCAAATTAAGGAAATGAACAAATTATTGATTGTCGGAACTGTCGCTTTCGATGCTATTGAAACCCCTTTCGGGAAAACAGACAAAATTCTTGGCGGCGCCGCTACATTCATCGGATTATCAGCTTCTCATTTTAACCTGCAATCTGCAATAGTTTCTGTAGTTGGAGACGATTTTCCACAGGAATATTTGGATTTACTGACGGCAAGAAACATCGATATTTCTGCCATAGAAATCGTAAAGGGCGGAAAAACTTTTTTCTGGAGCGGAAAATACCACAACGACCTGAATTCGCGTGATACTTTAGTTACAGAACTCAATACGCTTGCTGATTTTAATCCAGTGGTGCCGAATCATTTCAAAGATGCCGATGTGGTGATGTTAGGTAATTTACATCCAATCGTACAAAGCGGCGTCTTAAATCAAATGGAAAAACAACCAAAATTAGTTGTTTTAGACACCATGAATTTCTGGATGGACTGTGCACTTCCGGAATTGCTGGACGTTATCAAACGCATTGACGTTATCACGATTAATGACGAAGAAGCAAGACAACTTTCAGGTGAATATTCGCTCGTAAAAGCCGCAGCCAAAATCCACACAATGGGACCGAAATATGTCGTCATCAAAAAAGGAGAACACGGTGCGCTTTTGTTTCATAATAAAGAAGTATTCTTTGCTCCTGCATTGCCACTCGAGGAAGTTTTTGATCCAACCGGCGCAGGTGATACTTTTGCGGGCGGATTTTCGGGATTCATTACGCAAAGCGAAAATATCTCTTTTGAAAACATGAAAAAAGCCATCATTCACGGTTCGAACCTAGCGTCTTTCTGTGTAGAAAGATTCGGAACCGAAAGGATGCAGCAACTTGACAAACAAGAAGTTCAGAACAGGCTGAAACAATTTAAAGCGTTAACGCAGTTCGATATCGAAATAGAATAAACAAAGTGTGCCTCGAAATGTCGGGGCATTTTTTATTATAATATCGCCACGAATTACACAAATTAGCACGAATTTTAAAAGCATTAGATTCGTGTTTTGAAATGAATTTTTTGAATTCGACGACAATGTAATTCGTGAAAATTCGTGGCAGAAAAATAACTACAAACAACAACACAATGAGCGACGCAATCAAACACGAATGTGGAATTGCCCTTCTAAGATTAAAAAAGCCACTAGAATTCTACAAGGAGAAATACGGTACGGCATTTTACGGTATACAGAAAATGTATCTGTTGATGGAAAAACAGCACAATCGCGGACAAGATGGTGCGGGTTTTGCCTCAATAAAACTCGATGTCGAAGCAGGCGAACGATACATAAGCCGCGTGCGCTCTACCGATGCGCAACCGATTCAGCACGTTTTTGCGCAAATCAATGAGCGCATTAATGACGAAATGGCCGCGCATCCGGAATATGCCGACAATGTGGCTTTGCAGAAAAAGAACATTCCTTATATAGGGGAGTTGTTTTTAGGACACGTTCGCTATGGCACTTTCGGAAAAAACAGCATCGAGAGCGTTCACCCGTTCCTGCGCCAGAACAACTGGATGCACCGAAACTTGATTGTAGCCGGGAATTTCAATATGACCAACGTTACCGAGCTTTTCAATAGTTTGGTAGAACTAGGGCAACACCCAAAAGAAATGGCGGATACTGTTACCGTAATGGAAAAAATCGGGCATTTTCTCGATGATGAAGTTACCGATTTGTATTTAGAATGCAAAAACGCGGGATTTTCCAAACGCGAAGCCTCTCCGGTAATTGCTGAGAAATTAGAAATTGCAAAAATTTTACGCCGCGCTTCAAAAGGATGGGATGGCGGTTATGCAATGGCAGGCCTTTTCGGGCATGGCGATGCTTTTGTATTTCGTGATCCGGCAGGCATTCGTCCAGCCTATTTTTATGAAGATGATGAAATTGTGGTTGTCGCTTCTGAAAGACCGGTCATTCAGACGGTTTTTAATGTTGACTTTGAAAAAGTACAAGAATTACAACCCGGACATGCTTTAATCGTCAAGAAAAACGGTAAAGTTACCGAAGAGCAAATCATCACGCCAACTATAAAAAAAGCCTGTTCTTTTGAACGCATTTATTTTTCAAGAGGCAGCGATGCAGAGATATACCAAGAGCGAAAAACACTCGGAAAATTAGTGCTTCCGGCAGTATTGGAGTCAATTGATAATGATACCGACAACACCGTTTTTTCTTATATTCCGAACACAGCGGAAACTTCGTTTTACGGGATGGTAGAAGCGGCACAGGATTTCCTGAATGAAAGGAAAAATAAATTTATTCTGGACAACCGGAAGACTTTGAACGAGCAAACTTTACAAGAATTACTCGCGGTAAAAATCCGTACCGAGAAAATCGCCATAAAAGATGCCAAACTGCGCACTTTCATTACCGAAGACAGCAGTCGCGATGATCTTGTGGCGCACGTTTACGATGTGACTTATGGTGTAATAAAGCCAACCGACAATCTTGTGATCATTGACGACAGTATTGTTCGCGGGACAACGCTAAAGATGAGCATTATTAAAATGATGGACAGGCTGAAACCGAAACGCATTGTGATTGTATCGTCGGCACCGCAAATCCGTTATCCGGATTGTTACGGTATCGATATGGCAAAACTCGAAGGTTTGGTCGCATTTCGCGCCACACTTGAATTGTTGAAAGAAAGAAATTTATACCATATCGTTGACGAAGTGTATCAAAAATGTAAAGCACAGGAAAACCTGAAGGATGCTGAGGTTGTTAACTTTGTAACAGAAATTTATGCGCCGTTCCAGCCACAAGAAGTTTCTGATAAAATTTCGGAAATGCTGAGTTCTCCCGAAATCAAAGCAGAAGTAAAAATCATTTTCCAAACAGTCGAAAATTTGCATGAGGCTTGCCCGAAAAACTTAGGCGATTGGTATTTTACAGGCGACTATCCGACACCGGGAGGCAATCGCGTGGTGAACCGCGCTTTCATGAATTTTTACGAAGGGAAGGACGCAAGAGCCTATTAATTTAACAAAAATCGCACTACAACGATTATTCTGGTATTTCATCTAAAACATTTGCGCACTTCACATGCTCACAGTACTTTAGCGGGACCATGGAATTAGTAGGTTAAGTTTATGGTAGATTTGGGGCAAAAAGGGTGAAAGAAATTTCACCTTTTTTATTTTATAAAAGTCCGAGTTTTTACAACTAAAGATCACAAGGTTTTTCGAAAAGTAAAAAAGTCTGCTTTTACAGTTACTCCTTCCTGAACTTGGCGATAAACTTCTTCCCTTTGCGGTTAAACCTTACACAAACTGATAATCTGCGAAAGCATTTTTAATTTCCTCGAAAACCATCGCAAGTTCAACCGCAGAATCTGTAGTTACTAATTTCTGTTTATAATCCTTAAAGTGCTGGATATTTTTGAAGTAGTTCGTATAATGACGGCGCGTTTCTACAATTCCCAAACGTTCGCCTTTCCATTCGATAGCCCATTTTAGATGGTTTTCGGCAGCTTCAATCCTGTCGTGCATGGTTGGAACCGGCAAATGTTCACCCGTTTTCACGTAGTGCTTGATTTCGTTAAAAATCCACGGATAACCAATGGCAGCACGACCAATCATGATGCCGTCAACGCCATATTTATTCTTATATTCTAAAGCTTTTTCGGGAGAATCGATGTCGCCATTTCCGAAAATTGGCATTGTAATTCTTGGATTGTTCTTAACACGCGCAATGTGCGACCAATCAGAATGGCCTTTGTACATCTGAGCGCGTGTTCTTGCGTGAATTGATAAAGCCTGAACACCAATATCCTGTAATCTTTCGGCTACTTCATCAATATTGATGGAATTGTCGTCCCAGCCCAATCTGGTTTTTACAGTAACCGGTAAAGAAGTGCTTCGAATGACTGCCTTTGTCAGTCGTACCATTAAATCTACATCTTTCAAAACACCGGCGCCAGCACCTTTGCAAACGACTTTTTTTACAGGACAACCGAAATTGATATCGATCAAATCTGGATTTACCGCTGCGACGATTTTAGCACTCATCGCCATTGCTTCTTCATCACCGCCGAAAATTTGGATGCCGACAGGTCTTTCATAATCAAAAATGTCAAGTTTTTGACGGCTTTTTATCGCATCTCTAATGAGTCCTTCGCTCGAAATAAATTCCGAATACATCAAATCTGCCCCATGCGCTTTGCACAACCTGCGGAACGGCGGATCGCTTACATCTTCCATCGGCGCCAGCAATAGCGGAAAATCGGGTAGTTCTATGTTGCCAATCTTGACCATTTGTTGCATTTTCGGCAAAACTACGACTTTTTTAAGAATCGGGCGTAATTTAACCCCAAAGTCACAAAGCTTTACATAAAGTCAGCCAAGGTTATCATATTCGAAAATGCCTTTGCGAACTTTGTGAAGAACTTCTTTTTCTTTGCGACAAAAAACCGTCAAGGATGTTTCAAATCACATAATTCTACAACATATAAAAAAAAATATGTAATCTTTTTCATCGGATTTAAGGATAACTTTGGCGGATAGTAATAGTATGTTTATCACAACAAACCAATTAAAGACCAATAAATGACTGCATTTTTTAGCAAAAAGATACTGCATAACAGTTGGACGATTTTAAAAAATACCTTCCAAGGTTTTATTGATGACCGCGCGCTCAAATTAAGCGCCTCGTTATCCTATTACACGATTTTTTCGATGGCACCATTGCTATTGTTGCTCATTTCGCTTGCCGGCGTTTTTTTTGGAAGGGAAGCGATTCAGGGACATATTTTTGCAGAAATCAACGGGTTAATTGGCAACGAAGCGGCAGCGCAAATCCAAGATATTATAAAAAACATGGAGCTTTCAGGAAAAACCAACACAGCAATAGTTATTGGAGGAGTCACTTTAATTGTTGGTGCGACGAGTGTTTTTGCAGAGATTCAGGATTCGATTAATATTATCTGGAAAGTAAAAGCGAAACCAAAAAGAGGTTGGGTAAAATTGCTCAAAGACCGATTGTTATCTTCGTCGTTGATTGTCGGATTGGGCTTTTTACTAATTGTCTCGCTAATGGTCAACGGCGTTCTAATGGCGTTGAGTGATTGGTTGAAGAGTTATTTTCCGGATGTGACGATAATGCTGTTCCATGCACTCAATATTATTATTGGTTTTATTGTGATTGCGACGCTTTTTGGGGTGATTTTTAAAGTTCTTCCCGATGCCAAAATTAGGTGGAAAGACGTTCGGGCAGGCGCATTTTTTACCGCTTGTCTTTTTATGTTAGGCAGGTTTTTGATCGGATTGTACATTGAAACCGCGAGTACCGGAACTGCTTATGGCGCTGCGGGATCATTGATCATTATTTTGGTTTGGGTCTATTATACGGCAGCGATTTTATATTTCGGAGCAGAATTTACCAGGGTTTATGCCGAATTTTCTGGCGCGCGTATAGAACCCGCAGATTATGCTGTCTATGTGGAACAGCATGAAAAAGAAAGAAATGTCACCATCCTTCCCAATACGGCAAAGCCAAGTGAATAGATTTTGCAATATGCTATTGATGCGCTAAAAATCCGTCAATTTAATTACAATCGAAGCTGCTTCCTGATTTAATTTGGCAGCATTTTTTCATTCCGGCAACTTTAAAAACCAATTCTTTTCTTCCAAAAATTATGATTAGCTTTGCAATCCAATTTAAATTAATAAAATTATGAAGAAGATTGCCGTTTGCTGCATTTTATTGATCTCAATATCAATCTATTCCCAGCGCAAGCCAGATAGTTCTGTGGCTTTGGAAAATAAGCTGAAAGAAGTTTACTTCAACGAATTTTCAGGCATTCCTGTAGTACAAAGCAACAAGGAGTTAATCGGTATCGATCCTTATCAAAGCAAAGTAATCTGGAAACAGCCAATGGGTTCTTTAGGTTCTCTTTCTGCATGGGGCGGCGATGGCGGTTCTGTTGTGAACAGCATCGAAGATACACCGTTTATAATTCTAGAATATAAAACACTACTCGATACCAGAAACGGAAACGTACTTTTGAAAGGCAACAAAATCGAAACATTTCAATTGCTTCCTGATTTTTATGCGGTCTTAGTAATGACAAAAGGCGAAAAGGGAGAAAAGAATTTATCGCTTGTCGATATGGAATCGTCTTCAGTATTATGGACAGCACCTTTAAAAATAAAGACCAGCCTTATGGACAAGGCGATGGCTTTGAGTGCCGATACGCCGCCGGAAAGTTTCAGGAATCTAATTTTTACAAAAGATTATAAAATTGCGTTGATGTACGGAAAATCAATCATCATGATTGATGGCAACAACGGAAAAGTATTGATGAATGAAACAATGAAATCCGGACTTTTATTTACCGATGGCGAAGGAAAAAACCTTTTTGTAGTTGACGGAACAAAAGGAATTGTTGCGGAGTTGGGTACTTTCGGTGACGGGATTACACTATATGATTTCAAAACTGGAAAAGAAAATGGCAAAATAAAATTGGCGGATAAATTTGCATGGGTTGAAGATATCGACGGAAAACTTTTAATCAAAAGCAAAGGAAATATTGCGGCTTATGATTACAACGGCAAAAAATTATGGAAAGATAATTTTCAGGCAAAAGTAATCTACAATATCGAAAAAGCAACTGAAGGTTATATGGTTTATTACGGTTCCGAGAAAATGCTACTCGATAATGACGGGAAGAAAATCTGGAAAAAAGCAGAAGCAGTAGCGTCTAATTTTGAACCTGCAGATTATGATTGGCTCGAAAGTCAGGGCTATGTAAAATATCCATACGACGCCGGAAATCTTTATGTGACAAGCGAAATTATCCGTTACATCGACAATAAAGATAGGGCTAAAAATTACAGTCGTATCATCAATTACAGAAGCAATCTTGTCGCTTATGATGAAACTTCTCGAAGCCTTTTGGTTGTTGAATATGGCCTTGGTAAAGAATCGTTGTATTTGTACAATCCAGACAAAGGATTATTGCCAAAAACGGGACAGTCGCTTAACATAAAAAAACCAGGTTATTTAAATGTTTTCGAAAAAACCGCAACCGGCTACTTCATTTCCAATCCATGGGAATATGTCCTGATGGATGATAATGGAAAAATTACGGCACAAAAATATTATTCAACTCCAGGAGAAACTGGAAGGCAACTGATGAATGTGGCTTCTGGCGTTTTAGATGTCGCAAGTGCCGCATCTACAGTTGATGGCGCTGCCGATGTAGTAGCGGGATCACCATCTGCTCTCGGAAGCCAATTTGGTGTGCCGGGAACCTCGACGGAACAAGTTGAAAGAGGGCAGCGAAAAATTGAAAGAGCTAAATACTATTCAGCCGCTTCAGCGATGCTTTACAATCCGGTAAGACAAAATTCGTTTACGATGAACAGCAATTATGCGTTTTATTTCACAAAAGACAAAACCGGAAATAAATTCCTCGTTCAGGTTGAGAAAATTTCTGGAAAAGAAATCGACAAGCTTAAATTTGAGAATAACGCACCGAAATACCTTATCGACAACGAAGAAAATAGGGTGTTTTATATCAATAAAAATAACCTCGACATATTTCAGATTAAATAAGTAATCCTTACATTACGGCCTTTAACGACATATTGTCAGATTTATAAAATCACGATTAGAAGAACATGAAGCATATTAGGAATTTTTGCATTATCGCCCACATTGACCACGGAAAAAGTACGCTTGCCGACCGCCTTTTAGGTGCGACACAAACCGTTACCGCTCGTGAAGAAAAAGCGCAATTGCTTGACAACATGGATCTTGAAAGAGAACGCGGCATCACGATTAAGAGCCACGCCATCCAGATGGAATACAAATATAAAGGCGAAGATTATATATTGAACCTGATTGATACGCCGGGACACGTTGATTTTTCGTATGAAGTTTCACGTTCGATTGCAGCTTGTGAAGGCGCACTTTTGATTGTCGATGCAGCGCAAAGCATTCAGGCACAAACGATTTCGAATCTTTATTTGGCTTTAGAAAACGATCTGGAAATCATTCCGGTTTTGAATAAAGTAGATTTACCGAGTGCAAATCCGGAGGAAGTGAGCGACGATATTGTTGATTTGCTTGGTTGTAAATTAGATGAAATTATACACGCATCAGGTAAAACTGGTTTTGGTGTTGAAAATATTTTGGCAGCGATTATCGAGAGAATTCCGCCACCAAAAGGCAATATAGACGAACCGTTGCAGGCTTTGATTTTCGATTCTGTTTACAATCCGTTTCGCGGAATTGAGGTTATTTTCCGAGTGAAAAATGGCGAAATAAGAAAAGGGCAGAAGATCAAGTTTATGGCTACCGGAAACGAATATTTTGCGGACGAAATTGGGACTTTAAAATTAAACCAAGTACCAAAGCAAGTGATTTCTGCCGGTGATGTTGGTTATTTGATTTCTGGAATTAAGGAAGCACGGGAGGTAAAAGTAGGCGATACGCTGACCGATGCCAAAACGCCGACAACAAATATGATTACCGGTTTCGAGGACGTGAAACCGATGGTTTTTGCCGGAATTTATCCCGTTGATACCGAAGATTACGAAGAATTGCGCAACTCGATGGAAAAACTACAGTTGAATGATGCTTCGCTGGTATTTTTGCCGGAAAGTTCTGCAGCTTTGGGCTTTGGTTTCCGATGCGGATTCTTGGGTATGCTGCACATGGAAATCATCCAGGAAAGGCTCGAACGCGAATTCAATATGACTGTGATTACGACGGTTCCAAACGTTTCTTATTTGGCTTATACGAAGAAAGATCCGGAAAAAGGACTGGTCGTTAACAATCCATCCGATCTTCCGGAGCCTTCGAGACTGGACCACGTTGAAGAACCATATATCAAAGCTACAATCATTACGAAATCTGATTTTGTAGGCAATGTAATGTCGCTTTGTATTGAGAAACGCGGATTGATTACGAACCAGACTTATCTTACGACAGAGCGTGTAGAATTGACCTTTGATATGCCATTGGCAGAAATTGTATTTGACTTTTATGATCGTTTGAAAACCGTTTCGAAAGGCTATGCGTCGTTTGATTATTCACCAATTGGAATGAGAACATCCAACTTGGTAAAAGTGGATATTTTATTGAATGCGACTATTGTCGATGCGCTTTCCTCGTTAATCCATGTGGACAATGCCTATCATATTGGCAAGAAAATGTGCGAGAAACTCAAAGAACTGATTCCGAGACAACAGTTTGATATTCCAATTCAGGCGGCGATTGGCGTGAAAGTGATTTCGCGTGAAACGATTAAGGCTTTGAGAAAAGATGTTACTGCAAAATGTTATGGTGGTGATATTTCACGTAAGCGTAAATTACTCGAAAAGCAGAAAAAAGGAAAAAAACGCATGAGGCAAGTGGGGAATGTTGAAATTCCGCAAGAGGCCTTTATGGCAGTTTTGAAACTCAATGACTAAATAGCTCTTTTTGCCACAAACGCGCAAAGGCACTACTAAATAAAAGGCGTTGTCTTAAAATAGTGTGTGATTTTTGGAATTTTGGCACAATCCATAAAACTTTGGAATTGAGTGAAGCTAATTTGTATATAGCCACGAATTACACGAATTTGCACGAATAAATTTTTGATAATTCGTGCAATTCGTGGCAAAAAACTAGTTTCTTAATTGGCTCTTTTTATTACACATTATTTTATTACAACGTTAAATAAAAAACTCTGGCAATGGTTTGTCAGAGTTTTTTGTTTCAATTTGTAGCTAACTTTTTGGATTATTCAATAAGTTCTTTTTCGATAAAATAACTTACAATCGCTTCTTTCATCAAAACCGATTGTTCCCCGGCTTTCAATGGCGGCAATTCTTCCTTGACCTTATAATGCGGCCAGCCGTCTTTGTCGAAATAGTCGAATTCGTAGAATCCGTAAGGTTCAAGCAGACGACAAATGGCAATATGCATCAGGTTGAGTTTTTCGTCTTTTTTGAATTTTTGGTGTACTTTTCCGAGTTCCTGCACACCAATTAAGTATATGATGGCATCGAGATCAAGGATATCGCCTTCTGCAAATTGATTGGAAAGCAGTGACACGACCTTGTCCCAGCGTAGTTTTAATTGTTCGTCTCTTGACATGGTTAGATTTTGGAATTGAGATTTTAGATTTTTAGGCAAAGATAAGTGTTTGTTTTTTATGAATTTTATTCGTGTATTTTTGCTGAAAATTTATCGATGGTTTTCCTTGATTTTGTATTGAGTGCATTTTTGGCTTACGGTTGTTATAAAGGCATCCGGAACGGCTTGTTCGTAGAATTGGCATCGCTGGTTTCGTTTGTGATTGGAATTTTTGTTGCAGTTAAATGTTCCTATTTGATGCGCGATTATCTCATCAAACACGTTTCGTGGACGCCGAGAATCGTTCAGATTACTGCTTTTGTATTGACATTGGTTTTGGTTATTGTTGGTATTTTTCTTTTGGCGAAGGCATTCACTAAAATAGCCGATTTTGCTTTTTTGGGATGTATGAATCGCATTGCTGGTGCCATTTTAGGCATATTTCGGATGGTGATTTTTCTTGGAATATTTTTGGGATTATTCCAAAGCCTGAATACTAAAAACCAGTTGATTTCGGCTGAAACTAAGCAAAAATCGTTGCTTTTTAATCCAATTTTAAAAACTTCAGAATTTACATTACCCGTTTTGAAGCACTGGTTTGCAGAATTGACGAAGTAAGTTTAAATATTTTTTTATTTCAATTCCTTAATTGCCGATGCTTCCACCCAACCTTCCGTTTCATCGGGAAGCTGGATTTTTTTCCAATCGTCTAAAACTTCCAAGACATAAACTTTTGTGCCTTCGTGCAAAACAACAGCGTCTTGAGCATCAGATTTTGGCTCGTTCTTCATCGGAGTTACTTCTGCAAAAACAACTGCCGGCCTATCATTTTTATAAGCATCTTTTTGAAAAATAGCCGATGCGACGCTGATAATTATCACAAAAAGCACCACAAACATTCCGATAAAAAACAAACGTTTTGATAAAGTTGTGCGCGAAAAATAATAACCAATAAACAACAGCAGAAAAACGGTTGCCAATCCTACGGCAATCCAACCCCAAGTATCATAACAAAATGTTGCGGTCAAATCCTGGAGCATTTTTCTAAAACCAACTTTCGGCACTTCTTTAAAATCGTCAATGGCTAGTTTTTGTGCGAATTTCAGATTGTTTTGCGTTTCGATATCTTTCGGATTGAGCAACAATGCCTTTTCGTAATTGTAAACCGCTGGTGCAACTTTATTGAGTTTGTAATAGCAATTCCCAATATTGAAATACAATTCTGCCGAATGTTTTTTTGTTTTGAGTACGCTTTCATATTCCGAAACCGCCTCGCTATAATTGCCTTTTCGGTACAAATCATTGCCTTTCTCAAAACTGTTTTGCGCCCAAAAAATCTGGGTGAAAAACAAAAATATATAAAGTAGTTTTTTCATTTTTCGAGTATTAAATCTGCTTTTCCAAATCGGAAATTATCTGCGCTGCTTTTTCATAATCATGCTGGATTTCGCCAACTGTAGATGGCGCATAACGGGCAAATTCACAGTTTTCCGTTAAATTGATAAACGCCGAAACCGTGTCCGGATTGGCATTCCGTGAAAGCAAAATCTCGGTAATCTTGTCTTTGCTCATTTCAGACGTTTCGATGTGCAGCTTGGCGCGAAGGAAATTGTGCATGGCTTTTTCGAGCGCGATATAAAACAATTCCTTGTTGTTGATGTGCTTTTTCGCTTCAGATAAATATTTCTTGGCCAGTTTGTTGGATTGTCTGATTTTATTGCCCATAACATCGCTGTCGATAGCTTCTTTTTTCTTTTTGAAGATGACAATCAGCGGAATGAACAACAACGGTAAAAAAAGCAAAATATAGAATAATGTCGAGCCAAAGAAATCTTTTTTATGCACCGACTCCAAATGTGTTTTGAGCTTGATAAACTGAAAATGATCGGTTTTTGAAACGCTGTGTTTTGCCACGCCGCCATTTTCTGCAGTTGCTACTGACGCTTCCGTTGGACCATCAAGGACTTTTACGATAATCTCAGGTGAGGCGATGGTTTTGTAGGTTTTGGAACCCAAATCAAAGTAGGAAAACGACAAGCCTTTGATTGGATAGTCGCCTTTGTATTGCGGGATAATCGTGTATTTGTCGTTGATAAAACCGTTCATTCCGGAGAGCGGGGTGTTGACTTTCTCTGTATGCACCGGATCATACATCTCGAGCGAATTCGGCACTACTGGTTTTGGCAGATTGAAGAGTTTCAGGTTTCCAGTGCCACTAACATTGACATTTAAATCTAGGCTTTCCCCGTTTTTTAAAGACGTTTTGGTTGGCGTGACCTTAAAGCTGAATTTTCCGACGGCGCCCGAAAAGTCAAGTGGTTTTCCGGCTTCGGGTAGTGCTTTCACGTTTATGGTTTTGGCACCTGCAGAAACACGTTTGTTGCCCTCTGTTAGTAAATATTGTCCGAATATATTTCTTCTATTGGTTGGAATTTGCAAATCGATATCGAGTGACAAAGGTTCAATAACAAGTTTTCCGGATTTCTGCGGATATAAAACGGTTTTTCGCAACACCACAAAATGGAAACGTTGTCCGTTAAACGTACCTTCTTCGACTTGAAGCTGTTTGATATCGATGTTTTGGCTCCAGAAATCATTGTATTTTGGTTTGTCGAGTTCGCGCCAATTGGTGATATTGACGTTGGCGAAATACAGTTTATAAACCACCGTAATCGGTTCATTGATGTATGGATTTGCGTTCGAGACATCGGCGACCAAATGGATCGCATCGTCGATATTCGCTTGTACATCATTTGGATCTTTGGGCAATTGGACTGCATTGGTAACAGTGATTTTTACCGGTGTAGTTTTGTAAATCTGCCCTCGAATTTCTATCGATGCTTGCCGGATATAAAGTGTTCCTTTCTGCATTGGCATCAGGAAATAAGAATAAATTTTGTTGAAAGTACTTCTTCCGTTGACCCAAGACTGGCTGATCTGTTGTCCTGGTCCGCCAACGACTTTGAATCCTTCGAAATTTGGCGGAACGAAATTATCACCATCATCATTCATAGAAAAATCGACGCGAAGGCGCTCGTTGAGACCCAGTGTCGTTTTGCTGACTTTGGCTTCAAACTGTACCTGGGCGAAAATTCCTTGACAGGTTATCAATAATAGAAAAATATACTTTTTCATTTTTATACTTACACTTATATTTTGCGGCTTACCAGTCTTTTTCAGTTTTTACGGGTTTACCTTTTACTTTATTTTTATTGACTTTATCCTGAACTTTCTTCTCTTCATTGTTCACGGCATCAAGGAGGTTTTGTAGACGTTGCTTGGAAATACCGCCTTCTTTTGGTTTTGGCTGGCCTTTGTCTTTCGGCTTGTCGTCTTTTGGTTTGCCTTTGTCCTTGTCTTTATCGCCTTTGTCGTCTTTTTTATTTTTGTCTTTGTCTTTGTCCTTGTCCTTGTCTTTATTCTTGTCCTTGTCTTTGTCTTTCTTTTTATCGTCTTTTTTAGGCGGATTGTTTTTGAGGTACAATTTCGCTAAAGCATAATTATAGCGCGTTTGCTCGTCATTCGGATTGTTGATGAGCGCGTTTTTATAGGTTTGTACTGCCTGTTCGTAATTCTTGGCTTTCATGTAAACATTCCCTAGATTGTGATAGGCTTTGTGCTTTTCGGCTCTTGTTTTTGCGTCTTTTATCGCCTTTGCATAAGCCCAAGCGGCATCTTCAGGTTGGTCTATTTTATAAATGGCGTTACCGCGGTTGTAAGCTGAAATGGCTTTTTTTGGAAATTTTGATTCGGAAATACGGTAATCGGCTTCTGCATCGGCATATTTTTTTTTAGCAAATTCTTTGTTTGCTTTTGGTAAATAGGCATCTTTGTCCTGTGCATAAATTGTGGCAGCGACAAAGAGCATGATATATACGAGAATTTTGTTCATGTGAATTTTATTCCTTTTCATTAAATAAATTCAGTTTTTTGACCCATTTGGTTTTTTTCTCCAAAAGGAAGATATCAATGCACAATAATACTAAAGCTATTCCCAAAAACCATTGAAATTGTGAATTGAAATCGGTATACTGTTGTGCTTGGAATTCGGTTTTCTCTACATTGTCGAGCGCTTTTTTTACAAATTCAACTACTTCTTTGGTATTGTTACCGTTTATATAGCCTTTTGTGGTTTTTGCGATGGCTTCAAGTGATGCTTGATTGAGTTTTGTAATCACCACATCACCATTATTATCGCGTTGAAAACTTTCGACAATTCCATTTTCACGCAACGGAATCGGCCCGCCTTTTGGAGTTCCGACACCAATCGTAATGATTTTGAGTCCGGCTTTTTGGGCTTCTTCCACAGCATCTTTGGCACCGTCGGTATGGTCTTCGCCATCAGAAATCAGGATTAAAAGTTTGCTTACTTTCTTGTCTTCATGTTCAAAATACGAAGCAGAAACTCGTATCGCATCATCCAGCGATGTGCCTTGTGAAGATACCATTCCCGGATTCATACTTTGCAGGAACATCTTGGCAACGCCATAATCTGTAGTGATTGGCAAAACGGGATAAGCACTGCCGGCATAAGCGACAATTCCAATGCGATCGCCCGCCAATTGGTTGATGAGTTGCGAAACGATTTGTTTTGATTTTTCGAGACGACTTGGCGCAACGTCTTCGCAAAGCATACTTTTTGAAACATCGACGGCGAAAACAATATCGATGCCTTCGCGTTTTGCGGTTTCAGCTTTTAAGCCAATTTTCGGGTTGACCAAAGCGATAATGAGGCTTGTCAATGCCAAAAGTGTAATGCACAATTTCAAAATAGATTTGAAGGTTGATTTTTCCGGGCTTAATTTCCGAACAAGCACAATATCGCCGAATTCGCGTTGCTTTTTTCTTTTCCAATATAAATTATAAAGGAAAATCAATACCAATAACGGTATGAAAAACAAAAGGTATAAATATTTTTTTTCGTCTAATTCCCACATAACTTGGTTATTCGGTAATTTGTTTATTCTTTCTTGACTTTCGACTTTCGACTTTCAAATTTTTGAGTGTTATATAAAACTCCTGAAAACAGTTTTCCTAAGCAGCAATTCTAACATTAAAAGCGCACAAGCCGCAATGGCTAATATCCTGAACTTTTCGTCATAATCATAGAATTTAAGCTCTTCGATTTCTGTTTTTTCCAGTTTGTTAATTTCTTTATAAATCGTTTCCAGTTTTTGATTGCTCGTAGCGCGGAAGTATTTTCCTCCGGTTTTTGCGGCGATACTTTTCATCAGTGCTTCGTCGATTTCAACCTGCATCATCTGGAAGATAAAAGAGCCGTTTGGCGCATATCCAACTGGAAATTCTGCCATTCCGTTGGTTCCGATTCCGATTGTATAAACTTTTATACCGTATTCTTTTGCGATATCAGCAGCCGTTTCTGGCTCAATAAATCCAGCATTGTTAACGCCGTCGGTCAATAAAATGATGATTTTGCTTTTGGCTTTACTGTCTTTTAAACGGTTAACGGCAGTGCTCAATCCCATTCCGATTCCGGTTCCGTCCTGCAATACATTGTCGTATTTTACACTATCCAAAGCATCTTCAACAACCGCTTTGTCGCTGGTAACAGGTGTTTTTGTATAAGCCTCAGAAGCATACACTACCAATCCGATTCTGTCATTTGGTCGTGCTTCAACAAAATTTTTGGCGACTTTTTTGAGCGCTTCCATACGGTTCGGCTTCAAATCTTTGGCGAGCATACTTCCTGAAACGTCGACCGCCATAACGATGTCGATTCCTTTGGTAGTTTTTGTTTTGCTGCTGATATCAACCGTTCTTGGACGCGCCATCGCTACAATGATCAAGCTCAACGCTAACAATCGGAATATGAATAACATTGGTTTCAGTTTCGCCAAAAAAGACGATTTGCCTTTAAAACCTTTCAATGAACTGATTTTTAATGTCGCCGTCTGGTTATTGCGTTGCCATACCTGCCATGCAATTAGCACTGGAAGTACCAAAAACAACCAGAAAAATCCCGGGTTCATAAAAGTGACATTGGTCATCATTCGCCAGATTTTTTAAGTTCAACAGATTTTAATACTCTTTCGGAAATTTGTTCGGCATATTTATCGCCTTCTTCGTGTACAATTATGATTTGCTGTAGGCCATTTTCCTGTCCGAATAATAGTATTTCAAAATACATTCGGATGCTTTTCTGCTGAATTGGATCAATCACCGAGAAAGTTCCAAAGCCTTTTCTTCCCGAAACACCATCTTTGGTTTCAAATTCCTGTTGGTCGCTAAGGATGTTTTTAGCACCTTTAGATTCGAATACGTGAATTCCAGATTCCATGCCTTTTGCGAGGTCAATTTGCATCTGTTGCTTATAGGTTAGGGTTGAAACCGTTACGGAAAAATTATCGAGAAAACTACCATAAGTAAATGCCTGCATACCTTTAATCATAGCGCCAGCACCTTCAGGAATCGATTTTGATAAATCTGTTCTTTTGAGGACTTTTGGAGTTTCAATTGTTATTGGCGGATTGCCGTATTCACTTTTTACCCATTCGCCTTCGAGCAATTCTTTGGTTGGATGACCAAGGAAATTGTCTTTTACATAGTCTAAACCTTTAACAGCAATAAGGATTGTTATGGCTGCTAAAAACGCTATAACAACAGCTACTATTGACAGCAAGATACGTTTTTGGCGTTTCTTTTTGAGTAGTTTTTGCTTTAGCAATTCGTCGAGTGCGCTATCACCCGGATCGACTACAACTTCGGGAACTGCTTCATGAATGCGCACGATTGAAGTAACAATTCGCTTCTTATCTTCTTCAATTTCGAAGTCAAGTGGCTGTACTTTTGCAAATTTTACCAAATCTGCTTGCTTTAAAACTTTTTCAAGATTGATTAACGTTTCTTTGGAAAGTTTCATGTTTTTTCTGCGGGCAACGTTTCTAAGTGCTGTAATCAGTTCCGTTGTGGTGCTTTCCATTGCTGGAATTTGGATTTCTTCTTCGATGTAATTCCGCGCAATATCTGTCAGTTCGACATAATAACTTTTGATTTCGCCTTTCTGCCAAAGCTGTTTGTTTTCGAGGTTTTTAAGCAACGACGTGGCTTTTTCAATTGGCGTTTTGTAAATTTCTGCGTCCAGTTTTTTGATCTGGTATCTTTTAATTAGCTTATAAACTAAGAAACCAATACCGATAATGGCGAGTAAAATAAGCAAATAAATCCACCAGCTTCCGATTGGTTGTTCAACTTCTACAATCGATTTGATGTCGTACATTTTCTGTTTTAGCGTATCGACTTTAATATTGGAGACTTCAACTTCCAATTTATCTGAATAAAATGGCTGTTTGTTGATAAGGATTTTTAATGGCGGAACGGAATATTTTCCGGAATCAAATTGGGCGAGACCATATTTTTTAATCAATTCGTATTTGTCGTCTTTTTTGATGGTATCAATGACGAAATCGCGAATGACTTCCATGCCACCAAAGTTTGTGCTACGCGGAAAAACCACTTCCGTATTGGTATCAACTGTAGTTCTTAATGTAAGATTAAACTGTGCGCCGATTTTATTTTTGGTCTTGTCGATTTTGGTCGTGATTTGCTGCGCAAAGGCATTGCAACCGACCAATAAAAGCAAAATATAGAATAACTGTTTTTTCATTTCGATTAGCTTCTTGCCTTAAAATAGCCTAATAATTTGGTTACATAGCTTTCGTCAACCCTTGTGTTTACTACGCCTGAACCGCATTTGCTGAATGTTTCTTTGAAGTATTTTACTTTTTCGTCATAAAATTTCGAATAGTCCATTCTTACTGATTTCGAGCCGGTATTAATGATACGAGTTTCGCCAGTTTCGGCATCGGTCATCGGCACCATTCCGAGGTTAGGCATTTTCGCTTCGCGGATGTCATAAACGCGGATTCCGGTAAGGTCATGTTTTTTGGAGGCAATTTTTAAGGGTTGCTCATATTCATCTGACATAAAATCGGAAATCAGGAAAACGATGGCTTTTTTCTTTTGTGTTCCAGAAAGAAACCGCAATGCTTGGGCAACATCTGTCTCGTGGCTTTTCGGATTAAATTCTATCAATTCGCGGATAATACGAAGCACGTGTGATTTTCCTTTTTTAGGCGGAATATACAATTCAATTTGATCGGAAAACAAAATCAATCCGATTTTATCGTTGTTCTGTGTTGCCGAAAATGCCAGTGTTGCTGCAATTTCGGTTACGATTTCATTCTTAAATTGGTTTTTCGTCCCAAAGCTTTCTGAGCCCGAAATGTCAACCATGAGCATCATCGTGAGTTCTCGCTCTTCTTCAAAAACTTTAACGTGTGCTTCGTTGTAACGTGCCGTGACATTCCAGTCAATGGCGCGGATGTCGTCACCATATTGGTATTGGCGCACTTCGGAAAATGTCATTCCGCGTCCTTTAAAGGATGTATGGTATTCACCCGAAAAGATATGATCGCTCAGCCTTCGGGTTTTGATTTCTATTTTTTTTACTTTTTTAAGTAATTCCTTTGTATCCATTTTGTCAGATTGCAGATTGCAGATTGCAGATTTCAGTGGCTACTGAATACTGAACACTGCCGACTGATTTAAGGTACTTCGACTTCGTTTACGATTTTGTTGATGATGTCAACGGAAGTGATGTTTTCGGCTTCAGCTTCGTAAGTGATGCCAATACGGTGGCGCAATACGTCGTGAACAACTGCGCGAACGTCTTCCGGAATCACATAGCCTCTTCTTTTGATGAAAGCGTAACATTTTGCGGCATTCGCCAAATTGATGCTTCCACGTGGTGAAGAACCAAATGAAATCAATGGTTTCAGGCTTTCGAGTTTGTATTTTTCTGGATAGCGAGTGGCGAAAACAATGTCAAGAATGTATTTTTCGATTTTTTCGTCCATATATACTTCACGAACGGCTTCTTGTGCGCGTAAAATCTGCTCGACAGAAACCACCTGATTTACTTTTTCATAAGAACCTTTTAAATTTTGACGAATTACAAGGCGTTCTTCGTCCATTTTCGGGTAGTCGATGACGGTTTTAAGCATAAAACGATCGACTTGCGCTTCCGGTAATGGATACGTTCCTTCTTGTTCGATGGGGTTTTGCGTTGCCAATACGAGAAATGGTCTGTCGAGTTTGAAAGTTGTATCGCCGATAGTGACTTGTTTTTCCTGCATCGCTTCAAGCAAAGCCGATTGCACTTTTGCCGGCGCACGGTTGATCTCATCTGCAAGGACGAAATTGGCGAAAATTGGACCTTTTTTTATCGAGAATTCGTTGGCTTTGATGTTATAGATCATGGTTCCAACCACATCGGCGGGTAATAAATCTGGCGTAAACTGGATCCTGCTGAATGACCCGTGAACAGCCTGCGACAAAGTGTTGATGGCGAGTGTTTTTGCCAATCCAGGAACACCTTCAAGAAGGATATGTCCTTGGCCTAAGAGACCGATCAATAATCGTTCAATCATGTGCTTTTGACCAACGATGACTTTGTTCATTTCTAAAGTCAGCAAATCGATAAAAGCGCTTTCCCTTTCAATCTTTTCATTAATTGCCCTGATGTCTAAAGTGGCCGTATTTTGTTCCATATTCTGATATTTATAACCTTTAAGTTTAATATATAAATTTACCGGTCAAAATTGAATTTTTTTTTAGCAGCAAGATGTTAAAAAATGGTTAAAAAAATTGTGAATCCTTTGGTTTTAAGGATGAATTGTGATTTTGTTTTTATAATTTTAAGAACTTAAAAAAAATTCCCGATTAACAGCGATTTTTATCGATTATTTAAACTTTTCAACCTTGACAAAAACAACACTTTCGCCCGTAATTGCGGGCACGATGAATTGGGGCGTATGGGACAAAAAACTCAGCACTTCCGAAATGGAGCACATGATCCATATTTGCCTCGAAAACAAGATTACCACTTTTGACCACGCCGATATTTATGGCAGTTATACGACTGAAGCCGAATTTGGAAAAGCGTTTGCTTCCGGGAAGATTGGGCGTGAGAAATTACAGTTGATTTCTAAATGTGGAATTGCTGCGCCAGTTCCTCCTTTGTCGTCGGGTCAGCATATTTCGCCTAACCGCAATAATACAATCAAGCATTATAATTACAGCAAGGATTATATCATTTGGTCGGTGGAGCAATCGCTTACAAATTTGCAGACGGATTATCTGGATGTGCTGCTTTTGCACCGCCCGAGTCCGTTGATGCAGTCGGAAGAAATTGCGGAAGCGGTTTCAAAATTAAAAGCTGCAGGAAAAATTATTGATTTTGGGTTGTCGAATTTTACGGCCTCACAGACGGAATTAATCAGGAAAAACACGGAAGTCAGTTATAACCAAGTGCAGTTTTCGGCAACCAATACAGAACCGATGTTGGATGGCAGTTTTGATTATATGCAAGTGCACAATATCCGTCCGATGTCATGGAATCCGCTCGGGACGATTTTTCGGGAAGACAATGAGCAAACAAGAAGATTAAAAAAATTGTTGGCTAAGTTGGTGGAAAAATACCATTTTGGGTCTGATACGATTTTGCTTTCGTGGATTTTGCAGCATCCGGCGAAGATTTTGCCGATTGCGGGAACGGTGAATGTGGCGCGGATTCAATCACTTATGAAAGCGACAGAATTGCAATTGGATAAAGAAGATTGGTTTGCAATTTGGGCGGAGAGTATGGGAAATGACGTTCCTTAAATTATTTTAAATCATGGATTTTAAATTTTGAATGTTTGACGTGCAGTTTAAAATTCATCATTTACAATTTATAATAACTAAAAATGAAAACAGCATTGATAACCGGGGCGACCAGCGGCATTGGAAGAGCGACAGCGGTGTTATTGGCGAAAAATAATTATAAAATTATTCTTTGCGGAAGAAGGATTGACCGTTTGGCGGAGCTGAAAGAGGAACTTTCGAAAGTTACAGAAGTGCATGCGTTGGTTTTTGATGTCAGGGACAAAAATGCGGTTTTCGAAGCGATTTCGGGTTTGCCGGAAGCTTTTTCGAGAATTGACATTTTGATTAATAATGCTGGAAATGCGCATGGATTAGACCCAATTCAAAGTGGAGATCCAGACGATTGGGATGCGATGATCGACATTAACGTGAAGGGATTGTTGTATGTTTCGAAAGCGGTGATTCCGCAGATGGTCGAACGGAAATCGGGGCATATCATTAACATTGGTTCGATTGCCGGGCTTGAAGTGTATCCGAACGGGAATGTGTATTGTGCGAGCAAACATGCGGTTGATGCGATCAATAAAGGGATGCGTATGGATTTAAATCCGTATGGTATTCGGGTTGGTGCAATTAATCCGGGTATGGTGGAGACTGCATTTTCTGAGGTTAGATTTAAGGGAGATACGGAGCGTGCGGCGAATGTTTATAAAGGTGTTGCGGCGTTACAGCCGGAAGATATTGCGGATATTATTCATTTTGTAGTGTCGCGACCTTATCATGTAAATATTGCGGATTTACTGGTTTTGCCGACGGTTCAGGCTTCGGCGACTATTTTAAGACGAACAGTACTATAGCTAGCAATTTTAAAAATTGGAATTCGGATGAAACTGATTTTCGCAGATTTCGCGGATTTAAAAAATGGCAGGATTATATTTTAAATTATTTGAGGTGAATTGCACCAACGGGTTTTATTAAGTAACGAATGCCCTAGCCCCGATGGAAGCGGCATCCTTTTTCCAGCTTCTTTAGCGGGGAAAAGATATAGCGGACAGCGGGATTAGCTTCAAAAAAATATGATTAACAAACGCCTCTTAATTAAGAATTTGCTTGCTCACAATGATGAGTCAAGTTTTTATGACAAGAAACGGCAATTGAATTTGCATTCTCGGGAAGGGAAGGCGAAGTTTTTGAAGCATATTTGTGCGTTGTCGAATTCGAATCCGGCGAATAATTCTTATATCGTTGTGGGTGTTGAAGACCATGATAATGAGATTGTGGGAGATGATTTTTTTGACGACAGCCGTATTCAGAATTTGGTAAATGCTTTTTTGGAAAATCCACCGAAGATTCAATATGAGAATGTGCCGTTTCCGAATTTGCCCAAGGATCGCGTGATTGGATTGGTAACGATTAAGCCCAAGAATCGGACTTCGTTTTTTAAGAAAGGGATTCACACAATTTTGGCGAACACTGTTTTTATGCGGCGAGGGAGCAATTCTGTTCCTGTTGAAGGTGCGGTGGAGAAGAATTATCAGAATACGGCGACGGTAATCAGCATTGAGAACAATTCGCGCAATAGCATTGGTTATACGCTTGATGGTGTGATTGATTTTATGAACAACCGGCACAAGGACATGCAGCCGAAGTATAAGGTTTTTAAGGAACTTTTTGTGATTTGCTGGGCGGGGATTCAGAAGAAAGTGAAGGATAAAACCTATTTCTCGCGGGTCGATATTGAATTGATTAATGAACAAGTGAAGTTGTTTTATTCGGCTTTGGATGATGTTACGATTGCGTTTGATGAGCACAGTTTTACGATTACCGAGTTTGTGCCTTTGGGGTTGAATGACAAAACGAGTTATTATCCTTTGGAGGAACAGACCATCAGATTTTATGAAAACGGTTATTATAAGATTGAAAGTCGGATGTTGTTTGAGCCGCCGGAATACAATCGGAAAATGCTGCATCATATTTATAATGCAAACTTAGCGCTGTTGGTAAAACTTCAAAAAGGATTGACCTTGAGCGAACGGGAACACAAGGATTTGGTGAATGTCCCTTCGACTTTTATGATTTGTTACTTGAATGGTTTTGAGGAAGCGAAGCAAAAATTGATTGATGCAAAGCCGCTTTTGAAGGCGTTTCCGGATGCTACGGTTTATTTGAGTTTTAAGGAGGCGATGCGGGTTTTGCGGAAGATGAAGTATAATGAGGGGTGAGTAATTACTTCAAATCCCGATAACATTGAGCTGCTATCGGGTATTTAAAGTTTAAATGTTACGACTAAATCCTTTTATTTAAAAATTTGTCTAATTTCCTATACATCCTTACTGCATAATATAAGATCGCTACGATTAATATTAATTGTGCTATTTGCCAAAAGGTTAGGAGGAAAAAATTGAGATCATAAGCGGGTCCAACTTCGTAGATTTTTTCTTTCATTTTTAATCCCTAAGCTTTTATTACTTGACTATTTTTCTGTAAATTTTGATAAGCGCAATTACAATTACGATCACCGCCACGAACACGAATGCCTGCCATAAGAACAAGCTGATACTAAAATCTTCGATACTTTTTCCCATCTAGTTTATTTTAACACCAGAAATAATTTCTCCGGTTAATTTGTTTATTTTAATTCTGTAGTGTTTCGTTATAGTTGTCATCGTTCCAAGACCATTAAAAAAACAATTATACTTCACTTTACCAAACACATCTACCGTTACAACATTATTTGACACCGAATAGCTCGAACTCGTTTGTTCCCATGAAAAAGCTAGTGTAAATCCGCGATCTGAAGACGTTACTGTTACAACATAGGGGTTCATCACTTGTTTAATATCAATTTTGATTTCTGCAAGTGGTCCTACCAATCGAAATCTTACTGTTGATGTTTTTTGTTTAGTATCTTGAAAATATTCAAAATCTGTACTTTCATTGTCACTTTCGTTATTATAAAAAAATATTTGAAAACAATCCGGCAGGTTGAATTGCCGGATTTTAGTTAATTTTTTGTGTATGGAATTACTATTGTATCTGATTTTTTCTTGCCGTAGCTTCCATAGTTTATAATTATGGAAACGGACGACTTGCTTTCAGATACTTTTTCGATTGAAACATTTAATGTGCTTTCAACAACATACAATTGACATTCTGAAGCTTCTCCATATTCACAAACAGATATATAAATCCTATCTGTTACCTCATCGGTACCTTCTTGTTTTGCACTTCCTGATTCATTGTTACAAACAAGTATATTGATGCTTTTGTCATTAAGTTGGTAATTTTTAAAGTCCTTAATACTGCCAACTAAATTTTTTAAATCTGTATTTTTAACTTGGTTTGCATTCTTTTGTGAGTTGCAGATTAAAGGTAGAAACATTAAAAGTGCCAATAGTGTTGTTTTCATAAGTTTGGGTTTTTAGTTGTTTTGTGCGGATATATGGATATGATCATGATGCCCTTTCACGTTAGAATTATTTACTGTTCCATCTGTTTCGGTTTTTAATTTAACGGAAGGTCCAAAGTTTTCTCTTATATTATTACCGTTTTGAAATCCATTTTGCAACGCACTTACTTGATTGTTAGGTCCTAAAATTACAATTTTATTTCCGTTTATACGACTTATATCAACGGCGGTTCCTTTGTAGTGGTTACTGTTGCTACCATGGGTTCCATTTGTAGTGGCGGAAATGTAGATACTCGTTATTTTACTACCCGCAGGCAAACTACTATTTGCGTCATCCAATGCAGATTTAATTGCATTGACCAAACTTACGGCAACTTGTTTATTAGCATTTTGATTATCAGATTCTGTAGTACCAAATGTTACTTCCACGGTAGTGCCATCAGTTGTAACAATGGATTGAGGAATAAGTTGTTTAGGCCCTGTGTAATCGGTATTAGTATCATCATTGTCTTCGGTAAATCCATCACCAGAATAATCATCGTTATTTGCCATTGACCAAATCATTTGAGAAATCGCTATGGCAGTTTCTTCATCTTGCTGAGCTAAATAATCATTTAAAAACAAATTGTAAAGGCTATGATTCGCAATTGCCCAGCCTTTCAGGCTTTTATCCAATTGCGCCCAAAAAGCACCAGCCGAAGCCCCTAAATTTTGATGCTGTAGATTCGGTTGAAAAACAATATCCTGTGAAGCTGGGGGATTGTAAGGGCTTGTATTTGTGCCATCTCCTCCACCATTTCCTGGTAATTGAACAATTTCGGCGGGTTGGAATTCATCAGAATTATCCGTACCGCATAAGACAAAGGTGTCGGTGCCGACACAAAGGCTGCACATATCACAAGTACCGCTAGCACAGCTACCAGTTTGTGTGCAATGAAATATTGGGACAAAAAATTTAAAGCATTCGATAGAATTTCTTGCCGCACTTGAATACAATTCCCGTAGTCTACCTTTAAAGTTTTCAGCTATTCCGGCTTCCAAACCTGCATGGGTTTGTGCATCAGGCTCCAATTCGACTATAGAGTATTCCCAATTATTATTCATATTGTAAACAATGAGGTTAAAAACATTGTCGTTGGTAACGATAATAGGAAAAATAGTAAATGAATAGGCAATTTTTTCGTTAGTAACAGTTTGTTTGATATAATCCGTATCAATGACAAAATCTTCTAGCTGATATCTAGCGGTGATAGTGTTTTCCATGCCTTTTGGATGAATGCTGATGGTCTTTTTAAAATTTTTGAGTCCTGTCGCATTTTTAAATTCTTCGAAAGAAACACTGTTTTTGAATTCAATTTTAGATGCTGTGTCTTCGGTGTTGTAAATTTCACCACTACAGCTTGTCATAAAAATCAGTAAAAAAATAAATGTGGTGTTTAATAATTTTTTCATGGTTGAGAGTTTAATCGTTCTACATTAAATCATTTCCAAATTCCTCGAGTAATTTGTATTGTAAAAATAGTACCATGAAAAAATATTTTATTACGGTTTTTCCGCACGAAATGTTAATTTATATGAAGCCTCTTTTTCTGGCTTCGCGAACGATGTCTTCATCGGTGCCTTTTTCGATTAGGAAATAGTCTTTTATGTAAGCTTTTCGTTTCTCGACGGCACTTTGGGAAAGGTTCAGGATTTCCGGAATGTTTTTAGTTTTAACGCCTTGTGACAATAATGTGATGATCTGGCGGTTGTAGGAATCGAGATAATCTTCTGTCGAAAGCAGTTCTTTGATGCTTTCTTTGACGGTTTCACTGTAATAAATTTCGCCTTTAAGTAGGATTTCAAAGGCATTGAGCAATTCATCGGCAGTAAAATCGCTTTTGACCAGTAGGCCATCAGGGCGGATTTTTTTGACTATATTATACAGGAGAAAAGCTTCTGGGTGAGAAGTCAGCATGACAATTTTTGCTTTCGGAATGTATTTTTTGGCCAAAACGGCAAGGTCTTCACCGGAATAAATGTCTTTTTCAGGATACGGCGGTAAACTTCGGTCGATAAAAATCATATCGAAACGTTCCTTTGAGACGATGATATTATGGGCGCTTTCACAGTTGTAAGCGGTCGTAACGACTATTTCGTGACCAGATTTATTGTATTCCAAAATGATTTTATAGCCTTCAATTTGCGAAGGATGATCGTCTATCATTAAGATTTGCTGCTTCATTTCTCCTGATTTTGATTTAAACTGGAACTTCTAATTTGATGGTTGTGCCTGCGCCCGGATTCGAGTCAATATGAATTTGAGCGTTGATTTCTTTCGCACGCGTATACATGCTTTTCATACCTATTCCTTTTTGGATTTTTGCTTCGTCAAAGCCCTTGCCATCATCTTCAATGGCGATGACCAGCGTTTTTTTGGATTTTTTCATGGTGATATTTACGCTATTGGCTTCGGCATACTTATCGATGTTCTGAATGGCCTCCTGCAAAATTCTGTAAATCTGCATTTTGATTTTGTTATTGATTTTGTCCCATTTGATATTGCCGCCTGTATGCAAATTAAAATTGATATTGGAGTGGTTTTCTACCGAGGTAAACAGGTTGCGCACGGTGATTTCAAAATCGAGGGTACTGGAAAAAACGTTCTTTTGAAGGTCGAAGGCAATGGTGCGGATTTCTTTTTCTATGTCCTGGATTTCATTGATGTGGGTAAGACATTTTTGGATGGTTTGCGGGTCGGTTTTCCGGCTGAGCACAAATAAATTCAGCCTGATGCTGTTGAGTTTGCCCATGACGCCGTCGTGGAGTTCCTGCGAAATTCTTTTCTTTTCGAGTTGCTTACCTTCTTCGACTTTTTTGCTTTGTTCGAGCATGAGTTGGTAGATCTCGGCATTGGCTTGTTCTTGTTCGCGTTCGAGTTGGGTTTGTCGGTTTTTGAGTACATAATAACCAAAAACCACGAAAACTATTGCCAATAACAGCAATGCGAAGCTGGTGTAAAGGTATTTTTCACGTTCATCGAGCAGGTTTTTCTTGTCGGTAACGAGTTCTTCGGTTTCGTATTCTATGCGGGCGAATTTGTCGCGGTTCCTGCGTTCGGCGAGTTGGAGAGAATCGTTTATTTTGTTGTATTCGGTGAAGTATTTTTGGGCGTTGGTGGGGTCTAATACCGATAGATCTTTTAAACATTTTACAACCTCCTTTTGTAAGTTCTTCTCTTTTGCCAAAAAATAGGCCTCTTTAATTACCAAAATTGCTTTTGTTGAATCCTTCATTATAGAATAATATTCAGAAATATTTGATTTGCAATTAATAATTCTAACAATATTTTTATAACGATAATAAATATCTAAAGAATTATAAAATGCATTAGGCAGATTGTTTAATACGTTTAATTTTAAATTTGAATATGCTAAATTTTCTTGTATTAGAGCATATAGGTCAGGTCTTTCGGTGAAAAGGTTCTTTTGAATAATTGCTTTTTTGTAGAATGATATCGCCTTATCATGAAAGCCCAATTTTGCATAAAGGCATCCTAAATTGTTTAGATTCAAAGCAACGGTTTGAAAAGTTCCGGAAATATTTTTAGATTTTGAAAGTTCTAACGACATTTCATTATAGTATTTAGCCTTTTTAATTTCTCCTAAATTCTCGTTTACTGCACCTAGAATACTATATACTAAGCAAAGATTCTCCTTGTCATTCCCGTTTTTTAAATATTCCATTACTTCTATACAAGATTTCTCTGAGCCAATGAAATCATTTTCTAAAAACTGCAAGTCAGATTTTGCAAGTAAACATTGTATTAGATTTTTATAATCTAAATTCTTTCTACTTATTTTTTCTGCATTATAAAAATTTAGATATGCGCTGTCTATATTCATTTTATACGAAAAGTAATCTCCTAAATATTTATATGCTTTTCCTAAACTTACATTATCATTAGCTGTTTTTGCGTTTTTTATTATGTTTTTTACGGTAATTTGATATTCTTCTTTAGCGTTGATATTCCAATACCTATTCGCCACTTTAAAATAATTAACCCTATTCATCGAATCATTAGCTTCTTTTGAAATAATCGCTAATGCTTTATCTGCATATAAATGTTTTTTTTTATAAGGCAATGCATCTAAATTGGCTTGTTGGAAAAAATAATCCAGACTATCATTTCTCTTAATTTGTGCTTTAACTTTCTTAGCATTATCCGCACAAGAAAATAATCCAACAATCAAAACCAATCCTATGCAATATTTATAAATCATAATATTTCAGTGTTTAAATTTCCCGAAACATCATTGTGCAATGCATAAGCAATCGTTCTGATTTCTTTTTCAATTGCTTGGATTTCATCAATATGAACCAGACATTTGTCAATGGTTTCAATGTCCGTTTTTTTATTTAAAACAAAAAGATTCAGCCTGATACTGGTAAGTTTGCCCATGACGCCATCGTGCAATTCCTTTGCGATTTTATTTTTTTCGATTTGCTTGCCGTCTTCTATTTTTTGCTGTTGGTCGAGTTGCAGTCTGTAAATTTCGGCAGCAGCTTTTTGTTTTTGTTGTTTGAGCTTAATTTGGCGGCGTTTGAAGATGATAAAGCCCAATAAACTTGTAGTTATTATGATTAAAAAAACAATGATTGCTATTAATGTATAGTTCTGTTTTTGTGCAATCAGTTGGTTTTTTTCTTGGGTCAGTTCTTCGGTTTCGTATTCTATACGGGCGAATTTGTTGCGGTTGCGACGTTCGGCGAGTGCTAGAGAGTCGGTTAGGGTGTAGTATTCTTGGGAATATTTTGAGGCGTTTTTTGGGTCTGTTATTATTAATTGTTTTAGGGAAGCCAAAATTAATTCTTTTGACTGAAACTCTTTCGCTTTCTGCAAAGCGATTTTTGCGAAAAAATTTGCTTCCTTATTTTTTTTATAAAAAAGACTAAATTCGGACAAATTCAATCTGCAATAAACCATGGTACTGTAGTCGAGTACACTATCTGAAATTTGTAATGCTTCGTAAAAATCGTCTGTGCTTTTTAATTTGTTTAATTTGAAATTTGAATATGCCAAATTATTTTTCAAAGTTGAATATAAAAAAATATTATCTCCTCTTATGTCCTTTTCGTTTAGCCCTAAGTTATAAAAAAAAACAGCCTTTTTATATTCTCTTTTGTGCTCATATACAATTCCGATATTATTGTAAATCTGTGCTTTAGATTTAAAGAAAGACGGAAAATTACCAATTTTAAATTTTTGAATCGCTCTATTATATATTTCAATTGCCTTATCATACTCATTTAAATCACTGTAAATACTGCCTAAAATATCGTATGCTTCAATAGAATCGCCATTGTAATCTTCAAGCATTTTTAGCATCCTTAAAACTTTATACAATGTATTTTCTCCTCCGCTATAATCTTTTTGTAGATATTGTAACCTCGATTTTTGGATTAACATTTCAGCATACTGCCTCTGCGTTTTCAATCTCTGATATAATTGTCCTGACTTATTATAATAGTAATAAGCACTATCAATAATATTGTTTTGAGCATTATAATCGCCAATGTAACCCATCCCTTTAGCGATACTAAATTCATCATTATCTCTATAAGCATTTTTAATTGTTGAATCACAAACGCGCCTAAATTCAACCCACTTTTTCATATTCCAATACCTATTTGCCACCTTAAAATAATTCACCCGGTTCATAGAATCATTAGGCTGTTCCTGAACTATAGCGAGTGCTTTTTCAGTAAAAAGTAGTCGTTTGGCATACGGTAAAGTATCGATATTCGCCTGCTCAAAAAAATAATCCAAACTATCATTCTCAGAATCTCTTCCACTAAAATTTTTAGAATCGCGCATACAGAAAAGAACTCCCAATATAAAAAGCAGCACTATGAAGATTTTCCAGTTCAAATTAAGCAAGTTGTTACAATCAAAAATAACAAATTACCGATAGTAATACTACTGTCGGAATAATTCTGATGACGAAAAAAACGGGAACCTGAATCTTTTCACCCTAAATCGATAACAGGCCCCCGGTAATGATAAAATTACTTTGTAAAAGTATTGTATCCTTAAAAGTTACAATTACGGTTTTCCCGTAAAAAATGTTAATGTTTTTTATTTGTACTTTTGCGTTTATAGATTGACTATGAAACGTACTTTGGTTATCGGCGACGTACATGGCGGTTTGCGCGCACTCGAACAGGTTTTGCAACGCGCCGGCGTTAACGAAAATGATCTTCTGATTTTTTTGGGCGATTATGTTGACGGCTGGAGCCAGTCGCCGCAGGTTTTGGATTTCTTGATTGCGTTGCACACAACCCATAACTGCATCTTCATCCGCGGGAATCACGACGAATTATTGCTGCAATGGCTGCTCGAAAGCAATAAAGATTTCGACGAAACGCTATGGTTCAAACATGGCGGCGAGGCGACTGTAAATGCATATAAAAACGTCACGCCAGAAACAAAAAAATTACATATTGCCTTTTTAGAATCGCTTCAAAATTATTACATCGACGACCAAAACCGTCTGTTTGTTCACGCAGGATTTACCAATATGAATGGTGTGAAAGATGAGTATTTTCCTAAAATGTTTTATTGGGAAAGGACACTATGGGAAACCGCATTGGCACTCGACGAAAACATGCCAACAGACAATCTTTTATACCCGAAAAGATTCACTTTATACACCGAAATTTTTATCGGGCATACACCTGTGAGCCGCATCGGAAAAACTGTTCCCGTGCAAAAAGCGAATGTCATTAATGTCGATACCGGTGCGGCTTTTAAAGGCCCGCTGACGGTTATGGATGCCGATTCAAAATCGTATTGGCAAAGCGATTTTTTACCCGATTTATATCCTGGCGAAAAAGGACGAAACTGACATCGTTTAAAGTCGAAATTTGCGATTTGAAATTATACAAAATATCCGCACTTTAAAGTGTGATTTTTAAAATGTAAGTTGACCGTAAAACCATGCACTTCGTCAGAATTTTAGGATACAATCGGAAACATTTTTTTAATTTCGAAGCTGTGGTGATTCTGATAAAATCACTTCTAAACTCAAGTTTTGAAAGTCGTTGAATTACAGCTTATTTATTGCTGAAGTCATCAACAAAATAACAAAAAACCGTTTGATAACTTTTTGGCATTTGTGCGTTTTCCAAGAATGACATTTTGCGAATAAGTCGTATTTTTAACCTGAATGAAGTATTCGTATATCATTATTGACGACGACGCTGCCAGTATTTCGAAAACCGCCAAGATGTTTGCAGGTTTTTCGAACTATTTCCTTTTGGGTAGTGCTGATAATGCTGAAGATGCTGTAAATCTGGCACTGGAACACAAGCCGAAAATGATCGTGCTTGAGATTGATCCTGACAAAAAAGATAGCGGATTATCGCTTGGGCTCATCAACGAATTGTATCGTTTTATGAAAGTTGTGCCCAAAATTGTGGTGCTTACGAAGGGCAAGGAATTGGCTTATCAAGCCATTAAGCATGAGATTTTTGACTACTTGGTCAAACCGCTTAACGTGCATGAACTACGGAAAACGCTCATTAAATTCGAGCGCAATACCGAAGCACTGCCAACGACGATCTGCATCAAGTCTTATGGCGATTATCGTTTTATAGACACCGAAGACATCGTTTATGCGAAAGCCGACAACAACTCGACCGATATTTTTATGAACAACGGCGATATGGTGACGGCTTTTAAGACGATGAAGCATTTTGAGAATACGCTGCCGGAAGAGTTTATTCGGATCCACAACAGTTATATCATCAATATGAATTATGTGGGTAGGATCCATTTGGGGAATAACACTTGTTATATCAAGAACAGTAAGATCCAGATTCCGTTTTCGAAATCGTATAAGAAGAACATCGATTTGCTGATCAATCTCATTGGTGCGAATGAAGATCGGGACATCAGGAATATTCTTGACCTCGACAATATGAATTAGGCTGATTTTATTTAAAATCATGCATTTCGTCGACAATATATGGTTTTTATCGTTGAAATTGTATTTTCCTAAGAATCAACAACCCCTAAAACACAGCCGTTTACTACCATACAACCACCATCTACAATAAAGGGAGGAGAAAGCTTTTTTTGCGAAAACCATGGTGTTAGTTTTACACCATCAAAATAAACAAACAAACCCCTAAATTGATAAATATCATGAAAAAAGTAATATTAATAGTAGCAGTTTTATTAGTAGCAATCGTTGGTTTGACTTCTTATAATGGGAAGGAAAAAGTGAAAAATAATGGTGGAACGAAATTGATCGCCCAAATTAATACTGGTGGAGAGACAGGAGTTGGTTCAGGTGGGACAACCATAAATCCTGGGGGTGGTGATAAAAAGAAGCTAGACTAATTTCATCAAAAAAATATTTAAAGGCTATCATTTGATAGCTTTTTTCATTTAAATAGTTTTCCATACTTTTGGTAAAATATCTTTATTGTGCAGAAAACTATATTTCTATTTCTATCGTTTATTATTTTTTTAGGTTGCAATAAATCTTCTCAAAACTCTTTAAAAAATAGTCCTGCGGATAGCCTATCTTTTTTCTTCGAAAAAGCAAATGATGATTCCTTGTCATACGAAAAAAGACAATCTTATAATAAAAAAGCAGTCCAAATAATTTCTACGCAAACGAATGACTCTTTAAATCGCATAAATTATTTTAAAGTTGCCAACAGGTACTATAATATGAATGACATCAAGAGTTATAAAAAAACTATAAATGTTATCATAAAAAATTCATTAGCTAAGAAAGATACCCTAAGTATTATAAAAGCTTATAAATATCTTGCAGAAGATTATGCAGATAAATTTATAGCCGACAGTGCCTACATGTATAACTATAAAGTTGAAAAACTATATAGGGTCTTAGGTGACAACATGAAAATATCAGAAACTCTTTTAAACAAAGCAATAATCCAGCATAATGAAAGTGATTTTTTAGGGTGTGAAAAATCGGTTCTTGAGTCGTTGAAATTCTTAAAAAAAACAAATAATAATGAAATGCTTTACCAAGCATACAATCTTTTAGGGATAATTTACGCGGAGTTAAATGAATATTCTTTGTCTCATACTAATTACACCCTTGCATTAAATATCCTTGATAAGTTGAATATTTCGCCGGAAAATCATCTTAGAGCTACTACCTTGAATAATATTGGCATTCTATACAGAAAAAATAACGATAACATTGATGCAATAAAATATTTTCAAATGGGTCTTGCAGAAAAAAATTTGTATGAAGAAAAACCCATAATCTTTGCAATGCTGACTGATAATTTAACTTTTACTAAATTTAAAATTGGAGACTATAAAAATGCAAAAGAGAATTTGTTTTTATCCTTAAAAATTAGGGAAGACAACAAAATAATTCCCGGCATTATAACCAATAAAATACATTTGTCAGAATATTATTCGTTCTTAAAGGACACCCTAAAAGCTCGTCAATTTGCTAAAGAAGCCTATCAAACGGCAAAAATCAATAAAGAAAAAAGAGATTTGTTATTGGCATTACAACAATTATCAAAAGTAAATTCAAGCAAAGCACTTGAATATTCAACAGAGTATTATAAAGTTAATGATAGTTTAGAATTAAATGCCCGAAAACTCATAAACAAATTCGCCCGCATCGAATTCGAAACCGACGAAATCATCATCCAGAAAAACCAACTCGTCGAACAGCGCAAAACCATCATATACATTAGCTTAGGAATTATATTGCTTGGTGTATTTATCTTTATTATTCGTTTACAAGCCACCAAAAACCGCGAGCTTAAATTCGTGCAGGAACAGCAAAAAGCGAATGAGGAAATTTACCAACTCATGCTCAACCAGCAGAACAAAATCGAGGAAGTACGCCAGTTGGAAAAGAAACGCATCGCACAAGAATTGCATGATGGTGTACTCGGTAAATTGTTCGGCACCCGTATGAACCTAGGAATATTGAATAATAAAGACGGTGAAATGGCCAAATCTGAAAGAATTGTTTTCATCGATGAACTCCAAAATTTAGAACAGGAAATCCGCGAAATATCGCATGACCTGAATTCTGAGAAAACTGCGGTATTTAATAATTTTGTGGTGATGGTCGGGAATTTCATAGCAAGCCAACGAACCGTTTGTAAAGCAACAATAGCATTTTCGGCTGATGAAGCGATTGAATGGAATACGGTCGATAATATGGCAAAAATCAATTTTTATCGTATCATGCAGGAAGCTTTCCAAAATATCAATAAACACGCTAATGCGCAAAATGTGACCGTTGCGTTCGTTAAAACCACCACACAAATCAAGTTGGATATTCAGGATGACGGCGTTGGGTTCAATTACGCCAAGAAAAAGAAAGGGATCGGGCTCCTCAATATGAACTCTCGGATTACTGATTCCGGTGGGAACATGCAGGTTGTTACGGCACCAGGCGAAGGTACGCTGCTACAATTTGACATTCCGTTGCACGATAACGTTATTGTTGAAAATCAGTAGTTTAAATTTTAACATCTACTGATAAAAAATCATTTACCCGTAAAATACACCCATCTACACTTATACAGCTATTATTCACAATTTAGGCTTTTGATTGTTTTTTTTTGAAACACTACTATTTTAGTTTTACTCACACAAAATGGAAACATTCAATAAAAAAACATAAAAACACAACCCCCTAAATTGACAATATCATGAAAAAAGTTATCTTAATCGCAGCAGTTTTATTAGTAGCAATCGTTGGTTTGACTTCTTATAGTGGGAAGGTAGAGAAGAGGCCTACAAGCGATAAAAATTTAATCGCCTCATTAAATACAGGTGGTGGTCAAGCGATTGGTGGCGCTAAAAAATTGGAATAAATAAAAATTCTATATATAAAAAAGGCTAACACACTGTTAGCCTTTTTTTATTTCAATACTTTTCCTATTTTTGGATTGAATATATTTCATTTTGAAGAATAAAATTCTCTTACTTTTTATAACTGTTTTGATTTTACTTTCTTGTAAAGAAAGTAAAAGGCAAATTGTTACAAGATTTGACTATACAGAAAAATTATTGCATCTATTGAAAGTTGCTGATACTGATTCAATTAATTATAGTTGGAAATATAAAGCTAACAAGGAAGCTCTGTCAATAATTTCAAATTTGAAAAATGATTCCCTAAATAGAACATATCATTTTAAAATTGCAGCTAGGTATTTTAACATGAATGCTCTAAAAGAATACAAGGAAGTTTCCGAAAAACTTATTATTCTCTCTAAAGAGGAGAATGACTCTACATCTTTAGCAAAAGCTTACAGCTATTTAGGGGATTATTATACAACAAAACTGATTTCCGAAAAGGGTTTTTATTGTTATTTCCAAGCAGAAAAAATATATAAAAATTTAAAGGATGATGAGAAAGTAGCAAAGACTTTATTAAATAAAGGGATTTTACAAAATAATGAAAGTGATTATGTTGGCAGTGAAAAATCAATTCTAGATGCCTTAAAATATTTGAGAAAAAGCGATGATGACGTTATTAAATATGAAGCTAACAATGTATTAGGAGTTATTTATAATGATTTAAGTGAATTCGATAAAGCATTAGAGTATCATAATAAGGCATTAGAGATTGCAGATCAAAACACAGTTTTTGCAGCGTACCAAGCTAAGGCTACGTCACTTAACAATATAGGATATGTATATAAGAGTATGAATAACTATCCGAAGGCTATTGCATATTACAAAAACGCTTTAAAAGAGAAAAACATATTTTATGATAAAACTTTTTTATATGCAATATTAGAAGACAATTTAGCTTACTCAAAATTCAAAATTAAAGACTTTAATGGTTTGCCCAATCTATTTTTTGATGCATTAAAAATTAGAGATAGTTTAAAAATTATTCCGGGGATTATAGCAAGTAAATTAAATCTTTCAGAGTATTATGCTTTTAAAAAAGATAGTATTAAAGCTTTCTATTTTGCAGAAGGTGCTTATTCAGAATCAAAATTAAATAATCGCCCAAAGGATGTATTACTTTCACTCAAACAACTCTCAGAAATAAATCCAAAAAATGCTATCTCATATTCCAAAGAATACATCCGCATCAACGACTCCCTCCAACTAGCCGAACGCAAAATCCGCAACAAACTCGCCCGCATCGAATTCGAAACCGACGAAATCATTACCCAAAAAAACCAACTCATAGAACAACGAAAGAGCCTAATCTACATCACCTTAGGTATAATCCTATTAGCCGTTCTGATTTTCGTCATCCGTTTCCAAGCCGCAAAAAACCGCGAACTTAAACTCGTACAAGAACAACAAAAAGCCAATGAGGAAATCTACCAACTCATGCTTAACCAACAAAATAAAATTGAGGAAGTGCGCCAATTGGAAAAGAAACGCATCGCACAAGAATTACACGATGGCGTACTCGGCAAACTATTTGGCACCCGCATGAATTTGGGCGTCCTCAACCGCAAGCGCGATGAAGGCGCCGAGGACGAAAGAGATGTCTATATCGACGAACTCAAAACGCTAGAACAAGAGATTCGCGAAATTTCTCATGACCTGAATACCGAAAAGACAGCCGTTTTTAATAACTTTGTTTTGATGGTGAACAATTTTATAGCAACACAGCGCAAAGTCTGTCAGGCCGAAATCTCGTTTTCGATTGATGAATCTATTACATGGAACCGGGTTGACAACATGGCCAAGATCAATTTGTACCGGATCCTGCAGGAAGCTTTTCAAAATATCAACAAACACGCCAACGCCAAACGTGTGAATGTAACATTTACAGAATTTGAAGGACTAATCAAACTAATCGTCGAAGACAATGGTGTAGGATTCCTTTACGCCCGCAAGAAAAAAGGCATCGGGATGCTCAATATGAAAGCGCGCATAACCGATTCCCAAGGCACAATGCAGGTAGAAACGGAGCCGGGCGAAGGCACCATATTAAAATTTGAATTACCTTTAAACCAACCATAAACTAAAAACAACCCCCAAAATTCCCCAAATGAAAAAAACAATTCAGGTTTTGATGGTCGATGATCATCCGTTTATCCTACAAGCGTACCGAAACACCCTTGACCGCTATAAGCCAGAAGAATTCGATATCCCGTCTGTAAATGCCGACTCCGGAAAAACTGGTTATGAAGCCATAGTTAACAGTCCGTTCGATTTTGATGTGGCTTTCCTTGATATCAGCATCCCGACTTATCCCGAAAAAAACATCGAATCCGGTATCGATCTTGCACTGCTCTTGCGCGAAAAAATGCCCAATTGCAAAATCGTCCTTTTGACGATGCATACGGAGAAACTAAAATTCAAATATTTTGCTGAAGCGATCAATCCTGACGGACTCGTGGTTAAAAACGACCTGACTTTTGAAGAAATGCTGCTCGCTTTTGAGAAAATTATCTCTGATGAAAAATATTTCAGCGAAACCGTATTGAAAATGATCAATGAAGAAGCGACATAATCAATATTAGTCTGATATAAAAAAAGCTTCCGGTTCTGATGACGGAAGCTTTTTTATTGATAACAAATCATAATTGGAAATTCCAAAAGACAGAAAGGCAAATTACAAATAAATAACAATTTTTAAAATCTCAAGCACTGCGTTTTGGTGATTGAAATTTGGTTATTATTTGGAATTAATCTCGTATTTAGGATTGCTATTTGGAGCTTTAAACTATTCCTCCAAAGCATCCCATCCCCTAGCACGCAATTCAATCTTAGTATTAGCACGCGTTACCAAATGGACACCTTCACTTTCCTGCGTCATGTGGCCAATAATCGTAAAATTCGGATTGCCTTTGACCTTGTCGAAATCTTCCATTTTTATCGTAAAAAGCAACTCATAATCTTCGCCGCCATTGATGGCAACAGTTGTACTGTCGAGGTTGAATTCCTCACAAGCATTGATCAATTGGGGGTCAATCGGCAGTTTGTCTTCGTATAAATTACAACCCACATTCGATTGCTTGCACAAATGCAATATTTCCGATGACAATCCGTCGGAAATATCAATCATCGATGTTGGTTTTACTTCCAAAGCATGTAATAAAGTGCGTACATCTTTTCTCGCTTCCGGTTTTAATTGCCTTTCTATCAAATAAGTATAAGCATCCAAATCGGGTTGCGAATTTGGATTCACTAAAAACACTTGTTTCTCGCGTTCCAAAACTTGTAAACCCATATAAGCCGCGCCAATGTCACCGGTTACAATCAATAAATCCGTTTGTCCGGCGCCATTTCTATAAATTATTTCGTTCGAATCAGCCTCACCAATTGCGGTAATACTGATGATAAGTCCTTTTTGCGAAGATGTCGTATCACCGCCAATTACATCAACCTTATATTCATTCGCGGCAAGCGTAATTCCAGCAAATAATTCTTCTAAAGCCTCTAATGGAAAACGATTTGAAACTGCCACAGAAACAGTAATTTGTGTGGCTTTTGCGTTCATCGCACAGATGTCAGAAACATTAACGACGACAGCTTTATAACCCAAATGCTTCAATGGCATATATGCCAAATCAAAATGCACGCCTTCAATCAGCAAATCTGTCGAAACAACAATCTTTTTGTCCTTAAAATCCAAAACAGCGGCATCATCACCAATACCTTTTAAAGTTGAAGGCTGGATGTTCCCGAAATTTTTAGTCAAGTGATTGATGAGTCCAAATTCGCCTAATTGGGCGATGGAAGTGCGTTGCGGAGTTTTGTCTTCGATCATTTTGTATGGGTTTCAAAAGTGCAAAGGTACAAAGTTTTTTTGCCGCGAAGGCTGCAAAACATAATGTTAAATCGAATTGTTGTTGTTTGCCTAAAAGGGTATGATTTTTTGAATTTTTATTGCATCTTTAATACAAAATCAGTTGCCATGAAAAACTTTGATATTGTTACGCTAACTGTCAATCCTTCGCTTGATAAAAGCACGAAATTCAGAGGCTTAGTTGCCGAACAGAAAATCCGTTGCGAAACACCACATTATGATGCCGGCGGTGGCGGAATCAATGTTTCCAAAGCCATTTCGAGATTGGGCGGCGAATCGCTTTGTATTTTTACTTCCGGCGGTTCTCCGGGGAAATTACTCGAAGAACTGGTTACAAAAGAAAATATCGCCGTTAACGCGATTCCGGTCAAAAATTGGACGCGTGAAAACCTTATCGCGCTCGAAACGCATACCAATTTGCAATACAGATTTGGTTTCCCGGGTGCGGCTTTATCCGATGAAGAACAGCAGAAAATTATCAAAACAATAGCCGAATTACAACCAAAATTCCTCGTCGCCAGCGGCAGTTTGAACGAAGGACTTTCGTCCGATTATTATCAGAAAATAGCCAAAAGCGCAAAAAATTCTGGGGCTAAATTTATCGCTGATACTTCCGGTGAAGCGTTGCAAAAAGTACTCGAAATCGGTGTTTATCTTGTAAAACCCAATGTTGGTGAACTCGCAAAACTCGTTGGCGTTGAAAGACTCGAAGCCGACCAGGCAAACGATGCCGCTAGAACTTTAATCGACAAAGGCAACGCCGAAATCGTCGTCGTTTCTTTAGGGCCGCAAGGTGCTGTTCTGGTTACAAAAAATGAAACACATTATGTTCCCGCACCCAACGTGGCCAAAAAAAGCACAGTGGGCGCCGGAGACAGTATGGTTGGCGGTATGGTTTGGGCACTTTCGCAAAATAAATCGCTGAAAGAAGTCGTGCAATGGGGTGTTGCCTGCGGTTCTGCAGCGACCATGAATGACGGCACGCAGTTGTTTAAAGTGGAGGATGCGAAGCGGTTGTATGCGTGGTTGGAAAAAAAGTAGATTAAAGTTGCATATACGACCGGCACAACTTTAAACTTTAAACCTTAAACTTTAAACAAATTCACTAAATTTGCACCTTTACCAAAGAAGATGATAGACAAGATCAAAGCACACATCAGCGAAGCAAAAGCTTTTTCCGCTAAAAATAAAGAAGAACTCGAAGCATTTCGTATCAAATATTTAGGAAGCAAAGGTGTTTTAAAAGACTTTTTTGCCGAATTCAAAAATGTTCCAAACGACCTGAAAAAAGAATTCGGTCAGGTGATCAATACACTCAAAAATACCGCTGAAGAGAAGGTAAAATCACTTACTGAAACTTTCGAAAGCAAAGAAGAGATAAAAGGCTTTTATGGCGATTTAACGCGTCCGTCAGAACCGGTTACAATTGGCTCTCGTCATCCGATTTCACTGGTAAAAAACCAAATTATCGATGTGTTTTCAAACATAGGTTTCAACGTTTCAGAAGGACCGGAAATCGAAGACGACTGGCACAATTTCACCGCCCTTAATCTACCAGAATACCATCCGGCGCGCGATATGCAGGACACGTTTTTCATTCAGACCAATCCCGATGTTTTGCTTCGAACACATACATCGTCGGTACAAGTGCGTTATATGGAAGGCAATAAACCGCCAATCAGAACGATTTCTCCGGGGCGCGTTTTCAGGAATGAGGCTGTTTCTTCACGCTCGCATTGTATTTTTCACCAAGTTGAAGGGCTTTATATTGACAAAGATGTCTCGTTTGCCGATTTGAAGCAGACGCTTTTATATTTTACCAAAGAAATGTTCGGGAAATCCAAAATTCGCCTTCGCCCTTCGTATTTTCCTTTTACGGAACCAAGCGCCGAAGTAGATATTTACTGGGGTTTAAAGACCGAAACCGATTACCGCATTACCAAAGGTACCGGCTGGCTGGAAATTATGGGCTGCGGAATGGTCGATCCGAATGTGCTCAAAAATTGCGGCATCAACCCAGATGAATACAACGGATTTGCATTTGGTATGGGCATCGAAAGAATCGCGATGTTGTTGTACCAAATCGGTGACATTCGTATGTTTTATGAAAATGACGTGCGTTTTCTGGAGCAGTTTAAGTCGAGTATTTAATTTTATTTGTAGCTATTCCGGCTATACGCAGTATCTTTTTCCGGCTAAAGAAGCCGCAAAAAGGATACTTGCTGCTATCCGGGCTAACCACCCCACCCTTCGGGTAACCCTCCAAAGGAGGGGAAATCACGACAATAAATTACTTTTAAGATGCAAAAAGACATAAAAATCCCCGAAGTAGAAAATGTTTTCCTCGCTGCCATTTGCGAATGGAGCGACGATTTTATGGAAAATGTATGGCATGTTTATCTCGTTAACGACAGCGATTTCGACCTCGACGGTGTAATGGTTGTGTCAAAAGCTTTTGGGACAGTAAATGGCGAAATGAAAAAGACATCACTTTTGCGCCATGCGTTTACGGTTGTACCTTCGGTTTCGGTTGTAAAGATTGAAATGATCGAAAAAAGTGTTCTCGAACTCAACAACGAGTTCATGGTTACTTATTTTATCGGTAGTACTTTATATGATAAGAAATTTATCTTTAAAGCGAATTTCGCCAATGATAAAAGCCTTTTTGAAGAAGTGCCTATTTTGTTTAAGGAAGGTTTTGTGGTGCGGTAATTTTAGTTGTTAAGTCTGCCAGATTGCATTCTGCAGTCTGAAACCTGCCAACTGTTTTTCTCTAATCCAATTTATCCGTCAACTTCTTAAACACTTTCTTCGCCTCTTTTCCTTCGTACAAAATGCTGTAAACGGCATCGATAATCGGAGTCTTTGCTTTGTACTCTTCGTTAAGCTTATAAGCACTTTTTACGGCATAATATCCTTCAGCAACCATACTCATCTCCATCATCGCACTTTTTACGGTGTAGCCTTTCCCGATCATATTGCCGAACATGCGGTTTCTCGAAAACACAGAGTAACCCGTAACGAGTAAATCACCAAGATATGCCGAATCATTGATGTTGCGTTTCATTTTATGCACTTTTCGGATGAATTTTTTCATCTCACGAATCCCATTGCTCATCAAAACCGATTGAAAGTTATCGCCATAACCCAAACCATGCGCCATTCCGGCAGCAATCGCATAGATGTTTTTGAGCATCGCCGCATATTCTGTTCCGATAATGTCGTCGGAAATTTTGGTTTTGATGTAATTTCCAGCCAATTCCTCCGCCATTATTTCGGCTTTTTCGGCATCGCCACAAGCAATTGTTAAATAAGAAAGACGTTCCAGCGCCACTTCTTCTGCATGGCATGGACCGGTAATTACACCAATATTTTTATATGGGATATCATATTTTCTATGAAAATGCTCTCCGACAATCAGGAAAGTTTCAGGAACAATACCTTTAATAGCAGAAAAAATAACTTTGTCTTTCAGGCTAACGGTAAGGTTTTCCAATTCGCCACTCAAAAACGCCGATGGGATTGCGAAAATAATATAATCGGCATAAGCAACAGCTTCATTAATATCATTTGTTAGGCGCAATTTAGAATTGTCAAATTCAACAGAACTCAGGTAATTCGGATTGTGTTTGTGGGTTCTGATGTGTTCAATGGCATCGGTATTTCGCATGTACCACGCAATTTCCGGAAGGTTGACACATAACATTTTTGCAATGGCTGTTGCCCAGCTTCCGCCGCCAATTACTGCAAATTTTGGTTGTCCACTCATTGTTGTTGGTTTGATTTATTGGCTTCAAAAGTACTCAAATTTGAAAGAATAAGAAAATCTTTGAAATTGTTACGAAAACGTTTCCGTATAATAGGGTTGATTTTTAACGCACTTTTAAGATTTTCGATGCAATTTGGGCAAATATCTACCGTTATTAAAGTGTAGAATGCGATGGTTGGTTTGCATTTTACACCTAATTAATTAAAGTTAATTAAATTTGTTTTTGGTGTTTTGAGGCGCTTCGGATGTTATTCGAAGCGCCTTTTTTATTGAATTACTTTTTATAAAAATTATTGTGATCGATATATTCCCACACTTTTTGCGGCAACAACGGCATGTAATTCTTTTTGTTTTTGATGCTTTCGCGGATGTGTGTCGAAGAAATTTCAATCACGGGCGCCTCAATTTTATGGATTTTCGGATGGTTGACGAACTGTGGATTGCTGTCGCCATTATCTATTCTCGGATACACATAAATGTTATAATTGCTTAAAATCACTTCATAATTTTTCCACTTCTGGAAAGAATTCAGATTGTCTTCGCCCATAATCAGTGCAAATTCGTGTTGCGGATATTTTTCCTTCAAATGAACCAGCGTATTAATAGTATAATTGGGTTGCGGCAATTTAAATTCGATGTCGGAAGGTTCAATTTTTGGATAATCTTCCGTCGCCAAGAAAACCATCTGCAAACGATGGCGGTCATCAAGCAGCGTATTTTTTTGTTTCAGCGGATTGTGCGGCGTGACGACCATCCAAACCTTATCCAAATCGGAAAATTCGGCGATATGATTGGCAATGATCATATGCCCAACGTGGATTGGATTGAAGGTTCCGAAATATAATCCGATTTTCATGGGTGCTTATTTTCAGCTGATTTTTAAATAATTCGAAACCAGTTCGTAAGCATCATTTTTAGCATTCTCCAGATCATAGTTTTTCAAAATCACATCAAACTCACCCGAACTTGCAATTTCTCTTTCGGCTTTGGCAATGCGCATCTGGATTTTTTCTTCGGTTTCTGTCTGGCGGAAGCGCAGTCGTCTTTCGAGTTCTTCCACAGATGGAGGACTCACGAAAACTGCAAGTGTTTGCTCGGGATATTGTTTTTTGATGCTCATCCCACCAATCACGTCTATATCGAAAATCACGTGTTTTCCGAGTGCCCAGATCCTGTCGAGCTCACTTTTTAAGGTGCCGTAGAAATTGTCTTTGTAAACCTCTTCATACTCCACAAAAGCATTTTCTGCTATTTTTTGCTGAAATTCAGATGCCGTAATAAAATAATAGTCTTTTCCGTTAATTTCTTCGCCGCGTTTTGGGCGTGACGTTGCCGATATGGAAAAATCCAGATGCAACTCTTTCTGCTCCAATAAATGCCTTACTATAGTGGTTTTTCCTGATCCCGAAGGTGCGGAAAAAACGATTAATTTACCTTTGTTCATTTCTATAAGTTTTCCCTCTTTGTGGCTTAGGGGCTAAAGTACGTTCAAAACCTGCTCCTTAATTTTCTCTAGTTCATCTTTCATCTGAACAACGAGTTTCTGCATCTGCGCATGATTGGATTTAGAGCCCATCGTATTGATTTCACGACCCATTTCCTGCGTTATAAAACCCAGTTTTCTACCGTTGGCTTCTGTTCCGGCAAGGGTTTCTATGAAATAATTGAGGTGGTTTTCGAGGCGGACTTTCTCTTCCGTAATATCGTATTTCTCGAGATAAAAAATCAGTTCTTGTTCAAAACGGTTTTCATCGAGGTTGACTTTTAACTCTTCAATGGCATTAGACAAGCGTGTTTTTACAGTTTGAATTCTTTCGCCATCAAGCGCTACCGTGTCGTTCATCATCGTCATGATATTAGCGATGCGGTGCAGAAATTCCTTTTCGAGCGAAACGCCTTCAGATGTGCGAAAATTAACAATGTTTATCAAAGCCTCATTGACGACTTTTTGGATTTCATTCCAGTCATTCTCATCAATGTCATCGCGTTCCGTTTTTAAGGCGTCGGGCATCCTTACGGCCATTTTCATCAGTTCAGTTTCGTTTGCATCGGGAATGACTTCCTTCATTTGTGCGATATAGGCTTTTACGATGGGAACATTGACTTTCGTGGCAGTTTGTTCGGCTGTATTTTCGACAAAAATCGAAAAATCAATCTTCCCGCGTTCAAGTTTAAGTGCAATTTGGTTCCGAAGGCCGAGTTCCATTTCGCGGTAAACCGATGGCATCCTTACGCTTAAATCTAAGCCTTTGCTATTAAGGGATTTTACTTCGACGGTAATTTTTTTTGTTGGCAATTGTAGTGTCGCTTTGCCAAAACCGGTCATAGATTGTATCATACAAAAATTTGTGTAACTACAAATGTAGTGAAAAGGGATTTTGCAGTAATTATGAAGTTGTTTTTTTTTGCCGCAGATTGACAGATTTTATTCTGATGAAAAGGAAGTTTTGTAAGGCATGAACACAAATTGCAGAGATTGGCACAAATTAATTCTTGTAAATTTGTAGAATTGGTGTTAAGATCATTTTTATTTTAAAACCGCAATCACTTCATTCACATTTTTCTGGCTGTTGCCGATGTAGATTTTACTACCGATGATAAAAACCGGACGGCTTAAAAATGTATAATGTTCGAGTAAATATTTTTTAAAATCGGCTTCCGTAAGGGATTTGTTTTTTAAATCCATTGATTTGTACAACTGGGCTTTTTTACTAAAAAGCGCTTCATAGCTTCCGGAAAGTTGGTGCATTTCTTCGAGTTCGTTAGCCGTTATCGGATTTTGACGAATGTCGTGAAACTGCAATCTGTCGGCATTTGGAAGCAATTTGATTATTTTTCGACAGGTGTCACACGACGCCAGATAGTATATCTTGTCCATAAAAAGTGGATTTATTTTTTGCAAAGTAACTTCATTTGACCTTCAAAAGCAGTATTTTTATCAAAAAAAAAGAATGGATACTACTTTTGAAATTACCCGTGTTAGCAGGAATACTATTGCTAAATTCCTTGACAATTATACATTGGAACAACTCAATAAGGTGCCACAAGGCTTCAATAATAACCTGATTTGGAACATCGCCCACATTGTCGTTGTGCAGCAAATGCTTGTTTATAATTTGTCGGGATTGCCAATGATGGTCGATGTACAAATGGTCGAAAAATACAAACGCGGCACCAAACCTGAATCCGATGTTACACAGGAAGAAGTCGATCACATAAAATCATTGCTTTTTACCACAATCGAAAAAACAGAAGCCGATTTTAATTCCGAATCTTCAGAAGCAATTTTCCATAATTTCACCGAATTTACCACAATGACAGGTTTTACTATGAGAACTGCTGCCGAGGCCATCGCGTTTAATTATTTCCACGAATCCATGCATATTGGTATAATGATGAGCATCCGAAAGTTTATTTAGATACCAAATACGGCTCCATTTCTGTGTATGGAATGAGCACTTGTTTCGCGCCTTCGGCATAGGAAGCGATTTCATAAACATTATAATATAACAGAAAACCTTTATCGGTGAAGAAGAAAGTTTGTGGCAACACAAAATGTTCGTCTTCAAACATAAAGCCAGTTGCATTTAAAGATGTTCCATTGGGAATATTGTATGCTTTTCGGAACTTCGTTTCTGCAAAAGCCTCAAAAGCCGTGATGTCTTTGAACAATTTTTCATTCGGGATATTTTTCCCTGTTTCCGGATCAAAAAGCAATGAACGTTCGCCGCTATAACCATGCGCACCTCCCGTAAAAGTGTATAATTTTAATCTGATATTGAGAATGTTGTCAGATTGATAGGCAATCTTTCCTGTGACTTCCGCTTCCCAACCAATTTTTTCTTCGGGATCTTTTTGCTGCATTTCTTCATACGATTTAAGGAAAGCTGTCATCAAGCCATTGTAATCTGTGGATGGGAAGGGTTTTTCGCCTACAAATACAATTTCTTTCAGCGTTGCAAATATTTTTTTATTGATGCTATCGGCTACAATCGGGACGTTTTTTGCCGTAGGAATTTTAATATCGATGTGCGGACAATCTTTCTCGCAAGGCAAAGCCGATTTTTTGGAATAGGATTTTTCTTCAAACGTCAATTCGTTGTTACAGCTTGCCATCAGTAGGGCGAGCAGTGTAAAAGTTAGAAATTGCTTCATCGTAAAATGTTAATTTATTATAAAGGTAAGAATTTGCCGCTTGGTCAGAATAAATTAAAAGGTAAATTTGTCCTAAAAATAATAGGTGTTGGGTATTAGGTACTGGGTATTGGTGTATTCCAAGTCCAAAACCCAAAACCCAAAACCAAAACCCTTTTAAAAATGAAATTCAACACAAAAGTCATACATGGCGGACAGCACCACGATCCTTCAACGGGAGCTGTCATGCCGCCGGTTTACCAAACTTCGACCTTTTTGCAAACCAGCCCAGGAAAACCGGTTGGCGATTATGAATATAGCCGTGCTGGAAATCCAACCAGAACAGCACTTGAAAATGCTTTGGCGAGTATAGAAAACGGTACACGCGGACTCGCATTCTCCTCTGGATTGGCGGCGACAGATTGCTTATTGCGCTCTTTTAAAGCCGGCGACGAAATCATTGCAATGGACGATTTATATGGCGGAACATACAGAATGTTTACAAGGATTTATAAAGATTCCGGCATCAAATTTCATTTTGTGGATATGAATGATCTGGAGAAATTCCAGTCGCTTATCAACGAAAAAACAAAGCTTGTTTGGGTAGAAACACCTACAAATCCGTTGATGAAACTGGCCGATATCGAAGCGATTTCCAAAATTACAAAAGCAAAGAAAATCCTTTTTGCGGTTGACAATACTTTTGCGACGCCTTATTTGCAAAAACCGTTGGATTTAGGGGCTGATGTTGTGATGCATTCGGCTACAAAATATTTAGGTGGCCATTCTGATGTTATTGCTGGTGCTTTGATTGTTCGTGATGAATCGTTGGGCGAACAATTGCACTTTCAACAGTTTGCAACGGGCGCAACACTCGGGCCAATGGATTCGTTTTTGGTATTGCGTGGCATCAAAACTTTACACCTTCGGGTGCAACGTCATTGCGAAAATGGCGAAAAAGTAGCCGAATTCCTGAACAATCATTCGAAAATAAAAACCGTTTTTTATCCGGGATTGCAAAGTCATCCGTTTCATGAAATTGCCAAGAAACAGATGAAAGGTTTCGGCGGAATGGTGTCTTTCACGTTCGCTTCCGGGAAAAAAGAAGATGCGATTGCATTTCTTGAAAAATTGACTGTTTTTACTTTAGCAGAATCACTCGGCGGTGTAGAATCGCTAGCGAATCATCCTGCATTGATGACTCATGCTTCGATTCCGGAAGAAAAAAGAAAGGAAATTGGCATTACCGATGATTTGGTTAGATTGAGCGTTGGTGTTGAAGATATTGAAGACTTACTTGCTGATATTAAGCAGGCATTGGCTTAAAAGGGTATGACAATGTGAAAACAAAACTAAAAATCCCGACTCAAACGAGTTGGGATTTTTAGTTATATCAAAAATGTAAGATTCCTACTGCAAATAATAAATATAACCTACATTAAACCAAACGATCCAGTCGTTGGCGCGGTTTTCAAGGTAAATGTCTGGATTTGGATTCAATCCGTCAACCCAGTTGGAAAAATAATACTGCCATCTCAAATCCACAAGTAAATCAGACAATGGTGCTAGTTTATATCGTGTTCCAACACTTCCAACAATTGACCATACATTGCCACTTTCAGTAGAATAGCCATGTGGACGTCCGTCTGAAGGGGCAAGATATTTTGGAAAAGTTGTTTGCGGAATACCCAGTGGACCCAATTCAGAAGACGCTGTTGGAATAAAGTGGCTGTATTGTCCGCCTAAACTTACATAAGGACCAAAACTACCAATAGTAGCCGTAAAATCGCGAATGCTCCACGGGAAAAATTCAAGTTGTACACCAGCATTGAAAACAGTTGCAGAACCACGCATCGCACGCAATTGCTGAACACCTAGAGAATTACTATTTTTATCTACCCACCTTCCAAAATGTTTTAATTCTGTCTTGTTCATCGAAAGTTCGGTACGAAACTTAAAGTGGTCATTGAAATACGTTTCAGGCGTATAACAATTACATACTGCCGTATAGGAGAAGTTGAGGTAATGAACAATACCAATGCCATAACCCGTATTTCCTGCATTGGTTTTAAGGTCGTGTCGCTCGCCATAATCAGACTGGAAAGCCACAGGTCCGGCAATTAATCCGACTTCATGTGAAAAACCGCCGGAAAATTGAGCAGTAACGGTATTGGAGAAGCCCAATACGAAAAGAAATACAATAAGGGCATTTTTAAGCATTACTGAGGCTGTAAAGTTCAAATCCTGACAAAGATATAAAAACATCATTCACTTGTAAAATAAAATAATAAATACTTATTTAAGTACGAAAATAATAACACATTGGTTTAAAAACATAGATTATACACACTTATTCTCAATTTTCCTTACAAAAAAGATAATTCTGTTGAGGATAAGTAAAAATTTCCTACTTGTAATTTCTATATTATGTACATTTGTACTATCAAACGAAAACGTTTTCTTAAAACGTTTATAACTTAATAATCATGTCAAATAGTATTCAATCTTTTGTTGAAGCAGTTGCAAAAAGAAATGCAAATGAGCCTGAATTCATGCAGGCTGTACACGAAGTTGCTGAAACAGTAATTCCGTTCATCGAAGAAAATAAAAAATACCAGAACAAAATGTTACTGGAAAGAATGGTAGAGGCCGAACGCATTATCACTTTTCGTGTAGTCTGGATAGACGATGCCGGAAATACACAAGTGAACCGCGGTTACCGTATCCAGATGAACTCTGCGATTGGACCATACAAAGGCGGTATCCGTTTTCATCCATCGGTAAATCTTTCTATTTTGAAATTCCTTGCCTTCGAGCAGACTTTCAAAAATTCCCTTACGACTTTGCCAATGGGCGGCGGTAAAGGTGGTGCAGATTTTGACCCGAAAGGAAAATCAGATATTGAAGTAATGCGTTTTTGTCAGGCTTTTATGACGGAATTATCAAAGCACATCGGTGCTGATACTGACGTTCCTGCGGGAGATATCGGTGTTGGAGGAAGAGAAGTGGGTTATATGTTCGGTCAATACAAAAGACTCCGCAATGAATTTACCGGCGTTTTGACCGGAAAAGGTATTTCTTTTGGAGGTTCGTTGATCCGTCCGGAAGCAACAGGTTATGGTGATGTTTATTTCGCACAATCGATGTTGGGTACCAAAGGCGACAGCTTTACTGGAAAAATTGTTGCAATCTCAGGTTCTGGAAACGTTGCGCAATATGCTGCAGAAAAAGCAACACAATTGGGTGGAAAAGTAGTTACAATGTCTGATTCTGCCGGTTATATTTATGACGCAGAAGGTATCAATGCTGAGAAATTAGCGCATGTAATGGACATCAAAAATGAACAAAGAGGCCGTATCAGCGATTATTTGAACAAATATCCAAACGCAAAATATGTAGCGGGAAAACGTCCGTGGGAAGTAAAATGCGATGTCGCTTTGCCATGTGCAACACAAAACGAATTAAACGAAGACGAAGCCAAAATGCTTGTTGCCAACGGTTGTATCTGTGTAGCTGAAGGCGCTAATATGCCATCGACTCCGGAAGCGGTAACCGTTTTCCAAAAAGCGAAAATATTATTCGCTCCTGGGAAAGCTTCTAACGCAGGTGGTGTAGCCACTTCTGGTCTCGAAATGTCGCAAAACTCACTTCGTTTGAGCTGGACTTCGGAAGAAGTTGACGAAAGATTAAAAAATATTATGCTCGCTATTCACGCTTCTTGTGTGAAATACGGCGCAGATGCCAACGGTCATGTTGATTACGTAAAAGGAGCAAATATCGCCGGTTTCGTAAAAGTAGCCGATGCAATGTTGGCTCAGGGAGTGGTTTAAAAGTCCCTGAGTAGCTGAGACGCTTCGCTCCTAAGTCCCTGAGTTTATCAGTTTGTGTATAAAAAATCCGCTTTAAGCGGATTTTTTGTTTTGTGTAATATAATTCTGCTTATACTCAGGCACTCAGGCACTTTTTTCCCATACCAAAATATGAAATCGCATTTAATAGCGTTTGATGTATATTTGTACTTCAATTTTTATCTAAAAATGAGAAATTACTGGCTGTTTATTATCCTGATGGGATGCTTTCAAACCGGCTTTGCCCAAAACAACGTGCTTTGGAAAGGCTACTTTTCATACAACGAAATCAAAGACGTTTCTGCTGCACCAACGAAATTTTTTGCGGCATCGGAAAATGCTTTATTTTCAAGGAATATAGCAACCAGCTCCGTGAAAACGGTCAATACAATCGACGGACTTCCCAGCCAGACGATTTCTTCCATTTATTACAGCAGTACCTTCAATAAAACATTGGTCGGCTATGAAAATGGATTGATGGTTGTCATTAACGAAAACGACGGATCCATTCTGAAAGTGGTTGACATCATCAACAAACAATTGCCGCCAAATATCAAAAAAATCAACCATTTCCTTGAAAGTGAAGGCATTGTTTACATTTCTTGCGATTTCGGAATCGTACAATACAACCTTGCAACACTACAATTTGGAGATACCTATTTTATTGGTAGCGGAATCGCGGAAATCGTAATCAACCAAACGGCTGTTTATAACGGCTATATTTATGCTTCATCCCCAACCGAAGGTATTAAACGAGGCAATCTTACGAATCCGAATCTTATTGATGCCGATCAATGGGAACAAGTTGCTTCTGGTGGTTGGAATGGCATTACGGCATTTGCCAACGAACTTTATGTGGTGAACAGCAGCAATAGTAACCTGAATAAATTCAACGGAAGCAGTTTTAATGACTACATTCCGCTTAACAATCAGGTGATGGACCTCAGGTCAGATTCAGATTATTTGGTCGCTACTACACTAACTTCGGTTTTTGTTTACAACGATCAATTTAACCCAGTCCAGATTAATGCCAATCAAATACCCAATATAACAGATACTTTTACTTGTGCAACCGTTGTTGGAAACAATATTTATATCGGCACGAAAGAACATGGCGTAATCACTACGTCATTACAAACGCCAGGGACTTTTCAATTTATCAGCCCTGATGGCCCCTACCGAAATGCCATTTTTGCCATCAATGCGACAACGCCTACACTTTGGGCAGTTTATGGCGGATATTCACAAGACTACAATCCTTATGGTTACAATTCCGGTACGCCTAATGCCTATCCAATTAGTAAATTTGCTCAAGAACAGTGGACAGATATTCCATATTCTGACTTGCTTGGTGCGAAAGCATTGGTACATATCACCATTAATCCAGCTAACGAGAATCAATTGTATATAAGTTCTTTTTTTTCAGGACTATTGAAAGTCGAAAATGATGAGGCAACAGTACTTTATAATGAAACAAATAGTGCATTGGAATCATTGATAGTACCTGAAGATCTAAATTACAAGGATATAAGAGTTAACGGAACGGCCTTTGACAAATCAGGAAATCTATGGGTTACCGACAGCCGGATTGTAAAAGGATTAAATGTCTTGAAATCAAGCAATCAATGGCAATCGTTTTCTATGGAAAATATACTTGATGTGCCGGAAGACAATAGCTTTAACCGAATGGTTGTTGATAAAAATGGCACTAAATGGATGTCAACTTTCAGAGATGGCGTTGTGGGATATAATGATGTCTTCAAGAAAATTGTTTCCGGAACAGAAAACGGCTTATTGCCCATTTATGATGTAAGAGCACTAGCAATTGACAACCGCAACCAACTCTGGATTGGCACCACACAAGGATTGAGAGTGCTATCAAGCGTTGATTCATTTTTAGGGGAACAGGACATGAAAGTGTATCCAATTATTTTTGTCGATGAAGGAGGTGTGGCCCAAGAACTCTTAAACGATCAGTTCATTACCGATATCGCCGTCGATGGCGCTAATACCAAATGGATCGCAACTGCCGAAGCCGGTGTTTTTCATGTTTCTGCCAACGGACAAGAAACATTGCATCGTTTTACAGCCGCCAATTCACCCTTGCCAAGTGATGCTGTTAATGATATCGATATTAATCCCATTACTGGCGAAGTGTTTTTTGCCACTACCAAAGGAATGGTTTCTTTTAAAGGTACGTCAACAAACGGTAGCGACGACCTGAATAGTGTATTGGTTTATCCAAATCCGGTGAGACCAGAGTTTTCCGGAACCGTAAAAATCGCTAATCTTATCGACAAAGCCACGATTAAAATTACTGACATCGAGGGCAATTTGGTTTATGAAGTAATTGCCGAAGGTGGCACTGTAGAATGGGACACCACAGCATTCGGAAAATACCGCGTCGCTTCGGGCGTTTATATGATTTTTATTTCTTCGGACGACGGATTGCTTACGAAAGTTAAGAAAGTAATGATTATTCGTTAGGTGTTGGGTTTTAGGTTTTGGTGCCTGCCCAACCCCAATACCCAATATCCAACGCCTACATGAACATAAAAACCCGCGCCATCGTCCTCTCTGCACTAAAATATCAGGAAAAAAGCCTGATTGTAAAGTGCTTTACCGAATCCGACGGATTAAAATCTTATTTTGTCCGCGATGCATTTTCTTCACGGAAAACCAGCCAGAAAAACGCCTATTTTCAACCGCTTACCATTCTGGAAATAGAAGCCGTACACAAAAATAAAGGCACACTCGAATATTTCAAGGAAATCAAAATCAGCGCACCTTTTCATTCTATTCACGCAGATATTGTCAAAAGCACTATTGTGATGTTTATTTCAGAAATCCTGCACCATTCCATCCACGAAGAAGAAAAAAATGAGCATCTTTTTGCCTTTCTTGAAACAGCACTCACATGGCTCGACAACCACGATCGTATCGCCGATTTTCACTTGATTTTATTGCTCGAAACCACCAAATATTTAGGCTTTTATCCCGATGTCTCGGAAATAAACCAACCGTATTTCGAAATGACCGAAGGTATTTTTTCTGCATTTAATGCCATCAGTTCCTTGTCTGAATCAGAAAGTGATTTATTAAAAAAATTGATTGGATTAAAATTTAGCGACGACCACAAACTTTTCAGTAACGCCCAACGCCAGCAGCTTTTAAAGATCCTGATTGACTATTATGCGTTTCACCTTGATGGTTTTAAAAGACCAAAATCACTCGAAGTTTTAAAAGATGTTTTTTCGTGATTTTTTAGGCGTGACCACAAGGGTCGGGCTTTACACAATATCTTTTTTACCGGAAAATCTTCAATTAACATAAAAAATAGCTTGGTAAAAAAGGATATTTGTTGCAATCCCTCACGCAACCTCAGGAAAACTCGACGAATCTGCTTCCAAAAAAATAAAATTCCTTACTTTCGCAAATTGATTTTAGAAAACAACAAAATGAGTACCCGATTTACTGAATATAAAGGACTTGACCTACCAACTGTAGCGTCCGAAGTGCTTGATTTCTGGAAAAAAGAAAACATCTTCGAAAAGAGCGTCACCACCCGCGAAGGACAACAACCTTACGTGTTTTTTGAAGGTCCGCCATCTGCCAACGGACTGCCTGGCATCCACCACGTTATGGCACGTGCGATTAAAGATATTTTCTGCCGCTACAAAACACAAAAAGGCTTTCAGGTAAAACGAAAAGCCGGCTGGGATACGCACGGGCTTCCGGTAGAACTCGGTACCGAAAAAGAACTCGGTATCACCAAGGAAGACATCGGCAAAACCATTTCGATAGAAGAATACAACGAAGCGTGTAAACGCACCGTCATGCGCTACACCCACGTGTGGAACGACCTGACCGAAAAAATGGGTTATTGGGTGGACATGGAAGACCCTTATGTCACCTATAAATCCAAATACATGGAAAGCGTTTGGTGGCTGTTAAAACAGATTTACGACAAAGGATTGATGTACAAAGGCTACACCATCCAGCCCTATTCGCCAAAAGCCGGAACCGGATTGTCTTCGCACGAAGTCAACCAACCCGGCAGTTACCGTGATGTAACGGATACGACCATTGTCGCGCAATTCAAGACTTTACGAGATACTTTGCCATCCTTTTTGCAGGGATTCGGCGACATTTATATTTTGGCATGGACGACCACACCATGGACATTACCTTCGAATACGGCTTTGACCGTCGGACCGAAAATAGATTATGTCTTGGTGAAAACCTTCAATCAATATACTTTCGAGCTTGTGAATGTTGTTTTGGCGAGAAACCTCGTCGGAAAACAATTCGGGAAAGGATTTTTTGAAAGTAAGGAAATAGCAGATTTTGATAATTTTAAATCAGGAGACAAGAATATTCCTTTCCAAATTCTTGCCGAATGCAAAGGCATCGATTTATTGGAAATTAGATATGAGCAATTATTACCATTCACACTTCCATACCAAAATCCTGAAAATGCTTTCCGCATAATCGCTGGAGATTTTGTAACCACAGAAGACGGAACGGGCATCGTACATACCGCACCGACATTTGGCGCAGATGATGCGAAAGTAGCCAAAGAAGCCATTCCGGAAGTGCCGCCAATGTTAGTGTTGGACGAAAACGGAACACCAATTCCACTAGTTGACTTACAAGGGAAATTTACTTCCCACGTAGGCGAATACGCAGGGAAATATGTCAAGAATGAATATTATGAAGCCGGAACAGCACCTGAACGGTCGATTGACGTTGAAATCGCCATCCGTTTAAAAGAAGAAAATCGTGCCTTTAAAGTAGAAAAATACGTCCACAGTTATCCGCACAGTTGGAGAACCGACGAGCCATTGTTGTATTATCCGTTAGATTCTTGGTTCATCAAAATCACCGATGTGCGTGATAGAATGTTCGATTTGAACGACACCATCAACTGGAAACCAAAAGCCACAGGCGAAGGTCGTTTCGGGAATTGGCTCAAAAATGCTAACGATTGGAATCTTTCCCGTTCAAGATATTGGGGTATTCCATTGCCCATCTGGCGCACTGCCGACAAACAAGAAGAAATTCTGATTGGTTCCGTAGCCGAATTATACGACGAAATCGAAAAATCAATCGCCGCTGGCATCCAAAAGGAAAATCCGTTCAAAGGCTTTGAAATAGGAAATATGTCGGAAGCCAATTACGATTTGGTCGATTTGCACAAAAATGTCGTGGATGCCATTGTTTTGGTTTCGCCATCCGGAAAACCAATGGAACGCGAAAGCGACTTGATTGACGTTTGGTTCGATTCAGGCGCAATGCCTTATGCACAATGGCATTATCCATTTGAAAACAAAGATAAAATCGACGAAAACAAAGATTTTCCAGCCGATTTTATCGCCGAAGGCGTAGACCAAACACGCGGTTGGTTTTATACTTTGCACGCAATAAGTACTTTAGTTTTTGATAAAATCGCCTATAAAAACGTCGTTTCAAACGGATTGGTTTTAGACAAGAACGGACAGAAAATGTCAAAACGACTTGGTAACGCTACCGATCCTTTCGAAACCATTGCAGAATATGGCCCAGATGCGACGCGTTGGTACATGATCTCTAACGCAAATCCGTGGGACAATTTAAAATTTGATATTGAAGGTATTGCTGAAGTTAGAAGGAAATTCTTTGGGACTTTATACAACACTTATTCGTTCTTTTCGTTGTATGCCAATATCGATGGATTCACCTACGCTGAAGCAGAAATTCCGGTAAGCGAAAGACCCGAAATCGACCAATGGATCATTTCTGAATTGCATACATTAATAAAAGACGTCGATGGTTTCTATGCCGATTACGAGCCAACAAAAGCAACTCGCGCCATTTCTGATTTCGTTCAGGAAAACCTGAGCAATTGGTATGTGCGTTTGTGCCGCCGCCGTTTCTGGAAAGGTGAATATGCGCAAGACAAGATTGCGGCTTATCAAACGCTTTATACGTGCTTGATTACAGTAGCGAAATTGAGCGCTCCGGTAGCGCCGTTCTTTATGGACAAGCTTTACCGTGATTTAACACAAGCTACACATTCGGAAGCATTTGCCTCCGTACATTTGGCGCAGTTTCCGGCATACGTTGAAAACTTTGTTAATAAATCGCTTGAGAGTAAAATGCAAAAAGCACAGACCATTTCGTCACTCGTTTTATCACTCAGAAAGAAGGAAATGATCAAGGTGCGCCAACCTTTACAAAAGGTAATGATTCCAGTACTTGACGACAACCAAAGGGCTGAAATTGAGGCGATTTCCGACCTAATAAAAGCCGAAGTTAACGTTAAAGAAGTAACGATTTTAGACGATGCGTCAGGTGTTTTAGTAAAACAAATTAAGCCAAATTTCAAGACACTCGGTCCACGTTTCGGTAAAGATATGGGATTGATTTCCAAAGAGATACAAGCATTTTCTCAGGAGCAAATCGCCCAATTGGACAAGGATGGGGAATTGAAACTTGTTATTTCGGGAAATGATGTACTTTTAACACTAGCAGATGTGGAAATCACATCGCAGGATATCGAGGGCTGGTTGGTTGCGAATGCCAATGGAATTACGGTGGCACTCGACATTACGATTTCTGAGGAATTGAAAAATGAAGGTATTGCAAGAGAATTAGTCAACCGCATCCAAAACATCCGTAAAGACTCCGGTTTTGAGGTGACAGACAAAATAAAAGTGCAATTGCAGAAAAATGGCATACTTGAACAAGCCATCAACGCAAATGTTTCGTATGTAAAGTCCGAAACCTTAACGGAAGAGTTGTTTTTTGCCGATCAGGTAAACGGCATGGAAATTGAGTTTGACGATATAAAAACAAATATATTAATTACAAAATAATAGTACTATGGTAGATGAAGTTGCAAGATACTCTGAAGCTGACTTAGCGGAGTTCAAAGAAATTATACTTAAAAAGATTCAAAAAGCCCAATCTGATTTAGACCTTATAAAGAGTGCATACATGAACGATTTGAATAATGGTACCGACGATACGTCGCCAACATTCAAGGCTTTTGAGGAAGGCAGCGAAACGATGTCAAAGGAAGCAAACTCACAACTGGCCATCCGTCAGGAGAAATTCATCCGCGATTTGAAGAATGCGCTTTTCCGTGTAGAAAACAAAACATATGGCGTTTGCAAAGTAACCGGAAAACTAATCGGCAAAGAAAGATTAAAAATTGTTCCGCATGCAACAATGAGCATTGAGGCGAAGAATTTACAGCGATAAAATAAAATATTCCAAAAAGCAAATTCCAAATTCCAATTTTCGTAAGAAAGTTTGGAATTTGGAATTTCTTTTTTGGAATTTAGTTACTTTTGCACATCAAAATCAGAAAAATGTCATTAAAAAGAGCTTATCTCATTATATTCCTAATTTTATTAGTGGACCAGATTACCAAAATTTATGTCAAAACCCACTTTGAATTACACGACGATGTTGAGGTTTTCAAATGGTTCAAAATAACGTTTATCGAAAATGAAGGAATGGCTTGGGGTGCCAAAATTCCCGGGAATTACGGAAAATTAATACTTACTTTTTTCAGAATTTTTGCCATTGCCGGCATTGGATATTGGTTGTGGAGCGCCATTGAAAAGCGTAGTTCTAATTTCCTGATTGTTGCCATTGCACTTATTTTTGCAGGTGCAACGGGAAACATTATTGATTCGATATTTTATGGTGTAATTTTCGACGACAGTAACCACCAAGTTGCGACTTTGTTTTCAACCCAACCTTATGGTACAATTTTTCACGGAAATGTTGTCGATATGCTTTATTTTCCAATCTTTGAAGGTACTTGGCCCGATTGGGTTCCGTTTGTTGGGGAGGATAAAAACTTCCAGTTCTTCAACGCCATTTTCAACATTGCCGACATGGCAATTTCTACCGGCGTTGGGATTTTGATTGTTTTTAATAAGAAGGCATTTGCGAAGTAATTAGAAAATTCACGAATGGGCGATTCGCTAATCTGCTAATTTTCAAATTCGCTCATTAAAATCATAAACAGATTCCGGCGTTAAACAATAATCCAACTGGACATCATCGCCAAAAACATCTTCAATTAAATCTGCCGCTTCATAAAAAGATAGGCCGATTTTAATGGTTTCGCGACGGCATTCAGATAGAAATTTATCATAAAATCCTTTGCCATAACCGACACGATGCCCGTTTTTATCGAACGCCAGTAGTGGCACAAAAACAACGTCTATTTTTGTTGTAGGAACCTCCAGGCCATTTATAGGTTCCGAGATATTGTATTCGTTTTTACGAAATTTGGTATTGTCTGTCAATAGGAAATGCGTCATCGAACGGTTTTCAAAATTGCTTTTTGACACCACAATTTCTTTGTCCTTTCCAGAGAGCAGGTGTAGTAAAAATGCCGTATCAACTTCTTTCTGTTCCATAATCGGTAGGAAAATATGAAAATAACTTTTCTCCCAAACCGGAATTTTTAAAACCTGATTGGCAATAGCGAGGCTTTTGGTTTCGATTTCAACTTCAGAAAGTGACTGTCGAAAGTTTTTATATTTTATGCGAAGGTCTTTTTTGTTCATTTTGTAAAAATAGAAAATACAATTCGACTTTCGACAACCCTTAAAGGGCTCAAAAATGAATTACTCCGATTCTTCATTCCCGCCAGAAACCCCTGAAATATGATAAATTGCGTCCCCTTCATAAACTATTGGCGATAAATTCGCATTGATGATATAGCCGTCATTTGGTGCCTTGACTTTCTGCTGGAATTTGCCGAACGGATCGGTGATGAATCCCAACACAAAACCTTTTGTGACAAATGTACCAACGGTATTATGGTCATGGAACAATCCAGAAGTTTTCGCCCGGATCCAAGTCGATTTTTCAATATAAATTGATTTTTGATGCGTTTGCCCAGCCTTCAATTTCGGGTTGAGCATGCCCAAATAATTCAAAAGCCGCATCGAACCGTTCACGCCTTCGTCGGCGATAGCCATATTGATGTCGAGCGATTTCCCGCCTTCAAAAAGCAACATTTTTACGTTGAGTTTTTCACTCGAGGCGCGGAAAGAACCCACAATATTTTTGGAATATAAAGTATAAGGCGCATTGAAAACATCTGCCAGTTTTTTAAGCTCCGCATTATTTGGCACAATTCGGATTTGCGGTGCATTGAAACGACTTGCTCCTCCAGCATGAAAATCAACTGCATAGTCAACAATGGGCATAATTTCATTGAGCAAATGCCAAGCAAAACGACTCGCAAGTGAACCCGATTTGCTTCCAGGAAATACGCGGTTCAAATCTCTGCCGTCAGGAAAATCTCTTGATTTATTTACAAAACCGAACATATTTACGATTGGGATACATATAATTGTTCCAGTTTTAGGCTTGTTGATTTTTTTGGTAATCAACTGCCTTACAATTTCGACACCGTTGATTTCATCGCCATGAATGCCTGCAGAAAATAATACGACAGGCCCGTCAATTTTTGATCTTTCAATAATCACCGGAATCTTGAGTTTCGTGGTGGTGTGCAGCTTGGCAATCTCCATGTTCAGAATTTTGCTCTCGCCGGGTAGGATTTCTTCGCCAAGAATAATAAGCGATTTGTGTTTGCTTTTTGCCATAGATTCAGAAAATCATAAAAGTAGTTAAATTCTGCTATACAAACACTTTTGAACATTTTTTCGTGCTCACAATTTCATTAACTTTGCAATATGGTCGCATCTGCTCTAGCGTTACAAATACAGACTTTGCCCGACAAGCCCGGCGTTTATCAGTACTATGATAAAGATGAGAAGTTGTTGTATGTAGGCAAAGCCAAAAACCTCAAAAAACGCGTTGCTTCCTATTTCAATAAAGTGCACGACAACGGCAAAACCAATGTTTTGGTGCGCAAAATCGTTAGTGTTAAACATATTGTTGTTGCTACCGAAGAAGAAGCGTTGCTGCTTGAAAATAATTTAATCAAAACCTATCAACCGCGCTACAATGTAATGATGCGCGACGATAAAACCTATCCGTGGATTTGCATCAAAAAAGAACCGTTCCCTAGAATTTTTTCGACCAGAAGAATGATTAAAGACGGATCTGAATATTTTGGACCATTTTCTAGTTTCAAGACGATTTTTACGATACTCGATATGATTCGAGAACTCTATCCATTGCGCACTTGTAATTATGATTTAGCGCCAAAAAATATCGAAGCGGGAAAATTCAAGGTTTGTCTGGAGTACCATATCGGCAATTGTAAGGGTCCGTGTGAAGGCCATGAGTCGGAATCAAATTATCAAGAGCAGGTGAATGCTATCAGGGAATTGCTGAAAGGAAATTTCAAGGAAAGCATGCGAAATTTTAAAGCACAGATGATGCAATTCGCTTCAGAACTGCGTTACGAAGAAGCTCAGAAAATTAAGAATAAGATTGAAGTGCTCGAAAATTATCAGTCACGTTCCACCGTTGCCAATACAAAAGTTTCCAATATTGATGTGTTTTCAATTGTTTCGGATGAAGCTGCTGCGTATGTCAATTTTCTGCAGATTGCCCACGGCGCTGTAGTGCGTTCACATACACTAGAAATAAAAAAGAAGCTCGACGAAACCGACAAAGCACTTTTAGAACTGGCGATAGTCGAATTGCGAGAACGTTTTGAATTGCTAACGAAAGAAATTGTCGTTCCGTTTGAAGTTGATTTGGGCGAAAATATAAAAGTCACCGTTCCGCAACTGGGCGACAAAAAACAGGTGTTGGAATTGTCCATTCGCAATGCTAAATATTTCCGAATCGACCAAATGAAGCAAATGCAAATTGTGGATCCGGATCGTCATACCAACCGTATCATGGCGCAGATGAAAAAAGATTTGCGCCTTTCGGAAGAACCACGTCATATAGAATGTTTTGATAACTCGAATATTCAGGGAACCAATCCGGTGGCGGCTTGTGTTGTTTTTAAAGATGGAAAGCCAAGCAAGAAGGATTACCGTCATTTTAACATCAAATCTGTCGAAGGGCCGAACGATTTTGCGTCGATGGAAGAAGTGGTTTACCGCCGTTACAAAAGATTGCTAGACGAAAACCAACCATTGCCGCAACTCATCATCATCGACGGCGGAAAAGGACAATTGTCATCGGCTTTAAAAAGTATCGATGATTTGAATTTGCGCGGGAAAATTGCCATCATCGGCATCGCCAAAAGGCTCGAAGAATTGTTTTATCCGGGCGATAGCGTACCTTTATACCTCGACAAAAAATCGGAAACGCTCAAAGTTATTCAGCAATTGCGGAACGAAGCGCACCGTTTTGGGATCACATTCCATCGCGACAAGCGCAGCAAATCGGCACTTAATTCCTCGGTTGAAAGCATTCCCGGCATCGGCGAAAAAACAATGGTAGCATTACTCAAGCATTTTAAATCGGTCAAAAGGCTCAAATTGGCGTCTGAAAGTGAAATTTCTGAGGTTGTCGGACTTTCAAAAGCCAAAAAAATTACCGACTTTTACAAGGATATTAAATCAAACACATAATGACAATAATTCAGGGGCTAACATTGACCGCGCTTAAACGCAACCGCCTGTTTTATGCGTTTTTATTTTTCGTATTATCCCATTCCAACAATACTTTTTCGCAAGATTCGATTAGAAGACCCAAAATCGGACTGGTTTTAAGCGGCGGCGGAGCCAAAGGATTTGCGCATATCGGGGTTTTAAAAGTACTAGAAGCAGCAGGCGTAAAAATTGATTATATCGGCGGAACCAGTATGGGCGCGGTAGTTGGCGGATTGTACGCATCGGGTTACAACGCTTCTCAAATTGACTCCATTTTTAAAACTACAGATTTTGACGAGTTATTAAAAGATTATATTCCGAGGTCTTCAAAAAATTTTTTTGAGAAACGCAACGACGAATTGTATGCACTTTCGTTGCCGTTTACAAAATTCCATTTGGGCATTCCAACGGCTTATTCCAAAGGACTTTACAATTATAACTTGCTGGCAAAATTAACGCATAATGTACGCCATGTAAGGGATTTTAACCATTTACCGATTCCGTTTTTATGTGTTGCCACAGACATCGAAACCGGGCAAGAAGTTGTCTTAGATAGTGGTTATCTCCCACAAGCAATGTTAGCGAGTTCGGCATTTCCGAGTTTGTTTTCTCCTGTCGAAATCAATGGAAGACTTTTGGTTGATGGCGGCGTGACCAATAATTATCCGGTTGATGAAATCAGAAAACTAGGTGCTGATATTATAATTGGCGTAGATGTTCAGGATGACCTAAAAACTAGAAAAGGGCTTAAAGATGCGACTCGGATTTTGGTACAGATATCCAATTTGCAAATGATCGAGAAGATGAAGCAGAAGATCAAGAAAACCGATATTTATATCAAGCCCGACATTAGTGATTTTAATGTTATTTCTTTCGATGATGGCGAATCTATTATCAAACGCGGCGAAGATGCCACATTTGCAGTCTATGACAAAATTAAAACATTGGTGGCAGCAACCGGTGAATTTCATCGGGACGACCTAAAAGTCAAAAAAGACAGTTTGCATATCAAAAAAATCAATATCGACAAACTTGACAATTATACAAGATCCTATGTTATCGGAAAACTGAGGTTTAGACCTGGTGCTGAAATTTGTTATGATGACTTAAAAAATGGCATCAACAATCTTAGTGCCACCCAAAATTTTAGTTCGATTACCTATTCGTTAGAAAACAATGATGGCGGCGACGACCTAAAAATAGGCGCAACGGAAAACAAATTAAAAACATTCTTAAAATTCGGACTCCATTATGACGGGCTATACAAAAGCGCCATTTTGGTGAACCTTACCAATAAGAATACATTTTTAAAAAACGATGTTGCTTCGCTGGATATGATTCTTGGTGATAACCTACGCTACAATTTTGACTATTATATTGACAATGGATTTTATTGGAGTTTTGGATTTAGATCAAAATACAATGGCTTCAACCGGAATATAAAAACCGATTTCAAGGACGGTACTTTGCTTGAATTATTGAACATAGATGCTTTAAATGTTGATTTTACCGATTTTACGAACCAAGCTTATATGCAAACTATTTTTGCGCAAAAGTATCTTATCGGTGCTGGTGTCGAATACAAATATTTAAAAATTAGATCGGTAACATTACAAAACACTTCGCCTATTTTTGAAAAAAGTGACTATGTGAGTGCTTTTGGATATTTTAAGATTGATACCTATGACAATAAATATTTTCCCAGTAAAGGTTGGACATTTTGTGGGGATATCCAATCGTATTTATTTTCAACGGATTATACCAATACATTTGAGCCATTTTCAGTTGTCAAAGGCAATGCTGGATTTGCAAAAACGGTATTCAATAAACTTACTTTCAGGGTTGATTCTGAAGCCGGATTTGCTCTTGGGAAGCGCAGTATCGACTTTTTTAATTTTATTCTTGGCGGATACGGATTCAATGAAATCAATAATATCAAGCCTTTTTATGGGTATGACTTTTTGAGCCTTTCGGCAGACAGTTACATCAAATCGACGATTACAGTTGACTATGAAATATTTAAAAAGAATCACGTCAATTTTGCCGCCAATTATGCCAACTTAGCGGATAATCTTTTTGGCAATACCGACTGGATTTCAAAACCAACTTATTCCGGATACGCTGTTGGTTATGGGTTGGAAACCATCATTGGCCCTGCAGAAATTAAATATACGTGGTCGCCGGAACAAAGCAGAGGCTTTACTTGGTTTAGTGTTGGGTTTTGGTTTTAGCAAGAGCTTCAAAGGGCCAAAGGTTCAAAGGTGTTCCCCGAATTCCATATAAAAAACCAACACAATTTTGTTTCTTTTTTTTTAAATTTTATGTGCACCTCTGCGCCTCTGTCACTTTTCCACATTAACTTGCCTACTATTTAAAAAAAACGATATATTTGGGTGCTATTAACCAATTAAAATAGGAATATGTCTATTTGGAGAAGAAAACCATTAAATCAATTACTTGAAGAAGCTTCTGATTCTGAGAAAGGATTGAAGAAAACACTATCTGCGACAGGGCTTGTAGCTCTTGGTGTAGGAGCCATTATTGGTGCAGGATTATTTTCAATTACCGGTATGGCAGCAGCTACAAACGCTGGTCCGGCGATCACGATTTCCTTCCTAGTTGCAGCATTAGGGTGTATTTTTGCTGGCTTGTGCTATGCGGAATTTTCGTCTATGATTCCTGTTGCTGGAAGTGCTTACACATATTCATTTGCAACAATGGGAGAATTCGTAGCATGGATAATTGGATGGGATTTGGTTCTTGAATATGCTGTAGGGGCTGCGACCGTTTCGATAAGTTGGTCGCGTTATTTAGGGAAATTCCTTCACGGTTATGGTATTGATATCCCTGACAATTTTATGCTTTCGCCTTTTGAGGGAGGAATGATTAATGTTCCGGCTGTAATCATAGTGATGATTATGTCATTGATATTAATTCGCGGAACTAGAGAATCTGCTTTTATAAATGGAATTATAGTGTTATTAAAAGTCAGTGTTGTATTGGTTTTTATCGCAGTTGGTTGGCAATATATTAAACCGGAGAATTATCATCCATATATTCCAGATAATACCGGAGAATTCGGGGCATTTGGTTTTTCAGGAATTATTAGAGCAGCGGCTATAGTGTTTTTTGCTTACATTGGTTTTGATGCTGTTTCAACCGCAGCGCAGGAAGCGAAAAATCCAAAGAGAGACATGCCTATTGGAATTTTATTGTCTTTAGGAGTATGTACAGTTTTGTATATCTTATTCGCACACGTAATGACAGGTGTTGTAAATTATCAGGCATTTGCAGGTAAAGACGGAATTGCCCCTGTTGCTATTGCAGTAGAAGCAATGGGAACTGCAGGTCCTGAAGGAATGATAACCCCGGCTTATCCATGGTTAAATAATGCTATTTTATTGGCTATTTTAGGAGGTTATGCTTCCGTCATTCTTGTAATGCTTATGGGACAAAGTCGCGTTTTCTTTTCTATGAGTAAAGATGGGTTGATGCCTAAAGTATTTTCTGAGGTACACCCAAAATTCCGAACTCCAGCTAAAAATAATCTTCTTTTTATGGTTTTAGTAAGTGCGTTTGCCGCATTCGTACCTGCTAGAGTAGTTGGAGAAATGACAAGTATAGGGACATTATTTGCATTCATATTAGTTTGTATTGGCGTATTAATTATGCGTAAGAAAATGCCGGACGCTCCTCGTGCTTTCAGAACGCCACTTGTTCCGCTTGTACCGATTTTAGGTGTGGCAGTTTGTCTCTTCATGATGGTTTTCCTTCCTTTAGATACTTGGATTCGTTTGATTGTATGGATGATGATTGGTTTTGATTTCTATTTGTTTTATGGAATGAAAAACAGTATTCTTAACAAAGGTGATTTCAAACTAGACAGTTATAAAGTTGTTGCTGGTTCTGGCTTAGGAATGGTATTGGCCTTAGTGGTTGTAGCATTCTTTCACCATTCAGACCCTGAGGTAGATGACCACTTTCTGTTTTACTTCTCGTTAATTTTTGCAGCATTACATGCTATTCTTTATGTATTTAGTTTTAAACGGGCGAGGTCATAACGAATAACTATAATAATAAAAAAGGGATTAAGGCTTTTTAAGTTTTAATCCCTTTTTACTTTTATAAATATTTCCCAACAAACTGCCTCAAAAATTAAATTTTTCCGATATTTGTGTATGGTTATGAATAAAAAATGGACTGGCTTGTTAAGCATGCTAAAATTCCTCATCAAAAGGAATCCGGAGTGAGGACGAATTAGATAATTAGTCAATTAGAAAATGAGCTAATTATCTCGCGCAATCCACATATTTTCTAATTATCTAATTTACAAATTATCTAATTAAGTCATGCCAATATATCATAAACTTGGAAAATTCCCACAAAAGCGACACACGCAGTTCGAAAAACCCGAAGGTGGTTTGTACTATGAACAGTTGTTCGGAACTGAAGGGTTTCATGGACATTCGTCATTATTATACCATGTTCATCGGCCAACCCAGGTAAAAGACATCAAAGCGTCTTATTCTGTTGAACCGAAAATAGCAATCGGTAAAAACATAAAATCATTACTCCTAAAAGGCTTCGAATTAAAACCGCAACAAGATTTCCTCGACAGCCGAAAACCAATGCTCGTTAATCGAGATTGCACAATTGGCCTTGCTGCGCCGCAACAGTCACTAACAGCATATTTTTATAAAAATGCCGATGCTGATGAAATGATCTTCATCCACAAAGGCAAAGGCAAATTGCGCACGATGATGGGCAATATTCCATTTGAATATGGCGATTATTTGATTATTCCGCGTGGGATTATTTACCAAATTCAGTTCGAAACTTCTGAAAATCGTTTGTTTTATGTAGAGTCTTTTGCGCCGTTTTATACACCAAAACGCTACAAAAATGCATCCGGACAATTGCTGGAACATTCGCCATTCTGCGAACGCGACTTTAAAATGCCCGAAGAATTGGAAACACACGACGAAAAAGGAGATTTCCTGATCAAAATTAAAAAAGAAGGCATGATCCATGAAGTGGTTTACGCCACACATCCGTTTGATGTAATTGGTTGGGACGGGTATAATTTTCCTTACGCCTTCAGCATCCACAATTTTGAGCCGATTACAGGTCGTGTACACCAACCGCCACCGGTTCACCAAACATTCGAGACCTCGACATTTGTTGTTTGCTCGTTCTGTCCGAGATTATACGATTACCATCCAAAGGCGATTCCGGCACCATACAACCACAGCAATATCGATAGCGATGAGGTTTTGTATTATGTTGACGGCGATTTCATGTCGAGAAACAATATCGAACAAGGGCATATTACGTTGCATCCAAAAGGCATTCCCCATGGACCGGCACCAGGGGCGATGGAACGCAGTATAGGAAAAACCATAACAGAAGAGCTTGCGGTGATGGTAGATACATTTCGTCCGTTGATGGTTACTGAAGAAGCCATGGGATTGGACGATGGTGAGTATTATAAAAGCTGGACAGAGTAATATATTAATTAGAAAATTAGATAATGAGTCAATTAGAAAATTGACAGACTTTACGCCAAATTACATTTATACGCCATTTATAATATTATCTTGAATTTATGACATTTAACGAAAAGTACAAAGGCAATGTCCTTTTGCTGAAATCATTTCAATTTTCTTTAAAAATAATTGATTACACGGAAGAATTACAAGAAAGGAAGAAATTTGTTTTAGCAAATCAAATTCTAAAGGCAGGAACATCAATAGGAGCCAATTCAAAAGAAGCTCAAAATGCATAAAGCAAAGCCGATTTTATACATAAGCTCAAAATCGCTATCAAAGAAGCTGATGAAACGGAATATTGGTTATTCTTATGTGATGGACACAAGTCATATCCCGATTGTAAAGAATTATTGGATGATTTATCTGAAATATTAAGAATTTTAAACAAAATAATAGCAACAACAAAATTGAAATAATTAGGTTTCAGGTAACGCTCGACGTTCTCTAATTCTCTAATTTTTAAATTATCTAATTGAACATGAAAGAAGTAAAATCAGTAGAATACGGATTAGAAAAAATATTCGAAGGCGCACAGGATTTTCTGCCGCTACTCGGAACAGATTATGTAGAATTTTATGTAGGCAATGCCAAGCAATCGGCGCATTTTTATAAAACCGCATTCGGATATCAGTCGTTAGCGTATGCCGGATTGGAAACAGGTGTTCGTGATCGCGCATCGTATGTGTTGAAACAAGATAAAATCCGTTTGGTACTCACCACACCTTTGACCGAAGATTCGCCAATAAATGCGCATTTAAAAAAGCATGGCGACGGCGTAAAAGTAGCCGCACTTTGGGTTGAAGATGCCAGAAGCGCTTATGAAGAAACAATTAAAAGAGGCGCAAGGTCTTTTATGGAACCTACAGTCGAATCAGACGAATTTGGTGAAGTGGTGCGCTCTGGAATCTATACGTATGGCGAAACGGTTCATGTTTTTGTAGAACGCAAAAACTACAATGGCGTGTTTTTACCAGGCTATAAAGCTTGGGAATCCGATTATAACCCTACGCCAACCGGACTCAAATATATCGATCATATGGTTGGTAATGTAGGTTGGGGCGAAATGAATACTTGGGTCAAATGGTACGAAGATGTGATGGGATTTGTGAATTTCCTTTCTTTCGACGACAAGCAGATCAACACCGAATATTCGGCTTTGATGAGTAAAGTAATGTCCAATGGTAACGGAAGGATAAAGTTTCCGATCAACGAACCGGCAGAAGGCAAGAAAAAATCTCAAATCGAAGAGTATTTAGATTTTTACGGTGGCCCGGGCATACAGCACATCGCCATCGCAACAGACGATATCATCAAAACTGTTACAGAATTAAGAGCCAGAGGTGTAGAATTTTTGTCGGCACCGCCACACACTTATTACGAAGGAGTTCCCGAAAGGCTAGGCGAGCACATGAGCATGATGAAAGAAGATTTATCTGTAATCGAGAAACTCGCCATCATGGTTGATGCCGATGAAGAAGGTTACTTGCTTCAGATTTTCACTAAACCGGTTCAGGACCGTCCAACATTATTTTTTGAGATTATTCAGAGAATGGGCGCACGAGGTTTCGGTGCCGGTAACTTTAAAGCCCTATTTGAGTCTATCGAAAGAGAGCAGGCAAAAAGAGGAACTTTATAAAATTAAAAGATTGAGTAAAAATAATGCAAAATAAAACCTGATTTTAGGCTATTTATTGTGAATATTGTGTTAAAGTTTGTTTTTAGTTTGTAAAACTAAAAAAGATATGTACTTTTGCACTCGCAAATCAGAGGGGTGGTTTCCTTTGGTTTGATATAAATTTTCATAATTTATAGTTTTGGTTGGTTAATAGCATAAAAACTCAGTCATTTGTTTGGCTGGGTTTTTTTGTTTTATAACAATTGGTACAGAAATTGTATAATGCCATTAAAAATTAAATTAAAATGAAAAAGATAGTTATATTTATTATATTTTTAGGCATGATGAGTTTCTCTCCTGCTCAAAAGGAGCGGGCTTTTGATGTAGGTGAATGGTTCAAATTTCGAATACATTACGGGCTGGTAAACGCGGGTTATGCTACATTGGAAGTTAAAGAAGACACCCGAAACAACAAGAAAGTATATCACGCCATCGGAAAAGGCTATACCACTGGAATGACCAAATTTTTCTTCAAGGTGGAAGACAATTACGAAAGTTATTTTGACAAAGAGACAGGAAATCCGTACCAATATGTCAGGAAAATAAACGAAGGCGGTTACACCAAAAATCAAGAAGGATTTTTTAACCAGACTGCTGATAAAGTGGTCGTTAAAGATTATAAAAATAAAACAGAAAAGACGATCGCCGTACCTAATAACGTGCAAGATATCATTTCGACCTTTTATTACCTTAGAAATTATCCGACAATCGACAAGCTTAAAGTCGGAGAATCGGTGGCAGTTGATATGTTTTTCGACGACGAATCGACCAAGTTTAAGTTAAAATTTATGGGTAGAGAAGATATATCTACTAAATTTGGCACGATTCCTTGTATGATTTTTCGCCCCTATGTGCAAGCGGGAAGGGTTTTTAAGGAACAAGAAAGTCTAACCGTCTGGATTTCAGATGATGACAATAAAATACCAATCCGCATCAAAGCCAGCTTAGCCGTTGGCTCGCTAAAGGCGGATATTGATGGATTTAAAGGACTAAAATATCCTTTTACAGTTAAAGCAAAAAAGTAAATGAACACGACCCATACCGACGAGTTATTAAGCAAGATCGAAGACAAATTTCAGGCAATCAACCAAAAAACGGAAACACATCTTGAAGGTTTGCTTTGGTCTAAGCCTATAACTTATTGGGATTATATTCAAACCGATGTGTTGCTGAATTTGCAAACACAACGCAGCACTTTGCCTGATGAAATGGTCTTCATCATGTACCACCAAGTCAATGAATTGCTGTTCAAAATGATCCTTTGGGAAATCCAACAAATCGCACATGCCGAAAAACTGGAAACCGAATTTTTTACCGAAAGGTTAATGCGCATAAGCCGCTATTTCGATATGCTCACCACGTCTTTCGACATCATGAAAGAAGGCATGGAAGTCGAACAATACATGAAATTCCGTAATACCTTAACGCCGGCAAGCGGATTTCAAAGCGCACAATACAGACTTATAGAATTCGCTTCTACAGATTTAATCAATCTTATCGATTACCGTTTTCGCGCCACAATCGACAGGAACACACCATACGAGCACGCCTTTGAACACCTGTATTGGCAAGCCGCAGGCAAAGATTACCACACTGGAAAAAAATCATTCCTTATTGAAGAATTCGAACGCAAATACAAAGACCTTTTCCTTCGCAACATGAAGGAATATAATACCATCAACCTTTGGCAAAAGTTCAAGCAACTGCCTGTTGCCGACCAAAACAATCCCGAACTCGTTAAGGCAATGCGCCATTATGACCACACCGTAAATATTACATGGACATTAGGTCATTTAAATTCTGCCAAAAAATACATCGAAAGCGGTCGCGGTACCGGCGAAGCTACAGGCGGAAGTGACTGGAAAAAATACATGCATCCGAAATACCAACGGCGAATTTTCTTTCCGGAATTATGGTCAGCCGAAGAATTAGCCAATTGGGGCGAAGAAAAATAGTTAACAGCTTTAAACGTCACAATTTGAAACGATTATCCCTGATTTTAATAGTCTTCATTTCACTTGTTTCCTGCAATAATTCGGAGAAAGTAAAAGTCGCTGTCGTTAAAAAACCAGATCCGATTGTTATAGAATTCGGGTTCAAACTCAATGATTACGATGTTGTTCATGATACAATTGTCAGCGGAGATACTTTCGGAAGTATCCTCGAAAAACAAAATATCGGTGACAAGAAAGTACACGAAATCGTCGAAAAAGTCAAAGATTCTTTCGATGTCCGAAAAATCCGAATAGGCAAGCCTTATACAATGCTTCGCTCCAAAGATGCTTCCAAAAAACTCCAGCTTTTCATCTATCAACCCGACCAAATTAACTATTATGTAGTTGATCTAAGGGATTCTGTTGCAGTTGCATACAAAAAAGCAAAACCGATCACTTTAAAAAGAAGGACGATTGCTGATGCGCTTAACGGATCATTATCGGAAACGCTCCAAAATGAAAAAGTAGATCCGGCATTGGCATCCGAAATCGCCAAAATTTATGCCTGGTCCATCGATTTCTTCAAGCTTCAAAAAGGCGATAAATTTGCTATTACGTTCACCGAACGATACATCAATGATACCATTTATGACGGCGTTGACAACCTAGAAGCTGCTTTTTTTGAATACAAGGGAAAAATGATTTATGCGTTCCCGTTCCAGCAGGACACGACCAAAAACAAAGTCGATTATTATGATGAAGAAGGAAAAGTCCTCAAAAATATGTTCCTTAAAGCACCGCTGAAATTCATCAACATCACCTCCAAATTCTCCAAGAACCGCTTCCATCCGGTACAGCAAATCTGGAAAGCCCATAAAGGAACTGATTATGCCGCACCAACCGGAACGCCAATCATGACCACCGCTTCGGGAACGATTGAAAACACAGGCTACACTGCAGGAAATGGTAATTTCGTAAAAGTGCGCCACAACGGTACATACGAAACCCAATACCTTCACATGTCGAAAATTCTTGTACGTCGCGGGCAGCGTGTCAATCAGGGCGATTTCATTGGGCGCGTCGGTAGCACCGGACTGGCAACAGGTCCGCACGTGTGTTACCGCTTTTGGGTCAATGGTACACAAGTCGATCCACTACGATTAAAATTGCCAAATTCCGAGCCGATGAACGCAAAATATAAATCGCGTTTTATGCAGGAAATGACGCCGCTTAAACGAGAACTCGACAGTGTTGCAGCTTTGAAGTTTAAGAAGTAGCGAATTAACTTGTTTTCTCAGCGTCTTTGCGAGATGATTATTTTGCTCACAAAGGTGCAAAGACGCTAAGTTTGTATTTTTGAAGCTAATCCGGCTGTCCGCTCTATCTTTTTCTTGCTGGCAGCAGCAAAAAAAAGGATAATGCTTCCCATCCGGGCTAGGATAGCTAAAATCCACAAGAAAATCTCGGTTAAACGTTAATGTTTTATTTACAAAGGAATGTTGTAAATTTGCATTTTGAAAAATAACCCATGGCTTTACAAAACACCAATCCGACTAATACCGCTGCGTGGCAACAATTGCAGCAGCATTTTAGTACAATGCAAACGGCTTCGATGAAACAAATGTTTCAAGACGATAGCGAAAGAACTGTAAAATTCAACATACAATGGCAAGATTTTCTGGTTGATTATTCCAAAAACATCATAGCTAAGGAAACCATCGATTTGCTTTTGCAGCTCGCAAATGAAGTCAATCTAAAAGATGCTATCGCCAAATATTTCGACGGTGATGCCATCAACCAGACTGAAAATCGCGCCGTTTTGCACACCGCATTGCGTGCTCCTGAATCGGCAGATATTAAATTTGAAGGAAAAAATGTCATTCCCGAAGTCTATTCCGTAAAAAATAAAATCAAGGTTTTTACCCACGAAGTTGTCAGCGGTGAACGCAAAGGATTTACCGGAAAACCATTCACCGATGTCGTGAATATTGGTATTGGCGGTTCCGATTTAGGTCCGGCAATGGTTGTTGAAGCGCTTCAGTTCTATAAAAGCCACCTGAATCTTCATTTCGTTTCTAACGTTGATGGCGATCATGTGAATGAAATCATTAAAAAATTAAATCCCGAGACAACCCTTTTTGTTGTTGCTTCTAAAACATTTACGACACAAGAAACACTTTCAAATGCCGAAACGATTCGCAAATGGTTTTTGCAATCGGCGCAGCAGGAAGATGTATCTAAGCACTTCGTTGCGGTTTCTACGAATATCAAAAAAGTAACCGATTTCGGCATCAATCCAGAGAACATTTTTCCAATGTGGGATTGGGTTGGCGGAAGATTTTCATTATGGAGTGCGGTTGGCTTATCCGTAAGTTTGGCAGTTGGTTACGACAATTTCGACAAATTATTGAAAGGTGCGAACGAAATGGATGAACATTTCAAAAATACATCTTTCGAAAAAAATATTCCGGTCGTATTGGCTTTGCTGAGCATTTGGTACAACAATTTCTTTGGTGCCGAAAGCGAGGCGTTGATTCCTTATACGCAATACCTTCAAAAATTGGCGCCTTATCTGCAACAAGGCATCATGGAAAGTAACGGAAAAAGCATTGGTCGTGATGGAAAAAAAGTAAACTATCAAACTGGAACCATCATTTGGGGTGAGCCGGGAACAAACTCACAGCATGCATTTTTTCAATTGATACACCAAGGGACGAAAATGATTCCAACAGATTTTATCGGATTCGTGAAACCACTTTACGGCGATGAAGACCACCACGAAAAACTGATGTCGAATTTCTTCGCACAGACAGAAGCGTTGCTGAATGGAAAAACAGCGGTGCAGGTTAATGCAGAATTCGTTGCGCAAAACATAGTCGGTGAAAAAGCAGATTTCCTATTGCCATTCAAGGTTTTTGATGGGAATAAGCCAACCAATACGCTTTTGATTCAAAAACTAACGCCTGAAAATTTGGGAAGTTTAGTTGCTTTATATGAACATAAAATTTTCGTACAAGGTGTGATTTGGAATATTTTCAGTTACGACCAATGGGGCGTTGAGTTGGGTAAACAATTGGCGAATTCGATTTTGGAAGAAATTAATTCGAAGGAAATCAAAAGCCATGATAGCTCGACGGAATTCTTGTTAAAGCACTTTTTAGATAATAAATAATCGTTATATATTGTAAAGCCTCACGAATTTGTGGGGCTTTTTTTATAGTTTTTGCTTATATTTGAAGTTCTAAAATTTTAAATTATGTACGAATTTGTTCAAAAATTCCATTCAGGTTGGGCTTATATCACACTTGCGTTATTATTATTGGCAGTTGTTAATGCGTTAATTGGATTTACAGGAAAAAAAGAATTTGCTTCCAAAGACAAGAAAATCGCACTCTTTGCACTAATTGCCTCACACATACAGTTGTTGGTCGGATTGGTTTTGTATTTCGTTTCACCAAAGGGAAGTAATCTTTTTGGACTTATGGATAAAGATTCAAGACTAACATCTTTGGAGCATCCGTTAATCAATTTAATAGCTTTGACTTTAATCACGATTGGGTGGTCAAAACACAAAAAATTGCTGACATCGGAATCAAAATACAAGACTTTCCTGATATTTTATGGTTTGGGATTATTGCTAATATTGAGCAGGATTCCATGGAAATTGTGGTTATAAATGCTACAGTAATTCCCTAAGTATGCCGTTTTTGTGTACTTGGGTATGGTATTTGTTTAACCGATACTTCCAAAATGAAAAAATTTATCATGAAATATAAAACCACATTACTATTGCTTTCGGTCGTTTTGGCCTTATTTTTCAGTAGTTTTTCGGATTCGATTTCGTTTAAAAAACCGGAACAGGAAAAAAAAGCACAGGATACTTTAAAGAAATCAACGTCAAAAGACACTATTGCATCTGCTTGGAAACTGTATAAAAAAGATGCCCATGCGTCTTATTATGCAGACAAACTCAACGGAAGGCGTACAGCAAGTGGCAAGCGTTTCGACAATAGTAAATACACTGCAGCGCATAAGAAATTCCCTTTCGGAACAAAACTAAAAGTCACCAACGAAGCCAATGGAAAATCGGTAATCGTTGAAGTCATAGACCGAGGGCCATTTACCAAAGGCCGTGAACTTGACTTGACCAAGAAGGCGTTTATGGAAATCGCTTCGTCAAGATACGGTGGCTCGTTAAAAGTTAAGATTGAGGTCGTAAAATAAAATTGATATGAAAAAAGTAAGCTGTTTTTTAATGATGATTGCTTTTTTCAGTCTCATTGTCGCTAGTTGTTCTTCTTCTAAAAATACTTCTGGGAATACCTATAAAAAAAATGTTGAAGCGTCTTATTATGCGGATAAATTCAATGGCAATAAAACGGCAAGTGGAGAAAAATTTAGCAATAGTGATCTTACAACAGCGCACAGAACGTTAGCTTTTGGTACAAAACTCAAAGTTACCAATGTTGCCAACAACAAATCGGTTATCGTAAAAGTCAATGACCGCGGACCACACACGAAGAACCGCGAACTCGATTTGTCCAAGCGTGCTTTTATGGAAATCACAGATAATAAAAACCACGGGACTTTGAAGGTTAATATTGAGATTGTTAAGTAGGTTTTCAATTTCACTAAGTAATTTCAGAAGTATATTTTTTTGGAAAGTTATCAAAATCAGTTATTGTTACAATAATTATAAATACTTGATTTTGAATAGAATGTCCAGAGTATCTAAATTTTAATTAGTTTTACAATTAACTAACCAACACCATGTGGTTAATATGAAAAAAATCATAATCTTATCGGTAAAATTTTTTTTACTTTTTAGTTTTATTTTATTTGCGCAATGCAGTTCTGAGGAAAATCTTGAAAATCAAAGCAACAATGGGCTGAAAGTAATTACCTAGGAACAGGTTAGCATTATTGACGTCATTTCTCAAATTCGAAACCCATTGATTAAGGGTGCAATTAATAAGATTATTAACGAAAATAATCCACAAATTGCGCAAAGAAGCTCTGAAATTGACTTAATGTATTTTGATAAGATCATCAGTAGCAATTATACAACATATATCTTAAGAATACATGAATATACTGAAGAAGAACCTTATTTCTTATATTTTGTGATTACCCAAGATGAAACGGATGAAAAAGCAGGCTATTCTAAATATATTCCTGATGGCACGGTTGTCTTTATCGATGCGGAACACTATAATGGTAAAATTCAATTATTAGATATTGACGAGGTTGTTAAAGCAGATACAGATTTTTCAAACGGTCAACCGATGGAACGTTCTGCAGTTTCTGTTGTTGTAACAGAGGAATGTGAAAATCAAATTAAAATCATCCCCCATAATTGCGGTTTAGAAGGCAATCATGCTCCGGGTGTAGCTTGTGATGATCGTGTTGTGAGGAGTTATTACGAAATAGTTGTAACTACCTTTTGTCATAATAATTACAGTTACGTAAGCGTGGCAGTTCCTGAAAGTTTTATGGATATTTCAAATCATCATGGTGGTGGTGCCACGCCTCCTGCTTGCACACCAGCTGCTTTTGAAGCGTCGTTAAGCGCACGACAATTGTTATGGTGGAATAACCCCCAAAATGCAGATACCGTAACTCAAATTATGAATTTGCTTATAGCTGGAAATTGTTCTGTTGAAAATAAAACTTTAGCAATCGAAATGGTCGAAGCAAGCTGTATTTCAGGATTTAAACTTAATATAGAAAAATCTGTAAAATCACCAATAAACATTGATGATTCTGAAATAGATACAACTACAGTTGAGGGAAAAAAATTTAAATGTATTTATGAAAAACTAACTAATTCACCACAGTTTAAAAGACTATTTTTAGATGTATTTGGAGATAATAGCAAGAGGAATGTTAAATTTAAAATCGAGGATCTTCCCGGCAATAACAACGGTGGTGTTGTTGGAAATACTTCGATTGTCGGTTTTAACCCTAATAACAATTTAATTAAAATTGACTCTGACATGTTGTTTAATGGAACTAATTTTCAAGTTGCACAAATTATTTTACATGAGATAATCCATGCTTTTTTAAATGTCAAGTTAGCAGATCCTCAAATAGGCATCACTATTCCAACATTAAACAACACAGATTTTGCAGGAACGGTTAATGCGTATTACAATGGATTCTTAGGCGATCAAGACCAACATGACTTTATTTATGAGTATTTACTTCCATCTATAAAAACTGTATTTTCGGAAAGCAATTTAGCTACTCCTCAGGATATCATTGTTGGAAATGGGTTGATTATAACAATACCGCCAAATTCCGACGATCCAGCTGTAGAATCATGGGATTGGAATTTATATTTTGAAAACATATCTTTGAATGGACTTCAAAATTGCAACTTTTTCAAAACAGAAATTGCGGATGGGACTACAATCGTTGATCCACTCAAACACTATCGTTTCCTAGAATATAATTCATTTGGAAGAAATTGGTTTTCAAGAATTTGCAACTAACAAAAAATTGAATTATGAAATATATTTTTGTTATTATCTTTATGTTTTTGGGTTATGTACTTTATGCTCAAAAAGCAAATTCGGTTAAAACCTATGACACTTTGTATATTTATTTTAACCACGGTAAAGGGCAGGAAAAATTTCAAGAACATATAAAAAGCTCTGACAATAAAAGTAATGATGCCTACTACATTTATTTCAATGAAAACAAAATGAACTACATTTTGTTAGGCCACTTGATTGTTGATAATCCAGAAGTTAGGCATGCAAAAAAATCCTTTCTACGTAAAAATAAGAATAAGATAATCAAGGCATCAAAGTTACGTGAATATGACCTCAAGGAAGCATTAAGCATAATCGGCAGCAAGATCGTTTATATTATAGACGAAGAAGATTTTCACAACGGTGACATATTATTACGAGAAGTCAGGACTGGTAGTTCACTCAATGATTTTGAGATGTGAAAATTTTTGTATCAATCACAAAACCCATAAATTTCCGACTTCTCATTTTTCTTTCCAGTAGGAATCGTCACATGTGTCTGGAATTTTTTCTTCGCCAACACATCATTCAAAAACCCCAACATAATTTGCTGGTCTTTTTCAAACAAAGTAGCGCTGTATTCGTGGCCGCCGCCACAAAAGGTATATAACGCCACTGTGCCATCTAGATCTTTCATATAGTTAAATATCGAGAAGGAGCCGAAAAGCATCAACCAGCCGCTTGCATTGGTCTTGCAGTAATGGTGCGCTGCTGTTCCGTAAGGGACCGTCAAATCACCGCTTCCGTGAAAAAGCATCATCGGAATTAGGTTGGCTTTGGTGATGAGGTTCAAGTCCATAATCGCTCCGGAACCTGAAACAAGTCCGGCATATTTAAAGTCTTTTGGCAGTTGTGTCCCATACAGATTCATAGTATCAAAATCCCAGAAAGCAGCCTGTAGCACTGTTTCTCCTCCCGCACTAGAACCGGAGATGAATATTTTGGAAGTGTCGATGTTGAATTTTTCGCTGTTGCGAATGAACCAAGAAGTTGCTATCCATAAGTCGTTGGCACCGTATTGGAATGCTTTTACCTTTTCGGATAAAACACCGTCGCAACTAAATTTTTTGCCTTTCATATACAACGTATAAGTAATCGTAGCTGTCGCATATCCATTTTGCGCAAGAAATTTACAAATGTTATGTCCGTGCTGTCTTTCGCCAATGGAAAAACCGCCACCATGCACGTAAATTAATAACGGCAATTTAGTATTTACCGATTTTTCGGGCAGGAACAGATCGAGGTCGAGCTTTAAGGTGTCGTTTTCAAAATAGGTGAAGGTTTGCATTTTCTGTGCATTCGCCAAAGTAGCGATGAAAAGCAATATTATAAGCCAGTTATTTTTCATGGTTATTGGGTGATGTTGACTTTAATTCCCACACCGATTATGTTTGGCAAATAGCCTGCTTGGAAGTTATTGCTAACTTTTACGGTGTAATTTCCGGGCGTTAAATGGGTATTGGGCCATACGCAATACGAGATGTCGCAATAATCGCCGTCGCATTCGCCGGTTTGTTTTCCGGTGTCGTCTTTTATTTTGAGGGCGAAATTTTTCACCGTGATGGTTTTATCGGGATTTTCTATTTCAATTTTTATAGGAACAGTTGCAAACTGATAGCCATCAACATAGCTGAAATCAAAAATCAGGTCATAGTTTTTCGTAGCGTCAGTTATGGTAAACGAGTATGTTTTTATATCTGACCGCTGCCATCTGTTCTCTTTAAAGTCTTTATCGAATTGTTCTGAAACAGTGTTTTTATTGCAGGAAAGCAAAGTCAGAAGAATTAATAGAGCGTAATGTTTTTGTAGTTTCATAGCAGAAAAACTAAAAGGTAATGCTAATGTAGGTAATTTAGGCGTAATGAAAAAAGCCTCCGATCATTAAAATGACCGAAGGCTTTATGATGAATAAAACCAAGTTCGCTATGGAACTACTGTTTTACAACTTTAATTGTTTTTACCTGATTGTCAGAAGTTACTTTTACCAAGTAAGTTCCAACAGATAACATAGACATGTCAACTTGCGCTTGGGTAGCATTGATCGTTTTCATGGTCATTTGTTGGCCAAGTAAATTGAAGATTTCAACATTAGAAATATTTTTCGAATAAGAAAGGTTCAACATATTGGTAACAGGATTTGGATAGGCTTTAAAAGTAGCACCATCAAATGTTGATACACCTAATAATGAAGCATCATAAGCACCGAATCTGAAAGTACCAACATTTGCGTTGTAACCCCATACTCTTGCAAGTAAAACATCACCAGGCGTTAAACCTGTTAACGAAACTAAAGAAAAGTTACCCACACCATCGTCATCACTACAGCCTAAAGATGTTAAAGCATCGCAAGTACCACTAAAAACCTGCATGCCCGAATCGGACATTGTAGTTCCATCTTCAGCTTGGGTTTCAAAGGTTAAAGATCCTGATTCTGGAACAACAACGCTGTACCAAACGTCTCCTCCGTAGGTGTCAAAACCAAAGGCAGCACAAGTTGGCAAAGCAATTTCATTCGTTGGTGCGTGTGTGGCGCCAATGTTGTGACCTGAAATAAAACTTGTTGCAAAATCACCAGATGCAGTTACTTCCATTGGAGCAAAACAATCATCATTTGAAGGAGGACAAGCAACCTGATTTTGAATTGGACTCATGATTGTACAATCTGAGTCGGTTGTATTGGCAATTGTAAAAATTACCGGAGTATTGTTTGGATAAGGACCAAATGTAAGAGTAGATAGATCAGTAGTTGTTTGTGGAGCACTTCCTTGGTCGTCAGAAACTGACAATTCTGTAGCAGAACCCAAACTTGATATGTTTACATCAACTAAAAATTGTTCGCCGTTAGCACAATCAGAAACTATTGCATAAGTAGCTGTTGCATTTGTACAAGCAATAACAGACCATGCTAATGTAAATGTACCTTGATTTGAAAAATAGCCATCTTGAACCCAGTAAACGGTTTGGTCGCTTCCGGTATCATTCGTCCATACTGTCGAAGTATAATCTGGATCATCGAAACAGCCAATAGCAGTAGAGTTGTCGCAATCTCCGAAGAAAATATAATTCCTTGAATCGTAGTTGTTTGCGGTTTGACCAATAGTCAAAGTTGAATTGGCGGGAACTACAATTGAATAATATACATCCGGTGCCGTATTGGTACCACAAGTACCAGCGCCATCATAATCATTAAGTGCATCAACAGTTGTTCCGTCAATTGGAGACGTTAAGTTGGTCAAATCAATAGCCGTAGCGCAGGTGTCATTAGTGGGTGGGCAGTTGGCTACTGTTTGTACAGGACTTGTTAATACACAAGTATCGTCGTTGTCGTTTGCGATTGTAAAAATAACAGAAGTACCAATGGCATAAGGACCGAAAGTTACAGTTCCTACGTCGGTTAATGGTTGTGTTGCGCTTCCTTGATCATCTGATACAGTATAAGCAACAGCAGTTCCCATATCGGTAAGGTTTACATCTACTGAGAATTGCTCATTTCCGTTTTCACAATCAGCAACGCGAACGTAGTTGGCAACACCGTTAGTACATGTTGGTGCACAAGCAATCATAAAGGTTGCTGATCTGGCAGTAGTACCTTCGCCATCAAGCAAGATCCAGTATTCTGTTCCGGCTTCTAAAGTACCAATTACATCAGTACCAGGGCCAACGTTATCATCAATACAGTTCCAACCTGTTTCATCACATGATCCAGAGGCTTCTTTGTAGAAATAATCAATATATCCGCCTGAAGCTGCAGAGATTGTAAGTGAATATACACCTGTAACAGGAGGAGTATAAGAGAAAAGCTTTTCTGTACCCGGTGTATCATAGAAACAAGAAAAAGGATTCCAAGCACCATTACCATCCAATAAAGAAGCACTAACTTCAGTACCACATTCAGGAATTACTTCAGCAGCTGTACAATCAGGAGGAGGTACTAAAGTGTTGAATTGTCCACCAACCCAAGCACTGGTATCACCGCCACCGCAATTTGCTCTTACAAAAAAGCTATATTGCGTGCTGTCAGTCAAACTGTCAAAAGAGATGTTCGTTGTTCCAGCAGGTAAGGCTGCAGTAGGATCTGTTATATCGGCAGCGGCAATAACGCCTTCGCCAAAATAATAGTCATACCCATCTGTTGGTGTTGACATAGATTCGGTCCATGAAAAGTCAGCAGTATCTAGTGTTACGTTGTCAAGCGTAAGTCCTACAACAGGCAAACACGTAGGAGGCGTTCCACAAGTGATGCCCCTAGTTCTGCTTTCAGTATCGCCTTCGCAACCTGAAGAGATATGTGTGTAAAATCTAATTACACCCGTCACATCAGAAACCCACATTACGTAGGCATTTTCACCGAAAGCCAATGCCACAGTGCCATCAACATCACTAATAGTAATGTAATCTGAAGTGTTAGAACTTGTGAAAACATAAGTTTCTCCTTCGGTAACATTTACTAAAGAATATTCAGATGCATATCCTACAGTAGTGATAGCATTAACAGTCAAGCCATCACATGTAGCGGGAGTGTAAGTGCTAAATGGCCACTGACCGTTGACAGCCTCTAAACATTGTGCCGATAGAATGGATGTGAATCCAAACATCAGCAATAATAAAAGAGTAATTTTTTTCATATTAAACAGTTAAGAATTATTAATAAGCAGCGAATATATAATTTTTTATAGTTTTTTTATAAAAGTATAGACGGTTTAACGTTTTTAGAAATGCTTTTTTATGAATTATAGCTATTTTTAGCCAAAAAGGGCAACAGTAGTTATATGGCGGACAATTCTGGAATTTTCCCAATTATTGTTGCAAATAGTATAAATCAGTAGATCACCAATTTTTATAAGGTTTTTTACTAAGATAGGCGTTGTAATACCTTTCATCACCCGTAACTTCTTTTCCGAGCCAATTTGGTTTTTTGAAAGTTTCCGTTTCCGATTTGAGTTCGATTTCTGCAATGACAAGCCCTTCATTATCACCAAAAAATGCATCGACTTCATAGACATGTTCACCAACTTCGATTTCATACCGCATTTTGTCAATGATGCCTTTTTCACACAATGCCAATAGTGGTTTTGCTTCCAGCAGCGAGAGTTCCGTTTCCCATTCAAAGCGTGTCATGCCGCTTTCGTTGCCTTTGCCTTTAATGGTCAAAAAGCCGATTTCGCCTTTGATACGTATACGCACTGTACGTTCTGGATCTGAATTCAGATAGCCTTGCGCAATATGGTTTTTGGCAAAAGCTTGTGCCTTAAAATCCTCAGAAGTAACAAGGAATTTGCGTTCGATTTCAATCATTTTTCGATGTTATTATTTATGCACAAGTTACTAAATTTATACGCCTCGATTTGTATTTTTACACAAGAAAGCCAAAATAACAAGTTGTGGAAGAAACAGAAGCACCGGTTCGTCAACGCAAAATCATTCATGTCGATATGGATGCTTTCTATGCGTCGGTGGAACAGCTTGACAATCCCGAATTGCGCGGAAAACCTATCGCTGTGGGTGGAGGCGAAAATCGAGGTGTAGTTTCGGCGGCGAGTTATGAAGCTCGAAAATTTGGCGTTCGAAGTGCCATTAGCGGTTATATGGCAAAAAAGAATTGCCCTGAATTGATTTTTGTGAAACCCAGATTCGATCGTTACAGGGAAATCTCACAGAAAATACGCAAGATCTTTTTTGAATATACCGATCTGGTCGAGCCGCTTTCGCTCGATGAGGCGTATCTTGATGTCACTCAAAATAAAAAAGGAAATCCGAGTGCATCTTTAATAGCAATGGAAATCCGAAAACGCATTCTCGACGAAACCGGGCTAACTGCTTCGGCGGGTATTTCTGTGAATAAGTTCGTGGCGAAAATAGCGTCAGATTTCAATAAACCCAATGGGCAAAAAACTGTAAACCCAGATGAAGTAATTCCATTTTTGGAGGAACTGCCGATAAAAAAATTCTACGGTGTTGGAAAAGTCACCACCGAAAAAATGTACCAACTCGGTATTTTCACCGGATTGGATTTAAAAAACAAACCATTAGAGTTTCTGGAAAAGCATTTCGGAAAATCAGGCACTTACTATTATCATATCGTTCGTGGCATCCACAACAGTGAAGTCAAGCCGGAACGCATCGCCAAATCGGTAGCGACAGAGCATACTTTTGATGAGAATCTGACTTCGGAAGTTTTTATGGAAGAAAAACTCGAACGAATTGCCGGTGAACTCGAACGCCGCCTGAAAAAATATAATATCGCCGGAAAAACAGTGACTTTGAAAATCAAATACAGCGATTTTACATTGCAAACTAGAAGCAAAACATTGCCTTATTTTATTTCAGATAAATCTTTGCTGCTCGAAAATGCAAAGGAATTATTGTACCAAGAAAGGATGAAAGATTCGGTGCGGTTGCTAGGAATTTCGCTTAACAACCTCAATACTGAAGTGAAGAAAACGGTTGTGGTGCAATTGAAGTTTGATTTTTAGGTTTCAGTATAAAGCTTCCAGTATTCCAAAGGCTGGGAGCTTTAATTAACACAAAATTGTAAATTGTATTTTCACATTACATAAGTGAAATAGTAACTTTGCACACTTCATAATCACAACGACATGCAATATACAACACTTCCGGGAACGGATATCAATATCAGCAAGATCTGTCTCGGCACAATGACTTTCGGACAACAGAATACCGAAGCAGATGGCCATGCCCAAATAGATTTTGCCCTTGAAAAAGGAATCAACTTTATCGATACTGCCGAAATGTATCCCGTACCCGCGCGTGAAAAAACCTATGGACGAACAGAAGAAATTATCGGTTCATGGATCAAAAAAACAGGAAAGCGAAAGGAAATCGTATTGGCTTCTAAAGTCGCCGGTGCCAACCGCGGCCTAGAATATATCCGTGAAGATCTTCGGTATAATGCTGCTGCGATACATCTTTCGGTAGAAAAAAGTTTGAAACGATTGCAGACCGATTACATCGATTTGTACCAACTGCACTGGCCGGAACGCAAATCGAATATGTTTGGGCAACTCGGATTTAAAATCCAAGAAGATCGCTGGGAAGATAACACAAAAGAAATTTTGGAAACGCTGCAAAATATAGTGCAGCAAGGTAAAATCCGTCAGTTTGGGGTTTCCAACGAAACGCCATGGGGGTTGTTGCGTTTTCTCGAAGAAAGCAAGAAACACAATCTTCCGAAAGCGGTTACTATTCAGAATCCGTATTCTTTATTGAACCGCACTTTTGAAATAGGACTTACAGAAACGATTTACCGCGAAAATGTTGGTTTGCTGGCGTATTCACCTTTAGCGTTCGGATTGTTGTCAGGAAAATTCCGAAACGGCGCAAAACCAGCGGATGCGAGGTTGACGCTTTTTCCAAATTTCACACGATACAATTCTGAAGAAGCCAATAAAGCAACCGAATTGTACCATGAAATCGCCGTTAGCAACGGATTGACTTTGGTCGAATTATCACTCGGATTTATATTAGCACAACCATATTTAGCAAGTATGATTATTGGTGCGACGACATTAGCACAATTGGAAGAAAACATCAAAACGACAGCCATTTCACTTTCGGATGAAGTTATAAAAGCGATTGACGGCGTGCATAAAATGTTTCCAAATCCGGCGCCTTGATAATTAGAAAATGTGTCAATTTGAAAATTAGAAAATTGGCGTTTGGGTATTGCTACACGATCTAATTTCTAATTGACTTTTAGGGTATTCTTTCATTATCTCATTTTCGAATTGACACATTTTCTAATTTCATCATTCTCTAATTAATTTTGAATAAGAGACCGCACCCGAATTATCCGCTATATTCACAACGTAAACGCCGCTTTGCAACGCGCTGATATTAATATTTTCACCATCAGCTTTAATTTCCTGTTGCATTAGCCTTTTTCCTGTAATGTCAAAAACTTGCATTTGCAAAGGAAAATTTACAGTAGTAGTTTTGATGGTCATAATGTCTTTCGCCGGATTTGGCGTCAAGGCAAAACTGCCTTTATTGAGGTTTTCGATGCCTAGCGAGGTATCAACAACTTTATAGATTTTACCATTTCCTGAAGCAGATACATACAACTCATTATTAACATCAATGCCAAAAGTCACGAAATAACTGTTGGAAAAAACGGCAGAATAAGAAATTGTTCCGGCATCATTGACCATACCGATTTTGTTCGTGCAATAATCGGCAAAGAAATATTTCCCAACCATATTGGGATAAGTTGTACCGCGGTAAACGTAGCCGCCTGTTACAGAACAAGCACCGCTTCCATTGGCGGAAGAATAGGTAGCATACGGAAATGTATAAGTCGCACCCGGAGCAGGACAGCCGCTGGTCGTATAAACGTCATTACCTTCATAGCATTTCCATCCAAAATTCAATCCGGCAGTTGCAGCATCGACTTTATTGATTTCTTCTACATTTTCCTGGCCCACATCGGCAATCCATAATTTGCCATCGGTATTGTCGAAAGAGAATTTCCATGGATTTCTAAGACCTATTGCCCAAATTTCATCAGATCCGGTAATGCCAACATACGGATTGTCGGTCGGAATTCCATAAGGTGTTCCGTTGTCAACATCCAATCGCAGCATTTTTCCTAAAAGAACGTTTTTATTCTGACCGTTGCCGTTTGGATCACCGCCGCTGCCGCCATCGCCCATTCCGATGTACAAATAACCATCGGGACCGAATTTTATCGTGCCGCCGTTATGGTTGGAAAATGGTTGTGTAACGGTGAGTAAAATTGTAGCTGTTGTGCTGGCGACATCTACATTTCCACTGCTTACGGAATATCGTGCAATGACCGTATTCCCGGAATTATTGGTATAGTTCACATAGAAAAAACCGTTGGTGGCGTAATTCGGGTGAAAAGCAAGTCCGAGCAAGCCACCTTCATTGTCAACTTGATTTACCAATGAAGAAAGATTTAAGAAAGGTGTCGCTTTGATAGTGCCGTCGGTGTTGACAATTCGGATGAGGCCGCGTTGCTGAACGACAAACAAACGCTCGTCACCGGCATTAACGATTTCAACAGCATCGGAAAACCCTGTTGCAAATTGCTGTATGCCAATGGTCTGTGCAAAAGACAAAGTTGTCGTTAGTAACAAAATAAAAGTGTATAAATGTTTCATATTTAAATGTTTATGTAGGTTGATATCGTAAAGTTAGTGTTTTTTTTGACAATAAAAAACCCCAACTTGCTAAGCTGGGGTTAAGGTTTTTATAAATTATCGATTGTCTTGTCTTTTGGGTATTTGACCTTATAACTGATTCGGACTTTTTTGGTTTCGTTTGGTTTCAGGTCGAGTTCCCAGGTGAGGATGCCGGTTTCTGTATTGACTTTTGCGTCACCTTTCTCAAGCAGTTCTATTTCAATTTGCTTGTCCGGACTCAATGGATATTGGTCTTTTAGCATTAAATGTGCTGCTTCTTTCTTGTTATTGCGAATCGTTATTTCATAAGTAAAATTCTGTACTTTATATGAAGACAAGAATTTCGTTCCCGATTTATCCACAATTTTTTCGCGCTTGATGGAGATTTTTTTGTCCCTACCCATACTCAAATTGAGTGTGTCGGAAGTCTGATTCGGATTGATGAATGTTTTACCAACGTACAAACCTTCAAAGATAATATTGGCTTCGCCTTGCAACAAATTATATTTCGCATAATCACTAATTTCTGCCAATAGAAATGTTTCTTTTTCTACTCTTGGTGCAGCGTAATATTTATAGGAAGCGGGTAGTTTAATTTCTTTAAGGCTTACGCTGTGCGCTTTTCCGTTGGATAAAATATCGTAAGGAATGTCGATGTCAAAGGAGATGTTGAGCTGGTTTTCGTTTACTGTAGTGTAATCTGAAATTGAACTGCCGACAGAAACCTTCTTACTTCTCTTTACGTCATAGCCTTGAACGACCACTTCCTGCAGTTGGTTTTCTTTATAATCTGCTCTTCCATCTTTATCATAATCTGGTTGGTAATTTAAAAACCATGCACTCAGCAATGGCGCTTGGTTATTTTCATTAGGATTCCCGCTCGACAAAGTCAGTTTTACTTGTTTCCAATCAATGCCTGTGTTTTGCGTTACTTTTGCTTTATACATCATTTCGATAGGCTCAGAAGTGCTGTTGGCACGCAAATCATAAAATGGCTGCCACGAAGCATTCGGTGCAATATAATTAATGTCGAGGTTCACCGTTCCCGCAACTTCATTCATCACCTGCAATACCAATTTTCCTTTTGAAGTTTTTTCTTCATTTTTGGTATTGACTTCGAGTTTGTCTTTCAGTCTTGAAAGCCTTCTGTTGAGGTCGCCCACTTTTTCCTCGAGTACATCATAAGCATCGCTCAACTGTGTCCTTTTGGTTTTATAATATTCGACTACTTTGGTCAATTCGACTAGACTTAAACCAGAATTGGCACCATAAACTTGCTGGTTTTTATCCAATAATTCAATGGCTTTTGCCTCAGAATCTTTGGCATTGTTTGTTTTTGCGATTTGTTTTTCGACAATTTTAATGCTGTCACGAACGGTTTTGATGGCTGAAGAATTTTCGTCGATATCGTACTCGCTGATATAATTGTTTGTGAATTGCACCGAAAGCACTGTCACATTAGCATTGACGCCAATCTGTACCGTACTTTCGTTCAAATAATCGGCGACATTTTTCACAACAATTTCACTGGTGCCTTTCGGAAGTGTCACTGCTGCCGATTGCGACAACTCAGCGCCATTGAAATAAACCGTTGCGCCTTTGACTTTGGCAGTTGTAAAAATGGGCTTTTGTGCCAACAGCAACATCGGCAAGAGTAAAAACAGGATGCATAGTCTTTTCATGGGTTAGATATTAAATCGATTATACATACATTGATTATCAAAAAGACAAAAAGGTTGGATTTAGAAATTAAATTCGTCTTCCAACTGCAACGAATCTGTCGGAATCGTGTCGCGTTCCCGAATCCTTATATACGATTTCGCCGATCCAGAAATAAATACTGGAAGCGATTTGTATATCGTATCACCAGGCGCCAAAAGCCCTCGGCGCATCATGATATTAGTTAGGAACGATTGCTGTTTTATGGCAAAACCTTTCAAATTCCCCTGGTCGTTAAACTGGTACATAAAACCTTTTGGACGCGGGATGATTGTCGCCAAATAAATACATTCATTCAGCGAAAGCGCAGAGGGCATTTTTCCGAAATAAAAACGGCTGGCTTCTCCAATTCCGTATACATTCGGACCCCATTCGATGATGTTAAAATAGACTTCGAGCATTCTTTCTTTGCTGGCAATGCGATTATTTTCAAGGATGTAAACCAACAGAATTTCCTCTAATTTTCGCGAAAGCGTTTTTTCTCGGGTAAGGAAAACATTTTTGATCAATTGCATGCTGATTGTACTGGCACCGCGTGAGAATTTCTTGGTTTTGATATTTTTGATGATCGACTGTTTGAAAGCTTCGCTGATAAAACCACGGTGCGTAAAAAATGATGGGTCTTCAGTAGTCAAAACGGCTTTTCGAAGATAGGGTGAAATCTCGCTTAAAGGCGTAAAATCGGGGTTGGCCTGACCAACAAGCACACCGCGTTGCACTTTGCCTTTGTCGATAGCGTGGTAAACGAAATCGCCGTTGAGTTTGTTCAGATCAGCTTCGCCATATTTGGTGATTTTGAGGTTTTCTTTATCCAATTTACTGTCAAAAATCAACGTGTTTGGTTTGTTCTTATTGAACATAAAGTTAAGGTTGTAACTAAAATTACCTTCGGCTTCCATGCCTTGAAAATGGGTGAAAAGTCCGTCAGGTAAAGAAGAGATAAAATCCTGAGCCTTCATTTTCGGGATGTCAACTTTTAAGGAATAAATGGTGTCGGATGCAGTGTTAAAAGCCAGATAAGGATGAAATTTTAGCTTATTCAAATGCACTGTCGAACTGCTGTCTACCGAGACGAAATCTGATCCAAGCAGGAAATGATAATCGAAACGCGCATTTTTGATGACCACATCTTTGCTGGCAATTTTTGGGTGGTTGACTTTAAGTCCGGCGATAGATGAAAAACCGTCGATGTGCAGCTCGTCGCCATCCATATCGATATTGTCGATTTTCAGGCGTACCGAATCAAAACTCGATTTTATATTAAAACGCTCGTCGATATAAGGCATTTTGATGGCGCCTGTGTCGAGATTAAAGAAACGAATGTCTGCTTTTTTATCACGTGGATCTGTAAATCCTGCAATGCGCCAACGTTGCGTAAAGGTGTTGGTTTGTACTTTAATTGAACTTTCCAATTGTTCGTCTACAAGCCGCAATTTCTGGAAATCGACGCGCGCCTTTTTGCCGAAATCGTTGATAAAAAACGACAGATTTTCAATGCTCATGTCGGTTGGCACGAGGTTTAGCATTTTGGAAAGAACGCGATAAGTGAATTCGGCATAGTCTCTTTTTTCATTCGAAACCGTTGCGGTAGCAGTGCTGTCTTTTTTGAGGAAATTTTCGTAATTTTTACCGCTTTTGTTTTTGACGATTTGTACATAACCATTGCGAATATCAAGCGTTCCGAGCTGAATATCACCCACAAACAAATGCCAGAAATTGACGCTGGTTTTCATTTTTCCAATTTTGAAAAGCGTGTCGGCATTTTTCGGAACTAAAGTTATTTCTGTTAAATCGACACCCAATAATCCTTGAAAATGCGCTTCTTTAATATTAAAATTACTGTCGTAATCGCGTTCAATTTTAGCCGAAACGCGTGCGATTGCCGTTTGCAGCAGCGCTTCTCTGAAAATAAAAAACGCAATAATTAAAGCTACAAAAAGGATTGCAAAAATTTTGAGTGATAAGTATATTTTTTGTTTTCTGGTTCTCATTGATTTGGGGAAATTATCTGCCACAAATTTCACGAATTGATTTGTACTAATTGATGAAATTAGTGGCTAAACTTTTATTCATATTATTTTATCCGAAAAGCTCGCTGGCGACATCTTCAATCCGGGTGACTTGGCGGATTTTTATAAAGCTATTTTTTATGGTAATCTTATTGTATTTAGAAACAAAAATTGTCGAAAAACCTAATTTTTCTGCTTCTTGGATCCTTTGATCGACGCGGTTTACCGGACGAATTTCTCCTGAAAGCCCGACTTCTCCGGCAAAGCAAAAATCTTTTCCCACAGGAATATCTTCATTCGACGATAAAATTGCAGCGACGACAGCCAAATCTATTGCAGGATCATCAACCGAAATCCCGCCGGTAACGTTCAGGAACACATCTTTCGTTCCCAAGCGAAATCCCGCTCTTTTTTCCAAAACGGCCAGAATCATATTGAGTCTTTTGGCGTTGTAGCCTGTCGTGCTTCTTTGCGGTGTTCCATAAACTGCAGTGCTTACGAGCGCTTGAATTTCTATCATCAACGGTCGCATGCCTTCTAATGTTGAAGCGATTGCGGTTCCTGATAATTCTTCTTCACGGTGCGAAATCAATATTTCCGACGGATTCGATACTTCTCTTAAACCAGAACCTTGCATTTCATAAATACCGAGTTCTGCGGTAGAACCAAAACGGTTTTTTAGCGCACGTAGTATACGGTAAACGTGATTTCGGTCGCCTTCAAATTGTAAAACGGTATCCACCATGTGCTCGAGGATTTTCGGTCCGGCAATGCTGCCGTCTTTGGTGATATGTCCGATTAGGATTACCGGAACGTTGGTTTCTTTCGCATATTTTATAAGCTCTGCGGTACATTCTCGGATTTGCGAAATGCTTCCTGGAGAGGATTCGATATAATCGGTATGCAGGGTTTGTATGGAATCGATGATAATGATTTCCGGTTCGATGGCTTCAATTTGACGGAAAATATTTTGCGTTTTTGTTTCCGTAAGGATATAACAATTGTCGCCGTTGGGCGTAATTCTTTCAGCACGCATCTTTATTTGCTTCTGACTTTCTTCGCCCGAAACATACAAAGTGCGATAGGGTAATTTGAGGGAAATCTGTAGCAACAACGTACTTTTTCCGATGCCAGGTTCGCCACCTAAAAGTATTAACGATCCAGGAACGATACCGCCGCCAAGCACGCGATTGAGTTCGCCGTCATTGGTATCCATTCTAATTTCTTGCGTCGAATCGATTTCGTTGATGCGAAGCGGTTTTGTGACCCTTTTGGTTTCGGGTGTATTGGCGTTCCATGCCGGTTTGTCTTCTTTTTGGATGATTTCCTCGGCGATGGTATTCCACTCTTTGCAGGAATTGCATTGTCCCTGCCATTTTGCATATTGCGCACCACAATTCTGGCAAAAGAACGTAGTCTTTATTTTTGACATTTTATGGTTTTTTTTCTTCCGTAGGCGTTTCTGTTGGCGTTTCTTGAATTTCTTTTGGTTTTTTGGCGGAACCTTTTTTCATTTCATCTGCTTTGTCGAGCATCATGTCTTTGGTCAGGTCGCCAATTTCGTCCATAAGATAGGCGCTCATATAAGCTTTTGCGGCTTTTTTTGGATCACCTGTTTTTTCGTAAAACATCGCTAGCTCATAATTGCCCAACATTGATTTTGGGTAATTTTTTTTGGCGATTGCGGAAAGTTTTTCAAATTCGGAAAAAGCGTTATTCTTTAAAATTGCGGCTTCAATGGCTTTAAAATCGGTTAATCTGACGGGCATTTTCATGCCATAGGATTTTTCGATGATGTCATATTTTTTGGTCAAATAACCTACATAATCACTTGGCAGCGTAACGATTTTTGTATTAAATTCATCTGTAGAAATGGGTTGGTAAGCTGAAAAGATGTGGTAAAGCGCATTCGGAATAGAATACAAAACCATCGAATAATGCGTGGCACCTTTGAATTCGTCATAATTATAATAAAGGCTGCTGTTTTTTACAGTACCCATATTTTGGTTGAGGTCGTGCACCACTTTCATATTCTCTTTCAAATCGCCATCTGCACCCGACAAATAATAGAAAATAGGTTTCTTGATTACCTGCAATCTTGTCGGAATTCTTTCGAGCATTTGTTCGCCAAATTCCGGACTCATGGCTATGTAAGCGTCAAAAAGCGGATCTTCTTTGTATAAAAATAAATTGAGAAATCCAGCGGTAACATCGTGCCCAGCAATTATTTTGAATGGAGCAACGCGGTATTTTTTCTGTAGCGCAGGCATTAATTCCGTCGCAATAAAGTCGAAGAAATGAGCGCCTTGTTCTTCGGGAAGTCCTTCGTCATCCATCATAGAATCGTCTTCACGCGTGCCATTTTGGTCAATGCCAACAATAATCATTTCGGGCAAATCATCCCAATAATTGGCATAAGACATGGCTCCGTTGAAGGCGTCAAACAAGTAATCACCATCTAAAAGCACCAATAGCGGGTATTTTTTATTCTTTTCCTTACCATAGGAAAGCGGTAAAGAAACCGTAAAAGTACGGTCTGCTTTGAGTTGTTCAGAAGCTATAGTGTCGCGAGCTCTTTGAGAAAATGCCGTGATGCCCCAAAGCAACAGCAGCGATAAGCAAATATTTTTCATAACCAATAGCAGATTTAATTTTTATGCCCAAATTAAAATAGCTGACTAAGATAATGAATTATTTGTTTTTTTGTAATAAAGTGGCAAAACTAAAAACGCAAAAAGTCCTAGGACTACGGTTATGATGAGCTGTGATATCCATACGATCCAGCCAAAAGCATTTCCGGCTTCGTCGGGAACACCATAAAGCAGTAATATTTTCGCAATCAAAATCGGGAACACGCCGAAACCGCCGTTGGTAAATGCAATCACGAGGCTTCCAATAACAAAAGCGACCAATACACTGCCAATAGTAATAGAATCAGTCTCTGTCAAAGCAAATGTCGTTGCATAAAACATCAGCACATACGAAAACCAAATCAGGAAAGTATAAATCAGGAACGGCCATTTGTCATGCATTCTCAATACGCTTAAAGCTCCTTCTTTGAGGCCTTCTACTTTTGTTTTGAGCAAAAGGATTAATTTCCAGTTGGAATAAAAATATAAGTAGGTGGATAAAAGTATTCCAGCGATACCAATGACAATTAAAATGATGAGTTTTTCAATCGGAATATAATACAAAAGTAAATCGCGTAACGTATGGTATTCAACTACCAAAGCGACGAGGATGAATAAAATCAAGACAACCAGGTCGACAATTCTTTCTGCGATAATAGTGCCGAAAGCCTTGTCAAACGGAACATCTTGGTATTTTTTTAAAATGAGAGCTCTCGAAACTTCGCCCGAGCGCGGGATCGACAAATTGATAAAATAGCCAATACTTACAGCAAGAAAATTAAGCTTGAAATCGGGTTGACAACCAATCTGGGAAAGTGTGTATTTCCAGCGGTAGGCCCTTAAAACGTAGCCTGCGACAGCCAATACTAGTGAAAGTGCCACATAGTTATAGTCAGCAGTAACGAAATAAGCTTTCATCTGCTGAAGTTGTTGCGGCGTAAATGAGTCGTAGGAATACCACATCAATCCCAGTCCGATCAAAATAGGAATAAAGATGCCGGCTAAGGATTTGATTTTTGCTTTCAAGGAATCAGGTCAGGGAGTTGTCGTTCTCATTAGGAAAAACTAAAGACGGTCTGAATGATTTGGCTTCTTCAAAATCAAGAATTCCATAAGAAATGATGATGATGATATCGCCTTTTTGCACTTTTCTGGCGGCTGGTCCGTTGAGTGTGATTTCGCCACTATTGCGATTGCCTTTGATGGCATACGTTTCCAAACGCTCACCGTTATTGATGTTGACGATGGATACTTTTTCGCCTTCGATGATGTTGGAGGCTTCCATCAAGGCTTCGTCAATGGTAATGCTACCAATATAATTTAAATCTGCTCCGGTCACCTTAACGCGGTGTATCTTGGATTTTACTACTTGAATTTGCATGGCGCAAAGGTAATTAATTTAATGAAATGGTATCTATCAATCTGATTTCGTTAACAAAAACAGCAATAAAAGCACGGTAATTTTTGCCTTTTTCCTTCTGAATTACAGGTGTTAAGGTCGTTTCATCGGCAATTTCGAAATATTCAAGTTTGAAATCGGGTTGGGATTGGAATTCTGCTACTACCCAACGGATCACTGCTGTTGCATTTTCTATTTGAAACAGTACTTTTGCAGCAAGGAGCGTTTTGTAAATAAAAGCGGCCTTTATTTTTTCTGAAGCAGATAGACGCTCGTTTCGGGAACTCATGGCAAGTCCGTTGGCTTCCCTGAAAATGGGCTGACCTACAACATTTACGGGAAGATTATATTTAGAGACTAGTTTTTTAACAATCTGCAATTGCTGAAAATCTTTTTCGCCAAAGTAGGCATTTGTAGGTTTTACAATTTCAAAAAGGCGTTTCACAATCGTGCCGACACCGTCAAAATGTCCAGGACGGTGTTTGCCTTCCATCTGGTTTTCGAGTCCATCAAAATCAAATGATTTCGAAACGGTGTTCCCTTCATAAATATCATCAACGCTCGGCGCATAAATAATGACATCGTTGCTTAAAGTCTTGATTTTTTGGACATCAGCTTCCAATGTTCGGGGGTATTTTATAAGGTCTTCGGGATTGTTGAACTGTGTCGGATTTACAAAAATGCTCATCACCGAAAGATCATTTTTTCGCAGCGATTCCGCAATCAGCGACAAGTGTCCTGAATGTAGCGCACCCATAGTTGGCACAAAACCAATAGTTGTTTTTGCCGTTGCGATGGATTTTATATGGGCTATTAAATCAGCCTGTTTGGTGAAAATCAGCATTTACTTGGTATTAAAATAAGGTGCAAACTTAATATATTCGAGAATAAATCCATAAATTATTGTACTTTTGCATGTTTTTTATTGACAATAAGTTAAAGTATAATTCTATATGGAGGAAAAGAGGATATTATTCGTATCATCTGAAGTTGTGCCTTATCTGGCTGAAAATGAAGTTTCTTCAATGTCCTATGACGTTCCGAAAATGATAAACGATCAGGGCGGACAAATCAGGATTTTTATGCCAAGGTATGGCAATATTAATGAAAGAAGACACCAATTACACGAAGTAATCAGGCTTTCCGGAATGAATTTGGTTGTCAATGATTTAGATATGCCGTTGATTATTAAAGTAGCCTCGATTCCTAAAGAGCGTATTCAGGTTTATTTTATCGATAACGATGAATATTTTAAAAGAAAAGCAACATTTGCTGATGAAGAAGGCGTAATGTATCCTGATAACGATGAACGAGCAATTTTCTTTGCAAAAGGTGTTGTTGAGACCGTAAAAAAACTCAATTGGGTTCCGGATATCATTCACGTTCACGGATGGCTAGCCAGTATGCTTCCTGTTTATATGAAGCATTATTACAAGAACGAAGCATTATTTGCCAATACAAAAATCGTTACTTCCGTTTACAGCCAGTCTTTTGATGAAACGCTGAATTTGGAAATGATTAATAAAGTCAAATTTGACGGAATTCCGGAAGAAGCCATTTCAGATCTCGAAATTCCCAACTACGAAAACATTATCAAAGCCGCAGTAAAGCATTCTGATGCCGTGATTATTGCGTCAGAAAATGTGTCACCAAGTTTAACAAAATTTATAGAATCATCGGAGAAACCTTTTTTACCTTTCACGCCGAAAGAAAAGTTCGCTGAAATATACACGGACTTCTATAAAACAAAGGTGCTATAATAAATTTTTTAATGATTAACATGAATAATAAATTCGTTTTTAAGGTTGTATTTGCCGCTATTTTGGTGATATGTTTTGCTTCTTGTGATAAAGATTTCGATCAGATCGGTTCTGGAATTGTTGGAGAAGACCATTTCCTTTTTGAAAAATATACAGACGCTACAGTAATCGCTTATAATCACCTTACAAAGCCTGTTCAGACAAATAATCTCCCTGTCAACCAACTTGGTTATGTTGAAAATCCGGTATTCGGGAATACAACTGCTAATTTTGTAGGACAACTGGAATTGCCAAGCGCTAGTTTATCGCCAACTTTTGGAGCAAATATTGCTATAGACAGTGTTTATTTTACGCTTCCGTATTTTAGCCATAAAGATCCAAATACAGCGACTACATCTGAAGGCGTGGTTACCTATTTATTAGATTCGATTAAAACCGTTGATGGAGCAAAATTCAATTTAAGCATCTACGAAAACGGTTATTACCTGAACGATTTTGATCCAACTACCGGGTTTGAGCAGGTACAGCGATTTTTTAACAACCAGAACAGTGATTTCGATATGATCAAAAAAGGCGCCGCCACTGATGGTTCCTCTGTAGTGAATGGTGAAAGATTAAATAATGCCTCAGCAGAACTCAACCATTGGCCACAGAATGACGGTTTCGTGATTGATAAAGATGAAGTTGTTACCAACCTAACAGACGATGAAGGCGTTGTAACCCGTACCCGAACAACACCAGGAATGCGCATCAAAATGAACAGTGCCTATTTCATGAAGAAAATATTCAATGCGCCTGCCGATAAACTTGCTAACAATGCGGCGTTTAAGGACTATTTTAGAGGTTTGTACTTTAAGATCACCAATCCGGAGAAAACCAATCTGATGCAGCTTAATTTTGCCAAAGGTATTATTACTATTTATTATAAGGAAGACAAGACTACTGTGGTTGACGGTGTTTCTACCACCACAAGAGTAGATAAGACGTATGCTATCAACTTACAAGGGAATACCGTAAATTTACTCAGCAATTCAGGAAACGCACCTTATCTTGCGGCAATCCCCTCAGAACCTAATGTTACTACAGGCGACAGCAGGCTATACTTGAAAGGCGGAGAAGGTGCAATGGCTTTTATTGACCTTTTTGGTGCGCAAGACACAGACGGCAACGGGGTTTCAGACGAACTTGAAACGTTAAGAGCGAGCAATTGGCTGATTAACGAAGCCAACCTTACTTTTTATATGGATAACACACCCGACAGTCCGTCTTCACAGATACCAAAGCCGCTAAGGCCGTTGCGGATTTATTTGTATGATGCCGATAATAATACCGTATTATACGATTATTCGACGGATGTAACTACTAACACTAATGCAAAATTCAGCAGATATACGTATGGTGGAATAATAGATACGGTAAGCGACACAAATGGGCGGATAAAATATAAAATAAGAATTACCAATCATATCAGGAATGTTATTAGAAAAAGTGCAGATAACGTAAGACTAGGTCTTGTGGTTACTGAAGCCATAGCTGAAACTGGTAATGCAGCGTTACAGACACCATTTGATCTTGTGTCACCCGTTGGTTTTGACGAACTATTTCGGGTAAAGAGTATTCCGGTAGCTTCTGTCATGAACCCATTAGGCGTAGTGCTTTTCGGGAATAATATCCCGCCGTCGGATACTCAAAATTATGCCAATAGGTTGCAACTTGAAATTTATTATACAAAATTCTAATTCGGTTATATTATGTGTGGAATTGTAGGATACATAGGATACAGAGAAGCTTATCCAATAGTAATAAAAGGCCTGAAAAGACTTGAATACAGAGGTTATGACAGTGCAGGTGTAATGCTTTATGATGGCGAAAATCTAAAAGTCTCCAAAACGAAAGGAAAAGTTACAGACTTGGAAGCAAAAACGGCTGAAATCACCACCAATGGTTCTGTTGGTATTGGACATACAAGATGGGCTACCCATGGCGTGCCGAACGATATCAATTCCCATCCTCATGTTTCCAACTCAGGCAATCTGGCAATAATACACAACGGAATCATTGAAAATTATGAGCCGTTAAAAAAAGAATTGATCAAACGGGGTTATGTTTTTAAATCAGATACTGATACGGAAGTATTGGTTAATCTGATTGAGGAAATCCAGAAAAAAGAAAATTTAAAACTGGGCAAAGCGGTACAAGTAGCACTCAACCAAGTAATCGGGGCTTATGCCATTGCTGTGTTCGATAAACAAAAACCAGATGAAATCGTAGCTGCCCGATTGGGAAGCCCGCTAGCAATTGGTGTTGGTATTGGCGAATTTTTTATCGCTTCTGATGCGTCACCTTTCATTGAATATACATCAAACGCCATTTATCTTGAGGATGAAGAAATGGCAATTGTTAGGTTAGATAAACCTTTGAAAATTCGAAAAATAAAAGATGATTCACCTGTAGATCCTTATGTTCAAGAATTGCAAATGAATCTCGAGCAGATTGAAAAAGGAGGATATGACCACTTTATGCTGAAAGAGATCTATGAGCAGCCAAGTGTTATCAAAGACACTTATCGCGGAAGGCTTTTGGCTAACGAAGGCATTATCAAAATGGCTGGTATTGAAGACAATCTTGAAAAATTCCTAAATGCCGATAGAATTCTTATCGTAGCTTGTGGCACTTCTTGGCATGCAGGTCTTGTGGCCGAATATATTCTTGAAGAGTTTACGCGTATTCCGGTAGAAGTAGAATATGCTTCCGAATTCCGTTATAGAAATCCAATCATCAACAAGAATGACGTGGTAATTGCCATCTCCCAATCCGGTGAAACCGCAGATACATTGGCAGCAATCAAGTTGGCGAAAGAAAAAGGTGCTTTTGTTTTCGGAGTATGTAATGTTGTTGGTTCTTCCATTTCAAGAGAAACTCACGCTGGCGCCTATACGCATGCCGGACCTGAAATCGGAGTGGCTTCAACGAAAGCTTTTACGACACAAATTACAATACTCACACTAATCGCCCTTCGTCTTGCTAAAGCAAAAGGAACGCTTTCACATACAGATTTTCATAGGTATTTGCAGGAATTGACGATCATTCCGGAAAAAGTTGCCGAAGCTTTGCTTACGAATGAAAAAGCCAAAGAAATCGCAGCTGTTTTCAAGGACGCGCCGAATTGCCTTTATTTAGGAAGAGGATATAATTTCCCCGTGGCTTTGGAAGGCGCATTGAAATTAAAAGAGATTTCTTACATACACGCCGAAGGTTATCCTGCTGCAGAAATGAAACACGGACCAATCGCACTTATTGACGAATTGATGCCGTGTATCGTAATTGCTCCAAAACAAGGGCATTATGACAAGGTTGTAAGTAATATTCAGGAAATTAAATCCAGAAGTGGCAAAATTATAGCCGTTGTTACCAAAGGAGATACGCAGGTTCGTGATTTGGCGGATTATGTGATCGAAATTCCGGATACTTCTGACGCATTGTCGCCATTATTGACTACAATTCCGCTACAATTGCTTTCTTACCACATAGCCGTAATGAGAAATTGTAATGTTGATCAACCAAGAAATTTAGCTAAGTCGGTCACAGTCGAATAAGTTAAGAAATTATTCATAATATATGGAAAGCGGGGTTTTACCTCGCTTTTTTTATTGCGAAAACGATTTTTTTTTGAAAACTCTCTTTTTATGTAAAATCTAATAAAAACGCAGTTTTATATGTATGCATAGTATTTTATATAGATTACTTCCTAAAATGTTAATAAAAGTTTAAAAAAAGCATACAATCTACTACAGCGTTGTAGTTGATACATTATTTAATAATTATGAAAAATTTGCCTCATTTTTATTAATGTCAAAAATATTTGTACATTGGCTTGATAAACTAACAAAATCAAACCAAAAATGAGAATCTATTTATTTATTTTGTCATTGTTTTTCTGCGGTATAACCTTTGCCCAGAATTCAATTTCGGGAACAGTCACTGATGCGAATAATTTGCCACTTCCAGGAGCAAATGTTACGATTGCAGGTGAAAGTGCCGGGACGGTCACGGATGTTGACGGTAAATTTATTTTGACGTCGTCTAAAAAACCGCCTTATTCACTTCAGTTTTCGATGGTAGGCTTTATTTCACAAACCGTGTCGGTTTCAAGCCTAAACCAAAAAATCAGCGTTAGCCTGTCGGAAGAAGAAACGAAATTGAACGAAATCGTGGTTTCGGCATCAAGAACACCCGAACGCGTGATTGAATCTCCTGTAACCATTGAAAGAATGGGGCTTCAGGACATTAAAAACACCACTGCGGCAACGTATTATGATGGACTCGAAAATTTAAAAGAGGTTCATTTCAATACGAGTAGCGCTTCCTTCAAGTCCATCAATACCCGTGGTTTCGCGACCGTTGCCAATACCCGTTTCATGCAGTTGGTTGACGGAATGGACAATTCTTCTCCTGCATTAAACTTTGTGCTTGGCAATCTTATTGGTTTGTCTGAATTAGATGTTGCTAACGTAGAATTGCTTCCTGGAGCATCATCGGCGCTTTATGGGGCGAATGCTTTCAACGGGATCTTGTTTATGAACAGCAAAAGTCCATTCACAAGCCCTGGCATCAGTGCTTATGTAAAAGGTGGAAAAACGTATCAAGAAACTGCCGGTGCGCATGCTTTTTGGGATATGGGTGTGAGAACTGCCTATAAATTCAGCGAAGTGTTTGCGGCAAAGGCCAACTTTACCTATATGGAGGGTTACGAATGGATCGCTTCTGATACAACTGATAAAGGTACAAATGCGGAAAATTTATCGCCAAGTCCAAATTACGATGGATTGAACCTTTACGGCGATGAGGTTTCTACCAATTTAAAAGGCGTAGGAACTTCTTTGGCGAATTTAGGTCTTATTCCTGCAAGTGCCGTAAATCTGTTGCCTAATTATAATGTGGCGAGAACAGGTTACAGAGAACAGGATTTGACAGACAACAAAATCTCCAGTGTGAAAGCAGATTTTTCTTTGCATTTCCGTCCATGGAAAAATGATATTGAATTTATCTTGCAACATAAACTAGGTTTTGGAAACACGATTTATCAGGGTGCCAATAGATATTCTTTGAAGGATTTTTCTATGAATCAAACCAAATTTGAAGTAAAAGGAAAAAATTTCTTCGCTAGATTTTATATGACTGATGAAGATGCGGGGAATTCCTATGATATGCGTTTCGCTGCTTGGAACGTCAACAGAGCTTGGAAAGATGATAATACATGGTTCGGACAATACGCCGGGGCATATATCCAAGCGACACTTGCAGGTCAAGACCCTACTACTGCTCATGCCATCGCGAGAGGCGTTGCCGATACCGGAAGGTATTTGCCTGGGTCACCAGAATATATCGCAGCGTTAAAAACAGTAACGAATAATCCGGATTTGACACAAGGGGCAAAATTCATTGACCACTCGAAATTATACCATTCAGATGTAAATTACAATTTCAAGGATTTGATTAAAGTGGCAGAATTTCAACTAGGAGGGTCTTTTAGGAGATATGAAATGAATTCTGAAGGTACGATCTTTACAGATTATGATGGTCCGATTACCTACGATGAGTATGGCGTTTACGGACAGGTTCAGAAAAAATTCATTGATGACAGGTTGAAATTCACAGGATCTGTGCGTTATGACAAATCACAAAATTTCGACGGTAGCTTCTCGCCAAGAATTTCATTTGTGTATTCAGCAGGAGCACAAAAGAAACACAATTTTAGGGTTTCTTATCAAACAGGTTTCAGGAATCCAACGACACAAGACCAATACATCGGATTGGATTTAGGCCCATTCGCGTTGATCGGATCTGCGTCAGACAATTTAACTCGCTTTGTAGAAACAAGAAACGTAAGCGCTCAAGGGGTAGCTCAGGGTTATGGCACTACTGCAACTTTGAACGGTGTCAATGCTTATACGAATTCTTATACAATTCCTTCTGTTCAGGCATTTGGTGCTGCTTTAGCGGCAAATCCTGCTGATTTAGCAGGTGCTGTAAGTTTGCTTGAAGTAGCTAAAATTGGTTTGGTAAAACCTGAAAAAGTACAAGCTTTTGAATTGGGATACCGCTCGGTGATCAACAATGATCTTTCAATAGACATCAATGGATATTATAATTTATACAACGACTTCTTGAACCAAGCTAGGGTGTTTACTCCTTATTATGGTACTGTAGGTAATGACCCAACAAATGCAGCCAACGTTGATTCCTACAAGGCACTTATCAATGGAGATAGAAGAGTTTATCAAATCTACTCCAATTCAAGCTCACAAATTACGTCGGTTGGTTACGGCGTAGGTATTTCAAAAAAAGTATATAAAGATTTTGAATTAGGAGTGAATTACAACGCAGCATTTTTCGGAAATACTTTCGACGGTACGAAATTAACCTATGACGCAACTAAAGATCCAAGTTTTATTCCGGGCTTTAATACACCAAAGCACAGAATCAAAGGAACGTTCGGAAACGCAAAACTTTTCAAAAACTTCGGTTTCAATATGAATGTAAGATGGAGCACATCATACCTTTGGGAATCATCATTTGCCGACGGAATGGTTCCGGAAAACACAGTGTTCGACGCACAGATCAACTATGCAGTTCCTGCGATGAAATCTGTTTTCAAATTGGGTGCTACCAACTTAGGCGGAAAAGATTATATTCAAGTAATTGGCGCCGGTGCCATCGGACAGCAATGGTTCGCATCATGGACAGTAAACCCATAATTAATAGTCAATAAAAATTAAAAATAATATCATGATAAAAAATTTCAAATGGCTGTTACTGGTTTCCTTAACCTTTGCAGCGTGCAACAGCAATGATGATACAGCAGATGCTGAAGTGCCTATCACTTCCGGAACTGCCGATTTTTCAAAATATGTGGCTCTTGGAGATTCATTTGCCGCAGGTTACAGCGATAATGCGCTTTTTAAAGGCGGACAGGAAAATGCCTACCCGAATATTTTGGCACAGCAATTCGCATTGGCCGGAGGGGGCGATTTTACAACGCCTTTCATGGTTGATAATATCGGCGGATTTTCAATGGGTGGTTCGCAGATTCCACAATTTCCAACACGTTTGTATTTAAATACGACCAATAATACTCCTGCAAACGTGTCAGGTATTTCTGGAACTGTTTTTACGGACCACTTAACCGGACCATTCAATAACATGGGCATACCTGGAGCAAAAAGTTTCCACTTGGTTACACCGGGTTACGGAACTTTGAATCCTTATTTCGGAAGATTCGCATCTACAGCAACAGCAACAGTTATAGCAGATGCCACAGCACAATCACCAACATTCTTCTCTTTATGGATTGGCGGTAACGACGTGTTGGGCTATGCAACTTCAGGAGGGAGCGGCGTGAACCAGACCGGGAATTTAAATCCGGCCACATACGGATCAAGCGATATCACCGACCCACAAGTTTTTGCGGCGACTTATTCTTCGTTAGTTACAAGCCTTACGGCAGGTGGTGCAAAAGGAGTAGTTGCTAATCTTCCTTACATTACCGCTTTGCCATTTTTCACGACGGTACCATACAACCCGGTACCTTTGAACGATGCGACAGTTGCTCAGTTAACGGCTGGTTTTACACCATACAATAACGGATTGTTATATGCTGCTTCAGTTGGTTTATTGACGCCTGCCGAGGCTGCAAAAAGAACCATAGCTTTCCACGCAGGTGCAGGTAATGCAGTTGTAATGGTTGATAGTTACCTTACGAACCTTACAGCTTACGGAATTCCGTCATACAGACAAGCTACCGCCGAAGATCTTATTGTTTTGCCTGCAAGAGGCTTTATTGGAACTGCAGTAGGCGGAAATCCAGCACAAATCAATGGCGTTTCTGTGCCTTTAGCAGATAACTGGGTGCTTTCTAAAGAAGAAATTGCCGAGGTTAAAACCGCAACAGACGCTTACAATGTTACAATTCAAGCCGTTGCGGAAGCCAATGGACTTGCATTTGTTGATACAAAAACAATTTTGGAACAATTAAAAACAACCGGTATTGCAAGCGATGGTTTTACATTGACTTCAGTGTATGTTACCGGTGGTACTTTCTCACTTGATGGTGTACATCCAAGCCCGCGTGGTTATGCGTTCATTGCCAATATGTTCGCAGAAGCAATCAATACAAAATATGGTTCGAACCTGCCGAAAGTGAGTATGGGCGACTATCGCATTTTATATCCTATGGATTCAATGACATTTTAAAACAAACTAAATATTGATAAAAAACCATCACAAAAAAGTGGTGGTTTTTTTATTTTTATATGTTATTTTTTGAATTCTGAATGCCGCCACAGACAATACTGCAAAATTTCAATATTTTTTTATTTAAATTTTGTTGATTTTATATTTTAAAAAATTATCTTTGCACTCGGAAAAAAGAGGTGTTTTTCGCCTGTTATTTCAGAAACCTAAATAGCTATTTAATAAATACATAAGCAATGTCAAAAGTAATAGGAAAAGTTGCGCAAATCATCGGTCCAGTTGTGGACGTAGTATTCAACGGTAAGGATGTTGAACTTCCAAAAATTTATGATTCATTAGAAATCACTAAAAAAGACGGAACAATTCTCGTACTTGAAGTACAATCACACATCGGTGAAAACACTGTACGTACCATTTCTATGGACTCTACAGACGGTTTGAGCAGAGGTTATGAAGTAGTAGGAACTGGCAACCCAATCAAGATGCCAATCGGTGCAGATATCTACGGTCGTTTATTCAACGTAATCGGAGATGCTATCGATGGTCTTGGTGATTTGCCTAAAACAGGTGATAATGGTGTTTCAATCCACCGTCCGGCACCAAGATTCGAAGATCTTTCAACTTCATCAGAAGTTTTATTCACGGGTATCAAAGTAATCGACCTTATCGAGCCTTATGCAAAAGGTGGTAAAATTGGTTTGTTCGGTGGTGCAGGTGTTGGTAAAACTGTATTGATTCAGGAGTTGATCAACAATATTGCAAAAGGTCACGGTGGTCTTTCTGTATTCGCAGGAGTAGGAGAAAGAACACGTGAAGGAAATGACTTGCTTCGTGAGATGTTGGAGTCAGGGATTATAAAATATGGAGATGCGTTTATGCACTCTATGGAAGAAGGCGGATGGGATCTTTCTAAAGTTGACAAAATGGGCATGCGCGATTCAAAAGCGACTTTCGTTTTCGGACAAATGAATGAGCCACCTGGAGCACGTGCACGTGTTGCGCTTTCAGGACTTTCTATTGCAGAATATTTCCGTGATGGAGCTGGTTCAGACCAAGGAAAAGACGTTCTTTTCTTCGTTGACAACATCTTCCGTTTTACACAAGCGGGTTCAGAAGTGTCTGCATTGCTTGGACGTATGCCATCTGCAGTAGGTTACCAACCAACATTGGCAACTGAAATGGGTGCGATGCAAGAGCGTATTACATCAACAAACAAAGGTTCAATTACATCTGTACAAGCGGTTTACGTTCCTGCGGATGACTTAACGGATCCCGCACCGGCAACAACATTTGCCCACTTGGATGCAACAACCGTATTGTCTCGTAAGATTGCTGAGCTTGGTATTTATCCAGCAGTAGATCCACTCGATTCTACTTCAAGGATCCTTACACCACAAATCTTAGGCGCTGAGCACTACGACTGTGCACAAAGAGTAAAAGAAATTCTTCAGAAATACAAACAATTACAAGATATTATCGCCATCCTTGGTATGGAAGAATTGTCAGAAGAAGACAAACTTTCGGTTTCAAGAGCACGTCGTGTACAACGTTTCCTTTCTCAGCCATTCCACGTAGCAGAACAGTTTACAGGAATTCCGGGTGTTTTGGTTGATATCAAAGACACCATCAAAGGATTCAACATGATTATCGACGGCGAATTAGACCACCTTCCTGAAGCGGCTTTCAACTTGAAAGGTACTATCGAAGATGCTATCGAAGCTGGACAAAAAATGTTGGCAGAAGCTTAAAAATAGTTTGCAGTGATCAGTGTTCAGTATTCAGTCTGATCACTGAACACTGAATACTGAACACTAAAGAAATATGACATTAGAAATCGTATCACCGGAAGCAACATTATTCAAAGGAGAAATAACCTCGATTACTTTACCTGGTGTTGACGGTTCATTCCAGATATTGAATCAGCACGCGCCAATCGTTTCTATCTTGAAAGAAGGCGATGTGAAGATCGTGGCCAACAATTTTGATTTCGGAAAAGAAGTAGGACATCGTTTTGTAAAAATCGATAACAATACCTATACACTGTCAATCAATTCTGGTACGATCGAAATGAAAGACAACAAAGTGATTGTTTTAGCCGACTAAGACAATTCGAGAATAATTTGCAAAAGCCTGACGTAATTGTCGGGCTTTTTTGTTAGAAGCCAATCCGGCTGTCCGCTGTATCTTTTGTTTTTTAAAGAAAAAAACAAAAGGATGCCGCTTCCATCCGGGCTAGGGCAGCTGAATCAACCTGCCTGCAGCAATTCTAAATGATGATCCGGACCGTCCTTTACATATTCAATCACATCGCCTGGCTGGCAGTCCAGCACCTCACAAATAGCCTCCAATGTTGAAAACCGGATCGCTTTTGCTTTTCCTGTTTTCAATATAGAAAGGTTTGCAGTGGTAATTCCGATACGGTCGGCGAGCTCGTTGGAGCGCATTTTGCGTTTGGCCAACATCACATCTACATTGATTATTATGGGCATAATTATACTGTTAGTTCGTTTTCTTCTTTCAAATTTTTAGCAATCTTAAATACTTCGCTGAGTACCATAAAGAACAATCCGAGGCTTACCGAAAGTGATAACGAGTCAAATCCACCGCCATTAAATTGAATTGACAAATGCTGTCTTGAAAAAATGTTATAAATTAAAAGTGGGATATTAGTCAGCAATGTGGAAACAATCAAAAATTTTCCAATCAAATCCAAATAGTGTACAACCTTTGAATTAAAGACATCCCTTTTGACAAAAAAAGCGAGGGTTTTTCGCAATAGATATATTGCATAAATGAATAGTAAAGCGCCAATAGCGGCAAGCGCAATCAAAATTTTCGTGTAAATGTCAAATGCTGTAATAGATTGCCCATTAATTATAATTGGCAGGCCTCCTTCAGAGCCACATAAATAAATAGGAACGAATATAAAAATTGCCAACGCGCCAAGGAGCATGAAAAAAAATGCAATATCAATTAACGTCTTCAGGATGTTTAATTTTTTCATATTTTTTATTTTAAGGTTAGGTCAAATATATAAAAATTATTGATAAACAATAATAAATAATTAAAAAACAATATTTATTTTTTTATAAAAGCATCTTCCAACCTACATGCTTTCTCAATTGTCAGCAAAATAAATGTGCAAGTCTGACACTTATTTGAAATTTCTCCCCTTATAGAAAACTTCCTCAGTATTTTTTTCATCAGAGCGCGACAGCGTTGAAACGGCATTTTCAATATTGATATTGGTCGTCATGCTACGCAACATTGCAGACAAGTTGTAACATTCATTTACAATAACGTGAACCACTTTTCCTTCAATCTGTAATTTTCCTTCGACCATTAGCAGTCGGGCCTGAATGATGTCGCGGCGGTATTTTAAAAAAACTTTTTCCCAAACCACGAGATTGGCAAATCCGCTTTCGTCTTCAATCGTAATAAAAAGAACACCTTTTGCGGTGCCCGGACGCTGGCGTACGGTAATCAGTCCGGCAACTCTGATTTTATCGCCATTTTTCAGCTGGCTTAACTGTCCGGTTGTTGTTACTTTGAGACTGTCGAGTTGTGGGCGTACAAAACTCACAGGATGCGCTTTCAATGATAATCCGGTGGTAGCATAGTCTTCTACAACATGTGCCGCTTCAGTCAGAAAAGGCAATTCAAGTTGGGGTTCGTTCGCGCTTTCTGACAGTTGGCCTTCAAACATTCCGATTGGCCTATCGGAGAGCGAGGAAACTTCCCACAAAGCTTGTCTGCGATCTAATCCGATTGATCGAAAAGTATCTGCGTCAGCAAGTTTTTCCAGGGCCGACATAGCAACGCCCGCTTCTAATAGCGAATGTATATGTATAAACGGATGGCGCCTTGCGTCAACCAATAGTTGCATGTCCTCCCCAGAGAGCCCTTTTACTTGTCTGAAACCAAGCCTCACCGCATAATATTTCCCTGATTTTTCTTCAAGGATATTGTCCGGGTAGGAATAATTAATGTCCACAGGCCGCATTTCAACACCATGGTTTTTTGCATCGATAACGATTTGCGCTGGCTGGTAAAACCCCATCGGCAGGCTGTTGAGCAATGCAGCGGCAAACACATCGGGATAATAACATTTGAGCCATGATGAAACATATACTAATAATGCAAAGCTTGCTGCGTGGCTTTCAGGAAATCCGTAGGCACCAAATCCTTCAAGCTGTTTGAATACACGTCCGGCAAAATCTTCTTCATATCCATTTTTTACCATGCCTTCGACCAGTTTCTTTTTCCAGTCGCTAACCTTGCCTTTTGCTTTAAAAGTAGCCATGCTGCGGCGCAAACCATCAGCTTCAGCTGGAGTGAATCCAGCGGCGACAATAGCAATTTCCATAGCCTGTTCCTGAAAAAGTGGCACGCCCAACGTACGCCCCAGAATATTTTCCAACGCTTTTGAAGGATATGTTATAGGGTCAATTCCATCGCGTCTTCTCAGATACGGGTGCACCATATCACCCTGAATCGGTCCCGGGCGTACAATCGCTACTTCTATAACCAAATCATAAAATTTACGAGGCTTAAGTCTTGGCAACATCGACATTTGGGCGCGGCTTTCAATTTGGAAAACTCCCAGGGTATCGGCGTTGCAAATCATATCGTAAACTTTCGGGTCATCCTTTTCATTAATTTTAGCCAGAGTAAGGTTGAGGCCGTAATGTGCTTTTGCCAAATCAAATGCCTTACGAATGCAGGTGAGCATACCTAATGCCAAAACATCGACTTTTAAAAACCCCAAGGCTTCTATATCATCTTTATTCCATTCAATATTAGTGCGGCCTTCCATTCGGGCATTAATTGTTGGACACAAATCTGAAAGCTTGCCACGTGTAATAATAAAACCGCCTGTATGCTGGCCCAGTTGGCGAGGAAAGCCTACATATTGCTCTGTCAGTTCCAAAATTTTCACCAGATGCGGATCATTAAGATCAAAGCCTTCTGAACCGACATGCGCATTATCGAGGTTATCGCGAAATTCCCACATAGAGGCAGAAAGTCGGTCAATCGCATCACCTGATAATCCCATGGCTTTGGCCACATCGCGAATGGCGCCTTTATGATGCACTTGGGTTACAGTAGCTACGATAGCGGCGCGGTCACGGCCATATTTTTTGTAAATGTATTGGATGACTTCTTCCCTGCGTTCGTGCTCAAAGTCAACGTCGATATCAGGCGGTTCGTCGCGTGCGTCAGACATAAAACGCGCAAAAAGGACGTTGAATTTAGAAGGGTTTACAGATGTAATGCCGAGGCAATAACATACCACAGAATTAGCAGCAGAACCCCGACCCTGACATAAGATGTTTTTGCTGCGGGCAAAGCGTACAAAATCATGAACAGTTAGAAAATAGGCAGCGTAATCTTTTTTTTGTATGAAATCTAACTCGAAAGCAATGGTTTTGAGAAGCTCTTTGCGTTTTTCTTCGGTAATATCCGTGCTGCTAAACATTTCCCCCGCGCCTTTCCAAACCAACATTTCGAGTTCTTCTTGTGGTGTGCGTCCGTCTGAGGTAATTTCCTCAGGATATACATATTTGAGGCTGTCCAGCGAAAACTGGCAGGCATCGGCTATTTCCTGGCTTGCAAGCATCGCTTCTGGATATTGACGGAACAAGCGTTGCATCTCCTCGGCAGGTTTCAGGTAGCGTTCTGCATTCTGATACAGTTTAAAACCCGCGGTATGTATGGTGCATTTTTCGCGTATGCAGGTCAGCACATCCTGCAATTGCCGACGCTCCATAATATGATAATGCACATCATTGGTGGCGACAAGAGGAATGTCAAGCGATTGCGAAAGTTCCTGGAGCCGTTGTAAACGCTTGTTGTCATTGGCGTGATAAGAGCGGCTTACACTTAAATAAAGGGATTTTCTTAGATTTTTGCGATATTCCCGTAGTTCAGATTTAAAAGCGTTGTCAAAATCAAAATTTGCGTTGAGCGAAAGCGGTGCAATGGCAATAAATTTAATACCTTCTGAATATTGGTACACATCAGCCTTATACAAGTGGCAATGGCCTTTTTCAGCGCGAAGGTTTCCTATTGACAACAATCCGGATAATCGGGCATAGGCATCTTTATCGGTCGGATAGGCAAGCAGCGGCGGACCATCAATCAGTTCAAGGCGGCAACCAATAATCAGCCGAATTGCTGCTTTTTTTGCTGCAACATGTGCCCGTACAATGCCTGCGAGTGTATTGACATCGGTAATTGCGATTGCTGTATAGCCAAGAAAAGCGGCCTGTGTTACTAATTCGTCAGGATGTGAGCCTCCGCGCAGGAAGCTGAAATTGGTAGTGACTTGTAATTCTGTATATTCCATCAGGCAAAAAATCCGTGAATGAACCATTGAGGCAGCTTATCATAAGGTCCCGAACGAAAAATCCAATACCGTGCACCGGTTTCATCCTCTGCGCAATAGTAATCCCGGTACAATCCGGTCGCCACCCACCATTCCTGCTCAATGCGTTCAGGGCCGTCAGACTTGGTAATATTGAAAACTTTTCCTTTGTATCGAAATAAGATTGGAGGATAATCCGGCATTACGGCGGTTACATTAATCAATTCAGGTGCTGCTAATAAATGAATGGGGCGCGGGCAATCTGTACGCCATCGTACAGTAGGCTTTTCCCACAGAGGAACAGCTGCCTTTACTGATTTTTCGGGCCAATAACGCTCTGCAGGCAAATACCGGATCACGCAACCCGAACCCGATTTGGTTGCGACACGGTCTAGTAATTCTGCTACTTTTTTATCATTTTGACTTGATGCACCCCAAATAGCTGCCTGCTCATCGGTCATTGCTTCTACCTTATGGGCTTCTAAAACAAAATTTTCAAAACCCAGATCAGGCTGTAAAGTGGCAATCTTATGTTCAAACAACCTGAAAATATGCTTTGCGTCGCGTGATGGTAATGCCGTGCCGATTTCGATATGCTGTATATCTCCATCGAGGCGATAAGCCCGGAATACAGCGCAACGCAAACCTAATCTTTCGGCCTGCAAACGTGTGCATAGCATTTCCAATAATTTTTCTAAAGCAATCCTGATTCCTTTAGGGGTTGGGATAGGTTCCAAACAACAAAGCCTTTCCTGATAAGGTTCGATTATTTTTATAGGCACAATGATTTCTATTTCCTGACCTAAAGCCTGATTGATACGTGAAGGCAATAATGCGCCGAACCTGCGGCGTAAGGCAGCGTGTGGCATATCGATGAAGCTGCCGATCTTTTGCAACCCTAATTTTTTCATCCGCGTCAGGATATCAGTCTCCAGTCGTAAAGCTGCAGGCGGTAAAGTCGCTAAGGCACTTTGTTCTTCTCCCGAACTAACAATCATTTTTGAATTTTCAAAACGAGCAACTGCCCATGCCGCACCAATGGTATCCGCAATAGCTATTTTTACGGTATACCCGAAAGCATTGAGTTTTTTATGGATGCTCTCCAGATAGGCTTTCTCACCGCCACTATAATGGGCACAGCCTGTAATATCCAGAATAAGACCCTCTGGTAAGTCAACTGCGGTATATGGTGTGTAACTGATGCACCACGCTGCTAAAGCATGCAACAATTGTTCTGTTCTGCCATGCTCCGTTTCTAGGACTTCCAATTCTGGAAAGATGGCTTTGCAATCGGCCAATACCATGCCGTTTCGGATGCCTTTACGGGCTCCTTGTTCACTAACTGCCTTGATGACCATTCGCCCGCGTTCTCGTGAAGTAAGCACAAAGGGCACCCCCCGAAATTCTGGTTTTTTTCTGGCCGTATATTCCGTTAGTAAGTATGGAAACCATATGGAAGCATATCTTTGCATTATCCTGCAGTACGTTCGTGAATGAAAGGTATAGAGCGGTGTTGTTCCTCCAATGACAGAAAGCCGTCGCCGGACCAGCGCACTTTCCAGGAATTAGGCCGGCCATTTTTAACCTTCAACAATTGTACGTCCCAGCAGCTATGACCAACACCTGACAGCATACCATTGAACGCACTTGTGATTGGTGTAATTCTCCAACGCGTAGTACAAGCTACAGTGTTTTCTGCAAAAGGCCGATAGCGGTGAATGAATCCTGTAACGCCGCTGCGTTCTACGGCCAACTGTAAACGCCGGGAATCTGTAAAACCGAGTTCTTTTATTTCACCAACGACACAAGTGAGCGCTTCGCATTTGAGTGCTTCCTCGATAGCCCATAAAGCCTCTTTTGTTTTTGAAACAGTGATAAAAACGATACGGTCTGGCGTTAATCCGAAGTGGTTTAATCCGGGAGGGAAAATTTTTCTATCATTTCCAATCCATAATACAAGGCCGCTTTCTTTCATCAATTTACCAGTTATGGCCGTAATAAATGCTGTGGTTGACGCCGCTTCAGCAGGCTCATAACTGATGCATTCGTGAATGGTACCCACAGGGAAAACACCATCAGGGAAAGCATTAGAAAAGGGCAAAAGCCCGTCGTTACAATGTTCGCGTGACACTTTGCCCAAGCCCTGTATCGCGTTGATCTTTGCCTGGAGCATCTTTGCCATTTCCCTTTTATCCTCTTTGCCAAGCATTTTAAACTGAATTACAAATAATGTTGTTATAGACAACAAAATTACATATATTTGTTGTTGCAACTTACAACTTTAACAAATGTCGATATTTTCAGATAACCTTCGTTACCTTCGTGAAAATAACAATGAGAGTCAGCGTGAAATGGCAGAAAAGCTTGACGTTAAGCGTGGACGCTATGAACCATGGGAAAGCGGTAAGGTAGAGCCGCCGTATGAATATTTAGTCAAAATTTCCCGAAGGTTTGCCATCAGCATTGATGTATTGCTGACCACTAATTTGCGTAAAATATCCGTTAACGATTTTATTAAATTAGAGAACAACAGGATATTGCTTCCAATAACCGTTGATAAGGATGGTGAAAATAAGATCGAAATCGTTACGCAAAAAGCCAAAGCCGGCTATGCCGCAGGCGGCTATGCTGATTTTAGTTTTATCTCTGAACTCGACCATATATCGTTGCCGTGGCTGAGTAGAAATGAAAAATACCGGACTTTTCCTATAGATGGTGATTCTATGCCGCCACACAATAACAAATCCTATATTATCGGCAGGTATGTCGAAAAATTGGGAGATGTCGTGAACGGCAAAACCTACATTGTGGTCACACGCAACAATGAAATGGTTTATAAGCGGCTGAATAAGAAAGAAAAAAACATTTTTATGCTCAATTCAGACAACAGTTTTTACCAGCCTTATGAAGTGCGGTATTCAGATATTGCCGAAATATGGGAATATGCAGGAAGTTTGGAACAAGATAGCTTCCAGCCTGAAAAGCCGGATAAAAACAGTCTAGAAGATGTTATTAGGAAATTACAGAAAGATATAATGGAAATCAGACAGAAAGTCTTATAAACTTTGTTTGTAATGCACATCCGAAAGTTCCCTTAAAACCGCAGCACTACTTTCGGGTGTAATATCGCGCTGTGATTCTGCCATCATTTCATAACCCACCATAAATTTCTTCACAGTTGCCGAACGCAATAAAGGCGGATAAAAATGCATGTGAAAATGCCATTCCGGATGCAATTCTCCATCTGTCGGTGCCTGATGAATTCCAGATGAATATGGGAAAGAAGTCTTAAAAAGATTGTCGTAACGTGTCGTCAATTGCTTTAAAATGTTGGCAAAAGCTGTAGTTTCTGCAGATGTAAAATCGGTTATTTTTCCAAAATGTCTTTTACTGACCACCATCGTTTCATACGGCCAGATCGCCCAAAATGGGACAAGTGCTACAAAATAGTCATTTTGAACTACAATTCTTTCGCCGGTTTTCAATTCTTCGGCTAAATAATCCTGCAAAAGACTGTGTTGGTTTTTGTCAAAATAGGCTTTCAGACTGCGCTGCGTTTTTTCAACTTCGGTTGGAAGCGAAGACTGTGCCCAAATCTGTCCATGCGGATGTGGATTGCTGCAACCCATAATCGCACCTTTATTTTCAAAGATCTGCACGTGGTTGATATAGTCAACATTACCCAAATCGGTATATTCTTTTTGCCAGGTTTGGATGACGTTTTCAATCGCCGAAATCGCCATTTCCGGCAGTGTCAGGTTGTGATTCGGCGAAAAACAAACAACCCGAGAAATCCCCCTTTCGGGCTTTGATTTAAAGAAAGTAACTGCTTTATCTTCTTCAAAATGAATGGCTTCCTGCTTTAATGCCGCAAAATCATTTTCGAAAACAAATGAATTTTCATATTGCGGATTCTGCATTCCGTTGGCACGGATATTCCCCGGGCACAAATAACATTCCGGATCATAAGCGGGTAAATTGATGTTCACTACCGCTTCTGTTTGCCCTTGCCATGGGCGTTTGGAACGGTGTGGGGATACCAAAACCCATTCATCAATCAACGGATTGTAACGGCGGTGCGGATCAGTATGAATGTCGAAATTTTTCATTTATTTGGTATAAAGCGATGTGCCGTTGCCAACTTTTACATCGTATATTTTTAGTTCGATTCCGAATTTTTCTGCGTAAAGCGAAGTAAGTTTTTCCTTGATTTCAGTTTCGTGTCCTTTTCTGATTAGTGTAATCGCACAGCCACCAAAACCACCACCCATCTGCCTTGAGCCAACGATTGCGTCTTGTGTTTTCGCCCAATTAACGATATAATCGGTTTCGGGACAGCACACTTCATATTCTTTTGAAAGTCCGTCGTGGCCTTCGAACAACAATTGTCCCAACAGTTCAATATTTCCCAAATCCAACGCTTCGCAAGCCTTGTTAACACGTGCAATTTCCTTTACTACAAAATGACAACGGCGGAATACATTCTCGGGCAATTGGTTTCTTAAAGTCAGGACATGGCTTTCATCGCAATCGCGGAAACTTTTGATTTCAGGATACGCAGATTGGATTATTGCAAATCCTTCTTCGCATTCTTCCCGTCTTTTGTTATATGCCGATGTGAACAATGAATGCTTCACATTACTGTCGAATAAAATTAGTGAATAATCACTGAAGTCTGCGTTATGGTATTCAAAATCATAATTCCGGCAGTCAATCTTAATTACTTTGCCTTCCATTCCGAAGACACTCGAAAACTGGTCCATGATGCCGCAGTTGATGCCTACCCAATGCTCTGCTTTTTGCCCCATTAATGCGACATTAAGCGGACGTAAACCCAAATTGAACAAAGTATTTATGCCGTATAAAAAACCACATTCCAAAGCCGCAGACGATGATAGTCCGGAACCAACCGGAATATTACTACTGAAAACGCAATCAAAACCTTCAAAAGGCAATCCGCTGTTTTGCAGTTGTCCGATGACGCCCAAAAGGTAATTTGCCCAGACTTTTTCCTGTTGCAATACAGGTTCTTTGATGTTAATTGCAATACTGTCGTCTAAATCGATGGCAGTAATGCGCGCGGTATTGGAGTTGTTTTTTTCAAAAGCAAAACAGATGATTTTGTCTATCGCGGCGGGCAGCACATAGCCGTCGTTATAATCGATGTGTTCGCCGATTATATTAATTCTTCCAGGTGAAAGCACCACTTTTACGGGTGTTGACTGGAATTGTTGTTCAAAAAGCGCAATAGTTTTGTGGATGAGTACGTCGTTCATTTGGAAATTTTCAAATCCCAAAAGTCAAATCCCAAATAATAATCAATTTTCAAATATTTTAAACTGCAAAACGTTTGAAATTTAAGAATTGAGATTTATTTGTCTTTTGGAATTTATGATTAAATAGTTATTGTGCAAAAGCATCCATTGCTGGAAGCGCTTTATGGTCAAAATCGAACAAAGCTTGGTTTTCAAAACTGGAGCCATTGGTTGCTTCAGGCCCTCGAAAAGCCAGCCATTCAGTTCCCCAATAACAAAAACCGTGTCCATAAGCGGTGGTTTTTAAAGTGTTTTTTATCGATGTCAGGAAGCTTTTTTGCCCTTCCGGTGTGGCAGGAAATGCCGGAATCAGTTGGTTCTCAAGTCCGACGATATTGTTTGTATAATCGTCCCAACCCAATGTAAATGGATAAGCCGTTTCGGCAATGATGACTTTTTTGTTATAAGTCGCGCCCAAAGCATCAACCGTATTTTTAACCATAGTCAGGCTTTTTCCATGCCAAACAGGATAATAGGACAATCCGATGTAGTCATAATCGATGTTGCTAACTTTACCAAAAAACCAATCGGCACCATCTATGCCTGCAAAGTGCAACATGATTTTCGTGTTCGGTGCTTCGGCTCTGATTGTGGCACTTGCGGCAGTCACCAGTTCTAGGTATTGTGTTTCATTTGTAGTGATTTTTCCTTGTGGCCATATAAAACCGTTATTGGTTTCGTTGCCAATTTGGTAAATATCGGGATGAATTTCAGCAATAACTGTAGAAGTATAATCGGCTACAGCTGTTTTGAGGTTGGTAAAAGAAAGCGATTGCCATTCTGCCGGAATCGTTTGGTTGCCCGGATCGGCCCAAGTATCGGAATAATGTACGGTCAGCCAGACTTTCATGCCTGCTTGTTTGACGCGTTGTGCCAGTGCTTTTACTTCTGCCATTCCGGAATGGGAAGTCGACGGATTTTTCCATAAGCGAATCCTGATGGCATTGCATCCGGCGTTTTTGAGCGTCGTTAAAACATCTTCTGCCGCGCCATTGTTATAATAAATCGTACCGTTGCTCTCGATTTCCGGAAGGAATGAAACGTCGGCAGCACGCAAAAAATCATCTGTTTCGATTGGCGGAGCAGTAGTTTCTTTGTCGTCTTTGGAGCACGAAAAAGCGATGGCTGCCAAGGCTAAAATGCCAAGAATTGCATATTTTTTCATAATCATTATAATAATTGAAATTTATAAATCGTTTTGTGATGGTAAACAGCACCTTTTTTTAAAATTGTACTCGGAAAATGCTCGTGGTTTGGGGCATCAGGGAAGTTTTGTGTTTCAAAACAAATGCCACTCAACGCATGATAATTAACATTGTCTTTGCCTTTGATGCGGTTAAAACAATTGCCGCCTACATATACGTGAATGCCGGGTTGATCGGTGTAAACAAACATTTTCAGCTTATTTTTTTTGCTGTAAAGCGAAGCCGAAAGGTCGGTTTTTTTGTCGAGAACAAAGGTATTGTCAATTTTTAAGGGGCATTTTTTCGGAATTGTAAAATCGAAAGGGAAATGCGCCAAATGTAAAAACCTACCTGTTGGAACATTATCTTCGGTAGTTTCGAGCGTTTTAGTCGAATTAAGGAAAAGCTCCTGATTGCAAATGTCACCTTCATGCCCGTCGAGATTGAAATAGCTATGGTGCGTTAGGTTGACAATCGTGTCGGCAGAAGTCGTGGCTTTATATTCAACTTTGAATTCATTTTCTTCTGTTAGTGTATAAGTCAGTAGAATAGCCAATGCGCCCGGATAATTCTCGTCTTTATCCGGACTCAAATAGGCTAAAGTTATTGACGGATTTTTACCTTCAGTAATACTTTTAACTTTCCATATTTTTTGGCTAAATCCAATATTTCCGCCATGTAGCGAATGATTTTTGTTGTTTTGATTCAGTTGAATTACTGCTTCGTTTAATAAAAAAGTACCATTGTTGATGCGCCCTGCAAATCTTCCAACTGTTGCTCCGAGATAAGGTGCGCTTTCCAGATTAAAGGAATCGATATAAGATTCGAGGTTGTCAAAACCCAAAACGACATCGGTAATTTTACCGTTTTCCAAAGGCACTTTTAGCGAAGTTACAGTTGCGCCATAATTGGTTACCTTCATGGAATAGCCATTTCTGTTGGTTAGCGTATATAACAAAACCGCTTCGCCTTCTGGCAAAAATCCCGGCAAATTCTCATTGGGAATATCGTTAAAATGCGATATGTGTTTAATTTCCACTACTTTTTTATCAAATATGAAATTCAAATGTAAAAATATTTACCGTTAACCCATACCAGTACCTACCGGTTTTTGTATATTGCCAAAAATTTCTCTCCGATGAAAATTATTTCCATACAAAACAACCTCGGAATCCCGAAATACCGACAGATAATTCTGTCAATTGAAAAGGCGATTGAAGCGCAGCATTTGCGAAAAGGCGATAAACTACCATCGGTTAATAAGGTTTGCCTTGAATTTACGTTGTCACGCGACACCGTTTTGCTGGCGTATGACGAACTCAAAAAACGCGGCATTATCTTCGCAATTCTCGGCAAAGGCTACTATGTGAAAAGTACAGAAGTGTCTATAAAACAAAAGATTTTCCTGCTGTTCGACGAACTAAATATCTTTAAGGAAGATATTTATAATTCGTTTTTGGAACATATCGGGAAGGATGTACAAGTGGATATTTTCTTCCATCATTTCAATATTGATACTTTTCGGAAGATGATTGGCGAAAGCAACGGCAATTATACCAAATACATCGTTATGCCAACGAATCTTGTGGGTGCTGCCGACCTGATCAAAACCCTACCGGTTGCCGATGTTTTTATTTTAGACCAGACAAATGCCGATTTGAAATCGTATCCGGGTGTTCATCAGAATTTTGTTAAAGACATATACGATGCCATGAAAAAAGGGCAATCGCGCATCAGTCAGTATGAAAAACTGGTGATGATTTTTCCGGGATTTCGGGAACCGTTGGGAATGAAAGAAGGATTTTTGAAATTCTGTGCCGACTTTAACATTGCGCACGAAGTCATTACTGAATTTACCATCCGCGACATTTGCAAAGGCGAAGTGTATGTGATTCCAAACGACCGCGATTTGGTGCGCGTCATAGAAAAAGCAAAAATGCAAAAGTTGCAACTGGGAACAGATTTCGGAATTATTTCTTACAACGAAACACCGTTAAAGAAAGTCGTCGAAAATGGCATTACGACCATATCTACCGACTTTGAGGCCATGGGAAAAATTATTGCACAAATGATCCGTCGGGGCGAGAAGAAGCAGGTAGAAAACAAATCGGCTTTACTTATTAGGAAGTCATTGTAATGATTTTCAGTAGCTTGTGGTGGTAATCATATAAGATTATCAGGAAACTATATAAGCCCTTAACGATAGGATTGAAGTAATTTTACAAATATCAAAACACAATTTGTAATTAATTTAAAATCCTGAAAAAATGAAAAAGCTATTCACCATCGCAATGATTTTCGGTTTATCCACAATGGGTTGGGCAGAAAACGGTTCAGGAATAGGCGATATTCCAGTAACCAACGGTAATTCCTATAACAAGGAAGTCAACAAAAAAATGGCTGTTAAAAAAGAAGCGAAAGCCACAATGACAAAAGCTGCTACTAAAAGCGCCAAGAGCATAAAAAACGCAAAAAAAGGAACTTACTATTCAGAAGAAATCACCATTACCAGACTGCCTAAATTTACCAGACAATATATGAAAGAGAATTTCTCTTTGCGTCAGGTAAGGTCAGTAACCAAAGAAATTAGCGCTAACGGCATTGGGTATCAGGTAAAAGTTAGTCTTGACGGCGAAATGAACGTCATTAGGTTTGACACAAACGGGGAACCGCTACCAGAAAGCCTTTAAGATAAAAATAACAACAAAAAAAGCCTGTCTTAATGACGGGCTTTTTTTGTTTATGAATGCATTTTCATTATTGGAATTTCTGAATGGAAAGCGAGTTGTCGTGACATACTGTTAAAGAACAATTGCTCGAAAAAACTTTTGTATTTGACTTGTACCACAATAACATCGGTCATGTGAAGGTTTGCAAAATCTAGCACGGTGTCTGCAGGATCTTTTGAGGCGATAACATGAAAATGTACAGTTGATGATGGGAATGCTTTTTTCCAGTGGTTCACGGTTTCCATAGCAGTATGATCATGAACATCTACAACATTCAGCACATCAATTGAGGCATCAAACTGTTTGGCTATTTTGAGCAATTTTTCCAAATAAGTAAAGTGTTTTTCCTGGAATTGCGTTAGGAAAAGAATTTTAGAGATAGGGTTATATCGGCAGTTTTCAGGAATGGCAAGTACGATAGCACTGGCTCGGCTCATGATTTTTTCGGTTATAGAACCGATGAAAGTCTCCTTGAGTCCACTTGCTCCTTTTGTGCCCATAATGATATAATCTGCATTTTCCTTTTCGGCGAAATAAAGAATATCGTCAACAACAACTCCAGAATGAAGAATATGACTCATTTTGATGTGGTTACAATTTTCGCTTTCGGCTATTGCTTTTAGTTTTGGCACTTCATCTTTATAATTCTCGAAATTGCCAAGTTCTGATATATTGTAATTTTCGGAAAGAAAATCACCGTCATCCAAATAATTACCAATCGGAACCTGAAAAATATGAACCGTAATTATTTCTGCATGGAGTCTTTTGGCGATATGCAACGCATAAACAAAAGCATTAATGGAAGCGGCTGAAAAATCTGTCGGGAAAAGTATCTTTTTCATGATTGAAGGATTTAAATTCAATCACAAAAATAAATTAGAAATTTACTGCAAAGTATGATAATTGTCAGGTTTGCAATTATTTAATATTGAAGTTAATAAGAGCCAGCCATCTTAAAAAGCGCCTTCCTGTCGGTGATGATAATGTTTTTTCCGTCGAGTGAAATCATTCCGATTTTATTGAATTCAGAGAGCAAACGGATACAGCTTTCGGTCGCAGTACCAATCATTCCTGCAATTTCCTCGCGGGATAATTTGATATTAATCGCCTTATCAGTGCCGATGCCAAAATTTTCTTCGAGATAAAGCAGTGTGTGCGCCAGCCTTTCTTTCACTGTTTTTTGCGCCATATTGACCATAATATCATCGGCATCGCGCAAATCGCCACAGATGGTTTTCATCACATTCATCGAAAATTTATTGTTGTTGTCAAAAAAGCCAAGGATTTCACTTTTGGGAATAAAGCAAACCTCCATGTCTTCAAGCGCGACGGCACTCAGGTTGGCTGCTTCATCACTGATGAGTGACCGTTGACCCAACAACTCTCCTTTTTTGGCGAGTTTTACAATTTGGTCTTTTCCGTTGGCACTCAGCTTCGTCATTTTACAAACACCTTCACGCACACAAAAAACGCCATTGACATGATCACCTTCGGTAAAAATGGGCTCGCCTTTTTTTATTTTCATAGAGGTCTTGCATTCGGCCATTTTAACCAACTCGTCCTTACCAAGAGCTTTGAGGGAGCTAAATTCCCTGACAATACATTGTTCGCATCTGCTCATTTTGTGACTGAATTTGTTAGACAAAGCTACAATTTTATATGACAAATATCATATTTTAACTTACTGTTTTGGAACAACTTTGCTGCAGGTAAAATGAGCAGATATGGACTTAAATAATTGCTACCATTGTGGTTTAGCTGTCGGGACGGGCAAACAAATTATGTTTGAAGAAAAAACTTTTTGTTGTTCAGGCTGTAAAACGGTCTATCAGATTTTTAGCGAAAATAATTTATCGGGTTATTATAAAATGGAAAAAGCACCCGGCTTTGCTCCAGCGTCTGGAAATCAGAAGTTTGCGTTTTTGGATGACGAGAAAATAGTGAGCAGACTTTTGGAATTTGAAGACGGAAACCTCAATATCATTGCGCTGCAAATCCCATCGATTCATTGTAGTTCTTGTATTTATATTCTGGAGAACTTACAAAAGCTCCTGCCTGGAATTGCCACTTCTCGGGTTAATTTTTATGAGAAAACGGTCAGGATCAATTATACTTCCGATGAAATTTCGCTCAAAAAAATAGTACTCACGCTTTGCAGCATCGGATATGAGCCTAATATTAGCTTAGATCAGTACGACAAAAAGAAAAAAATTGTTGACAATGCCTTGATTTACAAACTCGGCGTAGCTTTTTTTTGTTTTGGTAATATCATGCTGTTGTCTTTTCCTGAATATTTTGAGATAAAAGAATTCTGGCTTGACCAATACAGAGACTTTTTTCGATGGCTGATTTTTTTTATTTCACTACCTAGTTTTCTATATGCCGCCAGCGGATATTATCTAGCCGCTTATAAAAGTTTGAAATCGGGATTGCTTAATATTGAAATTCCAATCGCTTTAGGTATTGTTATTATGTTCATCAGGAGCAGCGTAGATATTTTCTGGAATTTGGGTCCCGGCTTTTTTGACAGTATGACCGGACTGATTTTCTTCATGTTACTTGGCAAAATGTTCCAGTTTAAGACCTATGAGTTTTTAAGTTTTGAGCGCGATTATAAATCCTATTTCCCTATTGCGGTTACGAAAATTACCGGAAAAATAGAAAAAAATATTCCTGTTTATGAAGTGACAAAAGGAGATAGGCTTCTCATCCGCAGCATGGAACTCATTCCCGCAGATGGCATATTGATTAGCCAAACTGCCGTGATTGATTACAGTTTTGTTACTGGCGAAATGATTCCCGTCACAAAAAAATCCGGTGATACAATTTTTGCCGGCGGAAAACAAGTCGGTAACATCATGGAAATCGAGGTATTACAACCCATCCGACAAAGTTACCTCACACAATTGTGGGGCAATGCAGTATTCCAGAAATCATATACCAACGGATTTCAATCTATCACCAATACCATCAGTCGGTACTTTACGCCTTTGCTTTTAGCAATTGCTTTTTGTTCCTTTTTATACTGGATTTTTATTGATACAACCATCGCTTTTAATGTGTTTACAGCAGTACTTATCGTAGCGTGTCCATGTGCGCTTGCCCTGACGGCGCCTTTTACACTTGGCAATGCCATCAGGTTTTACGGAAAGGCAAAATTATACCTCAAAAATACAGAAGCTATAGAGCAATTAGCGAAAATAGACACTATAGTTTTTGACAAAACCGGAACGCTTACAAGCAGCAAAAAATCAAATATTTCCTATGAAGGAAAACCTCTTGCAAAAGAACAGTCGCTGCAGGTAAAAAGTCTTTTGAGAATGTCTAACCATCCGCTGAGTCGCATGTTGTACGACTATTTGCCGGAATCAAAAATCGTTGTTGCGCAGGAATTTAACGAAATACCAGGTCAAGGAATTGTAGCAAAAATATCAGGGAATGACATCAAAATCGGCTCCGATATTTTTGTTGGGAAAACGCATGAAAGATCCAACTATGCGACATCAGTTTATATCAGTATCAATGGCATAATTGCAGGCCAATTCGTGTTCAGCAATGATTACCGACACGGACTCAAGGAAATGCTCGCCAAATTTGGGAAAGAATATGAATTTCACGTGCTTTCTGGAGATAATGAAGGCGAACGGCATGTGCTGAAACAAATTTTTCCGGATAATGCGATGATGCTTTTCGATCAAAAACCACAACAGAAACTCGATTATATCGCGCAATTACAGCAGCAAGGCAAAAAAGTAATGATGATTGGAGACGGTTTAAACGACGCTGGTGCGTTGGCGCAAAGTGATTTTGGTTTGGCCATTTCAGAAAATGTAAACGTGTTTTCACCCGCCTGCGATGCTATCCTTGATGCCGCTGCTTTTTTGCAATTACCAAAATTCCTCCAATACGCTAAGAAAGCAATGGTTACCATAAAAATCAGTTTCGTAATATCACTACTCTACAATGTTGTTGGACTTTCTTTGGCAGTTTCGGGGAATCTCGTTCCTATTACCGCCGCTATTATTATGCCTTTGAGTACCATTACTATTATCAGTTTTGTAACACTTGCAACAAAATATTTCGCACGCAGAATCAACAACTACAACAGCTATCCAACGAAAGAAAAGCCTGACAGCGGTATGATAAATATCATATTTTCAGAAAAAGCGGCGTAGTACATTTGCTTAAACAATTATAAACAATGGGCGTAATTTATTTATTAATCAGCGTAAGCCTCATTATGGCAATCGTCTTTTTTGCAGCTTTTGTAAAGGCAGTAAAAAGTGGCCAGTATCAAGACGATTATACACCTTCTGTCAGGATGCTGTTTGACGATGAATTGCTTCCTACAGCTACTGATAAAGAAAATCTAACCGAACTTAAACAAGAATAGTATGGAAATGCAACAGTTTTATTATGACAACAAAATTGTTAAAAAATTCATTTATGCCACAATAGTTTTTGGGGTAATCGGAATGACAGTCGGACTTTTGCTAGCGGTCTTTTTCCTGTTCCCAAACCTTACTGATGGTATTTCATGGCTGAGTTTCGGCAGACTCCGGCCACTGCATACCAATGCTGTTATTTTCGCTTTTGTGGGCAACGCCATGTTTGCCGGTATTTATTATTCACTGCAAAGGCTCTTAAAAGCTAGGATGTTCAGCGATTTCCTGAGCAACGTACATTTTTGGGGATGGCAGTTGATTATTCTGGCTGCAGCAGTTTCATTGCCGTTAGGCTACACAACTTCTAAAGAATATGCCGAATTAGAATGGCCTATTGACATTGCCATCGCTTTAATTTGGGTGGTTTTCGGAATCAATATGATTGGGACGATTTTGAGAAGACGCGAAAGACATCTATATGTGGCTATATGGTTTTATCTGGCAACATTTGTAACCGTTGCGGTATTGCATATTTTCAATAGCCTTGAATTGCCGGTCTCCGCCATGAAAAGCTATTCTGTTTATGCAGGCGTTCAGGATGCGTTGGTGCAGTGGTGGTATGGGCATAATGCCGTGGCTTTTTTCTTAACGACGCCGTTTCTTGGATTGATGTATTATTTTGTGCCAAAAGCAGCTAATCGTCCGGTATATTCCTATAGATTATCTATCGTTCACTTTTGGTCACTGATATTCATTTATATCTGGGCTGGTCCGCATCACTTGTTGTATTCTGCATTGCCTAACTGGGCGCAAAATCTTGGCGTTGTTTTTTCAATTATGCTTATCGCGCCTTCTTGGGGAGGAATGATCAATGGATTGCTAACACTTCGTGGTGTTTGGGACAAAGTGAGGGTAGAGCCGGTACTGAAATTTTTTGTCGTAGCGATTACCGGTTACGGAATGGCCACTTTTGAAGGACCAATGCTGTCATTGAAAAACGTAAATGCTATTGCGCACTTTACGGATTGGATTATTGCCCATGTACACGTTGGTGCCTTGGCATGGAACGGTTTTATGGCATTCGGTATGATATATTGGCTGATGCCGAGAATGACCAAAGGACCTTTATTTTCAACAAAACTCGCTAATTTCCATTTCTGGATTGGCACTCTTGGCATCATACTTTATACCTTACCGATGTATGTCGCCGGATTTGTACAAGCTTCTATGTGGAAACAGTTCAATCCCGACGGAACACTCACTTATGGTAATTTCCTCGAAACAGTTAACCAAATCATGCCAATGTATTGGATGCGCATGGTGGGTGGTGTGCTGTACTTAATCGGAATGTTTGTGCTTGTTTATAACATCATTCGAACTGTAAGGGCCAATGCCGCCATCGAAGATGAACCTGCAGAAGCTGCAGCACTAGAAAAACTCACCAAACGCCGTATCAAAGGCGAAAAATTCCACCCATGGCTCGAAAGACGCCCAATTCAACTAACCATTTTGGCGACAGTAGCCATACTAATTGGCGGTATCATACAAATCGTTCCAACGATTATGGTGAAATCAAACATTCCAACAATAGCAAGCGTAAAACCTTATACGCCGCTGGAACTTGAAGGCCGCGATTTATACATCAGGGAAGGCTGCGTAAGTTGTCACTCGCAAATGGTACGCCCCTTCCGAAGCGAAGTAGAACGTTACGGACCACAATCAAAAGCTGGCGAATTTGTTTACGACCATCCGTTTTTATGGGGTTCAAAAAGAACTGGTCCTGATTTGTTGCGGGTTGGACAAAAATACAATGACAATTGGCATTTCAATCATTTCTGGGATCCGCAAAGTATTTCCACAGGATCCATTATGCCGTCCTATAAATGGCTGTTCGATAATAAGCCGCTCGACATTACAGATATTGAAACCAAAATGAAAGCAATGCGGGAACTCGGCGTGCCCTATACCGATTATGAAATCGCTACAGCTGGTAAAAATATTGATATGCAGTCGCAAAAAATCGAAGATAACTTGCACAATGACCCTGATTTTGTAAAGAGTTATGAGAACAGTAAGGCGAAAGCAAAAGCCAATGGAGAAGTCTTTGTGCCTATGAAACAAAGGGAAATAGTAGCGTTAATTGCTTATGTACAGCGTTTAGGAACAGATATCAAAGTAAAACAAAAACCTTAATTTAGGGAATTATGCTCGAAGCAATCAAACACAATATGGAAACCATCGCCGGCGTAGCTGTTTATCCGGTGGTCTCGCTCATTATTTTCTTTTCATTTTTTATAGGACTTGGCTTTTGGGTATTTTCCTATAAGAAGGAAAAAATCGAAGAACTCAGTCAATTACCATTAAATGACAATTAATCAGTAAAAAAGCATTCAATGAAAATCAAGAACCTAATACCCGTTTATATCAGGATACCGGTCATTTTCTTCGCCGTTTTCGGTGCCATGGAATATTTCATCGATTCCGGAGACCGCCCTGCGTTTATAAAATTCCCGATGGTAAGCCTTTTTCTTTTTGTATTTCTGTTTTTACTGATTGCTATAGAAATTACGATTGCTGCAGTTGACAATATAACCTACCAGATGCTTAGTAAAGAACAAAAAAAGCAACTTACAGAGGTGGTGTCGGTGAACTTTGCTGATTTTGTATGGTATAAAAAAGCACGTAAATTCTTCGGAAAACCAGAAGCGACCGACGACGAAGCAAACCTGCTTCTTAATCACGATTATGATGGTATTCGCGAATTGGACAACAATTTGCCGCCTTGGTGGGTTTATCTTTTTTATGGATGTATCGGTTTTGCGGCAGTTTATCTCGTAAGATTTGAAATTATGAATGGCGATAATCCGGAAATGGAATTCAAAAAAGAAATGGCGCAGGCAAAAATTGACGTCGAGAACTACAAAAAGACTGCGCCAGATATAATGGATGAAAAGAAAGTGGTATTGTTAACCTCTGCTGAAGATATCGCCAAAGGCAAAACTATTTTTATGACCAACTGTGTCGCATGCCATCGCGCCGATGCCGGAGGACAGGTTGGTCCAAACCTTACAGACGACCGTTGGCTTTTAGGCGGCGGCATCAAGAATGTTTTCCATACGATTACCAATGGTGGTCGTGATGGCAAAGGAATGATTGCCTGGAAAACTACACTAAAACCAACTGAAATACAACATGTGGCGAGCTATGTATTGTCGCTACAAGGCACACATCCCGTTAATCCCAAAGCACCAGATGGGGAAATCTGGGTTGATCCGGAAATAAAACCAGCCGATAAAAGCATCAGCATGATTGCAAAATAAAAGATGGAAATTCCAACAAATGAAAATTTTCGTGATGCCATCGGCACAATTGACAAAGAAGGTAAACGTAAGTTTATATTTCCCAAAAAGCCATCAGGAAAATGGTACCAGTATAGGATATATGTAAGTTATCTGTTGCTGGTCATTTTGGTAGCCAACCCATTTGTAAAAATCAATGGGAACCAGTTCATGATGTTCAATGTGTTGGAAAGGCGCTTTAATATTTTCGGGTTCCCATTTTGGCCGCAGGATTTTTACCTTTTTGTACTTGTTATGATTACCATGGTGGTTTTCGTAATCTTGTTTACGGTAGTTTTTGGAAGAATTTTTTGTGGATGGATTTGCCCGCAGACGATATTCCTAGAAATGGTTTTCCGGCGTATTGAATTCTGGATCGACGGTGACCGAGGTGCACAGATGCGATTGGCAAAGCAGCGTTGGGACGCAGAAAAAATCAGGAAAAGGCTCCTTAAATGGTTTGTTTATTTTGTGCTTTCCTTTGCTATAGCCAATATTTTCCTGGCTTATGTCATCGGAAGTGATTCACTTTACCGCATGATTGAAGACGGTCCAGAAAAGCAAGCGTCCAATTTTATAGCGTTACTCATTTTTACGGGTGTCTTTTATTTCATATTTACATGGTTTAGGGAGCAGGTATGTATCATTGTTTGCCCATACGGAAGATTGCAGGGCGTATTGCTCGACAACAAATCTATCAATGTTGCGTATGATTTTGTAAGGGGCGAAAAAGAAAACGGTCGTGCAAAATTCAATAAAAAAGAAGACCGTGCACTTTCCGGAAAAGGCGATTGTATTGATTGCGGGCAATGCGTGAATGTATGTCCAACAGGAATCGACATTAGGAACGGAACGCAACTAGAGTGCACGAATTGTACTGCTTGTATCGACGAATGTAACACTATCATGGCAGGTATCGGCTATCCGAAAGGCTTGATTCGCTATGCGTCTGAAGATGAAATTGAAAAAAATGAGCCTTTCCGGTTTACCGTGAGAATGAAAGGCTACACAGCAGTTTTAGCCATATTGATGGCTGTTTTAACAGGATTACTGTTTTTAAGAAATGATATCGAAGCTTCTGTTTTGCGACTTCCGGGACAATTGTACCAATATGACGGCAACAAAATCCGAAATGTCTATACCTATAAATTACTCAACAAAACGGTTCATGATTTTAAAGATGTGCATTTTGAAATCGTATCGCACGAAGGTGAAATCATCAACGTCGGCCATGAAAAATTTACGATTAACAGCCAAGGAACAGCAATGGGAACACTTTTTATTGAAATTAATGCTGAAAAAATACATACCGATAAAACCAAACTGGAAATCGGCGTATACAATGGCAAGGAATTATTAGAAACTACCGTTACTAATTTTCTGGGGCCTAAGACCTTTTAAATAGAATACTATGAAAATCAACTGGGGAAAAGGAATCGTAATAGCGTTTGTCTTGTTTATGTCGTTTATCCTTTATTTTGTGATGAAGGTACAAACCGACTCAAAATATGATAATGAACTTGTGGTAGAAGAATATTATAAACACGACGCTCGGTACGGCGAAGAAATGACGCAGTCAAGTAACGAGCAAAATCTTCAACAGCAACCTACCATTACCAATACGCCCAAAGGCATCCAAATTACTTTCCCACCTGCATTTGATCCGAAAAAAATAACCGGAAAAGTGTCCCTTTACAGACCGTCTGCCAAAAAACTGGATTTTGAGATTCCGATCCAATTATCCGGACCATCACTGCTCGTACCTAATAGTGATTTTGCAGGCGGTCGCTGGGATATTACTTTGGCTTGGCATTATGAAGGAACAGCCTATATCAAAAAACAAACACTTTATATCAATTAGATATGGTAGAATATGCACTGCTATTCGGTTTGCTGAGCAGTTTGCATTGCGTAGGCATGTGTGGCCCGATTGCATTAATGTTGCCGGTTGATAGGGATAATCAAGCCAAAAAAGCAGTCCAAATATCGATTTATCATTTAGGTAGAATAAGTGCTTATACAACAACCGGACTTTTATTTGGGCTATTAGGAAGGATGTTTTATATGGCCGGTTTGCAACAACTACTTTCAATTATAGCTGGTTTGGTGATGATATTGATTGCAATGGTTCCGGAGCGCTGGCTTTCAAAATACAATTTCTCACGTCCAATTGGGAGATTTCTGTCAAAAATACGCAGCAGATTAGGAAGGCAATTTAAAAAGAAAAGTTTACAATCGCTGTTTACAATCGGTATTCTCAATGGGTTTTTGCCGTGCGGAATGGTTTATGCGGCGTTATTTGGAGCCTTGGCCATGAATAGTATAGCAGGGAGTATGGTTTTTATGATTTTCTTCGGACTTGGAACAGTTCCCTTGATGAGTGCAGTGGTATATCTTAATCGGATTATGACTATTGGAATGCGCCAAAAAATAAGCCACGCCGTTCCTTTAGCGTTAACAATTTTGGGAATTTTGTTTATTTTGCGCGGCATGGGTCTTGGAATTCCTTATTTGTCACCTTCAGAGATGAATCTTTTTGTGCAAGCCTCGCCGAATTGTCATTAGGAAGTATATATTTATACGGTTAGTGAAAATATCCGCTTTTCAGGCTGATTTTTTGCCATTCTCAGGTCAAACGCCATACAAATATTGCGGATAAAAGGTTTTCCGGCATCGGTAACGGTCAAGCGGTCAGTTTTGATGTTCACTAATCCGTCTTTTTTCATTTCACGCAATTCCTCTAAAACTTGTGGCAATTCTTCAAAATACAAATCGTTGCCCGACCAAGATGTTTGAAACCGGCACATCAGGTTCAAGATATGTTTGCGAATGATGAGGTCTTCTGGGGTTAATAAGTGCCCTTTGATAATTGGCAATTTGTTCCATTCGAGCATTTGGTAATAGTCGTCAAGATTTTTAGTGTTTTGTGCAAAACCATCCCAACTGTCGCTAATAGCCGAAACGCCCAGGCCAATCATAATTGTACTGTCGCATGTGGAGTAGCCCATAAAATTACGGTGGAGTAGCCCTTGTTCCATAGCTTTAAAAAGAGGGTCTTCAGGCAATGCGAAATGGTCCATCCCGATTTCAAAATAGCCGTTTGTTTCAAGTAATTTTTTGCCGGTTTCATATAGGGTGCGCTTGGTAGCATCCTGAGGTAAATCTGATTCTGCAAACCCACGCTGTCCGTTTCCTTTCAGCCATGGTACATGCGCATAACTATAAAAAGCGATAGTGTCGGGGCGCAATGATTTTGTCTTTTCGATGGTATCGATTACATCATCAAGCGTTTGGAAAGGCAGCCCAAAAATGATGTCATGTCCTATAGAAGTAAAACCTATTTCTCTCGCAGCCAGTGTAGCTTTTGCCACATTGTGGAAAGGCTGTATGCGTTTAATGGCTTCTTGTACGCGCAGCGAATAATCTTGTACGCCAAAACTTACCCTGCGAAAGCCCAATTCAAATAATTTCTGAAGGTGTTCCCGCGTAGTATTGTTCGGATGGCCTTCAAAACTCATGTCGCAATTGATGGGTTTAATGGCATACGATAAGATGCCGTTGATTAAATCTTCGAGGTTTTTGGAAGAAAAAAATGTTGGTGTTCCGCCGCCGAGATGAATTGATGTTATTATTGGTTTTTCAGAAAGAATGTTGCAATATAGGCGCCATTCTTTGAGAAGCGCTTTAATGTATGGTGTTTCCATATTGTGGTTCTTGGTGATCCTTTTATGACAACCACAAAAAGTACACATGCTTTCGCAAAAAGGAAGATGTATATAAAGGCTGATACCTTTGTTGTCGTTTTTTATAAAAGAATTTTTGATGACCTGTTCCCAGGATTGTGCGTCAAAATCGATACAGTCCCAATACGGAACAGTAGGATAACTAGTGTATCTAGGGCCGGGAACATTGTATTTTTGGATAAGTGAATTTTCCATAATGCTTATTTTATCCAAAGATACTGAGGTGCCAAAACCGGTGAAATGACAAATATCATGTTTCGGGATCAAGCCTAAAAGTTGTGGGCAATAAAAAACCGCTCCGTTAAAAAAGCGGTTTTAAATACCACCGGACGTTTGGAAGTCGAACCAGTTTATGGAAGAATTGCATATAATGGATTCATTGTCCATAAGATTGCATCATCGTTATTTTTGACGCTCGTTAGTTTTAAAGTCAGTAATGGTTTTTCCATCATAACGATACACGCCATCGAGAGCACCAAACCAAATATTTTCTTTATCATCTTCTAAAATTCCAAAGATCATGGGTTGATTTGTTATTACGGTTACAGTTGGCTTTTTGTCGGTCAATGACTTTGCATCATAGCGGGAAAGTTCCCATCTGCCATCAGTCGCACTTGCTGAACTAGTCAAAATATTTCCTTTTTTATCTTCAAAGATATAGCCAACAAAATTTTGACTAAAATTGGTAAATGTTTTACCGTTATAGCGCCAAAGACCATCATAACCACCTAGCCAAATATTGCCTTTTTTATCTTTGATTATCGAACGAACGTTTGTAAAAGGTTTGCCGGCTGCATTGGTGATAGTGGCAAACGTCTTTCCGTCATAAACGGTGGCATAGCCCCTTGTGCCAAACCAAAATTTTCCGGTGTTGTCTTCCACGATAGCATTAACATCGTTATGCATCCAACTAACTTCAGGAATTGGCTTTTGGTAAGCTGAAACATGAACAGAATCACCCACGGTACTTACAGGAGTAGGTCCAATGTAGACAGAATCAACCTCAGTACGAACAGCATGAGGCCCAGTATAAACAGAATCAGTCTGAATAACTGGAGGGGCTTCGCTCATTTTTAAATTCCGAAAAGATTTTCCATCATAACGACTTGCTCCGTCTCCAGTACCGAACCAGATATTTCCGACTTTATCTTCATAAATACTCCCAATCCCGTCACTCGCAAGCCCATCCTTGGTGGTGAAATTTTGAAAAGATTTCCCATCATAATAGTAAACACCTGAGCCAATACTAGCGAACCAAAAATTTCCTCTTCTATCCTCTAAAACAGAAAAAAAGCGGGCCGAACTCACTTTACTGGTGATATTAGTAAAAGATTTTCCATCATATTTAAAAACACCTTCCCATGAAGTAATCCAAATATTGCCTTTTCTATCTTGTTTGATGGTACGAACGATGCCGTTGGGCCCTTGAGAAGTGGATATGTCTTTGATTTTAACGGTATCCTGAGCGCCATTTTTTTGTTGGGCCTGTACGGCAAAATTGACTATTCCTGCCAGCATGATCATCAGGCTGTACAAAACATTTTTTTTATTTTTCATATTATATATCTAATTGTTTCAGCGAAATTATTTGATATTTTTCGGTTGTAGGGATTTGGATTGTAAATAAAAATGTAAACTTTGTAAATAAAAACTTGATAGTATGCATCTTAGTCGAAATTTCTTCACTGGAAAACGCAAATACCTGTTCGGATTGATGTTAATCTCATTTGTCGCTTTGATCTGCTTGGCTTTCAGTTGGGAAGACGGTAACGGTTTTGATAGCGATAGAAGAGAAGTTATCCTCCGCAGAATCGGACATGAATTACTGTTGCAGTCGGGCGACAGTACATCAAGGGTGCTCCCTATAAAAAAGATTGCGGAAAATGAATATCAGATCGCTTTTGAGGATAATCTTACTTTTCGGCCAGACTCCTTAGTGAATACTACCCGTCGTTGGTTAGACAAAGACGCGTTCACGAGCGATTATATTGTTAAGGTTTTAAATTGTGGCAACTCCAGAGTAGCCTATGGATATGTAGTATCCAAAAATAGAAAAGACGATATTATAGCTTGTATAGGAAGAAGACAACCTAAAGCATGTTACATGGTGAATGTTACATTCAAACCAACAGGAATAGATACTGCAAAGAATGTATACCTTATGGGTAGTCTATCGTTTTTAGCAGTTATTGGGTTTGTTTTTTTGAGGTCTGGTAAGCCACAAAGCGCTTTACCCGATGGTCGATACAATAATATGATCGCTTTGGGCTTGGGGTTGTTCGATGCGCAGCATCGGAAGCTCATCATAAACGGAACGACAATAGACTTGACCGGAACGGAATCGCGTTTAATGCTCATTTTTGCGCTGTCTCCTAACGTCACGATAGATAGAAGCCGCCTACAAAAAGAGATATGGGAAGATGAAGGTGTTGTTGTGGGGCGCAGTCTGGATATGTTCATATCTAAACTTCGAAAAAAACTGGAATTTGACCCTAATATAAAAATTGTAGTTGTACGCGGAAAAGGGTATAAGCTTCAAATTGGCGCTTAAGAAACATCTCTCGCCTCGAAATTGATTATGAATCCTCAAGACAAACTGCAATACGTTCAAAACATAAAAAAAACCTCTTCCGTTTAAGAAGATGTTTTAAGTACCCGGAGCCATCAAACAAAAAAAGTTTGACTCGCTCCTGAAAGAAAAAGCCCCTTCACATGAAGAGGCTTTCTGTACCTGGAGCCATCAAACAAAAAAAGTTTGACTCGCTCCTAAAAGAAAAAGCCCCTTCACATGAAGAGGCTTTCTGTACCCGGAGCCGGAGTCGAACCGGCACGGTTTCCCACAGGTGTTTGAGACCAGCGCGTCTACCAATTCCGCCATCCGGGCAGAAGGTGCCTTTTTTAGATGATAATTATTTTAAAAAAAAATAATGGTAATATTATCATCCGGGCAAAACCTTTGAAATGAAATTATAATAATAAAAACATCATCAGGGCTTGAGAGACGAAGAATGACAACAGCCATTCAACACATTGACAAACTACACTTACAACAGTGCCGTTTGTTTAACACGGTGCAAATGTAAAAAATATTCTTTCAAATTCTAAAAAAATACTGGAAATTTTCCTTTCCTACTCCGATTTAATTCCTAAATTTGCACCTCGTTAACGCGACACACAACTAACTAACTACATCCGAGGCGTTTATATATTGAGGCTAAGATGAATATCAAAGCCGAATTGTATGGAGCGCAACGGAATAAAAACAACACAATACAATGACACATCAAGAACCGGAAGCAAAAATATTTGCTTGTTCCCAAAGTGTATATCTAGCAGAACAGATTGCTGAAAAGTATGGCGTTCCACTAGGTAAAGTTACGTTCTCTAAATATAGTGATGGTGAATTCCAGCCTTCTTACGAAGAATCTATAAGAGGTTTGCGTGTTTTTATCGTTTGCTCTACATTCCCCTCAGCCGACAACCTGATGGAATTATTGCTGATGATCGACGCTGCCAAAAGAGCTTCCGCAAGACACGTCACCGCCGTAATCCCGTATTTCGGGTGGGCAAGACAGGACAGGAAAGACAAGCCAAGGGTTCCGATTGGAGCAAAACTTGTTGCGAATTTATTGCAAGCCGCAGGAGCAACCCGCGTGATGACAATGGATTTGCATGCTGATCAGATTCAGGGATTTTTCGAAAAACCGGTAGACCACTTGTTCGCTTCGACAATTTTCTTGCCTTATGTAAGAAGCTTGAATTTAGACAACCTGACCATTGCATCTCCGGATATGGGCGGTTCCAAAAGGGCCTATGCCTATTCTAAATTCTTAGAATCCGATGTGGTGATTTGTTACAAACAAAGAAAAGTAGCCAACGTCATCGATACAATGGAGCTGATTGGAGAAGTAAAAGGCAGAAATGTAATTCTAGTAGACGACATGATCGATACCGGAGGCACATTGGCGAAAGCCGCCGATTTGATGATTGAAAAAGGCGCATTGAGCGTAAGAGCGATTTGCACACACCCGATTTTGTCCGGTGAAGCCTATGAAAAAATAGAAAATTCGCAATTGAGCGAACTGATTGTTACCGATTCGATTCCGTTGAAGAAACAATCACCGAAAATAAAAGTGGTTAGTTGTGCCCCGCTTTTTGCAGAAGTAATGCAAATGGTACAAAACAACAATTCCATCAGTGGGAAGTTTCTGATGTAATTCAGTCGAAAGACAAAAGTCTAAAGCCTGAAAGTTTTATTGAAAGTTAACCCAATCCGGATTACTTTCGACTATGACAAGTATTTTTTTATTAACTATATATTTTTACAATGAAATCGATTACAATTAAAGGATCAGAAAGAGAAAGCGTGGGCAAGGTAGCAACCAAAGCGGTACGTAATGCTGGAGCGGTTCCTTGCGTGTTATACGGAGGAGGTCAACCAGTTCATTTCTCAGCAGATGAGAAAGAATTCAAAAATTTGGTTTACACCCCAAACGCGCACACCGTTGTGATTGACCTTGGTGGTAAAAAATTCGACGCTATCCTTCAGGATATTCAAGTGCACCCAGTATCTGACAAGATCCTGCACATCGACTTTTTTCAGTTGAAAGACGACAAAGAAATCGTTATGGAAGTGCCGGTAAAAGTAACAGGAACTTCTCCTGGTGTACTTTTAGGAGGTGTTCTACGTTTGAACCAACGTCGTTTGAAAGTGAAAGCTTTACCGAAAAACCTTCCGGATTTCGTAGAAGCCGATATCACATCGCTTGAAATGGGTAACAAATTATATGTTACCAAATTGGCAGCTAGCAATTTCAAACTAATGCACCCGGACAACACGGTTGTAGCACAAGTTAGAATCTCTCGTGCAGCTATGAAAGCAGCTCAAGAAGCAGCAAAAGCAGCAAAAGCACCTGCAAAAGGAAAGAAAAAATAATTTTTTCCAAAATATTTTCAGAAAAGCATCGGTTCACGCCGGTGCTTTTTTTATTTAAAGAGCCGCCAAACAATGCTGCGTCATTGCGAGCTACGAAGCAATCTCTTGGGTTTAAAGATTTGTTTTAGGAGCTATTTCCGGCTTTCTCTCCAATCTTTTTATTTTTTTTTAAAAATAAAAAGGATTTCCGCACCAATCCGGGCTAGGGTACTGTGCTTTCCAAAATTATCTCATTATCTCATTATCTCATTTTCTAATTATATTACCTTTGCAAAATGAACTGGCTATCCCAACTATTCACACCAAAACCAAAAGAAAACATCGATCCCATGAACAAGTTCCTAATCGTCGGGCTGGGCAATATCGGCGCAGAATATGTAAATACACGACACAACATCGGATTTAAAATACTTGATTTTTTTGCACGTCAGGAGTCACTTTCGTTTGAAACGGTAAAACTTGGTGCACTCGCCGAATATAAATTCAAAGGAAAAACTTTTTTTCTGCTGAAACCCAATACCTACATGAACCTTTCCGGGAAAGCCGTAAAATTCTGGATGGACAAGGAAAATATTCCTTTAGAAAATATGCTTGTGATTACTGATGATCTAAATTTGTCTTTCGGTAGCATACGAATCAAGCCAAAAGGCAGCGATGGTGGACATAACGGACTTAAGAACATCAATCTTATATTGAACACAAACAATTATGCCCGCTTTCGTTTTGGCATCAGTGATGCGTTTAAAAAAGGACAGCAGGTGAATTATGTCTTGGGTGAATGGGACGATGCTGAAAACACAAAACTTCCTGAAAGACTAGCGCTTTCGTCGGAAATCATTAAATCATTCGGAACCGCCGGACTTGAAAATACCATGAACTTGTTCAACGGAAAATAAAAAAAGGGAAGACGATTATGTCTTCCCTTTTTAGTTATGATTGGATTGTGATTATTGTACCACAATTCTTTTTACTTCTTTGTTTTCTCCATCAGAAACAGATAAAAGATAAACACCAGCTTCTGCATTTTTCAATTGGATGTTTTCGTTGAAATTGCCGCTTCCAGCATAATTTTTATCAAAAATCAATCGGCCTCTCATGTCGTAAACTGTAACTGCAATTTTATCAGAAGTTAGTTTATCGGACTGAATATTGAAAGTTCCGTTGTTTGGATTCGGGTAAACCGCAAAATTGAAAAGCGATTTGCCATCAATGCCCAACAATTCAACACTACAGATGTTAAGGCTCCAAGTTTGAATTGAACCACCATCAGGAGTAGCAGCATCGACAACTTTTAGTGTCCATGTTCCGGCTGATGAAGTTCCGTTTAATGTTGAAAGCGCATTAAGAGGTTTAATGGTGCCTGAAATGACCGGTGTACCGCCACAAGTTAATGTAATTCCGGCATCGTCAAAAGTAGCATTGATGTTATTGCTGCTGCCGCATTGTCCTGAAACCAATACTATTTCTGTTCCGGCTGGGCTAACGAGCGATACTGTCAAATCTTCCACATAGGTGTGATTGATTTTTGCAGTAATATTGATATCAGAAATCGTAACATTATCAGCAATAGTTAATGTTGAAGTTACCGTTCCAGAGGTAGGCACGGTTACAGGAATATTTGTGGAAGCTGTTGATGTACAAACAATGTGACCTGTAGTGAATTTATTGCCCGCGCTGTATGGGCCGACGCAAGTACTGTTTTTAGGTCTTACTCTCCAAAAATAATCTGTTAATTCATTTAAACCAGTTACATTAAAATCTGGTGAACTTGTTTCAGTGGTTGAAACTAGATTGGCGAATGCGTTATCAGTAGCAACTTCAACGTCATAAGAAGTTGCAGTTTGACTTGCTGCCCATGTAAGGTTTACTTCAAGTGGCAAATCAACAGCATTGTTTACGGGAGTAGTTAACGTTACCGGAGAAACACCAAGACCTAGATAAAAGTTAGCTGTTTTTGTAATTGCTCCAGAAGTTGAAGTTACAATGATATTATAAAATCCTGAACTTGCAGTGTTTAAATTGCTTATGGTCATTGTAACCGGTCCAGAAGTTGTTGCAGAAGTGGGAGAGAATGTCACTGTTGTTCCGTCAGGATTGCCAACAGCACTAAATGTAGAAGCGGTATTATATCCGCCAAGTGCTAAATAATCAAATGTAAATGTTTTGGTATCTTCATTACAAACATTTTTATTTTGTTCTCCCGCAACACCTGAAAAAGCAATCGCTTGTGTTGCTGGTGCAGCAGTAATAGTGAAATTCGCATTGGATAAATCAAAAAAGATATTATCATGTCCTTTTACCATAATCCTATTGGTGGTACTGGCTGAATTCGGAACCGTAACAACTTCAGAGCCGTCATTTGGCACCATACTCGCTAATAAGGTTGGAAAACCTGCTGCGGCACTATTGGTGTAGTAAATATCAACATAAGGTGTATTGATACCGTTTGCGGTCGTTCCAGCAACGTTCCATGTAATAGTTTGGTTGGATCCGCCTGCAACCGATACGTTCGTATTTGGCGAAGTTACCGCAAAAGGACCAGCATTCGCATTAACGTGCACTGTTGTAGCAGCTTGATTGGTTTGTCCGCCCAAGATAGAATTATCTCTGGCTGTAAGTACGAAATTCAAGTCTCTTGAAACAGAAGAAAGCGCTTCATACGATGTTGTGTTTTGATTGTTCAAGATACGGGTAAGTGAAGGAAAGAATCTTACAGGCGTTGCAGTAGGCGTAAAAGACCTAAAGTTGGGTCCCGCCGCTTTAGTAGCAGAAGCTTTACTCGCATTTCCTGTAAGCGCACTTGTTGAGTCGTCACTTTCTTCCCATGTATAAGTCAATACATCATCTGCATTGACATCAGTAGCGCTACCTACTAGCATAAAAGGAGTAGATTTTGGTATATTATATTCTTCCGCTCCTGCATTTACAATCGGCGCACTATTGCCAGGTGCAGTAGTTACGGGACATGATTTTGTTGCAAGGTTGGCTTGTATTTGAATCACATTTGCATAAACAAAATAATCATCAGAATGTGCTTGTACATCTGTGGTTCCGGTAATTCCGGCATAACCCATAATTGTTGAACCACTTCCTGGCTCTACATTGGTTCCACTTCCTTCATAGTCGAAAGAATAAGAGTGTGTACCGCCTAATTGATGGCCCATTTCGTGGGCAACATAATCAATATCAAAAGTGTCTCCCTCAGGAACGCCATCAGCTGGAGAAGTTATTCCGCTACCTTTTTGTCCGGCAACACACACGCATCCAATACACCCGGCGTTTCCACCACCTCCTGTTGCACCAAATAAGTGTCCAATATCATAACTGGCATTTCCTAACGTTGCTGTTAGATTGGCTTGCAATTCGGAGTTCCAGTTGCCCATGTTAGCAGCATCGGAATAAGGATCTGATGCGGCATCTGTATAAATGATTGAAGCTTCTGTAGCAATAAGATTTAATTGTACAGCAAGGTCGATGTTATAGACACCGTTTACTCTTGTCATTGTTGCGTTCATTGCAGCTAAAGCCAATTCTGTCGTGCCTCCATGATAAACACCATATTCTCCGGTGCAAGATAATGCTAGTCGCATCGTTTTAAAATTGCCTGCGCTTGATCTGGAGACAGAAGGATTCAGGATTTTGTTAACAGCAACATCCTCAGTACTACATACAAAAGGGAGGTTGGAAGCAATTCTTGTTTTTGAATCAAATAAAACATAAACCGAATTGTCTTTTGTGTATGGTTCTATAAATTCAGAACCTTTGTCGGCTCTTAAAATCATAGTTTGGATACCTTTTGGCGATAGGCTAAAAAATAAAGTTGCACTTTTGTCGGTGATGCCTTTACCTATATAAGACCTGATTTGAGGAAATTGTGCTTGAAGTGCAGGTTCAAAATTTGATTTTTCCCAAACTGAAAATTGTTCCATTTGGCCGTCGATATTTGGCAGCGAAATGATAACTCCGTTTTTACCGGAAAGTCTGTCTTCAACATTTACCAAAGAATTTCTCAATTCTTGCAGGTTGAGTTGAAAAAATTGCTCATCTGTAGAATAATCTGTAGTTCTGATTTTTTCTAAGTTGATAACGCTTTGTTTGTCAATCTTTTGCCAAGCCGCTTTTTTTTGTGCGGATACATTAGCAAACGAAAAAACAACAATCAATAAAAGTAGTGCTTTTTTCATTTTAATAGAGGTAGTATTTAGTCGAATAAATAAAAATTTGTCAAATGTATTGAAAAAAAAACCGAAATTTATCCCAAATACTATTAAAATTTGCATTTTATGCTGTTAAAATTATCTAACAACGTCTTACTTAATAAGGAATTATGAAAAAGTATAAAATATTCTTTTTGTTGGTTGTGCTGATGGCTTGTAAATCTGCCAAGCAATCAATTGTTGCCGAAAACGCTATAGTGAACTTTACGTCTGATTGTCCGAAAGAAGGAACTTGTACCGTGAAACTATTGCACAATAAAGCGGTAGTAACAAAAACCGACGAAAACGGCGAGAATTTTCAATATAATTTGATTGCAGATACTACAAAAACTACGATTGTTTATGAATATTCTAAAAATGTACCAAAGGGTATTATGGATGCCGGATTGCGTGAGGAGATAGTTATTACAATTGACAACAATATTAAAGAAGGAAGATTTACAGATTTTCAATCGGCGGTTTTCGGGCGATTTTGTTATTGTAAAGGCTATACAGGTTATTACAAAATTAAAAGGAGTGTATTAACGGTTATAAACAAAAACCAACAGCAATATTTTAATTTTCAGTTTAAAGTTGATGACGTGCCACAAATCACCCAAAGTATTGATTTTTCCATAAAATAAAAAGAGCGCTTCTTTTGTCGGAAGCACTCTTTTTAGAAGTATAAAAATAATATTGTTTATTCGATGACGATTCTTTTAATGTCTTTGTTCTTGCCGTCGGATACAGACAACATATAAACGCCCGATTGTGCATTTTCAAGCACAATTTTTTCGTTAAAATCATTGCTTCCTGAAAAGGTCTGATTATAAATCATTCTGCCTCTCATATCATATACCTGCATTACAATTTTTTCGGAGGTAAATTTGTCTGACCTTACATTGAAAAAGCCATTACTCGGATTTGGATATACTGAAAAATTAAATTGCGATGGTGCTTCGATCCCTAATGGCGCAGTTGTAATGGTAAAATTGGTATTCGTTACGTCAAAGAAAATATTGTTGTGACCCATTACCATAAGTCTGTTGGTGGTGCCAACATTATTTGGAACAGTAATAACCGCAGAACCGGTGTTGGGCACCTGGCTTGCCAATAATGTTGGAAAACTTGTGCCAGAATTTGTAGAAATATAAATGTCAACCGTATCTGCACCAATTGGCGCTACGTCTGTTCCTGCAACAAACCATGTAACTGTTTGAGAGGTAAAGGCTGGCCAAGAAACATTAGTGTTTGGTGTAAGTATAGTAAAAGGATCTTCGCCTACAAAAGTTACGGTCATGTTTTTTCTATCTGTTTGTCCACCATTGACGACATTGTTATCTCTTACCGTAAGTGTAAAATGAACGGTGCGTTCAATAGAAGGTACTTTTTCGTAGTTAGGCACTAAATTGTTGGCAATTACGCTGCTTAGAACAGGCATGTATCGGTCAGGTGATGCAGATGGTGGTCGCGACCTGAAATTAGGACTTGCATCGCTATTCTCGTCTGGTAAGGAAGAGTCTAATCCAACATCTGTTTGCTCCCAACAGTAAGTTAAGTCATCATTTTCAGCATCCGTAGCGTTGCCTTTAAGGACAAATGCGGTACCTATCGGGATGGTATAATTGGCAAGTGTCGCAATTACCGGATGTGCATTTATGTTGGTCACGTTTACAGAACAGTTACCGGTACCAGCGACTTTTGTGTTCATTTCTGTCATGCTTATAAAACTGAAATGAGCGTCAGAATGTGGTTGAATGTTTTGTGGTGAACAGATGCCTGCATACGCCATAATGGTAGTGCCGCTTGCGGGTTCTACAGCAGTAGTCGCATTTCTGTTACCGCCACCGCAAGAGCCTTGTTCACTGTTGAAAGTGTGGTTGGCACCAAATTGATGTCCCATTTCATGAGCAACATAATCAATATTAAAGGCGTCATTTATAGGTGAAGATGAGCCGGTCACGCCTCTGGCTTTCTGTGAGGTATTGCAAACAGAGCCGAGTGCCGCAACACCACCACCGCCAGTGGAAAAAATATGGCCAATATCATAGTTTGCACTGCCAATATTATTGGTTACAAAAGTTTGGTTTTCAGACATTAGCGTTACGCCGTTATTGTTGGTAAATCCATCTTCAGCATTCAATGATATGAGGATATCGTTATTGGCAACAAGCTCCATTGTGAGTGACATGTCTCTTTCATAAAGACCATTTACGCGGGTCATAGAAACAACCATTGCCGCCAAAACAGCTGCTCTTTTTTGCGCATCTGTTCCTGCACTAAGTCCAGCAGCATTGATGTGAAAGTTCGAGTATTCAATCGTGCTTGATAAAGCCAAACGGTATGTCCTGAAAATTTGTGTGCTTGATTGTGTGCTATTGGTATTCTTGTTTTGGTCAGGTGTAGCATCGTTTTCGGCGCTCACAGAACACTCAAATCCTTCTGATTGCGGAAGATTATCACGGCTATACACAATATAATTTTTCAAATCTTTAGTATAAGTATCGATATATGTTGTCTCGTCGGCAGAAAACCTCATGACATGAAGTCCGAAAAGGGTAGTGGTAAACCGTATAGACGATCGGTTGTTTACGCCAACACCAACATAAGACTGAATTTCAGGATAACGTGCTGCCAAACTGGGATCCATTATCGACGCTTCATAAATACGAAACGTTTCAAATGTACCTCCTGGCGTTGGAAACGAAATCAATACATTAGAAATACTATTGTTTTTTCGTGAAGGCGCGGCAGCCAAGCTTGATTTCATTTGATCTAAATCCAAATGGTAAACCAAAAAATCTGTAGGAGTTGATTTTCGCGCTACTTTTTCAGCAGCAACGATGGTGTTGCTTTTTGTTTTTGTCCATAATTCACCTCCCTGGGCATAACCAGAAAAGTAGAAACTAAAAAAAAAGGATAAGAGTAGTATTTTTTTCATAGTCAAAAAATTAATTTTTAAAAATCAAATTTAGCAAATTTTCAGTGGATTGTATGCCGATATGTCTGTTTTTTAATTGAAACTCAGTGATAATTGTTTGTTTTATTCTATGAAACTGCTGTTTTGACAAATTTCAAATAAGAAAACAAGCAATTTTATAACCAGACAAATTGTAGGACACACTCTTTTTTTATCCCGCAGGATACCCTAAATTTGCAGCATCGTAAAACTGTAGCTTTGAAGATTTTTCATTCGATTAATGATTTTAAGTCCGATGCCAAAACCATTGTCACACTCGGAACTTTCGATGGTGTTCATATTGGGCATACCAAAATCATTGAAAGATTGTTGCACAGTGCATCAACTTCGGGATGCGAAACGCTTTTGCTTACTTTTTTCCCACACCCACGAATGGTTTTACAAGACCAATCTGAAATCAAGTTGCTTAATACCATCAACGAGAAATCAATGTTGCTCGATAAAACTGGACTTGATAATCTTGTGATTCATCCGTTTGACAAGGTTTTTTCTAGACTTACAGCCGAAGAATTTGTCAAGAACATTCTAGTTGACCAATTTAATATTAGTAAAATAATCATCGGTCACGACCACAGATTTGGAAGAAACAGGACTGCTAGCATTGATGATCTTATTATTTTTGGTGAAATGTATGGCTTTGCCGTCGAACAAATTTCACCCCAAGAAATCAATGAAGTCGCTGTTAGCTCGACCAAAATCCGAAATGCCCTTAAAGAAGGTAACATTGCATTGGCGAATACTTTTTTAGGTTACCATTATATGTTAACTGGAATTGTTGTTAAAGGCAAACAACTCGGCCGAACGCTTGGTTATCCAACGGCAAACCTTTATATTCCGGAAGATTATAAGCTTATTCCACAACACGGTATCTATGTTGTATATAGCGAAATAGACGGAAAACTTGTTTATGGTATGATGAGCATCGGCACCAATCCTACTGTTGGCGGCGAAAAGGAAACCATCGAAATCAATTATTTTGACTATGATAATGATCTCTACAGACGCGAAATTGCCGTTTCGATAATGCATCGCATCCGTGATGAAGAAAAATTTGATAGCCTTGAAGCCTTGAAAGAGCAACTACACCAAGACAAAATAACATCATTAGCATTTATCAAAAAGGAAAATAATGATGAAGAAGTTATTTTTACCGATTGACAATGCGCCACTAATTCTTTTTAGGATTTTTTTTGGCGTTTTGCTTTCCTGTGAGGCATTTGGTGCTATATTATCAGGTTGGGTAAAAAATAATTTCATACTTCCAAAGTTTACATTTTCTTATATCGGGTTCGAATGGTTGCAACCGCTTCCTGGTAATGGGATGTATTTTTACTTTGCCATCATGGGATTGTTTGGCGTTTTGGTAGCGCTTGGTTATCGTTATCGGCTGAGTATGTTTATTTATACCATGCTTTGGATGGGCGCCTATTTGATGCAAAAATCGTCCTATAACAACCATTACTACCTTGTCTTGCTGATTTGTTTGATCATGAATTTCCTGCCCGCCAATGTGTGGCTTTCGCTTGACGCAAAAAGAAATCTGACCATAAAAAGTAGTCAAATGCCGCAATGGTGTGCGTGGATTATGATATTCCAGATTGCGATTGTTTATTTTTTTGCAGCGTTGTCAAAACTGTATGTTGGCTGGTTGGACGGGAGTTTTATAAATTTGGCGTTTCATCATTCGCCGTATTTTAAATATGCAAGTGCTGTTTTAGGCGAACAGTGGTTTCAACTTTTTATCGCTTATGGCGGATTTGGCTTTGATTTGTTGATTGTGCCGCTATTATTATGGAAAAAATCCAGAACACCGGCATTAATTTCCTGTCTGATTTTTCACTTGTTCAATGCTGTTTTTTTTCAAATTGGAATTTTTCCGTTCCTAGCCTTGAGTTTTGTAATATTTTTTTATCCATCGGAAAGCATCCGGAAAGTGTTTTTTCCAAAAAAAGCATGCATTCCAGCCAATGCAGCTATAGTTGCAAATACTACAATGGTGTATTATTTTTTTATACCTTATTTTTTATTACAGTTGGCGTTGCCCATTCGGCATTATTTTGTCAAAGGTGATGTGACTTGGACCGAAGAAGGCCATCGCTTAAGCTGGCGCATGATGTTGCGCATGCGAACGGGTCATACAGAATATAGAGTTATTGACAAGCACAGCGGTCAAGCAGAAATATATGACTACCGAAAAAAATTAACGACAAAGCAATGCTATTTCGTGCAATCTAAGCCAGATGGGATTTGGCAAATGGCACATTTTATTAAACATGAATATGCTTTAAATGGCAAAGATGTTAGTGTTTTTGTTGATTGCATGGTTGCGATTAATGGCGAAAATTACAAACGATTCATCGATCCCGAAATAGATATTTCCGAAGCAAAATGGGATTATTTTTCCCATAATGATTGGATTTTGTTGTACGATGCCGATGGAAATTTGATACAATAACGCTCAATCAAATATTGACTTATTGTCAAACAAATATTAAAATCTTTCATTTTTTTAGTTAAAAAAATTAATTATTAAGCATTATTGCGTAAATTTAATACAAGATTTTATAATCTATTTTCATTTCGAAATTATTTTTAATAAAATTATAAAACTATTTTTATGAAATTTACAAGAGAACTTACCAATGGATTCATCATTTTTTTTGGAATAGGAATTTATTTTTTAGTATTGGATTTTCTGGGGTATTCAGATATATTCCTACTTCGTCTTTTTAATGTAGTATTTGTCATTTATGGTGTAAATCGTACCATAAAAGGCAACAAAGAAGCAGGTATAAGAGGCTATAATACTAATTTTCTTGCGGCTGTTATTACTTCTATGTTTGGCGCAATTTTAAGTGTAAGTGGCCTTTTGATTTACATTTATGCAAATGGCGGGCAGCAGTATATTCAAAAATTACCTGACAATTTTATTTTTGGAGGCAGTTCTGTTTCGATGTGGGAATACTGTATTGGATTGATGTTCGAATCTGTGGCTGCATCGTTAATGGTGTCTTTTTGCCTGATGCAATATTGGAAAGACAAAGTAGAAGTCATCGATAAAGCCAATTAGAAAATAGGTTCAAGAGTCTAGGTCAACGGTCAGGAAATGATGTGTGAATTGCAGAATTCTTGATTCTTAGCCTTTGACTCTTTTTTCTTAATTCGGAATTGCCTACTTTTGAACCAATCAAAATATGCCCGTATGAGTATCACAAAACACGACTGGACCAAAGAAGAAATTCTGGATATATACAACAAACCAATGATGGATTTGCTTTTTGAAGCCGCTTCCATCCACCGCGAACACCACGACCCGAATGTGGTACAAGTTTCTACCTTATTATCTATAAAAACTGGAGGCTGCCCTGAAGATTGTGGCTATTGCCCACAAGCAGCACGTTATCATACAGATATCAAAGGAAATGATTTGATGTCGGTTTCTCAGGTAAAAGCTCAAGCTTTGCGTGCAAAATCCGGGGGTTCTTCACGTGTTTGTATGGGAGCTGCATGGCGCAACGTAAAAGACGGCCCTGAATTTGATCAGGTTTTGGAGATGGTGCGTACGATTAACAAACTCGATATGGAAGTATGCTGTACATTGGGAATGATTACCGAAAATCAGGCGCAGCGTCTTGCCGAAGCCGGATTGTATGCTTATAACCATAATTTAGATACTTCAGAAGAATATTATAAGGAAGTCATATCAACACGTGGTTTTGAAGATCGTTTGAAAACCATCGAAAATGTTCGTAAAACCAATGTTACCGTATGCAGCGGAGGGATTATCGGAATGGGCGAAAGCATCGATGACCGTGCGGGAATGTTGGTGGCACTTTCTACATTAAATCCACAACCGGAATCGGTGCCAATTAATGCGTTAGTAGCTGTTGAAGGAACACCTATGGAGGAAGAAAAACCAGTGGAAATCTGGGAAATGATACGAATGGTAGCTACTACAAGGATTGTAATGCCCGAAACGCAAGTGCGCCTTTCTGCCGGAAGGATGAACATGAGCCGCGAAGGACAGGCAATGTGTTTCTTTGCAGGTGCCAATTCTATTTTTGCTGGCGACAAACTACTTACAACGCCAAATCCGAATGTAGATGACGATATGAAAATGTTCGAAATGCTAGGTCTTAAACCTCAAAAGCCATTCGTGAAAGTGGCACAGCCGGAAACTGTTGAAGCGGCAGATTCGCAATTTATACCTTTAGGCGAAAAACCAAAATGGTCTAGACCTGGGCATACAATTGAACGCAATCTTGAAGCTTCACAGAAATCAAAAGTGTAGTTAAATTAACGAAAGACAAGACATAAAAAAAAGCTTTTAGCATACCTTTTGGGAGCTAAAAGCTTTTTACTTTTGATGAGATTTATTAGAAAATTATTTTCTTAGTTACGATTGTTCCATTTGAAAGTGTAACCTTAACGATGATTGCTTGTTGGTTCAGGACGATATCAGAAGCTAAAAAAGTATTGCTGTTAATTTGTTCTTTTTCGAAAACTTTTCTTCCCAAGAGATCAAAGACAACAACTTTTTCAATTGTTGCTGCTGTAGATTGTATTTTGAGTTGATTTTTCTCTTTTGCAACGATGACCTTACCCTCGGTATTGTCAATTATTCCAACACCTAATGTAGAATTGGTATAACGCAATACAAAACGGTCGTTAAATGTTCCGGGTTCTGATTGAAAAGTGTAGGGTGCTGCTTTCAGGTCGTGTATTACGTTCAGCAAATTATCCTGAAGATAAATATCTTGATCAAGTGAAAATAAACCATCTGTATGATCGATAGCAATGGTGTTCGTGCCTATTGTTGGGATTTTTACAGAAAGCGGGACAAGGTCATTAACATCAAAAGGCAATGCACGACCTTGAATAACCATTAATTTGTCATTCAATATTGATGAAATGTTGATGGCGTTATCTGTAAAATTATAACCGTCATATTTTGAATCGAAATCATTGGTAGCACCGGAGACATATCCCACGAGTGCTTGCCTGAATGCATTGTCAGGATTGGTAATATTGAGCCATATTCTGTTATATTCTGCAGATGATTCGGTATTGCCGTTTCTAAAGAATTGGGAGTTGTCTGTTGCGACATTGTGAACACGTATTGAGTTGTTAAATACGACACCACCATCAGATTTCAAGTTGGCAAAAAATCCTTGTCCGGTACTGATTTTGCCGGTAGGTGTCAATGCACTTCCACCAGTCGTAGTTCCGCCTACGAAATTCCAACTGGCATAATCATTAGCGGTATAAACATTATTGGTTATCGGTGTTGTTGAGGTCCAAAAATATAAAGTTCCCTCTAGACTACTTGAATTTAAATCTACAAACTTTTTAGCATCGATAGCGCAAGGATAAGGATTTGAGAGCAATATAGTATTCCCCGACGCTTCAACTGTAGCTCCATTATCATAGCTATCGGCAGACACGTTAATGACACCATTGTTTGGAACACCATTGAAATTGAAATTGGCAGTACCAGCACTACCCATCCTAGTAATAAATCCATTTCCTGGTGATGTTGTCGAAAGATAGTCCCAATAACCATCTGCGGCGCCATTGATTACCCAGGAATAGGAGATTTCAAAAATAGAAGGAATTTGAGACGCCACATCTCCTTGAACGGGTGAGCCCCAATATATATAATCGTTTTCAACCATCGTTCTGCTGGTTCTTGTTGCAATTATTTTTCCGGTATCGGCAACACCATCATTTAGTTGCACAAGACTGCCATTGTTTTTTACCTTGATAGCATCATCCACTGATGATATCGCATTAGTAACTGTAAGAAGTCTGTCACTGTCGATTTGTAGCGTGCCGGCAGTTACATATAAATCTCTTCCGACAAGTACTTCTGCTGTTGAACCTAATATTTTTGTACCAGTTCCAGACACCCCTAAATCACTGTAAGTTGCAAATGGAGTAATAGTTTGTATGCCATCTGATGTTGCTGCATCATATTGAATTCTTGATCCTGTTGCCAAAGATATTGTCGGACCTCCGTTGGTTGATGTGTCAATTGCAGAAGTAGTACTGCCTGTGAATCCGGTAAGATTTTTTAATTTAAAAATGCCATTATTCAATACGCTAAAGGTACCGCCTGATCTGAATTTTATGCCAACTGAAGTGGCCTGATTACTCACATTTGTACCGCTAATCACGATATTAGAATAAGTAATGGTAGGAGACGAAACCCTTATATTCGTTGCTGATGTACCTGTATATTCAAAAGTTGTATTGGGACCTAAATTATAAGTGCCTCCTGATTCAGGCTTGCTAAAACTAGAACCGTTCAATTTGTATAATGCATTTCCGGTCATCGTAATCCCAGATGTTGAAGATCCAAATGTATTATTGTCGGCATTGAAAATAACATCTTTTACAGTTATGGTACCAACTACAGTATTGTTACTGGCTAAAGTTTTTGTTCCAGTGCCTGAAAAAGTAATATTCTGATAGTTTTGCGAACTTGGGATTGTGCCTTGTACAGCCTGGTCTGCACCGCCGTATTCTACCGTTCCGCCACTATTTAGAGTAGGTGTAATCCCCGGTATTGCTGTATTAGATCCTGTAAAACCCTGATTGTCACGTGTTAAAAAAGTGCCGGAGATTTGGATTGATGGACTTCCACCACCACTGTTTACTGCGTTTTCGCCGCCATTATCAAATGTTCCGCCCAATGCAATTGTTAGCGGGCAATTATTTAAGTTTAAGCTATTGTTGTTAGAAGGATTCAATTTAAAAGTACCGCCATTATTAACGTTTAAGCCAGCAGTTACTGTTAAGTTACTAACCATATTTGAGGTAACATTGCCATTAATTGTGACTGTTGCCGGGTTTCCAATAGCTGTTGAAGTTGGAATTGGAAAAGGAACTGTAGTTGTACCATTAAAAGTATAGTTTACTCCAGTCGCAAATACAGCCCTACCCGCTGCAGAACCCGAGCCGATGCTTCCAAAATTCTGTAACGAACCTACCGATGAAACCCCGCCCAAACCATCTGTGTTTGCTGAAAATAATGTTGCTCCTGATGTGGTGATAAATCTTGGTGAAGTGCTGTTTCCTGCTTTGACAGCATAGGTCTGAAAGTCAAGTGTTCCGCCGGATTCTACCGAAAATGTTGATGGAGGCGTTAATGTTGTTCCTGCTAAATCGAGGTTCAATCCGCTTAGCATTTGCAATTTAGCACCAGATTTTACAACATACGATGTCCATTGAGAATCTGTCCCCGTATAACTAAAAGTATGTACGCCGGATCCAAAAGCAAAACCCGTTGCGGCTGACGAAGAAGAAGTTTGAAAAGTACCGGTACCGGATTTGTCAAAATTTCCAGTAATATTGATGGTGTTTCCGGTTACATGATTGGCTCCAAAATCAACAGCGAAATCAGTTGCAGTGCAGTTGAAATTACCGCCTACATTTACCGTAGCAACACCAGTAGAGTTTTTATTTTCTAAATTGAGTAGTCCTGTGTCGCTTATTTTAAGGTTGTTGGTTATGTTCAATGTTGTTGAAGGGCTTGTGTTTTTGTCCATTACAACCACATAGCCGGTTCCGGATATTTCAAGATTTGCACCAGCAGTTACGGTTGCGGTTCCTGAGGACTCAGAACATGCGAAAAAACCACTAACATTGATGTTTTGTGCTGTAATCAAGCTTGCGTTTCCGGTGTCAAAAGCTACGTAAAACTCACCGCCGGTTACTACATTTACGCTTCCAGTAACATTTGTATTCCCGGTTCCTGGACCGGCAGAGCCTAAGAAAAAGCCACCGCTATTTACAGTTACACTTCCAGAAATATTAGTAGTTCCGGTGCCTGATGTCCCATACGCACCAATAAAATAACCATTATTATTGAGTATTAAATTTCCGCTTAAATTCACAATTCCTGTACCCGCTCCATAAGAAGTATAAAATGTACCTCCGCCTGAAATGGTTATATCACCCAAAACAGTAAGTGTTGAAGTACCAGCGTTTCCTACACAGTTTAGGATACCTCCTGTTAGTACAATATTGTTTACTGTATTTGTAGATGTGCCTATGTTACTGAAAGAAAGTAGGTTGGTAGCGTTTCCTCCAACGGTAAGTGTACCATTCACCCTAAATGCCGAATTGGAAATATTTACAAAATTGAGCTGATTCGGATTATTCCATGTAAAATTTCCAAAAGTTTGTCCGAAACTTGCATTTCCGCTAAAAGCAGCAGTGTTGTTAACTCCTTTTATATTACAATTTGAAGCAACGTCCCAAGTAGCAATCGGAATATCCAATGAAGTAGTTGCCGGAGCAGTATGGTTGTATTTACCAGTTGCTGAGAATGCCATTGTACTTCCTGCGCTTTGTACGATTGTCCCGCCGCTGTTAAGAAGGTTTCCGTTTACCATACAATCTATTGCTGAAGGGCCATTATTGAAAGTAAATGTGCCTCCGGAAATTTCCAATATCCCATTACCGGCAAGTGTGATAGAACTTACGGCCACATTTCCACTACTAATCACATCATAATTATTACGGATAGTAATGTCTGATGCAGACGTTCCGGGGGCTAATGTTGCAACTGTCCAGCCTCCTGAGCCAGTAGTAGAAGATTCCCAAGTAGCTGCAGTTGCCCAGTCACCGTTGTTTACCGCACTTCTGAAATAATCAGTAGCCTTCGTTGAGCCGGTACCAGTAAAATTAATCACGTATGGATTTTCACCACCAGTAGCATCATTATTGGCTATTGAAATAGCTGCCGTTTTAGCACCATAGCTTGTAGGTGAAAACGTAACTGTAAAAGTAGTCGTACTGAAGCCAGTCACAGTTGTAGCAGTACCGGTTACGTCAACTGAAAATTCTGATGCATTCGTACCGCTTTTTGAAATGATTGGTGAGCCGTTAAGCAATAAACTCGCAGCACCTAAATTTTGTACTGTAAAGGTGATTGCTGAAGAACTTGTACCTGATCCTTGATTACCAAAGGCATAAGTACTATTGTGCAAATAATTCGTCGAGGCTTGTTTGATGTTGATTTCTGCGTTGGCTAGCGGAAATCCTGCAGAAAAATCATTACTAGCTGAAAGTGTTGTAACGCCTGTAAGTGAAAGTGTGTTGGCACTTATAGAGGTCACGCTTACATCAGTCCATAAACTTCCGTCGTATCTTCCTGGTTTGCTGTTGGCTTCAGTTCCGGTAATATCGGCCGCTGTATAAGTTCCGGTAAAATTATAAACAGGATTTGTAAAAGTTCCTGAAGGAATTACATTCCAGTAGCGTGTAATATAATCTGTTGTGGCATCGTTGTTCGGATGCTTTATGTCTTGAATACCAACGGTAAGATAAGCAGAAGAAAAAGTACCTCCGGTAAAGTTAACGGTTGCTGGAGTATATTGACCTCCATCAGCCGAAGCAACCCTATCGCCAATCGGGAATGTAAACGATCCTGTAGCAGTAATATTTTTTCTGATGCTTCCCGAAGTCCCTCCTAAATCTGCAATTACATAACTATTTGAAGATGCGCCACTCGCTGTCGCAGAAGATGACATGGTTAAAACGTTTGTTCCCAATGCAACAAGTCCATTTGTTAAAACTAATGAAGTATTGATTGTCAATGCACTCCCTAATGTCAGTGCGGTTGTTCCTGCAAATCGGTTGACTGTTAATGTTCCTAAATTCAGGTCTGTTGCAAAGGTAAGCGTACCGACACTGTTATTGCTGCCACTTCCTCCTAATAGTGTTAAGCCTGATGTTGTACTTCCTTTGAAAGTTCCTGATCCGGTAATAGTATTGTTAACTGATGCAGTACCAATAGATAAATTTTTTCCGTTAAGGTCAAAAACGTCAGCCGCATTGCTAAATGCTATTGCATTTCCGGTTGACGGTGCGGTAATGTTGATATTGGATAACAATTTAACCGTTGTTGCAGTACTTCCGGTATAATTGGAAAGGATAACATAATGCAGATTTAAAACCGGTGTTGTGGTAACAGCAATATTCTGTGTTCCGTTTTTAGTAAAAAATATTGCCTTTGTATTGGCAGCTATGCTATTACCGGAATTGACTGTCAAGTCGCCGCCAAGGTATAAATCACCATTGAATGTAATGCTTCCAGAAGTAACTGTCAATGTACCAAGCATCCCGCGATCGCCTGATGGCATTGTCACGACTGCGCTATTTTGGACGGTAACATTGTAGGGTGTTCCAGAACCTGCAGTTGTACCATTGTTAGTCCATTCAGTAGCAACGGTGTAATTACCATTATAAATTAATGTTGAGCCGGTAGTACCGGCACTGCTATATACTGGTGGATTTGTAATGACATATCCGCCACCATTGATTTGTAAAATCCCTTTTACGGTTGTTTTGCTGCTTCCAAAATCGATGCCGTTGGTTAGAACAGTTGTAACGTTTTCATCTAGGATTAATGTTCCTGCTCCACTTACTGTTTTTGTTCCTGTTACTGCGATTATGGCACCTGTTACCCCAGAAGTAATTAACCTATTAGCGCCATTAGTTGCAATATTTCCGCCATTATTGTTAAGCGTTAAGGTACGTCCGTTAAGATCAAAAGTACCGATGTTATTTAATTGCAGAAAATCGCCTGTAGTGGTGTTTATTGTAACTGCTGTCGCCGATTCAATCATGGCTTTTCCTGCCGTCTTTTCGATAACGATATAATCAAAAAAAACAACACCACCACTTGTCTTGGTAATCGTTTGTGTACCTGTACCGTTAAAAAAGACTGCTTTCCCGTTATTGTCGATACTAGCCGAAGCACCGATAGTCCAATTTCCAATAACTTTTACATCCCCAAATAATTTATAGCCGCCAGTTCCTACTGTTGTGAAGTTTCCGGAGACATTTAGTTCTACTGCAGGTGTGTTGAGTATGGTTCCGTTTTCTACTGTTATGTTCCCTCCGCAATAAGCTGTTCCGAGTCCCATATTAAAAATAGTTCCCGAAGCCAAAAGTCTAACGTTGTAAGGATATCCAACCCCAGACGATGCGCCAGTCCATTCTTGCCCTCGATTAAAAGTACCGCCAATATTATATGTAAGTGTAGAAGATGTTCCATAAGTTGGAGCGTTTGGCGCATCAATATAGCCACTGCTGTTTAGTGATAGTATTCCATTGATAGTGGTAGCTGTACTTAGAACAAGTGCACCACTAACATCTATATTGTTGGCTACTAATGTTCCCGTGATGGTGCCCGAGCTAAAGGATATTTTTCCAGATCCAGCGGTAAACGTTCCTGCCTGCGCTAGGGTTCCACCTGCACCGAAACTTAGATTTGATGCTACTGCACCGCCTGTAAAAGTACCGTTATTGGTAAAAGTACCAGCCGCAGCGATGTTAAGCGTTCCCGCTGCCGACCAAACTACGGTTCCTGTACTTGAATTGATAAAATTCAGTACCGTCATACTTCCTGTATTGGTAAAAGATACCGTTCCATTATTGGTAACAGATGTTGCAACCGTAATTGCTGATGCTGCATTGTTAAGTGATAATGTTTTTCCGGAATTTACGATTATGGTGACAGGTGAATTTGCAATAGCAGATGCGATGTTTAAGTTATGTCCAATTGTAGTAGTTGCACTTGCAGGAGGGATATTCCCTCCCAGCCATGAAGTTGCTGTAGCCCAATCTGTTGCGCCGGTTTGTGTGATGTATCCTAAATTGGTATAAGATGATACGCTAGTGTCATTATTGCCATTTACATTCTGTACATACAGTGTTCCTGTCATTGCTGCAGGAGCTGTAAATGTTATGGTAGTTGGATTTACAACGGTAAATGAGCCTACAGAAGTGCCGCCGCTCCCGCCATATTTTACAGTGGTGACACCTGTGAAATTAGTACCTGTGATAGTGATAGTGCTACCGATGTAACCGTGAGTACCCGTGCCATCATTGACAGAAGCAGAAAAAGATGTAATAGCCGGAATAACAACACCAATTATACCGTAATCTTTTCCTAATGCTATTGTTTGTGCAGTAGTAAGGTTGGTAGGAGCAACGGTAGTAGTTGCTGTAAAAGTGTTGGTGCCAGTAGCTGTTGTCTCGCTCCAAAAAGTGCCGTCATACAAACCTATATAAGGTTGTGTTCCGGCGTTAAAGGCAGTGCTGTTGTTTTCTTCACCCGCATTATAAGTCGCTGCAATTGTGAGCGTACTGTTGCCGGCTACAGCCTCAGTAATCAGCCAACGGCGATCTATTGTAAGTGTCACGTCGTTTGGGCTTAAACCACTTATTGACCCGTCTTGAACTCGAATTCCATAAGTGTCAGAAGTACCTGTATTGGTAAGTGTTAATGGGTTGTATGCGCTGTTTCCAACCGGAAATATTTTTGCGCTTCCTGCTACAATCTGTTTTAATTGGCCGGTGCCGTTGGTAATGAAATATTTGGAAGAGGAGTAGGAATTAAGTGTTACACCGGAATTCAATATAAAATCAAAATTACCTAAAGTAATACCACCATTTGTAAGAGTTACCGATTTGTTTGCAGTAATCGTTACATTACTACCAAGTTGCATTGTTCCTGATGATTTGTTGATTAATAAATAATCAAAGGTTTCTCCTCCGGTTTTTGTAATTGTTTTCGGGCCTGCTCCGTTAAAGAAAACAGCCCTAAGGTTAGGTGTAAAAGTACCTGAGTTGTTCCAGTTGCCCGCTACATATAGGTCTCCTGAAGTAGCATTCAAAGATAAAGTTCCGCTTGTAATAGTCAAGGATCCGGCCATACCCCTATCAGTAGTAGGGAGGTTAAGCGTTGTGCTATTTTGAAGTGTTACATTGAAAGGGATACCAAGACCTGCAGTAGTGCTGTTGCCAGTCCACTCATTCCCAAAAGTTGGCGTGCTTCCTTGATTGTAAATTAGTGTCGATGCACCACCATAAGTAGGAACATTATTGAAAACCCCTCCGGTATTAATCTGGCAGTTTCCGTTTATGGTTATTACTGCACCGCTACTTAAAGTTACCCCTGCAGCAGTCTGAAAATTACCTGTTACGGTTCTTGATACACCTAAATTAATCCCGCCAGCTCCCTGAACAGTAACATTTACTGGGCCACTACTTGGCCAATAAGAATGACTGGCATCAATTGGTCCATAAACCCCACTTGTATTGTTATATACTAATGTTGAGGAGCTACCATAAGTCCATGTGCCTCCAGTCGCAAAACCTCCTTGGTTAATTTGGAATGTACCGTTAATGGTTGCTGTTCCTGTAATGGTTAAGGTAGCAGCTACAATAAGTTTTCCTCCCGGATCAACAGTTACATTTGCTAATTGTTGGGCTGTTGTTATTAGTAATGTACCGCCGCTGTTGACAGTAACACTGTTACCAGTTGGGATCGTAGTACCGCCTGTTCTGTTAAGTTCTAATGTTCCTCCGGTTACGGTTGTTAACCCTGTGTAGGTATTGGCACCTGTTAATTGTAAAATTCCAGTGCCAGAACCGCCTTTTGTGAGTTTATTTGCGCCACTAATGATGGATGAAATTGCTATACCTCCAGTATTATCAATTTGGAAAATATTATCTGTAGCGTTTGACAAAACTACACCCATCGAGCCGTTTTGCGCTACCTGAAGCGTTAAGAGGCCAGCGCCATTATTTCTGGCTACTGTATTAGCAACACTGTTTACGGTCGCACCATAAAGTCTTAGAACTCCTCCAGTAGCACTGCTATTACCGATATTTGTGGCAGTCGTTCTTGTGTTGTCTAAGGAAATGGCACCTAAATTAAGACTGTTAGTACCCATATTGATACCCGTCGTAGTTCCTGTAAAAGCACTTGTAAAAGTTGCAATGTTTGTGTTTGATGCGGCGGCTCCTTGAGCACCGGCGTAAGAACCGCCAGCCCAGTTACCTCCAGTGTACCATGCGGTATTACCATTTGCCCCCCAAGTGGCATTAACATTTTGTGCTTGGGAACGCTGTAAAGACAGTAAAAATAGAATCGTAAAAAAAGTAATCTTCAATTTCATAAAACGTATATTAGGGGCAGTTAATATAATTCCAAAGGTCCTCGGATTCACAAAACTTTATACGTAAAAATGAATTCGGGGGGTAGTAAAAATACTTACAAAACCCACTTTCATGCAAACCTTAACGCGTGTAATTTTAACAAAACTGACAAACTACTTATTTCATCGATGAAATGCCATTTTTATTTGTAAATATACTGTTGGAGAAAGGTTTAACGCAAGAAATACAATCAAATTAATTCGTTTTTAAGCATATTTTTTTTAACATTTCCACATTCGCAATAATCATTCTATTTTTTAGGATTATGATCAGTTCTGTTATCATTTTCTATCTTTACAATTCCTAAAGCCACGTCTAAAATATAAGCCTTTATGAAAAATAGTTTTACGCTAACCGAAGCCATTCAAAAGCTTGAATTTTTTTGTTCCTATCAGGAGCGTTGCCACAATGAAATAGAGGTAAAACTAAAGGCGATGAATATGATTCCGGAAGCTATCGATTTGATTATTGTGCATCTCATCAACAACAATTTTCTTAATGAAGAACGTTTTGCCTGCAGTTTTGCACGAGGGAAGCACCGCATTAAGTCGTGGGGGAAAATAAGGATTGTTAATGAACTTAAATTTCGGAATATTTCCAGATTTAACATTGATAAAGCGCTGAAAGAAATTACAGACGAAGAATACCTCGAAACTTTCCATAAAACCGCAGAAAACAATTGGCTTTCGATCCGTGAAAAAAACGCAATGAAAAAGAGGAAAAAGTTTTGCGATTTCTTATTGCGTAAAGGCTTTGAAAGTAATTTGGTTTATGAAAAAGTAAAAGAATTCGAATCGATAAGTTCTTGATTCAAAACACCTAAATATTCTTTTTTTCAAATTCTTACGAGTAAAATGTTCTGTTAGTTGAACTTATTATACAACTTTTTAAATTGCTAAATTTCAACAATTTAAGTCCAATATTACAACGAAAAAACTTACAATTCAACGAAAACGTTATCGTGATTTGTGCTGTTTGTCGACGGATTGACACATCATATCGAAAATACTCAAATTTTAGCATCCTTTAATAAACAATATTGCGTATGTGATAATAGATTTGTACAACCTAAATAAGGTATGCGCGCATACTATATTAACCTACACGTTATATGAAAAGAATTTTATTTGTGTTTTTAATAATTCCGGTACTTTCATTTGCACAATTGTCTGGGAATTATGTTGTTGGTACTTCGCAGTCTGCGCCCTACAATACTTTGGCTAACGCTATTGCAAAAATTAATTCAGATGGCGTTTCGGGGCCAGTTACTTTTTTAATTGACAACGACCAAACGCCCTCATCGGCAATTGTTATTAATCAATTTTCAGGAACCAGCGCTACTAATACTTTAACCATTAGACCCAATACCGGAAAAACAGTAAGCATTACTGCTATAGTGACCAGTGGCGCAACCATACAACTCAATGGTGCCGATAACATTATCATCGATGGGAATAATGGTGCCAGCGATAAACAGCTTACGGTTTACAACAACTTTAGTGATAGCGGTAATTCCTATACGCAACGTGCTGCGATTTGGCTCTACAATACAGCAACCAACAACAAATTTAAAAACCTGATCGTTAAGACTAATATTGTCGATATTAGTGCGGGAACATTGTCTGTTGGTATTTACGCCGGAGGAAGTTCATTGGGTAATGCTGCCAACAACGCCAGCAATGAGGTTACCAATAATACTTTTACAAATGTTAAGCAAGGTGTATATGTAAATGGAACCAGTAGTTCGAATACAGGATGGACAGTTAGTAATAACATTATTGGATCGACAACTGATAGTTCTAAACCTTATGTAGGGATTTATTTTATTAATGCTGCCAGTTATACTATTTCAGGCAATACGCTTGCCGGCATTAAAAGACCCAATGGTGTAGGCGGAAGTCCATTTCACTCTGCAATTTATGTAACGGGTTCAACTTCGGGTACGATTTCTTCCAATACACTTTCCAATATTGAAAATACAACGGGTGACGGTATTTGTTATGGTATTTATGTTTCAGGAAACACTACTATAATTAATGATAATGCAATCTCCAATTTGTATTCAACATCAAGCAATGATGGGCATGCCGGGATTTCATCAATCGGGAACAATGCCACCATTTACAATAACAAAGTATATACCGTTCAAATTACGCAAGGAAAATTGATAAATGGAATTTACGCCAGTGGTGATACCCAAACCATTTATAATAATATGATTGCCAATGTGTCTTCGGCAGGTGGCGGTGATCCTGGATCTCAAAGCGGAAATGGGATTTATATCAATAGCGGTAGTGGTGTGAAAATTTATCACAATACTGTTAGGCAATCTGTCAATCAAACTTCTGGGGCCTCTGCTTGTTTGTATATAAAAGGCGGCTCAGGTTTCGATATTAGGAATAATATTTTAATAAACGCTCAAACAAGTGGCTCGACCAGATTTGCCATTTATACGGAAGTAACAGATACGAGTGCTTTTTCTTTTATCGATTATAATGACTATTCGGGTCAATATATAGGCTCATTCGGTAGTTTTTATACGGTTACAAATTTAAAAAGTACAGTACTTCTATGGGCTTTAGCAACCACAAAAGATTCACATTCGTTTACCGTAGTTCCCGTTTTTACCAACAACGCCTCTGATCTTCACATCGATGCGACCAATTCAGGAAATCTTACCAATTTGGATGCAAAGGGCATAGCGCCTTTAACAACTTCAATTACAACGGATATTGATGCCGATACAAGAAATACCAGCACTCCAGATGTTGGTGCCGATGAATTTGGACCAAAATGTGCCGGAACAGCAACAACTTGGGCCAGTAATGTATGGTCTAACGGAACACCATCTGCAACTGTAAAAGCAATAATAAATGCCGATTATAGTGGCGCCGATTTTGCGGCTTGCGAATTGGTAATCAATACCGGAAAAGTGCTGACCATAAATACAGGAAAAACCATTACGGTACAAAATGACATCACTTTAAATGGAACCGCTCAACTGATCGTTGCCGATGACGGAAGCTTAGTTCAGGTTAGTGATAGTGCCACCAACACAGGTGCCATTAAAGTACAAAGACAAACCACAGCATTAAAGCAATATGATTATACCTATTGGTCAGCACCAGTTGCTTCTCAAACGCTAAACGTTTTGGCCAACGGAGATCAATCGGTTTTTTATAGTTTCGATACGGCAGTAAACAACTGGACTTATCTGGAATCATCAACAACAATGACAGCAGCAAAAGGCTATATTTCCCGCGCTCCTGAAAACTTAAATTTCAGTAATAACAATACACCTTCTTACACCGTTAATTTCAATGGACTTCAAAATACAGGTGTGATTAAAATCAATGTAGTGAAATCGGGTACTTATGCTGATAACCTTATCGGAAATCCGTATCCGTCAGCAGTGGATGCCAAAAAATTCATCGAGGCCAATGCTACTAAAATTAGTGGGACTTTGTATTTTTGGACACATAAATCGGCCATAAGCGCAAGTATTCCAGGGAATCAGACCTTTAATTATACTGCAGATGATTATGCAAAATATAATCTTACGGGTGGCGTAGGAACAGGAACAGCTCCGGTTTCAGACCCATCCAATAATAATCTTAAACCGAACGGTTACATTGCTTCGGGACAAGCTTTTTTTGTAGAAGCACTCACTAGTGGTACAGCAGAAGTTAGTTTTAACAATGCCATGCGAACCGGGGGAAGCAATAATGGGCAATTTTTTAGAAGCGCCAATACTCTTGAAGATCCTGTGGGAACAGCGAACGATGGTAGACTTTGGTTGAACATTTCCAACACAGAAGGTGCTTATTCAGAAATGCTTTTAGGATATGTTGACGGCGCGACCAACTCGCTCGACAATCTTTACGACGGCAAAACCATGGATGCTGGGAATTATGTAGCTTTATATACAATTCTTGAAACGCAGCCACTTGCCATTCAGGGTCGCGGATTACCATTCAGTAATGCAGATGTAATTCCGTTAGGATTCAACACGGCAATCAATGGCAATTTTTCAATTACAATGAATGATTTCGACGGATTTTTTATGGATCAGAACGTTTACCTGTATGATAATACCAATGACGTTATCACTAACTTGCACGACGGTCCCTATACTTTTAATTCCGAAATAGGAACTTTCAACGACCGTTTCGAATTGCGTTTTACCAATACCACTTTAGGAACTGAAATCCCAGTTTTAGATAAAAATGACATTGGCGTTATCAGAGATGGCAATCAAATTCAAATCAAATCTAAAGCGCAAAATATCGCTTCGGTAACGGTTTATGATTTGTTGGGAAGAGTGGTTTTTGAGAAAAACAAAATTGAAAACACCGATTTTACCACCAATGATTTGTCGGTTCATAACCAAGTTGTAGTTGTAAAAATCAAAACCGAGAACAACCTCGAAATGGTTCAAAAAGTCATTATGAATTAAATTCTCTTACGCTTTATAATAGTGAAAACCCGCTTTAACGCGGGTTTTTTTTATGCCTTTTCCAATAATATACTCACCGCATTGCCACCAAATCCAACAGCATTGACCAATACATTTTTAATGGGCTTTTTTTGGTTTTGCACCTTCGTGAAAGGCACTCCGATAAAGACATCATGTTCCATCATCAGCAACGCCATTTCAACACCCAACATTCCAGAAGCACCAAAAGTATGGCCGATCTTCCATTTGTTTGTGGTTAGCAATGGCAGTTTTTCGCCAAATATATTTTGAATCGCTTTATATTCTGATAAATCACCTTTTATAGTTCCAGGCGCATGCATGACAATCACATCAACATCTTCCAAAGGCATATTTTTTAATGCCATGAGCATCGATTTTTTAAAGCAATCCGCTTCTGCAGAAATCGAGGTGTTGTGTTCCAAAATTTCTGTTGCATAACCAATGCCTTCAATATAAGCCAATGCGTTTTCTTCTGTTCCAATCTCCAAACAACAAATCGATGCACCTTCGCCTAAAATCATTGTGTTTTTCGATTTTTCAAAATCCATCGCAAGGTTAGGAAAGGCGGTGTTTTCTTTGGCATAAATCTTCATCGCCTGCATTTGCGCAATGGTGAAATGCGTCAACGGCGCTTCACTTCCACCAACGAGAAATTTGTCTGCCATTCCTGCTAGCAACCACGCGACGCCATTCAAAAGTGCGTGCAATGCCGTTGAACACGTAATGGAATGCGAAATTTCCGGCCCTTCGCTCTGCAGATCATGCGCCACCCAAGACGAAATATTGCCCAAGGTTGTAGTAGGCGAGGCGAGCGTCTGTGCTTTCCCGGAAGCTAAAAATGTTTCAAAATGTTTTTCAAATAATGTCGTTGCGCCGCGAGAAGAACCAATATTAATGCCGAATGCAGCGTCATTATTCCAACCAGCATTTTTTACCGCTTCGCGCGAAGCGGCAATTGCGTACAAAACAGAATCGTCGAGCGATTTGTATTTTGGGTCTGATTTTCTCAATTCGGATATGACTTCTTTTGAAGGCAAATCCAGTGCTGCAACCAGCACTTTTTGATTTCCGAAAGATCTTTCTGTGAAGCAATGTTGTTCCGAAAGATAATTTTCCCAAATGGTTTTTGGGTTATTCCCTAACGGAGAAATAGAGGCGATGGCGGTGATGGCGATTTTTTGTGGCAACGTATTTTATTTTAACGCAAAGTGACAAAGTTTTTCGCAAAGGAAGCATAGGAATATTTAAAAAAAACTTCGCATAAAACTTCTTTACTTTGTGGTTAAACTTTCTTCAAAATTAAACTATTTCCAAAGCTTCTTCAACAATTGCATATACTTTTTGAAGTTGTTCGTCCGTAATAATATATGGTGGTAAAATATAGACAATATTCCCGACCGGACGTAGGATCACACCTTTTTCAATAAAGAAATTATACAGTTTCGTACGCATATTGCCATAGTAACTTTCTTCGCTTTCAATCTTGACTTCCAATGCGAAAATGACTCCTAAAACCCTAGTTGTTGTAACTTTCGGATGGTTTTGAATATGGTTTTGAAAAGCAAGATGGGATTTGTTAACCCGTTGGATATTGTCTTGCATTACAACAGTTTCTAGCAATTCTAAACTTGCCAAAGCCGCTGCACAACCTGTCGGATTTGCCGTAAAAGTATGCCCGTGAAAAAGCGCTTTGTTAATATCATCACTATAAAATCCGTCAAATAAATCCTGTGTAAAAGTGGTAATCGCCATCGGAATTGTCCCGCCCGTAAGCGCTTTCGACAAGCACATCACATCCGGTTGTTGCTGTAAATAATCGCAAGCGAAGTTTTTTCCGGTTTTACCGAATCCTGTCATCACTTCGTCGGCAATCGTGATGACGTTGTTTTCTTTGCAAATGGAAATCAGTTCGTCAAGACTTTCTGCCTCATACATTACCATACCGGCGGCGCCTTGCACCAATGGTTCGAATAGGAATCCGGCACAATTGTGGCTTTTGATGACATCTCGCATAGCGTCAAAACAAACTTTTTCACTGCCTTTTACCGGAACGGGAATCCGAACGACATCGATGAACATTCCGGAGAAAGCTTGCGTATAAAAGGAAATACCACTCGCAGCCATTGCCGCAAAAGTATCGCCGTGAAAAGCATTTTCGAAAGCGATTATAGTTGTTCGTTTTTCTCCTTTATTAAAGAAATATTGTAGTGCGACTTTTATGGCAACTTCAACTGCGGTCGAACCATTGTCTGAAAAGAAAATTTTTTGTTGGTTTTTGGGTAAGATTGCCATCAGTTTCTCTGACAAAATCACCGCCGGTTCGTGTGTAAATCCGCCAAACAAAACGTGTTCTAAAGTTGTAAGTTGTTTGTAAATCGCGTTGGCAATAAATAGGTTCGAATGCCCAAACGGATTGACCCACCACGATGCAATCGCATCGATATATTCCTTGCCGTTTTCATCCCAAAGCAAAGCACCTTCGCCTTTTGTGACGGCAACCGGAGCCGTAGCAGTTTTGTGTTGTGTGTAGGGATGCCAAAGGTATTGGCGGTCTCTTTCGGATAGATTCATTTTATTTTAGTCGAAAGTCGAAAGTCGAAAGTCGAAAGCAGCGCCTTCAGATTTCACGACCGACTTAATTTATTAATTGCAATAGTTTTTCACGGAACAAATCTGCGTATTCTTTGATTACGTTTTGGTCGAAATACGGTTCATTTTCAATTCTTCCGACAAAATTAACACCCGTTTTATTAAGGATTATACTTTCTGTCGATTGGTTTTCATCGCCATTAAAAATGATTCCAGCGATGTTTATTTTTCGGTTTTGGAGTGCTTCAATCGTCAATAATGTATGGTTGATACTACCGAGATAATGTCTTGAAACGACTACGACTTTATAATCAGGACGGATTAAATCCACAACGGTTTCGACTTCGTTTAATGGAACAAAAATACCGCCTGCGCCTTCAATGACAAGGTGATTATTGGTTTTTGGTTCGATAATTTTTCTCAATTCTATAGTAATTCCATCCAGTTGTGCCGCCAAATGTGGGCTTGCTGGCGTTTTTAAAGCATAGCTGTTCGGTTGAACGATTGTTTTTGAATTCGATAAAAGCGACTTGATTTTGTGGCTGTCGGAATTATCTAAGTCACCGGCTTGTATTGGTTTCCAGTAATCTGCTTCTAGAGCTTCGGTAATGATGGCAGATGCTATAGTTTTGCCGACATCAGTCGATATTCCTGTAATAAATAGTTTCATTCTTGAGAAAATTCAAATTTGCAATTGTCACACTTGTATTTATAATCAGCATAAAAAGGCAGTGCGGCAATAAGTAAGGAAAATATTGCGGTAATAAGTGTACCGATATTTCTAACAGAAGTGAATAAATCTACTTTTTCATGGCCGCATTTTGGACAGACGATGGGTTTTCCGTTGTCATCAAGAGCATTTTTGCTGATTTCAGAAAGAATTTCAAGCGCTTTGTCAAAATCATCTTTTTTGACAAAAAGCTTTACTCCGCCGAGCGCATTGCTCAATATTGGATCTGTATCAATCGTATATTGATCCCGCATGAATACCTCAATTCCGCTGGATTCGAGTTTGCCTTTCACAATTACCGCTTCAGAAGAATACTGAAAGCTGCCAATTTTTTTAAAAGTGGTATTTTCCATCAGACAAAGTTACGCAACAACTCCAATACTTTTGAAATTTCTACTTCTGAATTGTAAGAATGCAAACAAATTCGCAATCTTTCCTGACCTTCCGGAACTGTTGGTGACAGGATCGCTTTTACATCAAAACCATTTTCCTGCAATTGTGCGGCGATGGATTTTACTTTCTCATTGCCCGGAATGATGGCGCATTGGATAGCCGATTTGCTTCTGACGAAAAGCGGTTTCAGACTCAGCAAATTTTTCTGTTGGTTGAAATGAACGATGTTCTTGCGAAGCTGTTGAATTGCTATTTTATCGTTCTCCAAATATTGGTAAGCAATTAAAATGGTAGCTACAGAATGGGGTGAAAGTCCGGTCGTGTATATAAAACTGCGCGCAAAATTAATCAGATAATCTTTTAATGCTACCGAACCTAGAATTGCTGCGCCGTGACAACCCAAGCCTTTTCCGAAAGTCATAATGCGTGCGAAGATTTTATCCTGCAATTGATTTTCCGCTATCAATCCTTCGCCTCCTGACGCTCCGGGATTGCCAAAAACGCCAAGTGCGTGTGCTTCATCGATCACCAAATAGCCATTGTATTTTTCTGAAACGGCAACCAATTGTTCAAGATTGGGTGTATCGCCGTCCATCGAAAAAACGCTTTCGGTTACAATATAAATTGATTTTTTGAAATTGCCATTGAAGTTGATCAGCCGTTCTAAATCCTCAAAATCGTTATGTTGGAATTTGTAAGATTTTGCGTTAGAAAGCCTGATGCCGTCGCGAATGGAAGCATGACACAACTCGTCATACAAAATCACATCTTCTTTTTGCGGAACCGCACTAAAAAAACCAACGTTTGCATCGTAACCTGAATTAAAAACCAGTGCCGTTTCCGATTGGTGGAAATTGGCGATAAAATCTTCGGTAGTTTTATAAAGATCGTGATTGCCTGAAATTAATCTTGAGCCCGTTGCGCCATTGTTTGTGATTTTGTTGTCGATAAGATATTGGTGCGTCGCTTCAAAAATGGCAGATGATTTCGAAAAACCAATGTAATCGTTAGAAGCAAAGTCAATAAGACAGCCTGAAGTTGGCAATTGACGTAAGGCGTTATTTTGCTTTCTTGCTTCGAGTTTTGAAAATAAGTTTTCGGGGAATTTCATGTTAGCAAATTTATCGATTTGAAAATGAAAAATTCCGGTTGTGCGTGATTTTTAGCCCGGATAGGAGAGGAAATCCTTTTTGTTTTTCCTTTAAAAACAAAAAGATTGCAACGGATAGCCGGACCCGAGCTCCAAAAAGAGCGAATTGGTGCAGCAATAGCTTCAAAAAAAAAACGTCCCGATAAATCGAGACGTTTGAAACCATTGAGGTAACTAAAAATAAATGCTTATATATTAGTCTTCAAGTACTGCAACTTGTGCAGCAACTTTACCTTTTCTTCCTTCTTCTTCTTCGTAAGATACTCTGTCACCTTCGCGAAGTTCTTCCGCTCTGATTCCTGAAGCATGAACGAAAATGTCTTTTCCTGTTTCTTCATCTGTAATGAATCCGTAACCTTTTGATTCATTGAAAAATTTAACTGTACCTGTACGCATTGTAATAAAATAATAAATTTATAATGGGCAAATGTAATCTATAAAATAATACGATGGACGAATTATGTTAATTTTTTTATAAAATTTATTGATTTACAGTGAGTTCAACGAATTTCTTTAACAAAATCAGCTTCTTTTACGGCTAATCAGCTTCTCTTTTTTAAAGAATAATGGGTGCTTATCAATCGTTTTCGTTACCAATCGATAATTTTACCGCAAACGAATATGCAATTCTTCCAATTGTTTCTCATCAATCACCGAAGGCGCATCGATCATCACATCACGACCTGAATTGTTTTTCGGGAAAGCGATAAAATCACGGATGGTTTCCTGTCCGCCTAAAATGGCAACCAATCGGTCCAGTCCGAAAGCCAATCCACCGTGAGGCGGCGCACCAAACTGAAACGCATCCATCAAAAAGCCAAATTGGTTTTTCGCTTCTTCTTCCGTAAATCCTAAATATTTAAACATCAGTTGTTGTGTCGCTTTGTCGTGGATACGAATAGAACCACCGCCAATTTCGTTACCGTTCAATACCATGTCATAAGCATTGGCGCGTACTTTTCCGGGATTGGTTGCCAACAATTCCATGTCTTCGGGTTTTGGAGAGGTAAATGGGTGGTGCATGGCGTGCCATCTGCCGCTTTCTTCGTCCAGTTCCAATAACGGGAAATCCACAACCCAAAGGGGAGCGAATGCTGCAGGATTTCTCAATCCTAATCTGGTGGCAAGTTCCATACGAAGTGCGCTCAATTGCGTTCTTGTTTTATCTGCCGGTCCGGAAAGTACGAAAATCATATCACCAGCTTTCGCTCCTGTAACATTCGCCCATTGTGCTAAATCGTCGTGGTCGTAGAATTTATCTACAGAAGATTTATAAGTGCCGTCTTCATTACATTTTACATAAACCATTCCGCTGGCACCAACTTGAGGGCGTTTTACCCAATCAATCAGTCCGTCGATTTCTTTTCGTGTATATTCGCCGCAGTTAGGTGCCGCAATTGCAACCACCAGTTCTGCTGAATTGAATACGCCGAAATCTTTATGTTGCGCAACAGCATTCAACTCGCCAAATTCCATTCCGAAACGGATGTCTGGTTTGTCATTCCCATACGTTTTCATCGCATAATCATAAGTGATTCTTGGGAATTGCGCCACATCAATGCCTTTGATTTCTTTGAGCAAATGACGCGTCAATCCTTCAAAAACATTCAGAATATCTTCTTGTTCTACGAAAGCCATTTCACAATCGATTTGTGTGAATTCCGGCTGACGGTCGGCACGCAAATCTTCGTCACGGAAACATTTTACGATTTGGAAATATTTGTCCATTCCGCCCACCATCAATAACTGTTTAAAAGTTTGAGGCGATTGCGGCAAGGCATAAAATTGTCCTTCATTCATCCGTGAAGGCACAACAAAATCACGCGCTCCTTCAGGAGTCGATTTGATTAAATAAGGTGTTTCCACTTCGCAAAAATCAAGATCCGAAAGGTATTTTCGAACTTCCATAGCCACTTTATGGCGGAATAAAAGCGAGTTTTTCACCGGATTTCTCCTAATATCGAGGTAGCGGTATTTCATTCGGATGTCTTCGCCGCCGTCGGTTTCATCTTCAATTGTAAATGGTGGTGTCAATGCGGCATTCAATAGGATCAATTCCGTCACCAGAATTTCAATGTCGCCGGTTGGCATATTTTTATTCTTCGCTTCACGCTCAATCACGGTGCCTTTCGCTTGGATCACAAATTCGCGCCCGAGTGTTTTCGCCAGTTCAAAAACAGCTTTGTCGGTACGGCTTTCGTCAAAAACCAACTGCGTGATGCCGTAGCGGTCGCGCAAATCGACCCAGTTCATAAAACCTTTATCGCGGGATTTCTGGACCCAGCCGGCCAGCGTAACTTCTGTATTGATGTGCGAGGCGTTGAGTTCTCCGCAATTGTGACTTCTGTACATGATTAAAAATTTAAGCAGCAAATTTAATCATAATTGTCAATTTTAGGGAAATATAAATAGATGTTTTGTTTTTATTTTAAATTGGGCGTTCCCCTATGGGTCAGGCTCTCGGCTATATCTTTTCGCTCCTGGCAGCAGGAGCAAAAAGGATAACGCCTCCATCCTTAACGCATAATGGTGACAGAAAAATATTACCGTAAAATAACCCAATGTATCATTTATAATTTTATTTTTACAAGAACTAAAAAATTAATAAAAATGAAAAAAATAAGTTTGCTACTACTGTTATTCGTTTGCGGCGTTTATGCACAAGATGTAAAATTTACAGCAAAAATCGCCAATCGCAATTCTGATTTGATTACAATTTCTAAGAAAAAGGAATTCAAAAAAGAAATAGCGATCAATAAAGATGGCGTTTTTACCGCTTCTTTCGCGGCTCCTTCGGGATTATACGAATTGCATGACGGAACGGAATTTACCACACTTTATTTAGAACCGGGTACTGACCTTATCCTTACTATGGATGCCAAGAAATTCGACGAATCAATAGTATATAAAGGAAAAGGTGAAAAGGAAAATAACTTTCTTGCACAAAAAACACTGATGGAAGAGGAATTTCAAAACGGGATTCCACAAATAAAAAGCCAAGCAGATTTTGACAAAGCATTTGCTGCCCATAATGCAAAAGTGGCCGAAAAACTCAATGATAAAAGTTTAGACCCAGACTTCAAAGCAGCCATGGAGAAAATGATGAAAGAAGAAGCGGAAGCAGTTGCCGCACAAGCCGAAGCCGAACAAGCACAGGAACTAGCCAAGCAAAAACTAACAGGAAGCGTTTCTCCTTCTTTTGATTATGAAAACTTTAAAGGCGGCAAAACCAAACTAGAAGATTTGCGCGGAAAATATGTATATATCGATGTTTGGGCGACTTGGTGCGGGCCTTGTCGTGGCGAAATTCCATTTCTTCAAAAAGTAGAAGAAAAATACGAAGGAAAAAATATCGCCTTTGTAAGTTTGTCTGTTGATGAGAAAAAAGACTACGAAAAATGGAAAAAAATGATTGCTGACAAATCTTTAGGAGGTATTCAGTTGATTGCCGACAACAACTGGAGTTCAGATTTTGTTACCGCCTATGGTATCAATTCTATTCCAAGGTTTATATTAATTGACCCGAAAGGAAATGTTGTGAACGCAGATGCTGCAAGACCTTCGGACCCAGAATTGCAAGTTTTATTCGATAGGTTACTGAAATAAAACTATAAAACATTACCCCTAAAGCCATTGAGAAATCAGTGGCTTTTTTATTTTCCAAAAATTACCAATGTTAAATTTTATCCAATGTTACCAAATTGTTAAGCGAAAGTTTGTTTAGTGTAAATTAATTTATATATTTGTTATGTAATTATTAAACATTAAAACTCCATATCATGAAAAAGTACCTATTAATAGTAGCCATTTTAATTTCAGGAATTATTTCTGCACAAAATATAGCACCAAAACATGAAGTTGTTGGTAACCTTATCAAGTCAACTTATTATTACGAGAATGGTAAAGTAAGCCAAGAAGGTTTTTTTAAAAAAGGAAAATTACATGGTACATGGGTTTCGTTTGATGAAAATGGTACTAAAAATGCAATTGCAGAATATAACAATGGCAAAAAAACCGGCAAATGGTTTTTTTGGAACAACAACAATCTGACCGAAGTTGATTATTCAGAAAACCGTGTCGCTTCTGTAAAAACATGGAAAGAAGATGCGATTGTAAACAGAAATTAAGATTTAAAAGTCATAATAAACAAGCTCCCAAGTCGGGGGCTTTTTTTATGACTTTACTTTGCGCAAGTTGTACAAAGCTTACAACCATTAAAAGGGAATCAACCTCGTTTTTTGATTTCCTTAAATGAATTGATAATGCGTTTCATTTTGTCTTGGGCTGCTTCTTTGGCGCTTTTTTCTGTCCAAATTGCAATTTGGTAGTAATTCGACTTGCCTTCAATGTAAGCAAATTCGTAATAAACACTAAAGTCATCAACAACGCCTGTAACTGAAAATTGGCGCGCTTTTAGCCCATTGATTTTAGAATTATCAATAGCAGAAAACTTTGGGTAGGAAACGGTTCTTTCTAAATTGCGCTTCATTACACTCACATAACCATCTAAATCAGGAGTGGCAATGGTTTTTTCTTTCAATAAGACTTCAAAACTCTTTTTGGTTTCATCGATAACGATTACATAAAATTCGTTCGCCAGATTTTGATATTGCAAGGAAGATTCTTTGTTTAGATTTTCGGCCTTTACCATATCAGCAGGAAGCTCAATAGCGAATTTGTCTTTAACGGTTACGGTGTTGTATTGTTTGTCGGATTGGCAGGAAATTATCGAGAAAACGATTAAAAGGAATGCTGCTTTTTTCATGGTGCAAATTTATTGCAATATAAAAAACAAGAACAAGTCTCACAACTAAAACGAATGACGTAAAAAAAGGTCTTTTCATCATTCGTGAAAAGACCTTGTATTAATGCATTGCAATAAGTTGTTTTATTTAAACCGAATGTTTCGGATTAAATCCATCTTCGCTTAATTCTTGGGGTTTATAATCGGCTATCATTTCAGCTTCATAATCTGTTTTTTCTCCTTTAGAGAATTTGCTTATGATTTTTTCCATTATTTCGTAAATTACCGGTACGACAATTAAAGTTAAGAATAATGATGAAATCAATCCACCTATAATTACCCAGGCCAAACCATTTTTCCATTCGGCTCCAGCTCCAGAAGCCAATGCAATTGGAAACATACCAAAAACCATCGCAATCGTAGTCATCAAAATCGGTCGCAGCCTTGCATGATTGGCTTGGATCAATGCAGTTCTGATTGTTTCACCGGCTTTTCGGCGTTGGTTAGTATAATCCACGAGCATAATCGCATTCTTACAAACCAGACCAATAAGCATGATAATCCCAAGAATAGTAAAGATATTCAGCGTATTGTTGGTTAAAGCTAAAGCTAGCATCGCACCAATAAACGAAAGAGGAATGGCAAACAATACCACGAATGGATGCACAAAACTGTCGTATAAGGAAACCATTACCAGATAGACCAATATAATTGCGGCCAATAATGCGATTCCTAATGTTCCGAAACCTTCGCTTTGGTTTTCTTGATCGCCACCCCAAATGTAGTTTACACCAGTTGGTTTTTCTAGCTTGTCAATTTTTTCTTGCCATTGCGTTACAATCGTTCCAGATGCAACACCTACATTTTGACCTTGCACGGTTACTGAAGCTGTTTTGTCTCTACGCTCTAGCTGACTTGGCCCTGAACCTTCTTTAATGGTTGCGAATTGTGATAATTTGATTTGTTGTCCCGCTGAATTAATGAATATTAGGTTACTAACATCGGTAATGTTTTTTCTGTCAAAAGCATTGTACTTGATGTTAATATCGTATTCGTATTCTCCAGCCCTAAACTTTCCATCTGTATTTCCGGAATAGGCAGTTTGCATTGTGGCACCAACCGTTTGAAGTGTAAGTCCAAGCGCTGCCATTTTATCTCGATCTACTTGAATATTGATTTCTGGATTCCCATCTTCTACGGTCAATTTAATTTCGGTTGTTCCGGGAATTTTTCGCAATTCAGCTTCTGCTAATTTTGCAAATTTCATAGCGCTTTCTACATTTGGACCCGTAACAATTAAACCTAGTGTCGCATTGTCGGCAGTTCCAAGAATACCAACGGGAACTGTTTTTACTTTGGCACCAACCAAAACTTTTTCCAGTTTTCGTTTCATTTTTGCAGCATAAACATTTGCAGCATCTGTTCGATCTTTTTGCTCAATCATTTTTACGTCAATCTCGGCTTTGTATGCTGTTGCTTGTGATGCACCCATACCTTCACTGGTTTGACCAACAGTTGTAATTTGACTGTGAACATATTCTTGTGTTTTCAGAAAGGCTTCTGCTTTTTGTGTCATAAAGTTGGTTTGTTCTAGCGAAGCGTCTTTTGGCATTTCTATTTGTACCAAAAACTCACCACTATCAGAGGCTGCGAAAAATTCACCACCGATAAAACCACCGCCCATCAATCCAATTGTTGATCCGAGAAACAACACTAAAACCACAACGATAGTTTTGATGTAATGGTCCAAACACCAAGTTAACAACCCGGAAACCCAGTTGATAAAACGGGTTAAATAGCTTTCAAATCCAAGGATAATTCTTCCAAAAAGATTTTTGCCTTCAATGTGTTCTAATTTTCCGTAACGCGAAGACAACCAAGGAATTATGGTGAAAGATGCCACTAACGATAACAATGTAGAGATAATTACAGTGACACAAAACTGCGTGATTATATTAGAAACCAATCCGGAACTCATGGCAATTGGCAAAAATACTACTACAATAACCAAGGTAATGGATACTACAGTCCCTCCAATTTCTGCTGTTCCGTCATAGGCGGCACGAACGCGGTTTTTGCCCATTTCCATGTGCCTATAAATGTTTTCTAGCACGACAATCGCATCATCCACGAGAATCCCAACAACGAGCGATAATCCCAATAAACTCATTAAGTTTAGCGTATACCCCATTAAATAAATTCCAATAAAAGTAGCGATTAGTGACGCAGGAATAGAAACCATTACAATCAAAGAGTTTCTAATGCTGTGTAAGAAAAATAGCATTACAAGGGCTACCAAAAGTACCGCAATAAGCAAATCGTGTACTACTGAATCGGCTGCTTCAAGCGTAAAAATCGTACTGTCTTTGGCTATTTGTAGCTCAAGTCCGTTGTTTTTATAATCGGTTGTAAGTTTGTTGATCGTTTTTACCAAATCTTCGCTTACTGCAACAGCATTCGCGTCTGATTGTTTGATAATTTGCAAAACAATTGCGCTTTTTTGATCGACACGCGATATTTTTTCGGCAATTTTCTGCGTATCTTGAACATCGGCAACATCACCAAGACGCACTTGAATTCCGTTTTGAGATGATACGACCAGATTTCGTAATTCTTCGACATTTTTATATTTTCCAGCCAAACGGATTAAGATTTTTTGTTCCCGCGTTTGGATGTTTCCTGTTGGGAAGTCCAGATTGGAACTCAAGATCGTTTGTTGCACTTGCGGTATAGAAAGGCCGTAACCTTGCAATTTCAAGGCATCAAGATTGACTTGAATTTCCCGTTCTTGACCACCAATTATGTTTACTTGCGCCACACCGGCAACCCTTGAAAGTACGGGCGCTACCTTTTTATCTATTAAGTCATAAAAAGTCGCTTCATCCATTTTTCCGTTGGCACCAAGCGTCATGATTGGCAAATCGCTTAACGAAAATTTAGACAACGAAGGCGTTTTGGTATCATCCGGTAAATCGCTAATGATGGCGTTTATTTTTCGTTGCGCATCATTCATCGCAATATCGACATTGGCTGTTGATGTCAATGAAATGGATACGATAGACAAACTTTCGTATGATTTCGAATCGATTTTTTTGATGTTTTCCAACGACGCAATCGCATCTTCAATTTTCTTGGTAACGGTATTTTCAACCTCGCTTGGTGATGCACCGGGATAGACGGTAGAAATTGTAATTACATTTTGTTCGAATTTCGGAATCAATTCGTACCCCAAATTGCTGTAACTAAACAGTCCGCCAAGTATTAGAATTGTGAATAATACGATGACTAATGAAGGCCGCTTTATGGATATTTCTGCTAATTTCATTTTTTTTTGCTTTATGCTGTAGGCTTTATGCCATAAGCTGTTTGTTGTGTTTTTGCATTAATGCTACGGGCTTTGTGCGTATAGCCGAAAGCCTATGGCTATTTAATAACTTCCACTTTACTGCCTTCTTGAAGGTTGATTTGACCTGTAACAATTACGGTTTCGCCATCAGATAATCCATCAAGAATTTCTACTTTTTCACCTAGAATTCTTCCGGCAGTTACTTTTTTAAGTTTAGCAGTTCCGTTTTCAATTACAAAAATTTGGTTGCTGCTCACGCTTCCTACAAATGCATTTCTAGGGACGATTTTTAAAGATTGTTTTTGTTGTTTAGAAGCAAATTCGGCAGTTCCATACATTCCGGCTTTTAAGTCTTTAGAAGCGTTGTTTGTGATTTCAATTTCAACCGGAAAATTCAAACTTTCGTCAGCTTTAGATGCAATAAAAGTGATTTTTCCTGAAAAAGTTTTGTCTGGATAAACGCTAGCTGTAACCTTAACAGTGCTACCAACTTTTAAACTGGCTACTTGATTTTCGTTCACGGTCACTTTTAATTTCAGTTTAGTGACGTTTACGATATCAAACAGTGATGTTGCTGGCATTCCGGTTAAAATAGAGCCTGGTTCGATATATTTTTTGTTGATAAAACCACTAATTGGCGCTTTAATTCTGGTATCTCCAACGTTGATGTTGGCTTGCGTCAAATTTGCTTTGGCATTCACCATTGCCAGTTTTGCCTGATCCAATTGTTGTTTTGTCACACCGCCTGTTTTGAAGGCATTTTCATATCGACTGTAATCTGCGGCTGCGTTTTCGTAGGATGAATTTGCCGTTTGTGCGTTCACATTGATAACATCGCTTCTTACGATGGCCAATGTTTGTCCAACGGTAACATAATCGCCTTCTTTTGCCAAAACGGTTACTACTTTTCCTGATTTTTCAGCAGCAAATGTCAATTCTTGAATCGGTTCAAAATTACCGTTTGATACAAAATCTAAAGAAACTTCTTCGGTTTTTACGGTGTCAATTTTTACAGAAACGGCGGCATTTTTCTCAGCAACAATAGCTGTTTTGGCTTCGTTTGATTTTTTGTTATTCGTTAAAATAAAAGCAATTAGGGCCAATGCTCCTACAATTACAATTGCGGTTATGATACTTTTTTTCATCTTGATTATTTGTTAGTTAATGTTTTGAGTTCGCCTTTTGATTTTATTAATTGAATTTCTGCTAATTTGTAATCTAATAATGCCGTTGTATAATTGTTTTGTGCTTCTACCAATGCGTTTTCGGCATCCAATAAATCGGTTAGCGATGCCAAACCTTGGATGTAATTGTTGTTAGTATTGGTTAAAACTTCTTGCGCTAATTGTGCATTTTCTTTTTGATTTTTGATGGTGATGATGCTATTGTCAATTTGTTTTCTAGCATTTTCATAGTCTAAATCCAACGACAATTTGGTTGCTTCTAAATCTACTTTTATCGATTGTAATTTATTCTCTGCCTGACGCACTTTTGCACGCGTTCCAAATCCGGTAAAAATCGGTATGTTTAAGTTCAAACCAATGGCCGCATAATCCGACCAATAAACCCCATTTGCAGGTTTTTTAAACCATGGCATTTCTGGGCCTTGACCGATATAATTGTAACTTCCGGTTAAAGAAAGTGTGGGGTAATAGGCTGCTTGAATAGATTTTTTCTGAAATTGTAAAAGCTGTTCGTTTTTTTTCAACAACAAATATTCTGTTCTTGAAGTGGCATCAGGCACTTCAGAAAGTGCTTGTGGCGTAACTTCAAATTCGGTTTGTGGAATAGAAATCTTAGTTTCAATAGGCATTCCCATATAAAATTTTAAAGCGTTTTCTTGAAGTTCAACTGCATTTAAAACCTGTTGCCTTTGCGTATTGATGTTGGATATTTTTACTAAAATCCGATCTAAATCAATTTTTTTCGCCAAGCCGTTGTCAAATTGCCCTTTAATAATGTCTTTTACTTTATTTGTATTGGTTAAATTATTGTCTAAAACATTTAGGTTTTGACGCTTAACATATACTTGATAATAGGCATTTGCTACTTTTTCTATGACTTGTTCTTCTGTTAATTGCGCATTTATCTGATAAAATTCGCGGGTTGACTTTGCCGCTTTCAAACCGACAAAAACCGATTGATCGTATAGCGCTTGGTTTAAGGTAACGCCAGCTCCGGAAGACCATTTTTGTCCAAAAGCGGCTTGAATTGTAGTCCCGGGCGCACCAAATCCTGCTCCATCAATAACGGTGGTTTGAATGATTGGATTGTGGGTTAAACTACCGCTGGCCGAAATCTGCGGCAATGCTCTAGAGCGAATTTCCTGAATTTCATATTCGCCGTTTTCAACTTGCAATTTTGCTTTTTTGGCGTCAGATTTATTTTCTAACGCATACGTAATAGCCTCTTTTAGCGTAAGCGATTTTACTTCTTGCGCATTAACACCAATTGCAAATGTTAGGATTAGTATTAAAATTGTTTTCTTCATTGTTTTATGTAGTTGGATTAAGTAAGTTTTTTTCTAATTCTAAAATTCCTTTTGCAGTTGCAATAGCCCTGGTATGATATTCTAACGCCTTTGCTTCGAGTTTATAGGCATCTTTTTCCATTATCGTATTTTCATTAATTGAAAAAATCAGTGTGTAATAAAATTTTATACAAACCTCAACATCTATTTCTTTTCGGTATAGCCCTTCCTGGATTCCTTTTTCAATGTTTTGTCTAAACATGTGACTACAGTCATCTATAGCATTGGACATCATTTTTTGGTAGATTTCTGGGTAATGCTTTTTTAACTGATAAGACGGAGATTGGTCAAATGATTGAAACATTTCTTTAAACATTTCTCTCATTTGGAAATTTTCGGTAATAGCGTTGTGATTTTGAGAAATCACTTTTTCCATTAACACTTGAATTTTTCCGTGAATTACATCTGTTCCTTCTTCAATAAGTATTTCCTTATTGCTAAAATATTTATAGATCGTTTTTTTTGAAATGCACATTTCTCCTGCAATATCATCCATCGTCACGCTCTTGAAACCGAGTTTCAGGAACATGTCAATTGCTTTTTTGATGATTTTTTCTTTCATGACAATGTTAAAATTATAGCGCAAAAGTAAAACGGAAACTTTTAACACTAAAATAGTTTCCAAAGTATTAACGCAAATTTAACATTGGCAAAAATGCACACTTTTGTAATGCGATAAGAATACCTTAATTTAGCCAAAAAATTGTTATGCAGTCCATTTATAAGTATCAGGAATTGATTTCCAATTACCTGAACGAGCAGATTTTGGTCAAGGAGCCAAAAAATCTTTACGAACCAATCAGCTATGTTTTGTCTGATGGCGGAAAAAGAATGCGGCCGACGTTAACATTGATGACTGCAGAAATTTTCGACGCCGATTACACAAAAGCACTTCCTGCTGCTTTAGCAGTTGAGGTTTTCCATAACTTTTCCCTCGTTCACGACGATATCATGGACGATGCACCGTTGCGTCGCGGAAAAGAAACCGTGCACGAAAAATGGAACATCAACACCGGAATTCTATCCGGTGATGCGATGCTAATTTTGGCCTATCGCTATTTTGAACAATATGAACCAAAAGTTTTTCGTGACCTAGCAAAAGTCTTCAGCAAAACAGCACTCGAAGTCTGCGAAGGGCAGCAATGGGATGTTGATTTTGAGAATAGGGAAGACGTTACGATTCCGGAATACCTAAAAATGATCGAATATAAAACCGCAGTTTTGGTCGCCGCAGCGATGAAAATGGGTGCCATTATTGCCGAAACTTCGGAAGAAAATTGTAATTTAATTTATGATTTCGGTTTGAATTTAGGCATCGCATTCCAACTCCAAGACGATTATCTGGACGCTTTTGGTGATCCGTTGACATTTGGAAAGCAGGTTGGCGGCGATATTATAGAAAACAAAAAGACCTATCTTTATCTCAAAGCATTTGAATTTGCAGATAAAACCCAGGCGGAACAACTCGCGCATTTATTCTCCATTCAGCCCAACGACAACTCCGAGAAAATCAATATGGTAAAAGAGATTTTTGATAACACCGGTGCTTCCGAAGCCACGCAGCAAGCCATTCACGATTATACATTTAAGGCTTTTGAAACGCTTCAAAAAATTAGTATTGACAATGAAAAGAAAGCCATATTGCGCTCTTTTGGTGAAAATCTAATGGGGAGGAAAGTGTAAAAAGCAAATCACAAATAAATTCCAATACTGTTTTGTGTATAAAAATCCAAATTTTTCAAGGTTTGGAACTTGGATACAATCAGCATTGATGGAATTTGGAATTTTTTTTTTGTAAATTGGAATTTATCCGAACAATGAATTACATCGCACCACTTAACGCAGACCACTTACTTTCGGAAGCCGAAAGCGAAAACCTGTACCTGAAACTCATCGAGCAACTCAATAAAGATTTCAATCTCGCCAACGAAGGCGTCGATTTTCCGCTGAGCACCAATCCAGAAGAACTGAAGATTCAATTGCATGAGAAAGTTTACAGATTGATCCAGTACAAATTTGCCGAATATCTTAATTTGCTTTACATTATCGATGTGAACGAGAATGAAATCAAAAAACTCGACGGTTCCGATATTTCAGAACTCGCAGGGCAAGTGTCTTTTTTGATTTTAAAAAGGGAGTGGCAGAAGGTATGGTTTCGGAATAGGTTATAGATTTGTTTAAAGTTTAAGCGTTGTTCTAAATTAATGTGTGATTTTTGTTTGAACGAAACCAAAATATTAACAAAATTTACTGGATTTCCGTACTAAAATAATTCCGTATTTTCGTAGGGAATACTTCCATTGTTCCCTTCCCTTGAAATAAAAATACAAATTTTCCGGAACATGATCCTACGGAAAAACCATACTTTTTCTTAAAATTCATTTTACATATTTTTTTAGGATAGCATTAAAGTTTAAAGTTCACAACAACTTTAAACCTTAAACCCTTAAAAATAAACCCTAACAAAAGGCATAAAAGCATCGCTATAAACACTTCTATCTTTATCATACAACAAGTTGTAGCGCGCACCAATCGTGATGTTTCCGTTCCTGTAACCTGCGCCGAGAAACAATCCTGTATTCCAGAAATTGTCTTTATAACTCCCAAAATCTTCATCAAAAGTCGAGTTTACACGCACTTGCTCCAGTTCAACAGAGAGCTGCACTTCTTCAATCGGATTAAACAGTCCGACCAAACTTCCGCCATAAATATAAGAAGAATACCAATTTTTCTGAGAAACATAACTGCCCTGAAGTCCTACGCCGGCAGAAAAATATTCATTGAAATTATAAATCGCGCCCGGTGCCAACGTAATATCGGTGTATCCGCTACCAATGCTTAATCCTAAACCACCGCCAAATTGCACATGATCCCAAAAATCGGGCGCATTAGGAGCGTCCTGGGCGAAAATTCCCAATGGGAAAGCAAGAAAAGCGAGATAAAAAATGTTTTTCTTAAAACCGTGAAAGCCGAATATTCTCATAGCCTGATTTTATGATAAGTTTAAGTCATAAAAGTATAAATTTATTATTAGATTGTTGTAATTATCGTACTTTTGCAAAAATATTTTTAACAAATTAGGACATTCAACAAAATTATGGATAGGTTTTCCTTTTTAAACGCAGCCCACACTGAATTTTTTGCCGAATTATACGATCAATATTTACAAAATCCGGATAGCGTAGAGCCAAGCTGGAGGAGTTTTTTTCAAGGTTTCGACTTTGGGATGACGACATATAACGAAGAAAACGCCGTTGGTGAAATCTCCAATTTTGCCGCCGAAAACCAAGATTTCAGTAAGGTTTCAGAGAAATTACAAAAGGAATTCAACGTCCTTAAATTAATAGATGCTTATCGCACACGCGGGCACTTGTTCACCAAAACCAATCCGGTTCGTGACAGACGTACCTATACTCCGACACTGGATATAGAAAATTATGGACTTACAAAAGCAGATTTAACGACTGTTTTTGATGCTGCGAAAGTCATAAAAATTGCGCCTTGTACACTTCAGGAAATCCTGAATCACCTTGATAAAATTTACTGTGAATCGATTGGTGTCGAATATATGTACATCCGTAAACCCGAAGTAATCCAATGGATACAAGACAAAATCGGTTACAACGATAACATTCCGAAATTTTCTGCAGACCAGAAAAAAAACATACTCGAAAAATTAAACGAGGCGGTTTCTTTTGAAACTTTCCTCCATACAAAATACGTTGGACAAAAACGGTTCTCGCTTGAAGGCGGCGAATCGATAATTCCGGGTTTAGATGCGTTAATCGAAGCTGCGGCCGAGAAAGGCGTAGAACAATTCGTAATGGGAATGGCGCATCGTGGTCGCTTGAACGTTTTGGCCAATATCTTCAAAAAATCAACACAGGACATTTTCTCTGAATTTGACGGAAAAGATTATGATGATGACGCTCTATTTGATGGCGACGTAAAATACCACCTTGGATTGACTTCCGACCGACAAACGAAATCTGGAAAAAGCATCAACATCAATTTGGCACCCAATCCTTCACACTTGGAAACGGTTGGTGCGGTTATAGAAGGCATTACACGTGCCAAACAAGACCGTTATTTTCCAGAAGATTTCTCTAAAGTTTTACCAATTGCACTTCATGGAGATGCTGCCGTTGCCGGGCAAGGAATTGTTTATGAAATCGTACAAATGGCACAGCTTGACGGTTACAAAACCGGAGGAACGATTCATATCGTCATCAACAACCAAGTTGGATTTACAACAAATTATTTAGACGCAAGGTCGTCAACGTATTGTACGGATGTAGCAAAAGTGACTTTGTCGCCAGTTTTACACGTTAACGCTGATGATACGGAAGCTGTAGTTCACGCCATGTTATTTGCACTCGATTTCAGAATGCAATTCGGAAGCGACGTTTTCATTGATTTATTAGGATACAGAAAATACGGGCACAACGAAGGTGACGAACCGCGTTTTACACAGCCGAAATTATACAAAATCATTTCAAAACATAAAAATCCACGCGATATTTATGCAGAAAGGCTTTTGGCCGAAGGTATCATCGATGACACTTTCGTGAAAGGCCTTGAAGAGCAATATAAAGCCGATTTGGAGCAAAATCTTGAAGCTTCTCGCAAGAAAGATTTGACCATTATCACGCCGTTTATGCAAAACGAATGGCAAGGTTTCAAACAAGCTGATCAGGCAGAGATGCTAGTGAAAGTGGACACGACTTTTCCAAAAGAAAACTTGACCAAGATTGCAGAAGTCATTACGAAATTGCCATCGGATAAAAAATTCATCAGTAAAATCGAAAAACTGATCAATGACAGGAAGACAATGTATTTTGATACCGATAAACTGGATTGGGCGATGGCCGAATTGCTAGCTTATGGTTCTCTTTTGACCGAAGGTTACGATGTTCGTATTTCAGGACAAGACGTTGAAAGAGGTACATTCTCGCACCGTCATGCTGTTGTAAAAGTAGAAGATTCGGAAGAAGAAGTCATTTTATTGCAACAATTACCGGAAGCAAAAGGGAAATTCAATATTTTCAATTCGCTTTTATCAGAATATGGTGTAGTTGGTTTCGACTACGGATATGCATTGGCAAGCCCGAAAACACTGACGATTTGGGAAGCACAGTTCGGAGATTTCTCCAACGGTGCACAAATTATGATCGACCAGTATATTTCTGCTGCCGAAGACAAATGGAACAACCAAAATGGGTTGGTGATGTTGTTGCCACATGGCTATGAAGGGCAAGGCGCAGAGCATTCATCCGCAAGAATGGAGCGTTATTTGCAGCAATGTGCCAATGAAAACATGTTCGTTGCCGATTGTACGACGCCTGCGAATTTCTTTCATTTGTTGAGAAGACAAATGAAAACGACGTACAGAAAACCATTAATCGTATTTACACCAAAAAGTTTGTTGCGTGATCCGCGTGTGGTTTCATCTGCAGAAGAATTTGCAACTGGAAGTTTCCAAGAAACAATTGACGATGTGAATGTTAACAAAGCGGATGTAAAAACATTGGTTTTCGTTACCGGAAAATTCTATTACGACTTGAACGCCGAAAGAGAAACAAACGGTAGAAAAGATGTGGCTTTGGTAAGAATAGAACAATTGTTCCCATTGCCGGTTGAGCAGTTAAAAGCGATAATTGCCTCTTATCCAAATGCCGATGATTTCGTCTGGGCACAAGAAGAGCCAAGAAATATGGGCGCTTACAGTTATATGTTGATGAATTTTAACCTGGTAAAACTCAGAGTAGCTTCGTTAAAAGCATACAGCGCACCAGCTGCCGGAAGTTATGCCCGTTCTAAAAAACGCCATGCGGCTGCGGTTGCAATGGTTTTTGATAAGAATTTGTTTAATTAGGAGCTGTTCCCGCTTTTCGTTGCAATCTTTTTTTTTCTAAAGAATAAAAAAAAAGGATTTTCACTGCAATCGGGGCTAGGCATTATTGTAATTTTGAAATATTAGAAAAACAACACCAATAAAATTATATATCGATGATTTTAGAAATGAAAGTGCCTTCACCAGGCGAATCCATCAAAGAAGTTGAAATCGCAACATGGCTTGTAAAAGACGGCGATTATGTTGAAAAAGATCAGGCTATTGCCGAAGTAGATTCAGATAAAGCAACACTCGAATTGCCTGCCGAAGCCAGCGGAATCATTACACTGAAAGCCGAAGAAGGTGACGCTGTTGCTGTTGGCGCAGTGGTTTGTTTAATTGATACGGATGGAGTAAAACCATCTGGCGCAGTCGAAAGCGAAAAGTCTGAAAGTCCGAAAGAAGTGGCACCAAAAGCCGAAGAAAAAAAACCAGAAGTAAAAGCTGAAGCACCGAAAGCTGCGCCGGCACCAACATCTTACGCTTCAGGAACGCCATCACCGGCGGCAAGAAAAATATTAGACGAAAAAAATATTCAGCCTTCTGACGTTGTCGGCTCCGGAAAAGACGGTCGTATCACCAAAGACGATGCTGTAAACGCAACACCATCAATGGGAACACCAACCGGCGGAAACCGTGGTTCCGAGCGTACAAAATTGTCAATGTTGCGCAGAAAAGTAGCTGAAAGACTGGTTGCTGCGAAAAATGAAACGGCAATGCTGACGACTTTCAACGAAGTGAACATGACGCCAATCAATTTAATTCGCAACGAATACAAAGATGCGTTCAAAGCGAAACACGGCGGTATTGGGTTGGGGTATATGTCTTTCTTTACCAAAGCAGTAACAAGAGCGTTGCAATTGTTCCCGGATGTGAACTCGATGATTGATGGCAATGAAAAAATCACGTATGATTTTGCCGATATTTCAATCGCTGTTTCAGGTCCGAAAGGATTGATGGTTCCTGTGGTAAGAAACGCAGAAAACTTGACTTTCCGCGGTATAGAAGCAGAAATTAAAAGATTAGCAGTAAAAGCACGTGACGGTCAAATTACCGTTGACGATATGACCGGAGGAACTTTTACCATCACAAACGGTGGCGTTTTCGGGAGTATGCTTTCGACACCAATAATCAATCCACCGCAATCCGGAATTTTAGGGATGCACAACATTATCGAGCGTCCGATTGCCGTAAATGGACAGGTAGAAATTCACCCGATGATGTATGTGGCACTGTCTTATGACCATAGGATTATCGACGGAAGAGAATCTGTTGGGTTCTTAGTTGCTGTAAAGGAAGGCTTGGAAAATCCTGCTGAATTGTTGATGGATAACAATCCTAAGAAGGCTTTGGAGTTGTAATAATAACAATATATAAAACAAAAATCCCGCCTGATTAAGCGGGATTTTTATTTGCAGGAAACGAAGTTTATCCTTTGATAACCTTTACCGTTTTCGATTTCCTATCAGCTTTGATGGTTACAAAATAAACACCTGAAGCGAGCTGTGATAAATCGATTGTCGCTTGAGGTGCTGATAGATCTTTGGCAATTATCAATTTGCCTGTTACGTCTGTCACCGAAACTTTACGGATGTTTTCTTTAAGGGAAATATTCAATCTGTCGCTGACCGGATTCGGATAAAAAGTAAAATTGGTGTCGTCAAACTGGTCTGCAGAAAGCACAGAGACAAACGCCGTTGAAACCGTATTGGTAACGATGGCCGGATTGAAATCAAAATAAATCGAAGCGGTATTCGGAATCACATCGCCAAGTGAATATCCCGGTTTTGGTTTCACCTGGAACACGATATACCCTTTTCCGATATTCGAATTTTCCACGGAAGGCGCGAGTGCAATACCGTCAAATTTCCAATTGAGGTTGTTGCCTACGCGATCCAACGTATAAGGCGCGCTTGCATCTACCATCCTTACCGAATTTTCATCTAGCTTTTGATCGAGGATATCGTTAACTTTTACATTTATGGCTTCCGCTGTTCCTGTATTTTCAAATCGGATGGTATAGGTCAGGTAATCGTCGGCAGTAAATGTCGAATGTACGATTTCTCCGCCATGGCTTTCTGATTTGTCATTAGGGTCATAGGAACCGACAAGGATTTCGGCATGTTCAAAATGATTATTGCCCGGAAAAGCGTCATTAGCAGTCGTTCCCGAAACCGTCGTGTTCAGTACTTGTCCCAATGCGACTGTCGGAATTACCGGAATAGCCATCGTCACATCGATAAAATCACTGTTATTGGGTTGGAGATTAGTAAAGGCATAGCTGAAACCGGTAGCATTGGCGACAGTTCCGGCTTTTGAAATGTCGACAATCAACACCGCGTTGTCATTATTAAAATTCACTGTTCCTGAAATCGCCTGATTGCCGTTGTTTTTGTATATGAGTTTATTGACATAAGGAAATCCCGGGCGCGCCTGTGCCGATACGACATATACGCTTAAATCTGTATAGGGCAACGCCGTAACCGGAAAATAATAATCGGTAATGCCTGAACCTGCCGGTACTGTTATGTTGCTATACGCATTTGTAGCCAGCGTATATTGGGCAGCCACATAATCGTCAATACTGTAGCTGATGTCAAAACTATTGGCGGGATTGCTTTCGTAAATGTAGTGGGTGCCGTACCAGGAAGTGATATTGTGCATCACGCCATTATCGTTTAATTCATAATGGAATTGTCCTTTGCGGAAAATATTTTCATTGCTGTCTTTTACACCGTTACCATTCGTATCGACAAACGCGGTCATCCTGATACCGTCGCTGATGTTGAGGTAAACACTGGAGTAGCCGTAAAATGTATAAAATGTATTGTCCTGGGCGATGGCAGTTTTTACAACGTAGCCATTATTGATATCATCCTGCGTCAGTGCGTATACGGCACTGAAACTGGTCGAATTGGTTTCAAAAGGCCCCAATTCAATCGGCCCGCCAATAATGGTAAGTTCATTGCTCGTTATGGTGATATTGCTGAAAGTTTGCTGACCGGCATTGAAAACTATAAACGAATAATTAATAACATCGCCTACATCCACAAACCCGTCGTTGTTGTAATCTGAATAAGTTCCGTTTATCGATAATTGTAACGGAGGTGTCAAAGGCGTTACCGTCGGGTCATCTTCACCGCCCCACGGGTTGCCGTCATCGGAGACATCGGTTACGTAATTATTTGACGGGTCTGAGCCGCTTACGATGGCACTATTAACAACGGCGCCGTTTTGATAATCGGCCGGTGTTACCATATAAACTGACCAAACCTCTCCCGTTTCGCCCGGAAGGAGGGCAGCTGGAAATAACGGGAAAGTGGAGCCAAGCATTGCATCGAAAACCAGAATGTTAGTTATAGGCAAATTGCCGGTATTGGTAACCGAAAAGTTATAGTTGATCATGCCGCCAGCTTCAAAGCCGGTCTTAATGAGTCGCAATTTCGGTTGATGGAGCAGCACAACTGTAGGATTGTCCAAAGCTGGGCTGTTGCCATTGCCAGAAAGGTCCTGTGCAATTAAATCTCCAGAAGCATTATAGCCCAACGCCGTAATCTGAGAGGTGACCTGCGTTGCAGTAATATCGGCTTCCGTGATAGTATGCAGGCCGGTTTTTGTGGCTGTTTCGCCCGGTGCAAGCGTAAACGGGTCAAAGGTAATTTCAACGCCGTTGATTAAAACCCCTTCGACGACTGTTACGTTATAAAGCGTTTCGTCACCAGTGTTTTGAATGGTGTAAATAAAATGGATTTCGTCTCCCGGGCTTAAAAGATCATCAAACGTAATTACAGAATAAGTTTCGACAACAGTAATACCGGAATCGTAACTAACGCGTTTGGCTGCGTCATGAACCGGATTGGCATTCGCAAATGAAAATTCGCAGATGAGTAATAAATACAAAAATAAATGGATGGCGTAGTTTTTTTTCATAATCGTAAAGTGTATTAAATCAAATAGTGTTTTGGTTGAAGAAACTGATTATCCTTAAAAACAACCGACGCTCAAAAAACCCTAACAAAAATTGTAAGTTTTATCCTAAAAATGATTCTTACGATTTCTATGGAAAATCGAGGCCAAAGCTATCTCAGGTACAAACAGCAGTTTTCATAATCGACAATTGCCTTTCCTTCCATCAAAATATCGGCACCGATAATCCCATTTACGGGTTTTGCTTTGTGCTGTATAAGCGCTTCATTGACATGCGACAAATCAAAAATCACCAAATGCAATTCGGCACTTTTCCAACTACCGATTTGCAAAGTATTATTTTTGGAGACCTGTGTTGTCATTCCCGTTGCGCCTGCGCCCGCAGCTTTGGTCCGTGATTTTTTGGCATCAAGTGAAAAAAGACCAACGCATTCAAAGCCCACACAACTGTTAGAAGCACCGGTGTCTAATATAAAAGTCCCTGAAATGCCGTTGATTTTTGCTTTGAGCAGCAAATGCCGTGTTTTGGTGATCCTGAATTTTATCTTTTTGTATTTGTTCTTTTTTAGCAGTTGCTGAAGGTCTTCCATTATGTATTTTTTTGCCGAAGCTGACAATTTTTTATGATTCTGTATTACACAAAAATAACCCAAATCCCGCACAAATCCTATGGTCAAACAATCATAATTCGTAACTTTGGCGCATGATGATCACCGACACTCACTCTCATATTTATAGCGAAGAATTCAGTAACGACCGTGATGAAATGATGCAGCGCGCTTTTGATATGGGCGTACAACGTATTTTTGTACCTTCAATCGACTCCACATACACCCAAAAAATGTATGAAATGGAAGCGCAATATCCCGAAAATGTTTTCCTGATGATGGGTTTGCATCCCACGTATGTAAAAGAAAACTACGAAGACGAACTTACTTTTGTAGCAACAGAATTGGGTAGGCGAAAATTTCACGCAATCGGCGAAATCGGCATTGATTTGTTTTGGGATAAGTCGCGTTTAAAGGAACAGCAAATCGCTTTCCGACGTCAAATTCAGTTGGCAAAGCAATACAAATTGCCCATCAACATCCATTGTCGTGATGCTTTTGATGAAGTCTTTGAGATTCTGGAAGAAGAAAAATCTGAAGACTTATGGGGCATTTTTCATTGTTTCACCGGAAATTATGAGCAGGCATTACAAGCAATTTCGTGCAATATGAAACTCGGAATTGGTGGTGTCGTCACTTTCAAAAACGGAAAAATCGATCAGTTCTTGCATCAAATCGACATCAAAAATATCGTGCTCGAAACCGACGCGCCGTATCTCGCACCAATCCCGTATCGCGGAAAAAGGAACGAAAGCGCTTACATCGTCAATGTCGTTCAAAAACTGGCACAGCTATACAATCTTCCGGAAACGGAAATCGCCGCCATTACAACAGAAAATTCGCGACAGGTTTTCGGGATTTAATAAAAAGGCAACAATGATGTCAATTAAATTTTGTTCTTTTGTTATACCAAAAATAAAACAGTACAATGCAGAAATTTGACGCCATACGTCCGTTTTATGACGCCGAAATCAACGAAGCCATCCAAAAGGTGGTACACCATCCTATGATGAAGGCACTAATGGATTTTACATTTCCCGATGTCGATGAAGAAGTCTGGAAGGAACAACTCAAAAAAACGCATTCTATTCGCGATTTTCAGTGCAATTTTATCTATAAATCGGTAATGCAGGTTTTGGAAAAAACCTCTGAAGGCCTTTCAACCTCAGGATTTGAGAAGTTAGAGCAGAATACATCTTACTTATTTATTTCGAACCACCGCGATATTATTTTAGACACATCGTTAATCAATGCTTCCCTTTTTGACCATGGATTGGTGATGACGGCTTCGGCAATCGGTGACAACCTGGTAAAGAAATCGTTTTTGCTTACGTTGTCAAAATTGAATCGGAATTTTCTTGTTTTGCGCGGACTTCCGCCAAGAGAATTGTTGCAGGCATCTAAATTAATGGCAGAATATATCGCGCAATTATTGCTTCGCGAAAACCGTTCGGTCTGGATTGCCCAGCGTGAAGGCAGGACCAAAGATGGCAACGATGCGACACATCCGGGGGTATTAAAAATGCTTGCAATGGGTTCTGACGAAGCCAATTTGATGGATTACTTCAAAAAAGTGAAAATTGTTCCGGTGTCTATTTCGTATGAATATGACCCAACAGATGCTTTGAAAATGCCGCAATTAATGGCAGAAGCGAACAACGAAATTTACATCAAGGAGAAAAACGAAGATTTCATGACGTTGTTGAGCGGGATCATGGGACAGAAAAAACGTATCCACATTCATGTTGGTGATGTTTTGGACAAAGAATTAGATGGTATTAAAGCAGAATTTGACAATTCCAACAAACAAATTCAGGCATTATCGCAAGCGATTGACGATTCGATCTTGACTTCGTATAAATTATGGCCGACGAATTATATTGCATACGACATTCTTCATAAAACCGAAAAATTCAAACACAAATATACCGAAAACGAAAAATCGCTTTTTGAGCGCAGGTTGGAGATGAAAATAGACGAAAACAATCCGATCCAAGTGGAGGGCTTTTTGGCGATGTATGCGAATCCGGTGGTGAATAAATCCAAATATGAAAATGTTGCCCTAAGCTACCTGCCCACTCAAGGAGGAACAATAATTTAACTGATTTGATACATTCAAAAGCAAAAATATTACTGATTTATACCGGTGGCACCATTGGCATGATGAAAGATTTTGAAACGGGCGCCTTAAAAGCTTTTAATTTCAGTAAATTACTACAACGCATTCCCGAACTAAAGCAGTTGGATTGTGAAATCGAAACCATTTCGTTTGAAAACCCGATCGATTCTTCCAATATGAATCCGGAGAAATGGATTAAAATGGCCACGATCATCGAAGACAATTATGCTGATTTTGATGGATTTGTAGTACTTCACGGCTCCGACACCATGTCTTATTCGGTTTCGGCATTGAGTTTTATGCTCGAAAATCTTTCAAAACCTGTGATTTTTACCGGTTCGCAATTGCCGATTGGAGATTTGCGTACAGACGCTAAAGAAAATCTCATAACAGCCATTCAAATTGCATCTTTGCAAGCGAAAGGGCATCCGGTGATAAGTGAAGTTTGTTTATATTTTGAATATAAATTGTACCGGGGCAACCGCACTACGAAAATCAACGCGGAACATTTCAAAGCATTTACATCGTCTAATTATCCGCCATTAGTGGAATCAGGCGTGCATTTGAAATTGAGTTCAGAAAATTTTCTTCCAAAAAGCAAAGTAAAAAAACTTTTGGTTCACAAAAACCTCGACAACAACGTCGCTATCGTAAAAATGTTTCCCGGTATCAGCGAAGCGGTATTATCGGCAATGTTGAATATTCCAAATTTAAAAGGAATTGTCCTCGAAACTTATGGCGCCGGAAATGCACCTACAGAAAAATGGTTTCTCGATCTGCTCAAAAAAGCGATTGATGACGGGCTGCACATTATCAATGTTACCCAATGTTCTGGAGGAAGTGTGAGTATGGGGCATTATGAAACCAGTACTTCAATGAAAAAAATCGGTGTGATTTCCGGCAAAGATATTACTACCGAAGCTGCCATCACCAAACTGATGTACCTGTTGGGACAGCAGGTGGCGCACAATGTTTTTAAAACGATTTTTGAAACATCGTTGCGTGGTGAAATTGCATAAAAAAAGCGTGATTTAATTTTCGAAACCCGATTTTCGTACTATATTTGCACCCTTGACTTTTAGAGGGGTGTCCGAGTGGTTGAAGGAGCAAGCCTGGAAAGTTTGTATGTGGGCAACTGCATCGTGGGTTCGAATCCCATCTCCTCTGCGATTTACAATTTAAATTATTTCAAAACCCCGTAAACATTATGGTTTACGGGTTTTTTTATTTCCTCACCATACCAAATCATTCAATTGATCGCAATGCTTTCGGGGTACAATTCGGGGTACCTAAATTCTTAAGATTTAGGTACCCCGAATTACTTGTGAACCCCAGTGAAACAAGATGTTCATTTTTTGAACATCTTGTTTCGCTTTGATATCTAATGTAAATTATTAATATCAAAAAAGGTCACCACCATGAATGAAAATATTGTGAATCTCTTTTACATCAAAAGAGCAAAACCCAATAAACACGGACAAGTTCCAATTTTTCAACGAATAACAATCGATGGTCAACGAATCGGTGTAAATCGTCAGCAAAAAGTATATTGATTCAGGTCGAAACTAAGAGCGTGTTTTCAAAATTCTTAAATTTGAATTATAATGAAAACACCACGCAAACAAACGACAGAGAATTACATTAAAGAAATTCGTAGAAACACCCGAAGGTTAAAAAATCAACTGTCTGATAATTAATAATTTATTAATAATGACATCATCATTAAGCAATCTTAAAAATGGTAATTTGTTTAAAAGGATAACCATGAAATATTATCTGCTGGAACATTTAACTTCATTAAGGCAATGGCTTTTGATAAGGGCAATGCAATCAACATTTCTTCATTAAAAATGATTGGAGAAGTTTCTTCGCATGAGTAAGCATACGCCTGATTTGGATCGTGCCCAATTTGGTAAAAATTTTGAATGGGGAGTGGCCACAGCTGCCTTCCAGATTGAAGGTTCTCATGAGGCCCACGGCAAAGGTCTTTCTATATGGGATGTTTTTGCGGATCGCAAACGGACAATCAAAAACGGCCACGATGCTAAAATCGCATGTGATTTCTATAATTTATATGAGAAAGATATTGCGATGATTCGCGATTTGAATATTCCTAATTTTCGGTTTTCAATAAGCTGGTCCAGACTGATGCCATCCGGAAAACTTCCTTTCAATCAGGCCGGGATTGATTTTTACAACAGGGTTATTGATTGCCTTTTGGAATATGGCATAACACCTTGGATAACCCTTTACCATTGGGATCTTCCATACGAACTCGAACTAAAAGGAGGCTGGACAAACCGCGACAGTGTATCCTGGTTTTCTGACTATACGGCTTTGTGTGCTAAACACTTCGGTGACCGTGTTATGAATTGGATGGTAATGAACGAACCATCGGTATTTACAGGAGCAGGTTATTTTTTAGGAATACATGCTCCGGGCAAAAGAGGACTTACTAATTTTCTCAAAGCGGTTCACCATGTAACGTTGGCAACCGCTGAAGGAGGAAGGGTTCTTCGAAGCCATTCTGAAAATTTCAATATTGGTACCACTTTTTCTTGTACACATATAACGCCATATTCTGATGCAAAGCGCGACCAAAACGCAGCGAAGCGGGTCGATACACTTTTGAATAGGACGTTTATAGAGCCTATTCTCGGGTTAGGCTACCCACAACGAGATTTGCCGATATTGCAACAGCTTGATCGATATATGTTGGGCGATGACGAGAAAAAGATGGCCTTTGAATTTGATTTTATAGGTATCCAGTGCTATACCCGAGAAGTGGTGAAATCATCTATGTTTACCCCTTATATGGGTGCTGCCTTAGTGAAACCGTCAAAAAGAAATGTCCCTATTACCGAGATGAACTGGGAAGTGTACCCCCCTTCGATATACCATTTGATTAAGAAATTTAACAATTACAAGGGTATTAAAAAACTTTTTGTTACTGAGAATGGAGCGGCTTTCCCTGACAGCATTCGGGATGGTAGCGTATATGACTTGCAACGTATTGACTATATCCGTGATCATCTTAGCCAAGTTTTGAAAGCAAAGCAGGAGGGATTAAAAGCAGACGGTTATTTCGTATGGAGCCTGATGGATAATTTTGAATGGGCCGAAGGTTATCATCCGAGATTCGGACTCGTTTATGTCGATTTTAATACGCAAAAGCGCACTATAAAGCAATCGGGTTTCTGGTTTCGTGATTTTTTGGGAGCGTTGTGAAAACTCGACGGGTATTTGTCTATCAAATCAGTATAAAAAGTAAAATTCTATAGGCTATTCGGGATTTAATAAATGGTCATTTAACCACAACAAACAACAATGTTTTTTTGTTTGTAGGCACGGTCACTGAATGCAATTCCGCGCCATCTCGTGCTATCATTCTAAGAACATCCGCGCCATCTGGGAATTTAACATATACGCTTTCGATACGCATTATATAGGCTTTATTCCAGGCGTTTCATGGGTGTTGTCCTGCCCTTGTCCCGTCCTAATTTAGCTATACACAAATTCAAGGCCATCTGGTTTTTGTTTGTAGGCACGGAATGCAATTCCGCGCCATCTAAATGCAATTCCGCGCCCTTTTAAAGTTAAATGGCAACTCCTAGCAACGCGGATGCAATCAATATCCTTAAAACAAATCAATCACAAAAACCTCCAAATCATTTTCCAAACCACTATAATTCCTTGCAGAACTAAAATAATAATCTTCAGGAAGAGCAACAATCTTCTCTTTAACCGGATTAAAATGAATATAATTCACTTTCTGTTTGATAAACCAATTCGTTTCAACAATTTCAGCGTGATAGCCATTCTGCCAGACTTTATATTGTTGATTGCGTTTCAGGTGTTCACAGGCTTTTGCGAAATAATCCAACAACCATTCCCGTCTGCTTTCAGGCTCATCAATTGTAGTACTTATAATCTTTTTAGATGTAAACTTCTTAAAATCCCGTATAACATCAGATAGCACGAAACCATCGACAGCTTTACATAGTAAGTGAATATGGTTACTCATTAAACAATAAGCATAAATCTCAAGTCGTTTGTTATTTTGGCAATAACTTAAAACATTTATAATATTATACTTCTGATTTAATCTCGTAAATATATCAATCCAACCTACGGTAGTAATAGTAATAAAATAGGCTTGTTCTGTAGTGGTGGCTTTATACTTTGTTGACATGGCGCTGATTTTAATTTAAAAGTATAAAAAAACTGCAAGATTTTATGCTTGCAGTTTTATTTTTGTTTGTGGGTGATTATGTTTGTGGGCACGGAAAGCATTTCCGCGCTATCTAACCGAGAACATCCGAGCCATCGGGTTCGATATAACCCTGAACAATCAATCCTTAGATCTCATCGCGGATGGAGGTTCTGAAAACAACAATAAAACTATTCATGAATTTATTAAAAACTGCCATGTCAATATCAATAAGAAAATTGCTCTAAAAGATGTGACCTTTTCTAATTCAATTGTTGAAGGCCCGTACAAGATTATGAAAAGCTATTATTTCAGAACAAAAGAAATTCTCTCAACAACAATCTACGAAGAACTCAAATTCTTCATTGAAGATTACAATAACAACAGACCTTGTAATAAACATAAAATCTACACGCCCAACGAAGTTCATCAAAATCCCGAACTGGCAAATATCAAAATCGTCCTGGATAAATCCAACCAGCAACGTTTGGAAGAGAATCGTAATTACTGTTGTAAGTTATCGGCATAGATACAAGTCAACAAAACATGGAATAGTTCTTCAAAAGAAACCTAAATTTCACTTCTTTTTTAAATCTCTACAATAAATCAATGAAC
>JAQSDU010000005.1:0-3073 GCA_029946065.1 Flavobacterium sp.
AACATATCTGTGGCTTCGGATCCAATAGGAGATGTACCTACAGCGGTGAATGATAGCGCAGTTACTAATGAGAATACTCAGGTACAGATTCTTTGGCTAGTCAATGACACCTTCGGAGGTGATGGCCCTAATTCAGGTACAATTATAATTGCATCTAATCCTACAAACGGAATTGTAGGTGTAAATGATAATGGTACCCCTACGAATCCGACAGATGACATGGTAACTTACACACCAAATCTTAATTTTAGCGGTACGGATAGCTTCACTTATACTATAACGGATGGTTCAGGGGACACTTCTACAGCTACAGTTACAATAACTGTCGACTTAGTGCCTCAACCATCGATTGTCTTAGTTAAATCAGGGGCTTATTTTGATGCCAACGGAGACGGACTTGTAAATGTAGGCGATACTGTTTTGTACAATTTCGAAGTGACTAATACAGGTAATGTAGCCCTTACAAATGTTGAAGTGACTGATGCAATGATTACAGTTTCACCAGTTATAGTTGGAACACTCGCTCCATCTATAACTATGAATGTAACAGGCACTCATATCATTACGCAGGCAGATCTTAATACCGGTAGCATTACCAATACAGCAGTTGCTACTGGAAATGATCCATCAAACACTCCTGTAAGTGATACTTCAGATAGTACAGACCCTGCGCTTCCAGGAACCGATGACCCTACGGTTACTCAGCTTCCACAGCAAGCGTCTATTTCACTTATCAAATCGGCTACAATCAATGGACCAGGAGTTGTTGGAAATACAATAACCTATACACTGACCGCTACCAACACAGGTAATGTGAGTCTTGATAATGTTTTGTTTAACGATGCCCTTACTAATACGGTTAATGTTCCTTCTGCAGTTTCACCATTATTACCTGGAGTTTCAACATCAATCCAAGTAAACCATGTTGTGACACAAGTAGATATCGATAATGGTAGTGTTACCAACTCGGCTACAGTTAATGGGGAAGACCCATCAAATAACCCTGTGACTGATACTTCTGATAGTAATGATCCAACATTACCAGGAAATGATGACCCTACAGTAGTGTCTCTAGCGCCATCACCATCGCTTAGTCTTGTTAAAGTTGGTACATATCAAGATGCCAATGGAGACGGGTTTGTGAATGTCGGCGACAGCATCAATTATAACTTTACAGTCACTAATACAGGTAACGTTAGTCTTACTTCGATCGTTGTCAATGACGTACTTACCGGAACGGCAAATCTTCCGACCACACCATCATTCCTTGCTCCAGGCGGAGTGGCTACAGCAACTTCAAGCTACGCTATTACCCAAGGAGATATCGATGCAGGTCAGGTAAGCAATACTGCTTCCGCTACAGGTAAAGATCCGCTAAATGTAACTGTAGGCGATGTGTCAGATAATGGCAATCCGCTTGATGGAAATGATAACCCTACGGTAACACCTTTGAACCTTTCTCCAAGCCTTGCTTTAGTTAAGTCGGGTTCTGTTAACGGTACAGGAAGTGTAGGAGATACCATCACTTATACATTCATAGTAACCAATAATGGAAATGCTACGATTGACAATATTAGTATTACAGATACATTGCTTTCGGTAGGTACTATCAGTGTGCTGCAACCTAGCCTTGCTCCAAGTGAGTCAACTATAGGTACAGCTACTTATGTGATTACTCAGGCCGATGTTGATACAGGTAGTGTTACCAATACGGCAACCGTTACCGGAACTGATCCTAGTAACAACCCTGTTACAGATGTTTCCGACAGCAGTGATCCTACTTTACCAGCAAACAATGATCCTACGGTTACGAATCTTATTCCGAATCCTTCTGTTGAATTGGTGAAAGTTGGTACTTATGAAGACACTAATCTTGATGGTATGGTGGATGTTGGTGACAGTATTAACTACTTGTTTACAGTAACCAATAGTGGAAATGTTACTCTTGAGAATTTAAGCGTAACGGATGCGCTTATCCCGTTATCTCCACTAGCAGTGGCTTCACCACTTGTCCCTGGTCAAAGCGCTACTGTATCGGCAGTTTATCCGATTACGCAAACAAATGTCAATGCAGGACAAGTGACCAATACTGCTACAGTAAATGGTACAACTCCTGGCGGAGACCCTGTTACGGATACATCTGATGATGGTAATGACTTCAACGGAGTTAATAACCCAACGGTCACTCCACTAAATCAAGTAACAGAACTTACACTTGTTAAAATAGGGAATTTCAATGATAATTTAGTTGCTGATGGTATTGCTCAGGCAGGTGAAACCATTCATTACGTATTCACCGTGACCAACACAGGTAATATCACTATCAACAATATCGTTATTAACGATGCAGTTACCGGTACTTCAAATGCGGCAATTGTACCTTTCAGTACACTTGCTCCTGGACAATCGGGAACTTATACAGTTGACTATTCTGTGACACAATCAGATGTTGATGCCGGAGAGGTAATCAACTCAGCATCAACTTCGGGTATTCCTGTGAATAGTCCGACGCCTGTAGGTGATGTTTCCGATAATGATAATGATCCTTCTAATGGAGGAGATACACCTACTGTTACTCCATTGAATCAATCTCCGGTTATAATGCTTGTTAAATCTGGCGCTGTAGTTGATACAGACGGCGATGGTACTACTGAAGTTGGTGAGACTATTCATTACACATTCACTGTAACCAATACTGGTAATGTATCTGTTAATGGTATTGTTGTCAATGATGCGATCATCACTACTTCACCGATTACTGTTGGTGATCTTGCTCCTGGCGCATCACTTGTTGTGACAGGTGATTATACGATTACACAATCAGATCTTAATACCGGAAGTGTTACCAATACAGCAGTTGCAACAGGTACTACACCTACAGGCACTCCTGTTTCTGATACATCAGATAGTAGTGACCCTACACTTGCGGGCAATGACGATCCTACGGTTACTGTGCTTACGCCTCAACCATCAATCAGCCTTGTTAAATCTGGCGCTGTAGTTGATACAGACGGCGACGGTACTACTGAAGTTGGTGAGACTATTCATTATACATTCACTGTAACCAATACTG
>JAQSDU010000005.1:3173-61941 GCA_029946065.1 Flavobacterium sp.
TTACGCCTCAACCATCAATCAGCCTTGTTAAATCTGGCGCTGTAGTTGATACAGACGGCGATGGTACTACTGAAGTTGGTGAGACTATTCATTACACATTCACTGTAACCAATACTGGTAATGTATCTGTTAATGGTATTGTTGTCAATGATGCGATCATCACTACTTCACCGATTACTGTTGGTGATCTTGCTCCTGGCGCATCACTTGTTGTGACAGGTGATTATGTGCTTACGCAGCCTGATCTTGATGGTTGTAACTTTACAAATACTGCAACTGCTTCGGGTGCAACCTTGCTAGGAACAGCAGTAACCGACATTTCAGACAATGATAATGATCCAACCAATGGCGCTGATACACCTACAGTTACGGCACTTACGCAAAGTCCATCCATTACTCTTGTTAAGTCGGGCGTTTATGTTGACAACGACGGCAATAACCAGTTGAATATAGGTGATACTGTTACTTATACTTTTGTTATAACGAATACTGGTAACGTAACAGTAAATGATCTGTCATTAACAGATGTTATTTTGAGTAATAATCCTTTGACGTTAACAACAACCAGCTTAGCACCTGGAGCTTCATCTTCACCGGTATTTACTTATAACATTACTGTAGAGGATATCAATGCAGGACAAGTTGTCAATAGCGCAGACATCACAGCATCAACAAACTGTGGTGCTACCTTAAATGTAGCTTCAGACAGTGATGATCCAACGCTTCCAAATAATGATGATCCTACAGTGACGATCTTGCCGGATGTATCATCCTTAACGATGATTAAAACAAGTGTGTTACTAGATAATGGTACACCTACAAATTATGCAGATGATACCATTAGATACACATTTACTGTTACAAATACCGGAAATGTAATCATCACTAACGTAGTTGTAAATGACTCTCCGATTGGAATTAATGGAATACCTGTTGTGCCTAGCACATTGGCTCCTGGTCAGTCTGGTTCTTATACAACAACCGACGCTACGGATTATCATGTAACAGCCGCAGATTATAACCTTGGACTTGTAATCAACTCTGCAGTTGCCATTGGATTCAATCCAGACAATGAGCCGGTAACTGATATTTCAGATAACAACGACCCTGCACAAACAGGACCTAGTGACCCAACAGTTACTATCCTAACGCACAATCCGCAGTTGACGTTTGTTAAAACTGGTACATTGAGTGAAGATGGTGCTACCATAAGTTATACATTTGACGTATATAATACCGGTAATGTATCCATCAGTAACCTGACTATCAACGATGCATTGATTACAAACGGTAGTAATATACCAGTAGTTCCGCCAACATTGGCTCCAGGTGAAGTAGGACATGCAACCGTGTCATACACAATTACACAAGCTGATTACGATGCCGGAATGGTTGTCAATACAGCTACGGTGAGCGGTGAAGACGATAACGATCCATTGACACCGCCGATTAAGGATGTTTCCGATAGTAACGATCCAACTTTACCTGGTAGCGATGACCCTACAGTTGTATTGCTTCAAGCCAGTTCTATTACAATTGTGAAAACAGGTTACTTCGTTGATGACAACAATGACGGATTTGCATCTCCTGGTGAAACGATTAGATTTGACTTTACCGTTATGAATACGGGTCATACAACATTATATAACGTTACGGTTCAAGATACTTATATCGCGGGTGTTGAAGTGTTTGGAGATCCAATTGTACTTGCTCCAGGCGAAACCGCTCCTGAAGGTCACTTTTACGGTATCTACCATATTACTCAGGAAGATATCAATGCAGGTTCTGTGACCAACCAGGCGTCTGTAAGAGGTTACACTGATACTGGTACTCTGGCAGCTCAAGATGCATCGGATAACTTGGATCCATTATTGGATAATCCTACAGTTGTACCATTGCTTGACGGATGTACGATAAAAGTTTATAACTTAGTATCGCCAAACGGAGACGGCTATTATGATTCGTTATTCATTCAAGGAATTGCATGCTACCCAGAGAATACAGTTGAAATTTACAACCGTTGGGGTATATTGGTTTACGAAACCAAAGGATATGATAACGAAGGCAATTCTTTCAAAGGATATTCAGAAGGAAGAACAACGATAGACAAATCTGCCGGCTTACCGGAAGGTACTTATTACTGGGTAATCAAATACAAATCCGGTAACGATACGAAAGAGAAAGCAGGATTCTTACATTTAACCCGATAAAAATTAATTCCGGGAAGTACAACCTTCCCGGATTAAAAACTTTAATAAATGAGAACGAAATTTATATTTTTTGCCTTGATGTTAATGAGCGGTGTTTATGCACAACAAGACGCACAGTATACACAATATATGTATAATACGATTAATGTAAATCCCGCTTATGCAGGTTCAAGAGGTGTGATGAGCGTGTTTTTACTTCATCGTACACAATGGGTGGGTCTTGATGGTGCGCCTGTCACGAACAACTTCTCTATTCACACACCTATCGAAAACAGCAAAATCGGGTTAGGGCTTTCGATAGTAAACGACAAGATTGGTATTTCTGATGAAAACGATATTTCTGCAGATGTTTCCTATACCATCAATACTTCAGAAGATTGGAAACTTTCATTCGGGCTTAAAGCGACAGCTAGTTTACTCAGTGTTGATTTTAGTAGGTTGACACTTAGAAATCCTGGAGACTATGCCATCAGTCAGCAAGATAATATAGACAACAGGTTTACGCCAAACATAGGTGCAGGTATTTATTACCACTCCGATAAGATGTATTTCGGATTGTCAATACCGCACTTTTTAGAAACCAGACATTATGAAGACAACACAAGTTCTGTAGCGAGTGAAAAAATGCATGTTTATTTTATTGCCGGACGTGTTTTCGATTTAAGCGAAAGTGTCAAATTCAAACCTGCGTTATTGACCAAATTAGTCAAAGGCGCACCACTACAAGTTGATCTTTCAGGAAATTTTCTGATTAATGATAAATTTACAGTTGGTTTAGCCTACAGATGGAGTGCAGCATTTAGCGCATTGGTCGGATTCCAGGTTGACGATTCCTGGTATATCGGTTACGGTTATGATTTGGAAACCACAAAACTGGCCAACTACAATTCCGGATCTCATGAGATATTCCTGAGGTATGAATTGTTCAGGAACTACAACAAAGTTATATCTCCAAGATTCTTCTAATATCCCTACTATCATGAGAAAACAAGTATTATTTATTCTGGTATTGATGAATTTGGGTATGATTAGCGCATATTCACAGACAGGATCCCTAAAAAAGGCAGGGAAGAAATATGATAATTATGCCTATATGGATGCTATCAAAATATATGAAACCATTGCCAAAAAAGGATATAAGGACGAAAAGATGTTCCAAAAATTGGGCAATTCCTATTATTTTAATTCTGAGTTTGAAAAGGCAGAAGCTGCTTATACAGAATTATTCACTATGAATCCCAATCAAAATCAGGAGTACATCTTCCGTTATGCACAATCGCTTAAATCGGTCGGAAAATATACCGAAGCAGAAGCAATGATGGTGAAATTCAATGAAAAGGCAGGAACTGATAAAAGAGCAGTCCTTTTTGTAGACAATAGAAATTATCTCGACGTAATCAAAACCAATTCAAAACGTTTTTACATCGAAGATGCCGGAATTAACTCTGAATATTCCGACTACGGAAGTTCCATGATGGGCAATAAACTCATTTTTGCAACAGCAAGAGATACTGGAAACTTCACCAAAAGACGCCATAAATGGAATAACAAATCCTTTACAAATCTATACGGAGCCGAAGTTCAGCAAGATTTTGATGCCGCATTGGGAAAACCTGCAAAATTCACAACCAGCAGTATTAATACTAAATTTCACGAGTCAACGCCAGTCTTTACAAAAGATGGTACGACGATGTATTTTACCCGGAATAATTTCAATAAAGGAAGACAAGGGCACAACCGTTATCAAGTCATCTTACTAAAAATTTATAAAGCTACACTTGAAAATGGAAAATGGGTAAATGTCTCCGAATTGCCTTTCGATAGTGATGAATACAATACTGCACACCCAACACTAAGTGCTGATGAAAAAACGATGTATTTTGCATCCGATATGCCGGGTTCTTATGGGGATTCCGATTTGTATAAGGTTGCTATTAATGACGATGGGTCATTTGGCACACCAACAAATCTGGGCACGACTATTAATACACCAGGCAAAGAAACTTTTCCTTATGTAACGGATGAAAATGAACTCTATTTTGCTTCAGATGGCCATCCCGGTTTAGGCGGATTGGATGTTTTTGTTACCAAAATCAAGAAAGATGGTGTTTTTAGCAATATCCAGAACTTAGGACAACCGCTCAATTCTCGCAAAGACGATTTTGCTTTCCTAATTGACACTAAAACAAGAACCGGTTATTTTACTTCTAATCGTGAAGGCGGAAAAGGATTTGATGATATCTACAAATTTACGGAGTTAAGAAAACTCAACTGCGAACAAATTCTGGAAGGTGTTGTAACCGATTCAGAAACAAACCTGCCATTAGCCGGCGCACAAGTAGTGCTCTATGACAATGAAATGGAAAAAATTCGTACCGTTGACACCGACAGTGAAGGGCATTATAATTTAGGGACGGTTGACTGCGATACCAAATATCGTATTCGTGCCGATAAGACCGATTATGAAACCAATGAATTGCCTTATACGGTTCCTAAAACTACTGGAAATACCTATTTGCCGCTCATGCTCAAAAAACGTCTTGTTAAGATCGAAGAAGGAACAGATTTGGCGCGTCCAGACGTGCTTGATATTCCAACCATCTATTTCAACCTTGACAAATCATTTATCCGTAAAGATGCTGCATTCGAATTGGAGAAAGTATTGGCAGTAATGAACCAGTATCCAACTATGAAAATCGATGTGCGTTCTCACACAGATAGTCGCCAGACACACAAATACAATCAGGCGCTTTCTGATAGAAGAGCAAAATCGACCATCGCATGGCTGGTGAAAAATGGAATCGATCCAAGCAGGCTTACAGGTCGTGGTTATGGCGAGTCGCAACTGGTTAATAAATGTGCCGATGGCGTGCCTTGTACCGAAGCGGAACACCAGATGAACAGACGAAGCCAGTTTATAGTTGTTGAATTTTAATCCATTCAATTAACGGATTTCAGATTCTGATTTTTAATGGTCAACAACTGTTAAAAATCAGAATTTGTATTTTACTGTGAATGTGATTGCTGATATTTTTATATTCCTAATTTTTTTAGTCTAGGTTATGAGAAGTAAAATACTATTCCTGATTGTATTGTTGGTTATGTCCGGCAATGTCTTTTCACAAAAAGGAAAAATTGAGCGTGCGAACAAAAAATATGACGATTATTCCTATATCGATGCGATTGCTATTTATGAAAAAGTTGCCGCAAAAGGATACAAATCTGTTGATCTTTTTGAAAGGCTAGGTAATGCCTATTATTTTAATTCTGAATTCGAAAAAGCCGTTCTGTGGTACAAAGAATTAATAGACATGCAACAGGAAATAGCGCCTGAATATTATTTTCGCTACGCGCAATCTTTGAAATCAAGTGGCGCTTATGAAAGAGCCGATGAGTACATGGCTATCTTCACACAGAAATCTGCCAATGATGCCCGCGGAAAAATATTTGCCAGTAATACCGATTATCTCGAAAAAATCCGCCGCAATTCCGGAAGATTCAATATTGCAGATGCCGGTGTTAATTCTGGATTGTCAGATTACGGAAGTGCTTTTCTAGGCAGCCAACTTATTTTTACAACGGCACGCGATACCGGAGGCGCATTTAAAAGAAAATTGAAATGGACAAACCAAGCTTTTTCTAATTTATATGCCTCAGAAGTTAAGGTGGACGGTACTATGGCAAAGCCCGAGAAATTTACCAAAAACCTAAATTCAAGATACAATGAATCTTCGGCTATTTTTACAAGTGATGGCAAGACGATGTATTTTACCCGAAATAATTTCAATGATGGAAAGAAAGGCAAAGATGATAATAATGTCGTTCTCTTGAAACTCTACAAATCGACATTTGACGAAATTGAATGGACCGATGCAGAAGAACTTCCTTTTAACAGCGATCAATATAATACCGCGCACCCTGCTTTGAGTCCGGATGAAAGAACCTTGTATTTTGCTTCCGATATGCCAGGAAGTTATGGGCAATCCGATTTGTATAAAGTCCGAATTTATACAGATGGTAGTTTTGGAAAGCCCGAAAATTTGGGGCCTTCAATCAATACTGAAGGCAAAGAGACATTTCCTTTTGTTTCAGACGAATATGAACTTTATTTTGCTTCCGATGGGCATCCTGGACTGGGTGGACTCGATGTTTTCGTATCCAAAATCAATATTGATGATGGCAGTCTTGGTGAAATACAAAATCTCGGAGCGCCTTTAAATTCAAGGTCCGACGATTTTGCTTTCCTGATCGATTCCAAAAGCCGCAATGGTTTTTTTAGTTCTAATAGGACGGGAGGGAAGGGTTCAGATGACATTTATAAATTTACCGAAACAAGAAAAATAAAATGTGAGCAATTGCTTACAGGAAATATAATTGATGAAGAAACAGGCGATTTTTTGGGCAATTCACAAGCAATGTTATTTGATGAAAAAATGAATGTCATCGCCGAAATGTATGCAACAGAACAAGGATATTATAGTTTTAAAGTGCCTTGTAATGCCAGATATTATGTTCGTGCAAACAAAGTAAGATACGAAATCAACGAATTGAGTGTCGAAGTGCCCGATGAAACCGGGAATACTGTTTTGAATATACCATTAACAAAAAAAGCAATACCGTTTAAAAAAGGGGACGATGTTGGTCCAAAATTGGGTATTAAAATGATTTATTTTGATTTGGATAAATCTGATATACGACCGGAGGCGGCTGTTGAACTGCAAAAAATATCCAATTTGATGCAGCTTTATCCGAGTATGAAAATCGATATTAGGTCGCATACAGATAGTCGAAACACCGCTAAATACAATAGAAAACTTTCTGATGCCAGGGCAAAATCTACAATGAGATGGCTTGTGGGTACCGGAATTTCGCCCGACAGATTGACCGCAAAAGGTTACGGAGAATCACAACTAATTAATAAATGCGCCGATGGCATTGACTGCACCGAAGAAGAACACCAAAGGAACAGACGAAGCGAATTTATCATCACTTCAATAGGAGAGAAATACAAATAAGCAGTAATTGCCGATGCTTTTGTTTTTAACCGAATAGGCGTTTTTTTGTCGCAGCATTTAATTTTTTGTTAATAGTATTCAACATACTTGCATAATGTATTTGAATTGTTAATTTTGTTGGCGTTAATGACAAAAAATAAATTAATTATTCCGCTTTGGATGCTTTTTTTGGTTTGATTGTAAATCTTTGAATAATACGCTTTTAATTTTATTTTGAAAATATTTTAATAATGAAAATGAAACAATTGTTTTTCGGACTGTTACTTGGTTTGAATGTGGCGGCTTTCGCTCAAAGCAGTAAAAAAGAAATACTTTTCTCGATTGACGACAAACCGTATTATACCGACGAATTTTCGAGAGTTTACAAGAAAAACATTGATCTTGTTAAGGACGAATCCCAAAAAGACCTGAACCAATACCTCGAGCTATTCATTGGATACAAACTAAAAATCAACAAGGCAAACAAGCTCGGTCTTCAAAACAATCCAAAGTACCAAACGGAATTAAAATCCTACAGAACACAACTCGCTAAAAACTACCTTACCGACTCTAAAGTAACTAAGGAATTAATGGAGGAAGCTTATGAGCGTTATAAAAAAGAAATCAAAGCAGCCCATATTTTATTAATGGTTGATGAAAATGCCTCACCAGAAGACACTTTAAAAGCCTATAAGCAAATTCAAGATATTCGCAAAAAAGCTATTGCTGGTGAAGATTTTGGAAAACTTGCAGCGCAGTATTCACAAGATCCTAGCGCAAAGGAAAACCAAGGTGAGTTGGGTTATTTTTCGGCATTTAGGATGGTATATGCTTTTGAATCAGGCGCTTATAAAACTAAAAAAGGCGAAATTTCAAATCCTATCCGCACACGTTTCGGTTATCATTTGGTAAAGGTTGAAGATGTTCGCGACAATAGAGGAGAAGTGAGCGTTGAGCACATCATGATTACAAAACCTACAGATCCGATATTAGCAGCCAAAGCAAAGTCAACTATCGACGATATTTACAAGAAAATTCAACAAGGCGAAAATTTTGAAACCCTTGCGCAACAATATTCTGAAGACAAGTCTTCCGCTTCAAAAGGTGGTTCTTTGGGTCGTTTTGGATCGGGTGATTTAAGCTCTGAAGAATTTGAAAATGTAGCTTTTTCATTGACCAAGGAACATCCGATTTCAGAACCGTTCCAAAGTCAATTTGGTTGGCATATTGTCAAACTTACTGATAAATTTCCTTTAAAGACTTATCAGGAAATGGAGTCTGATCTCGATGCGAAAATTAGGAAAGACGACCGTTCAAGGTTGATCACGGATTCAATGAATGAAAAGTTGCGCAAAAGATTTGCTGTCAAAAGAAACGAAAAGTTGTATGCTGTTGCTGCTAAAACCATAACAAACGATTTTTATACCGGCAAATGGAACATTCCTGCAGAGACAAAACCGTATGATGGTACGTTGTTTAAAGTCAACGACAAAACTGTAACGGCGACCGATTTCTTAAAATATGTCAATACAAAACAAAAAGGTGCCGAAGGCGAAATGAAACCAATCAATAAACTGGTTGACAAGTACTACGAAAATTTTGTTGATGAGCAACTGACCAATTATTATAACGACAATCTGGAAAATGAATTTCCGGAATTTGCTGATGTGATGGAAGAGTACAGAGATGGCCTTTTGTTGTTTGACTTGATGGAAAAGGAAATTTGGGAAAAGTCTAAGACCGACACTTTAGGTTTGGACAATTTCTACAAAGCCAATCAACAAAATTACAAATGGAAAAACAGATTGGATGCCGTGGTTGCTTCTTCAACAAAAGAAGATTACATCGCAAAAGCAGAGAAAATGCTTAAACAAGGAAAGACGCCTGCCGAAATTAAAGCCAAACTCAACACCAAAGACAAAGTCGAAATTATGATTAATGAAGGTGTTTTTGAGGAAAGTTCGGAAGTTTTACCATCCAATGTAAAAGCAACAACCGGTGTTACCGAACCAACTAAAAAAGGAGATTATTTCTTTGTAACTAAAGTCAATAAGGTCATTCCTGAAAGCTCAAAAACGCTAGATGAATGTAAAGGAAAAGTTATTAATGATTATCAGCAATATCTCGAACAAAATTGGGTTTCTGATCTAAAAAAAGAATTTAAGATTAATGTCAATAAAGACGTTTTCGAAAAGGTAAAGACAGCCATTAAATCCTAAATGATCCGAAAATTATATATACTGGTAATCTTTCAATTTATTGCTTCCTGCAATTACTTCAAGCCTGAAGCGAAACCCGAAGCCATAGCCAGAGTCGGAGATTCCTATTTATATAAAACAGATATTACAGATTTAATCCCTGCCGGCACGTCAAAAGAAGACAGCCTGGTTATCGTCAGGAATTTTATCGATCGTTGGGCATCACAAAAATTGCTCATCAATAAGGCAGAAATCAATCTGAGCGAAGCCAAAAAAGCCGAGTTCAACACGCTGATAAAACAGTATAAGAATGATTTATATACGAAAGCTTATATCGAAGAAATCGTAAAGCAATCGGTTGACACATTAATATCAGAACAAGAATTAAAAAAATATTACAACGAGAATAAGGAAAATTTCAGAACAAACGGTACGCTGGTGCGCCTAAGGTATATTAACCTTCCGAAAGATCATCCAAAGTTTTCCACGATCCGAAGCAAGTTTCTTGATTTCAGGAAATCAGATCAAAAATTCTGGGCGACTTATCAATTGCAATTTAAAAATTCGGCGCTCAATGATTCTGTCTGGGTAGCAATGAACGAAATATACAGAAAATTGCCATTTGTAACACCTGAAAATAGAGAAGCTTATATGTCTGCCGGTGCTTCATTTCAAAAACCAGAAGGCAAAGATATTTATCTTGTAAAAGTTATTAATGTTATAGACAAGAACCAAGTAAGTCCATATTCCTATTTAAAACCAACTTTGCAACAGGTAATTTTAAACAGGCGAAAATTAGAATTAATAAAAAAATTTGAAAAAGAGATCACTGATGATGCAATCAAAGACAATAAATATGAAATTTATAAATAACAGGACTTTAATACTGCTGCTGCTGGCTATGTTGGCCATTTTTACGGGTAACGCACAAGAAATCATTAAGGATTCTGTTAAAACAACAACAGCGATACCTGTCCAGCAAAAAAGGCAAAAAATAGACGGCATTGTCGCAGCTGTCGGTGATTATATTATTCTTGATTCAGACATAGACAAAGCATTGCTTGAGATATCAGCGCAGGGAAACTCCATCAAAAACATTGATAGGTGCCAGATTTTAGGGAGTATTTTGGAAGACAGGCTCTATGCACATCAGGCGGTTCAAGATAGTATTGTCGTTACTGATGCCGAAATCAACAGCATGATGGATGAGAAGATCAGCAGTATGTTGGAGCAGAGCAATAAAAACATGAGTGATTTGGTGGCTTTTTACCATAAAAATACCGAAGAAGAATTTCGCTCTTTTTTCTTTGATATACTCAAAATGAACAAACTTACTTCTGACATGAGGAAGAAAGTAGTAGATAAAGTTGAAATTACGCCTGAAGAAGTCCGCAATTATTTCAAGAAAATCCCACAGGAAGATCTCCCGGTTTTTGGTGACGAACTCGAGGTTTCTCAAATCGTAATCAAGCCAAAAGTCACGCAAGAGGAAAAAGATAAAGTCATTGCCAAACTCAACCAATTTAAAAAAGAAGTACAAGAAGGTGCGAGTTTTTTTAGTAAAGCAGTGCTTTATTCTCAGGATCCTGGATCCAAATCAAATGGCGGATTTTATAAAATGAACCGCAAAACACCATTCATCAAAGATTTCAAAGACGTTGCGTTCAGTCTTGCCGAAGGTGAAATTTCAGCACCTTTTGAAACGATTTACGGTTATCATATTATTTATGTAGAAAAAATTCGCGGTCAGGAAATCGATCTAAGACACATACTTTTGATTCCTAAAGTTTCTGATGAATCGTTAAAGGAAGCCAAAGAAGAAATTATACAGATTCGCAATAAAATCGTTGGTGGCGAAATTTCATTTGCAGATGCGGCCAGAAGTGCTTCAGATGAAAAAGAAACCAAAACAAACGGTGGGGCACTGATTAATCCAAGAACGCTTGATACCAAATTTGAATTGACAAAAATGGATCCAAGTCTCTATAGTCAGGTTTCTAACTTGCAAACAGGCGAAGTTTCTCAGCCATTTATGGACGAAGATGAAACCAACCAAAAAATCTATAAGATCATTACGGTGACCAACAGAATTCCTTCGCATACAGCAGATTATGCCAAAGATTATCTCAGGATAAAAGACCTTGCGTTAAAGTCGAAGCAATTAGATGAAATTGGCAAGTGGACCAATGAGAAAATCAAGGAAACTTACATCAAAATCAACGGCGAATACCGCAACTGTGATTTTTTAAGCAATTGGTTGAAAAAATAAATAGCATTATTTCTTATAAGTTGTCCATCAGGAAAACTCATAATTCATAACCCATAACTCATAACTAAAATATGTCTGACGTTGCCGCAATAGAAAATTTAGTTCAGAAAAGAAACGAACTCAAACAGGAAATATCTAAAATAATCGTTGGTCAAGATGCTGTTGTAGACCAAATACTGCTAAGTATTTTTTCTGGCGGTCACGCACTACTCGTTGGTGTTCCTGGATTGGCAAAAACATTAATGGTGAATACCATTGCACAAGCTTTGGGATTGAATTTTAAAAGAATTCAGTTCACGCCCGATTTGATGCCTTCTGATATTTTGGGAAGTGAAATCTTGGATGAAAGCCGCCAATTTAAATTCATAAAAGGCCCAATTTTTTCGAATATTATCCTTGCGGATGAGATTAACAGAACACCACCAAAAACACAAGCTGCTTTACTAGAAGCGATGCAGGAAAGAGCGGTAACGATTGCCGGGCACAATTATAAACTCGATTTGCCATATTTCGTTTTAGCAACACAAAATCCAATCGAGCAGGAAGGAACTTATCCTCTGCCTGAAGCACAGTTGGACCGTTTTATGTTTTCGATAAAACTCGATTATCCATCTTTTCAGGAAGAAGTACAAGTTGTAAAAAGCACGACTTCTGATGCAAAAATACAAGTGAATCCGTTGTTTTCTGCTCAGGAAATTATCGATTTTCAACAACTTATACGCCGTGTTCCTGTAGCCGATAATGTAATCGAATATGCTGTAACACTTGTAAGCAAAACCCGTCCAGACAACGCTTTGTCTAATGATTTTATTAAAAATTATATCGACTGGGGTGCTGGGCCAAGAGCTTCACAAAATTTAATTCTTGCAGCAAAAGCGCACGCTGCTTTCAATGGAAAATTTTCTCCGGATATTGAAGATGTAAAAGCCGTTGCTGTCGGAATCCTAAGACATCGTGTTGTGAAAAACTACAAAGCCGACGCAGAAGGCATTACCATTGAAAAAATTATAGCTTCTTTATACTAAGCTTTAAGATATTTTAGCATTAAGATTAAGGTTCGTTAAGGCGTAACAGTTTTAATGAACCTTAATGTTTTTGTTTAACTTGGTATCGAGTTCCCAATCATAAAAGAAAAGAAACATACTACCCATCATGTCCTGATTTTCTGAGGTGGTATTGTTTACGTCGAGAATTAATTCGTAATCGTGATTTTGGTAGAGCCAAACACCTTGTTCGGAGCTGAATTGCGGTACCTTTTCTAACCCTATTTTTGATGTATAATTTTTGATGCTACTCGTAAAAATAGCCTTTCTTGTTGTTTTGTCAAACAATGATATCGAGGTTGCAAACGGATGTACATGTATTGCTGCAGCATGCAACCGAAGACTGTCTTTGATTTGCAATTGTTGATTAATTGAACTGCTATAGGTATTTTTTCCAACCGGAATCACCCAATGTCCGGACAATTTATTGCCTTTCCCGTCATCATAACTGTGGTTTTTGGTTTCTACTGGAATACAAGATCCATTACCCGGATCTAGCGGGCCTTTATAGGGATCGTTTTTGTCGTAAGGCAACATGATAAAAACGGTCTGGCTCATCAATGGTTTCTGTTTTTCGGACGAATAGTCGATAGTCACTTTGTGTTTAATCCATTTAGTGATGTCTTTAATGTTGTGGTTCAGCGATTCTGTCGTTATAAAAAGCAGGTCGTTGCCTTGCATCGGAACACCATAACCTTTCGGAAATTGAAAATTTTCCATGCCGTTTGATAATGATGTAAGCCTCGGATATTGCTTACCAATGCGGTCTTTCAAGTCAAAATTACTGTAATATTTTACGTCGTTAAAATCGATATTGGTGTGGCAAATGAAATCATTGGAAAGTTTTTCGCTGGTTTTTGCGTTAAGTGCCGATACCGCAAAACCAGTCATCCACAAAATTGAGCTATCTTCTGATAATTGTACGTAGTTGGAAGATTTCGGACCTTCCATAGATTTATATATCCCGTCAATCAGGAAAGTTGGCGAAATCATGGTGTATTTTCCAGAATTGTTCTTCACTTTCCATTTACTGTCAACCAGTCCGGTTTTATATAAGAATGTCGTTTTGATAATGGCTTTGTGCCGATTTGAAAGCTGCAAATACCAAATACAACCGATGATAAGCAGCAATAACAAGCCAACTCCCATAAATTTGAATATCTTTTTTCTTCGCATCATAAAAACAAACTTACAATTTTTTGGCTTCTTTTTTCTGCTGTTCGAATTGAAAAGCAAATTTTCAAAAACAATCTTCAAACCTGTACGGATCACTTCTTTTCTTTTTGGTTGATATTTACTTCTTAACCTAATTTAGAAAGGTTCTTTTTATTTTAAAGCCGCTTAATTATTTGTTAAATTCCGAATTTGACAAAAAAAGCACTTTAAATTAACGATTAGATAATATTTTAATTTAAATCAAAAATTTATTTAATAATAATCATCAAAATTCAATTTTCGGCAATAATAATCTTTTGAATCGTGTCTTTTATTAAAAATAGTTTAACTCTGCAGAGAAATGCTTAAATTTGCTCTGCAAACAAACAATATAATAGAATATGGCTTTTGATATTGAAATGATTAAAAAAGTGTACGGAAATATGACCACCCGCGTCGATATTGCACGTGAAATTGTTGGTCGTCCGCTTACACTTACCGAAAAGATTTTATACAACCATTTATGGGAACAAACGCCTTCACTGGCCTTCACCCGAGGTAAAGATTATGTCGATTTTGCTCCGGATCGCGTTGCCTGTCAGGATGCCACTGCGCAAATGGCGTTATTGCAATTTATGCACGCCGGAAAAGCAAAAGTAGCGGTACCGACAACTGTTCACTGTGACCACCTTATTCAAGCAAAAGTTGATGCCGCAACTGATTTGGCGCGTGCAAAAACACAAAGCAATGAAGTTTTTGACTTTCTTTCTTCGGTATCCAACAAATACGGAATTGGTTTTTGGAAACCGGGAGCAGGAATCATCCATCAAGTAGTTTTAGAAAACTACGCCTTTCCTGGCGGAATGATGATTGGAACCGATTCGCATACCGTGAATGCCGGCGGACTCGGAATGATCGCCATCGGAGTTGGTGGTGCCGATGCCGTTGACGTAATGTCGGGAATGGCTTGGGAATTGAAATTTCCAAAATTAATCGGTGTAAAGCTAACCGGAAAACTATCAGGTTGGACAGCACCAAAAGATGTTATCCTTAAAGTAGCTGGAATCCTTACCGTAAAAGGTGGAACGGGTGCTATTGTTGAATATTTCGGAGAAGGTGCCACAGCTATGTCATGTACCGGGAAAGGAACAATTTGCAATATGGGTGCTGAAATCGGAGCAACAACTTCAACTTTTGGTTACGACGAATCAATGGACCGTTATCTGCGTTCTACCGACAGAGCTGATGTAGCCGATGAAGCCAATAAAATCAAAGATTATCTTACTGCAGATCCAGAAGTTTATGCCAATCCAGAGCTGTATTTTGACCAAGTTATCGAAATCAATTTGACAGAATTGGAGCCGTATTTGAATGGTCCTTTCACGCCGGATTTGGCTACGCCGATATCTAAAATGAAAGAAGAAGCCATCAAAAACAACTGGCCTTTGAAAATTGAGGTTGGTTTAATTGGTTCTTGTACAAATTCTTCTTATGAAGATATCGCCCGGGCCGCTTCGCTAGCAAAACAAGTGGCAGAAAAAAATCTGGTAACCAAATCAAAATTTACGATTACGCCGGGTTCTGAACTCGTGCGTTATACCATTGAAAGAGATGGATTTATTGATACTTTCGAGAAAATCGGTGCGACTGTTTTCGCCAATGCGTGTGGACCATGTATAGGTATGTGGGATAGAGACGGTGCCGAAAAAGAAGAGCGCAACACTATTGTGCACTCTTTTAACCGTAACTTTTCAAAAAGAGCCGACGGTAATCCAAATACACTTGCATTTGTAGGTTCGCCAGAATTGGTGACAGCACTAGCGATTGCTGGAGATTTGTCTTTCAATCCATTAACAGATACATTAATTAATGAAGATGGTCTCGAAGTAAAACTAGACGAACCAACTGGAAATGAATTGCCACCAAAAGGTTTTGATGTAGAGGATGCAGGTTTCCAAGCACCGGCCGCCGACGGTTCGAGTGTTCAGGTAGCTGTTAGTCCGACTTCTGAGCGACTGCAATTACTCGAGCCATTCCTACCTTGGGATGGGAAAAATATCACCGGAGCCAAATTGCTAATAAAAGCTTGGGGAAAATGTACAACCGACCACATTTCGATGGCAGGTCCTTGGTTGCGTTTCCGTGGGCATTTGGATAATATCTCGAACAATATGCTTATTGGTGCCATCAACGCATTCAACCAAAAAGCTAATTCTGTAAAAAGCCAATTGACAGGCGAATATGATACCGTTCCTGCGGTTCAGCGTTCCTATAAAGCTGCTGGTGTTCCGTCGATTGTTGTGGGCGATCACAATTATGGCGAAGGTTCTTCGCGTGAGCATGCTGCGATGGAGCCGCGTTTCCTTGGTGTAAAAGCCGTTTTGGTGAAGTCGTTTGCACGTATCCATGAAACCAATTTGAAAAAACAAGGTATGTTGGCACTTACATTCGCCAATGAAACCGATTACGATAAAATCCAAGAGAATGACACCATCAATTTCACGAATCTTGTTGACTTTGCACCGGGCGTTCCGTTGACATTAGAATTTGCACATGCTGACGGAAGTGTTGATGTGATTTTAGCGAACCACACCTACAACGAAGGGCAAATCGGATGGTTTGTAGCTGGATCAGCACTCAACTTGATTGCTGCTGCGGGAAATGCATAGTCAATTAACAATTGAAAATTAAAAAACGCCTTGTGAAAACAAGGCGTTTTTTTGTAAAAATATCAATTCTAATAATAAGTATATCGCCTAACTTTCGCAATATATTTCGCCAGTCGAATTACCTGATGGCTGTAGCCGAATTCGTTGTCATACCATACATATAATACGATATTGGTACCGTCGGCGGAAACAATTGTAGCATTGCTATCGTAAATTGATGGTGCCGATGTACCGACAATATCTGAAGAAACCAACTCATTGTTCATCGAATATTTGATCTGCTCAACCAATTCGCCTTCGAGTGCGTATTTTTTCATAATCGCATTCACTTCTTGAATCGATGTCGGTCTCGAAACTTCTAGATTCAAAACTACCAAAGAACCATTTGGCACAGGAACACGGATGGCATTGGATGTTAATTTTCCTGCAAGACTCGGCAATGCTTTTGCTACAGCACTTCCGGCGCCAGTTTCGGTAATGACCATATTGAGTGCTGCGGCGCGACCACGGCGGTATTTATTATGCATATTGTCTACCAAATTCTGGTCGTTGGTATAAGCGTGGATGGTTTCTAAATGGCCTTTTACAACACCTAAAGTATCTTCGATCACTTTTAATATTGGTGTAATAGCGTTGGTTGTACAAGAAGCGGCAGAAAAAATAGTCACTTCATCCGGATTGAAATCCTTCTGGTTCACGCCATGAACAATATTTGGAACTCCTTTTCCGGGAGCCGTTAACAGTACTTTTTCTACACCTTTTGAAACCAAATGTCTTGCCAGTGCTTCCTGCGTTGTGAACGCTCCGGTGTTGTCAATTACCAAAGCGTCATCAATGCCATATTCCGTATAATCGATATCTTCTGGATTGTTAGCGGTAATGAGATGTACGGTTGTGCCATTTATAATCAAAGCATTATTCTCCGGATCAGCAATCACGGAACCTTGAAAATCGCCGTGAATAGAATCATAACGGAGCAATGATGCTCTTTTTTCTAAGCTTGAAGCGTCATTTTTATCTCTAGTCACGATGGCTCTCAATCGCAATTGGTTGCCTTTGCCCATTTTCGACATTAATTCTCTCGCAAGCAGTCTGCCAATTCTTCCGAAACCATATAAAACGACATCCTTTGGCTGAATATCGCTGGTGTTTTTGGCGTTTTTTAATTTGTCAACTACAAATGATTTGGCGTCGTGGTAACGGTCGTCTTCCATATGAAATTCATAGGTTAGTTTTCCAATATCCAATTTGGAAGGCGGTAGATCCATCGACAAAATCGACTTCGCAATCTCAACCGAATCAAAAACGGAAATCGGTTTTCCGACAAATTCACCTGCATATTCGTGTAAATTGATGATTTCACTAACATTACAGTCGATCAACTGATTGCGAAAAAGTACCATTTCAATGGATTTCTCGTACCATAAATCGCTTACAATCTTAATAAATTCAACGCCGGCGCGTCTTCGGTCAGCCTGAAAGGACAATTCTCTTTCGTATAAAGCGGTATTATTCATTCGTTTTAATGTAAAGTAGTTAGTGTTGCTTATTTTTAATTTGCTGCAAAAGTAAACAACTATAACGTTTTCGTAAAAGAATTTTTGATATTTTTTTGCTTTGTACTTTATCCGCAGATTCATAGATTTATTTTTTGATTTTAAATCGGTAAATCTGTGGCAAAAAAAAGTCGGCTATCAAAACCGACTTTCTTAATTTATGTATGATAATTTTATAAAATAAAACGCACCCGTTGTCCATTTGACGTCAGCATATCAATTTGAACGCCTTCGTCATCACCTATATTCGAAAGTAATTTAGAAACAGTATCCACATCAGAAGCATCTGCATTATTAATATGGAGGATAATGCCGCCTTTCAGGTCATTTGCGTAGGCTTTTAATCTTTCATTCTCTATATCTGTAATCTTTACGCCAAAAGATAAGCGGAATTTTTTCTTTTCTGCGGCAGTCAAATCATCGAGTTGCAAGCCTTTGAACGAAGTACCCAACATTTCATTCTTTGACAACGTTACAGGAAGCGTCATTCGTTTTTCGTCCCTGATAAATGTCACTTGGACTTTGTCATTCGGACGTTTCGTACTGATATAGGCATTAATTTCTGCAAAAGTTGAAATGTTTTGATTGTCGAGTTTTACGATAATATCGCCTTTTGTCAATCCAGCTTTTTGTGCACCTGAATTTTTATCAACGGCATTGATATAAAAACCTTCTGTTTCTGGAACGCCCAATTCTTTTGAAGTCGGACCGTTCAGTTCAGCGCCTCTTACACCAAGAATACCGCGTTGTACATTGCCGAATTCCATTATATCTTCTATGATTTTTCGGGTTACGTTAGACGGAATCGCAAACGAATAACCAACATAAGAACCTGTTTGTGACGAAATCATCGTATTAATTCCAATCAATTCACCTCTTGTATTTACCAAAGCGCCACCGCTATTACCAGGATTTACGGCTGCATCCGTCTGAATAAAAGACTGGATTCCTTCAGTGTCTAAATTCCTGGCTTTCGCCGAAACAATTCCGGCTGTAACCGTTGAAGTCAGGTTGTATGGATTTCCAACAGCCAAAACCCATTCGCCAACTTTCACATTATCAGAATCTGCAAAAGTGGAATAAGGTAGTTTTTCATCAGTGTCGATTTTTAGCAAGGCAATGTCCATCTTTGAATCCGTTCCGATGAGTTTTGCCTTATAGACTTTTTTATTGTTTAAGGTAATTTCGAGTTCAGAAGCATCTTTCACCACGTGATTATTCGTCACGATATAGCCATCTTCGGAAATGATAACGCCAGATCCGGTGCCAACTTGTTCTTGTTGTTGTCCGCCACGGTAGCCGTAAAAATATTCCATAATCGGATTGGAAACCGTTCGGTAAGAAACGTTCTTTACGTGAACAACAGAATGCACAGCCTTGTCGGCAGCATCAGTAAAATCTACAGCTTCATTAGACAAACCAACGGTCTTCGAATAATTTTCTGGGGCAACTGTGACAATAGACTGCTTTTTTGCCATCCATCCACCATCATCAAATAGTAACTTGTATGCACCAAGTGTTGTAGCACCACTTAACAAAGACACTAAAAATAAACTTGAGAATCTTTTCATAGTCGTATAATAATTTAGTTATTTAACGGTAAAATTATGAGTTTTATATATTCGATAAAACAGTTTAACGCTCGATTAACAATGATTAACTTTTCATTAATATTTGTACCTTTACGGGAAGAAAATCGTAAGCATGCAACTCCAGTTTTATAAATACCAAGGCACCGGAAATGACTTCGTTATGATTGATAATCGCAACGATATTTTTCCCAAAAACAATACTAAACTGATCGAAAATTTGTGCGACAGAAGGTTCGGTATTGGCGCTGACGGGCTAATTTTATTGGAAAATGATAAGAAGAATGATTTTCGCATGGTATATTACAATTCTGATGGCAACGAAAGTTCCATGTGCGGTAACGGCGGTCGTTGTTTGGTCGCTTTTGCGGAAAGTCTTGGTGTCATCAAAAATAAAACGACTTTTATCGCGACAGATGGTTTGCATCACGCCACAATTTCAGAGGATGTTGTTTCCTTGCAAATGAAAGATGTTGAAACTGTCAAAATTGCTGGGGACTATGTTTTCCTCGATACTGGCTCGCCGCATCATGTGCAATTGGTTGACGATTTAAAAGCGATTAACATCAAAACCGAAGGCGCCAAAATCCGTTATTCAGAATTGTATGGCGAAAAAGGCAGCAACGTTAATTTCGTAAATCAAAAATCAGAAGACACTTTTTCTGTCCGCACCTACGAACGCGGTGTAGAAGACGAAACTTTATCTTGCGGCACTGGCGTAACGGCTGTTGCAATCGCCATGCGAGCTTTGGGAAAAACGCAATCCAATACCATACAATTAAATGTAGAAGGTGGAAAACTCGAAGTTTCTTTCAAGCCAGCGGGAGGCAACTATACCGATGTTTTTCTCAAAGGACCTGCAACTTTCGTGTTCAAAGGCGAAATTGAAATATAAATTCCAAATCCTAAATCCCAAATGATAACGCTCCACGGACAAAACATCCACCTTCGCGCACTTGAACCTGAAGACCTCGATTTCGTTTATGCCGTTGAAAATGATGAGTCCATTTGGGAAGTCAGCAATACCCAAACGCCATACAGCAAATTCCTCATTAAACAATATTTGCAAAATGCACAGCAAGATATTTATGAAGCCAAGCAATTGCGATTGGCGATTTGCTATAACAAACAATTTACGCCAGTTGGATTGATTGATTTGTTTGAATTTGACCCGAAAAATAACCGCGCCGGTATTGGTATTTTAATTAAAAATAGTTCCGACAGGAATTCCGGAATCGGCACCGAAGCATTGGATTTGCTTATCAATTATTGCTTTACAAAACTCAATCTGAAACAAATTTTTGCAAATATTGATCCCAAAAATGAACCTAGTGTCAGGCTTTTTACTAATTTTGAGTTCGAAAAAATTGGCACTAAAAAACAATGGAATCTTGTTAACGGCCAATACAAAGACGAAGCTATGTTTCAGCTAATCAATCATCAGTTATAAATCAAAAATACTTTTTACACATGAACATCAAGAAAATAGCAATTATCTTTTCACTTGTGCTTGTAGTCGTAGCATCCGTTTACGGTTATATGATTTACAGGAATATATTTGCTGCCAATACTAAATTTGATAAAGAAGAATTATACGTTTACGTTCCAACTGATGCCAATTTTGACCAGGTTGTAGCCATTATGAAACCCTATGTGAAAGATATCGAGCGTTTTAAAATGGTGGCGGAAAAGAAATCTTATATCACCAACGTGAAATCAGGGAAATTCCTATTGAAAAATGGTATGAACAGCAACGATATCATCAATTCACTGCGGCAGAATGTTCCGGTGCAAATTGCTTTCAATAACCAAGAAAGATTGGAAGATTTCGCTGGAAGAATTGGCAGCCAGATTGAAGCGGATAGTCTTTCGTTACTCACAGCTTTCAAAGACCCTAAGTTTTTGGAAGAAAATGGTTTTACCGAAGATAATGTTTTGAGTATGTTTGTGCCGAATTCCTATGAATTTTTCTGGAATATCAACGCCACGAAATTCCGTGACCGAATGGCGAAAGAATACCGCAAATTCTGGAATGACGAACGCGTTGCAAAAGCCAAAGCGCAAGGATTGACACCAATTCAAGCTTCTATTCTTGCTTCAATTGTACACAAAGAAACGGTTAAAAAAGATGAACGTCCGAAAGTGGCAGGCGTTTATCTAAACCGACTCAATTCCGGTATGAAACTAGAAGCAGATCCAACCGTAATCTATGCGGTAAAGAAAAATTCAGGCGATTTCAAGCAAGTCATCAAACGCGTTTTGTTTAAAGATTTGGGAACAGATTCTCCATACAATACCTATAAATACGAAGGTTTGCCGCCAGGACCCATTGCAATGCCTGATATCACAGCCATTGATGCGGTGCTGAATCCGGAAAAGCACAACTACATTTATTTCTGTGCCAGTGTAACCAATTTTGGGTACCACGAATTTGCAGTAACGGCTGCGCAACACGCTGTAAACGCTAGAAAATACAGTGCCTGGATTAGCGCTCAGGGCGTAAAACGTTAAGTTGAAATTTCTCATTTACATAGTTATTTTTGCTTTTTCTATAGTTGCAAATAGTCAAAGTAAAATTGACAATTTCCTAAAACCTGCCGATTCCTTACAATTTCAAAGAAGAAATTTAGTTGTTGGAACGGAAGCAGTCTTGGCAACTGGAGCAATCGTTGGACTTAGTCAGCTTTGGTACAAAGATTATCCGAAATCTGATTTTCATTTTATCAATGATAATGACGAATGGCTACAGATGGACAAGGTTGGGCATGTTTTTTCGTCTTACCATATTGGGAGATTTGGAGCTGAATTGCTGCAATGGAGTGGTGTAAGTAAAAAAAAGCAATTGATTTACGGCAGCACGATTGGCTTTGCATTCCTTTCCGTCGTTGAAGTAATGGACGGGTATTCATCAGAATGGGGTGCCTCTTGGGGCGATGTTGCTGCGAATGCTTCGGGAACGGCTTTGTATGTCTCCCAAGAATTACTGTGGAAAGAGCAACGGATCACGCCAAAATTTTCATTTCATACGACAGTTTATGCGTCGGCAAGGCCCAATGTGCTCGGAAGTTCATTGCAAGAGCAAATTCTGAAAGATTATAACGGACAAACATATTGGCTTTCTGCTAACATACATTCTTTTTTTAAGACCTCAAAAATTCCAAATTGGCTCAATTTAGCAGTTGGTTATGGAGCGGAAGGAATGATCACCGGAAAAGAAGGTTTAATTAACACTATTTTTCTTCCGGAAAAGGAAAGAATCAGACAGTTTTACTTGAGTTTCGATGTCGATTTGACGAAAATTAATACAAAATCTCATCTTTTAAAGTCCGTTTTTTCAGTTTTTAATACGATCAAGATTCCTGCTCCGACCTTTGAAATCAATAGCTTAGGGAAGACAAAATTCTATACGCTTTACTTTTAGAAAACATTAACGTGTTGATTTTCAGATTTGTAATATATGTTGTATATTTGCAGCGTAGAAATTTCCCGGGGTGACAGGCTTGGAAGAAAAACAAATTATGATTAAAAAATGGATATATTACACTAGCATCGCATTAATAGTAGCTTTTATAAGCTCCGGTTTTAAACAAAATCAACCCGAAAACCAATCTTGGTTTTATCTTACTGAAGACAACGGAATACCCCAAATGTTTCCTTCAGAAAAAGTATCCGATTATCCTGTTTCCAGCTTACTTTATACAGGAAAATCTTTCACAGGTTTCAAAGAAGCCATTGCATTTAAAGAATCACAAGGACAATACCAACTTATCAATTCGTTAGGTTATATGGGCAAATACCAATTTGGTGTAACTGCTTTACGTGCTATTGGCATTAGTAATCTTTCTGTTTTCTTAAACAGTCCTATGTTGCAGGAAAAAGCCTTTCATGCCTTGCTGGCGAAAAATAAATGGGAATTGAAAGATGAAATTGCGCGCTACGACGGCAAGATCATTGGTGGCGTAAGGGTTACCGAATCAGGAATTTTGGCAGCAGCACATTTAGGCGGTGCCGGTTCCGTAAAGAAATTCTTCAAAAGCAACGGAAGAAGATTTATCAAAGATGATTTCGGAACTTCGCTTAGAAGTTATATGAAAGCTTTTGGCGGTTATGATACTTCTTTTATCATTGCCAATGATACGCCAACTGTAGTTGAGTAAAGCAGATATCTGAAAATTTAGTTTTTTGGAACCTTAATATAATAAAAGGTCATTAAGATATTGTTCTTAATGACCTTTTATTATATTAATTGTTCGAATTTACGGTAGTAAATTGTCTGTCTTACATTTTGTGAATGATGAAAATCGCCGGCCGGTTGTGCAAATCGACTTTTGTTTTTTTCCAGTCGGAAACGCGCATCGTTTTGATATATTCGGTTGGAAGCGTAATATCTGCTGCTACACACAAATAAGTAGAAGGCTGCAACGCCATTAATATATCTTCAAGCATTTTATTGTTGCGATAAGGTGTTTCAATAAATAACTGCGATTGGTTTTTTGTAGCAGAAAGATTTTCAAGTCCTTTTAAAGCGGCCTTTTTTTCGGATTTTTCTATCGGCAAATAGCCATTAAAAGCAAAACTTTGTCCGTTCATACCTGATGCCATTACCGCTAATAATATTGAGGATGGACCAACTAAAGGTACCACTTGGATGCCTTTTTCATGTGCGATTTTTACAATTGCAGCACCTGGATCGGCAACTCCAGGACAACCCGCTTCACTCATTAAACCCACATTTTTGCCTTCGAGACATAGTTTTATCATTTTCTGGTGTTCCGAAATTTCAGTATGTTTATTTAAAATACTGATGCGAAGGCTTGCTTGTACTTTTTCGGGGGCAATGCTCTTGATGAATTTTCGTGCTGTTTTTTCATTTTCCACGATATAATCATCTATGAAATCGACTGTTCTCTTTACTGTTTGCGGCAGCACATCAAATGGATCAGATTGCCTCGCCAATTCACTAGGGCTGGTGTCGCCTAAAGTGGTCGGAATTAAATATAGTTTTCCCAGAAGTTTCATGATGTTGGATTTAGGATGAAAAACGCTGTTATTTTTCTTCTTTAAGTAGTTTTTCAGCAATCAGCGTGCAAGTTTCGTCGAGCATTTGGTAAACGGTTACAAAACCATTGTCCAATCCAAAATAAGGATCAGGAACGTCAACGTTTTCGCCGGGAAACAATTCGTCAAGAATGAGTTTTACTTTATTTTTTGCATCTTCATTTGGTGCTTGGCGGATTACGTCACGGTAATTGGAGCCGTCCATAACATAAATATGATCATAAATGGCAAAATCATCAGATCTGAAATGACGCGCTCTTTGCGTGGTAATATCGATGCCATTTTTCTTGGCAATATTGATAGAACGCGGATCAGGAAGTTTGCCAACATGATAATCTCCGGTTCCGGCAGAATCGATTCTGAATTTATTTTTTGGAAGTTTTGACGCTAAAATCCCCTCGGCTAACGGCGAACGGCAGATATTACCCAAGCAGACCATTAGAATCCTGACTGGCATTTTAGAGTGATAATTTTTTGTGGATGTCGTCCACAAATTTTTTAAATTGTTTGTCTGTCGAAACTAAATTATCTACAGTTTTGCAAGCGTGTAATACTGTTGCGTGATCGCGGTCGCCAATTTGTGAACCGATATTAGCCAGAGATGCTTTGGTGAATTTCTTGGCGAAAAACATAGCGAGCTGTCTTGCTTGAACGACATGGCGTTTTCTGGTTTTAGACTGTAAAGTATCGATGTCGAGTTGGAAATAATCCGAAACTACTTTTTGGATGTAGTCGATGGAAATTTCTCGTTTTACATTCTTTACGAATTTCTCAACAACTTGTTTGGCAAGATCAAGTGTTACTTCTTTTTTGTTGAAGGACGATTGTGCGATCAATGAAATGATGGCGCCTTCGAGTTCCCGAACATTCGATTTGATATTTCTGGCAACGTATTCGATGATTTCTTCTGGTATTTCAACACCGTCGCGGTATAGGATATTTTTAAGGATGGATATCCTTGTTTCATAATCTGGCTGATGCAATTCGGCTGAAAGTCCCCATTTGAAACGCGACAACAAGCGTTGCTCAATATCTTGCATGTCAACGGGTGCTTTGTCAGAAGTCAAAATTACTTGCTTGCCATTTTGGTGCAGGTAATTGAAGATGTGAAAAAACACATCCTGTGTACCGGTTTTTCCGGACAGGAACTGCACGTCATCGATAATCAAAACATCTATCAATTGATAGAAATGTATGAAATCGTTTCTGTTATTCTTTTTTACAGAGTCGATGTATTGCTGTGTAAAAATTTCTGCGGAAATATACAATACGGTTTTCTCTGGATATTTGTCTTTGATTTCAACACCAATAGCGTGAGCCAGGTGCGTTTTTCCTAATCCTACGCCACCAAAAATCAACAACGGATTAAAAGACGTTCCGCCAGGTTTATTGGCAACAGCCATACCTGCAGACCGTGCCAAACGATTGGAATCTCCTTCGAGGAAATTGTCAAAACTATAATTGGCGTTGAGTTGTGATTCGATCTTTAGGTTTCGGATGCCAGGGATTACGAATGGATTTTTTAATTCAGGGTTGAGGTTTTTAAACGGTGCATCCACTTCTTGTGCTTTCATCGGCGCGCGGTGTGCACTTGGCAATTGTTCCGTGAACGGTTGTTTGTTGCCATAAGTATTCTCCATTTTGATTTTATAGAGTAACTTTGCGTTTTTTCCGAGTTCTTTGGTGAGGGCGACTTTTAATAATTTTACGTAGTGTTCTTCGAGCCATTCGTAAAAGAATTTACTCGGAACCTGAATATACAATGCGTTATCGGTTAGCTCAACTGACTTAATCGGTTCAAACCAAGTTTTGTAGGCTTGGTCTTGGATATTATCTTTTATAAACAGAAGACAGTTTTCCCATACTGATTGCGCAGTTTTGTTCATATATTCGTATAAATTATTTTGTTTGTTAAAAGGTTATCTTACAAAAATGGAAGTGAAACTTCTACTATTATTCGGGAGAACAAATATGTGAACAAATTTCTTTAAAAAAAAATAAATTGGGATTGATTTTGTAAAAAAAAAAGCGTAAGTCTAATGTGCTTTTTTAAATGTTAAATAATTCGAAAAAAAATGAGAGAACATCAATATGAAGTCCGCGTAAGATATTCAGAAACAGACCAAATGGGCGTTGTTTATCACGGCAATTATGCGCAATATTTTGAAATGGGCCGCGTGGAATGGCTTAGAAACCTTGGAATTTCGTATAAATGGATGGAAGCCAACGGTATTATGCTTCCTGTGGTTTCTCTGAATATAAATTACAAAAAACCTGCACGTTATGATGATCTCTTAATTGTTAAAACAATTTTTAAATCGCAGACATCTGTGAAGATAGAATTTGATTACGAAATATGCAATGAAAAGGGCGAGTTATTAACAATCGGTCATTCAATGCTCGTTTTTGTTGACATGAAAACGGGTCGTCCAACGGCTCCACCGGAATATATCAACGAGAAACTTTTACATATCGTCAGTTAAACAATTAGATGCTGATTATTCCTTAGTTTTTATCTCAATTTCGAACATCGAATTAAAAATTTCGAAAATCGTCTCCGCGTTTTTTTTACGGGTAGCAAGCTCAATGATGCAGTTGTCTTCCATTGTTTGAGCAATGATATTCAGATTTTTTTCCTTGACAATGCGCATCACTTTATTGATGTTTTTATAGTCGAAAGTGATGATGTAATGGATGTCGATAGTTTTTTCTATGATTTCTGAGGCTTCAAGCGCCATTTGTGCAGCGGTTTTATAGGCAGAAATTAATCCGCCAACACCTAATTTGATGCCGCCGAAATACCTTATGACAACAATCAAAACATTTGTAATCTCGAAAGATTGTATCTGTCCGTAAATTGGCATTCCGGCGCTGTTACTTGGTTCGCCGTCGTCATTTGCTCGAAATTGTAATTTTTCGGTACCGATTTGCCACGCATAACACCAATGTCTTGCAGAAGAATGTTGTTTTTTTAGATTGTCGAGTATTTCTTTTATTGCTGTTTCCGAAGTAACCGGAAAAGCAAAACCAAAGAATTTGCTGCTTTTTTCCTTAAATAGGATTTCTTCTGACGGAAATGCCAGCGTTTTATAGGTGTCGCGAATTTCCAAACTATAATTCTATAATTTTCTTATCAAACAAATGGACGACGTCTTCTTCGCCAACTTGCAAATTCCAGATTTGCAATCCCAATTTTTCGGCAATGTCGGTATTGTCTTTTTTATCATCTACGAACAAAGTGCGCTTTGGTGACAATTCGTGTTTGTTAATAATATAATTGAAAATTTCTTCTTCGGGTTTGCGGAGACCGAGTTCAAACGAAAAATAAACTTTCTCGAAACACTGGTAAAAATCACTCAAAAATGACGGTCCGACCATTTCTTCAAAATGCGCAATATGAATAGCATCGGTATTGCTCAGTAAAAACAGCCTATATTGCTGCGATAGCAATTGTAGAAATTCTAATCTGTAAAGCGGAAATTCACCCAACATGCTGTTCCAAGCACTTCGAATTTCTTCTATAGTTGCAGAAGGCGCATGATTCCGAAGTCCGTTTAGGAAATCGGCTTCAGAAATCTTTGCAGTTTCAAACTGAATGTTCAGCGATTTCAATTCCTCGCCCCATTCTTTCATGCCCAGATTCGTGAACGCTTCTTCCACATCACGCTGTTTTAGATTGATGAAAATATCGCCAAAGTCGAAAATTATCGTATTAATCATGATTTTCTGTAAATTAAAAGTTCATCGCTTTTAAGAAGTTGTTTTTCAAAAAGGATATTGTTCAAAATAGGGGCTTTTATTCCGTTTTTTAAGATTATGCTACCACGAAAAACCCTAGCTTCATCCCAAATTCCTGCGTCAATAAAGGATTGTAAAGTTTGTCTGCCACCTTCAATAATAACAGATTGAAGTTCGTTTTTATGTAAAATATCCGAGATTCCATTAGCAAAAGCACCATCGAAATTCATCATCTCATTATGCAAATTCTCCTTTTCGATCCCAGATTTTGTGCCTGAAAGCAAGATTGTTTTTTGCTTACCATCAAAGATATGACTTTCTTTTGGGATGCGGTTACAGTTATCCAATACGATTCTTACAGGATTTCCACCTTTCCAATCGCGTGCATCGAGCCTTGGATTGTCAACGATAACGGTTTTGGTTCCCACCAGAATGGCTTGTTCTTCAGTGCGCCATTTGTGAACGAGTTGGCGTGAAAATACATTGGTAATCCAAACGGGTTCTGGTATTTCTTTATGTGCTGGAGCAATAAATCCATCTTGACTTTCTGCCCATTTTAGAATGATATAAGGCCGTTTTTTTTCATGGAAAGTAAAAAAGCGTTTGTTGAGTTCCCGACATTCTTTTTCTAAAACACCAACAGTTACATTTTTGCCTGCTGCCATCAGTTTTTTGATACCATTGCCAGAAACTTCCGAGAAGGAATCGATTGTTCCGACTACGACATTCGGGATTTTATGTTTTATAATCAAATCGCAGCACGGCGGCGTTTTTCCAAAATGGCTGCAAGGTTCAAGGCTGACATAAATCGTTGCTTTTGATAATAATGATTGGTTTTTTACGGCATTCACGGCATTGACTTCCGCATGTGCTTCGCCGGATTTCTGGTGCCAGCCTTCGCCGATAATTTCATTTTTATAAACGATGACACTGCCTACCAACGGATTAGGATAGGTCGTTCCTAAACCATTTTTGGCGAGTTCGATGCAGCGTTTTATATATTTTTCATGTACCTTCACTTCACAAAAATAATACATTAGTTTTAGAATGGGTAGTATAATAATAAGGGAAATTGAAGCAAAAGACAACCAATCCGTTGCCGCTTTGATTCGAAAGGTATTAATCGAACACGATGTCCCGAAAGTCGGCAGTGCTTATGCCGATCCACAACTCGATTGTATGACGGAAACTTATGCTGTTCCGAAAGCTGCTTATTTTGTAGCCGAATTGGAAGGAAAAATTATCGGATGTGCGGGTATTGCACCATTGGAAAATGCCACTGAAAATGTCTGTGAACTGCAAAAAATGTATTTTTTAGCCGAAGGAAGAGGGCAAGGAAATGGTAACAAAATGATACAAAAATGCATAGAAGCCGCTAAAAGTTTCGGGTATGAAAAATGCTATCTTGAAACAATGCCGAACATGCTCGCGGCACAAAGTTTATACAAGAAGTCCGGTTTCGATTATATTTGTTCGCCAATGGGCAATACCGGTCACAATGCTTGTCCGGTATGGATGCTCAAAGATTTAGCCAATGACAATTAAAATTTACAGAAGTCTTTTTATAGAAGCACTCACACCGTTATATGATGCGATGGAAGCGGAGAGTTTTTTCTACCTTATATTAGAAGAAAAAAGGCAGATCAAACGAATTGATCTTGCATTGCAGCCTGATTTGGAGTTTTCGGATGTGGAAGTTTCAGAATGGAATACCATTCTTGAACAACTCCAATTGCAAATCCCTATTCAATATATTTTGGGTAAGTCTCATTTTTACGGACTAGAATTTGCCGTAAATGAAAATGTGCTGATTCCTCGTCCGGAAACGGAGGAATTAGTCGATTGGATTGTCAAAGACTGCGAATTTAAGTCTAATCTGAAAGTACTCGATATTGGCACCGGAAGCGGTTGCATAGCAATTTCTTTAGCGAAAAATTTACCGACAGCCGATGTTTTCGCCGTTGATATTTCGGAAAAAGCATTAGAAACGGCTAAAATAAACGCAGCGGCTAATGGTGTAAAAGTAACTTTCGTAGAAAAAAATATCCTAGAAGCAGAAGATTTGATGGAACAATTTGACATCATCGTTTCTAATCCGCCGTATGTGCGAAATATAGAAAAAGAGGAAATAAAGCAAAATGTACTCGGCCATGAACCGCATTTGGCATTGTTTGTAAGTGACGATGATGCTCTTATTTTTTACCAAAAAATTGCTGATATGGCACAAAAAAGCCTTTCTAAAAATGGTATTTTATATTTTGAAATTAATCAGTATCTAGGAAATGAAATGATACAATTACTTGAAGATAAAGGTTTTGAGAAGCTAGAATTAAAGAGGGATATTTATGGCAATGATCGGATGGTTAAAGCTGTATTGGGGTCTTGATTTTCTTTAAAATCTTCGGTAAAACACATCTTCAAAAGAAAGTGTAACCATCACTCATACCGCAAAGCCTCAATCGGATCGAGTTTTGCAGCTTTAATCGCAGGATACAATCCCGACACTAACGCCACAATAAAACTTACAACAAAAGCTAAAATAATTGCGGTCCAGGGGATCACAAAGGCAAAATCGAAAATCAGCGCTGAAAACAGATAGCCAATTAGTAGTCCAAACAGTACGCCAACAAAACCGCCCATTTGCCCGATTACCATGGTTTCTATAAAAAACTGAAAGGCGATTGTAGATTTTTTAGCACCTAGTGCTTTTCTGACGCCAATTTCACGTGTGCGCTCGGTGACCGAAACAATCATGATATTCATTAACGCAATAGAAGAGCCTAAAATCGTAATCATGCTGATCACAATTGCAGCAAAATCGAGATAACCTGAAATGGACATGATCTTGTTAATGAGATCGTCACTTCTTGAAACCCCAAAATTACTATCTTTTACAGGACTCAGTTTGCGCACGCGCCGCATGGTAAACTCGGCATTGTCAATGGCTTCGTTTAAAAAATCTTTTCGGGCAGTCATGACGCTCAAACTGTAGTTGATTTGTGGTGCAGTGAATAAAGAACGCGCCACTTGAATGGGAATAATAACCCTTAAATCCTGAGTATTTCCAAATGTTGAGCCTTTTTCCTTCAGCAAACCGATAACGCGAAATTTAGCACCGCGAACGGAAATAATCTTATCTATGGGATTGATGTCTTTCAGCAGTCCTTTCTCGAAATCTGATCCCACAAGGCATACATAGGCATTGTTTTGTACATCAAATGTTGTAAAATTCCTGCCTTTGGCAATTTCCAGTCCTGAATTTGGAAGATAATTTTCGTCGGCACCTACAATTGCAATATTGGGGTCGGTTTTTTCCGATTCAAATTTCACTTCGGCAGTTGAAGTCGCCGTAAATGATATAGAAGAAGTTGTTAACGGAAAGTTATATTTGTCTATAAATTCTTTCGCTTCAGCATAAGTAATAATAGGATTAATTACTTCGCGCTGCCCATCACCATGTCGCTGGATTTCTAATTTGTATTGGCTGATATTAAAAGTATTGGCACCCATTGATGCGAAATTAGTGGCAATCTTATTTTCTAAAGCCGAAACTACTGTCAAGATTCCTACAAGCGCAGTAATTCCGATAGCGATAATCAACACTGTGAGTATCGTACGCAATTTTTGTGATTTGACAGCGCCAAACGCAACACGAACGTTTTCTTTGAATAATTTCAGCATAATGGAAGTTTGACACGAATTTACAATTTTTGTTACAGGTTTGGTGGGTATGAGGTTTAAATTTGGTGTATAAAATTTGTAAATACTTATTAGTTAGTGTTTTATTAAATGCGCGAGATTTGCTAATATCACAATATAAACATAAAGACACCATTTTTCGGTAGTATAAAGGTTACCTTGTTGGTTAGTGCTGCGATTACAGCAATTGTGTGCATATCTCATCATCCTAAAAATAGGCCTTATAATGCTTTTAGTGCCAATTAATACGGTTATTATTTCTGAAAATCCAGCAACGGCGTTAATTATCAAAAAATTCGAGTCTGAAAATGAGGAGATTATAAAGATATCTGGTGTGGCAGCTAGTACTAACGACGGGATTGAATTAGTGCGATCATTAAAACCAGACTTGATTTTCATGGATATACTATTTGATAGTGATATTTTTTTTGATTTACTGGGGAAATTGGAATTTAATATTCCAAAACTTGTTTTCATTTCTGCCAGAAAATCTGATGCGTTCCATGCTTTCAGATATGACGCTATCGATTTTATACCAAAGCCGGTTCAGTTTAATTTTTTAATATTGGCAGTATATAAGGTCATAAAACGCATAGAAATGGAGCGTGCACTGCAGGAACTTAACAATGAAAAAATAGCAGATATTAACTCAAACCGCATCAAAGGATTTGTGGCTGTATCTTCATTGGATAAAATTGATTTGATCCAAATGGCTGATATATTGTTCTGTCAATCGTATGGAAAATATACTGTTTTTCATCTTGCCAACGGGAAAAAAATAACGTCGAGTCGAAATTTAGGCGAATATATCAAGATACTTGATGATAACTTTTTTTTCAGGGTACACCATTCGTATATTGTCAACCTCAGGCAAATTATCAAAATTTCAAAGAGAGATGGCTATTTTTGCGAATTTTCAGGAGGTATAAATGTGCCAGTCGCAAGCAGAAGACAGGAAGATTTTCAAAGATTCATGAAACTTTAAAATAATAAAAGTGGTTTTCGAAGCGAAAATCATGATATAATAACGAAAACAGCTTCTTCTAAAAAAAAAGGATATGGCCACTAACATAACAACGGCTTTTGAAACAGTGATGATCATCGACGATAATCCAATAGACCTTTACATCGCGTCATCTATTATTAAAAACAATAATTTCGGAAAAAATATACTGCTGTATCAATCTGCTTCCGAAGCATTAAAATACCTAAAAGACAATCAAGAAAATATACCTGCATTGCCGCAAATTATTTTTGTGGATATTTATATGCCTTTGATGTCGGGTTTTGAGTTTCTCGAAAATTATGAAGTGATGTCTGATAGTATCAAAGTAAATTGTTGTGCTTATATTATTTCTTCAACTATAGACGATTTTGACATTGCGCGTGCCCGGAATGAAAAGAATGCAAGTTCCTTTCAGGTAAAGCCAATAACAAAAAAATTCCTGGATCGCATTATAGCTGAGAAAACGATCTCTTAACGGTCTGTTTCTTTTAAAATTATTCCCCAATCCTTCTTATTGGGTAGTATTTTCATGCAAGATATTTTGCAAAGCCGTGAAAACAGTAATGGCGATTTTAGTGGCACTTATACGAATATTACTACGCGGGTTACTTCTAAGAGGAAGCACATATTTAATTTATTGACCTTTACAGAATCGATAGCTATTTTGGTTTCATTATTAATTTATAAAACTTAAATTATGAACAATATCATTAAAAAACAAAAGGTAAGATTATTTTTATTATTGCTATTATTTGCCAACGCTTTTCCTGTTATGGCCCAGAATGCAGAATTGTCTGGAAAAGTGTTGGAAGTTCCAATAGATACGACATGGATTTTGGCACTTGTGGGCGTACTGCTTGGACTTTATAAAATCTATAAATACAATTATGTCTTGAGGGAGCATTGATTTTAGAGGCAATAAATTCGGGAACAAATCAGGAAATTAACACTATTTATTTTAAGTATTATGACAAATTCAATTCCAATAAACGGTATGGATTTAATTGCGGCTGAATTTACCAATACCTTCGGGACAGTTTATGCTGAAAAATTCATAATCCACAAGGTGGAAGACAAAATTATTAATATAGACAATATTCGTAAGGTCAGGTTGGTCAAAAAGAGAAATTACAGGAAAAATTTATTTTTCATATTACTTTCTGTTTTTGCAGCAATTGTGTGTCACTACTTGACGGGATATAGATCTGCCCAAATGGCATCTGCCGGAATTACATTTATGGCAGTAATGATTTCGATGCTTATTGTAGAGCACCAATTTAAATTTATGATAATAAGAAGATATGATGTTAGTGAATTTCCAACAGAAAAAGAAAGCAGTGATGCTGCTCAGGAACTGGCGCTTTTGATCAATAAAAAGATAAGAGACAATGCCAAACTCAATTGTTTTTAATCTAATGCGCTGCAATATCCGCTTATGCCTTTGAGAAACTCAGTTGTGATTGGTTTCTCCTGAAATCCTTCTATATTTTTCTCATTTTGCACCTTAGCAATATCCATGTTGTCACAGGTAGAGGAAACGATAAAAACCTTGCAATTGCTTTTTAGCGTATCCGATAATTGCATATAATGCTCTAAAAACTCAAACCCGTCCATCAATGGCATGTGAATGTCTAAAAAGATGATTTGTGGTAAGACGGATAAATTTTGCTGATTTTCCTTTAAAAATAGTAATGCTTTTTCCGGCATCAAATATTTTAATATGGTTTTGGTAAAATTGCTATTTTCAATAATGCGCGAAGTGATAAACATATCAATCTCATTGTCATCAATCACCATCACGCGGTCACATTTTTGTTGGGATATTTCGGTATTCATTTTAAGTTTTTTAAGATTATAGTGAATGAAGTGCCTGCACCTTCAACCGAGTTGATTTCGATAGAACCCTCCAGTCTTTCAATAATTTCTTTAACAATATACAATCCAATTCCGGAACCGGCGGCCTCACCAGGAATGCGAAAGAACATTTCGAAAATCTTTTCGTGGTATTCGGGAATAATTCCGATGCCATTATCGGCAACAGTCAGATGCAATTTGTCCTTGTCTGATTTCCCTGTTATTTTAATATGTCTGCCTGATGACTCTTTATTGTGGTATTTAATCGCATTCGTAATAAGGTTTTCCAGAATGGTGTTAAAACGTTGGTAATCTGTATAAAATGGATACTGCTCATCGAGGTTAATTTCGAAATCAATGTCTTTTGCTTCTTTCATGTTTTGCAATATCATTACAATTTCTGTCACTGCTTTTTTCAGGTGTATTCGCTCGGGTTCAATATCGGTACGGTTGTTTCTTGAATAATTCAATATGTTTTTTATAAACCTGTCGAGCCGCCTGACACTAATTTTTATCATTCTCGTATATTCGAGGGTATTGATTTCTTTACTTTCACTATCAATCAATGAAATCAGTCCTAATATCGAGGTAAGTGGCGACCGCAAATCATGGGAAACACTATAAACAAAGCGGTCTAGTTCCGAGTTTGTTTTCAGGAGCATTACGTTTTGTTCTTCAACTTTGAGTTCTGTATTTTTTCTTTGCGTGATATCACGGGAATGGCAGGCGGTTCCTATTACTTCATCGCCCTTAAAAATGGGATGAAACGAGATTTCAGACCAACTTTCGTAAGGAATTGGAGTATAATTTGTTTCTGTAAAAGTTTCTCCGGCAAAAGCTCGCTCATAAAGTTTATTATAAGCATTTGTTTTTTCAGAAGAATAAATGGCTACACCTGATTTAAGCAGTATCTTTTCATTAAAAGGTTCATTTGATGTTATTAGTTTGTAATCCCGATCAATGCTCCACATTAAGTCGTTGGTGTTGTTAATCAATGCTTTAAGATTGTTTCTGTCGAATTCTTTTTGTTCTTCCTCTTTTATCAACTCTTTGTGTGCTATTACCAATTCGTCTGCCCGGTTTTCTTTTTCTTTGTTTTGAAAGAGGAGCTCTTTATTGGCGATTACGAGCTCTGCTGCTCGTTTTTCTTTCTCGTGATTTTGGAAAAGCAATTCTGTATTGGCAACGGCAAGCTCATCGGTACGATTTTCTTTTTCGCGGTTTTGAAATAATAATTCCTCATTGGCAATTGCGAGTTCAGCAGCACGCCTTTCTCTTTCGGTATTTTGAAATATTCGTTCTTTGTTAGCAATAACAAGTTCGTCTGCACGCTTTTCCTTTTCTTTTCTTTGAAGAAAATATTTGCCCGAAACAATTAAGAAAAGTATTGTAACCAGAAAAATAAGCACAAATAGCACAATTGACAACTGGCTTAACATCGTTATACTGTGCAAATAAGTTTTTTCGCGTTGCATATATAAAGCAGCTTCTTCCTGTTGGATAGATTTGATGATCTGTTCAATATGTGCCGATAGTAGCTTGTCTTCTCGGATCAGCATTCCAGACATTGTGTTTTCTAATCCTTGTATTTTTCCCAATTCAATCATTTGAAAAGAAAAATCTAGGCGCTTTGCGATATAAAAACTAAGCGAATCCAGCCGTTTTTGCTGCAATGGATTGTCTTTTGTAAGATTTTTTAACAACGCTATATTGGTAGTGATTGTTTTTTTTCCGTCATATACAGGCTTTAGAAAAGCGCTGTCATTGCTTATAATAAATGCATGTGCGGCTATTTTGATGCTATTGTCGGTAGCACTGATCTTGTCCGATTGCTTGACTACTTCAATAGAATGTTGTACCCAAAGTTCTGAATTGTTAAGTTTTTGATTGCTTTTATAGATATACAAACCGATAACCAGATTGCCGAAAAGAATTATCAACAAGAGTATGATTAGCTTTAGGCGGGTTGGGTTTTTCATATAAATGTCCAGACAGGAACATTTGTAGGTCATTTTGACACATATCTTTCCGCTTGAAGTTTAAATTTAATACTTAATTAGAGAATTATATTACATGATTACTTTTATTATTGTCAATATTTGCATTTTTTGACTTTTTGCAAATATTTAAAATCACATTATGATGAATTAAAATTATCGAAATCCAAATGACTTTTTTTAAACATTCGCTCAAAAATCGGTAATATTGTAATAATAAACTGCAACACAATGAAATCACCGTTATTTAAAATTGCCTTATGCCTTAGCTGTTTTATTCCCGCTTTCATAGTGGCGCAAAACACAACTTCTATCTGGAAGACTGCCGACTACGAAATGAACGCAAACGGCATCAAACAAGGCAAATTTTCCGCTACAGCATTGTCTGACACGGAATTGCAATCCGATTACGTGAGTCCGCAAAACGAATTCGTTTCTTCCAAACTAATTTTCAAATTTAGCATCAACGGCAAAGACAATGAAATGAAACCCAATGTCAATCACGCTTTCAATTTGACTGCGGGCGTAACCGAAACGCCATTATTGCAATTCGGAACACCACTAAATGAAAAAGCAAGCGATAAGGAATTGGCGCTATTGCCTGATACACCGCTAAAAATCAGGCTTGATATGCGCGAAGTGCTCAATCAAATCAAGACTATAGGTTATTATACCACTTTCAACGGCGATAAAATCTTTAAGCAGGATTTCAAAAAAGTTTATGTAGCAGGAGCCACTGCGCCACTTTCTTGGGATTTCGACAACCTGCACCAACGCTCGGAACTTGAAATGAAAGACCCCGACGGCGATGGCATTTATGAAACAACGCTTATTTTCAATGCCAAAAAAGACAAAAAGCAAACCGATACGAGCTGGAAACTGACCAAAAACATTGCTGCTTTCCCAGCATACAAATCAAATTATGTGCTTTCTAATGCACTTTATAATATGGCACTTGAAGAAATGGAAAAAGCGGTTGAGCCCGACAGTACTTTCCGCACGGGAAAAGAATGGGCTGGTGTTTGGACGCGCGATATCAGTTACAGCATTATCCTTTCGATGGCGTATATGCAGCCAAAAGTAGCGATGAACAGCCTTATGCGAAAAGTCAACGTTAATAAAAGAATCATTCAGGACACGGGAACCGGCGGTGCTTATCCGGCATCAACAGATCGGATGATATGGGCTGTTGCGGCATGGGAAGTGTATAAAGCGACTGGCGATAAGAACTGGCTAGAACAATCCTATACCATTATCAAAAATTCAATTGAAGACGATACCATCAATGCCTATGACGACGATACCGGCATGGTACGCGGCGAATCGTCATTCTTGGATTGGCGCGAGCAAACCTACCCAAAGTGGATGCAACCCGCAGATATCTATGAATCGGAAAATTTAGGAACCAATGCGGTGCATTTTCAAGGCAATATCGTTTTGTCGGAAATGGCAAAATTGCTCCACCACAATGATGTCGCTGAAAAGCATAAAGCATTAGCGGAAAAAATAAAAATCGGCATTAACAAATACCTTTGGATGCCCGAAAAAGGCTATTATGCGCAGTATTTGTACGGAAGGAATTTCAAGATGCCATCGCCCAAAGCAGAAGCATTAGGAGAAGCGTTATGTGTAATTTTCGGTATTGCTGATGCTAAACAAGTGCAAGCTATCGTTTCAAGAACACCAGTTACAGCATTTGGAATTTCGTGTATTTATCCGCAGATTCCCGGTATCCCGCCCTATCATAATAATGCCGTTTGGCCATTCGTGCAATCATATTGGGCATTGGCATCGGCGAAAGCCGGTAATGAAACTTCGGTTATGGAATCATTGGCGGCGATTGCACGTCCAGCCGCTTTGTTCCTTACCAATAAAGAGAATTTTGTGGCTGATAATGGCGATTTTGCCGGTACGCAAATCAATTCTAGTAATATGTTGTGGAGTTTGTCGGGTAATATCGGAATGGTACATAAAGTTATTTTTGGAATTGTATTCGAAGCCGATAAACTGACTTTTAAGCCGTTCGTGCCTTATGAATTGAAAGACATCAGAACACTCAATAATTTTGTATATCGCAATGCAATTTTGGATATTACTCTCGAAGGTTTTGGTAATGAAATTAAAACTTTTTTGCTCGATGGGAAACCTGCTACTGCAGAAATTTCGTCCGATATGAAAGGGAAGCATACTGTAAAAATCATCTTGTCAAATCTTCCATCACCTTCGTCAATTAACAAAATGCCGGATTATTTTTCGCCGGAAATGCCTTCGTTGATTGTAAAAGGCAATGTGATTTCATGGCAGAAAATAGACAATGCTATCGCTTATAAAATATTCCAAAACGGTCAATTGCTTGATAAAACCATGAAAAACCAATACACTATTGATCTTGGCAATTATGCCGAATACCAAGTTGTTGCGGTTGATGCCAATTTTTTGGAATCGTTTGCTAGTGCGCCTTTGGTTATTGCTGCTCCAAAAATGGTAACAACATTTGAATTGGAAGATATTTTACTAAAATCGACCCAAACTTACAACGGTTTTTCCGGAAAAGGATTTGTAGAAACTTCAAAAACGGTCAATGCGACGTTTGATTTTCCAGTGAATGTAAGCGCATCCGGAATGTACGCAATTGATTTCCGTTATGCTAATGGCAATGGACCAACGAATACTGAAAACAAGTGCGCTATCCGCAGTTTGAAAGAAAAAAATCAATTTTTAGGCACTTTGGTTTTCCCGCAGCGTGGTGTGCAGGAGTGGAGTAATTGGGGTTTTAGCAATAGTGTGAAAGTTTATCTTGAAAAAGGGATGCACACACTAACATTAGTGCTGGATACTGCCAATGAAAATATGAACGGTGCTATTAATCAAACAATGCTGGATTATTTGCGACTCACTAAAATCGGTGAAAAGAAATAATCGGAATCAGTCAAAAAAATAGGATATTTGCACTTTTAAAAGCAATACAAACCAATGGCACAAAAACCATCCATACCAAAAGGAACGCGCGATTTTTCACCTTCAGAAGTTGCGAAAAGACAATATATCATTCAGAAAATGAGAACGAATTTCGAGAAGTTTGGTTTCCAACCGATCGAAACGCCTTCGTTTGAAAATTCTGAAACCTTAATGGGTAAATATGGAGAAGAAGGGGATAGGTTGATTTTTAAGATATTGAACTCTGGAGATTATTTGGCGAAAGCAAACGAGGAAATTTTAGCGGGAAAAGATAGTCTAAAATTGACTTCTTCGATTTCCGAAAAAGCCCTTCGTTATGATCTAACCGTGCCTTTTGCGCGTTATGTTGTGCAACACCAAAACGAAATAGAATTCCCGTTCAAAAGATACCAAATCCAACCGGTTTGGCGCGCAGACCGTCCGCAAAAAGGTCGTTTCCGCGAGTTTTATCAATGTGATGCCGATGTTGTGGGTTCTACATCGTTATGGCAGGAAGTGGAGTTGGTGCAATTATATGATTCCGTTTTTGCCGAATTGGGCTTGGAGGGCGTAACCATCAAAATAAATAATAGGAAAATATTATCGGGAATTGCCGAAGTTATTGGTGCTTCAGAAAAACTGATTGATTTTACCGTTGCTTTAGACAAACTCGACAAAATAGGAGAGGAGGGTGTGAAAAAAGAAATGACGGAAAAAGGCATTTCGGAGGAAGCGCTTGAAAAAGTACAGCCTTTGTTCAATTTTACAGGCACAATTACCGAAAAACTTGAAAAATTATCGGTTTTGCTTGCTGCTTCTGAAGAAGGAAAAAAAGGAATTGAGGAATTACAATTTATATGTAATAATGTTATTAGCCTAGGCTTGTCTGCGGCAAAATTGGATTTAGATGTAACATTAGCGCGAGGATTGAATTATTATACAGGAGCCATTTTTGAAGTTTCGGCGCCAGATACAGTGGCTATGGGTTCAATCGGCGGTGGCGGACGATATGATGATTTGACGGGTATTTTCGGTTTAAAAAATATGAGTGGTGTTGGTATCTCTTTTGGTCTTGACAGGATTTATCTGGTTTTAGAGGAGTTGGATTTATTTCCAGAAACGGTTACGGCAACTTCTGCAGCCTTGTTTATTAATTACGGAAATGAAGAAGCTTTTTATGCAATGAAAGCTATCGGAGCATTAAGAAAAGCCGGAATAAAAGTGGAGTTATATCCTGAAAGTGCAAAAGTAGGCAAACAATTTCAGCATGCAGATAAACGTGGTATTCCATTCGCTGTGATTGCAGGGACGACTGAAATCGAGTCTGAAATGTATGCACTCAAAAACCTTGTTACTGGTGAGCAGGTTTTAGTAGATTTAACAACACTGATAGATAAATTATGCTGAGTAATTTTTAAGATTAATTACAAAAAAAAAGCTTCCATAACGGAAGCTTTTTCTTTCTATATCAGGGATTGATATATAATCAACGTATGATTATTTTTTTAGTGATTGTGCCAGTTGTAGTATTTACATTTACAATATAAATACCTTTGCTAAAGCCGTTTACTGGAACTGCTATTGCTGTTTGGTTTTGGTTTTCGATATTCCAAACGCCAACCTCTTGCCCGTTCATGTTGTATAGGCTTACGGATTTCGCAGTAGTTCCAGATAAATTGTTTTGGATGTTTAGCATACTGTCACCGTTTGTGTAAGTTACTTTGATTCCGGTGTTTAAATTTGGATTGTCGATGCCTAATGTACTTTGGTTTACGAAACGCAGTGAAAATCTGTCATTAAAAGTGCCGATACCAACAGTTGCTACGAAATCTCCATCTTTAATATTGAAAAAAGTATCGTTTAGTGCGTCATATATATATATGGACTGGTTTGGATTCATATTTTCAGTTGCATCAAGTTTGATGATGATATTGCCTTCGCCGTTTGATCTCACGCCAATTGGGTAAATTGCATCAGCACTCCAGTATCCGACACCTTGAATAAATAATTCGGTATCGGCAGTCCAGAAATACATGTCATTTGGAAGATTAAATGTATTTACGGCATCATAACCGTAGTCAATACCTTCTGTTGCATTTTCTTCTTCGAAACCTAAAAGAATTTGGCGATAAGAATTGGTGTGGGAATAAAATCCTAAACGGATTTTTGAATAGGTTTCAACTACAGTTTCATCATCACCTGTGTCATCTTGAGCGAATGCACCTACGGTATTAAAAAGTAAAACGAAGAAAAGTATAAAACTATTTAAAGATAATATTTTTTTCATGATAGGTTTTGTTTTAGATATATGGGGATATATTTATTCTGTAAAAATAATGTGAATTTCCCGTTACTAAAATTCTTTTCGTTAACCTGCACGGATTAACGATGTACGACATTTTTTTGTTAAATTATTATTGTAATGTGTTGATTAACTTTAAGTTGCAATTTTTAAAACGAAAAAAGCATCCTCGATAAAAGGATGCTTTTTGTCTATAAAGTGTAAGTTTTATGTTATTTGATCACGACCTTTTTTGCAAGGCTACCATTGTTGGTTTTAATCTTTACAATATAGGTACCTGCGCTTATGCCGTCAATAGGAATTTCAATTTTTTGTTGGTTTTTATTGGTTAAATCCCAGTTATTGATTTGTTGTCCAATCATATTAAAAAGTCCTGCAGCCTCAACGTTTGTGCCTAAAACATTATTTTCGATTGTAAGTATGCTTGTTTTTGATGCATATATTACTTTTACACCGTCTTGAGTTGTAGGGTTCTCAATTCCTAGTGTGCTTTCTTGGAATCTTAATGAGAAACGGTCGGTATAAGTTCCAGCTTCAAGTGTAAGTTCAGCTATTCCTTCAGAGATATTGTAGTATTCATTTGTAGCGGAATCATAAATAAGTGCATCTACTCCGTCGAAATATTCTGTTTCATCAAGCGTAAACTTTACATTTCCAGTTGTAGCGGTTTTTACAAATAACGGATAAATTCCTGAAGTCGAAAAAGCACCTACGCCTTCGATGATGAGGTTTCTGTTGTCGGCCCTGAATGTCATATCTTCAGGATATTCATCATAAACTTCCGTGTCATATCCGTTTTCAATTGCATCGGTAGCATGTTCATTCATAAACCCAATTAAGATCGCCCTGTGAAAATTTTCATTAGTGTTAAATCCTATACGAATTTTTGTAAAATGCTCTGGTTCAGAAGCTGCAGATTGTGCGGCGTTTTCAGGAGCTGATGTTCTTAACATATAACTCGCATCGGTGTCAGTTTCTTTCTTGAAAGTACGTTGACTATTTTTGAAAGTGACATTACCGGAATTGATTCCAACAACAAAAAAGCCCTGACCTACCGGTAAATATTGACCTGGAGGTGGGTAGCTGCCACTGCCAAGACCATTGACTCCAGCAGGGGCAACGATACCAACTGCACCTACTAAGTTTCTAGCAGCATATCCTCCTTTATATTCAGATAAAATATGTGTATTATTTGTGTCAAGGTGTTGCCAGAAATAAAGTGATCCTTCAATCGTATTGCTTATAGTTCCTACGCCACCTGCAACATTATCTGTAATAAATTGCCAAGCGTCAATTGCTGAAGGGTAAGGATTTCCGGTCAAGTTTAAGTTTCCAGCCGAAATGGGTACAGTAATGGTTCCGTTATTTGGTTTTCCAACGAATACATAATTTTTTGAAGCACTTCCAGGAGTAGTACCACCTTTCATAGTGTAGCCCATGCCAGTAAGCAATGATGTATTTTCGTCTATTTGGGTCCAGTTGGCGTAAGTGTTGGTTACGTTCTGAAATTTAAAAAGCCATTGGTTACTTACAGTAATTGGGCTTGTTGAAAAATCTCCATCGTTACTCGATGTCCAGTTCAATGTTTGCGGATTAGAAGCGGTTGTACCATCTTTCATTACGCCTTTAATTGTATATCCACCATTTAGACTGCTGCTGCTAACCGGAGATGACCAATAATTGTAATTGAATTTGTTGCTGGTTCCTTGTTGGTCTCTTTCTAATGTGCCTGAAGTGCCTATAGTTGATGTACTGTTGGCTCCCTGAATTAGTTGTGATTTTCCGACAAGATCAATTTTACCATTAAGTTCTAAGTACCAAGAATTTTCAATTTTATTGTCATTGTTAACGGAAACTGTTTTTCCTGAGTCAATAATTAATCCAAGATTGGTTAAATCATTACCTAAAGTAACGTCGTGCTTTACCTGAATTATTGAAAAATTGTTTGCCGTAACATCCGGACCATAAATGAAATTAGTAGCATCTGTAAGTGAAGTACTGTTCAAAGCACCTGTTTGTTTGGTTATAAATGGAAGTGGAGCATTCTCTGTTTTGATATATTTTACATTATAAATTCTAAGAAATGCTGTGCTTGTCGCATCGAATGTTGAATTGTCTGTTCCTGAGATAGTATAATCATCTGCCACATTTCCTTTATAATCGTCCATTCTATAGTAGGCTTTCAACGAAGTCCAAGTAGAAGATTCGATATCTTTAGGGACAATGGCTCCTCTGATGGCAGTACCATTTTGAGAGATTTTCTGATAAACCATTTTCTGAATCTGATCATCTGTCAAAGCAGTATTAAATACACGAACTTCATCTATATATCCTCTGAAATGATTGCTAGCTACTAATCCTGCGGTTGCACCAGGTTTTTTTGCTAGGGTAAATTTATAGGTGTTCGCAGGGATACTTGCAGATACCGCTGTAGTGGCTACTAAAGTACCATTAACATATAATTTTAATGCGGAACTGCTGTCAAAGCTTGCTGCTACATGGTACCATCTGCTTACGTCAAGTGCCGTTGTCCAAGATGCAGAATAAGAACCTGCAGTAACAGTAACTTTTTTTGTAGCACTTCCGGTAACATAAATATAAAATTTATCCTGACCCATTACGACTCCATCTGTGGTTGGGTAATTAGCGTCTAGCTTAATCCATCCCATCATAGTAGCTTTGGAGGTTGTGCTAGCATTACTAAATAAGTAATCGCCCTCTGCGTAGTCATTACGACCATCAAAATCAATTAGGTATGTTTTATTGGTTAGGTCTCTTGGAGAGCCTACAGATTTAGTACGCTGCAATGGATCTACTAAATTTATGGTGTCAAAAGCGTCAATGATTCCATCTTTATCGACATCTGTGCTACCATCAATTTTTCCATCGCTATTGGCATCAAGACTTGCATAAAGTGTTCCTGCTATGTCTTTGGTTGAACCATTTGAAGTGAGGTCAAGATAATCAGGAAGGCTATCACCGTCGGTATTTGTCGGATAGGCTTTATATGTAGAACCATAAGCGCTTGAATCATCGTTAAGGTCTAGTATTCCGTCGCCATCTGTATCGACTCCATCGCCTCTTCCATCGCCATCAACATCTCCATCACCATTGTAACTACCGTAGGTATTGCTAACATAATAGCCGTCTTTCTGTCCTTCATCGATATCAAATATAGTGTCATTATCACTGTCTAAATCCATGAAATCATAGATGCCATCACCGTCACTGTCCGGAACATATGCAGTATAATAATTTGAAATTAAAGTTGGATCAGCACTGTCATTGAGTCCGTTTTCATTAACATCTTTCCACAAAGTACTGTCGGAAATATCCATTACACTTTTGTTATTACTTAACGCTTTGAAGCCGGCTTCTACTACATCTGGAATGCCGTCGTTATCGTCGTCAAGATCTACAACATCAGGTTCATTATCGTGATCCATATCACAATATTTTTGGGATACTGTGATGTCATCAATGGCGATATCATTTCCGAGTCCGCCTGGTGCATTATTAACAAATGTTACATTGAATTCTGTTTCCGATGTAGTAAAAGTAAGCGTATAATTTTTCCAGTCTGCAATAACTGCAGTTCCAGATGGACTTGGATCAATATTTCCTGTTGATAAAGAGGTGATTAAAGTATTATCACTAACTTTTCTTATTTCTACACGGATATTCGGTCTTATACGATTGGCAACATCGGTAGCGTCTGTGCGATCTAGGTTGATAGCATAAAAACCAAAAGTAACTTCAACATTAGGCGATATTCCTGAAATATTGTTGGTGTAAAATTTTTCGGGTGTAAAATTGGCATTGAACATCGCCATTTTTCCATTTGTATCACCGGTATGGTCAGTACCTCTATACCAATATTCGTTAGCCCAAGTTGTTATTTGTGCACTGTTGTATACTGTGTAGTCACCATCATCTAAACTGCTAGTGCCATAGTTATAGGTTGTTCCTGCGTCAGGATTATTTGTATTAATAGTTGATCTTGAAGCTCCTGTTCCGAAAGTTTCATTTAGGAAAGTTTTTGCCGAAGTCGTAGAGGTAGTAAGGGCAGAACAAGCTGCTTGTTCGAGCGTGTCTAAAATACCATCGTTATCATCGTCAATATCGGCATCGTCAGTAACACCGTCGTAATCTGAATCGGCATAAGTATTTCCACTTCCTTCAATATAAAAGGTAAAAGGACTTTCGTTTGGATCGCCGTTTGTAATACTTACCAATGCTGAACGAGTTCCGGTAGCACTTGGATTAAAAGTGATTGTAAAGGTTGTTGATCCACTTGTTATTGCAACTGGGCTCGTCGGATTGGCAGTTACTGTAAAATCAGATGCGCCTGTGCCACTAATCACTGGTGTAGATACACTTAATGTCGATGCCCCTGTATTATAGATTGTAAAAGTTTTTGAGATCGTACCGCTTATGACATAAATTCCTCCAAAATCAGTACCTTTTGCTGTCGTTGGTGCGTCATTTATAAAAATTTCAGTCAAGGGTGAGCCACCTTTAACACTGATTTCTCCTGCACTTGTGCTGCTACCAGATCCGGTAAGGTTAATTTTAAATGCACTTTCAGAAGGATCGTTATTATTTATAGTGATAATTGCGGTTTTTGTCCCTGTTGCTGCTGGATTGAAAGTAATTGTAAATGTTGTTGAAGCACCTGCTGCAATTGGTGATGCAATAGCAGATATACTATAATCTGTAGTATTGCTGTTGCTTACACTGCTAATGACCAACGGACCATTTCCTGTGTTTTTAAGTGTATATGTTCTTGTCAGGTAGCCAGTAGTGCTGTTTTGTGTTCCAAAGTTGGTTCCGTATGTAGTCCCATAAGTAGCAACGGCGCCATTATCAATCATAAGGGTGGGTGCGTCGCCTCCATAAAGGTCAAATTCAGGATTTGTTCCCGTTCCTGTAACATAAAAACTGTAACTCCCTTCATTGGCATCAGAAGATGCTACTGTAACGATTCCTGTTACAGTGCCTGTGGTAGTGGGGTCAAATTGTATGTTAAATGTTGCGGAGCCACCAGGACCTATTGCACCTAGCAAAATCGTGGTTGATGAAACACTAAATCCCGTCCCGGTAACCGAAACAGAAACGCCAGTGAGCGTCTGTAAAAGGGTCGCGCTGTCATTTTTGATAGTAAAAGTTTTTGTAACTGGAGTGTCAAGTGTATTGACTGACCCAAAATCAGTATTATAAGTACTGCTGGCGGCTGCATACATGGGAACTTCAGTAGGTGTTGAGCTGTATATGCTGATATCAGCTGCTGTCGATGTATCGTTGCTGCCTTTTATATCAAACTTGAATGCTGCCGCGTCACATGCTATATTTACTGTTGCATTCCTGACGGTTCCTGAGGAGGGGTCAAATTTGATGGAAAAAGTTGTTGAAGCTCCAACGGCAACGGTTGTTGATGGGCTTTTCACTACTGAAAAATCACTGGCATGTGCGCCTGAAAGAGTAACTCCTGTAATGGTCAAAAGTCCTGTGCCTGAATTGGTTATCGTAAAAGTTTTTGTAACCGAACCTGCTGCTACCTGTGTTCCGAAATCTGAACCTTTGGCTGTGGAAGGTGTTGCATCGTTATTAGGGATGTTGGTTGGTGTTGAAGGACCTCCCGTTACTGTAATTGCGGGTGCAGTAGCTGTACCTTGCAACGAAAAGTTGAAAGGGTTTTCATCTGCATCATTATTGGTAAAACTGATCGTGGCAGTACGCGTAGCGGATGGCGTTATAGCTGTCGGTAAAAATTTAATGACCATCGTTGCTGTACTTCCCGCAGCTATTGAGGTGCCGGGAGATGTAAGTACTGTAAATTCCGAAGCATTTGTTCCTGAAAAAGTAGGTGTACCCAATGTAAGTGCAACATTCCCTGTATTCATGATAATGAATTCGCTGGTCAGGAAACTTCCGGTATTTACGGATCCAAAAAGTGTTCCTTTGTCTGTAGTTGGGGTTGTGTCACCATCAGCTAGGTTTGTACCATAACTGCTGAATACATTTATTTCTGCAATTCCGTATGTGATAATTATTTTTCCGTTGGCACCGTTTCCTCCTGTCGAAGTACCGGTATTGCTGTATCTTATAGCGCCACCACCACCACCACCATATACTGCTCCAGCGGTACCGGACCCTGAAGTTGAAGCACTTGTAAAACCATTACCTCCATTACCTCCGTCGGTAGGAGCGGTTGCGCCGGTTGCGTTGGTAGCCGAAATTGCTGTTCCATTGGCACTGGCAGATGATCCGCCACCGCCACCATATGTATTTGAAATACCGTTAGCGCCATTTCCACCTGCGCGAACGAGAACATTACCAATAGAACCTGTAGCAGTACCAGAAGCACCGTTGTTGTTATCATTGGTAACACTGGCACCACCTTTTGCAATCATTGTTGAGGTAGAACTGAACCAAGAATCACTGGTTGTTGTGGTTGCAGTGCTACTGCTTCCTACACCCACGTTAAGAGAATAAGTTGTTCCTGAGGTTACAGTCATTGTGTGTTTGGAATAGGCACCACCAGCGCCCCCTCCGGCTGGACCATTGCTGGTTCTGGCACCGCCTTTTCCACCGCCTCCCCAAGCTTCAATCGTGATGCTTGTTACACCTGTTGGTATTGTAAAACTACCAGAACCGGTAGCAGTATAAATTTTTGTCGTCTGCCCAAAAGAATATTGGCAGCATAAAATTAGGCTCAGAAAAAAGAGCGAAATTTTAAAAGTAAAAGTAGTTTTTTTCATCATTGGTCAGATTTTGATTTGGGATTAAAATCTGCGGCGAAAATAGCCTGAAAATTTTAACATATAAAACTTATTCGTTAACAGGTGCATTTCGTCGATAAAATGCATGTTTGTGCAGTGTTAACAAGGTTTTATTTTCCTAATTCTTAAAGACATACGATGAAAAGCAATTGTTAGTTTTGTATTTTGAATAATTTTTTAAAAGTATTTTTTGTAGGAAATAGTTTAAAAAAATAAAAACACAAGAAAATTCAAAAAAGAAGGTGGATTTTTGGAGTAAAATACAACTTTATAATAAGCGGATATGAAAGGAAATAATAACCTATAAATTACAGAATACTAATATGTTGTGCTTTGCAATGATGTAGTGTTTACAAAAAAAAGACTGCCATCAGACAGTCTTTTTTGATTTAGGGAAAAAGGGAAAAATTATTTGATCACGATTTTTTTAGTCACCATTCCAGTTGTGGTTTTTAACTTCACAATATAGGTTCCTGAACTGATGTTTTTAACAGGTATCTGGATCATTTCCTGTGCTTCATTCCTAACATCCCAGTTTTGGATGCTTTGGCCGAGAATATTGAACAAAGTAACAGTTTCAACATTGGTGATTAAGCCTTCATTTTTTATAGTAAGCGTGTTGCTATTGTTGGCAAAAACAACTTGTAAGTCACTTGCATTTGCCGTGTTTCCTGTGCCAAGTGTGCCGTTTGTAAACCTTAGCGTAAAACGATCAAGATATGTTCCAACAGGCAGGTCGATATTTAAAATACCTTCTTTGATATTATGGTAAATCTCAGTTTCAGCATCATAAATATACACTTGTTGGTTGTCTTCAAAATTCAATAGCTCATCCAAGACGAATTGTACAGTGCCTTCTTCTCCTGATTTTACGCCAAGTTTATAGATGTTGTTAACATCAAAATAGCCTTCACCCTGAATTACAAGTGGTGTTTCTCCATTCAAGAAATACATATCGCTTGGAAAATCATCAAAAAGCATTGCGTCATAACCCGGGTCGATAGCACTTGTGGCCAAGTTGTTCATGAAGCCCATTAAGATTTGTCTGTGGAAATTGTTGACTGAGTTAAATCCAAGTCTGATTTTCATAAAATTACTGCTGATCTGCTGGTCATCTTCATTGTTGCTGTTTCCTGCTGCTTCGGTATTTGTGGTGTATGGATTTTCACTTCGGAACATTACGTAAGAGGCGGCATTGGTTTCCTTGAAGAATCCTCTTTGGCTGTTGTCAAATGTGATATTACCTCCTGTAGCGCTTCCGGTAACGAAAAATCCTTGTCCTATAGGAATGTATCTTTTTGGTGTACGGATGCTTGAACCCAATCCGCTTATGGTTGACGGACTTACCGGAGGCGTTCCTCCTGTAAGGTTATAGGCTGCGTAACCGCCTTGATAATCTGCCAAATTGTGCGTTGCATTTGTTGTGTAGTGTTCCCAAAAATAAATCGTACCGTCTAAAGAGCCAGAATTGTCGGTCAGGAATTTGTTCGCATCCAAAGCTGAAGGATATGGATTTCCTGATAAATTCAAGAAGCCCGGTCCTATAGGAAGTGTTATCTGCCCATTGTTAGGTTTTCCGACAAACGTATAATTTTGGGTATCACTTGCCGTTCCGCTTCCTTTCAAAGTAAATCCTTCTCCTGCTCCCAAAGTACCTGTTGAACCCATTTGTGTCCAGTTGGCATATTCATTTCCAACATTTTGGAATTTGAATATCCAATATTCTGCAAGACTGATAGGATCTCCTGCAACGCCATCATAGCCATCAATCCAATTGATATTTTTAATGTTTGCTGGATCAGTTCCGTCTTTAAAAACATTTGCAACGGTATAGCCACTATTGTTTGTTGTGTTACTGATCGTGCTAACAGGCGATGACCAATAGTTGTAATTAAAAATATTTTTACTTCCTTGCTGGTCTCTTTCAATAGATCCGGCACTAGTAACTGCAAGGTCGCTGCCAAGTGTTTGAACGAGTTGCGATTTGCCTTCTAGGTCTATTTTTCCATCTAAATTAAGATAGTGTGAAACTTCAATTTTGGTGTCGTTATCGGCAGTCACTTTTTTATTGGCCGCTACGTCCATGCTTAGCAGCACTTTGTTACCTGTCGATTGAATGTTATGGTTGATCTGAACGATATTCCATTCTACTCTGCTAGTCCCGTCAACTATAGAAAGGGCATAAGGCAAGTCTTGCACGTCATTGTTTTTCCATGTTGCAGGTGTGTACCAAGCCCCATCGGCATTTGAAACATAAGGTACCGGGGCTGTTTGGTAATTCACAGTGATGAGGTTTTTCAATGCTGCGGTATAATCATTATCAGATTTGTCTTTTGCATTGGTATAGGTGTAAGTTGACATAGGGTAGTAGGCCTTGAGCGTTGACCATGGAATGCTTTTCACATCATTGAGTGTAATGGTTTGAGGAACAATTTTTCCATTAACACTTGAATCAGAATGTTTCAACAATTCCTGGTTCATAACATAACGCATTTGGGCTACTGTAAGTGCTGCTCCCCAAACCCTTACTTCGTCAATAGTACCATTGAAGAATGAAGTTGTGCTAACGCCATCTGCTGCTGCCACTAGGAATGACTGCGTATTGGTCAATACCGGTAAAAGCGCGGTAGTTACATCTAATACACCATCAATATACATTTTGGCATTTGTACCGTCATAGCTAACGGCGATATTGTGCCATTTGTCTGCAGGGATTACTACGCTTGATGTAACGGTTTGTTTAGAGCCGTTCATCCAACTCATTTCGGCATATCCGCCTGCGTTGATGCTCAAGTCGTAACCGGTAGTGAAAGCTGCATTTCTTTTAGAAAGAATGGTACGGTTGGCAGTTGTTCTTTTTACCCAAGCGGAAACAGTAAAGTTCGTGCCATTTAGGTTCAATACATTTCCGGCATCGAGATAATCGTCGGTACCGTCAAAAGTAATTGATCTTTCAAAAGTTCTTTCTGGGGCATAACCAAAGGTGATATAAGTTGTGCCATTGAAATCATAAGTAGTTTCTAATTTTGAGCCGTTGGCGTGCATGATTCTGTATTCGGCTGTAGGGCTGAAGATTGGACTGCTTGAAATGAACATTAGGAAGTCGCCCGGAGGTGTGATCGTTGATGTCAATAGGGTAGAAGGTACTGATACGGTTACGGTCTTAACGTCGCCGCCGTTTTCTATAACTTTCCAGGTTCTTCCAATAGATGTAAAATCTACCTCTGTCGTAAGTCCTGAGATACCAGCACTCATGTTGACTAAAATCGGTGCTTGTGCACCCAAAGTACCATTATTGCTTCCCCAAACAAGGAAGTTTTTATCAAAGTCGAAAGTACTTGTATTATCCGAATTTCTGGCTTCAATTGTAGTCAATCCCATTGTGATATCATTCGAAGTATTTTCTGTTTTGGATTGTTTTTGGTTCAATTCTGATTTGTCATCTCTTCCGATTCCCGCGATGTTATAATTGAAACCGTTTGATGCTGGGAAGATTGTTGTTCCATCAGAGTCAACATAATCCTGGCTAACGCCATTTACACCAAGTGTGATACCGTATTTGATGGCAAGATAAGATTCGATTTTACTTTTGTCAGTATTTGAATTCAAGCTACTATAATTAATAACCTCTAAAATATCGCCTTCGTAGCTCGCATCGAAAAATTCGCTTCGGCCTAACCAATATCTTGAATTTACGATGTTTTTATAAGTACCAGTATTTACTTCTGTGGTTGATAATGTATTGCCATTACACAAAAGCATCATTCTATTTGAAGCACTTTTTCTTGGGTTGAAGATGTTCACACCGGAATAGATTTTAGTCGAATTAAGTTCACCTACTCCATAAGAAGTGTTGGCGCCTTGATTATAGGCAACGAGGTCATTACCTCCACTTGTGTTATATCTTGCGGATGTATTTCCCATTTCAAAACCAGTAACGTCTTGGCTATTTTTATTGGTGGCAATATCATCGCCGCAGTAAATATCTTGTGCATTGGATGAATAGGTGATGTCATTTTTAGGTCTTAATACGATGAACATGTCTTGGTGATTGAATCCCTGACTGCCTGACATAGTATTAGAACCGTTAAAGTTGATTACAGGATTAAAGTTAATATTGTTTGTGGTATTATTTTTAAATTTTGGCTCTTTTGAAAATTTTGCAATAGCGTCTTTTGTACTACCTGTAGTTTGATCGTCCCAAGTATTGATGATATCACCATCGTTCAAAGATCCAATCTCACTGGTTGCTTTTACCCAAAACTTTAAATTGGAAGTTACGCCACCCGGAGCAATAGTTAATGCTGGTAAGTTTTGCACTACAGCGGTTACTACAAATGTATAAGTTGCTTTTGTTGAAGGACTATTGGCATTGCTTACGACGGTTACAGTTGCTGAAAACGAACCTATAACTGTAGGGGTAAAAGTAACCACGAAAGATGTAGGTGTGCCTGAATTTACGTTCCCAGATAAGGATGTTATTGAAAATCCTGTTGCCGCTGTTATGGCAGTAGAAGTAATGGCTAATGTTGTATTTCCAAATGAATAAACGTTAAACGGAATTGCAATTGGAGTTGTAAGGTCGGTAATCCCAAAATCGGTTTGGTCAGTTATGTTCGAAGTAGTTGCTCCGTCTGGAATCAAGACTTCGTTACCTTGAATTCCGATGTCACGCCCACTAATTACGGCACTTCCTTGAATGGTGAAATCATAAATGCTTTCGTCGTCATCGGTGTTAGCGATACTAACAATAGCTACAACACTTCCTGTTGAAGTTGGTGTATATTTGACCTGAAAAGTTGTGCTACCGCCAGCCGCAATTGTGCCGCTTGGTTGTGAAACCATTGTGAAGAATCCACTTCCTGTAAGTACTACAAAAGTTGGTCCTCCCGTTAATGTCAATGGTCCAGTTCCTGTATTTTGAATTGTAAAAGTTCTTGTTAGTGATGAACCAATCGTTACAGTTCCAAAATCGGTCCAGTCTGTAGTAACCGGTCCTGAATCCCCATCGATAATGGTCACGCCATTTCCGGTAACGTTCATTTCCGGTGTTACACCAGTTCCGCCGGTTCCCCTGATATAGAAATTAAACGGATTCTCATCCGAGTCATTTGTCACGAATGACAAAGTAGCATTTCTAACACCGACGGCTGATGGTGTAAATTTTACTGAAAATGTTGTTGAAGCGCCAGCAGCAAGGGTTCCTGAAGGCAAAGTTGTTACTACGAATTCTGAAGCGTTAACACCAGCAATGGTGAAAGCGCCTATTGTAAGTGGTAAAGTACCAACATTTTGTATGGTATAAGTTCTTGTTAATGGTATTGAAACGTTGGTTGTTCCCAGATTGGTATAATCTGCAGTGTCGGGAGTAGTATCTTCATCAGCAATGTTGAAGCCATTACCGGACACAGCTATTTCTGGAGCATTTACTGTGGCTAAAACACCTGTTCTTGGTGAAGTTGTACATCCGCCATTAGTCACTTCGATGTAAAATGTTGTCGAGGTAGTGATGTCTGGTGTTGTAAACGATGTTCCTGTTCCTAAAGCTATTCCACCTGTAGCGGCCGCAAACCAAGAAATAGTTCCTGACGAAGCGGTTGCACCCAATACAACTGGGCCTGCACCGGTTCTAGAACCAGGAGTTGTTGTTAATATTGTTGGTGTTGGGCTTGAAGTTACCGCCAATGTTCGTGGCGTACCACTTCCGCATGCAATTGAAGGGGTTACGGTAATGTTTCCAGATCCGCTTCCAACAGTTACAGTAATTGCATTAGTTGTAGTGCCGGCTGTTTGTGTCCATCCTGTTGGAAATGTCCAAGTATAAGTTACTCCAGATACAGCGGTTACGCTGTAATTTTGCGATGTTCCTTGGCAAGCAGAGGTACTACCTGTAATTGTGCTTGGTTGTGAAGGCAAGCTAACAGGTGCTACAGATAAAGTTTGCGCTGTAGCGGTTCCACAAGCATTTGATGGTGTAACACTTATTGTTCCAGAAGCAGCGCCAACAGTCACTGTAATTGAATTTGTAGTGCCTCCGGCAGTTTGTGACCATCCTGAAGGCAATGTCCATGTAAAATTTACACCGACTACGTTGGTTACCGAGTAAACAATCGAAGTTCCGGCACATGGTACCGTTGATCCCGTGATTGAAGCGGGTTGTGTCGGTACAGGCAATGGCGTAACAGCTAAAGTACGGGCTGTCCCGGCACCGCAAGTGTTTGACGGTGTAACGGTAATATTTCCTGAGCCGCTTCCAACTGTCACGGTGATTGCGTTAGTAGTTGTTCCACCTGTTTGTGTCCATCCGGAAGGGAAAGTCCAATTGTAAGTTGTTCCGGCTACATTAGTAACAGAATAAGATAGTGAAGATCCGATACATGGTGTTGCATTTCCAGTAACAGTGCTTGGCTGAGCAGGAACGGCAATTACGGTAAATAATGCAGTATTCGATGAGGATATAGCAGAGCTACATGGCGTGCTGCCACTTGCTAAGTTTGTTATTTGTATTGTTGTCGATCCAGTATTAGATAATATTGTTGATGTAATTGTTCCAGTTCCGGCTGTTGTTACAGTCATTGTAGTTGTAAGTCCGGATGCGGCATTAGTCCCCAATAAGTTATAAGTTACAGTGTAGATTCCTTTTGGTAAACCAGCCGCAGAACTGTTTAAAGTAGCTATGATGCTTGTACCTTGGCAAACGGTTGTACTTGCAACTGTTGAAGTTAAACTATAAGTTGGACAAACCCAAGTGATTATCATCTGACCATTTCCACCGTTTCCTCCAAGCCTATCTGTTGCTGTTGCCGCACGACCACCGGCACCACCGGCGCCGACATTTGTAGCGCTAGCACCATTTGCATCAGTTCCAGATCCGTTAGGTCCGGCAAAACCTCCAGTAACGGCAGTACCGCCAGTTACTCCTGTAGCTGCATTTCCGTTTGAGCCAGTTCCGGCTGTTCCACCACCACCACCACCTGCAAGACCTGCGGCAGTTCCTGTTCCTCCAGCGCCTCCATAATAATTAAATCCTCCTGAAAAACCTACATTTCCTGTTGTTAGTGCTGTAGCTCCCGCTGCTGTAGCAGCTGCGCCTGTTGCTGCAGTACCACCTTTTCCGCCAATTGCTAAAATCGTAGCAGCTGTATTAAACCATGTATTTCCGCCATTAGCTCCAGATCCAGTTGTGCCAACTGCGCCAGTTCCAATTGTAACGGTATAGGTTGTTCCAGGGACTACTGTAACAGCAGTATTTTTAACATAACCACCACCAGCACCACCTCCACCAGCGGAAATTGTTCCTGTTGCGCCTCCACCAGCACCACCTGCGCCCCAAGCCTCGACTTGAATGCTGGTAACACCTGCGGGAACGGTAAAAGTTCCAGTTGTAGTAAAAGTTTGTGATTGGGCAAAGCCAAGAGCCGTGAAAGCAAGGCAGACTATTGTTAGCAATAGCCTACCTTTTAGTAGGTAGTTTTTTTTCATATCCTTTGGGGTTTAGATATTACTGGTTTCGATAAAACGCTGAACAAATATTCAACGTGATAAAACTACACTTAATTTCGAATAAAAAAAAATTTTTTCGAATAAATTTTAACAAAATAATCGACGAAAGGTAATTAATTATCGCTAAAGTGCATAAAACAAAGGGTTTTTAGCTTTTTTTAAGAAGAAAAAAAATGTTATTTTTTTCTCTATTTTTTGCCTCAAAACGGGTTGTTTTTTTAAAACAATCCGTTTTTATACAAAAGTTATTAACAGGTTTTTACGTAAAAAAGTCAGATCAGGTGAAATTTTGATTTCAACCTGTCTGACTTTTAAAAAAAGCTAACTCGCCTTGAGCTTTTTTAGCTTGTATTTATTGTCTTTTTAGAGTACTCTCTTTGTGATTATCTGATTGTCTTCTGTTGTAATTTTAATCAAAATAACCTGTTCGCTATTTATTATATTCGAAATATTGAACGTTTTATCATAATTCACTTCAGAATTATACAATACTCTTCCTAAAAGATCAAATACAGTTACATTTTTAAGTGCTTTAATAGAAGAATGGATCACTATGTTTCCACCATCTTTGATAATAACAACACTATTTGGGTTAACTGTTGGTTGCGCTATACCAAGTGTAGTGTTTTGGTAAACGATGCTGAATCTTTCGGCAAAAGTACCGGCCTCAGAAGCAAAAGTATAATCGCTTTGCTTTATGTTGTGCGTGATTCCGATAAGATTATCTTTCAAAAAGACATCCTGACCTTCTTCTAAAAACAGTCCATCTAAATGGTCGATCGACAAAGTATAAGTGCCGGCGGTGGCAGCTTTAAAGTGCAACGGTACTATATCGGTATTAGTAAACGGCACAGGGCGGCCTTGAATTGTATAGTTTACATCGGCAATAATACTAGAAATACTGCTGATTGAAGCTTCGATTAGTTTTCCATCAACGTCAACATCAAAACCGTCGGTAGCACCTGTCATATAACCTAAGAGCATTTGGTTTTGCATCCCTGAAGCATTCGATAGATTCAACCAAATCCTGTGTTTTTCTATAGTATTGGCATTCCTAAAGAATTGTCCTTGGTTATTGCCAATTCTCATAGCATTTGTGAATATAGCGTTACCGGCTGTGCTTTTTTTCAAAAGGAAACCTTGCCCTGTTTGGATTGTACCATTCGGGATGACATTACTTCCAGCGGCTGAGGCACCACCTAACAAGTTATAAGTAGCATAATTGGCACCAGAAGCAGCGGTTTGAGAATAATGCGTCCAGAAATATAATGTTCCTGGGTTTTGTGTAAGGAATAGATTTGCGTCAACTGGCGATGGATATGGATTTCCTAACATGTTGAACCCTAGGTTGACAGCGGTTGCAGTCACCGGAATTTGTGCTGTTCCGTTATTTGGCACTCCTGTAAATACACCAGTGAATGTCTGAACAGTTGTTGGAAAGTCATTTGGAGCACGAATCATAAACCCTTTTGCTAGTGCAAATTCTGTGGTAACAGGATCATTTATTACTACAAATGCATTGGTTGGTTCGTCAAGTGTATAGAACCTGCTTGCTCCAACCGGAGGCGAAACGGTTTGTGGAGAGAATGCTTTTAGGAACTGACCTGCAATAGGTGAAGACCAGTAGGTATAATCCAATCTTCGCATTGAAGCATCTCTTTTAGAAACAATTTTTCCAATATTGACAACATCATTTATTTGGATGAGGTTAGCATTATTGTTGAAAGTAAGCTGTGCCGTTGTGGCTACTGCTACTTTATTAGTGATAACGAAATCATGACCTGATACTACTGTTACGTTTGCTGTTCCGGTAACATCTAAAGAACAAGCAGTCAAGTCACCAATCGAAGTGTAATCAGCATTGATGATAGCTTTTGTTCCTGCAGCTGGATATCCATTACTCCATACAGAACCGTTCCATGTTGTTGAAACAGGCTGAGTGATGGTAAAGTTTTGGACAATACTACAGCCATTTGCATCAGAAATAGTACAACTGTAATTTCCTGCGGTAAGGTTCGTGGCAGTAGCATTATTACCACCACTTGGAAGCCAGTTATAGGTATAAGATCCTGTACCTCCTGAGGCTACAACTGTTGCTGATCCGACAGCTTCTCCATTACAAGTAACGTTAGTTTGTGAAGCAGTATTGCTTATGGCAGCAGCAGGTTGCGTTATTGTAAAACTGAATGAAGCGGTACAACCTTTAGCA
>JAQSDU010000006.1 GCA_029946065.1 Flavobacterium sp.
TGCAAAACCAGTGTTCTAGACTATATATAAGTTCCGCAACGGCGACACGCCCGAAAAAATATCACGATAAAACGTTATTAATATTCTAAAAAACAATAACTTAACTTTTTTTTTGATATTTTTGATATTGAAACCAATTAAAACTATAAATAATGAAAATGAACATTACTAAAAACAAATTGATAATCGAAAGCAATCTTTGCCTAAAGATAGTTTTGGCAGTATTAGTATTGGGATTCCAGCAATCCTATTCACAAAACACATGCGACACGGCCGTACCGATAACTGTAGGAGTTACGACCATCCCATTAATTGATGGGGCCAACATTCCTTCAAGCTGTTCGAACGAAGACTTGGCAGAGTGGTATATCTATACACCAACACAAAATTATAGTGTTACTGTTACGTCTGATCTGGTTCAAAATATTTGTAAAGATACCAACTTCAATGTTTATACAGGAAGCTGTAGCGGCTTGGCTTGTTATGTGGGAGATGATGATGGCGGAATTATTCAATGCAATACCGGTGGAAGCAGTTCCTATCTGTCGAAAAAAACTTTTGACGTTACAGCCGGCACTACCTATTATATTGTTTGGGACAATAAATGGGGACAAACACAAGGATTTGATTTTCAATTGACAGAAGCACCCTATGTGCCAAGTCCGTGTTCGACTGCAATACCTATAACCGCAGGGGTTACAACTGTTGATTCTATTGACGGAACGAATTTTACGACCTCTTGTTCTACTGCTACCAAAGGAAAATGGTACACCTATACACCAGCTACAGATGTGCATCTTACAATAACTTCAGACTTGATACAAAACATCTGTAAAGACACTAATTTTAACGTATATACCGGATCTTGTTCTGGCGGGCTGACGTGCGTTACCAGCGACGATAATTCCGGAACGATTGCCTGCAATTCTGGAAATTCATTTTCAAATCTCTCTATAAAGACTTTTGATGCCCTTGCAGGCGTTACCTACTACATCGCTTGGGATAATAAATGGAGTGAGGCCGGGTTTGATTTCGAGATTATCGAAGAAGTAATTATTGTGCCTGTTCATTATACATCACAGGTCATTTCAACTGTCAATAACGGTAGTTATAATATGTGTATTGTTGACATGAACAACGATGGTAAAGATGATATTGCCAGTGTGACCAGTAACAGTTTAAGAGTAAATGCCCAAGGAGACAACGGTACATTCTCTTTTACCGACTATCCAATAAATGGTACAAGCCGTATGCCGGGATGGAGTATTGCTGCAGGCGACCTCAACAAAGATGGCTTCAACGACCTTTTGTTAGGAAGCGGCAGCGGACTAACGTTTTGGATTTCCAATGCCACCGGAACCGGCTACACAAACAACACGCCTCCCGAGTATATTTTTTGCCAAAGAACAAATTTCATTGATATTAATAACGATGGTAATCTGGATGCCTTTTCATGCCACGATATCGACCCAAATGTTTATTATCTGAATAATGGAGCCGGCACTTACACCTATTACCAGTCAGGAATTACAGCAGGCGCTTATTCATTAGGAATTACGGCAAGCGGTGGAAATTATGCGTCGCTATGGACTGATCTTGATAATGATGGTGATCAAGACATGTTCATTTCAAAATGTTCTGGCCCTCCGTGTGAAATACACCGCAATAACGGAAACGGCACTTTCACCGATATTTCAGCGATTGCACAAATTAATTTTCAGCCGGTAAGCTCTTGGTCGTCTGCCATTGCAGATTTTGATAATGATGGTGATATGGACATATTAGTCGGATCAAACGGTGGTGCTGCAACGAGATTTTTCAGAAATAATTTGGATACTTCCAATACCACTGAAGAAGCTTATACTAATATTACTGCAGGTTCTGGTTGGGATACCAATAACACTACCAACAGGGATTGGATTGCCTATGATTTTGATAATGATGGGAATATGGATGTACTTGCCAATGCCAATAAAATAATGTTCGGCAACGGCAATGGTACTTTTGAGCTTACCAACTATGCATCAGGAATAAATATTGGCGCTGTCGGAGATTTGAATGGCGACGGTTTTCTTGATATTTTGAACGGCAATACTGTTCGTTATGCTGTTCCAAACGGAAACAACTGGTCTGCAATATCATTGCATGGAATAGCAAGCAACAGTAACGGCATCGGAGCAAGAATAGAAATCTATGGCAGTTGGGGCAAACAAATAAGGGATGTAAGAAGCGGTGAAGGATTTGGCTATATGAGTACGCTGAATACTCATTTTGGAATTGGTGCTGCTACTGCAATCGATCAGATTATCATCAGATGGCCTTCAGGAGCAGTGGATACTATCCAAAACCCGACAATCAATCAAAGATTGAATGTTGTAGAAGGTTCAACAACGCTAAGCTCTGGTATTAATGAAGGTAATAATTTCAGTATCTATCCTAATCCGGCTGCAGACCAGTTGACCATTACACCCGGCAATGCTATGGCGACTTTGGAAACGGCAGCAATTTTTGATCTTTCAGGGCGACAGGTTGCAACACCTAGCCTTTCTAACAATGTGATATCTGTAAAAAATCTTTCAACAGGAACTTACATTTTATTAATCAAATCCGTTGATGGTAAAAAATATACCCAGAAGTTTTTGAAAAAATAATTGTATTTTCAAATAATACAAAGCCCCGTTCAGCAGTCTGACGGGGCTTTTTGTATTTCACTAAACATCAAACTATTGGTTTTCTTTAGGTTTCGCAGCAGTTAATTTCTGAATCCAATACTCAGACATATCGTCATAATCGACTTTATAAACCGCTTCTTGCTTGGTTAGTCTGCCACTTTGAAAAGCGCGGTAAAGAATGGTTTCGATCCAATAATCTTCGTGTACCTCCATTGGCGTATATTTGGCTTTGAGATTAAGATCGAAAATTTTGGCGGTGTTGTTAGACCAGAAAGCCTTCCATCCGGATTTATATTCTTTTATTAAGTCGAAAGTCGTAGCACCTGTTTGACGGTAAATGAGCTTTATCAATATCTGTCCATCTTTTTTTGACATTTTCTTGAGTTGTGGCTCAAACGTATTGTTGAGATAATCTTCTACAATTTTGAAATATTTTCTCTTTTCGCGATTGGTATTGAGTTTTGCCATTCCAGTATTTAAAGAGACAAGTGTTGTAGCAGTGGTCTTTGCGAAAGGATACACTTTATAAACCCTGCGCTGTAATCGTTCAAATTGCTTTTTGGTTTCGGCATCTATCTTTTCCTGATCACCGTTAATGAACAATTCCGGAAGCTCTATAGGCTTCTGTAACGTAGTATCAATGGGTTGGTCAAGGTACTCGTCTTTCTTGGCATCTTCTTTATCGATCTGGGCAAAAACGCCAACAGAAAAAAACAGGGCAACCAATAAGTACGGAATGGACTTCATACAAATAAATTTAAATTTCAAAATTATACATTATATATACAACTGTGATGCCAAATTTATAATTTAGCAAAAATTTTATAAAATGAGCACAATATTGAATGATGCCTCGATGGCTTTTTTAGAGAAATACCTAAACAACGCCTCTCCTACCGGTTTTGAATCGTCTGGGCAAAAAATCTGGATGGAATACCTGAAACCGTATGTTGATACTTTTATAACCGATACGTATGGAACGGCAGTTGGCGTGATCAACCCGGATGCGCCTTATAAGGTGGTGATTGAAGGGCATGCCGATGAAATTTCTTGGTATGTCAATTACATTACCGATGACGGATTGATATACGTAATAAGAAATGGTGGTTCCGACCACCAAATCGCGCCTTCAAAAAGAGTGAACATCCATACGAAAAATGGCATCGTTCAAGGTGTTTTCGGATGGCCGGCAATCCATACCAGAAACCGTGATAAGGAAGAAAATGCAAAAATCGACAATCTTTTTATCGATTTAGGTTGTGAAAATAAAGAACAAGTAGAAAAAATGGGCGTTCATGTAGGTTGCGTAATTACGTATCCCGATGAATTTATGGTACTCAACGGTGACAAATTCGTTTGCCGTGCCATCGACAACAGGATGGGCGGTTTTATGATTGCCGAAGTAGGCAGACTTTTATATGAAAATAAAAAAACGCTTCCTTTCGGATTGTATATTACGAATTCCGTACAAGAAGAAGTAGGCTTGCGCGGTGCCGAGATGATTACAAAAACCATCATGCCTAATGTTGCTATCGTGACTGATGTATGTCATGACACAACTACTCCTATGATCAATAAAAAGATTGAAGGCGAAACTAAAATCGGAAAAGGGCCTGTGATTACTTATGCTCCTGCGGTCCAAAATAATTTACGAGAATTGATCCTGGATACGGCGACTGCGAATGCGATTCCGTTTCAAAGATTAGCTTCGTCGAGGGTTACAGGAACAGATACTGATGCATTCGCTTATAGCAATGGTGGTGTAGCATCGGCTTTGATTTCGTTACCATTACGCTATATGCATACAACGGTAGAAATGGTGCATCGCAATGATGTTGAAAACGTAATCAAACTGATTTACGAAACGCTTTTGAAAATCGAAAACAACGAAACATTTTCTTATTTTAAGTAAAAAAGTAAGTTCATAAAAAAAGCACCATTGGCGACAATGGTGCTTTTTATTTTCATTAAAAGGACTATTTTTCTAAAAGTTCGTTTAAATATTGGACTGCAGCATAAGCTTTTGACATTTCGGCATACTTTAAAGCATTAAAGCCTTTCGCATCTTTTTGATCAATATTTGCTCCTTTTTCGATGAGAAATTTCATAATCTCAACGTTGTTGTAACGGGCTGCGTACATTAAAGGTGTCATTCCGTTGGAATTTTCGTTTACGTCAGCACCATATTCGATGAATTTTTTTACAATTTCTACATCGCCCTTACAAATAGCTAGGCAGAGCGGAGTTCCTTTGTCGTAGGTAATAACTTTTAGGGGAGAAGTGGTGTTTTGACTGTCGGCGGCTAGCGCAAAATTAGTAAATGACACGAATGCCACGGCCAAACAAATGATTGTTTTTTTCATGATTGATTGTATTAAAGATTAATGATTACAAGTTGTAAACCAATAAGAAAGAAAATGAAAATCTTAGTTATTCAATGCTTTCTTAAATGTTTGTTTTTTTGATTGCTTCTTTTTCAAAACAATTTTTTTATTGATTTTCGCTTCCGTGATTTTCAAGTCGGCACCGATGATTTCGGCGATTGTTTTTGAAGATTTTTTAAGCGAACCCAATTCTGCAGCCATAAGATTGGTGTCTGCATAAGAAACATATTTTACACCTTCAAGGTCGTTGTAAGAAGCATGCTTCGGTGAATTGTTTACTGCGGCTGTATCAGATTCTTTAGAAGAAATTACAGCATTTGAAGTGTTTGCAAAAACAGCATTTCCATAAACTGTTAATGCGATTGCGAGCATTGTGATTGATTTTTTCATGATGATTGATTTTTGATTAATGATGATATAGAATAGACGCAGGTGACCGTTATTTGTTACAGCAACTATTAATTTTGGCAATATTTTAACACTTTAAAAATAACTATATTGCGATCTAAAAACAAAAAAACCGCCTGATAAAGCGGTTTGACGTTAAAAAAATATTTTAAAATCTATTTCAAGTAAGCGAGTACATTTTTTTCAATACGCTGTAAAATATCCGAAATATCAGCTTTGACAAACGGCTCACCAAGTATATTTTCATACAATTCGATGTAGCGTTCAGACACAGTTGCGATATATTCGTCGGACATATCGGGAATTTGCTGCCCTTCTTTACCTTGAAAACCATTCTCAATCAGCCATCTTCGTACGAATTCTTTAGAAAGTTGTTTTTGCTCCTCTCCCTTTGCTTGTCTATTTTCATATCCTTCGGCATAAAAATATCGTGAAGAATCCGGCGTGTGAATTTCATCAATTAAAACGATTTTACCGTCTTTGGTTTTACCGAATTCATATTTTGTATCTACTAAAATTAATCCGCGTGACGCTGCAATACTTGTTCCGCGTTGGAACAAAGCGCGTGTATAATTTTCAAGTACCAAATAATCTTCTTCGGAAACAATGCCTCTTGCTAAAATGTCTTCTCGGGAAATATCTTCATCGTGTTCGCCATTATCGGCTTTTGTAGAAGGTGTGATGATCGGTTGCGGAAATTTGTCGTTTTCTTTTAATCCATCCACCATCGGAACACCACACAACGTTCTTTTTCCCAGTGCATATTCACGTGCTGCGTGTCCGGAAAGGTAGCCACGGATGACCATTTCGACTTTAAAAGGAGTACACAAATGACCAACAGCAACACTTGGATCCGGTGTTGCAATGAGCCAATTCGGAACGATATCTTGTGTCAGTTCCATGAATTTAGTGGCGATTTGGTTCAGAATTTGTCCTTTGTATGGAATTCCTTTTGGCATAACGACATCAAAAGCCGAAAGCCTGTCGGTGGCGATCATCACCAGTAATTCGTCGTTGATGTTATAAACTTCCCTGACCTTACCGTGATAAACCGATTTTTGCCCTGGAAAATTGAAGTTGGTTGTAATAATCGTACTGCTCATTGTGTGTTTTGTAGTTTAGGCTGCAAAGATAGAATTTTGATTTTAGATTTTTGAGGTTTCGGATTTGGGATTTGCTAATTTTTGAAATTTTGAAAACCAACTACTAAACCTGTTATCTCCAATAATAATTTAAAGGTTTTCCAATATATAATTCTTACTTAAAAATTTATATATTTGATTGACAAACCTTTATACCAAACCTATGACAACAGACAATTCTATTTGGTCACAATTGCACAAAATCTTGTTTCGCTTTTTCTTTACCTATTTTGCGCTGTATCTTTTATCATTTCCTATCGGAGAATTTTTGCCGCATTTGGATTTTCTTGGTAAAATACAAATTGCAATCATCGATTGGCTGGTGAATGGTTTTAACGATTATATCATGCATTTTACAAAAGTGTTAATGCCCATAAACGGTAGTGGCGATACTTCTTACGGATGGGTACAACTCACGTTAAGCCTCAGTTTATCTGTCTTAGGAACAATCATATGGACTGCTCTAGATTTCCGACGCAACAATTACCGCACTCTCGATTTTATCATTTGGACAGCTTTGAGATATTTTGTGTGCTATATCGCTTTTATTTACGGAAGCATCAAAGTGGTCATGATGCAGATGGGATTTCCATCGCTGAGCCAGCTTGCCACGCCTTTGGGTGATTATTTGCCCATGCGTTTTACCTGGCTTTTTATTGGTTATTCCGATGGCTACCAGTTTTTTTCAGGGCTGATGGAAATGCTGGTCTTCTTTCTTTTACTTTTTAAGAAAACAACGACATTGGGACTTTTTATCGGTTTGGGCGTTTTCATCAACGTGATGATGCTCAATCTTTGCTATGACGTTCCGGTAAAAATATTTTCGATACACCTTGTTGTGATGTGCTTTTTATTACTAACACCTGATTTTAAAAGACTTTTTAACTTCTTTATTTTCAACAAGCCTACTCATATCAGTGCCAAATATCATTTTTCTTCAACAAAAAGATGGATGCGGATAACCAGAATTTGTCTAAAAGTATTTTTTGCGGTTTGTATTGTGTTTATGATTATAATTACCACTGAACAAATGACACAAGAAGAGAAAAAGCCATTTGCCTATGGCGTTTACGACATCGAACATTTTGTCATAAATAAAGATACCACTCCAGTATTGGCAAACGATTCACTGGCATGGAAAGACATGATTTTTGATAAATGGAATACCGTGAGTGTCAATACGACAGATACATTACTGAGCAGAAGATACCGTCGTGGGTATTTTTATTTCGATCGCGATTCGGTGAAACAAACGCTAACATGCTATAAATTTAAAGACCAAGACAGCATTTATCTTTTCAAAATGCAATATACTTTTAACGGTAAAGACAAGATGAAACTGCGCACGAAAATCAAAGGTGATTCTGTGATTATTGATTTGGTGAATAACCATAGGAAATTCCAGTTGGAGAACAAGGAATTTCATTGGCTTTCAGAGCATAATAGGTAATTTAATTAATAATGAAATAATTAATCGTTTATAATGAAAAAGCCGAAATCTATCAATTTCGGCTTTTTTAAAGCAATAAAAAATTATTAATTAAATGCTATTAATCGTGATTTTCAATCTGTTTATAAGCGTCAATCACTTTCTTAACCAATTTGTGTCGTACAATATCTTTGTCATCAAGATAAATAATCCCTATTCCGTCAACATCTTTTAATACCAAAAGTGCTTCTTTCAAACCTGAAATAGTTCTTCTCGGTAAATCCACTTGTCCGGGATCACCGGTAATCATGAATTTGGCATTTTTCCCCATACGGGTAAGGAACATCTTCATTTGGGAATGCGTTGTATTCTGTGCTTCATCCAAAATAACAAACGCATGATCCAACGTTCTTCCACGCATGAATGCCAACGGCGCAATTTGTATAATGCCTTTCAATATATAATCCTCTAGTTTTTCATTCGGCAACATATCGCGCAAAGCATCATATAACGGTTGCATGTATGGATCGAGTTTTTCCTTCATATCACCCGGAAGAAAACCTAAATTTTCACCCGCTTCGACCGCCGGACGCGTCAATATGATTTTCTTGACTTGTTTTTCTTTCAAAGCTTTTACCGCCATGGCAACGCCAGTATAGGTTTTTCCCGTTCCCGCCGGACCGACCGCAAAAACCATATCGTTTTTGTTCATCGTGTCAACAAGCAATTGTTGGTTTTGCGTCATCGCCTTAATGATTTTCCCACCAACCCCGTGTACAAGAATTTTGTCGTGGTCGCCCATGCGCTCGATTTGCTGACTTCCGCCCTCAATCACCCTCTCGATAACATTGTCATCGATGTTGTTATAACGTGTAAAATGTAGCATCAGTCGCTGGAAGCGATTTTCGAATTCATCGAGCACTTCTTTTTCTCCAAAAGCCTTTATTGTCGTGCCACGCGCAACAATTTTGAGTTTCGGATAATATTTTTTAATGGTTTCAAGATGAGTGTCTTGAGCGCCCCAAAAATCTTTAGGAGCGATGTCTATGAGCTCAATGATTCTTTCGTTCAAATGGAGTAGTATTTAATTAAAAAATAGTCGATGATAATTATTAGCTTTGTATCCAAATTTAATGAAAATTCACCTTACGTTTTTGTTTTAGTTATAAACAATTTTATGTCAATAATTACCCTCACGACCGATTACGGACTCAAAGACCACTTTGTAGGTGCCTTGAAGGGTAAGGTTTTTACAGAATTTCCTGACGCCAAAATCGTCGACATTTCACACAACATCGATCCTTTCAATACTGCCGAAGCCAGTTATATGATTGGTGCCGCTTATATGAGTTTCCCAAAAGGTACCGTACATCTTATTGGTGTTGATGCGGAACGCAATAAAGAAAACCAACACCTCGCCGTGCAATGGAACGACCATTATTTCATCTGTGCGGACAATGGCATTTTGAGCATGCTGATGCAAAATGTATTGCCGCAAAAAATGGTTACCATCAACATTCATGACCGATTGAACGTGGAAGCGACCGATTTGGATGTATTTGTTAAAGTTGCCTGTCACTTGGCAAAAGGCGGATTATTGAATGTCATCGGGAAAGAAATTAAAGCCATCAAGCAACTAACAGAATTAAAGCCGATTGTCGCTGCCGATAACAATTCGATTAAAGGTTATGTGATTTACATCGATCATTTCGGGAATCTCGTGATCAATATTAGCCGAAAAGCTTTCATCGAAACCGCAAAAGGTCGCCCATACGAAGTCATGCTCACACCTGGTAGCAAACCCGGAAATCGCAACAATATCAAAAATATATGGCCAAAATATTCAGACATCGCCGTTTCAGAAAAATATCCCGTGAAATATTATGAAGGCGATAAACTCGCGATTTTTAACGAAGCTGGATTTCTCGAAATTGCGATCTTCCGCAGCAATCCATCAACAGTGGGAAGTGCGGCGAGTCTATTGGGAATTGGCTATCGCGATGTAATTACAATTAATTTTAATGTTTAAGATGAAGGAAATAATTTTGGCTTTCATCATATTATTTTCGCTTAATTTACAAGCACAAGACGAACCTACAGGCGTTTATCGGAATATTTACAAATGCTCAGACAGCATCCGTAGTAATAAACTTACCGGAAAAGTCAGCCAAAAGGCTATGAATACTGCAGATTCGCTAAACAACTACCATCCGAAAGCTTATTTTTTAAAAACAGTCGATTTGCTGATGCAATCCAATTACAATGACGCCGCCTATATCTTTTTGCTAGGCGAAATGCGAATGGATTATTATGGTCTATTCACCAAATATGACAAGGATTTTTATGATTTTCATCATACTGTAAAAGACCCCGTTTATATGTTTTTAAGAAGTAATATCGATAATTTTATTGCGCTTCTAAAACTGTCTGCAGCCTATAACAGACAACACGATTATGCTTATAAATCAGGCAAATTAAAACCAGAAAATTATAAGGAATCCGGCGCTATACAAGACAGAATGGCCACGCAGTTCCATATTAACAAAGCATACTTTGAAAACATGTGGCTTCGGGAGCGAAAAGAACAAGAACCAACTAAAACCAATAAATAATGTTCGTAAGAATCGTTAAAATGTCTTTCCACGAAGAAAACATTCCGGCATTCCTCGCCAATTTTGAATTGATGAAGGAAAAAATACGAAACGCGCCCGGAAACCGTTTCTTAGAACTGTATCAGGACAAAAACGACAAATGTATCTTTTTCACCTACAGCTATTGGGAAACCGACGCCGATCTTGAAAACTACCGCCAGTCGGAACTGTTTTACGACGTTTGGGCATTTACAAAAAAACTGTTCAACGCAAAACCGGAAGCGTGGAGCGTGGATAAATTGATAACTTTAGCCTAAAGTCAAAAGTCGAAGGTTGGAAAGTTGCATATTGTGTGTAATTTTGCGTTCTGATTTTCGACTTTCGACTTTCGACATTAAACTTTTGACTAAATAAATGAAAGCAATACTTCTAAGAGAAATAAAATCCTTTTTCGGTTCGCCGATAGGTTATCTCGTCATCGCCATTTTCCTGCTGCTCAACGGCCTTTTCCTTTGGGTTTTTGAAGGCGATTTTAATATCCTGAATTCCGGTTATGCCGATTTGGCTCCGTTTTTCACGCTCGCACCTTGGATTTTAATCTTCCTGATTCCGGCGGTAACCATGCGGAGTTTTTCGGATGAAAAGAAACAAGGCACTTTGGAATTGCTGCTTACAAAACCAATTTCTATATGGCAAATCGTCAACGGAAAATTTCTCGGTGCAATGTTGCTGATTGTCATTGCCATCATTCCGACCTTTATTTACGTGTATGTTGTTTCTGGCCTTGCCATCGACGGCAGCGCTATTGATATGGGTAGCACGATTGGTTCTTATTTCGGATTATTATTCCTGATTGCAGCTTATTCTGCGATTGGTATTTTTACTTCTACGCTTTCAGACAACCAGATTGTGGCGTTTATCTTGTCGGTTTTCCTATGCTTTGTATTTTATTTTGGTTTCGAAGGCATTGCCACTTACGTGAAAGGCTTCGATACCTTGATTGCGTCATTCGGAATGCAAGCTCACTTCAAAAGCATGGGACGCGGGGTTTTGGATACTCGAGATATTTTGTATTTCGTAAGCCTTTCGCTCGTTTTCCTATCGTTAACCGTTTTCAAATTAAAATCCTATAAATCGTAATGAGAACCTATAAAAAAGACAACCTGAAAAAGCTGTTCGTTACCATCGGTTTATTGATTTTAGTCAATATTATCGGGCACTTTTGGTTCCACCGATTCGATTTAACAAAGGACAAAAGGTACACATTATCGCCAGTTTCATTAGACATTATCGAACAAGTAAAGGAACCGTTATATGTAGATGTTTTCCTTGAAGGCCAATTTCCAGGCGAATTCAAAAGATTGCAAACAGAAACGCGGCAACTGCTTGAAGAATTTAAGGCTTATAATACAGAAATTGAATTCCGTTTTATCAATCCAGTTGATGATTCTGAAGGTATGGAAGAACAAAAACGGCAATTGATTTACGATTTGTTCAAGTTGAATGGTGTCATAAAATCGGAAAAAGAAGAAAAGGAAATCAAGCAAAGTATCGCTGGCGTAACCGATTTAAATAAAGCGATTCAGGACACGTTTTTAGGCAACGGCATGCTGCCAATCAACGTAACACTTGAAGACAAAGGCAAGCAAACACAAGAAGTTGTTTTTCCGTGGGCGATTGCGACTTACAAAAATCGTACGGTTAAAATTCCGCTGCTCAAAAACCTGATGGGCGCTTCTACGCAGAATAAAGTCGAAAGTTCCGTACAGCACATGGAATACGCTTTTGCGAATGCATTCAACATCGTTACCAACCAAAAAGAAAAGAAAGTCGCCGTCATCAAAGGCAATGGCGAAATGCACGATTTACTGATGGCAGATTTCATCAAGCAAGTTCGAGAACAGTATTATATCGGCACATTTACATTGGATTCTGTCGCCAATCAACCTGCTGAAAGTGCTGCAGCGCTCAAAAAATATGATCTTGCCATCATCGCAAAACCTAAAGAAAAATTCTCTGATGCCGAAAAACAGGTTTTAGATCAATTTGTCATCAACGGTGGCAAAACACTATGGCTGATGGATGCCGTGAATATCGAAATGGACAGTCTTTATAACGAAAACGGTGCTACCCTCGCCTATCCAAATGATGTGAATTTGAACGATATGTTCTTCAAATATGGCTTCCGCATTGAACCGGAATTGATCAAAGACGAACAGGCTACACCAATAAAACTTGCTACTGGACAGGAAGGCAGCGGCACGCAATACACCCAATATTTCTGGAAATATGCCCCATTGATTTATCCGAGTGAAAAAGACGCAAATCCAATCGTGAAGAACCTTGACGGCATCAAATTTGATTTTGCCAATCCGATTGATGTGTTGCAGAATGATATTAAAAAAACGGTCTTACTCAAATCTTCTCCGTTCTCCAAACCAATAGGAACGCCGGTTGAAGTAAAATTAAACATGGTTTCGGAAGAAGCTACTAAAGCCGATTATGCGAATAGTAAAGGTGGTTTTCCTGTTGCTTTGTTGCTCGAAGGAAAATTTTCTTCGGTATTCAAGAACCGCGTAAAAGCCTTTGATGACAGATCTTTTAAAGACGAAGGTGTTAACAACAAAATGATTGTGATTTCCGACGGCGATGTCATCCGCAACCAACTCGACAAAAATTACCAACCGCTAGAATTGGGTTATGACAAATGGGTTGGCGCGATGTATGGCAACAAAGAGTTTGCAATGAACTGCGTCAATTATCTTCTGGATGATAACGGGCTTATTTCCATACGAAGCAAAAACGTTAGTTTAGCGGCTTTAGATAAGACAAAAGTGTATGACAATTATACCCAATCGCAAATCATAACTATTGGCGTTCCGCTTATTATTTTGCTGGTTTTTGGACTGTTGTTCACTTTCCTTCGCAAAAGAAAATACAGCCGTTAAAAAATGTAGTCGCAGATTCACTGATCCATTAAAACAATCTATAAATCTGCGGTAAAACTGAATTAGCTGTTAATAAATTAATAGGAAATAATAAATATATACTTGTGAAATGTAAAAATTATACTGATTTTTACCAAGATTTAAAAAAACAACGAAAATGAAGTTTATTGTATCGAGTTCGTACTTATTAAAACAATTACAGGTCTTGGGGAGCGTGATCAACAGCAGCAATACCTTGCCTATTTTAGATAATTTTCTCTTTGAACTGGACAGTAAAATGCTGACTGTTTCTGCATCCGATTTAGAAACTACAATGTCTGCGACCTTAGAAATTGATTCTGAAAGCAAAGGTAGTGTAGCCGTTCCTGCAAAATTATTGCTCGAAATACTAAAAACTTTTCCCGAACAACCGTTGACATTCACCGTTGAAGAAAACAGCACGATAGAAATCAGCTCTAACTCCGGTAAATATGCGTTGGCGTATGCGCCTGGTGAAGAATTCCCGAAAGCGGTAAATCTTGACGATCCATCTGTAACTTTAGTACCTGCAGATGTACTGGCAACCGCCGTTAGCAAAACTATTTTCGCTGCCGGAAACGATGATTTGCGTCCGGTAATGTCCGGTGTATTCTTTCAATTTTCTCCGGAAGGACTCACATTCGTAGCTACAGATGCTCACAAATTGGTGAAATATGCACGTACCGACGTGAAAGCGTCTCAGGTAGCCGATTTCATTATGCCAAAGAAACCATTGAATATTTTAAAAAGTATTTTGGGTGCTTCTGATGCTGAAGTAAAAATCGAATACAACGATTCTAATGCTACTTTTTCTTTCGACAATTACATTTTAATGTGTCGTTTGATTGACGGAAAATACCCGAATTACGAAGCGGTTATCCCAAAAGAAAACCCGAATAAATTAATGATCGACCGTTCGCAGTTTTTAAGCTCTGTGCGTCGTGTTGCCATTTTTTCTAACAAAACCACACACCAGATTAGACTTAAAATTGCTGGTGCAGAATTGAATATTTCCGCAGAAGATATAGATTACTCTAACAAAGCTGAAGAACGTTTGACGTGTGATTACCAAGGTGATGACATGCAAATTGGCTTTAACTCGCGTTTCCTTACCGAAATGCTAACGAACTTACAATCTGATATGATTTTGCTTGAAATGTCAATGCCAAACCGTGCCGGAATCCTTACACCTGTTGACGGACTCGAAGACGGCGAAACCGTGACCATGCTTGTAATGCCGGTAATGCTCAACAACTAGATAATTCTTTACCGATTTATTCGGAACGATTATAACCAACCCAACCAATTTGTGACCGCAACGCCTTATAACGTTGCGGTTTTTTTTAGGTGTTTAAAATTTAAGGTTTAAAGTTTTGTACTGTTCATGGAAGTCAAATAAACGTATTGCTGTAAAATCTGCAATCTTAAAACTAAATAACCTCCATCTTCTCCATTAAAAAAGTCGCGCTTTTATTCCTACAAATACCATCGCGGAGTTTGTAATCAAAATGCAAATCGTCGTTGATGATTTCGACTTCAAAACATTTATTGGTGAGTTGATCCGGATATTCGTAGGTGGTAGCGCAAACTTCAATATCATGCGTAGCGATGACGCCGATGGCATTTTTAGCAATCATTTTCTTGAGAACCGCAATAGTGCCACTGCGCTTGTCATCGGAATTGGTGCCGCGCAGGATTTCATCCAATAATACAAAAGCGACTTGTTGCTCAAGACCGTCCATAATCTGTTTAAGACGTTTGATTTCAGCATAAAAATAGGATTCGCTATCGGTGAGAGAATCCGACAATCGCATCGAAACCATTACTGGCATCGGATGCACATTTGCCTTTTCGGCGCAGACCGGAGCACCCATTCCCGTTAGCACCATATTGATACCGAGGCTTCTTAAAAATGTACTTTTCCCGGACATATTCGAACCCGTTAAGATCATGAATGATTGCGGCTGGAAATTAACGTCGTTGCCAACTCGTGTTGCTTTTTGTAACAATGGATGGCTTAAATTGGTAAAACTGATTTCTTTGCTGCTGTTTAATTCTGGAAAAGCGAAACCTGGATTATTATAAGAAAAATTGGCGAGGCTGTTGAGCATTTCAAATTCACCTATAATTTCCAGCCAAAGTTCGAGTGCTTGTGCATTTTGTTTTTTCCATTTTAAAAGCGCGTTGAAGATATGGATGTGAAACAAAAAAGTGCCGTTAAATAGCATTGTAGTTACAAAGTTACCAATCGCATCCATATAGGAAAACAACCCTGACAAGCGTTTTAATTGTATGCTGGCTTTCTGGTTGTTGTGTTGCAATTTTTGTTGTAAGGCAATTAATTTTTCAGAAGTAAACGTTTCATTTTCAATTTTTTCTATAATAAGCCCATATTGTTTTATGGTTTTATCGATGCCATCGGCATTTTGAATTTCTGCTTTTATTCTGCTGAAAAACTTACCTAAAAACGACATATTCAGTACGAATATAAAAGACAAAACTTTAGTATATTCGATATCACCGGTTATGGTATAAGCGGCAAGTACACCAACGAAAAGTATAGGCGTCAGGTAGGCCAATTGCAACGATTGTTTTGATACTGGTGCGGTTACTGATTTCGACCATTGTTGCAGTGCTTTGAATTGTAACGCAGTATCCTTTCCAGTTTTGCCTAAAGCCATAAAATCCTGCCGCCATTCAAATTTTATGGATAATTCTTTTACCGCTTCCTGATTTTGAAGGATTGTTTCATTCGGCCAAAGCTTCCACAATTGATTCGCTAATGTATGTTTCCCTGTATAAGTTGTGGTGCGATTTAAATTATGAAAAAGGGAATTTGCACCAAAAATATCAAGGTCATAAGCATACGGATGGGAAAACTGGTTTAATGCGATTCCGTCTTCAAAAGGGATGATTTTTCTTTCGAGGTAATCGGTTTCATCGGAATTGATTTTTATAAGGGCTTCGCAAAGGGCCTTTTTACGAGCCAGTTGATTGTGTTTCCGCATAAGCAAAATAAAACCTAAAAAAGATACGCCAGCGGCTATTATAAAAATATTCTCGTCGGTTTTAATCAGATAAAATAATGACACTAACAACAGCAAAATGGTCGTCAATCGTAAAAAACTGATGGTATTGTATTGGCTTTTGATTTGTTCAAGTTCAGAGTTGAATTGTGCAGCGCGGCTTTTGTATATTTCCATAAAACAATTGAGGATGGATAATTGATAATTGTGAGCGAATGTAAATATTAATTGTCAATTATCAATTGTAAACTATCCATTATCATGAAGTGCCATTAGCGGAATATGGGTATGATAAGCCATTTTCTTGGTTCTACTTTCATGAAAAAGACTTTCGAAAAAGCCATGGCGGTGGTTGAACATCGCAAGCATATTAATACCATTGGCAGCTATAAAATCAAGAATAGCGGCTTCGATATTTTTATTTTCAATGATATTAAAAGTGACTTTATCCTTGAAATTGTGCTCCCAATCGGCAATTACGACTTCGTTTACTTTTTCGCCCGGTGCTTTAACATATATACAATCTACCCGAGCTTTGAAATTATCGGCTATTGCGATCACGCGCTTCAATGCTTTCTTTTCATCTTCTTTGAAATGGGTTGCAAAACCTATTCGACTAATTGGCTCAAAAACAGCCGATTCCGGAATCCCTAAAACAATGGCTTTTGTAGCAATCATTACTTTTGCGGTGACAGTTCCCAAAAAAATAGCTTCCAATCCGGTAGCGCCTTTAGTGCTCATAACAACATATTCAATGTTTTCTTCTTTTATAATTTGAAGGATATTAGACACCAAATCGCCTTCTTTTAGAACATTACTGATGCGAATATCGGACTTTCCTTGCGCTGCTGCGATAGCTCTTAAAATCGGCACTTGTCCTTTGAAGTTTTCAAAACTGCTCATTTCCAGAATATTATACGTTTCCATCAGATAAGGCGCAATACCGAAATCTGCACCTTGGTCTATGGGCGGAAACTCATATACGTGGAGCGTTATGATTTCAGCATCGCAGCTATGCGCCAGCTCCAACGCATACTTGAAAGCGTTTAGCGAGGCTTTTGAAAAGTCGGTTGGAAAAAGGATTTTTTTCATGGCGATGGTAATTGGGTTGTATGTATAAAGTTACAACGCAAATGAGCGGAATGTTTCTGGTTTTGGATTTATTTAACTAATCAGATATTGGGGTTTTGGATACTTGGAATTGGAAGCAAGCGGAATATTTTTCACCAACACCCAAAATCTAAAACCTAACACCTTTTTTCCTTACTTTTGCAAAAAAAATTATGCTGCCACAGGATGCCATAGTCGCTTTAGCCACACCTTCAGGTTCGGGCGCTATTGCCGTTATCCGCGTTTCGGGTGACGAAGCGATTGCGATTGGGAATAGTGTTTTCCGTTCGGTCAAAGGCAAGGACATGACAAAACAGAAATCACATACGTTGCATTTGGGACATATAGTCGATGGCGATAAGGTTTTGGATGAAGTACTCCTATCGGTTTTTAAAGGACCTAATTCCTATACCGGAGAAAACACGATTGAGATTTCCTGCCACGGCTCTGCTTATATACAGCAACAAATCATACAACTGCTTTTACGCAACGGCTGCAGAATGGCGCAAGCGGGAGAATTTACACTTCGAGCATTCCTGAACGCAAAACTCGACCTGTCGCAGGCGGAAGCTGTAGCCGATTTGATCGCGTCAGACAACGAAGCGTCGCACCAAATTGCAATGCAGCAAATGCGTGGTGGTTTTAGCAATGAAATTGCCAAGTTGCGGGAAGAATTACTAAATTTTGCTTCTTTGATAGAATTGGAACTTGACTTTGCCGAAGAAGATGTAGAGTTCGCAGATCGTACACAATTCTATGCTCTTTTAAGCCGAATTGAATTTGTATTGAAACGATTGATTGATTCGTTTGCCGTTGGAAATGTTATCAAAAATGGGATTCCAGTTGCAATTGTGGGCGAACCGAATGTTGGAAAATCAACATTACTTAACGCATTATTGAATGAAGAACGTGCAATCGTTTCAGAAATTGCAGGTACGACACGCGATACTATTGAAGATGAACTTACAATAGGTGGCATAGGATTTAGGTTTATTGACACAGCTGGCATTCGCGAAACCAATGATGTGGTAGAGAGTATTGGTATCCGTAAAACTTTCGAGAAGATTGAACAGGCGCAGGTGGTTATATATTTGAGCCCCCTAACCACAAAAGGAGAAATAGTTACCGCTGAAAATATCACAGCCATAAGAAAAGAGGTCGAGCAGATTAAAAATCAGTTTCCGTTAAAGCCAGTACTTATTATTGGCAATAAATCAGACCAATTAAATGCCGTTGAAATCGATATTCTAAAAGCTGAAATCCCAGAAATACTATTGATTTCCGCAAAAGAAAATATTGGTATAGATCTTTTAAAGAACCAACTACTTTCGTTCGTTAATACCGGAGCATTGCGCAATAACGAAACGATTGTTACCAACACGCGCCATTATGATTCACTGCTAAAAGCATTGGAAGAAATACAAAAAGTGAATTATGGCTTGCAGACCAACCTTCCGTCTGACCTAATGGCAATTGATATCCGCCAAGCGCTGTATCATTTTGGAGAGATTACTGGTCAGGTGACTAATGAAGAGTTGTTAGGAAATATTTTTGCGAATTTCTGTATCGGCAAATAGCATATACAAAACATCAAAAAATAAAACAAACAAAAACACACTAATCCCTTTTAAATAAAGGGATTTTACATTTCATATAAAATATCAACTTTGTGATGTTTTGCTATTTTTTACTATTTTTTGTACCTTTTTTGTACCTCATAAACATATTTTTACTATTTTTGAAATGAAATGGCGAAATTATGTCCCTTATTTACCCTTAATTCCACTTATTTCGCCTTATATCCTCTTAGTACAACTAAATATGAGTTCAAATATTATAGTAAAAAGAATATGTGATTATTGTAAAAATGCCTTTGATGCTAAAACAACAAAGACTAAATATTGTTCACATATTTGTAACAGCAGGGGTTATAAGTTAAATCAAAAATTGAAAAAAATTGAAACGAGCGATACAGAAACAAAATCAAAAGCTTCTAATTATGTTATGGATGTAAATTCAAAAGATTTTTTAACTGTTAATGAAGCATCTACACTACTGAATATGTCTTCCAAAACAGTTTATAGATTGATTGAACAGAATGAATTAAATGCTTTCAATTTTTCGGTTAGAAAAACACTAATTCGGAGAAAGGATATTGAGAGCTATTTTGATAATAATTTGATAAGTGTTGATTACATTAACCCCAATAGAGAGGACGAAATCAATCTCAATAATTCTTACACTATAAATGAAGCCATTGAAAAATTTAATATTTCAAATGGTGCTCTGTACAATATCATAAAAAGGTTCAATATTCCAAAAAGAAAACTTGGGAAATATACACTAGTAAAAAAAGAAGATTTGAATACAATATTCCAATAATTATGAGCAATGTTAATTTAAGAAAAAAAGTGTTACCTACTGGCAAAATAAGTCTCTACCTAGACTTCTACCCTCCTATCATTAATCCAAAAACCGGCAAGGAAACTCGAAGAGAATTTCTAAAGTTATATTTATTTAGTAATCCGAAAACAATAGAAGAAAAAAAGCAGAATACAGAAAACTTTGACCTTGCAGAGATAATTAAATCCAAAAGAAATGTTCAACTTAAAAACAAAGAATTTGGTTTTAAAGACAATGTAGTACTAAATGTGAATTTTATAACTCTATATAAAAGCGTTGTTGACGACTATTTTAATACTGGAAGCAAATCCAATCACAATTCATGGAAAGCTTCTTTAAATCATTTAGAAAATTTTAGCGGTGGTGTAATATTATCCAATAATTTAACTCTCGATTATATAAAAAAATACAGAGCTTATCTTTTAAACGCAAATAGTACTAGAAATTCAAAAATTGATAAAAAACTAACAAAAAATACTGCTTCATCTTATTTTAAAAATTTTATTGCTGTTTTAAAGATTGCATATAAACAAAATTTGATTGAAAAAAACTTGGCAGAAGATGCTGAATACATAAAAGAAGAAGAAACACATAGGGAGTACTTAACCGAAGAAGAAATTTCCTTGTTATGGAAAACCGAAATTAAAATCGAAAAAGTAAAATATATGGCAATATTTTCCGCTTTGAGTGGTTTGCGTTTTGTGGATATAAACAATCTTTACTGGGAGAACATATTTAAGGATAAACATCAAGGGTACTACATATCATTAAGGGAAGAAAAAACAAAATCAATTAAAAACCATCCTATTTCCGATACTGCATACAATATTCTAAAAACACAAAAAACAAACACAGGGTTAATATTTGGAGGTATTCAATATTCTCAAATAACTAGACCTTTAAAAGATTGGATAACAAAGTCCGGCATTAAAAAGAAAATTTCATTTCATAATTTCCGACATAGCTACGCAACTTTACAACTTGCAAATGGAACAGATATATATACCGTATCAAAATTATTAGGTCATAAAAACGTTTCAACAACACAGATTTATACCAAAGTAATGGACAAAAACAAAATTGAAGCTGCTAACCGAATTAATTTAGATTTAGATGGACTATAGTCAAATATATAAGTCATATTACACAAGATACTATGACAAGTTTGAGGAAAAAATCAAGCATATTTTTATTGATAACAAAGCTAGACACACTAGCTTCGGCTTAGTTCTAAACAATCTACTAAAATGCTTAGATAATGAAATCCCAGTAAGAGCTGTTATAAATGGAAATGAAAATTTAAAAAAATTTCAAAAGATTTTCAATAATAGATACTCCTATTATGATGAAGATTTAGATCAAGAAATTATGATTGAACAAATACTTAAAAATCAAATTAAACTAGAGTTTGAAATTCTAACTGACACTTCCCTTACAGATAGATATAGTTTTAATGATTTAATAAGAGAAATTGCATTTTTAAATGTATGTCATGAAATTAGGAGACTATTGCAAAATCATAACAGATTATTTGAGATGTTCTACAAAACAAAATTGTTTGATGAATTTGAGATAAGAGATTATCGTGGGATTGGACTAGAACAAAGCGAGATATTTATTAAACTTAACAAAATACTCTATCCTGATTACTATCTGAATAGCCATTTAAATATTAATATTGAAGAAGTAAAAACTGAAACAGACCATCAAGAAATCGATAATATAATAAAGACTACAAAGGGAACTTCAAATAAATTAAAAACCGATGAAAAGTCTTTTTTATTTTATATTATGTGTAAAGCTATTAGTGAAGAGAAAGATAAAAAAGACAACAAAAAGGATGAGTTTAATTTGCCTTACACCGAACTATTGAGGCTCATTTCTTTAATTGATTTCTACGATGAAAAAGTATTTACAAAAAAATACAGAGATTCAAATCATTATCAAATATTAGCACAGGGTATAAGTCATTTTAAGAATGAAGACAGATTGCTTTTTTTAGAAAATTTAATTAAAAATATTGCGGACTATAAATTGACTAAAACAACAAAATATATCAAACAAATTGCAAACAAAATAGCAGGTGAAGCAGTTTTGAGGAAAAAATAACATAATAAAGCGTGAATAATTAATATGATTTTTCAACACAATTTAATTAATTTCTACAATTACAATTTTCAAAACTACAAACTTGATTTTATTTTTTTTCTTAAACACTTATTTTTAAAGGCGTAAAAAAATAAAATAGCCCACACGTTTACCCACACAAAATTCTACATTGTTAGATTTCGAAACTTTGGAGCATGGAAAAACAACAATTTTACATGCTCTCAGAAGAAGGAATAAAAGTACTAGCAGAGCAAATTACAGAAAACATTAAAAAGGCAATTGCACCATCTGAATCTTCTACAGATGATGCCTATATGAGTATTGACGAAACCGCTAAACTTATCAATCTGGCTAAGTCTAGCATATATGGTTTAGTTCACCGAAAAAAAATTCCTTTCCATAAAGTTGGAAAGAAACTATACTTCTCCAAGGAAAGTATTTTGCAATGGATTAACAACGGAAAGCACAATACAAAATCTGATATTGAAACTAAAGCAGATGAGTATTTGATGAAAAAACAGCTATTTAATCGTTAATCTAACGTAACATTTACGAACATGGACAATTATTTATACCGATGTCAGTATTGTGGTAAAGATTATAAACCCAATAGACGCAAGAAACAAAAGTATTGCAGTAATAGTTGCAGAACTAGAGCATTTGTAACAAAAAATACTACTGGATTAAACATTGCAAAAAAGGAAGTCGAAAAAAAAGAACCTCTAAAAGTTGAAAAAATGAGTTTAGCTGGTGTTGGCAATGCAGCGGCTGGTACATTAGCTGTGAATGCGTTAACAAGCCTATTCACAAGCGAAGAAAATAAGCCTGCGACAAGGAAAGATTTACAAAACTTGGCAAATAATTTAAAACAAAGGTATCATCTCATTATAAATGCTCCTGAATCAATCGATGGCACAAAGCCATATTATGATATGGAGACCAAAACCATTGTTTACTTAAAACCTGAACTTAGATGGAAGTAAACAGTATTAAAGAAATAGATACTATAATTGGAAACGCTTTTAAAACAAATAAAGAAATTGCAATTAATCAATTGGAACAAATAATTTCCAAAATGCCAATTGAAATCAAGACACTAATTAACGATGCGTTTACTTTAAAAAGGATTCCAAAGGAGTATTTACTAAGTTCAATATTGTTTGCTTACAGCAATGCCGGTGGTCTTGCCTTTTCAATAAAAGCGATGGGATATATAAATTATGCCAATTTATATTTTTCTATAATTGGAAGTCGTGGAGATATTAAATCCCCAGCAATGGATTTAGCAACATTTCCTTTGGTAAAATATGACAACGAAAAATATAAAGAATTCAAAAAAAACAATATCGAATTAGAAGAAACTGAAAAAAGTGACAGAAAGCAATTATTTCTACAAGATGCTACAATTGAATCGGCAATTTATACGCATTATAAAAACAAATATTCGATTGGAATTTTTATAGATGAACTCTATTTCATTATTGAAAAAATGGCAAGTAAAAGCAGTACGGAGGGCACAGCATGGAGAACTTTCTTTTTGCAAGGGAATACTAATAAGCACATTGATATATCACGTAAAACAACAGAAAGTTTTAGAATTGAAAAATCATATCCAACGTTATTAGGTTCAATCCAAAGTCAATTTGTTCCGAAACTATTTGCAGACGGAAATTTAGAAAGCGGATTAATAGACAGAATTCTCTTTACTAACAAGTTGACAATGAATAACCAATTATCAATAAATGATATTTCTATTGAAGTATCTGAAAATTACTCTAAATCCCTAATCAATCTTCTAAATTATCGTACCGAAATAGAAAACACTTTTGAAATGGATGATTTACAGATAGAGCTTGATACAAATGCCAATAAAAGGCTTTTCGATTATTCCCAAGAACTAATAAATCGTCAAAATAAAGCGAATGATTTAAGCAAAGAATATATCTCAAAAATGATGATAAACATTCACAAAATAACTCTTTTAACGCACTTAATTTTAAATTCTAAAAGACAAACATACCAAAGTAAAATTAGTACTGAAACAATTGAAATTGCAATCCTAATTCTTGAGTTCTATTTCATAAACTTCAAAATTGTTTTAGATGAAAATATCAGTCAAAAAGAAAAATTACCAACAACCGAAGACATTATCAGATTAGCTATAAAAAACAATGCCAGTCAAAAAGATGTTGTTGCCATTACTGGAATGAATAAATCATCAATATCAAGAAAATGGAATAACGTATTAATGCAACTTGCAACTTGAGATTAAAACATAAAACCCCTGAATAGCTAATAAAATCAATACTTAACAATGATTAATTAGAATATTGCAAGTTGCAGGTTGCAAACCAAAATAATATGATTATGCTTCAAAAAACCAAATTAGAACTTACATTTAATTCAAAAAGAGATTATAAATTAATCACTCCTTGTTGTGGTAGAAATAATACAGACGGAAAATTTATCAACTATAAAAATCTAGGTCAAGAGTATGGCTTTTGTCATTCTTGCGGAAAAACTTCATTACCTCCAACTATCTATGTTGATGAAAACGGAAACGAATATGTTTGGAATGAATTAGACAGCAAATTTCAAACAGACTTTATTCCGACTAAAAATAGCATTATAAATCTGCCCAAAATAACCACTCAAAAATTCATAGATGAATCAATAATTTGGAAGTATTTCAAAATAAATCCCGAAAACAATCTGCTTCAATATTTACGCAAAATGTACGGAGAATTAAAAACAGAAGATGCAAAAGAAACTTATTGCCTTGGCACAAGTAATGATGGTGGGATTATATTTTGGAACATAAACACTAATCTAAATGTTCAAAAAGCTAAAATAGCTTACTATGATACAAATGGTAAACGAACTAATAAGTTTAAAGTTCCTTATAAAAATGAAGATGGATATTTTAACTGCTTATTTGGAGAACATTTGATTTACGATAAAATCAAAACAAAGAAAACAATCGTATTAACTGAAAGCGAAAAAACAGCCATTATAGGCTATATCTTATTTCCACAATATGTTTGGTTGGCTTATGGCGGAATTAACGGATTAACAGAAAATAAAGTAAGCCCTTTAATTGGTCATAATGTGCTAATCATTCCCGATATGAGCGAAAATGCCGTCAGTATAATTTTAACTAAAATACCATTTCTTATTTCTTTGGGAATCAATGCTAAAATATGGGATATGACCGAAAGTAAAACTGACGAGCAATTAAAACTTGAGGGAACCTACAATAATGATTTAGAAGATGTATTTAGAAAAATACATAATATCCGATAAAAATTAAGGTGTATTCATTTCTAACAATAATTGCAATGGCATTGCAATTATCATAATAAACCATTGCAATAACATTGCAAAATCTCATAACCCCTTTAAAATAAGGTCTATTTACATCAAACAATCATTGCAATGGTATTGCAATTAATATTTTAAACCATTGTGATAGTTTTTGAAGAATTCTCAACAAAAAATAACGTTTTAACAAATGTTTAGTTAAATAACAATTTAATTTAATTAGTTTTGTTGTGTTTATTTTTAAAAATGAAAAAATACCACTTCATATTACTTCTGTTATTAGGCATATTCTTTATGCCTAATAACATTTATGCTTGTGGCACTTGTTCTGACAAACATCCTGTAAAAAAAGAAGTTTCCTCAAAAACAGACAAAGATAATTGTTGCGACAGTAACAGTCATTCTAAATCAAAGAGCCATGATGGTTGTGGTGGAAAATGCGGACATTCAAAATGTGCGTGCGCATCAGCAATTAGTGGTTTTACCGTTTCATCCGAAGTTGTTTTAAAAAACAATAATTTTGATTTTTCTTCTGAAAAACAAAAATTCTCTAATGCAGAAACCTTTATTTCTTCTGGTTTCTATTCCCTTTGGCTAATACCAAAAATAAGCTAAAACTCCTTTTTGACAGCCATAAGTGTGTCAAATTCAAAAGCATAATTGCTTTTAAATTCATTTATTTTTTCGGTTAATTTCAATTTCAAAATGCGAGTACATTATTCACGCTTTGTTATTGTTTAACTAATTCAATTTTAAATTAATTACATATCGATGAACTCATTAAAAAAAATAATGATGACAATTACCTTATTGTTATCAGTCATAGTAATGAATGCACAAATAAAAAATACTAAAACCGAAACTGTTAAAATATACGGTAACTGTGGTATGTGCAAAAGCAAAATAGAAAAAGCAGGAAATCTAAAAAACATAGCCAAAGTAGATTGGAATGAAGATACCAAAATGGCAACCCTGACTTATGACGAAAGCAAAACCAATCAGGATGAAATACTAAAACGTATTGCGCTTGTGGGTTATGATAGCGAAAAATTCCTTGCTCCAGCCGATGTATATTCAAAACTTCCCAGTTGTTGTCAATACGACCGAGAAGCTAAAGTTCCTGTAAAAGTAGATGCTGTATCGGGTGCAACTAAAATGGTAATGAACGACCATACAACAATGTCCGAAAACGAAAATCAATTACAATCGGTTTTTGATAATTATTTTTTGGTAAAAGAGGCACTGGTTAAAACCGACAGTAAGACAGCTTCTGCAAAATCAAAAGAATTGCTAACATCAATCGAAGCAGTAAAAATGGAAACTTTGAAAATGGATATTCACATGGTTTGGATGAAAATATTGAAAGAGTTAACCGCTGATGCTAAAAGTATTTCCGAAACACAAGACATAAAAAAACAAAGAGATTTTTTCAAATCATTATCTAAAAATACTTATGAATTGATAAAAGTTTCAAAACCTACTGAAGCTATTTATTATCAATATTGCCCTATGCAGGATGCCAATTGGTTAAGCAAAGAAAACGCAGTTAAAAATCCCTATTACGGCTCACAAATGCTTACTTGCGGTAAAACAGTAGAAACAATTAAATAAAATCTAAAAATGAAAAAAATAAATTCAGTTTACGTTCTTGCAACTGCAATAGTTGCAATTTTAACATTGGCTTCTTGTTCAAAAGATAGCAATACAGCTACACCTTTAAATGTTGATTATCCAGCGGCTTATGTTGTCAATGGTCAAGATGCAACCGTTTCAGTAATAAAGCTTTCAACAGGAGAAGTTACAGGAACAATATCGTTTCCTGCTTCCGATATGATTACTTGGCCACATCATATTGCTTATCATCAAGGGCATTTAGCAATAGGAGTTCCTGGCATGGATTTTAGTGGTGGTCATGCAACAACTGGTTCAATGCCTGGTAAAATGTTAGTTTTAAATGCAACAACAGGCGCAGTTTTAGAGGATTTAGATTTGCCTGTAATGAATCATAACACCATCTATTCTCCAGACGGTACAGAAATTTGGGTTCCTCAAATGGATATGGACGGAAAAGTATTGGTTTATAATGCTACAACTTACGCATTAATGAATACAATTACCGTAGGAATGATGCCCGCAGAATTAACATTTTCATCTGATGGAACAAAAGCCTATGTTGCTAATGGTGATGATGATACAGTTTCTGTAATTAATGTTGCTACAAAAGCAGTAATAACTACGGTTGCTGTTGGAAATAATCCTGTGGGTGCTTGGACAGGAAGTAACGGACAAATGTTTGTGGATAACGAAGACGGACAATCTATTTCTGTAATTAATGTAGCAACAAATGCTGTTGACCAAACTATTGCTTTAGGTTTTATGCCGGGTATCGCTGCACATAACGGAGTTAAAAATGAACTATGGGTTACTGATCCAATGAATGCAAAAGTACATTACTATACTTGGGATTCAGGTATGGGAATGTGGATGGATGCAGGAGTAATAAATACGGGTAATGGTGCTCATGTAGTTGCTTTTACAACTGATGGAAATACTGCTTATGTCACAAACCAATTGGCAAAATCAGTTTCAGTAGTAAATGTTACTAATCATACCGTTACTAAAACAATCTCTGTAGGTAATAAGCCTAATGGTATTGTAATAAAAATGTAATTATAAAAATGAAAAAAACACTAAACATATTGAAGTGGATTTTTAAAAAAATATTTATCAAAAAATGTTGCCAATAGCAACAATAATAATTTAAAAAATAATAAAATGAAAAATATAATTATTTCAGCCATTGCAATGGCATTCGTATTAATTTCTTGCAACCAAAAAAGCAAAGAAACAGAAACAATTGCTACTGAAAAAACAGAAGTAAGTTCACAACTCTATGCCTGTTCAATGCACCCCGAAGTAACAGGTAAAAAAGGAGAAAAATGTTCAAAATGTGGAATGGAATTAACAAAACTAGTTACACAAACAGAAACAAATAAAAATCAAGAAGAACCAAAATCGGCTGATACAATAGCAAAAACTGAAACAACTGGAGCTGTTGCTACAGTAACTACATCAGATTATGTGACAGATATTATTACTTGTTATATAAATCTTAAAAACAAATTAGCAAAAGATGATGCTAAAGGATCTGCTGAAAATGGAAAACTATTGTTAGCATCGTTTAACCGACTTGATACAAAAGCATTAAATGCAAAACAGAAAAAAGAATATCTTGATATTGCTGATGATGCTAAAGAACACGCTGAACATATTGGAGCAAATGCAGATAAATTAGAGCATCAAAGAGAACATTTCGTATTATTGAGTAAGGACATAAACGATTTAATTAAAATGTTTGGCTCAAACAGAAAACTATACCAAGATTATTGTCCAATGGCAGATGATGGTAAAGGAGCAATTTGGATAAGTGAAATCAAGGAAATTAAAAATCCATATCAAGGGAGCAAAATGTTAACTTGTGGTTCTATTAAAAAAACGTACTAGATGAAAAAGCGCATCAAAAAAATAGCAATTGTAGGATTCATTATTTTTTTGCTGTTGCAATGCTATCAACCTGCTCGTAATATTGGTTACGAGCAGTATTTTTCGGCAAATTTCACAGAAATGTATAAGGTTCCAAAAAGTGTCGAAATGACTTTAAGAAACTCTTGTTATGATTGCCACAGTGACAATACTAACTATCCTTGGTATTCTTATATACAACCTGTTCGTTTCTTTATGGATGGTCATATTAATGAGGGAAAGAAAGAATTAAATTTTAATGAATTTGGAAATTATTCTAATCGGAAACAAGAAAATAAATTAGATAGAATTAAAAAGCAAATTAAAAAAGATGAAATGCCTTTGAAATCTTATACTCTGATTCACAGAAATGCAATACTTTCTACTACTCAAAAAAGGGAGATACTTAATTGGATTACTAAAATACAAGATAGTCTGGCGACAGAAAACTAAAAAATTATGACACATACCTATACTATTTCCGGAATGACTTGTGATGGTTGTCGCACCAAAGTTGAAAAAACACTGAATGCTATTAATGGCGTTGAAGCAAAAGTTTCATTAAGCCCACCAATCGCCACTATAACTATGGAAAAGCATATTTCAACAACACAGCTTCAAGAAGCATTAACAGTAGTTGGAAAATATACTATAGAAATGACAAATGACAAAATACCACAACAGGTAGCAACTAATGACGCTACTTCAAAATCTTGTTGCTCTACTCATTCCCATAGCGATAAAAAAGAAATCAAAGTACCTATTGAGGCTAATGGTAAATATTATTGTCCTATGCACTGTGAGGGCAAAAAAGTCTATGACAAAGCAGGCGACTGTCCTGTGTGTGGAATGGGTTTAGTTAAAGCACCTGATTTGACGGTCAGCAAAACACTATATACTTGTCCAATGCACCCCGAAGTAATTAGTGAAACTAAGGGTTCATGCCCTATTTGCGGAATGGATTTAGTAGCAATGAATCCATCTGACACCGAAGACCAAAAAACTTATAAAGATTTGGTTAAGAAAATGAAAATAGCGGTCGTATTTACAGTTCCTATTTTCGCTATTGCAATGATAGAAATGGCACACAACAATCCTTTATTGCAACTAATGGATGCTTCAAAATGGAATTGGGTACAACTACTACTATCACTTCCAGTAGTTTTCTATGCTTGTTGGATATTCTTTGTTCGTGCTTGGAAATCGATAATTACTTGGAATTTGAATATGTTTACTCTTATCGGAATTGGAACTGGTGTAGCATTTCTATTTAGTTTAGTCGGAATGTTTTTCCCCGATATTTTTCCAAACGAATTTAAGACAGAACACGGAACAGTATTATTATACTTTGAAGCCACAACAGTAATTTTAACTTTAGTATTGTTGGGGCAACTTTTAGAAGCAAGAGCGCATAGTCAAACCAGCGGTGCTATCAAAGAATTATTAAAATTGGCTCCTACAGAGGCTACTTTGGTTGTTGACGGAAGCGATAAAGTAATCTCAATCCACGACATCAAAAAAGGCGATTTATTAAGAGTAAAACCGGGAGACAAAATTCCTGTAGATGGAAAAATAACAGATGGTGAAAGTAGCATTGACGAAGCAATGATTACTGGAGAACCAATTCCAGTTGACAAAAAGAAAGATGATACTGTAATTGCAGGAACAATCAACGGTAATAAATCATTTGTGATGGTAGCTGAAAAAGTAGGTTCAGAAACCTTGCTTTCTCAAATCGTGCAAATGGTAAATGATGCTTCTCGTTCAAGAGCACCAATTCAAAAATTAGCCGATAGTATCGCAAAATACTTTGTGCCAATTGTTGTGATTATTTCGGCAATTACCTTTTTCATTTGGGCAAAATTTGGTCCCGAACCTGCATTAGTTTACGGATTTATAAATGCTATTGCCGTTTTAATTATTGCCTGTCCTTGTGCTTTAGGATTGGCAACGCCAATGTCAGTGATGGTTGGTGTTGGTAAAGGTGCGCAATCAGGCGTTTTAATAAAAAATGCTGAGGCTTTAGAAAACATGAATAAGGTTAACGTACTTATTACAGATAAAACAGGAACCATAACCGAAGGAAAACCATCTGTCGAAAAAATTTATTCGTCCAATAACAACGATAATGATTTATTACAAAACATTGCTTCATTAAATCAATACAGCGAACACCCGTTAGCACAAGCCGTAGTTAATTATGCTAAATCAAAATCCATTTCATTAATCGAAGTAAAAGATTTTGAAGCTGTGGCAGGTAAAGGAGTTATTGGAACAGTAACCAATAAAAAAGTAGCATTAGGCAATAAAAAACTAATGGCACAAGTCAAAGCTCTAATAAGTGATGACATTGAAAACAAAATTGTAGCAGAACAAAAATTAGGCAAAACAGTATCTTATATTGCAGTTGATGGTGTTGCAGTTGGTTTTGTATCAATTACCGATGCCATTAAAATATCGAGTGCAGTTGCTATTAAAGAACTAATGCTACAAGGTGTTGAAGTAATTATGTTAACTGGAGACAATGTAAATACTGCCAAAGCAGTTGCTGATGAATTAAACTTATCATCCTACAAAGCAGGTTGTTTGCCTGAAGATAAATTAAACGAAATAAAACGTTTACAATCCGAAGGAAAAATTGTAGCGATGGCAGGAGATGGTATAAATGATGCACCAGCATTAGCACAAGCCGACATTGGAATTGCAATGGGAACTGGAACCGATGTAGCTATAGAAAGTGCCAAAATCACATTAGTAAAAGGAGATTTACAAGGTATCGTTAAAGCCAAAAAATTAAGTCATGCGGTTATGAGAAACATTAAGCAAAACTTATTCTTTGCTTTTTTCTATAACGTATTAGGTGTTCCAATTGCAGCAGGTATTTTATATCCATTTTTTGGAATATTATTGTCGCCAATGATTGCTGCTTTAGCCATGAGTTTTAGCTCTGTTTCTGTAATTATAAATGCTTTGCGATTACGAAGATTAAACCTTTAAAAATAAATAGTAATTATAATAGTAAAAATGAGCAATCTAACACAAATCATTCAGCAATATAAAAACGATAACGAAAGTGTTTACAATACTTGGTTTGTTGACAATGACCAACGACTAAAAGCATTCCGAACCATTAGACGGGGTGTATTACAGGTTATTGATGATATAAAAAACAAAAGTTTCCCAAACGATTTTAAAGAAAGTAGTTTGGAGTTTGTGTTGAGTTGCATTGCAGAACAAAAGCAGGTTTTCGTAGGTGTAGCACATCCGTTTTATTGGAAACCTAAGTTGCGTATTCCCGATATATACGAAAATCAAAATAACAAAATCGCTTTTGGTCAATTCCTTGAAAACTGCATCAATGCCAAAACAGAAGAACAAGTAGTAAAAGAAATTGTAAAGTTAGATGCACTCAAAATAAAAGGTCTTGGTCCAGCAGTTGCAAGTATTTTATACTTCATCCACCCTACTTGGTTTCCTCCGTTCAATACTGCCATTCTCAATGGATTTAATTTTTTGTTTAAGGACAAAAAAAAATTGGGAAGTTGGACAGAGTATTTAAAAATCCGTGAAACACTTCTTGAAACTAACGGCACACATAAATCCGAGTTATCTAATGATTTAGGAGCAATTGCGGGGCTGTGTTTTGAAATTGGCACTCAAAAAATGTTGATTGGTAACGATGAGTATTTAAGCGAAGAAGAGCGAAATAAATTTGAAAAAAACATAGTAAAACGCCAAAAAGAAATTCAGGAAGAAAAGCAGGAAGACAACTTACATAGCGAAATGCAATATCATTTATTAAAAATTGGAGTTTCTCTAGGTTTCGATGTAACACCAGCCAGTAATGATAAAAGCAAGTCCTTTAATGGTCAAAGCTTTTCGTTCATTTCATTAAATAAGTTTCCCGAATTGCCATGTGATAAAGACACACAAAACACTATTAAACTTATTGATGTGCTTTGGTTTGAAAAAGGAACAAATAATATCATTGGAGCATTTGAAGTAGAAAAAAGCACAAGTATTTATTCGGGGATTTTACGCCTCTCTGACCTGTATTTTAGTATTTCAGATGGTGATGAAGTGTTTTATATTATCATTCCTGACAGCAGAGAAAAAGATGTAATTCAACAACTAAACAGACCTGTCATTAAAAATTCAAAAATGATTATTAAATACATTCTATTTTCAGATTTAAGAGCCAATTGTGATGCTATTTGCAAATTTGGGTCTGACCATTCCATTATGGATAAAATAGCCAAATCAATTTAAAAAAATAAAACAATGAAAATTAAATTCTCAATTATAATATTGTTTCTAACGGTGGCAGTATCTGCCCAAAAAACAGTCCGTTACGATTTGTATGTAAAAGATACTATTGTAAATTTTACAGGAAAACCCAAAAGAGCCATTGCGGTAAATGGTCAAATTCCAATGCCAACACTAACTTTCACAGAGGGAGATATTGCCGAAATTTATGTACATAATGAACTGGATGAAGAAACCTCAATGCACTGGCACGGTTTGTTTTTACCTAATCAATACGATGGCGTACCAAATCTTACGCAAATGCCAATAAAACCTCATACTACACATTTATATACTTTTCCAATAATTCAACACGGAACCCATTGGTATCATAGTCATACAGGTTTACAAGAGCAAATCGGAATGTATGGTTCATTTGTAATGAATAAGAAAGCAGAGGATATTACTTTTAGAAAAGGGATTGATGATTTACCAACTGTTCCAGTTATTCTTAGCGAATGGACAGATATGAAACCCGAAAACGTACACCGAATGCTACATAATGCTACTGATTGGTTTGCTATCAAAAAAGGGACAACTCAAAGTTATGCAGAAGCTATAAAACAAGGATATTTCAAAACCAAAGTAGCGAATGAATGGAAGCGAATGAACGCAATGGATGTAAGTGATGTCTATTATGATAAATTTCTAATCAACGGTAAAAACGAAAGTCAATTATCTCAATTCAAAGGAGGTGATAAAGTACGTTTACGAATTTCAAACGGTGGAGCTTCAACTTATTTTTGGCTAACCTATGCAGGTGGAAAAATTACAGTAGTTGCCAATGATGGGAACGATGTAGAACCTGTTGAAGTAGATAGATTAATTGTTGCTGTTTCCGAAACCTATGATATTATTGTAACTATTCCTGCTGATAAAACGAGCTACGAACTTTTAGCAACTCCCGAAGACAGAACAAAATCAACTTCAATATATATTGGTGGTGGGATAAAGCAATTGGTGTCGCCAATGCCAAAATTGAAATACTTTGAAGGTATGAAAATGATGAACGGAATGATGAAAATGAATGGCGATTTAGACGATATGGGAATGCAAATGTCATTGAACCAAATGGATATGAATGTGGTAATGTACCCTGAAATAACTGGAGAAACCAAAAAGAAAACAGACAATAAAATGGGCAAAATGAAAATGACTGCTGATGATTATAACAGCAATGAACTTTCTGATATTACAACCCTAAATTATCAGATGCTCAAATCCCCTACAAAAACAACACTCCCAAAAGATTCCCCTGTAAAAGAATTGCGTTTTGAGCTAACAGGAAATATGAACCGTTACGTTTGGAGTTTAGACAACAAAGTAGTTTCTGAAACTGATAAAATCCTTATTAAAAAAGGAGAAAATGTTAGAATAGTTTTGTACAACGGTTCTATGATGCGCCACCCAATGCACTTACACGGTCACGATTTTAGAGTACTGAATGGTCAAGGCGATTATGCACCACTCAAAAACATTGTCGATATTATGCCGATGGAGACCGATACTATTGAATTCAACGCTAATGTCGAGGGAGATTGGTTTTTTCATTGTCATATTCTATACCACATGATGAGTGGAATGGGCAGAGTTTTCACCTATGAAAACCAAGCAGCAAATCCCGAAATTCCTAACCCAAAACTGGCACAACGCAAATTATTTGCAGATGATAGAAAGTTTCATTTTATGGGCGAAGATAACATTGCAACCAACGGAAATGAGGGTACTGCAATGTTAGCCAATACACGTTGGAAAGTAAGTACATTATGGCATCTCGGTTATCACGATATGCACGGTTATGAAAGCGAAACTATGATAGGTAGGTATTTCGGGAAAATGCAATGGCTTTATCCTTATATTGGTTTTGATTATCATTACAAAATGGAGGGCGGTCCAAAAAACATTTTTGGTAGCGAAGAAAAAAACTGGTTCGGTCAAACCAGTAATAAAAACAATCGTCATACTATAGTAGCTGGGGTTGCTTACACTTTACCTATGTTATTCATAGCCGATTTAAGAATTGATGGTGATGGTAAATTTCGTTTTCAATTAGGCAGAGAAGACATACCCGTTTCAAAACGATTAAGAGCAATGTTAATGATTAATACAGATAAAGAATATACAACTGGCTTAAAATATATTTTCACAAGAAATCTAGGCATAACATCCCATTATGACAGTGATATGGGTATCGGATTTGGAGTGAATTTGAATTATTAAGAACATAATTATATAATGATTAGCAAGAATAACGTAATGCCTTATTGAGTTAGTTAAGTCACCTTTATTCTGAAATTGTTTATATAAATCATTTCTGGGCAACAGCAATCTGAAGAGCGAGGAACAGCGCAACTGAACAAACTAAATTTAAATATTATGAAAAACACAAAAATGATGGCGAAGATGTTTACGGTAATGCTATTTATTGCTGCATCACTAACAACAAGTAACGCCACCGCACAAACCAAAACTAAAAAAGCAATGATGAAAGATTGTTGCATGATGAAAGACGGTAAAATGATGTGCGTAAAAGATGGTAAAACAATGCCTATGGACAAAGACATGAAAATGAAAAATGGCACAACTTGCATGGTAAATGGCGAATGTGTCATGAAAGATGGCAAAAAAATGACCATGAAAGAGGGAGATTGCATGGATATGAATGGTAAAATGGATAAGTGCTCTATGATGACTAAAAGCAAAAAAATGAAAACTAAAAAACACACTATGGCAATGACTTACACTTGCCCAATGCACCCCGAAGTAATTAGTGACAAACCGGGTAAATGCCCTAAATGCGGAATGGATTTAGTGGTAAAAAAATAGAGACACACAAATAATTAGGCGAGCAGGTCATTTTATTGTTCGCCTTTTTTTTGTAATTAAAAAATCCTACTTTTACACCTGTGAAATTAATAGTACTCATATTCTCAATATATTTAGTAGCACTTTCCTGTATGCCTTGTGCAGATGGGGAGGCTCTTTTGTCGAATAAGAAAGTTACCATAAGCAATCAATCAATTCCACATCACGACAACGATGTTTGCTCTCCTCTTTGTATATGTAGCTGTTGTGGTTGTCAAGGTTTTGCTTTCACTTCTATTTATTCATACAATTTTATTCCGAGCAGAATTTCAGTTGACAAAAAACTTCCTGAATACAAATCAATAAATACTTCCAATTTCTTCGGAAGCATTTGGCAACCGCCTCAAATAGCATAATGAAGCCCGAGTAATTTCGGGTTATAGAGTTGTGGATTTTCCACAGTATTCAATGGGCATTAGTGCCTAATTACTCATTCATTATACTATAACAATGATAAATAAAATCATTAATTTTTCCGTAAACAACAAACTCATTACAGGAGTTTTGTTGGCAATATTTGTTATGTTTGGCATTTATTCATTCACACAATTAAGTGTCGATGCTTTGCCCGATGTTACCAATAATCAAGTGCAAGTAGTTACAAATACTCCTAATTTGGCTACCCAAGAAGTTGAACAGTTTATAACCTATCCATTAGAAACCGAGTTTAAATCATTGTCCGATATGGTCGAATTACGAAGCACAAGCCGTTCGGGTTTGTCGGTAATTACGATTGTTTTCAAAGACAATGTTCCAGTAAATATTGCTCGTCAGCGAGTAGATGAAAAAATAAAAACGGCTACCGATAATATTCCTAAACAATACGGAAGCCCTGAATTATTACCGCCAACAACAGGGCTTGGCGAAATATTTCAATATGTTATAGTACCACAAAAAGGATATGAAAAAAAATACAATATATCTGAATTAAGAACTATCCAAGATTGGATTGTACGCCGTCAATTATTAGGAACAGTTGGCGTGGTTGATGTGAGTAGTTTTGGTGGTAAACTAAAACAATACGAAGTTTCAGTAAAACCCGAACGCCTTTCGGCTAATAATTTAACGCTAATTGATGTGTTTGATGCCTTGCAAAACAACAACGAAAACACAGGCGGAAGCTACATTGACAAAGGTCCAAATATCTACTTTATTCGTGGAGAAGGATTAATTCAAAACCTAGAAGACATCAATAATATTGTTGTTAAAAACAATTCGGGCGTTCCCATTTTAATAAAAGACATTGCCGAAGTTAAATTTGGTTCTGCACCTCGTTACGGAGCAATGACACGAAACGGAAAAGGCGAAACCGTCGGCGGTGTAGTTTTAATGCAAAAAGGAGAAAATGCAGTACGAGTAATTGAGCGAGTAAAAGAAAGAATGAAATCTATCGAAAAATCTTTACCACAGGGAGTAAAAATAGATGTTTTTGTAGATAGAACTAAATTAATTGACCGAACAGTTCATACCGTTAGTTACAATCTTTTGGAAGGTGCATTAATCGTTATTTTAGTTTTAGTTCTCTTTTTAGGAAGTTTAAGAGCAGGTTTAATTGTGGCATCTGTCATTCCTTTAGCAATGCTTTTCGCAATCATTATAATGAATATGTTCGGGTTAAGTGCCAATTTAATGAGTATGGGGGCGCTAGATTTTGGGCTTATTGTTGATGGTGCTGTAATTGTGGTCGAAGCCACTTTACATATTTTTTCACGGCATTATAAAAGCAATATCCTTTCTCAAAATCAAATGGACGATGAAGTAATCAAAAGTTCATCAAAAATTATGAGTTCTGCCATATTTGGGCAAATCATTATCTTAATTGTATATATTCCGTTATTTGTTTTAAGTGGTGTCGAGGGTAAAATGTTTATGCCAATGGCTCAAACCGTTAGTTTTGCCATCGTAGGTGCATTAATACTTTCGCTTACTTATGTGCCTTGGGCAAGTAGTATTTTTTTAGACAAAAAAATTAGTGACAAACCCAATTTTACCGATAGGTTTATCAATAAATTAAATAATTGGTATCAGCCATTTTTAGTTAAAGCTTTAGAGCGAAAGTTTGCAGTTATTGGAGTTGCCATTTTCTTATTTATAGCATCATTATTTATATTCAATTCATTAGGTGGCGAATTTATTCCCGAATTAGACGAGGGCGATTTTGCGATGAATTTCCGAATCCGACAAGGAAGCAGTTTGCCTCAAAGTATTGAAGTGGGTACCCAATTAGAAAAACTGGCACTTACATTTCCAGAAGTTAAAGAAACGGTTAGCAAAATTGGAAGTAGCGAAATTCCAACCGACCCAATGCCTATCGAAAGTGCAGATGTAATTATGGTTTTAAAAGATAAAAAAGAATGGACTACGGCAAACAACAAAGAAGATTTAGCCGAGAAAATGAACGAAAAATTAAGTCAAATACCAGGTTGTAATTTATCTTTTGAGCAACCCATTCAAATGCGTTTTAATGAACTAATTGCAGGAGTAAAATCGGATATTGCCATAAAAATATTTGGTGATGATTTAGATAAATTGTTTTCAGAAGCCAATAAAACAGTTCCAATAATTAGCGGAATTGACGGATTAACGGATATAAAAGTAGAACAAGTTTCGGGAATGCCTCAATTAGTTGTAAAATACAACCGAAATAAAATTGCGCAATATGGTTTGAACATTTCCGATGTAAACCGTATTTTAAATACGGCTTATGCGGGTGGAACAACTGGCGTTGTGTATGAGGGAGAGAAAAAATTTGATTTGGTCGTTCGTATTCCTAAAAACCAAAACACAGATATTGACGCTTTAAAATCATTATTAATTCCAACACCAAGAGGTAATCAAATACCATTAAACGAAGTCGCAGAAATCACTTTTAAAACAGCACCATCACAAATAAGCCGTGAAAATGCAGAACGTAGAATAGTAATTGAAGCCAACGTTCGTGGTCGTGATGTTGAAAGTGTAGTTTTGGAAATTCAACAAAAATTAGAAGCCAAATTAAAACTACCCGAGGGCTATTTTATTACTTATGGCGGACAATTTCAAAACTTGCAAGAAGCAAAAGGAAGATTGCAATTGGCTGTTCCTGTTGCACTTTTACTGATTTTCTTTTTACTCTTTTTGTCATTCCGTTCGCTCAAAGAAGCAACCATAATATTTTCTGCAATTCCTTTGGCATCCATTGGCGGAATTATCGCTTTATGGGTTCGTGGTATGAATTTTAGTATCTCGGCAGGAGTTGGTTTTATTGCGTTATTTGGAGTAGCAGTTTTAAACGGAATTGTTTTAATAAGTTACTACAACCAATTAAAAGACGAGGGCGAAGACAATCTTTTAAAACGCATTTATAAAGGAAGTAGCGCACGATTAAGACCAATTTTAGCAACGGCGACCGTTGCTTCATTAGGGTTTTTACCAATGGCATTAAGTACAAGCGCAGGTGCAGAAGTGCAAAAACCTTTAGCAACTGTTGTTATCGGTGGTTTGCTGACTTCTACATTATTAACATTATTTGTTTTACCAGTTTTATATTATTTAGTAATGACACCAAAAAAAATAAAAGTAAATCCAAAAATTGCAACAATTGTTGTGCTGTTTTTTAGTTGTTTTTCTTTCAATGCCAATGCACAAACGCAAACGTTCACGTTGCAAAATGCGTTAGATTTAGCAACCAAGAATTATCCAACGTTGCAACAAGCGACTTTGCAAACCCAGCAACAACAAGCATTAACCAAAACGGCAACTGTTCTCGACCCTTTCAATATCAATAGTAATTTAGGTCAGATAAACAGCAAATTGTTTGATTATAATATTGGCGTGGCACAAGGTTTTAAACTATCCAACAAAGCCGATAGAAACTTATTAAATCAAAATGTAGCAGTAGCAAAATCCTTTGAAGCAGTTACAAAAAACGAATTAATAAAAAATGTTTCCAATGCTTATTTTAATTGGCTTTACAATGTGCAACACTATAATTTATTGCTCGAAACGGATAACATTTTTGCCGATTATGAAAAGTATGCTGACAAGAAATTTCAAGTAGGCGAATCGAGTAAATTGGAAAAGATAAATGCCTCTTTGCAACGCAAAGAATTAAAAATGCAATTAGCAGAAGCCAATTCGCAAGTGCTGTTTTATTTAACCGAATTACAAAAGTGGACACGAAGCAACGAACCCTACCAAGCACCAACGAAATACGATGCTTTACCCGAAATTAATGTAAGCGATAGTACATTAGTCAAAAATCATCCTGTTTTACAGTTTTTGCAACAGCAAATTATTGCTAAAGAATTAGCTATAAAATCAGAAAAAGCAAAAGCAAATCCATCTTTCAATTTGGGTGTAAATACGCAAAGTTTAGACAAGGAAAATCCGTTTTATTATGGTAGTGTGGGTATTAATATTCCTTTATTCAGAAACGGAATCAAGGCAAAAACACAAGTCGCAAAATTAGAAACCGAAATTGCTAAAAAGGAATTGGAGAAATCGCAACAAGAATTAGCTACTATTTATTTGCAACAATTTCAATTGCAAAAACAGTATTCCGAGCAACTCAATTTCTATAAAACAGAGGGTTTACCAATGGCAGAAACAATTGTAAATTCAGCACAGCGATTGTATAAATCGGGAGATATTGGCTATATCGAATATACCCAAAACCTAAAAGATGCCAATAAAATAAAAACTGATTATTTGATTACAATGAACAATTACAATCAAACTATAATCAACATTCAATATTTATTAAACAAATAAAATTTTAAAGATGAAAAATAATATAGCAATCATAATTCTTTTGTTTTTGGGCGTAGTTTCTTGTAAAAAGACCGACACCGAAGCACCAAAGGAAACCGAAACCGAAAAAACCACAACAACAGTAGTAACGTTTACCGATGCGCAAATAAAAGCCATCGATTTACAGTTGGGCGATTTTGAAAATAAAAACCTAACAACAACTTTAAAGATAAACGGAAAATTATCATTACCACCACAATATCAAGCACAGGTAAGCATCTTGACTGGTGGTGTTGTGAAAAATATTTTTGTTCAAGAGGGCGAATTTGTTAACGCAGGAAAGACTTTGGCAACAATTGCAAATACTGATGTGATACAATTACAACAGGATTATTTAGAGAACAACGCCAATCTTTCGTATTTGGAAAAAGAATACCAACGCCAAAAAGAGTTGCGTGATGATAATATCAATGCAGGGAAAACCTACCAACAATCGCAAAGAGAGTTACAAATTGCACAAGCAAAAAAGGAAACCTTAAAATCAAAATTGGCTCAATTAGGAATTAATGCAAGTGGTTTATCTTCTAAAAATATTGCTTCAAATATTGCCATTTCAGCACCTATAAGCGGTTACATTCAGCACATTAATTTAAGTATGGGTAAATTTGCCGATGCAAACGCTGTACTATTTGAAATCATCGACAATCGTTTTTTACATTTGGATTTAAAGGTTTTTGAAAAAGACATCCATAAAATTAAAATTGGACAAGAAATAACGTTTAGTGATGCAAACGATGTTTCTCATTCGCACCCAGCTAAAATTTATGCTATCAATAAAGCTTTTGAACCGAACGAACAAGCTGTAATAGTTCACGCCAAAATAAATGAGACCACCGAAACGGTTTTACCCGGAATGTATGTAGAAGCAAGAGTAAAAATTGATAATACCAATACAAAGGCACTACCAACTGAGGCGATAGTTAACAATGGAAACGACCATTTTATATTTGTAGCAACAGGTAAAAACATCTTTCAACAAATAAAAGTGAACATTGGCGCAACCGATTTAGGTTATACAGAAGTTAAGGCAATCGATGAAGTTCCTGCAAACGCAAAAGTAGTAATCAAAGGAGCGTATTATCTATTATCTGAATTAACCAAAGGAAGCGGAGAAGAAGAATAATTAAAAAACAAAAGGATGAAACACCAACATAAATACGATGCAAACGGTAAACAACTTTGTTGCACACTCGAAGAAAAGATACATAGCAAAACCGACAAGCAAACTGGTTGTTGTTCAACTCACAATAAACAACACGACCATTCCGACGATGATGGACACGACCATTCAGGTACAGACCAAACTACGTTTCAAATGTTCTTGCCCGCAATTATAAGTTTTACATTGTTACTTATTGCAATTGGTTTTGATAATTATTTTACTCAAAATTGGTTCACAGGTTGGGTGCGAATTGCTTGGTACATTATGGCTTATATTCCTGTTGGTTTTCCTGTACTCAAAGAAGCATTTGAAAGTATTCGCAAAGGCGAAATATTTTCAGAATTTCTATTAATGTGCATCGCAACCATCGGAGCATTTTCAATCGGGCAATTTCCCGAAGGAGTTGCAGTAATGTTATTTTACGCTATTGGCGAAATTTTCCAAACATTAGCCGTGCAAAGAGCAAAATCTAATATCAAACTATTATTAGACCAAAGACCAGACGAAGCAACGGTTTTGATTAACGGAAACGCAACAATCAAAAAAGCTTCTGAAATAACCATTGGTGAAATCATTCAACTCAAATCAGGCGAAAAGTTAGCATTAGACGGAAAACTTTTAACCGATAATGCCACATTCAATACATCAGCACTAACAGGTGAGAGTAAACCCGATACCAAAGAAAAAGGCGAAGCAGTTTTGGCAGGAATGATAAATTTAAACACCATTGCACAGGTTGAAGTTACGACAGCTTACACCGATAGTAAATTGTCGAAAATACTCGAAATGGTGCAAGAAGCAACAACTAAAAAAGCTCCGACAGAATTGTTTATTAGAAAATTTGCCAAAATCTATACACCTATTGTTGTGTTTTTGGCAATTGCAATTTGTGTTTTACCGATGCTTTTTGTAGATAATTATGTGTTTAGAGATTGGTTGTACAGAGCATTAGTATTCTTGGTTATTTCGTGTCCTTGTGCATTAGTTATTTCAATTCCGTTAGGTTATTTTGGTGGAATTGGTGCAGCAAGTAAAAACGGAATTCTTTTCAAAGGTTCCAGTTTTCTCGATATAATGGCATCGATTCAAGTAGTTGTTATGGACAAAACAGGAACGCTAACCAAAGGCGTTTTCAAAGTTCAAAAAGTTGTATCCGTTGATGTTTCTCAAGCAGATTTAATTAAGTGGGTTGCAGCACTCGAAACCAAATCAACACATCCAGTTGGAACTGCAATAATAGAATATGCAAAAGGGACAGAAAAAAATGCAACCGTTACTGACGTTGAAGAAATTGCTGGACACGGATTAAAAGGCAAAGTAGATGGAAACGAAATCTTGGCAGGAAATGTAAAATTGATGAAGAAATTCAATATCAGTTATGATGTTGAAATTGACAATACACCATTTACAATTATCGTTATTGCAATCAATCAAAAATATGCGGGGTATTTTCTAATTGCTGACGAAATTAAAGAAGATGCAAAACAAGCAATAGAAAGTTTACATAAAATAAACATCAAAACAGTAATGCTCTCGGGCGACAAACAAGCCGTTGTAAATGCTGTTGCAAAAGAATTAAATATAGATTTAGCACACGGCGATTTATTACCCGAACACAAAGTAGAAAAAGTAGAGGAATTAAAAATACAAAACCTAAAAATTGCCTTTGTTGGCGATGGCGTAAATGATGCGCCTGTTGTTGCACTTGCTGATGCAGGAATTGCAATGGGTGGTTTAGGAAGCGATGCTACTATAGAAACTGCCGATATTGTAATTCAAAACGACCAACCTTATAAAATATATACTGCTATCAATATTGGTAAAAAAACAAAACAAATTGTTTGGCAAAATATCGGTTTAGCTTTTACAGTAAAAGCAATTGTTTTGATACTTGGCGCAGGAGGTTTAGCGACAATGTGGGAAGCCGTTTTTGCCGATGTTGGAGTAGCATTGTTGGCGATTTTAAATGCTGTGAGGATTCAGAGAATGAAGTTTTAGAGTTAGCATATCCAAGTAAGTATTGCAATGGTATTGCAATTAAAATTAGAAATCATTGCAATACTCTTTTCAGAACGATTCAGATTATAGTATATTTACAATTAGATATACCAACTTTAAATATGCACTGAATTATTATATCCAACTTGAGGTCTAATGCAATTATTCCGAACTGAAGAACATAAAAAAAATTAAGTCAAATTTTAATTATATGGCAGACAAAGAACCAATAAAAGAAGAAAGGATTTTAAAAAAATCTGCTACATTGACAACTTATGAATTTGAAGATTCGGAAAAAAAATTCAAGAAAAAGAGTAAAGAAATATATCATAAAAAAGATATAGAAATTCATTTTCCTTGGAATTTTGATGGCAAACCTAAATATCCAAATATTAAACAATTTGTTTATGAGGGATTTGAAGGGAAACTCCCTGTTGGTGTTTACAAAGTATCAACTTTTGGATATGGATTTAATAGTAAACTACAACCATTAGGTGATTATCTTGGTGCTGAATTAAAACTTGAAACTGTTAAAATAATTAAAACTGGTAAATCAACAATAGATTTAAGCAAAAAGGAAATTGTAATAACAGAAGAGATTTTACGGAAATGGTATGATATTTTTCAAGTAAAAATTGACCAGCAAAAACAAGAAAGAACGGTTTTAGCACAGCAACAACTAAAAGTTGTTTTTCCTACTGAGATTAAAGACGTTGAATTGAAATTTGTGAAAAATTCAATTTCAGAAGTAATTTCAACTTGGGGAAGTTCTATAAGTGAATTTTCAGAAAAAGATAAAAGTTCAATAAAAGATATGTTTGATAAACTTTCTCTTACTGACGATTTTTTAACCCCTACAACTTTACTCGAAACAAAATCAAAAATCGACAAAAAATATATTGAGGATGTAATTACTGAATATAAATCCCTGATGAAAATTTCGACTGATACTGATGCCACAGAAAAAAAATGGCAAGCATTTTTAAATACGCATAATTGGATTTTTTCATATATATTCTCTTTTCCCATTATTTTATTTCAAGATGAAGCTTATGTTGGTGGAAAAAACATTTCAAATGCTAATGGTAAAGTAACAGACTTTTTGGTTAAAAATGATTTGACAGATAATGTAGCTTTTATCGAGATTAAAACGCATAAAAGTGAGTTAATGAAAAAAGGAAAAGCATATAGAGGAAATGATGTTTATGGAATGAGTACAGATTTATCAGGAGCTGTTTCTCAAGTACTCAATCAAAGAGATAATTTTCAAAAACATTTTGCAACAATAAAAATGGATTCAGATGAATCTTTTGAATCTTTTAACTCAAAATGTGTTGTTTTAATGGGTCAAATAAAACAATTAAATAGTAAACAACAAAGACCTTTTGAATTAGTAAGAAGTAATAGTAAGGATGTAGAAATAATAACATTTGATGAGCTTTTAGGGAAGATTGAAAATATCCAAAAACTCATTGAAGGAAAATTTAAGCCAATCCCTAAACGAAAAAAAACATAACTGCATACAATATTAAATTATTGAAAAATAAATAGTTCTAATAATAACTATTTAAAATCAATAAAACGAACTTATATACCTTCATAGAATAATTCAAAAACTTAAATAGAAATGCAAAAGGAATTAAAATTTGAAAAAGGAAATCTCATAATTGGTTACTGTGATAACTCACAAGATATTTCTGTTTATGAAAGCAGAGAATATACAGAACCAATACGTTGTACATTTATTCCAAATGTTGAGATGACAGAAAAAGAATGTTTGAAATATACTAATGAAAATATGCCTAAAATAATTGAAGAAGTTAAAATAGTAATTTCAGAAAATAATGAATTCTATAAAAACTTTGAAATTGATTTTAATTCTGAATTTTTAGGTTATAATCTATATAGACATCACTTAAATAGAGATTTGCTAATTGTATTAGAAAGTTGGATGCGATTAAAGTGCGAATTGAAAGTAATTTTACAATAGATATTATTTAAAATGCTACATATAGCATATATAAATTTAGCATTTCAATGAAATAGAAAACCATTGCAATGGTTTATTGAAAAGGGGATTATAAAATTGAATCTTCATTTCCATGTACCTTATTTGTACCTCATATCATTGAAGCCCTTTAAAATCAACAACTCATTATTTCTGTATCGGAAAATAATTGTACTGAAAACGCTCCGAAAAAGGCCCAAAAAAAACTTAATTCCAAAAAAAACCGGACTGTATAACAATCCGGCTCTTGTTTTAAAATGATTATCTTATTTCCAACCACCACCTAAATCCTTGTAAACATGGACTGCGGCGTTTAATTGTGATTGCTTTGTTTCAATCAGTTCTAGTTTTGATTCGAGTGCATCACGCTGCGTCATCAGCACTTCGAAATAATCTGCACGTGCCGATTTGAACAAATCATTGGCAATATCAATAGCCAAATTCAATGCCGCTACCTGCTGCGATTTCAACGCATAGCTTTTACTAAGATTGTCGATTTTAGACAACTGATTCGACACTTCGAGATAGGCATTTAAAACCGTGCGCTGGTAGTTATAAAGCGCTTGTAACTGTCTTGCATTAGCGCTGCTGAACTCCGCCTTAATCGCATTCCTATTGATGAGCGGCGCAGCAATATCGCCTACAAGAGAATACAACACCGATTCCGGAAACTTCAAAAAATAAGATGGTTTGAAAGCCTGCAATCCCACGGCTGCTGAAATATCAAGCGAAGGATAAAATTCTGCACGTGCAACTTTTACGTCGAGTTTTGCCGCCGCCAGCTCCAATTCTGCTTGTTTGATATCGGGACGGTTGTCTAGTAACTGTGCTGGAATTCCTGAACTGACTTCCGAAGGCAATAACGTCAAAAAGTTGGTTTTGTCTCTTTGTATTTCCTGCGGATAACGGCCTAATAAAAAGTTAATCCTATTCTCGGTTTCTTTTATCTGCTGTAAGATTCCAAACTCCATACTTTTCGAAGCCGATACTTCTGCCTGGAATTTTTGAACTGCAAGTTCTGTTGTGCGCGCAGCTTCTTTCTGGACTTTAACGATGTCGAGTGCATTGTTCTGCAATTGAATATTCTGCCGAACGATGTCAAGCTGACTATCAAGAGAAAGCAATTCGTAATAAGAATCTGCAATTTCAGCGATAAGATTCGTGACCACGAAATTCTTGCCTTCAACGGTTGATAAATAACGGCTGACGGCAGCTTTCTTGGAATTACGTAGCTTTTTCCAAACATCCACTTCCCAATTCGCATAGGCGGCAAGGGTAAAATCTGTGAGCGGATCTGGCACTTCCATGCCTGGTGCAATTTCCGTTGACGCGTCGCCCGCACCTTGGCTGGTATATCGCCCTACTTTTTCAACGCCTGCTCCTGCCCTAACGCCAACTGTTGGTAACAAGGCACCTTTCCTAACACGAACTTCATTCTTAGCAATTTCGATTTCCTGCAAAGTGATGTTGAGTTCTTGGTTATTTTTTAGCGCGATGTCAATTAGATCTACGAGATGTTTGTCTTTAAAGAATTTTCTCCATTGGATGGTTCCGATATTAGCGGTATCCTTATTCGTATTATAAGCTTCCGGAACGGTCACTTTTGTAGTTTCTGTAGCAATGGCGGGTGCCTTACAGCTTATTACCGCCAGGCACAAGCCCAGCGGGATAAGATAGTGGTATGATTTGAATTTATACATTGTGATCGATTTCTTCGGTTAATGGGTTCTCTTCTTCTTTTTTAACAAACTTCGTTTTTTCAGAAATGGTGGCGAATATGTAGTACAATCCAGGAATGATCAATACCCCAAAAATTGTCCCGATAAGCATCCCTCCAAGCGCGGCAGAACCGATGGTACGATTGCCTACTTTCCCCGGACCCGTTGCAAAAACCAATGGAATCAATCCCGCAATAAAAGCAAAAGATGTCATCAAGATCGGACGGAACCTCGCCGCAGCACCTTCAATAGCTGCTTTGAATACAGAAGCTCCAGCACGGTGCCGTTGCACTGCAAATTCTACGATTAATACCGCATTTTTTCCAAGCAGACCAATGAGCATTACCATGGCAACTTGTGCGTAGATATTGTTCTCCAATCCACAAATCATGAGCATTAAATAAGCCCCGAAAATACCAGACGCAAGTGACAATATGACCGTAAACGGCAATAGGAAACTTTCATACTGCGCTGCCAAAATAAGATAAACAAACGCAAGGCAAATCAAGAAGATATAAGCCGCCTCGTTGCCACGACCAACCTCATCTTTGGAAATTCCTGCCCAGTCAATACCAAAACCTCTTGGTAGTTTCTTTTCTGCTACTTCAGTGATGGCTTTGATGGCCTGACTGCTGCTGTAACCGGGTGCTGCCTGTCCGCTGATTTCGGCTGAATTGTACATATTGTGACGTGTAATTTCCGACAATCCATACACTTTTTCCATTTTCATGAAAGCAGAAAACGGCACCATTTCATCGCGGTTGTTTTTGACATACAATTTCAAAATATCTTCCGGCAATGCCCTGTATTCCGGTGATGCCTGTACCATTACTTTGTATTGGCGGTCGTATTTGATAAAACTAATTTCATAATTACTACCAACAAGTGTTGCTAGCGTATTGGTGGCATTCTCAATCGTCACGCCTTTTTGCTGTGCAAGATCATTATCGATGTGCAGCATGTATTGTGGAAAACTGGCACTGTAGAACGTAAAAACCGATGATAATTCAGGACGTTTGTTGAGTTCTTTTACGAAATCATTGCCAATTGTTTCCATTTTCTTATAATCGCCTGAACCGCCTTTGTCAAGCAAACGCAGCTCGAATCCGCCCGCTGCGCCATAACCAGGAACCGCAGGTGGTTGAAAAAATTCAATCGTTGCACCGGCGATGTCTTTGGATTTGGCTTCGAGTTCCTCGATGACCTCTTGTGCAGAGTGACTTCGTTCCTCCCAACTTTTCAGATTGATGAGACAAGTTCCTGAGTTGGAACCCGTTCCTTCGGTAAGAATCTCGTAACCTGCAAGCGAAGAAACCGATTTTACATCAGGCAATGTTGAAGCAATTTTTTGAAGTTTTTCGGCAACCTGGTTGGTTCTTTCAAGTGTAGCACCCGGCGGTGTTTGAATTACGGCATAAAACATACCTTGATCTTCATTCGGGATAAATCCTGTTGGAAGGTTGTTGTTAAGTAAATAAATACCGATACAAAAACCAATAAACATTCCGAAAGTCACTACCCGTTTATTTACAATTTTTCCCAACAAGGAAGCATATTTTCCGGCAATACCATTAAACCAGTTGTTAAAACCATCAAGCAATCTGTTGAGCGGTGTCTTCTTTCTTGGCTTACCATGTGTGCTTTTAAGCATCATGGCACATAGAGCTGGCGTTAACGTCAAAGCAACGATTCCCGAAAGGATGATAGAAGTTGCCATCGTGATAGAAAACTGCCTGTAGAAAATCCCAACTGGTCCTGACATAAATGCTACGGGAACAAATACCGCCGCCATTACAAAAGTGATGGCGATAATGGCACCGCTAACCTCGTGCATGGCTGCTTTTGTGGCTTTTAATGGCGAGAGATGCTTCGTTTCCATGTTGGCATGAACTGCTTCTATGACAACAATGGCGTTGTCAACAACGATTCCAATTGCAAGCACCAATGCAAATAAAGTAATCAGGTTTAACGTAATACCGAAATAAGACATGAAAATAAAAGTTCCGACCAACGAAACCGGTACGGCAATGGCTGGAATCAAAGTTGAACGCCAATCGCCGAGAAACAAGAATACGACCAACCCAACCAAAAGAAAAGCTTCAAGTAAAGTATGTATAACTTTTTCGATAGAGGCGTCTAAGAATTTAGAAACGTCGTAACTAATTTCATAATCCATTCCTTTCGGAAACGAACTGGCTTTGATTTCTGCAAGTTTTGCCTTTACGTCTTCAATAACCTGACTGGCATTACTGCCGTAAGATTGTTTTAACACAATGGCTGCCGATGGGCGACCATTAAGATTCGAATAAATATCGTACATCGAACTTCCAAACTCTACATTTGCCACGTCTTTCAAGCGCAGAATTTCTCCATTTGGACTCGCTTTGATGACAATATTGTCGTATTGTTCTTTTGTGGTAAACCTTCCCGGATATTTTAGGATATATTCAAATGCTTCTGACCGTTTTCCGGAGCTCTCCCCTGTTCTTCCCGGCGAAGCTTCTAAACTTTGCTGGTTGAGCGCTTCCATAACCTCGTCGGCAGAAACTTTGTAGGCAAGCATTCTGTCGGGTTTCAACCAAACACGCATGGCATATTCGCGATTACCGAGGATATCTGCATCACCTACTCCATTAACGCGTTTTAATTCTGACAATACATTAATATCTGCAAAGTTGTAAAGAAACTTTTGGTCAGCGCTTGGGTCTTTGCTGTAAAGATTCACATATAACAACATATTGGATTCTTCACGCGTAATTTTCACGCCTTCGCGGACGACAATCGGTGGCAGTTTATTCACCACGGAAGCCACACGGTTTTGGACATTCAAAGATGCCTGATTTGGGTCGGTTCCTAAATTGAAGATTACTTGTATCGAAGCTTCTCCGTCATTTCCGGCATCAGAAGCGATATATTTCATTCCGGGAACACCATTGAGCGCTCTTTCTAAAGGAATTATGACCGATTTGATCATCAGTTCGTTGTTGGCCCCTGGATATTCTGCAGTGACATTCACTTTTGGAGGCGAAATCGATGGGAATTGTGTAACCGGCAATTGTATAAGGGCAATAACGCCCAAAAAGACAATGATCAGCGATATCACGATGGATAGCACCGGCCGCTGTATAAATTTATTAAACATGGCTTAAATTTTTAGGGATTACGACTACTCCGCTTTTAGTTTCAATTGAGAAATGACATCATGAGGCTTTTCGTATCCATATTGGATTTTGTCATCATCTTTGACGGTTTGTACGCCTTCTAATAGTATTTTGTCGTTTGCGTCAAGTCCGCTTTGCACGACATATAAATCGGGAATTTCTCCTTTGATGGTGATTTCCCTCGATTTTACCACGTTATTTTTATCCACTACAAAAACATACATTTTATCTTGGATTTCATAGGTTGCTTTTTGCGGAATAAGTAACGCTTTTTTTACAGGAACAGTCATAAGGACTTTACCAGTTTCGCCATTCTTTAGCAATTTATCAGGGTTTGGAAAACCTGCACGGAAAGCGATATTACCGGTTTCGCTGTCGAATTCACTTTCAATAACTTCTACTTTTCCTTTGTATTTTAACGGTTCGTTATTGGCTAAAAGTAAACCCACCTGACTATCACCACGATCTTTTATGTCTGTTTGATAGCTGATGTATTCTGGTTCCGAAACGTTAAAATAGGCAAACATACGGCTGTTGTCGGAAAGACTGGTAAGCAATTCACCTTCATCTATAAGACTGCCTAATTTCAATGGAATACGGTCGATTGTCCCAGCAAATGGCGCACGAATTTCAGTAAATGACAAGTGGAGCTTTGCAAGTGACACTTCGGCCTTAGCCTGCTCCAGTTTTGCTTGTGCCATCGCCTGTTCGTTTTTAGAAACTACGTTTTTGTCGGCAAGGGTTTTGGTGTTTTGCAATTCAATACTGGCGGCTTTGGCTTCTGATTCTGCTTTTTGTAATTCTGCCTGATAAAGCTGCGGCATAATGCGAAATAAAAGTTGTCCGGCTTGCACATACTGCCCTTCGTCAACATAAATATTTTGCAAATAACCTTTTTCCTGTGCACGAATTTCGACATTGCGCACAGACTTGATCTGCGACACATATTCCTTAGTAAACGAAGTATCAATTTGCACCGGATTGGTAACAGTGAACTTTCCGGCTTCTTCTTTTTCTACTTTTTTAGTGGTGCAGCTTACGAGACACAACAAGGCGATTATGCCTGTATATAAAACATTTTTCTTCATGGTATTCAATGTAAAAAATTGCGTATTAACGCTGTGGATTTAGATTATAGGAGGTAATCAATGGTCAGTGAGCAGTGTTCAGATGATGTGTACACTTATTGAACATCATTAATCAAATCCGTAAAACCCTATTTACAATGTATATAGGTGAAGAAAGGCTATTAAGTGCCGAATAGTTTTTAAAATGTATGAAGTAATTATTGAGATAAGCAATTATGAAAAACTGATTATTAGGAGAAATATATTTTTCAATAAAAAAATTATTGTTATTGACATCTTTGCTGTTGCTAACACTACAAGATTCTTCTTCTAAATCTAAATCGGCATCTTCAATTATGGTGCTGTCAAGATTTTTATTGGTGATTTTTATATGGTGATTTTTGGTAACATCGTGATTTGAAATTTGATGCATATGCTTGTGAATTCCTTTAGCATAGACTTGTTGTCCGCTACCCAGCAGAAGAAAAAACAGCGATATGAAAAAAAAAACAGCTCTCATTTGATTTCAAAATTAAGTAAAGAATCGGCGCCACTAAACGTTTAATAACTAAAAATTAACAAAATTTAAGGTAATCTTAATTTTGAAATCGTTGTAGTTAGATCTGTTTCTAAAATTACTTTCAATGATCAAGCGGAAATTTTTAAGTTTGAGATAAACAATATTGCGGAACTTCAATGAAGTTAGCAAAAAAGTCAGTCGAATTTCTCTTATAAAAGTCAACTATTAGTAGCCACTTCCATAAAAAGTTTCACTAAATTTGGTATAATTCGAATCTATAAATCATGACCATTACCATCCAGATCATTTGGCTATTTTTATTGGCACTTCCAATTGCTTGCGTGGCTTGGACTGTTACCCACGAGGAAGTGTTTCGCGAACCTAGAGAATATTGCGTGAACCGTTCTAAAAATGGAAAAACGCTGCTTAAACGCAAATTCTTTTACCTCTTTACTTGCGAATATTGCTTCAGTCATTATGTTTCGCTGTTTTTCGTGTGCCTGACCGATTTTCATTTGTTGCTAGGTGACTGGCGTGGCTACCTTATCGCAGGTTTTGCACTGGTATGGATTGCCAATATATATATGAGTATTTTTGCCTTTTTGCGGCAAGATATCAAAAAAGAAAAAACTGAAATTGCGCTGATGGAGGAAAAAATTGAAGAGAAAGGATTATGAGTGAATATCGTCCAGATAGTTATCGGGATTGGGCGACCCAAAAAAGAAGTTATAAAAAAACTGGTTAAATTTGAACAAAAATGGCGCATTGTCGCAAAACCGCTGTTAATGGTGGTTGTTTTGTTCTTCGACTAATTCTTTCAAACCTTTTAGAATTTTATCCCAACCTTTGTTTGACTTTTTATATCTTTTTTCTGCACCATCATCTTGACCAACATCATCATTTATGGTTAGCGTTGTTATACCATTTTCAAAAATTAGCTTGTCGGTAATAATAGAAATGCTTGAAGTTCCTGAATTTTTTATATTGTATTTCAAAAGTTTTAGTGGTGCTATGTCTAAAATAACGCCACTCATTTCAAAATTTATGATCAAAAATATTTTTCCTTTAAAAGTTATAGCACTTCCTTTCTTCCAGTTTGAATGGACTTTACATTTAAAAAAATATTTTTTTGTTTTTTCAGGATTGGTTAATGCATCCCAAACCTCTTCGGGATTCGCTTTAATTTCTATTTTCTTTTTAACAATGAATTTTTTCATAAGTTGTCTATCCTCCCTCTTGAGTCCCGCAAAACCCACACTAATGAAAACCAAAATAAAAAGAGGAGCGTCTATAAAAACACTCCTCGCTTTTTTATTGAAGTATTGGAATGATACTATCGGATTGCTAACTTTCCTAGTCCGCTTCGATTAAAATTCTTTTTCATAGCAATTCGTAATTTGAAGCAGTTGGTAGTAAATTTATTTCCGCAAATAGCATTCACAATATTTATTTTACTAATATCCATACAAAATTGGAGAAATTTATGGAATTGATTCTTACAACATTTCGTGAATTCCTTACATAATATAGTTAACTCTTGTTAATCTGAATAACCTTTTTGATCATTTCCTTGATTTTTTCCATTTCATGTGGCTTGTTGAAATAGACATCGGCACCAGCGGCTAAAATTTTATCAATCTGTTCATTAGTATCAAAAGTAGAATATATGGCAATGCAAATCCTATCAAAACGACTGTTGGCTCTTATCTCGTTGAGACAATCCATTCCGGATTTTCGAGGCATATTCATGTCAAGAAATAAAATATCAGGTATAGATTTACTGCCATCGTTGAGTTCCTGCATCAGCGCAACCCCATCTGGAACTAATTTAAGCTTACTTTCAATTAACATTTCTTCCAGTGCAACTGAAAAAAAATGACGGTCATCGATATCATCATCTGCCAAAAAAATATTGACTGGGATTTGATTACTATCCATTTTTGGATTGAAATTTATAGCTATTTTTATATAACGTAAGATTAAGAAATTTAAAAAAAATAGGTTTATACATACAAACTATAATGTTATACAATTAACAGATTTTTAATTATGTAGTACCGTCTCAAATCTAAAATTATCCGCATCTGAAACCTGCAATCGGCACTTCAATTCCCTACAATGCTATAATTTCACTATTTTTACACACCAACTTAATCAAATGCCAACATTAAGAACTGTAAACGTCACCAGATACATCACACCGCTACGCGAAGGTGGTTCTTTGCCTGCCCTTGCCGAAGCCGATGACGATTTTAAATATGTACTCAAATTCAAAGGAGCCGGACACGGTGTAAAGGCCCTAATTTCTGAATTGTTAGGCGGTGAAATTGCCCGTGTACTTGGTTTAAAAACGCCTGAACTTGTATTCGCCAATCTAGATGAAGCTTTTGGGCGAACAGAAGCAGACGAAGAAATTCAGGATTTGCTACATGGCAGTCAAGGTTTGAATATCGCCATGCATTTTCTTTCCGGTGCACTCACTTTTGATCCTGTTGTTACTGCCGTAGACGAAAAGCTGGCATCGCAAATCGTGTGGTTGGATGCTTTTATCACGAATGTTGACCGTACTTTCCGAAATACCAATATGCTGATGTGGCACAGAGAATTATGGCTCATCGACCACGGCGCAGCTTTCTATTTTCATCATGCTTGGACGGATTGGGAAAGCCCCGCCAAAAGTCCGTTTTTGTTGATAAAAGACCATGTTTTGTTGGCGAAAGCTACGCAATTAGAGGAAGTAAATACCAACTTTAAATCGATTTTGACAGATAATATCCTCAACGAAATTACAGATTTAATTCCTGACGAATGGCTGCAATGGGAAGGTAACACACAAACTGCTGGTGAAATCCGAAATACATATCTTCAGTTCCTGATAACCCGCAGGGACCATTCCGAAATATTTCTAAAAGCCGCTCAAGATGCACGATAAATATTTATATGAATATGCTATCATCCGTATCGTACCGAAGGTAGAGCGTGAGGAATTCCTGAATGTCGGGATTATTTTGTTTTGCAAAAAAGCGAAATTCATCAAAACAATTCATACTTTAAATATTGAAAAACTGCAATGCCTTTCGGCTGACACAGATATTACCGAAGTGCTGGAATATCTTAACGCATTTTCTAAAATATGCCATGGAGAAAAATCTTGCGGTCCGATTGCGCTTATGGATATTCCTGAGCGTTTCCGTTGGCTAACGGCAGTGAGGAGTTCTGTGTTGCAAACTTCCAGACCGCATCCTGGGTTTACAGATAATTTGGAAATAAGATTGCAAAAGTTATTTGATGAGTTGGTGGGTTAATCAAAAAGCATGCAACGGTTTTCGTTAAATTTCATTAAGCAATGCTTAAAAATTTTTATGGTAAAAAAAAAGACCTCCTTTTCAGGAAGCCTTTGAATCATCATCATCATCTAACATTTAACAAATCAACCTTTTCGTTTGTCGCGCAGTTTTTGTTTGCGTTCATCCTGAATTTCAAGATATGTTTTGTATTGCGGCGCTGTGAGTAAAGTTTTCATTTCGGCATTTTTTGCATCAATTATAGATTTTGCAGCCTTTAGTTTACCAATTTTACTGTCATCGCTCGCTTTTACAGCTTTTAGCTTTTCTGCATAACGCTTTGTAATTTCCTTGAATGGTGCTTTTTGGTCTTCGGTTAGCGCCAATCTGTCCATATTGACTTTTACATTTTCAATAATTTCTTGTTTCTGTTCGTCAGATAGTTTTTTTTCTTCTTGTACTTGTGCATTCGCAGCAATCGTAAACAAAAAAGCGATGGCGAATGTTAGCATTGTGTTTTTTACATTTTTCATAAGTTTTTTTTTAGTTGTAATTCCTTTTAAGTGGATGTTATTGCTTTGACTTTACAAAAAGAAAAAGGTTTAATTTCATAAAAAAAAGCCACATCTTTCAATGTAGCTTTTTGACTTTTATAAATTAAAAAATTAAAATTTCAATTGATACACAGCATCCAAATCCTTATCAGAACTCAAATTGACATTCAAGTCGGTTACGAAACCAGAATTGAGTCCGTAAGCCCAACCGTGAAGCGTCAATTCCTGTCCACTGCGCCAAGCTGATTGTACGATTGAAGTTTTTGCAAGATCGAAAACCTGTTCTTTTACATTCAGTTCCACAAATGCATTGAACCGGTCATTCTCGTTAATAATCGAATCGAGATAAACATGGTGCAAACGATAAATGTCTTTTATATGACGAATCCAGTTGTCAATAATTCCGATAGAATCGTTGCCCATAGCGGCTTTCACACCACCACAACCGTAGTGTCCACAGACGATTACGTGCTTTACCTGCAACACATTTACGGCATAATCAAGTACGCTCAGCATGTTCATATCCGAGTGGATGACCATATTAGCGATATTCCTGTGTACGAACACATCTCCTGGTTTTGCGCCGATAATCTCATTTGCCGGAACGCGGCTATCAGAACATCCAATCCATAATAATGGTGGTTTCTGTCCTTTGGCGAGATCTTTAAAATATTCTGGGTCTTTGGATAATGTCTTCTCTACCCATTCTTTATTGTTGTCTAAAATCTTCTTATAAAAATTGTCCATCTCGTTTTAATTTTGGCTTTAACTGTAATAAATCGCATATAAAATTAACCATTTACAGCTAAGCTTTGTTATTTTTATCTTTTTTTTAATATCAGAAAGTTTCGTCGTTAACTTCTCTTTTAACAGTCATCCGTTTGGCGGCATCGTAATAATGTTCGACACTCACTTTATTACCAACTTCATCGCTATTTTCAAGGCGGTATGCTTTTTTAAAACCTTTCAATTTGACTTTGATATTTTCCTCTTTTGCTCTTGTAGCTTTAAATTCTCGTAATAAATCCAAGACATCATGTGCAATATAAACGGTGTCATGTGCATTAATGATCACGCGTGAATTTTCCGGAATTTCACTTAAAGTAGATTTTATCGCCGCTTTATTCAGGAACGAAACTTCTTGCGCCAAGTCGATATGAATGACATCGCCGTCTTCATATTGTTCTTTGCGGAAATTGTATGCACGTTTCAAATTGCCTTTCAACACGAAAATAATACTAATGATGATGCCTAATGCCACCCCTTTCAACAAATCTGTAAAAACAACTGCAACGAAAGTCGCTATAAATGGAACAAACTGGTACTTTCCTTTTTCCCAAAAATGCTTCACTGTGGATGGTTTTGCGAGTTTATATCCGACCAACAATAAAATCGCCGCCAAAGTTGCCAACGGGATTTTGTTCAGAACAAAAGGAATAGAAACCACACTAATCAACAATAGCATTCCGTGGATAATCGTTGACATTTTTGACTTGGCACCGGCGGCATTATTGGCTGAAGTGCGCACCACAACTGATGTCATCGGCAATCCGCCCAATAATGAACTAAGGATGTTTCCTAAACCTTGCGCTTTTAATTCGGCATTGGTATCTGTATATCGTTTTTGCGCGTCCATTCTATCGGAGGCTTCAATGCACAGTAAAGTTTCAATGGATGCAACAACGGCAATCGTAGCGCCTATAATCCATACTTTTTGATTCGCAAACCCAGAAAAATCAGGTGTTATGATGATGTTCTTGAAATCTTCAACCGTTTTCGGAATGGGCAATGATACCAAATGTTCTGTTGAAATTGCCAATCCGCTTGAGGTCAACATAAAAATTTCATTGATCAAAATCCCAATGATAACAGCGATTAAAGCCGCCGGAACGAGTTTTAGTTTTTTAAGAAACGGGATTTTATCCCAGGCAATTAATATTGCTAATGAAATTAAAGTTACAATGATAGAGCCCAATTCGACATGTTCGAAAATCTTAAACAAGCCAGAAAAACTATTCAATCCATCGCTTTGCACGAAAGCTTCATCGCCTTCAAAATCGCCATCATAGCCGACTGCATGCGGAATTTGCTTTAAGATGATAATAACACCAATTCCGGCCAGCATGCCTTCGATTACATTATTAGGAAAATAATTGGAAATGCTTCCCGCCTTTATAAATCCAAGTAAAAGCTGAATAATACCTGCGATAAAAACTGCAGTAAGAAAGATGTCAAAGGCACCTAATTCTGTGATAGCAGTTAACACAATAGCGGTCAAACCCGCAGCCGGACCGGAAACACTCAAATGGGATTTGCTAAGGTAACCCACGACGATTCCGCCGATAATTCCGGATATAATTCCGGATAAAGGCGGTGCACCAGAAGCGAGGGCAATTCCTAAACACAATGGTAGCGCCACCAGAAAAACCACCAAACCGGATGCGAAATCGGATTTGAGGTTGGCAAAAAGATTGATTTTTTTTGTCATGAGAACAGTCTAAAATGGAACACAATAAATTTTGACCGTGCTCGTCATACAAGCCGGATCGATTCCTGAAAAAAGGAATAAAAATTTAAAAAGTGTCACACGTTAGGCGGAGGAGAAAAAATAACCGCAGAGACATTGTCGTGCTTGAGTTGGTTGTCAGAAATAATAAGTGTCGAAGTATTTTCTGGAACTATGGCAAACTCATAATTGGTGAATTTTAGTTCCGCCTTAACTTCTTTTATTTCTTTGAGGGTTTCCTCCTCATTCATACTGTAAAACGCCGAAACGTCCATTTGCTTTTTGATGACACTTACAATGGTAGGTGTCGCCAGAAAGAAAACGAACAAGAACAATACTATTTTAACAGCGGTTTTCATAAGCGGCAAAAATAGGCAGTAACGACTTTAATAAAAAATCAATTGGGAGAATTTAAAACAATTTTAACACCAGAAAACAAACTTTTAAAGTTGTTTATGATGAAATCCGGAAATTAATAACTGTGATTAAAAAAAATCAAACTTCCTCCGTAAGCCAAGCTTTCATCATCCAGACTGTTTTTTCTTGTTCTTTGATAAAATCGCTCATCATTGAATTTGTACCTTCGTCATTAACATCGCCGGATTGTGCCAAAATTTCGCGTTCAATTTTAAGCAAATCAGCCAACGAATCTATGATTAGCTGAACTGCCAATTCGTCTTTATGAATGGCTTTTCCTATGCGCAATTGGTTATTGGCGATATAATCTTCAAAAGTATGCAGCGGAATACCTCCTAAAGTCAAAACCCTTTCAGCAATTTCGTCAATTTTAAGCTGTGCATCTCCATATAATTGTTCAAATTTAATGTGCAAATCAAAAAAACGTTTACCCCGAATATTCCAGTGAAGGCCGCGCAGATTTTGGTAATAAACTTGAAAATTAGACAATAATTTATTCAGTGACAATACTAATTGTTCTGATTGTTCGATTGGTAATCCGATGCTATTGGTTTTCATAATTGTATGGTTTTATTACCACAAATTTAAAAATTTAAGACACAACTAACTATAGTTTTAACTTATTGTTTTTATATTTGTATCAGAAAAAATGATACTATGACCATTACCCAACTCCAATACGTTCTCGCAGTAGCGGAACACAAGAATTTTACAACCGCTGCAAAAAAATCTTTCGTAACGCAGCCAACATTGAGCATGCAAATCCAGAAAATTGAGGAAGAACTTGGCATCTTGATTTTCGATCGAAGCAAAAAACCAATCCAGTTGACGGATATCGGACAGAAAATCGTCAATCAAGCGAAGAATATCGTCAATGAATCAGGGCGCATCCAAGACATTGTCGATCAGCAAAAAGGTTTTATCGGAGGCGAATTCAGATTGGGTATTATTCCGACCATCATGCCTACGCTTTTGCCGATGTTCCTGAACAACTTCATCAAAAAATACCCAAAAGTAAAGCTGATTATTGAAGAATTGAATACCGACGAAATCATCTTTCGCCTCAAAAATGGGCATTTAGATGCTGCGATTGCCGCAACACCGCTAGAAGATGAAAAACTAAAGGAAGTTGTTTTGTACTTCGAGCCTTTTGTCGCGTACATTCCTGAAAACCATGCGATGGCCAAGAAAACAGAAATCGAAATAGCAGATTTAAACATTGATGAAATTTTGCTTTTGCAAGACGGACACTGTTTCCGTGATGGGATTTTAAACCTTTGCAAAAACAAAGACCTTCATGAAAATGGACATTTTCAAATTCAAAGTGGCAGTTTTGAAACGCTGATTAAATTGGCAGACGAAGGTTTGGGAACCACACTCCTTCCCTACTTGCATACTTTGGATTTAAAAGAAAAAGACAAAGACAAATTGCACCATTTTAAAGATCCGAAGCCTTCGCGAGAAGTGAGCCTCGTTTTCCCAAAAACAGAGTTAAAAATCCATATTATCGATGCATTGCGGAATACAATTGCCGGTGTTGTCAAAGGCGCTATTGTTTTTCAGAACGTGCAAATCGTAAGTCCGTTGTCAAAAAAATGATTTAAGATTTCGGAATTTAGAGTTAAGATTAAACTCAAAAATCTAAAATCTGCAATCCAAAATAAAAAAGGAGCTATTTAGGCTCCTTTAGTTTTATGTATTCAACAATAATTGACAATGCTTTAATTCTGGCTTTTCCTTTGTAAATTGTAACAGCCATTCTGTTAGTTGTTCTATTTCGTAAGGCAAAAGTATTTTGAGTGCTTTTTCGAGTTCCTTGCAAAACAGTAGTGGATCGAAACTTACTCTTTCGAGTATGGTTTTGGTGTAGGTGAACATTGTTTTCTTCATAGAATAATATTAATCTTTAAGAAATTAGTTTACCAAATTTATAGAATTAATACATCACTTTTACGCAAGGAGTGTTAAATAAATTCCCATAGTTTTCTTAAAAAGTGCCTGAGTGCCTGAGTGCCTGAGTGCCTGAGTGCCTGAGTGCCTGAGTGCCT
>JAQSDU010000007.1 GCA_029946065.1 Flavobacterium sp.
GTCGTCGCCTTTCTTTTGAAAATCCTCATCAGTAATGATGGGGATTTTTTGTTTTTATTATTGTAAGAAAATAATGGTAAATACAGGCAGTTTGTGGCCAGAGCATGGCCTTGTCTTTCTTGTTTATGCCTGAAGCACACTACTGGAATTCCTCCTTTTAATTTCAAATATGGAACATGGAGGGTTTTTTGTTTTGTGCCGGTAGAATGTAGGGGCAGCTCGCCAGCTATCCGTACGGGATAAGATTGCCAATAGGTATAAATACCTGATTTTCAAACCGAGTAGAAATACGTGGTTTTGTGGGAAATGTATTGCGGGTTGGGTTTTTGGGTATATTTGGTGGATATAAATCCGGTTGGCTTAATGCGGAACTGTTTATTGCATGTGCTCATAAGTTAGCGGTAACCTTAAACAACCTCTAAAAATGAAGAACTTTTTTGAGATTCTTTTCAATGGGCAACCAAACGCAAGGCCAAAGAATAAACTTTATCCAGCTTATAAAAATCATTGTTTAAATATTTGTAGAATTTGGAAAAATAAAAAATATAATGATTTTGGTACCGAAAGGATAATAAGACTCTTTTTAGCAATTTCCCAATTTGCTTTTCCAGGTTTACTTGTAAAGCATATATCGGGCAAAAAAGGACTGCTTGTCAGAAAAATTGCTGTAGAAAAGTATGTTTGGTTTAAATTATTATTTACGATTGTTGTTTTAATTGTAAATATTCCAAACGGTTTAATCACTGGCATAACATTTTACTTTTTAGCAGAAACAATACTTTATTTAGCCACTCTTATTTATTTATCAAACGAATTTGCAGAGCCAATTTCATATAGACGATCAATTACATTTTTGTTTTTAAATTTCATTGAAATTGTATTATATTTTGCGGTAATATATGCTGATTTTAATAATCGTTATTCTGATTTTTTGAACTCCAAATTCTCAAATAGTACTGATGCAGTTTATTTCAGTTTTGTTACTTCAGCTACAGTAGGATATGGAGATTATTGCCCAGTGAGTCAACTGGCAAAAAGACTTGTTATTTTTCAAATAATTTTATTCTTTATTTTTGTTGGCTTATATCTTAATTTTTTCGCTGCTAGAATTCAAAATCCAACGTATTATAATAGCGAAAAGAAAAAAGGCAACCGCTAGCATGGTCTTAGCAAAGTTGCGGCCTTCCTTTGAAAAATTGAACTGTATTTTTCATACTTAGTTCACAGGTCACAAATTCCAACGCTTCGGGGAAACTCAGAAATACCAACGAATTTAGCTAAACTTATTAATAAGGTAAAAAATGAAAAATAAAGCTTTAATTGTGCTTTTAGTTTTTGCGGGTATTTTGTTTATCAGTAATATGTATAACAAATTATTGATGCAAAATTTCCCAATACATTACGTTATGTTTTTTCTTTTTTTTTCTCTTCTTTCAGTTATTGAACTGTCTGATTTTTATATTGATTTAAAAGGCAACAGACCTTCGATGATTCGTAATTTAAACGGGAAAATAATAAAAGATTATCTGATTCTCTTAATTGGACTTTTTTATTATCTAGGGTTTCTCCATATCAGACAAATCCATTGGAATGAGAACTTCGATGATTTCCAAATTAAATTTATTGACTATACTATTGGAATAGGTGCTATATTGTCTTTATCAGTTCAGTTTAGTCATCTGATTCTGATTTTAAAATCCAAATTTATTGCTATGAATTTCTTTACTTATCTAATACTATTTTTCATCTCTTATATAATTTGTGGTTTCTCTTTTGCTGCACTGTATTGTTTGGATATCGAAAATATTAAAAATATTAATCCTGAGTACAAAACATTTGATTCAATATACTTTAGTTTTGTAACATTATCAACAACAGGATTTGGTGATATATCTCCAAATTCGATTTTAACAAAAACAGTTGTCATTTTTGAAAACCTTACTGGTCTTTTTTTAAATGGTTATGTAATCACAATGATTTTTAGCGCATCAAAGAAACAATAGTTTAGACAAAATTATTGTTAACATAGGCTTGACGAAATTGCGGGATAATCTGCAAAAATTGAAATAATTTTTTCCATAACTTCGTTTTCAGCCACCGAATACCGACGCTTCAGGAGTGCTCGGAGTGACAAAGATTGAGGAAATAATTTGCTTAGAATTCCTCCTTCGTCGGAATGACAAGTTTGTGATGGATTGTATGGGGTAAAACCATCGGCGAGGATGCATTGTGAAAGTTAATTTCGACCCCTCGACTGTGCTCGGGGTGACAACAAGATTGCAGAAAAGAGTTTGGCATACCGTCTTAGATGAAAAAATAAAAGCATGATTACAGATAAAATTTAGCACCATGACCCACTACATCCTCTCTAAAACCACCAACCGCAATTTATTGGCTGGCCAATTGCCAGATCATCCGGTCACATTACACTTCGAAAATAACAAAACCGCCATCCTGCCACAAGCACATCCGATGCTGCAGTCGTGGCTGAAGCGGATTGATTTTTTGCAGGAGCACAACCGCCCGGTTTATATCAATACTGATGCTCACGGCATTGTCGGCGAGGTATTGATGCCGACCGCAGATAGCGTTGACAGCATTGATGAAAGTGGCAGCGGTGCCGTTGCGGTGGCGTTTCGTATGGATGCGGCATTTTATTTCCTGGAGCGTGACAAGGCTGATTTTGCGGTGCTGCTCGCGGTACTGAAAGATGCTAAGGCGAAAGGTGTACAAGTGCTCGTGACTGCTACAAAGCCGGATTACAGGATTGTTGCTGTGGAAGTGCTTGCGGGCACTTACGGTAAACCTGCCTTGCCTCATGTGCCGTTATCACCATCAAAATTCCCGAAACTCAACCTTGAGGAAACGGTTACGCCGGAAAAGGCACAGATGCTTTTTGATATCTTAAAAAAGACCAATTGCAGGCCGTGCCATTCGGTGTCGCCTTGCATTCCGTTTCAGTATCCGGGCAGCGGTTGCTGGGTGAGGGCGCACCTGATGTGTTTTATGCTGAAGGGCGACCTGCATGTATTGCCGGGAAAGGCGTGGTGTTATGGGACGCTGAACGCGCATACGGTTAACGATCCGAACTGTAAGGTTTCGTGGGTGTTTCATGTAGCGGCGACGGTTAACGTATTGCAGCCAAAGGGAAGGCCTAAACCGATGGTACTGGATCCTTCGATGTGCGAGAAACCGGTTACGCCCGAAGAATGGAAGGCCATGATGGATACCGGCAACGCCGAATTGCGGTTGACCGACTGGCATCAATATGGTCGTTATGGAGGGGAGGCAGATTTGGCGACGGCGCAGAGTGATATCGTAGAATTCAGGTTGCTGCTTGACGGCATGTGCGCTAAGGATGGGCCGCCGCCTTATGCGAAGTGTAAGCTGTAATCTGTTATTTGCATTTAAGTGAAATTACTACGGGAAGCATAACGCTTTGCGGTTTCCAAAAGCAATACGGAAAATTTTGGTTATTCGATATCCTTAATATATTCATCATATTCCAAATAAAATAACTCTAACGCCAGCATTTTCTCTTGAAAAAAATCAAAAATCGCATCCCAATAATTCCTATTGCTGACACTTACATTTTCCTTTTCAACCCAGATACGGCTTATGGTTTTGCCATTTTCTAGGTGGAAATGCTTTTCATAAACCAAATCATTTACAAACTCCTCTTCCAGAATACTTTTTAGCGATTCTAATTTTTCAAAATATTGCAATCTTTTTTCCTCATTGCGATGTTCAATATCAATTAAAACCTGTGCTTTTCGGTTATCGACATAAAATTTGAAAGAGAAATCCTTAATTTTCGTGTCATACAACAACCATTTCCGTGGATATTTCTCGGCAAAGGCGATCCAGAATTCGCGTTTAAGTCTTTGAGTTTCTTCTCTTGAATACATTTTGGGTGTTAGGTTTTGGATGCTAGGTTTTGGTGCCCATATAAATTTCACATGGTATTAACTTGGTGAAATTTGCCGGATTGCCATTTCTGACCTATATTTATATTTTGCAAAAATAACCTTTGCGTATGGATTTCGATGCATTTCTGGCTTTAGTTCCCAAAATAATTCTGGAAAAACTTCCTGATGCAGTTTCGCACCAGAAAATGGCGCCGCTGGAACGCATGGAAATCATGAAAAACCTCGATCTCGAAAAAGCCAATCCCAGAAAGGCGGCGGTGATGATGTTGTGCTACCCGAAAAATAAAAAAACACATCTGGTGCTGATTTTGCGCAATACTTATCCCGGCGTTCATTCCTCGCAAATTGCATTTCCTGGTGGAAAAGTTGAAGATTTCGATGAAAATTTAGAACAAACAGCCTTGCGTGAAACCCATGAAGAAGTTGGTATTTTACCTTCGCAAATTACTGTTATTCGTGCTTTTTCTGATGTTTATATTCCGCCGAGCAATTTTCTTGTTTTTCCATATATGGGGTATAGCACAGCAACATTACAATTCATTCCGGATCCGGCAGAAGTTGCAGGCATCATTGAATTGCCGCTCGAAAATTTTCTTGATGATGGTATCGTTGTGCTCAACAAGATGGCAACTTCTTATAATTCATCTATTGATGTTCCCGCGTTTAATATCGATGGACAGATCGTTTGGGGTGCGACAGCAATGATGATGAGCGAACTGAAGGACGTTTTGAAGAAAGTGATCGGTGACGGATAATCAGTATTCAGGGCGCAGTTGGCAGATAGCAGATTTTGATCGTAAACAATTTGTGTTGGTAGCTTTTCCTGCAGTCTACAATCTGCTGTCTAAACCCTAAACCTATCAAAAAAATTGTAGATTTGTTGCATACAATCAAGATTCACAAATATGGGATTATTCAAGCGAAATCCTTTCGGGCATATACTTTTCCTTAAAAAATGGCTCATCCGTATCTTCGGAGCCATTACGCACAGGCGTTACCGCGGTTTCAACCAATTGCATATCGATGGTTCCGAAATCATCAAGGCACTTCCGGATAACAATGTGCTTTTTATTTCCAATCACCAAACCTATTTTGCCGATGTCGTTGCTATGTTTCATGTGTTTAATGCCAGTTTAAGCGGTCGCGAAGACAATATCAAGAACATTGGTTATTTGTGGCAACCAAAACTCAACATCTATTATGTCGCTGCAAAAGAAACGATGACAGAAGGTTTGCTGCCAAGAATTCTCTCGTATGTAGGTGCCATTACCGTCGAAAGAACCTGGCGCGCCAAAGGCAAAGATGTACAGCGTGAAGTCAATCCGAATGACACCGAAAATATTCGAATCGCACTCAATGACGGTTGGGTAATCACTTTTCCGCAAGGCACAACAAAATCATTCAAGCCCGTTCGAAAAGGAACAGCACATATCATCAAGACCTATCAACCAATTGTAGTCCCAATTGTCATCGATGGTTTCCGACGTTCATTTGACAAGAAAGGTTTGAGGATGAAAAAGAAAGGCATCTTGCAATCGTTCATCATTAAAGAACCGCTCGTAATCGATTATGAAAATGACACGATTGAGCAAATAGTAGCGCAGGTAGAATTTGCCATCGAGCAACATCCATCATTCTTGAAAGTTTTGTCGCCGGAAGAATTGCAAGCACAAGAAACGCTCAACAAACTGCGTGCATTTCATGTCGAGAAGCAACTGGAGAAAGACTTTAAATCGGAGGATTAAAGTACTGCTTCAACTTTATAACCTTGCTTCCTAAGCAATTTAATCACACCATTTTCGCCGCCCAAATGCGCAGCACCAACACCAAAGAAAGTAGGCGTGTTTTTGATGATATTTTCAATCCTAGGGATCCAGTTTTTGTTACGGTTGGTCAATAATTCTGCTTCAAATTTAGAAGTCAGTTTGTTTTCGGAAATTTCGGACATTTCCAACATTTTATCGAGGTCTTTTGCCTTGTAGATCGCGAGCATTTCCTGAAAATCCTTCTTGTCATTCGCCAAATTGTCATTCGCAGATTTCACCAGTTCGTCCATTTGATCTTTATACGGAATCGCATCAAAAACATGCATTTGTTCTTCAACGGTTTCCAATCCGAAGATATCTTCGTGCTGGCTTTTGCCAATTTTCATCAGATGTTCTTCCACCGATTGCATTGGACAGTCCAATATTTTTGGGATAAACATGGCGCTGATAAAAAATGGCTTTATCGATTTGATATATTGAATCGGAATTTCCATTTCATCTTCCATAAATTTAGAAAGCGCCTCATAATCTTCTTTTGAAGCCAGTTGATCAAGCGTTTGACCGTCTTTCATGTTCATGTCTTTCATCATCGCCGCCTGCAAACCGGAATCATCCATATCGATTTCCAAATACAATTGTTTGGTGGCTTTCATAGCCGTTTCGACATTTTTATCCAAAACAGAATCACAAGTCGCGTGAATCGTTCCGTATAAATAAGAAGTTTTAACGCCTTTTTTGGAAATTTTCCAAAGCAATGATTTCTCCAATTGCTGCGCATTCGAATGGACAAAAAAGAACGCAATTAACGCAGATAAAAAGTATTTCATTACAAGTCTATTTTTTTAAGTTCTTCATGATTTTTGTGCAATTTTCTAAGCAATATACCATAAATCAATCGATAAAAAAGCCAAAAAAGCGACACAAATATAGCAAGGAAAACCACAATGAATACAGTGTAAAAGATGTAAAAAGTCGTACTGTTGCCGTTCAAAGAATAGCGCGCTCTAAGGGCAATTGTATCTGCATCATAATTGAGTTGCAGCAGTGTGATGATCACAATCGACACCATGCCAAATATAATGTTGAACCACACATAGCGGTTTACGGTTTTACGCACTTTGAGTATGCTTTTTATCAGTTTCTTTGCGTCGTCAGTAACAGAAATCTTCTTGTAATTGCTGTAAAACTGATAGAAAAAATACACCAAAACCACATAACCAAAAATCGTCAATGGCAACATAATATTGTCAACATGCATATTGTTGAATTTTTTCATCGCATCGCCGTCTTTAAAGCACAACGACAAGGCCGTCCACAGCAAAAATTCCAAAATACTAATGATTAAAATCCACTTCACAATAGAAGACGATTTCTTATGCAACATCTTATAAATTTCTTTTTCAGATACCTGATTAAAGGAATGCTCGTCTTTCTTCCAGGCTTTTTTCAATAAATCCAATTCTTCCATAGCTACGGATTTAATATTTTTTTAAGTTTCCCTTTAATTCTGTTCATTTTAACGCGTGCGTTCACTTCGCTAATACCCAAAGTCTCAGAAATCTCCTGATAATCCTTGTCTTCCAAGTACATAAAAACCAACGCTTTCTCAATGTCATTGAGCTGGTGCACCGCTTTATACATCAGTTTTATCTGCTCTTCCTCTTCATAATTATAATCTTCTTCTTTTAAAAAATGACGCATATTGTCATATTCCGTCGTCGCAACAGTGCGTGTGCTCTTTCGGTATAAAGTGATTGCCGTGTTCAAAGCCACGCGATAAGCCCATGTAGAAAATTTGCTTTCGCCCCGAAATTTCGGAAAAGCCTTCCAAAGTTGAATCGTGATTTCCTGGAACAAATCCTTGTGCGCATCGTCACCATTCGTATATAACCTACAAATCTTGTGGATGATATTCTGGTTCGCCTGCAATTGCTGCACAAATGATTTTTCTATGTCGTCACTCATATGGTTGTTAGTAGCATGTTTATTGGTTTTGTTACATTTTGAAGCAAGAATATTGGTCTTTTTTTCAACAGTCGTCCCGCTTTCGGCTATATCTTTTGCGCCGAACGACGGCACAAAAGGATAACGCCTCAATCGGGGCTAGTAATGACTTTTTCGTCTTTTTAGCACTTATGATTGGCAAACAGGTGACATGGATTTTACAAACTTACACCCGATGAAATTTAAAAAAAGAGGTACTTCATTTTAAAGAGATTGCTTTGTGCCTCGCAATGACAATCCGTGACAATCCGTTACATCCGTGTCATCAGTGTTCCATTTCACAATCACAGCTTTTCTACTTTATAATAATTCACCATCAAATCCACAAACTTGCTGTAACTTTCCATGCCGTCTTTTTGCTGATTGGCTTTCAAAAAATTATCATAAAAAACCTTAAATCCGTCTTCAATAAAAGTCGCATGACTTTCCCAAAACTGCTGACTTTCTTGGTAATTTTTCAAAATCCCCTTATTGATTAGCGGAATGAATTCGTCGCTTTTGCATTCTTCAATCCGCTCCAGCGTGTTCAGGCAATATTTCAGTGCAAACGAATAAGCTGCATACCGAAAATACAAATCGTCATTTTTTGTACAAGCTAAAAAACCAATAAAATTCGCCTCACTTTCAGATGCATAACCCATCTGGTGCGCCATTTCATGCGTAACAGTTACCGGAAAATTATACATCGGAATCCTGTCATTCACTTGCGCTTCACCTGTAAACGGATTCAGATAACCCGCAAATCCCATGTAAGTTAACGGCAAACTGATGATCGAATTCTTAACACTCGGGTGCGTATAAGTGAAATACGGATAAACCGCCGCCAGATTTTTATAACCGTTCAAGTTCATTGCATAAACCTGTTGGTGCGAATATGGAAAAACGACTTTAGCAGTATCATTTTTGGTAATCTCAAGCTGAATCTGATTTACTTTTACAATCAGTTTTTTTGTAAAAGCACTCAAATCGGCAACAGAATATTCCTTCTCGATATGCATTTTTTTGTACAAACGCACACGATAATAATTCGTCGCCCAAAGCAAATGAAAGGCAAAATAAATCACTGATAAGAAACTTAAAACCTTCAATATATTGTCTTTCCAGTTGCTTTTAGCTTCGCTCAGTTCGGCTTTGCCTCGGGTCCAAGTTTTCCGAACTTTAAAAAACCATCTTAAAATGCAAAATCCCAATACAAAATAAAGCACATCACCAACCGAAAAGGGAATCCATCCGAATAAAACCCGTAGTGATTTCGAAATCCATACATACAAACCATTGCTGTAAAACCGTTCCACCGTTTCCGGAAAAAACTTCAGAATTTGCAACACAACAATCTGCACCAATAAAAAAACAGGAAGAATGAATTTCTTTTTCACATTTCGGATTTAATGTAAATATAATTACAATCTCCTTTATTCTAAAACAAACGGGAAACTTTGTAACTTTGAACTTTAGAATTTAACCAACACCTAATACCCAAAACCCATCACCAGCAATGAGCCAAGAAATAAGAAACCTAGAACCAAAACAGCTTTGGGACAAATTTGCCGATTTAAACGCCGTACCGCGACCTTCGAAACGTGAAGATAAAGTAATCGCTTTTATGAAAAACTTCGGCGAAAGTCTCGGTCTCGAAACATTCGAAGACGATATCCGCAACGTAATCATCCGTAAACCCGCAACGCCTGGAATGGAAAACCGTAAAACGGTCACGCTGCAATCGCACCTCGATATGGTACATCAAAAAAACAACGATACCGTTTTTGACTTCGAAACGCAAGGTATCGAAATGTATGTCGATGGCGACTGGGTGCGCGCAAAAGGTACAACGCTTGGTGCTGATAACGGGCTTGGCGTTGCGACAATCATGGCAATTCTGGAAAGCAAAGACATTCCGCATCCCGCAATCGAAGCATTGTTTACCATTGACGAAGAAACCGGAATGACGGGCGCTTTAAACTTAAAAGGCGGCATCCTGCAAGGTGAAATTCTATTAAATCTAGATACAGAAGAAGATGATGAAATTGACATCGGTTGTGCCGGTGGTATTGACGTAACTGCTTCTGCCGTTTATGACGAAGAAAATGTACCTGAAGGTTCCGTTGGATATACGATTACCGTAAAAGGCTTGAACGGCGGTCATTCGGGGATGGATATCGACAAAGGACTCGGCAATGCCAATAAAATCATGAACCGTGTTTTGTTCGGCGGTTTTGAAAACTTTGGCTTGCAGGTGGCGGAAATCAACGGTGGGAGTTTGCGAAATGCGATTCCGCGTGAGAGCGTTGCTAAAATCATTATTGCCGGTATGTATGACGAAGCGTTTGTTTTCGATATGCAGGAAGTCATTGGTGACATCAAAACAGAATTGAAAACCACAGAACCAAAACTCGAGATCACCATCGAAAAATCTGATTTGCCTGCAAAAGTAATGTCAGTTCCAGCGCAAGAAGGATTTCTACGCGCTGTTTATGCTGCTCATAATGGCGTTTACAGAATGAGTGCGGATATGGAAAATCTCGTTGAAACATCTAATAATATTGCAAAAATCACGGTGAAAGGTGGCGAATTGTCAATTCAGTGTCTAACGCGTTCTTCTGTAGAAACTTCCAAATTTGATTTGGCGAATGCGTTGCGTTCGGCATTTGAATTGTTTGGTTGTGAAGTGACTTTTGGCGGTTCCTATCCAGGTTGGACTCCGAATGTAAATTCGCCAATCCTTGAAGTTCTGAAATCGATTTACGAAAAACAAAACGGTGTTGCACCTCATGTTGTCGCTTGTCACGCCGGATTGGAATGTGGCATTTTAGGTACGAATTATCCAAATATGGATATGATTTCGTTCGGGCCAACTATCAAAGGAGCGCACAGCCCGGATGAAAGAGCGAGCATTTCATCGGCACAGAAATACTGGAAATTCGTATTGGAAATATTGAAGAATATTCCTTTGAAATAGGATATTACGCGAAGATTTTAAAATAATGTACTTCTAAAACGGTTCCTGTTTTCACTTCGTGTATCTCTGCGTTCCTTCGTGCCCCTTAGCGAAATTTAATAAAAAAACCTTGATTGTTCAATATCAGGGCTTTTTTTTTGCCACAAATTTCACGAATTTGCACGAATTTAATTTGTGGAATTCGTGAAATTCGTGGCGAATAAATTATGGTTACTGTTCGGATTACACTTTCTTCTTCGGCTTTAGGTATTTGTCCATAAAAGCCAGCGTCGTTTTTACAGTAGTCAGGTTATTTTCCTTTTTGTTAAAACCATGGCCTTCGTCAGGAAAAACTACATATTCTACAGGAACGCCATTTTTCTTTACGCCAGCAACAATTTCATCGCTTTCTACTGGTAAAACCCGAACATCATTACTGCCTTGGAAAACCAATAACGGTTTGTTTATTTTTTGGTAATTGTACAAAGGAGAAATGTTTTTCAGGCGAATACTATCAGCAGTATATGGGTCGCCCATTTCTTCATACAACGCTTTTCTAAAAGATTCCCAATATGGCGGAATGCTTTTTAACGTGCGCGGCCAGTTGGCAACACCAAACAAATCAATGCCCACTTTAAATTCATCAGGATGGAAAGCCAAAGCGCCTAAAACCATGCATCCGCCATAGCTTCCGCCAAAAATTCCAACCGAATTGCCGTCGATATCTTCTTGTGTACCGAGCCATTTTTTTGCCCAGATGCAATCCTTTAAGTCGCCGTTGCTGTGGTCTTTATTGTCCAATTTATAAAAAGTTTTGCCGTAGCCACTGCTGCCGCGATTATTAACCGCAAGTACCGCATAACCATGATTGACAAAATATTGGATGTAATTGGAATAACCGATTCTTGTTTGTCCGCCAGGACCGCCGTGGATCCATAAAATAGCAGGCACTTTATTGTCTTTTGAAGCTTGTAATGGTTTGTAATAAATGGCTGGAATTTCTTTTCCGTCGAAAGATTTGAAACGGATGACTTCGGCTTTTACCAAATCATTTTCTTTGATTTTTCGGTTCATAACTGAAGTTAGCTGCTTTAATTTTTTAGAAGCAATGTCATAACAATACAAATTGGCCGGACTAGTACTGCTTCCCACAGATAGCAATAGTTTGGTTTCGCTTTTGGAAATGATTACGTTCGTCACATCGCCGTCTTTAAAATCAGGTAAATCCAATTGTTTTCCACTGGCATGGTCGAAAAGTAATATTTTGTTTTTGCCATCCTCGTTGACAGTTATGGTGTGGTATTTTTCATTTTCGCTGATTGTCATGCTCACAACATCCCATTTGTCTTCAAACACTTTTTCTGATTTGCCAGTCGGGATGTCATATTTGACCACATAAGAAAATTCACTGTCTTCACTTGTGGCTATATAAAGCGTATTGCTGTCGTTGGAAAATCCAGTCGGATTCCACTGTGCGTCTTTGTCATTACTGATTCTTTTGGTTGTTTTTGTATCACGGTCGTATAAATACAGCTCATTTTTATCAGTCGTAATAGATTTGGTAAGTGCGATGTAACGCTCATTGGGCGAAATTCCTCCTACCGATAAAGCCTCTTTATTTTCATACAACACGGTCGGTTTCCACGAAATCGTATCCATCTTTAAAAGATCGAAAGCCTTTGCATCACGCTTATTGCTAATCAAATACATACTTTTCTTGTCTTTACTCCAACCATAAAAAGTGTTGGCGCTACCATTCCACGGCGTGAGGTCTTTGGCTGCTCCGGTTTTACGATCCATTAGGTACAAATGTGTATTTTCGTCGCCGCCTTTGTCTGCGTTGTAAATGAATTTTGCACTTCCCGGTAGGTAGTCGTTCGGAAAAAAACTATCCTTTGTCGATTTGGTAAGTGCTACTGATGAAGTGTCTGCTATGGTAAGCTCATCTACATTATAAATGCCTGTCGCATTCGATTCTACCAAAATTTTTGTTTCATCAGCGTTAAATCCGGTACCGTAAACACTTTTAGTGTCAAAGAGTTCTTCCGCGGTATATTGTTCCGGCATACGGGCTTCCGCTTTATCGTTGTCTTTTTTACAGGCAGCAAACGAAGCGATTAAAATACTTCCAAATAAAAGGTATTTACTTTTCATTTTTACTTGATTATTAGTTGGTTATATATCAAAAGTAAGGAATTACTTTGATATGTTAACAAGTAAATTCAGTAGTATTTTACCCAATAAAAAATTTTAAAAAATAGTGCCGTTATTTTGTAAATATAGCGCTGGAAAACTATAATTTTAATCAGAATTTGCGTTATCATAAAAACACTGCTGCCAATGAAAAAACTGTTGTTGCTCGTATCAATTGTTGCACTTTTTGCTTCTTGTTCCCATAATAAGACTGAAAATGTTGAGCGTGCATTTTATTATTGGAAGTCACAAAGTTATATGTTGTCGGAAAATGAAAGCGCAATTGTCCACAAGCTCGGTGCAAAGAAAGTATATGTAAAATTTTTTGAGGTTGAAAATAGCGCTACGATGGGAATCATTCCAACTGCAAAAAGCAACTTTAAGTTTTATAACAACGATAGTATTTCGGTTATACCGACAGTCTACATCAGGAATGAAGTGTTTCTTACCGCCGCAAAGAGCAGTCTTGACACGCTTGCCGACAATGTGAATTTCCTGATCCGCAAATATTATAAAGAAAGAAGTGGTCATGGTTACACTTTTGCACTTACAGAATTTCAGATGGATTGTGACTGGACGCTAAAAACAAAAGAGAATTATTTTTATTTTCTTCAAAAACTGAAAGCCATTTCTAAAATGCAAATCAGTTGCACACTTCGACTTTATCCTTATAAATATCCTGAAAAAATGGGCATTCCGCCTGTCGATAAGGTCATGCTAATGTGTTACAACCTGAGCAATCCGCTGGAAAGCCCGACTAAAAATTCTATTTTGGATATTGATGAGTTGTCTGCATATCTCAATGTAAAACGAAAATACCCACTTCATCTTGATATTGCCCTTCCGGTTTATTCGTGGATGCAGGTGTACCAAAATAATAGGTTTGTAAAAGTTTTGCCGGGAAATGGTGACAGCCTCAAGCCGCCTTTAAAGCCACTTAAAAAATTGTGGTATGAAGCCACAGAAGATAAAATAGTCGATAATTTTTACCTTCGTGCCGGCGATAAAATCAAGGTTGAGGAAATCACAGCCGCTGATATTGAACGCGCAATTGCAATAATCAAAGAAAATGTTGTATTGGATAAAAATATTACGGTTTCTCTTTTTCATCTCGACGATCAACAATTAAAAAAATATAGCAATGCAACACTTTCGGGTTTTTATTCTGCTTTTACTAAGTAGTATTTCGTTTCAAGCGACTGCATGTGGTTTTTATTTTGAAGGTGACGTTAGGTATTGTTTCCTCAAACCTGAATTTTACGGTTATCGTTCGTTTCAGGAATTTAATTATTCGTATGATTCTTTTTATTCTAAATCGGATTTATATGAACCGAATCAGTATCCGAATGAATTGCTTTGGGTGAAATATTGTAAAGGCGCAGTTTCTTATGCTGCTGTTGAACAGGCTATTAATAATCTTCCATTGGGTGATTTAACAGCAGCATCAAACAATCAAATGATCAGGTATCTTTATAAAACAAATGATTTTGAAGCCATTGCATATCTTAAATTTGCAAAAAGCTGCGAAGATGTCAATTATTATTTTGCGGATCCTTGGGAACGAGGCGAATATGCTGCTCTTCCGATTCGGTCAAAATTGATTTCAAAGGCAATAAACTTTTCAAAATCGGTGAAGAACCCTGAAATCAGGCAACGGTATGCGTTTCAAGCCATCAGAATGTCGTACTACAACCGCGATATGGAGCGCATAAAAAGTATCTATGCCCGAAATTTTTCGGACAAAAACAATAAGGATATTATTGGGTATTGGAGTTTGTATTTTCTGACATTTTCAGCAATAGACAAACCACTTGGCAATTTTTATGCCGCGCAGGTTTTCGGAAATGCACCCGACAAAAGGTTCATGATCCAACAGCAATACAATCGCAGTATTCCGATTGAAGAAGTACTTAAATTTGCCAAAACCAATGAAGAAAAGGTAAACGTGTATCTTTTAGCAGCCACTATTAAAACGGATAAAGCGTTGGATTACATTCGGGCCATACAAAAACTCCAACCCGAATCTGAAGCACTCGGATTTTTACTGCTGCGTGAAATAAACAAGATTGACGATTGGGTTTTTACGCCATACTATACATTATCAAAAGCGCCCTTTGATGATTATAATTCAGAAGAATACGATTCATTTGCCATGATTTCGGCGCGTGTTCAAAAAGACAGACTTTATGCAGGACAGATTTTGCAGTTCATCAACGGAATCAATCCGAATAGAACAGATAATCCCGTTATGTGGAAAACTGCAAAAGCCCATTTACTTTTCGTAACGCGCCAGTATAAATCGAGCCTTTCCGCTATCACAAGCCTTGAAAAAAGCGTCAGTAAAAGTGATAGTATTTATGGCGAGTTAGAAAGAATAAAAGCACTTAATCTTACCGTTGACCAACCTTATGGACAAGCTGTAATTCCAGAATTGGTTAAGTCGATTGTACTAAAAAATAAAACAGATAAGAAATTTATATTTGCGCTTGGCCGTGAACTTGAATACAAAGGTAATATTTCAGACGCCACGATTTTATATTCTAAAATGTCGGAATATGAATTTGAATGGAGTACGACCAAAAAGAAAAAGGGTGTTTATGGGCTGTATTTTTATGATTATTTTGACTACGCCGATGTTATTTATTCAACCGTTCAGCTTGAAAATATCATTCAAACTATTTTGCTGCATAAGAATGACAAAGACAATTTTTCGGAATGGGCATATCAAAAAGTGATAACAGATCTTCCTAAATTGTATGATTTGCTAGGAACGAAATATGTCAGGCTGGACAAACTCTCGAAAGCACTAGAAAATTTCAATAATATAGATAATAGCTATTGGCAGACAACATATTCACTTTGGGACAAGGACGACAGTTACGGCAATAATTTTGACAATAATCCATTTACGGTCTTAAAATATACCCCGATATTTATGCCGCAATCGGATTTTATACTTACCAAAAAGACGGTAACGCAAAGGCTGATTAACTATCTGAACAAAGCCCAAAATCCGAGAGAAAAGAATCGTGATTATTATTATTTCCTCGCTGGGAATTGCTACTATAACATGACTATTTATGGTAATTCGTGGATGTTACGCCGCTTTAGTTGGTCTTCGTCTGATGATGGTAATCCATTATTTCCTGATGATGATGAGTTTAAAAAAGCCAACCTAGCGCATCATTATTATTTTCTGGCCTATAAGTATGCTAAAGATCCAAAATTCAAAGCATTGTCCTTGCGACTAGCCAACAGATTTGCGTTGTTAAAGAAAAAATATCCAGATAATTATTACCAGCTATGCAATGGATGCACGGCTTTCGAAGACTATTTTAAGGCCAGAAGATAACTATTTTTTCTTCATCTTAAAAACTTCCGAATGCATCTTGCCGCCCTGAAAACCTGAAATTTCAGCAACAAGGCTGTCTTTTTTAATCAGATTGTAAGTGATTTTTTGCGGAAAATCATGCGACGGGTTTTCAAAAACGACTTGTTTTTCGGTAGCAGAGGTCATCTTAAATGCAACTGGTTTTCCGTTATTCTGGTCGGAAACTGTTGGAATGTAGAACAGTTCTTTTTCCCGTTCTTCAAGCGCAATCTGTTCGGCGAAAACCGTGTCTTTATTTTGGATGAAAAAACTCGTACCAATTAAGGTGCTGTCGTTTTTCTTCTCCCAAGATTCGAGTAATGTTCCTTCATTTGAAATGTTTTCCCAATCGCCGATAAGCCAAAACGTCTTTTCAATTTCTGAAAATTTCTTTGGCGTGATTGGCAGTATTTCTTTTTTACATGAAATCGCGAGGCAGATAATAATCAACAAAGCTGTTTTTTTCATAGCTATCGAATATTTTGATGAAGATAAGTAAATTCAAATCAACAAAAAAGGCATTCAAATTAATGAATACCTTATTTTTTAATTTCAATACAAGTAGTTAGTAGTTGTGCTCTGTTTTATAATCCTGAATGTCTTTGTCTATATCATCAACATTTTTCTGGACCCTATTTTTAAACGCATCCCATTTTTCTTTTCCAGAATCGGTATAAGCGTCAAGATCTGCTTTTAGTGCGTTGTTTTTGGCTTCCAACTTGTCAATTTTTACTTGGAACTTCTTTTGATTGGCAGCACTTTCGGTTTTTAATTTTACTTTGAATTCTGCAATCCGCGTTTCATTATCCGCAACCAATTTCGCTGTGGCGGCTTTGAGCTTCGCATAATCAGAAACGGCGGTGTCATTTTTTACGGCATCGAATTCTTGTTCGGCATCTACTTCATTTTCTTTAGCGACAGTGACATCTTCTTGCGCTTCTTCAATTTTGTCATTGGAATTTTTGCATCCAACAAACGTAAATCCTGCAAGTAATAATGCAACGGCTAAAACTTTAACTGACTTTTTCATTTTTTTGTTATTTATGGGTTTGATATGTCAAATTTAAGATCAAATGGACTTTTTGGATTTACAAGATTTCGTTTTTTTGTCATACAATTCAAATAAAAATAGCCGCAAACACACAGATTTTAGCATTGGTCTGTGTATTTGTGGCTACAACTACTTTTAGTGTTTTTTGTGCTTAATGCTTTTCTCCAGTGCAGAGCCCGACAATCTCATGAAATGTATCGTGAATTTCATTCAGTTGCGCTATAATAGTGGCATCATCGGCTTTGGTAACGATTTTTTTCTGCAAAGATTTTGTTTTAATTTGAAGCTTTTCTGCTGAAGCGAGAATTTCTTTCGTTTGATATTCTAATGGAATTTCCATTTTTAAAACGTTTTCCGCTTTTAACGCTAGTTCTTCATAACGGGCTTTTATAGGTTTCAAATCGCCTTTTTCAGATGAATGGAACGTGGCCGACAATACTTCGTGAAAAGCTTTGATAGAAGGCCATTTCTCAAAAACAGTCTGAGATTGAACGTTGGCTGTTGCCAATAATACGAAAAGGAATAATAGAGATTTCATAGTGTTAGAATTGATAATTAAGATTTTAGATTGAAAATTTAGATGCTTTCTCCTTCGACAATCCACCAATGGTTGCCATTCGGGTCTTCAAATCCGCCGGTATAACCATAATCCTGTTGGGCTGGCGGCATCAATGAAACGGCGCCGTGGTGCAATGCAGCTTTATAGACTTTATCTACATTGTCAACATAAACAAACATCCCGGCTGTTTTAGCACCCCAATTGTCATTGGCTTGCGAAAACATGATTACGGCATCGTGAATGCGGATTTCGCCGTGCTGAATGCGATTGTCTTCCAATCTGCTAATGAATTGTTCCGTTGCGCCGAAGGTACTTTTTGCAAATTCAAGAAAAGCAATCGAATCATTAACGATCAGATAAGGCATCACTGGGTTGTATTGAGCAGGGATTTTCATAACTTTTTTTTTCGAATGTCTAAATTACAAATATTTGTCTGAAATAGGCTTTCGGTTTTTGTTTTTAGCTTTTTTTTAATAATCAGTTTCGATTCTATTTTTATTAATCGTATTAGTCAAGCTATAAATAGTAGATGAACTCACGTCAAAAACAGTCTGTTTTTGCACCAATCCACAATTCATCCTCAAAAATCAACAACTCGGTATAAAATAGTTTTGTAGTTTTATTGCGCGCCGCATCTTTGCCTTACCAAAATCAAACTTATGAAAGCAATTTTTACTATTTTAATCTTTATTATTACTGTCAATCTCACCGCGCAAACCAATATTTCCGGTAAGGTAACCGATGCAAAAGGGTTGCCCATAATCGGCGCCAATGTTTTTTTAGACGGTACTTATGATGGAAGTTCCACCGATGCAAATGGCAATTTTTCGTTCGTAACGACAGAAACCGGTGCGCATCTGCTGAAAATCACTTTCCTGACTTATGAAGATTATTCAGAAGAAATTAACGTCGGCACCTACAAAAATAAAATCATCAAACTCAGGGAAAGCGTTACCAGTTTAGATGCAGTTGTTATCACGGCCGGAACTTTTGAGGCTGGAGATAAAGCAAGAGTTTCCGTTCTAAAACCTTTGGATATTGTTACCACAGCCGGTTCTGCAGGCGATATTGTCGCGGCTTTGCAAACTCTACCGGGAACACAAACCGTGGGCGAAAGTGGCAGATTGTTCGTTCGCGGTGGCGAATCAGATGAAACGCAGACTTTCGTCGATGGGCTTCGGGTGTCGCAGCCTTATGGTGCTTCGGCGAATAATATTCCGTCACGCGGAAGGTTTTCACCGTTTTTATTCAATGGTATCTCGTTTTCTACCGGCGGTTATTCTGCCGAATATGGCGAAGCTTTGTCGAGCGTATTATTGCTCAATACGATCGACGAACCAGATCAGGAAAAAACAGATGTGTCATTGATGACCGTTGGTTTGGGCGTTGGCAATACACAGAAATGGGATAAAAGCTCGTTCAGTTTTAATACGGCTTACATCAATTTGGCACCTTACCAAGCTGCGTTCCCACAGGAAGTCGATTGGAATAAACCGTATCAATCGCTTTCTGGAGAAGCTGTATATCGCTATAAATTTGTCAATGGCTTGTTGAAGGTGTATGCTGCTTTTGATGCTGCAACTTTCGATTTGAACCAAGAGAATATTAATCAGCCCGAAAAAACACGCATCGATTTGCATAACAATAATTTCTACCTTAATTCAAGTTATAAAGGTTTTTTTGGCGAAAACTGGGCGATTACAACAGGTTTTAGTTATGGCTACGGTAGCAACAAAATTGGCATCAACCAAGATGATACAGACAATACCGAACATGCGGCACATCTTAAAATGAAAATCAGAAAAAGTTTTTCCGATAGGATCAAAGTAACTTTTGGTGCCGATTATTTCATTACCAAATTTGACGAACATTATCAATTTTACCAAGGGAATCTTTTTTCAAATGGCTATGATGCGAATATTGCAGCGGCATATACCGAAGCGGATATTTTCTTCTCCAAAAAATTTGCAGCGAAAATCGGTTTCAGGGCTTCGGATAATGATTATTTGCACGAATCGAATATTGCGCCACGAGCTTCAATTGCCTATAAAATCAGCAAATTCGGACAGTTTTCATTTGCATACGGCGAGTTTTTACAGGCACCAAAACAAGAATACCTCAAATTTTCAGACCAGTTTGAAACCGAAAAGACATCGCATTATATTTTCAATTATCAGTATAGCAAAAACGGCCAGACGTTAAGAGCGGAAGCGTACTACAAAAAATACGACAATTTGGTAAAATATGACCAAACTGGGATCATCAAAACCAATTACAACAACACCGGTTTCGGTTATGCTAAAGGTCTCGATTTGTTTTGGAGAGATAACAATAACGTTAAAAACCTGGAATATTGGATTTCGTACTCGTTCATCGATACACAGCGCAATTACCAAAATTATCCAACGGAAGCGACACCGTATTTTGTTGCCAACCACAGTCTTTCTATCGTGACGAAGTATTTTATTACGAGCTGGCGTTCACAACTTGGATTGACCAATAGCTTCAGTTCAGGTCGTCCGTATAACAATCCAAATAGCGCAGCTTTTATGGACGGACGTACGAAATCCTACAACAGTTTGAGTTTTAGTTGGGCGTATTTACTAAGCCAGCAAAAGATTTTGTATTTTTCAGTTTCAAATGTATTGGGAACAAAAAATATTTATGGATATGATTATGCCAATACGCCCGATAGCAACGGAATTTACCAAAGCAAAGCAGTCACGCCAACAGCCGACAGGTTTTTCTTCGTAGGTTTTTTCTGGACGATTAGTAACGATAAGAAAACCAATCAGTTGGATAATTTATAGGTATTGTGTGCTGGGTTTTGGGTGTTGGCGAAAAGTGATACACCACCACCCAAAACCTAACACCCGGAACCCAATTACAATTCATCCTCAAAATTCAACAGTTCAGTAACAATAAATTTTAAACCGCTGAAAACCAACATAAATTTGAACTATCAATAACCAAAGTTTCAACCATCAATATTCATTTAAAAAACAAAAATCATGACAAAAATTATCCTCACCGTAACCTTATTTGTTTGTAGTTTATTATCCGCACAAACCAAATATGATGAAGGTATGAAAAAAGCGTTCCAGCTTTGGGGCGAAGGCAAAAATACAGAAGCATCGGCAATGTTTGAAAGAATCGCTTCTGCCGAAAAAAATAACTGGCTTCCTAATTATTATGTGGCTTTGGTGAACACCACCACAGCTTTTCAGACAAAGGACAAAGAAACAATCAGTGCCTTGCTCACAAAAGCACAAGCAGCATTAGACATCGAGATGGACAAAGATGCCAACAACGCCGAATTGATGGTGATGCAAGCTATGATTTTTACTGCTTGGATTGTTTATGATCCTATGGTCAACGGAATGAAATATTCGCCGAAAGTAATGGAAATTTATGGCAAAGCTCAAATTATCGCACCTGAAAACCCAAGAGTTGTTTTTAGTAAAGCAGAATTTGAAATTGGTGGTGCTAAATATTTCGGTACCGATACCAAGCCAATGTGTGCAGCAATTGATAGGGCAATAGGGCTTTTCGCAACCTTTAAATCAGATGTGCCGTATTTTCCAAGCTGGGGATTAGATAGGGCTTTGGAAACACAGAAAACCTGTAAAAAATAATTATCAAGTTTCAGCGTCAAGTATACCATCTAAAATCTATAAAGAACCGACATGCAAGCGATCATAAGATATATTTTCAAGGCATTTTTCAAAGGTATTTTCATTAGTGCCGTTATCGCTGCAGTGTTGATTTTTATCGAGATTGTTTATGGCAGAAAAGTAGTTTTTAATCAGGATTTTTTAGAAGAGCTCGGTTATTATTGCCTTTACGGAGTGACTTTAACAATTATAAATAGCTCCTTTTTTCAATACATGAACCAAAAAGTAGTTTGGGAAAAATATGCCCGATACAGGATTTTGATTGGTGCTGCTGGAAGCATTTCGTTAACGATGGCAGGCATTTTCTTTATCAGGATGTTTGTCGAAACGGTTTTGCATGGTCATGATATTACTGCTTTTTTGTATGGTGAAAAATTTGAATATTATATTGTTTCACTGATTATTACACTTGTAATTTCATTATTTTTTCATGCTGCTTATTTTTATAAATCATCACAAGAAAAGAAAGTCAAGGAGCAAAAAATCATTGCCGGTACCGCATCGGCGCAGTTTGAAAGCTTGAAGAATCAAATTGATCCGCATTTTCTTTTCAACAGCTTGAATGTGTTGAGCTCATTGATAGAAGAGAATCCCGAAAATGCCCAGCGTTTCACGACTTCACTGTCGAAAATCTACCGCTACGTGCTGGAACAAAAAGATAAAGATTTGGTTTCTGTGGAAGAAGAGTTGTCATTTGCAAAGACGTATATGAACCTTTTAAAAATGCGCTTCGAGAATAGTGTTTTCTATGAATTGCCGGATAAATTGAACAATCCTGAAGCGAAAGTCGTACCGTTATCTTTACAATTATTGCTCGAAAACACTGTAAAGCACAATGTCGCTAGCGAAAGCCGACCGTTGTATATCAGGATTTTTGAACGCGGTGATTATTTGGTTATCGAAAATGATTTTCAGAAAAAAGAAGTGCTTCAGGACAGAAAAGGAGTCGGATTACAAAATATCATCAACCGCTATTCCATTATGACCAGGCGGAAAGTAATAATTGAACAAACAGATAAAATTTTCAGCGTTGCATTGCCGATGCTGACCAAACAATTAGCCATTATGGAAACACAATTCAACGACCAGGAAAGTATTTACTTGAAAGCCCAAAAACGCGTCGATGACATCAAAGGGTTTTATGGCAATTTGATTTCATATCTCGTATTTACAATCGGTTTTGCCATACTAAATTTCACCACTTCGCCGGAATATTTATGGTTTTTATGGCCAGGATTGGGTTGGGGATTTGGCGTATTGATTCATGGACTAACCGTTTTTAATTTCATTCCGTTTCTTGGAAGAGATTGGGAAGACAAAAAAATCCGTCAGTTGATGGAGCAGCAAAAAACAGACAAGTGGCAGTAAATTCTTGGTTTTAAAATCTAAAAAAAAATGCTTAATATTAGATTGTATGAATAATTTTAATAATCCCGAAGAAGAATTAAAGTACCGGCAAACCAAAAAAAGGGTACGCGAAATCAGGAATTTTTATTATAATTTAGCTTGCTATTGTATCATAATTCCAGTTTTAATTGTCATTAATTTGGTATTTGTACCTCAATTTCACTGGTTTTATTTTTCGATGACGGGCTGGGGCATAGGTTTGATTTTTCATGCTATTTCTGCTTTCGGCTACAATCCGATATTTGGAAAAAACTGGGAAGAAAGAAAACTAAAAGCCTTTATGGAAGAAGAAAAGAACAGAAGAAATAACCTTAACAACTAAACCAATCAACATGGAAAATCTAACAGAAAACGAAAGAATTAAATATGAAAGAGCGGCTAAAAGCGTAAAAGCCATTTCGGGATTTTATAAGCATTTAATGGTTTATATTCTCGTCAATTTATTCCTAATCAGTACGAAATATTTCACTTCGGATCCGGGAGAAAAATTCCTTGAATTCAATACTTTTTCAACCGCATTTTTCTGGGGAATAGGTCTTGCTTTCCACGCCGTTGGCGTTTTTGGTAAAAACGTGTACTTCGGAAAGGACTGGGAAGATCGCAAAATCAAAGAGATTATGGATAAGAATAGGAATAGTAAATGGGAATAAATGGTGAAATTCCAAATCTTTAATCTTTAATCTTTAATCCCAAATCCCAAATCCCAAATCCCAAATGAATATCCTTATCATCGAAGACGAAAAACCTGCGGCACGATTGCTTCAGCGAAAAGTTGAAAAACTCGGCTTGCAGGTCAACACCATGTTGCATTCTGTTGAAGAAGCGTTGAATTGGTTCGAGAAAAATACGCATCCGGACTTAATTTTCCTCGACATACAGCTTTCCGATGGTTTGTCATTTGAGATTTTTGAGAAAACGGAGATCAAAAGTGCCGTTATTTTCACGACGGCGTACGACGAATATGCACTGCGTGCTTTCAAACTCAACAGTATTGATTACCTACTAAAACCAATTGACGAGGATGATCTGGACGTCGCCATCAACAAATTCAAAGCCAGGAATAGCGCAATTCCAAGCCTATCACTTGATTTTGAAATGATAAAAAAAATGCTCGTCAATCCAGCCGAGAGAAGTTATAAGAAACGATTTACCATCAAAATGGGGCAACAGCTCAAAATGGTCAATATTGAAGAGGTTGAATGCTTTTACAGCGAAAACAAAGGTACTTATATCCATACTTCCGACAATCGCGATTATCTTTTAGACGTGACACTCGAGCAATTGGAAACCGAAATAGATCCGGCAGCATTCTATCGCGTAAGCCGAAAATTCATCATTCCTATGAAAGCGATTAAGGAAATTGTGATGTACAGCAATTCGAGGCTGAAAGTTATTTTGCCGACATACAAAAACGATGAGGTGATTGTGAGTCGGGAACGGGTGAATGAGTTTAAAGATTGGATAGGCTAAATCCCGGAAGGTAAATTCCAAAACTTCGTGGATAAATTGGGAATTAGGATTTTCAATATTGGATTAAAAAAAAACTGCTTCAGAAGCGATCAATTGATTCACCCATGAAGCAGTTAAATTCATTTTTTTCTGCTGTGCCAATCCTCGATTAATTTAATATTTCAGGTTGTCAAAAAGCCGAAAGCCATGGATTCGTTTTATCTTTAATCAAGTAATGACTTGATTTCTTTTTCTGTCTTACCCAGTTTTTGTTGGAGTCTTCCCCAAAATTCATCGTCTTTTCCTTCTTCATGCAACAAATCGTCTTCCGTAAGATCGGCAAATTTCTGCTTGATTTTTCCTTTCAGTTCTTTCCAGGCTCCTTTTATTTCAGTTGAATTAGGCATCTTTTTAAATTTAAAGTTATAATCCAAAATTAATAAAACGATGCAAAATCTGCTTTACAATATTTCGCTAAATTGTTACAGAATTTTGTTTTTTGGTTTCCATATAAAGATAAAACTGCACACCAAACAACAACGCTGCAATCACTAAATGCAGGGGCTGTGTTCCGAATGGGAAGTTGAAATAATACATCAATATTCCGGTAAAAAACTCAACGACAATAAACGCCATTACCCAGTTTATTTTTGAAAATCCCAATTCCAGCTTTTTATTTCGGTGGTATAAAAAGAAATTTAATCCGAAAATCAGTATTGAAAAAGAACGGTGGATATAAAAATTCAACGGTGGATTTTCGAGCGCCGATAGCAGATTGTCATGTCCTTGATTGTCAACGAACTGTCGGACTTGTGTGCCTAAAGCGATTTGTATGAGCGTCAGTAATAAGGTCAAAATAACGACGTTCCGAAACGTATTATCTATTTTTAAAGCTGTATTTATTGTGGCTGCTTTTCGGATTGTAAATAGTAAAACCGCCACGATCAATAGTGCCACAATCATGTGTAGCGTGATTTTTATAGGATTTAAAACAGAATAAACCACAGTCGCGCCCAACCAACCCTGAATGCCCATCATAATGACAACAAGCCACGAAAGGAATACGATCTTTTTATTGCCTTTCCAAAATGCAAATGAAAATACCGCCATAAATAGCACTGCAAATCCGCCCAATAATCCAGCAAGACGATTTAGATATTCAATCCACGTGTGTGTCGGATTAAAAATAGCATAGTCGTGCTTGGTATAAGGCCTCCAATGATTGACATCGAAAGTCGTTCCGGTTGTAAAATTGTCTTTCGCTACGAGCAACGCTTCGTCTTTTATGATTACTTGCCCCGATTCAAATTCGCGGTTCGGTGACCAAGTTAATTCTTTGATATCCGTTGGCGGAATATAGTAACCAAAACACTTTGGCCAGTCGGGACAGCCCATTCCGGAACCTGTCATGCGCACCAAAGCACCGGCGATGATGACGATATATACTAATATTAATGAGGTTTTTGCGAATTTTAGAAACAGACTTTTCATGACTTTAAAATTTCAATTGTTAACTTCCAGGTCAATGCTTTCTATGATACAAGCATCGTGTTTTTTTAATTTTCTTCTAAAATACCTCAAAACAACAATTCCTGTACCGCCAATAAATAGTAATGTTAGGTATAGCATTAGATAATTCCTGATATTATCTGATTGCATATCAAGATAAAAAAAATAATCGATAATGGCTATATCCATAATCAGGAAAAAAGCGAAATTTACTATGATAATTGCTACACTGATTGTGATTCCTATTAATGTAAATTTTGATAGACTTTTTCTGTGTTTTAACGCTAATTGATATGATTGATACCCTCCGAAAAAAATAAATCCAAGTAGCATTAGTAGCAATGTCAGTAAAGGGGTGTCCATTATGCTTTTGTTGTTAATCCCAATTTCTCTGCTTTTCCCATCATAAAATCATAAGCTGATTGGTACTCATTCGGAATTTCACCTTCGAGAATTGCTTCTTTGATTGCTTCTTTCAAAATACCAATCTCGCGGGAAGGTTTCAGGTTAAAAATTTCCATAATTTCTTCTCCGGAAATCGGCGGTTGAAAGTTTCTCACGTGATCGCGTTCTTCCACTTCAACGATTTTCTGTCTTACAATTTTAAAATTATCGTGGTATTTTCTGAATTTATTCGGGTTTTTGGTAGTGATGTCGGCTTCGCATAAAGTCATGAGGTCCTCTACATCTTCACCTGCATCAAATACCAAACGGCGCACGGCAGAATCTGTTACAATATCTTGTGCCAACACAATCGGACGCGAACTCATCATCACCATTTTGGAGACAAATTTGAGTTTTTGATTCAACGGCATGTGCAGTCTCTCGAAGATTTTCTTGACCATTTTTCCTCCTAAAAACTCATGCCCATGGAACGTCCAACCTTGTCTTTTATTGAAACGTTTTGTCGGTGCTTTGCCAATATCGTGTAGCAATGCCGCCCAGCGCAGCCAGACATCGTTGGTGTTTGGGCAAATATTGTCAACGACTTCCAGTGTGTGGTAAAAATTGTTTTTGTGGGTATGCCCTTCAATTTCTTCAACGTTGTTCAACGCCGTCAATTCCGGCAAAATGATATCGAGTAATCCGGTTTTGTACAACAACAAAAATCCTGTTGAAGGTTGCGGCGTTGCTAATATTTTGTTGAGTTCTTCTACAATTCTTTCTCCAGAAATGATCTTGATCCGATCTTTATTTTTGGTGATGGATTGCAGCGATTTTTCTTCGATTTCAAATCCAAGCTGACTTGCAAATCGAATGCCACGCATCATCCGCAAAGGATCGTCAGAGAAAGTAATATCCGGGTCTAATGGTGTTTTGATCGTCTTACTTTCCAAATCCGCCAATCCGTCAAAAGGATCGGACAGTATGCCAAAATTAGTTGCATTCAGCGAAAGCGCCAACGCATTTATCGTAAAATCACGACGGTTTTGATCGTCTTCGAGTGTGCCATTTTCTACAATAGGATTGCGACTGTCGGAAGTATAAGATTCTTTTCTGGCGCCAACAAATTCTATGTCAATGTCCTGAAAACGCAGCATTGCCGTGCCATAAGTCTTGAAAACTTGTACTTTTGGTTTTTTAGGTAAGAGTTCAGAAACTTTTAAAGCGAGTTCGATACCACTACCAACGGCTACAATATCGATGTCTTTTTTAGCATCGCGTTGCAAAATCAAATCCCTAACAAAACCGCCAATGACGTAGCTGTCCACGTTAAGTTCTTGTGCGGCTTTTGAAATGGTTTCGAAAATTTTATTGTCGAGCGCGTCTTTGTATGAAATTTTGTTCTTCATTGCTTGTTTAAAGTTTAAGGTTTAAAGTTGACAAACTGCAAACTGTAAACTGTAAACTGAATACTATTTTCTAATAACCTTAACTTGAGAATCCTTAGTGAGCTTGATGATTGTCGATGGCTTTCCTGCAATCCTGTCGCGATGCAAATTTACAACATAGTCAACGCCTTTTATAATCTCCGGGCTGATTTCTTTAAAATTTTTTGGCGTCGGTTGCCCTGAAATATTTGCCGATGTCGAGACCAATGGTTTTTTCATACGCTCTAAAAGTTTAAAGCAAAAAGGTTCTTTTACAATCCTTATTGCAAGCGAATTATCTGGTGATATTACATTAGCGGCAACATTTCGAGGCGCATCAAGGATTATTGTAGTTGGTTTTTCGGATAAATCGATGATTTGCCACGCTACTTCCGGGATGTCCTTGAAGATATTGTACATCATTTTTTCGCCATTGATCAAACAAATCATGCTTTGCGTTTCAGCGCGTTGTTTGAGTTTATAGACTTTGGCAACAGCTTCTGGATTCGTCGCATCGCAACCGATACCCCAAACTGTATCGGTTGGATAAAGGATGATGCCGCCGTTTTGGATGACTTCAAATGCATTGTGTATTTCTTGATTGATATCGTCCATTATTTTTTGAGTTTGTAAATGCCTAAATTACGTTTCAGATTTTTGCTTAAAACAGTATATTTAATGCCGATTTTGTTTTTTAAGCCTAACAGCCACCATTTTTTGTATGGCATAAGGTTTTGTTGTATGCGTTCGCTAATTTCATCAGAAACGATAAAATCTGCTTTGATATCATCCCATTTTACATCATCATAACCGTCAAATTCGTTGATTTTGTTTTTCTGATGAATGATGGAGAGCCAAAGGCGTTTGTCTGAAATTCGAGTAATCCGAGTTTCTTTTTTCCAAATGGTATGAGCGGCCGACCAAACGGTTTTTGGCTGTTCGTGTTTTTCTATAAGGCTTACAAATGGGTTGAAGAGGTGCTCTTTCTTGCCCAGCATCCATGGTTTTATTTTAAGCGAATACCCACTGATAATGTCGATCAGTCTAAAATCTTGTCGATCGAATTGTTGTTGCACTTCGTCGATAAAATTACGATGAAGCGTGTCATCGTTGTCGATTCTTGTGGTAATGAGGTAGGGGTGCTGTTTTTGTTTTTCTAAAATTGATAGCGTTTCGGGAAGAAATGAAGGCATTCCGTCAACATAATAAAGTTCAATATGGGCGTATGATTGGATCAGGTTTTCAATCCGCAGCTTGAATTTTTCAGTTGTCGTGGTATCAAAAAAAAGCAACCATTTGAAATTTTTGTTCGTTTGCGCTACAACCGAAGGAAAACAGAAGCTTTCAAAAAGCCACATGCGGTCGTCCATCCATTCGTCGGTTAGCAGGCTTTCGTTGTTTTTGGTAAATTCCCATTTTTCATACCTCAGATTGAACCGTGTTATCAGATAATGATCAAACATACTAAGGGTTTTTGGTTAAATGTGGAAATGATTATAGCAATGGATTTTTATAACGATTCCTTTCGGGCTTCTTGATACAAACGTTTCAGTTCAGTATATCGAGCCGTGACGCTCAAGGCGTTGAGATAACAAATGATAACACCTTTTTTTCCGTCAAGAATACCAAGTCTTACCAAATATTGATAAAGGAAATTATATAAGGCATGTCCGTAATAGTGCAGTAAAGTAGGTTTAAATCCGACGCGGAATTTTTCCATTGCTTTGAGTTTTCCATAAGCAATCATTTTTCCTTTATAGGTTTGATAGTCGGAGTAGGAAAAATGGATCAGTTCATTTTGGAAAAAGCCAACTTGACCGTCAACATCTAGTTTTTCATGAACGAGTCGCTGCGCCGTATATCTCGCTTTGTCTTTTCTAAAAAGCCTAAAAATCCTATCGGTTTGCCAACCGCTAAAATGTAGTGGTTTTTTTTTGAACATGAATTTCCTTGGGAACATATAGGCGCTTGCGGTTTTCTGCCTTTCGATAGTTTCAAAGATTTCCTTTTTTAACTCGGGCGTCAGGCGTTCATCTGCGTCGATAAATAAGATCCAATTGTTTCTTGCCTGATCGATGGCAAAATTGCGTTGGGAAGTATAGTTTTCAAATTTGTTTTCAAGAAATTTTACATTGGAAAAAGATTCGGAAATCTCTTTTGTTTTGTCGGTACTGTAGGAATCGATAACAATCACTTCATCAGCAAAGTCTAAATCACTTAAAAGCTCCCGCATGTGGGTTTCTTCGTTCAACGTAATTATCAATACAGAGATGCTGTTGTTTGGCTTTACTTCCATTAAATTTTAAATATCCGACAAATATAATTTATTTAGTATTTTTGCAAAGGTTTAAATTAAAAAAAGACGAAAAAAAATCCTTTTTGCTTTTGTTTGCGTTCATGAACGCAAACGTTTAATTAACGCAAAAAAATAAAATATATTGTATCAATATGAAAGTTTCTGTAATAATGAGCACCTACAATGCCGAAGCGTGGTTAGAAAAAGTGCTTTGGGGCTTTAGCGTGCAAACGGAAAGAAACTTTGAAATTATTGTCGCCGACGACGGTTCCCGCGATACTACCAAAGAATTGATTGAACGTTTACGCAACGAAATAGAAATTCCAATTGTACACGTTTGGCATGAGGATAATGGTTTTCAAAAATCGCAAATTCTCAACAAAGCCATTGTGGCTGCGAGTTCCGATTATCTTGTTTTTACCGATGGCGACTGTATTCCAAGAAAAGATTTTCTGAAAGTGCACGTTGACAGAAGAGAAAAAGGTTACTTTCTTTCCGGCGGATATATTAAATTGCCAATGGCTATTTCTGAATTAATTTTGAAAGAAGACATTGTCGAACAACGTTGTTTCGATCTGAAATGGCTGTCTGAAAACGGCATGAAAAGCACTTATAAAAACATAAAATTCATCGCTTCTGGTTTTTTAGAAACTTTCCTGAATTTTATGACACCCACAAAGCCTACTTGGAATGGGCACAATGCTTCGGGTTGGAAAGCGGATTTGGCAGCAATTAATGGTTTTAATCAAGAAATGCAATATGGAGGTCAAGACAGGGAATTGGGGGAGCGCCTATTTAATTTCGGATTAAAATCGAAGCAGATTCGCTACAGCGCGATTTGTGTACATTTGGATCACGCCCGTGGTTATGTCAACGATGAAACGTGGAAGAAAAACTTCGCCATACGAGAAAATACAAAGAAAAATAAAGTCATCAAAACGCCAATTGGCATCGATTCCAATTAGCCACTAACACCTCATAATATGCGTATTTGTATCACTCGGTCAAGCCGTTTTGCTTATTCAGAAACTTTTATCCGCGACCAGATTGAAGTATTTTCAAAATTGGCAGAGGTTCATACCATTCACAGCGGTCGGCTTCCTGAGAAGAGTGAAGATGGGAAATCTTTAAATTCAAAGCTCTTTTGGGTACTGCACAAAGCGCTAAAAGTAATCTTAGGGCGAAATAATTTCTTCGGAAATTATGGCGTTAAAAAATACTTGAAAGACAATAAAATTGAAGTAGTTTTAGCCAATTATGGAATGCCTGCAGCACACATGGCACCAATTTGTAAAGATCTTAATATTCCTTTATTGGCAATTTTTCACGGCCATGATGCAACAGATATAAAGTTATTGCAAGAATATAAAAACAAATACAAAAAGATGTTTGACTATGCTACTTTCACGATTGCCGTTTCTGAAGAAATGAAAAAAAGGCTGATCGCTGTAGGCGCACATCCAGAAAAGATAAGGTTGATTCCGTATGGCGTTGATGTTTCAAAATTCAAACCAGGCAACAGTAACGAAGAGAAAAAGAACTTTCTTGCCGTGGGCCGTTTTACAGAGAAAAAAGGACCTTTATACACCATCAAAGCTTTTTACAAGGCACTACAAAAGTTTCCTGACGCGAAATTAGTAATGGTTGGCGGAAAATCTGGACTTTTTGAGAAATGTGAAAATCTGGTTAAAGAATTGAATATAACTGATTCGGTTATTTTTACGGGTGTACTTACTTCAGATGAAATTGCAAATCTAATGGCCACTTCGCTGGCTTTTGTGCAACATTCTATTACGGCTTCCAACGGCGATATGGAGGGAACACCATTGGGAATTTTGGAAGCAAGTGCGGCAGGACTTCCAGTCGTGAGTACATTACACGGAGGCATAAAAGAAGCCGTAATTCAAGGCACTACCGGTTTTTTAGTGGAAGAGAAAGATGAAGATGCAATGGCGGCATATATGATACAACTTTTAGAAAACCCCGAGAAAGCCAAAGAAATGGGATTAAAAGGTCGCGACCATATTGTTGAGAACCACTATCAGGAAAAACAGATTTATAAAATATATGAGCTAGCAGAATTAGCTATAAAAAGGGGACATCCAGCTATTTGATGTTGTATTTTTTTGCTGATTTGTTATCAGAGTTACTGTTGTTTTAAATAATCATTCAATTCAGGGAAGATGAGCTCAGGCACAAATTTTTCATACAACTTCATTCTTTTCTTTTTCATTTTTTTTGCGCTCTTCTTGCCATAAAGTTTTGGTAAGAAGTCTTTCAGGTGCACAGACGCATGTGTTATTCCATCTTCGAAAGAATTCCATGACTCTTTATTTATCCACGTAGAAAAGATTGAAAAAGTAGGGATGTCAATTGCTTTCGCCATATTTACCGCGCCTCCTTCGTTTCCGATTAACGCATTACAGTGATAAAGAATGGATAGGAACTCCCTGATATTTCCCGGAATGAAATCAATCTTAATGTGTTTTTGGGTTTCAATTTTACACAGATCGAAAATTTCTTTTGCCTGATTAATTTGCGAAGGAATATAATTGAAAAGTAAAGTGGCATCAGATTTTTCTACGATAAAGTCTAAAATTTCCGCCATATAGGGTGCCGGATAAGTTTTGTTTGGACCGCTTCCAAGCACGCCTATCATAAATATCTTTTTTGAAAAATCTATCTCATTATTTTCAAGCACCTTTTTTCCTTCTTCAATTTCTTCGCTTGTCAGAAATATTTTAGGTTTGATGTCAAGCGGTATTTCAGGACGAAGTGCTTTTACTAAGTTCAACCGGTTTTCTAAAGCTGCACCAGCATTTGTCAATAGCTTTGGAACGGACTCAACCGTTTTGTTGTAAATGATATCCGAATAAGATTTATTAAATCCAATTTTAATTTTCGCAAATGAAAATGACACTACGAGATGGCTTTCAATTTTTCCGTAAGCATCAATTAAAATATCATATTTCTCTTTTTTAATACATTTTAGAAATTTAAAAAATTCATTACTGCTTTTACGGTAGCTGTCTTCAAACAAAATTATCCTATCAATATTAGGGTTGTTTTCTATAACCGCTGTAGTAAATGGATATACTAGATAATGAATTTTAGCCTCCGGATAGATCGCTCTAAGATTATTGCAAATAATGCTTGATGCCAATACATCGCCAATCATTTTTTGTTGAATCACAAGTATTTTCATCTGTCATGAAATTTATTATAGCAAAGTTAAAAGCGATTTGAAATTTAAACCGCAACGTCATATTCCCGCAGCGCATTATTCAGGCTTGTCTTCAAATCTGTCGATGGTTTTCTTGTTCCGATAATCAACGCACACGGCACCTGAAATTCTCCAGCAGCAAATTTCTTGGTATAACTTCCTGGAATCACAACTGATCTTGCAGGAACGACACCTTTCATTTCAACGGGTGTGTCGCCAGTAACGTCAATTATTTTAGTGGAAGCGGTAAGACACACATTTGCCCCTAAAACGGCTTCCGTTTCCACGCGAACGCCTTCAACAACAATACATCTTGAGCCGATGAAAGCGCCGTCTTCGATGATTACCGGAGCTGCTTGCAAAGGTTCCAAAACACCGCCAATGCCAACGCCGCCACTCAAGTGCACGTTTTTGCCAATTTGCGCACAACTTCCAACGGTTGCCCATGTATCGACCATTGTTCCTTCGTCTACATAAGCACCTATATTTACATAACTTGGCATCAAAATTACGCCTTTTGAGATGTAGGCACCATGTCTTGCGACAGCGTTTGGTACGACGCGAATGCCTTTGTCAGCATAATTGTGCTTGAGCGGAATTTTATCGTGGTATTCAAATATGCCCACATTGAAAGTCTCCATTTTTTGTATTGGAAAATACATGACGACTGCTTTTTTTACCCATTCGTTTACCACCCAACCATTTTCTGTTGGCTGTGCTACACGCAAAGTTCCGGCATCAAGCAAATCGACGACTTCTCTAATGGCATAAATAGTATCGGCTTCCTGCAATAAACTACGGTCATTCCAGGCTTTTTCTATAATGGGCTGCAAATCTTTCATGGGATAGGATTTTTAGCAAATATAGGTTTTTTAGACGATTGCGAAAAGGTAAATTGTAGTTGCGAAATTGTAAATTTTATGCAAAATTTCTTATATTAGCGTTATCCAAAACCAAATTTTATAAGTATGAAAACCAACGTTCATAAGATTTTGATGTACAGCTTTATTTTTTCGCTAGTTACAGTTTTGCCTGCTTCTTTAATGAAAATTTACCATATTGATGGTGGAAGTACGTTATTAGGAATTGGTTTGATTGCCACTTTTGTTTATATGGTTACTGCGCTTTACGAGATTTTCAATTCCCGTCGTATCAATACGCCCGAGAAATTGATGTGGCTTATTGGCTTCTTATTTTTTAATCTTATTGCAGGGTTGTTGTATGTTTTTTCAGCTCGTAGAAGGATTGTTGTGTCTTGATTTATTTTATTAGGGATAATTTCTTAAAATCTAAAATCTTAAAACCCGTAACTTTGACAATAAAAGAAAATGCCTAGAATTCTCGCCATCGATTACGGACAAAAGCGCGTCGGAATTGCCGTTACCGACGAAATGAAAATCATCGCTTCCGGACTCACAACCATTCCGTCTGAAACTGCAATCGCTTTTCTTACTGATTATTTCCGCAAAGAAAAAGTCGAAAAAGTCATCGTTGGCGAACCCAAGCAAATGAACAACGAGCCATCTCAAAGTGCCGGGATCATTGATGCTTTTGTCGCAAAATTTAAAACTACATTTCCGGAAATTTCCGTTACAAGAGTCGATGAGCGTTTTACTTCCAAAATGGCTTTTCAAACGATGATCGACAGCGGATTGTCTAAAAAGCAGCGCCAGAACAAATCTTTGATTGATGAAATTGCAGCGACAATAATGCTTCAGGATTATCTTGTGGCAAATTCCAAATAGCAAAATATAAATTCCAACATTAAAATATCGAAATCAAGTTGTGTTTTATTTGGAATTTGAGGTTCATAATTTTGAATTTCGCATTATATCGTTTTCGTAATTTCCCAATTTTCTTGTCCCAGATTAAGATACATTTTGCAGTCTAAGGAGTATCTTTGCGGCAGAAAATATTTGTCATGTCTGATACCATTTCAATCCCCGAAACCGACGTTGTTCTCATTGGTGCCGGTATAATGAGTGCCACTTTGGGTGTCATTCTCAAACAATTACAACCCGATCTCAAAATAGCAATTTACGAAAGACTCGACCACGCCGCCGCCGAAAGTTCCGATGCTTGGAACAACGCAGGAACGGGGCATTCTGCCTTTTGCGAGCTCAATTATACACCACAACTTCCTGATGGTTCTGTTGAAACCGAAAAAGCAGTTAAAATTGCCGAACAATTTGAAGTTTCAAGACAATTGTGGGCCTATCTCGTGAAACAAAACTTGGTCAGCGATCCGGAGCAGTTCATCCGAAGCATTCCGCATATAAGTTTTGTTTGGGGCGAAGAAAATGTTGATTTCCTTAAGAAAAGATATGAGGCGCTTACACAAAATCCGCTTTTTCGGAAAATGGAATTTAGTACCGATTTCGAGCAACTGCAATCGTGGATGCCATTGGTGATGGAAGGTCGAAAAGCAGACGAAAAACTAGCCGCAACATTTATGCCTATTGGAACCGACGTGAATTTTGGGGAACTAACCCGCAGTATGTTCAGTCATTTAAAAACGCTTCCGGACGTTGCTATTTATTTTGATCACGAAGTTAAAAAACTAGAGCAAACTAAAACCGGTGAGTGGGTTATTAAAGTGAAAAATATTGCTTCTGGCGAAAAGAAAAAAATCAACACTAAATTTGTTTTTATCGGTGCCGGCGGTGGTTCATTGCCATTGTTGGAGAAAGCGCATATTCCGGAAAGTAAAGGTTTTGGCGGATTTCCCGTAAGTGGGCAATGGTTAAAATGTACGAATCCGGATGTTATCGAAAAGCATTTTGCAAAAGTCTATGGGAAAGCTGCTGTTGGGGCACCGCCAATGTCTGTTCCGCACATTGATAGCCGAATGATCAATGGCGAAAAAGCGTTACTGTTTGGTCCCTATGCAGGTTTTTCAACAAAATTTCTCAAAAACGGTTCTTACCTCGATTTGCCACTTTCGATAAAAACCAATAACGTAATCCCGATGCTTTCTGCGGGTTTTCATAACTTGCCATTGACTAAATATTTGATTGATCAGGTAATGCAGTCGAATGACGATAGGATGGAAGCTTTACGAGATTATGTGCCTGATGCTGACCCGAAAGATTGGGAATTGGAAACTGCGGGACAGCGCGTTCAGGTTATTAAAAAAGACGAAAACGGAAAAGGCATCTTAGAATTCGGAACCGAAGTCGTCACCAAAGCTGATGGAACACTTGCGGTTTTATTAGGTGCTTCGCCAGGCGCTTCAACGGCGGCTTCAATAATGATTGATTTGGTAAGCCGTTGTTTTAAGGGCAAAGCAGAAAGTCCGGAATGGCAGGAAAAACTGAAACAAATGGTGCCTTCATACAGTCAAAAATTGAATTCTAAACCGGAATTATTGGAGGAAATAAGAACTTACACAGCGCAAGTTTTGAAATTGGTGAACTAGGTAATTAGAAAATTAGAAAATGACTCGATAGTATTCAACGTTTATTGTTTATTTAACAAGCCTAATTGTAATTTTTTCTGTTCGTAAATCAATTATCTAAAATCATCAAATTATCTCATTTTCTAATTGTGACATTATCTAATTAACCATGATAAAACTCATCATCGCCGATATGGACGGCACGCTTCTCGATAAAAACAAAAAAGTAGGCACTGATTTTTGGGCAACAGAAGCTAAGCTACACGAATCCGGGATTTTATTTGCTATTGCCAGCGGCCGTCAGTTTTATAATATTGAAGCGTTGATGGATCGTATAAAAGACCGCACGCTTTTTTTGGCTGAAAACGGTACTTATGCTTTTTATAAAGGCAAAGAGATCTTTGTAAAACCGCTGGATAAAGCCGCTGCGATCGAGTTTATCAAAATTGGGCGTACTATTGAAAATGGGTTTTTAATCGTCTGTGGAAAAAATTCCGCGTACATCGAAAGCACTAATGAGCAATTTACTACGGAAGTCCACAAACATTATAATCGCGTTACCGTTGTTGCTGATTTAACGCAAGTAAAAGACGATATTTTGAAATTTACTGTATGCGATTTCAACAACGCAGAACGTAACAGTTATAGGTATTTCGAGCAATTCAAAGCCAATTTCAAAGTTGCCGTATCTGGTGATATTTGGCTCGACATCACCGATTTTCATGCGAACAAAGGCACGGCGATTGTTGAAATTCAAAAACTGCTAGGCATTACTTTTGACGAAACCGTTGTTTTCGGTGATTACCTGAATGATATCGAAATGATGCAAACAGCAAAATACAATTATGCGATGAAGAATGCACATCCGGAGATTATTAAGATTTCTAGTTTTATTACCGAGTTTGATAATGATAATAATGGGGTTTCGAGGGCGATTGAGGCATTGGTTTTTGGGGAGAAGTAAAAATTCATCTATATTATTCTCGCAACCTCTTCATACTTCGAAGAGGTTTTTTTTATACAAAAAAGTCCCACCGAAGCAGGACTAAAGATTTACATCTACGGCATATAGCCTTATTACAATAAAGTTAATTTGGAATCTAAACTGTAACTACTTACAACAATATATAGCAAACATATGCTGTTAATAAGTTTGACAAAAATAAGTAAATGTTTTCTACTTACAACATAATTTTTATATAAATTTGAATAATTAAAAGATATAACTCATGAAAAAGATTAATTTAAAGTTTGAGAATGATTTTTATTATTCTCAATTGACACTGGAGAAATTTGTTTGGTTTCAAAATGATACTGGAGCGATATCTTTTGATAACAAATATTACTGTGTTGACGAAAATCACTATATAACACAACCCAATTGGGTGATTTGTGAAATCTGTAATTGCATAGTAAAAGGAAAAGAAATTGAATAAAAAAGTCCCACGGAGTACGCAGGACTAAAGATTTTCATCTACGGCATATAGCCTTATTGTGATAAGATTAAAGATTAGAAATTTTAATCAGTAACAAATTTAATAAAAAAAAATATGCCATCGATACGGAAAACCGTAAATCAGTTAATTTTTTTCTTTGTAGCTTTCGGATGGTTTAAAAATTTTAGAAGTTATGGCGAAGATTTTAGGATTGGATTTGGGGACTAATAGCATTGGGTGGGCATTGATTGATGATAAATTAAATACAATTTTAGGCATCGGCAGCAGAATATTTCCAATGGGTGTTGAAAATTTGGGAGATGGTGATAATGAAATGTCAAAGAATGCAAGTCGCACAGGAGCGAGAGGCGTAAGGCGACAATTTTTCAGAAGAAGATTAAGAAAGAAAATTTTACTTCAGAAACTTTATGAAAATAAAATGTGTCCGATTTATATAAAAGATTTTGAAGATTGGAAACAAACCAAACAATTTCCATCTGAAAAATTAGCTGCTTGGTTTGCCATGAATCCCTATGAATTGCGCCATAAAGCATTAACCGAAAAAATATCCTTAGAAGAAATAGGAAGGATATTTTACCATTTAATTCAAAGACGTGGGTTTTTAAGCAATAGCAGAAAAGGAGGAGTCGATGATGGTGCTATTTTTAAAGGAAATGCTAAAGAAGGAAAAATCGGAATTGACGATACTTTAGAAAGTATTGAAGGCAAAACTTTGGGCTCCTATTTATATGAAATTTATCCAAAGGACAACCAACCTTTCCAAAATGGTCTAGAGCGAATCAGAAATAGATATACTACCCGTAAAATGTATATTGACGAATTTGAGTTGATTTGGGACAGACAAGCACAATTTCATGTGGTTTTAAACCATGAATTAAAGACGCTTTTTGGAGGAAGAAAACAAGATGATTATAAACAAGACGGCATTTTATTTCACCAACGACCTTTGCGTTCTCAAAAGCATTTGGTGGGTAATTGCTCATTTGAACCAACAAAAACGAAATGCCCGATAAGTGCTATTCCTGTTGAAATGTTTAGAATTTGGCAATGGGTAAATACGGTTGAATATAACGGAAATAAAATTTCCCAAGAAGAAAAAGCAAAGATAATTGAACAGTTGCTGTCATCAGACAAAATTGAATTTAAGAAGTTAAGAAAAGCAATTGGCAAGGAAAGTGCTGAATTCAAATTTAATTACAAAGACGACGATAGAATTGTTGGAACGCATACAATATCAAATTTATCCAACAAAAAATTCTTTGGTGAAAAATGGTTTGAGTTTTCAGAAAAAGAGCAGGAAGATATTTGGCATGTTTTGTATTTTTTTGACAGTAAATCAAATCTTAAAGATTATGCAATTAAAAATTGGAAATTTTCCGAAGAGCAAGCTATAGCTATTTCAAAATTTAATGTAAAAGATGGTTATGCAAGTTTAAGCAGAAAGGCGATTTTAAACATTTTACCATTTTTGCAACAAGGATATACCTATGATGTTGCAGTGGTTATGGGTGGCATAAAAAATACTTTTGGCAACAAATGGCAGAATGATTCAACTGAAAACAATCAAAAACAATTAGATATAATTGATAATGTTGAAGGTATTATTCGTTCTAAAATTTCAGGCGGATTTATAGATACTATAAAGGATTTATTACGTAGAGAATTTCAGTACGATGATAAACAATTAAAGAAACTCTACCATCATTCGGCTACAATTGATTTTGTTCCATTGCTTGATAAATTACCAGTTGGTAAAGAAGCTGATAAAGAAATCCAGGCTATCAGAAATCCTATTGTAATTACAGCTTTATTTGAATTGCGAAAATTAGTAAATGAATTGATTGAAGAACAAGGGCAACTTGACGAGATAAAAGTGGAAATGGCACGTGATTTAAAGATATCTAAATCACAGCGCAATAAAATCCGCAGAGATCAAAAACGATTAGAAAGAGAAAACGACAGGGTTAAGGTTGAAGTGGAAAAATATGCTAGGGTTTCTCACGATAATATTCTAAAATTCAAACTTTGGGAAGAATGCAAGCAAACTTGTCCCTACACAGGTGTTGTAATCCCGGTTAGCAAACTCTTTACAGGTGAAGTTCAAATAGAACATATTCATCCGTGGAGTCGTTCTTTAAATGATAGTTTCAACAACAAAACATTGTGTTATGCTGATGAAAATAGACGAAAAGGCGATAAAACACCTTTTGAATTTTATGGGAACGATGAGTTGGATTGGACTTCAAGAAAAGAACGCGCATTGAAATTATTTTCCGACACCAAAGAATACCCAAACGCATATCAGAAATTCAAACGTTTTGTACAACAAAAATTTGATGATGATTTTTCTTCAAGACAATTAAACGACACGCGATTCATAAGCAAAGAAGCCTCGACGTATTTGACGCAAATTTGCAAAAAGGTAAATGTTTCACCCGGTCAAATGACAGCCAACTTGCGCCAAAAATGGGGCTTGAATACTGTTTTGAATGATGAAAATGCAAAAACACGTGAAGACCATCGGCATCACGCTATTGATGCTTTGGTTATGGCTTGTGGTAAAACAAAATATTTGCAAGAACTATCAAAATGGAATCGTTACAGTAGAAACTACGATTTAAAAGATTTCCCTATGCCTTGGGAAACGTTCAGATTTGATGCCGAAAAAGCGGTAGATAAAATATTGATTTCTCACAAGCGTATTTCTAATGACATAACCGTTAGGTATACAAAAGTTGAAAAAAACGGGAAAATGTATGTAAACAAAGGTATTGCTGCAAGAGGGCAATTGCATAAAGAAACTGTTTTTGGAAAACGAAATTTTAATGGCGAAGAAGCATTTCACGTTAGGAAAGCAATTGATAGTTTAACAACCGAAAAACAATTAGAAAAAGTGGTTGATGAAACTATTAAAAAATTGATTTTTAAGAGAATTCAGGAATTGGGCGGATTTGTAAAAGGAACTATTCCCGCAAATACTTTTTTTATCGTTGATGAAAATGGAGTGAAACAACCACAAATTTTCTTACCCAATAAAAACGGTTCGCTGGTTCCGATTTTAAAAATCCGGATGAAGGAAAATTTTAGTGGCGCAGAAAAACTGAAGGATAATATCAATCAATGGGTAAACCCACGAAATAATCACCACGTATTGATTTATAAAGATGAAAAAGGGAATTTAAAAGAAGAAGTTGTTAGTTTTTGGACAGTTGTAGAGCGAAAAAGTAAAGGATTTCCAATGTATCAATTACCAGCAGATGGAAAAGAAATAGTTACAACTTTACATATTAATGATATGTTTTTATTAGGACTAAACGAAGATGGAACCAATTGGGAAAATCCAGATTATGAGGTTTTAAAGGAGCAATTGTTCAGAGTGCAGAAACTTACTTCTGGAGATTATTTTTTCAGGAAGCATAAATCATCTACTGTTACAGATGAAGATTATAAGCAAATTCGAGGTTTTGGAGAAGGTAAAACAGGATGGTTTACGTTTAATCCAATCAAAGTAAAAATTTCAGTCTCAGGAAAAATTTCGAAAATGTAATTTCTTATCAGGATTTTGGTGTAAATTTACACCAATTAAAAATAATAAATGATGGCCAGACTAAGTATTTCATTAGCCAATCAAAACGATGAATGGCTAAAACAGCAAGTAATCAATGAAGAATTCACTAGCAAAAGTGAAGCGGTTAATTATTTAATCAAGCAAGCTCGTGAACGCGACGCATATCATGAATATGTACAAATGAAAATTGACAGAGGTTTGAAAAGTGGTTTTAGCACCAAAACCAAAGAAGAACTTTTGGAAGAAATCAAAAGTAGATTGAATGTATAGGTATCATTTATCTTTTGAAGCAGAGGAAGATATTGTAAGAATTTTTGAATTTGGGTTCGGGAGATTTGGTTTACAACAAGCTAATAAATATTATGATATGATGTATGACTGTTTTGACAAAATTGCTTCCAATCCATTTATGTTTCCAATTGTATCAAATTATAAAAATGCAGATCGATATTGTGTTTGTGGAGTTGATACTATTTATTACAATATCAAAGTTGACGAAATAGAAATCATCACAATCATTGGAAGGCAAGATTTTTAAAGTTCTTTGACATAAAGTTTTCATTGTCTTAAACAGCCAAACCACAACGGAGTTTCGGCGAAAGCTCACTCGGTTGTGGTTTGATTAAAGATTAGAAAACACGATATTTGCTTCCTTTCGGTTGCTTGCGATCAGCGAGTTGTGGTTTGATTAAAGATTAGAAAACACGATATTAGAAACGAGTTCATCACGATGGACAGATATGTTGTGGTTTGATTAAAGATTAGAAAACACGATATTATTCAGTATCAAATTTACAATATGTTAACGGTTGTGGTTTGATTAAAGATTAGAAAACACGATATTAGTTTTATTGACGCCGACACATTCTTTACTGTTGTGGTTTGATTAAAGATTAGAAAACACGATATTTACAGCAACAAATAGATGAGAACGCAAAAGGTTGTGGTTTGATTAAAGATTAGAAAACACGATATTTTTGCAGCCAAATCAAAACCACCAATTCCCGTTGTGGTTTGATTAAAGATTAGAAAACACGATATTCTTGATGAATGTTGCCAATAAGCCCTTGAAGTTGTGGTTTGATTAAAGATTAGAAAACACGATATTGGAAAATGTGTTATCTTTGGCTCGTAGAACGTTGTGGTTTGATTAAAGATTAGAAAACACGATATTCAATGTGATGTGCACCTATTTCCTCGGTAAGTTGTGGTTTGATTAAAGATTAGAAAACACGATATTACCTGTTTTGGTCTTTGCTTCCACAGCCATGTTGTGGTTTGATTAAAGATTAGAAAACACGATATTCTCTGTAGTTGAAAGAATGAAATCCTTTAAGTTGTGGTTTGATTAAAGATTAGAAAACACGATATTTTTGACAGCAACGATCAGAAAGTTAGAATCGTTGTGGTTTGATTAAAGATTAGAAAACACGATATTAGGACTTAAAAGGGTTGCGACCGCCGAAACGTTGTGGTTTGATTAAAGATTAGAAAACACGATATTTAAGGAGTTGAATGCCCTTTTAAACGATGCGTTGTGGTTTGATTAAAGATTAGAAAACACGATATTAAAAAGCGCGCCGCAAGTGCTTAATTCAATGTTGTGGTTTGATTAAAGATTAGAAAACACGATATTGGACGACCCGACCAGCTTGTACAATGCGTTGTTGTGGTTTGATTAAAGATTAGAAAACACGATATTAAGGGTATGCGTTACGAAGAACCGCTTACCGTTGTGGTTTGATTAAAGATTAGAAAACACGATATTCCGGAAAAATCCCTTCATTTGACTTTCGACGTTGTGGTTTGATTAAAGATTAGAAAACACGATATTCTTGATCGTTTTCTTTTGCGAGGCCGAAAAGTTGTGGTTTGATTAAAGATTAGAAAACACGATATTTACGTGAATGCAAATAACGGAACACTTACCGTTGTGGTTTGATTAAAGATTAGAAAACACGATATTCCGACTTTTACGTACATATCCCGATTGCCTGTTGTGGTTTGATTAAAGATTAGAAAACACGATATTAAGGAAAAGCAAGAATTAGGCGGCCGCCTCGTTGTGGTTTGATTAAAGATTAGAAAACACGATATTGCGTTATCGGCGGCGTTCCACAAACGGCCGGTTGTGGTTTGATTAAAGATTAGAAAACACGATATTAGCTTGACGCGGCCAAAGACCTGATCGAAGTTGTGGTTTGATTAAAGATTAGAAAACACGATATTAGCGCCGATGTTATCGGCTGATATCAAACAACTTAAAGCTTAATATTGTAAATAAAAATGCCTCTTTACAGTACTGATAACACTGTCTTGAGGCATTTTTGTGTTTCAAAATAACTCCAATTGCGTTGGCTGCGGCGCTTTTGGGACTTCCGCCTTGCCCCAAAAATTCAAAATATTTCCAAATTGTTTGTCGGTTATTCGCAGCACGCTAACTTTTCCCATCGGCGGCAATAACCGATGGATACGCTTTTCATGTACATCTGCACTTTCGCCGCTGGCGCAATGCCGTACATAAACGGAGAATTGCATCATACTAAAGCCGTCCTTTAAAAGGTTTTTCCTAAAACCGGATGCATTCATTCGGTCTTTTTTAGTTTCAGTCGGCAAATCAAAGAATACAAATAACCACATAATCCGGTAGCCGTTCAGGTCCATAATTTAGGATATTTTATTTTTTTTCGTTCGCCCGTATAGCATTGCTGCAATGAACTCGCCGTTTTTTGCAGCGCTACCATCAAGGGACTTTTTTCATCCTTAAAATAAACCGTTCGGGTAAGAATATTCAAAAGTTCTGCCTTGAGCACCGTATTCAGCTCTTGCTCATCATATTGCTGCATAATTTCATATACCTTCTCATCAACAATTGGCCTGAAAGGCTCCATAATATCATCCGCCAAAGCGAAAGCATTATACTTACTTTTGTGATGAATACCCAATGTATTCAACAATCCGCTACCCGAAAGTGCCCTTGCCGTTGCAGCACGCAATATGGCATAACCGTAATTCAGGAAATTATTGGGATAGTTGCCGTAGCGCTCTCTTTTAAAATCAATCTCAAAAAAAGCTTTCCAATACTGACTTGCTGCAACACCTTCCATATTGGTAGTGTCGCCGCTTAAAACTTTACCCGCCAAAAATTCAAACTGATTTTTTTTACCCGTTATTTTTTCAAGCAAAATACCTTGGTTCCTGATTTTTTCAATAATGGTGAACTGCCACAATTGTTTTTTTAGAGGAAGACTGGCCTCAATTTGATTCCGAAAAATCTCTTGCTGTATGTGATGGCTATTGAGATTTAAGAACATACCGTTCGGTAAATGATTATTACTGCAAACAATCAATGCCGTATTGTTTTCAATAAGTAAATTCATAGCAGGAACGCTGATGTAAATTTCGATATTATCAATGACCAAAAATCCAATATCCTCAATCGGGATTGTACTTTCTTTTAAATCGGTTTTGATGACCAGTTGTAGATTTTTGACGCTGACCGATGCCTTGTTTTCTAGAAGTAAGGTTTTTTTTAGCATAAGTAGGGTGAATAGTTGCTTAAACTATTCAAATATAGCTACTTATAATTAAAAGCTGTACGGGAAACCATATTGGGTTTAGAGAAATTCCAAATACCAATATCATCCTAATAAACTGGCGCTTCGGAAAAGGAAATAAATATCATCGCTTCGTGATTTATGCCATCTTCAACCTGCCATCTGTTATCTGCCATCTGCCAACGTCACATCAATCCGTTTCGTAGCCTTCAAAATCCCTTCCGAAAGATTGATCAACCAAACTAGTTGCTCAATAATCAACTGTGCTTCCTGCATTTTTAATTGGAATTCTAATTCGTCTATCGTATTGTTGGCGCGTAATTCGCGGGCACGGAGGTTTTTTAATTCGATGAAACGCAATTCTAGGTTTTCTTTCTTTTCAGCAATTAGTGCATCATTTTCGGTGTCATCTAATATCGCTATCGCCTGGTTTAGATTTCGGATAACCGTATTGACTACTACGTTAAACGCTTCCGAAGCTTTCGTTGTATGGTGTGTTTGCACATAAGTGCCCAATGATGCCGACGCCGACAGCAAAGTGTGGTTGAGTTCTACGAGTTTATACAACTGTTGCAATTGTTTCTGCTTTGATTTTGGCTCTTGTGTCATGCGTTGGAAGGACGCCATTAAATTCCCTAATTCGATGAAGGCATTTTTTCTGGAAACGCGATACGAAGGCGTTACTTCTCCTTTTGCGTTGTAAAAAAGCGAAATCTCGTTGAGGTAATTGCGGTTCGCTTCAATCGATTTTTTGATATAAAGCGGCAGGCTGATAAATTCCCACGAGGGCCATAAAAAGTAGTTCGCTGTAAAAGCCAACATGCCGCCAACAAGCGTATCTATAATTCTATACTCCACAACCTGGCTGCTATTTGGCATCAATAAACCGTAAATCAAAATGACGTACATTGTGACAAATGTAGCACCGACTTTATAATTAATTTGTGTGAATGCGAATCCCATCAACATTGAAAAAATCGCCAATGCACCAATTACAACGTGATTGGAGATAAAAGTGAGCATTAAAAAACCAATAATGCCGCCAGCGACTGTACCGATAATCCTGTGGTAGGAACGTTGTTTCGTAAGTCCGTAACCCGGCCGCATGATGACAATAATCGTTAGCAAAATCCAATATGAATTCTGGAAGAGCAGCAAATTTCCCAAAGTAAAACCAATCAGAATTGTAATCGTTAATCGAAGCGAATGCCTAAAAAAAGCCGATGAAAAACTAATATTCTCCCGAAAAGTCTGCCACGGATAGTATTGGGGTGCAACGAGTTTTTCGAGGTCACGATCGCGGTCTTTGAATTTGATTTCCTTGTTGGACGTAAATGCACGTTCAATAACCATGATTTTTTCGATTTGTTTTTCGGCATAATGCACCATGTTTGTTAGCATTAATACGCCTTCTGAGGCGGCTGCCTTTCCTAATATTTCTTGGTATTCGCCGATGACGATAATTAACGCTTCCAAATCTGAATTCAGGGAATGAACAGAAATATATTTTTTTCCTTTTTCTAAACTTTTAGAGATTTTTTTCAGTGTCGCCGCAAGGTTATAAGCGAGATTTTGATAGGTTTTGAGTACATTAGGATGCGCTTCGAATTTTTCGTGTAATTTATTATGATCAAAAGAAGTAGAAAGGGCCAATTCAAGTATTTCCACTAAAGAAATAAACACAAGCAACATCTTCCGGTTTTCATTTGAACTGCCTGAATTGGTGCGGTTGCGTATCAGAATTTCACGTAAATTTTCATGAATGATATTAATGTCAACCTGTAGGTGCAACTGATTTTCGATGATTTTCGCTTTATCGGCATCGATATTCCATAAATCGCCGCGAAATTTCATGTATTTAGACGTCAGTCTTATAGCTTCGGAAATTTGTAAAGTGACATACCTATAAGGTCTCAGAATGTCGAACAGTAATGAAATCAGCAAATAAAACAATCCGCCAAGCAGCATCAATCCTGAATGTTCCAGCATTTCTGCTCCGGAATGAATATGCGCAAACGCCAGGCAAACCGACAATAATCCTGAAAACGAGACCATCGTCGCGCGTTGCCCATACACTGAAATCATCGCCAGGAAAAACACAATCAGCCCCAAAATAGGATATTGCAGAAAAGTAAAAGGATAAATAAGGTTCATCAGCAGATTAAAACCTGCTACCATAAAAGCGGCAACTAAAACGCCTTTTATCTTGTGTTTTAAATTGCTCGGAATATCGCTTGGATAGGTCAGCAATGCGCCGATAGCAATGGTAAATCCAAGCTGAAACTGGTCTAGTGCGGAGCAAACTAAAACCGGAATCACTGCCGCTAATGTCACTTTGAGCGCATTGGAAAAATTAGTGCTGTCGGTAAAGTGCCTGACTTTTGCAATCATATTTTCGGCTTTAAACAAAGGTAAGTATTATAGTCGAAAGCAGAAAGTCGAAAGTCGAAAGACAGCTAAATACAAACTTGTTTTTAGTTTCGATTTTGTTAATTAGAACTATTGATTTTTGGATGTAATTGGTTGCTTTTTAGAACTTTCGACTTTCGACTTTCGACTTTCGGATTTTCTCTTTTGACTTTGGGCTTTTGACTTTCTACGTTTGACTTTTTTTCACTATTTTTGCGCTTCGAAATTCGCATACTAATCACTGCTGAATTCCGTTATCAATTAAATATTTGAAAGATGATTTTACCGATTGTAGGTTATGGAGATCCAGTTTTAAGGGTGGTTTGTGAAGACATCACTGCGGAATATCCAAACCTGAAAGCTACTGTCGCCAATATGTTTGAAACGATGTACAATGCTTACGGTGTTGGCTTGGCAGCGCCGCAAGTGGGTTTGCCAATACGTTTGTTCATTATTGATACGACGCCTTTTAGCGATGACGAAGATTTGTCTGACGAAGAACGCAACAGACTTGATGGTTTCAAACAAGTTTTCATCAATGCCAAAATGTTGAAAGAAGAAGGCGAAGAATGGTGTTTCAACGAAGGATGTCTGAGTATTCCCGACGTTCGCGAAGACGTTTACAGGAAGGAAAAAATTACGATTGAATATTACGACCTCGATTTTATAAAGCATACTGATGTTTTCGATGGAAAAGCAGCCCGCGTTATCCAGCACGAATATGACCATATCGAAGGCGTTTTATTTACAGACCATATTTCGACGCTTAAAAAGCAAATGATCAAAAAAAGATTGTTGAATATTATGGAAGGAAAAGCCAGACCAGATTATAAGATGAAATTTTTCGGTGGCAAAAAAGGAAGGTAACACTTCAAAAATCAAATAAGAAAAACGAATAAACTTTATATAATGAATTTAGAAAAAATATTAGCGATTTCAGGAAAACCAGGATTATACGCTTTAAAAGTACAAACACGCTCAGGTTTTGTAGCGGAATCATTATTAGACGGTAAAAAAATCACTGTTGGATTGAGAAGCAACGTGAGTTTATTGTCTGAAATCTCAATGTACACGCACTCAGAAGAAAAACCTTTGGCAGACGTAATGCGCAATATTGCTGTTAAAGAAGACAACGGCCCAGCGATTTCGCACAAAGAAGACAATGACAAATTGGTGGCTTATTTCAAGGAAATCCTTCCTGATTATGATGAAGATCGCGTATATGCTTCCGACATTAAAAAAGTACTGAATTGGTACAATATGCTTCAGGCAAAAGGATTGGTTTCAAAAGAAGCACCTGAGCCTAAAACTTCTGAAGCTGTTGCAGAAGAATAGTTAACATCTTTTTACAAAATATAATCCCGTCCCTTCATTTAAGCGACGGGATTTTTTATTTTTATACAAATTAGTTACTAAGCCACTCAAAAAATGAATACACGACAACAGCAACTCGACGCTTTCGGAAGACTGCTAGATATTATGGACGATCTGCGGCAGAAATGTCCGTGGGACAAAAAGCAGACCTTGCAAACTTTGCGCCATCTTACGATTGAAGAAACCTATGAATTGGGCGATGCGATTCTCGATAACGATCTTTCAGAAGTTAAGAAAGAACTCGGCGATTTGTTGCTTCATATCGTTTTTTATGCGAAAATAGGAAGTGAAACCAACGACTTTGATATTGCCGATGTTTGCACAGAAATCTGCGAAAAACTCATTCACCGCCATCCGCATATTTATTCCGATACAGTCGTTAAAGATGAAGAAGAAGTAAAGCAGAACTGGGAAAAACTAAAACTGAAAGAAGGAAAAAAATCTGTGCTCGAAGGTGTTCCAAAAAGTCTGCCGGCACTCGTAAAAGCCTCCAGAATTCAGGATAAAGTGAAAGGCGTAGGCTTCGATTGGGAAGAACCGCATCAGGTTTGGGACAAAGTGCAGGAAGAACTCGAAGAATTACAAGAGGAAGTAAAATCTGGTCATCAGGATAATATTGAAGCAGAATTTGGAGATGTCTTATTTTCGATGATAAATTACGCACGTTTTCTGAATGTTAATCCCGAAGATGCTTTGGAACGCACCAATAAAAAGTTTATCAAACGCTTCCAATACCTCGAAAGCAAAGCAGGCGAACTCGGAAAACCTTTGTCGGACATGACCTTAGCAGAAATGGATGTATTTTGGAATGAAGCGAAGAAGTTGTAGTTAATTAATAATGAATAGTTAATAATTAATAAATGATTGAAAACCTTACTATGGAAACGCCCTATTATGCCGTAATATTCACTTCGGTAAAAACGGAAATCGATGAAAACTATAGCGAAACCGCAGAGTTGATGGTGCAAATGGCAAAAGAGCAGCTAGGATTTCTTGGTGTTGAATCTGCTCGAAATGAAATCGGGATCACCGTCTCGTACTGGAAAGACTTGGAATCTATCAAAAACTGGAAAAAAGTGATGGAGCACAAAGCTGCTCAACAGAAAGGCAGAAGCACTTGGTATAAAAATTATACTGTCAGAATTGCTTTAGTAGAACGCGAGTATAGTTTTAGCAATGAATAATTAATAATTTTCTGTAAATCCTGAAAGTTGTTCCTTATTCTGCTCATTATTAACTGTTAATTATTCATTATTAATTATATTTGAACCAAACCAAACCAAAAATATGTCTGAAAAACACGAGTTACAGCGTTCCCTCGGCCTAATTGATGCCACAAGTGTAGTTGCCGGTTCCATGATTGGATCCGGTATTTTTATTGTTACTTCTGCCATGGCACGCGATATTGGTTCCGCCGGATGGATTATTGTACTTTGGCTGATAACCGGATTCCTAACCATGACCGCCGCTTTAAGTTACGGAGAATTGGCAGGGATGATGCCGAAAGCAGGTGGGCAATTCGTTTATATCCAAAGGGCTTACGGACGATTGTTATCATTTTTATATGGATGGACGGTTTTCACGGTAATACAAACAGGCGTAATTGCCGCCGTAGCAGTAGCTTTTGCAAAATATACAGCTGTATTTATAGAAGATTTGAATATTGAGATATTTTCAATTGGTGAAAGTTGGGTTTTTAGTTACAAGCAAGTGTTAGCAATGGCAATCATCGTTTTACTGACTTATATTAATACAAAAGGTGTGAAAACCGGTAAAACAATCCAGCTTGTTTTTACTGCTGCAAAACTGATTGCACTTTTTTCGATAATTATTCTCGGACTATACGTGGGTCTAAAGACAGATGTGCTTGCAGACAATTTTGCAAATATGTGGGAAGCTTCAAAAACAGTTGTCAATCCTGACGGAACAGTTACGGTAACCAAACTCGTTGGTATCGCAGTTTTAGGTGCGGCCGGGGCTACCATCATCAACTCATTATTCTCTAGTGATGCTTGGAATAACGTGACTTTTATAGCAGGAGAAATTCGGGAACCGAAAAAGAATATTCCAAGAAGTTTGTTTTTAGGAACAATGATCGTGACTATTATTTATATACTTGCCAACATTGCCTATTTGGCTTTATTGCCAATGAAAGGTGCGCCAGGCGATGTGGGCGTGATGTCAAACGGAATTATGTTCGCCGCCGAAGATAGGGTTGGTGCTGCCGCAGCGAGTGTAATTATGGGTAATATAGGCGTTTTTGTAATGGCAGGATTAATCATGATTTCCACATTCGGTTGTAACAGCGGACTAATTTTATCCGGAGGAAGATTATTCTACGCCATGGCAAAAGACGGACAATTCTTTAAAGAGGCTGGCGAATTAAACGAGCACGACGTTCCAGCAAAAGCACTTTGGTTCCAATGTATTTGGGCCTGCGTGCTCTGTATTTCTGGACGATACGGCGATTTACTAACATATGCTACCTTCGCATCCTTGTTGTTTTACATGCTGACCATCGGCGGAATTTTCATCCTCAGAAAACGCGAACCCGATGCCGAAAGACCATACAAAGCTTTTGGTTATCCCATTATCCCAGTACTTTATATCATCGTAACGAGCGCGATTTGTGTTGCATTATTGGTGTATGATACGCTGAATACCGGTTTGGGATTGGTGATTGTTGCTTTGGGAATACCGGTTTATTTCCTGACGCTTCACAAAAAAACTGTTTAAATTTTATAGCAATAAAACAAAAGAGGCTCCAAACGAAGCCTCTTTTTTTATTTATAATGTCAAGCAATCTGATAATAATTTTTGCCATTTTTGTGCCAGTCTGAAATCTTCATTCAGTTGTATTTGACCGACTTGGTCATTTTCTGATGAATAAAACAACGCCGTCTTTTTTTGCGGGCTGTTTTCTTTCTGAAATGCAAATGCTATGGTTGCGATTGAATTGTCTTTGCCTTCGGTTGTAATTTCCAATTCTGATGAAATTACTTCATTAAGGTTGACAAAAGATACCGTTTCAGGTTTGTGATTAAAATTGATTAATAGGAATGCCTTTTTTTCGCTGTCAAGCAACAACACTTTTCGATTCTGCTTTTCGGAAATATGAAAGCGGTAATGGTTGTAACCCGCCAAAATGGTTTTTATTCTTTTTTTATTGATGGATTGCCCTCTCATAACAAAGTATAAGGGAATTCCGATCAGGGCCATAAACACAACCCCAATGATAGTTACTGATGTATCCATATTGATTTTTTATTGATTTGTAAATGCATGAAATTCCGATTGTACAATCAGGAAAATAATAATTTCAATTATACCAAATCACCAAAAAAAATGAAACGGAAAAAGCAGCCGCGAAATATTAGATGCTTTGCAGTTATAAGGAATGCATACCGCCGAAAAATCACTTTTGACAGCAATTTCCCGCATAGGAATAAGAAAATTATCGGCACATCTGCCCATAAAATTCGGAATGTCCTTTGAATTTGCAATAACCGTATGAATGGATTCAGGCTGTAAAAAAGCCAAATGATGACCATTGCCAACAGAAAAATGCGATTGCGATTTTTGACTTATACTGCCTGAAGGTGCCGCTGCGCTGTTTGCAAAAGCAAATATAGGGAGCAACAGCAGCAATCGAATGGTATATTTCTGTATAACAGTCATGCCGCAAATTTAAGTTTTAACACTCTAAATTATTACAAATCAAAGTTAAAGTTAAGGGTATAAAAAAATCCAAATCCCAATTAGCATCGCCATTGGAATTTGGAATTTTCCCGATAGCTACCGGGATTAGAATTTCTGAAGCTTACTCTTGTTTAATGCTGCGAAGCTGTTTCAATTTGTCTTTCAAAACAACTAATTCTTCCTTGTGTTTTTCAATGTTTTTACGCACTTCTAAAACAATCGAATTTTCTTTTTTTGCATTTTTCGTATTGGTAAAAAACTGAATGTTATTCTCCAATTGGAAAATTTCACTCTGTACTTCCTCAATTTTACGCATCAAAAATATTTTCTCGTTGTCGAGTTTTCTTGTATCGTTAGATTCGGAAAGCTGATCGATCCTGTTATTAAAACGCATCATGTCAGAATCTTTTTTGCTCAAGCTCAGTTTTTCAAACAGTCCGTCCAAAACTTTGTTGAATTTTCCGTCGATATGTTTGCGTGAAAATGGTACTCTTCCAAAGCCTTTCCATGCTTCAATATGCACTTTAATAGCATCCAGATCGGTTTTATGATCGCCTGTAAATTCAAAATCTTTCAGCGTATCGATATAAGCTTTTTTCTTATCGAAAGCTTCTATTTCTTCAGAATTGGCTTCCGATTTCTGCGCTTTCAGTCTTTCAAAATAATGGTTACAAGCATCTTTAAATTCCTTCCAGATTTTATCCGAAAACTTTCTTGGAACATGTCCAACCAGTTTCCATTCTTCCTGAATTTGTTTCATAATTGGCGTTGATGCCGCAAAATCCTCACTGTCTTTTATCGCATTGGCTTTTTCTACCAAAGCTTGTTTTTTGCTCAGGTTGTCATTTTGGTCTTTCTTGATGTCTTTATAGAAAGAATTTTTCAACGCATTAAAATTGCGAACTGCCGTTTTAAAAGCCGCCCATGTTTCCTCATTCACTTCCGTCGGAACTTTTCCAATTGCAAAGAAAGCATTTCGCAACGCTTCTACTTTCTCTACCTGACCTTGCCATGATGCGTGAGCGCTGACTTTCTCTTGCGCCAAAACTTCAATCTGTGCAATAATTTCTTTTTTCTTTTCTAAGTGTTCGGTTTCTTTTCCGCGTTGTGCTTCAAATAAAACCTCACGTTTGTCATGCATTTGCTTGGTCAATGCCGAAAACTGGTCCCAGATTTCATCGCGTTTCTCTCTCGAAACAGGTCCAATATCTTCTTTCCATATTTTGTGCAAATCCTGCAATTCACGAAATGCTTTGTTGATGTCTGCCTCGTTTACTAATTCTTCAACACGTGCAATGATTTTTTGCTTCTGCTCTAAATTGTGCTTGAAATCTAAATCACGCGCTTCGCGGTCAAGGTGCAAATAGTCATAAAAATTCTCCACATGGAAATGATAATTGTTCCAAACGTGGTTGTATTTATCTTTCGGAATTGCTCCTGCATTTTTCCATCGCTCGCGCAAATCGTTAAAATGTTTCAGCGTATCCTTGATATTGGTTTGTGGATTGATTAATTCTTTCAGTTCCTCTACAATCGCAAGTCTGTTTTCAAGATTCGTTTGCAAGTTCGTCTGCAAGCTTTTAAAATGCGTGTTTTTCTTATCTCTGAATTGGTTGTATAATTGATCAAATTTTGTCTTTAACGGGAAATGATAATGAAAATCTTCTGTCGTCTCCGGATTTTCAGCGTGAAATTCTTGCTTTTTCTCGTCGATAAAATGATAGTATTTAGAAAGAAAAGCCGATTTTACCTGGTCCACGTGGTCTTTTACAGACATCACTTTCTCAACAACAACAAGCGTTTCTAGTTCGCCAACAAGCGCTTCCATTGGCAAAGATTCATAATCCTTCATTGGAATTTCATGTCGGTCTTTCAAAGTTTCGTCTTCACTTTCCTCGGCATTGGTTTCTGCAATCGCATCTACGGCTTCATCCTGAGATGTCGCGAGAGCAACTTCTGCTTCCGCTTCCGCATTTGTTTCAACTGCTTCGGTTTGTGCTTCAGGAGTAGCCTCGGCTTCAATCGTTTCAACGGTAGTTTCTTCTGTTTCCGTTGCTTCAACAGCAGTTTCTTCTTCGACTTCCGCTACTTCTTCGGTTTCCATCGTCGCTTCTGTTACAACTTCTTCTGCAGTAGTTTCTTCCGCAGCTTCCGTTTCGTCTACTTGGTTTTCAGCCTGTGTTTCGGGTTGAATTGTTCCTTCTAAATTTCCGTCTGCGTCAAGCAGGTTATCATTCTTTTCTTCTGACATTTTACAAAATGTGTAAGGTTCATAAATTTTGAGGGCGTAAGGTACTAAAGACGCAGCAAAATTCAAAACAAAACAGTTTATTTGAACGATTTCTTAATTTGGGTTTTATTTTTTTGGAGCTATTTCCGGCTAACGCTACAATTTTTTTGCAAAAATTAGCTGCTTTAGCACCACTGAAATATGCAAAAAAGATTTCCACTAATATCCGGGCTAGGGCAGTTGTATCCTAACCAAATCAGATTATTTAATTCGAAAATAGGCACTAAAAACTTTGCGTTTTTGCGAGATATATTTTTCGCTCGCAAAGATGCAAAGGCGCAAAGACTATGTGTATTGTAATTTATTTGTTCCAAATTTTCCAAGCCTTCTCTGCTTGGAACACCAACATATCGAAACCGTTTTTGGTAACGGCGCCATGTTTTTTTGCCTTTTGTAGAAACAACGTTTCGGCGGGATTATAAATCAAATCGTAAGCGATATGTTCCGCTGTAAAATAGTCGTATGGAATTTCAGGACAAACTTCGACATCAGGAAAAGTACCTAATGGCGTGCAGTTAATGATAATATGAAATGTTTTAAAAGTTTCAGCGTTCACTTCTTTATACGATAAAACTTGTTTTTCTGTATTTCGTGAAACCAATTGATACGCAATTCCAAGTTGGTCTAGTGCAAATGCAATCGCCTTAGATGCGCCGCCTGTGCCAAGAATCAATGCGTTTTTATGGTGTTCCTGAAGCAACGGTTTTAGCGATTTCTTAAATCCGTAAAAATCGGTATTGTAGCCTTTCAGTTTGCCTTTTTTGGTGAATTTTATGGTATTGACAGCACCGATTACGTTTGCAGTTTTAGATAATTTATCCAAATACGGAATCACGCTTTCTTTGTACGGAATCGTGATGTTCAACCCACTTATATCTTTTTCAGCAATATCTCGAAAATCGCGAATATCCTGAATATCGAAATTCTCATAGCTGTAACCTTCGAGATTTTCTTTTTCGAATTTTTTGGAAAAATAACCTTTTGAAAAGGAATAAGAAATATTGCGCCCGATGAGCCCGAAGTGTTTAGGTTTTTCCATTCAGGCGCTTAAAGTCAGATTATTTTTTAGATTTATTGATAGCATTTTGTACCATTTTTCGGGTCCATATTACCGGAAATAATGCTTCTAGCATCACGTGGTTGTCAAAATTCAATCGCAAACCGTTGGCGATATGGAATTTACCTTTGATGTCTTTTCCGAGCATAAAATACAATCCGGCAAGACGGTATTCTACTTCATAACTTTCAGGAAAAAATTCTGTCGATTGTAATAATGTTTCAATCGCACTATCGAATTCGCCTAAAAACTGTAAAATGTCCACCCAAAATAACCAAGTATCGAGCTCGCTGTCGCCAAATTCTACTGCTTTTCTATAGCCAAATTCAGCTTCTTCGTAGAAATTCATTTCGCGGTTAATCGTCGCATAACGCTTCCAATACAAACGATTTTGATTGTCAATATTGAGCGCTTTGTTAACATAATAGAGCGCTTTCTGGTAATTTTTGAGGCGTACGTAAAAATCGGTAATCGCAATCCATCCTTTGTCGAGCAATGGATCTTCATGTACCGTTTTGTTGAAATATTTTAAGGCAAGTGCTTTATTACCCAATTTTTCGTGACATTTTCCTATTCTTAAAAGTGCATAAGACGTTGGATCGTCGAGTTCAATCGTGCGGTTATACGCTTCGATAGCCTCCTCATAGCGTTTCAGTCTTTCAAAAGCTTTTGCTTTTTCCATGAAAGCGCCCAAAAATTCATCGTCGATTAAGGTTGCATAATCAAAAGCCCGCAACGCTTCTTCGTATTGTTTTAGGCCATAGTGCAATCTTCCGGACTGGTGCCAAGCGATTTCGCTGTATGGGTTTTTTTCGATGTACTGGTTTAGAAATACGATTGCCTGATCATTTTGATCGAGAAATTCGAAGCAATACACCACGTTGTATAGCGCAGCTTGGTCTTCGGTATCTTCTTCTAGACATTTGATGAAGCTGTCTTTGGCTTTTTCAAGGTCGTCCATGAACAAGTATTCCATTCCAATCAGGTTGTAAACATCGGCGTAATCGTCGGTATAATACAAGGCCGTGTTGAGCAATTCAACCGCTTTTTCGTGGTTGTCGCGTTTGGAATAAATACTGGCTTTCTGGATATAAATTTCTTCGTTGTTGGGTTCGATGGCAAACAGTTCGTTGAGGAGTTTGTCGGCTTGATCGAGTTTGTCGTCATACACCAGCATTTCTACCTGTACCAGCTTTAGTCCGGTGGATTTGGGATGCTGTTCGAGTGCTAATTTTAAGGCTTTTTTGGCTAAGTTGGCTTTTCCCATATCGAGGTAGTGAAGGATAATCTCTTCGAATTCCTCGGAATCAAAAAACAAGACTTTGTTGGTTTTCAACATCGACTCGAATTTTGATAAGGATAAGTTGTAGTCTTCTTCTTCGTTGCTTAGTTGCATACTGTATATCTTTAAAATTATCCTACTCTAAAAGTAGGTAACGTTGCCATTGTCGTGGTAAAAAAAAGTAATTGTTGTGAACAATTTAATTAACAATAATCTACTGTAATTATTGCGTTGAAGTTATTTAGTGTCGTGAACTAGCCCGGATGGAAGTGGTTATCCTTTTGCCGCCTTCTTTAGGCGGGAAAAGATAGAAACGTACAGCCGGATCAGCTTCTAATGAATTTCATTTAATATTTCATCCATCGCCTCAAGAATTACTGCGCAACCTTCTTTAATTTCATCCTCGGAAATCGTGAGTGGCGGCGTGATCCTGATGGCGCAACCTTCAAACAATAACCAAAACAGAATTAATCCTTTGTCCTGGCATTTGAAAATCACTTTGTTGGTGATTTCTGCACTTGATGTCATTGCTGCTAACATTAAGCCTTTGCCTCTTATTTCTTGTATCAAAGGATGTACCAAAAGGGTTCGGAACAGTTTTTCTTTGGCAATTGCCTTTGGCATCAGCTCTTTTTCGAGTATTTCTTGTAAAGTAGCGAGGCAGGCTGCCGCAATGACAGGATGTCCGCCAAAAGTGGTGATGTGTCCGAGTTTTGGATTGTCTGCTAACAAATCCATGTGTTTTTCGTCGGCTACAAAAGCTCCGACAGGCATTCCGCCACCCATTCCTTTACCTATTATAATTACGTCGGGAATGGCGTTGTAGTTTTCAAAACCAAAGAGTTTTCCAGTGCGACCAAATCCGGGTTGGATTTCATCGATAATCATAATCGTACCGGTCGCATTGCAGCGTTCCCGCACTTTTCGCAAAAAATCGTTTTGTGGCTGAATGAAACCTGCGCCGCCCTGAATGCTTTCGAGAATAATTCCGGCAGTTTTGGTGGTTATTTTTTGTAAATCTTCCTCATTATTAAAGGTGATAAAATCGACATCGGGAATTAGCGGACGAAAGATTTGCTTGCGTTCTTCGAAACCCATAACGCTCATCGAACCCATCGTGTTGCCGTGGTATGCGTTGTGGCAGGAAATCAATTGACTTCTTCCGGTGATGCGTCGGGCAAGTTTTAGAGCGCCTTCAGTAGCTTCGGTACCAGAATTGACGAGATATACTTTGTTGAGATTTTCTGGTAAGTTTTGCACGAGCAATTTGCAATAGGCTACCGCAGGATGTTGCGCATATTCGCCATAAACCATTACGTGGGAATATTGATCAAGTTGGTCTTTTATGGCATTATTGACGCGCTCGTTTTTATGTCCGACTGCCACAGCCGAAACACCTGCAACGAAATCAAGGTATTTTTTATTATTCGTGTCATATATATAGGAACCTTCGGCATGAGAAACTTCCATCCCGAGTGGGTAGGGGGATGTTTGTGCTTGGTATTTTAGGAAATCCTTTTTCAAAATGGTGGATTTGGTAATTTCGTTATTCGTTTATTTGACTGACTCCTACTCACTCAACCTTCTCCTTGGGCTGTGGATGATCTTTATCATAATCCAAAGTCTCTTTTCGGATTTTCATTGGCACATTTTCCTTGGCTTTTTCGGCTTCGCTGGCTTTTATGACTTTGTCGTTTTCTTCGTTTTCTTCTTCGGGGAAGATATCGTCTTTAGATTTTATTTTCTCATCTTCACGCCAAATAAAACCTCTTAATTTTCGGGCATTTTCAGGAAGGTCTTTTTCCGGGTATAATTGTCCTTCGGTATTATCAATCTTCGAAATTTCTTCGATCTTGTTGTTCTCTAAAATCAAATGTATCCGGCTGCAGAGTCCCTTATCAATGCCAATGAGTTCTTGTTTGTCATTTCGGAAATAATACAGAATTTCGGTATTTTTAATAACATCGGCTTCAGAGAGTTTATTGTCTTTGAATTTTCCATATAAATTGACGCCTTTGACCTGGTTGAAACCTTCGCCAATGGTATCACGAGAGACTAAAAAAGCGTTGGTGAGTACTTTCAGTGAATCTATTTTTTCGGTTTGATTATTGCCAATGAGGTGCATGATATCCCCCGTCATCTGGTTTTTGCCGTTCCACATTACGGGTCTCCCGATCAATTGTGTGAGTGCTGTTTTTTGATTGGAATGTATGGAATCACATTTTCCACTCATGTCGGTTTTATAAAATCGCGCATTTTTGAATGCGCGGATGATTCGATTGTCGGGTTTTCCGGTCACCATCAATATTTTTCCGTGGATGTAAACCGAATCATTTTCGACTAAATTGATGGCGACGGCGTGTTTGGTTACATACATCGAATCTTTTGCTTTGAAAATTTCGGCGTAATTGCCTTTGACAATACCTTTATTGATAGAGTCCGTAATTTTAACATTGTTCGTTGCCGAAGCAAAATCGCGGGTACGATCATAATACAAACTATCGCCTTCTATAAGTCGGGTTTTGTAACGGATATAGGACTTTCGAAGGAAATGTGCAACATTTTTTTTCGTATCATAGAACCCTTTTTCCGTATAAATATAATCTTCTTTGCTCGTGATCGTCGATGGGCCGAAAAGATAAGAATGTCCGGAATTCGAATAATAATCCAAATGATTTGATTTAATAACCGTTTTCGGATTGGTAAGCGTCACGGCAGTCAGGAATACAAATTTTTTCTCTTTTGCAAAATACCTTCCCGATTTGCTTTTGAGCGTATTGTCTTTATTTACAATGGTTCCGTTCGTATTGTAATAGGCTTGTTGGATGTTCCGATCAAAATAAATCGTATCAGTGGTCAATCGCATGTCAGGAGAGCGCATTACCGGATTTCCAGTGGCAAACGCCTTTTTTTCGTTGCCGCTGTATTCGGCATAAGTACTGTTTAGGAATAAAGTATCGCCTTGTACAATCTGAACATCGCCAAAAGCCTTCAGGTAATTTTCCTTTTCAAAAACGTATGCCTTGTTGCAAGTCATTATCGCACCGTCGTGCAATAATCTTACTTTGCCCGTAAGCAGTGTTGCACCAGGTACTTTTTCTTCATCTTTAATGACAAAATCGGCATAGTCAATAATAATTGGCTTTGCGCCTTGTTTAGCGGATGATTGATTAGCAGCCGGATTTTTAGCAACGATTGATTTTTTAGCAACTTTAGGTTTTTGCTGGGCCCAAATAGTATTCGAAACCAATAAAAAACAGCAGCTTATAAGGAAAAAAAAGTACTTCTTCAACGGATTAATTTTTGCCAAATTTAAGGAAAATGTGCCGTTCTTCGTTTTAATTAAGAAATATTTATCAGCGCAGGCAAAGGCTATCATCAAATTTTTATATTTGTAAAATGATGCCGCATGAAAAGGTATTTTAAATACAAGATATGAATAAAATAATAATCGTCGCTATCATCAGTTTGACACTGACCTCCAACGCACAAACTAATAAAAGCAAGTCCATGATTAATCATAAAAAAGAAGCAGTTTCGGAGCGTAAATCGGTTGTTTACCAGGTTTTTACGCGGCTTTTTGGAAACAAAAACATGAACAATAAACCATGGGGTACGATTGAAGAAAATGGTGTTGGAAAGTTCAACGATTTTACGGATAAGGCTTTACAAGAAATAAAAAAACTCGGTGTCACACACATTTGGTATACTGGTGTTCCACACCACGCTTTGGTGAATGATTATACGGCGATTGGCATTTCCAACGATGATCCCGAAGTGGTGAAAGGTCGCGCTGGTTCGCCTTATGCTGTAAAAGATTATTACAATGTAAATCCAGATTTGGCCGTAAATCCGTCGAAAAGGCTGGAGGAATTCGAAGCTTTGATAATCCGTACCCACAAAAACGGATTAAAAGTCATCATTGATATCGTGCCGAATCATATTGCCAGGAAATACGAAGGAAAAACCAATCCGAAAGGCGTGCGCGATTTTGGCGCAGATGATGATACTTCTGTGGAATACAAACGCGATAACAACTTTTATTACATTCCGGGACAGCATTTTCAAGTGCCGACATCGGATACGTACAAGCCTTTGAACGGCGAAAAGAATCCAATGATAGACGGAACTTTCGATGAAAATCCTGCAAAATGGACAGGAAACGGTTCCAGATTAGCAAAACCGGATAGCAATGATTGGTATGAAACCGTAAAAATCAATTATGGCATTAGGCCCGATGGTTCGAAAGATTTTCCGGAATTGCCGGCAGGTTTCGACAAGAAATCCTACAAAGAACATTTTGCATTCTGGAAAGACAAGGATGTACCGTCGTCTTGGAAGAAATTCCGTGATATCGCATTATATTGGACTGCAAAAGGCGTTGATGGTTTTCGTTATGACATGGCGGAAATGGTACCTTATGAATTTTGGAGTTATATGAATTCGGCAATCAAAATGAAAAATCCGAATGCATTTTTGATTGCAGAAGTATACAATCCAAAAGAATACCGCAACTATATCAATCTTGGTAAAATGGATTACTTGTATGATAAAGTGGCGCTATATGACAAATTAAAAGATGTGATTAAGGGAAAATGTCTTCCCGACGGGATTTCCGATATTCAGCACGACGTGGCCGATATCGAGCACCACATGCTTCATTTTCTTGATAACCACGACGAACAACGATTGGCAAGTCCAGAATTTGCGGGAACGCCTGAAAAAGGGAAACCGCTAATGGTAGTTTCTGCTACGATTAGCACATCGCCTACGATGGTTTATTTCGGACAAGAAGTAGGAGAAGCGGGTAATGAAAATGCAGGTTTCGGTACACATTCCCGTACTTCGATATTCGACTATATCGGTGTTCCGAACCACCAAAGATGGATGAATGGCGGGAAATTCGATGGTGGACAGCTTTCACAATCCGAAAAGGATTTAAGAGATTTTTACAAAAGGCTGCTAAGTTTTACGATTACGAGTCCTGCGTTAATGGGGGAATTCAGTGAAATTCAAGCCGAAAATCGAAAAGCAACTTCAGGGTATGATCCCGGAATTTATTCATTTGTGCGTTGGTCTGAAATCCAAAAACTTGTGATTGTTTCGAATTTTTCATGGGTGACAACGAGCAATTTCGACCTCGTAATTCCGGCAGTAATTATAAAGAAATGGCAACTAAAGGATGGCAACTATTTGCTGCGTGACAAATTATATGGAAAAAGTAGCATTACGTTGACGGTAACCAATGGCGAGGGTAAATCAGCAATGACGGTGAATCCTTCGGAATCATTTATATATGAACTCCAAAAGCCTTTAGCTAAAACGAAAAAATAAATAAATTAAATATAAAATAGAGAATGGCGGGATTTGACTTAGATGATATTGCAAAACATTATGCAAAAATGAGTGATTCCGATATTATTCGGATTGCGACCCAGGAAGCTAAAGGATTGCGTCCTGAAGTATTCGGTATTATTGAAAACGAAGTGGCGAAACGCAATCTGAATGCAGACATAATGAAAGGTGCTGCTGCACAAAAGAAAAAATATACTGTCGGAGAATTAGAAAAATATGCCGAACAGTTGCGAAATATAGCTTGTCCAATTTGCAATCAGACACAGAAAAAACTCAACGGAACAGTACTATATACAGTAAAAAGCTTCCTTATCGTTTCTACATTCAGCAAAAAACCGCTGATCGCTTGTCCCGATTGTCTGGACAAAAAAAATAATGATTCAATAACTTCAACAATGTTGTTAGGTTGGTGGGGAATTCCGTGGGGGATTTTAAGAACGCCATTTTACATATACAATAATATAAAAATTAAAAAGGAGAATCATAGCCAAAAGGCTAATGGAACGCTGCTTTCTTATACATTGGCAAACATTGGAGAAATAGAAACTTATTTTGAAAACCCTATGCAATTGCAAAAAATAATCACAGTAAAGAATTAAGTCAACATGTTGTGTATTATTATTTTGACTAAGGACGTATAAATACGCTTCGTCATAATTTACTAACATTATTAGCACAATAAAATGTTATTTTTTGCGATTCATCGTTAGGTTTTGATACTTTTATACCGAATTTAGGTTAATGCACATAGGCATGAGGTTTTCTATTTTAATTATATTATCGCTATTCTCTATTGGCTCGTATGCCCAAGAATTGAACGCCAAGAAGCCGGTAAAGCTTTCGGGGATTTCCAATGCGACCACTCAGGATATCAAACCGCCAGTGCTATCGCCGCCAAAACCAAAAGACGCGCTAAATATTCCAAAACCTACAACGAACACGCCGCCAATTGCAGTTGAAGAAAAACCCATCAATCTTAGCGGGCAAAATGGTTTTGTGGATCCAAATGTGAAATACCTGACCAAACTAAACAAGCAAAGAGGCGGTTTTGAAACCGATCCTGCGATGAAAAAAAACCAAGATTATGGGCAGATTACGACCAAAGCACCCAATGTATATATCCTTTTTCGTGATTTTGGATCCATCGATGGCGATCAAATTAAGATGTCAGTTAATTTAGTGACGTTGATGCCGCAGACGACGTTGAGCGGTGACTTTAAGATTTATAACCTCGCATTGGTTCCCGGTTTTAATAAAATCGATTTTCTTGCGCTCAATCAAGGGGCGGAAGGACCGAATACTGCCGAATTTAAGATTATTGAGTTTGATGAAAACGGTAAAGTACTCGTTGAGAATGCGTGGAATCTTGCAACAGGGTTTAGTGCAACTTTTTTGATTATTAAGGAATAGTTGACAGACTGTAGGTTTGATTTCAGATCTCAGATTAGGGAATTTTTAATTTACAGCGTTATCCTCATAAAAAAGGCAGAAAAAACATTGTTTCTCTGCCTTTTTCATTTTTTATATTAACCTGCAACCTGCTACTTCAAAATCGTCTGCGTCCTATCCGGACCCACCGATACGATTTTTATAGGCACTTCAACTTCGGATTCAATGAAAGCGATATACTCTTTAAGCTCAGATGGTAATGCAGCATAAGTCGTCATTCCGGTCAAATCGGCATGCCAACCTTTGAATTCTTTGAATATTGGTGTCACATTTTCCGGTTCGATGTTATAGGGAAGATGCGTGATTTGTTTGCCTTTGTAGTTATAAGATGTACAAACCTTCAAAGTTGAAAATCCAGACAAAACATCGCCTTTCATCATCATTAGTTGTGTTACACCATTTACCTGAATTGCATATTTTAAAGCGACTAAATCCAACCAGCCGCAACGTCTTTGTCGTCCGGTTACAGAGCCGAATTCATTGCCAACACGTGCCATCGTTGCACCGTCTTCATCAAATAATTCTGTCGGAAAAGGGCCGCTTCCAACTCTTGTTGTATAAGCTTTGAAAATCCCGAAAACCTCTCCGATTTTATTAGGTGCAATACCTAAACCGGTACAAGCACCGGCTGCGGTGGTGTTCGAGGATGTGACAAATGGATAAGTCCCGAAATCAACATCAAGCAATGAACCTTGCGCACCTTCTGCCAAAATAGATTTTCCTGATTTTTGAGCTTGATACAAATATTCTTCGCTGTCGATGAATTGTAATTTTTTCAGTTCTTCAATGGCTTCGAAGAATTCCTTTTCCATTTCAGATAAATTATACTGAATCGCAACATCGTAAAAACGGATCATTGCTTCGTGTTTGTCTGCCAAAGCGCGGTATCTTTCTTTAAAATCTTCCAATTCGATATCACCCACGCGGATGCCGTTTCTGCCGGTTTTATCCATATATGTAGGGCCAATACCTTTTAATGTAGAACCAATTTTAGCTTTTCCTTTTGAAGCTTCAGAAGCTGCATCGAGCAAACGGTGTGTCGGTAAAATTAAATGAGCCTTGCGTGAAATGATTAATCTTGACTGGATGTCGATGTTAAATTTTTCAAGACCTTCGATTTCTTTTTGGAAAACAACTGGGTCTATTACGACACCATTCCCAATTACGTTGATGGAGTTCTTATGGAAAATTCCGGATGGAATCGTTCTTAAAACGTGCTTGATGCCGTCGAATTCTAAAGTATGTCCAGCGTTTGGTCCGCCCTGAAAACGGGCAATAATGTCGTATTTTGAAGTAAGAACGTCAACAATTTTTCCTTTGCCTTCGTCGCCCCACTGCAATCCTAATAATAAATCTACGGTCATTCTGTATGGTGTTTTTGTGTTGTTTTGTTTTATTCCGCAGCAGCGCTATCTTCTTGGGCGGCTTTTTTCTTATTCGCATACAAATACAGCGAATGGTTGTGGATGTCGATATCGAAAATCTCTTCGATGGTCTTTTTGATCATCTGAATGCGCGGATCGCAGAACTCGAAAACTTCACCGCTATCGGTCATAATGATATGATCGTGCTGTTTGTCGAAATAGGATTTCTCGTAGTGCGCTTGGTTTTGTCCGAATTGGTGTTTGCGCACAAGGGCACAATCCAAAAGCAATTCGATGGTATTGTACAAAGTAGCACGACTCACGCGGTAGTTCTTGTTCTTCATTTTGATATAAAGATTTTCGATATCAAAATGCTCCTCGCTGTCATAGATTTCCTGAAGAATGGCGTAGCGTTCAGGAGTTTTGCGGTGTCCTTTGTTTTCGAGGTACATCGTAAAGACGTTCTTTACAACTTCCTGATTTTTGCTGTTATCAACGGATATTAATGTCATGTGGCAAATATAAGGAAAAGTTTAGGAGGGACAAAGTTTCAAAGTTTCAAAGTTTCAAAGTTTCGGCGTTTCAGCGCCAGGATTGATATGCAGAAAAACGATTAGGAAGGAATTATTAACAGCACTTCCATACCAGTTTCTGAAGAGCATATTGAAATGAAAGTTAACAAAGATACTGGAGATACTACTGCTGTTTATGCTGTTTGGTATTATAAGACCGAGCTGAAATGGTACCACGGTTAATCTTGACGAAAGCTTGATATCGAAACTGCAAATCAACAGCGATAATCGGTTGAAAGATAATTTCTGTGGTACTTTCGAAGCTGCAAATTGCATTATATTAGTCTTTACAAAAATGAGACTTTTGATTTTTTGTATTCAATTTTAGGCGCAAGACATAAAACTAAAAAGCTTCGTCGAAATGTTTATTATCAATTAAAATTTATTCAATAGATTTGCCTAACATAAAATAAAAAAATGAAAAAAATAATCTTATTCGCCACATTATCCCTTGTTGCATTTACTTCAAACGGCTGTTCCGGCTCTGGTGATGAAGCGACGAATGTCAACAGAATTACTTTCGTCGTTGATGGGCTCACAAAAGTAATCAACTACGTATCCATCAATGCATCTGACCCAAGTTTAGTCTCGATATACGGGCAAGTTGGCGGCTCTACAATCGAGACGATAAGAATTGACGTCTATAAAAATGCTACTGGTACTGGCGCAATTTCGGAAATTGTGTTTACACAGGACAATGTAGAATATTACAGTTCAATTGGCAATAACATTTCGCTGAATGTCACTGAAAATGGTGCTGATCATAAAATCAAAGGCACATTTCAGGGCAACTTTAAGACTTTGAGTAATTCCGGAAAAGTAATAGACAACGGTTCTTTTAAGGTTAGTTATTGAAGGTTTGAAGTTTAAGGCTATTCTGCAATATGTTTTATTCAGTCTACCATCTGCGCCTAATTCTTATAAACGCGACTCACCTTATCAATCCCGTCAATCTTCTTGATATTATCAATAAGTCTTTTCAGGATTGTATTGTTTTGCACCACAACACTCACTTGTCCCTTAAAAATTCCGGCTTCACTACTCAGTGAAATACTCTGGATGTTCACATGCATATTACTCGAAATGACTTTTGTGAGTTCGTTGGTGAGTCCAAGGCTATCCATTCCGGTAATATCGAGAATGGCTTTGAATTCTTGTTTAGAGGAGTCAATCCATTTTGCTTGAATGATACGGTATGCGTAGTTGGACTGCAGGCTAATGGCGTTGGGACAGTCTTTTTTATGTACTTTGATTCCTTCATTAATAGTTACAAATCCGAAAACTTCGTCGCCTGGGATTGGGTTGCAGCAGCTTGATAATTTATAATCGAGTTTATCTTGGTCGACACCAAAAACCAGCATATCATAATTGTTGCTGAGTTCTTCTTTGTGAATCTGTTCAGGTTGGTAAGATGGGGTACGCTTGATTTTATTCTTAAAGAAATTCATAAACGAATTGCTCTTCAAAGCCGCATATTCTTTCAATTGCGCATTTTCTATCGACCCTAACCCCGCGCGGTAAAAAAGGTCGAGACTTGTTTTTAGCTTGAAAAAAGCTACTAATTCATTAATGGTATTTTCATTGACATTAAGCTTCAAATGACGCAGTTTTCTCGTGAGCAATTCTTTGCCATCTTCGGCGATTTTCTTCATGTTCTCATTGAGAACACTTTTGATTTTGTTTTTAGCTCGCGCTGTGGTCACATAGTCCAACCAATGCGAATTCGGTTTCTGATTGGCAGAGGTAATCACTTCAATCTGGTCGCCACTTTTGAGTTCATGGTTCAGCGGAACGAGTTTACCGTTAACGCGCGTTCCTCGTGTACGAACACCAATTGCCGAGTGAATACTGAAAGCAAAATCCAGCGAAGTAGCACCTTTTGGCAGCGATTTGATTTCACCTTTGGGGGTAAACACGAATATTTCTTTTGAATAAAGATTCATTTTAAAATCTTCGACAAAATCAACAGCGTTGGCTTCCTGATTTTCGAGTGCTTCTTTTAGCAAATTGAGCCAGACATCGAGTCCGCTTTCTTCGGTAGCGCCTTGTTTGTATTTGTAATGGGCAGCATAACCACGTTCGGCAATTTCGTCCATGCGTTCGCTGCGCACTTGCACTTCTACCCAACGGCCTTTTGGCCCCATGACAGTGATATGTAACGCTTCATATCCTGTTGATTTTGGCGAAGAAATCCAGTCGCGCAAACGGCTCGGACTTGGTCGATAATGATCAGTAACAATAGAATAGATTTTCCATGCGATGAATTTTTCATCATGTTGCGAAGATTTGTAAACGATGCGGAGTGCGAATTTGTCATATACTTCGTCGTAACTGACATTTTGCGCTTTCATTTTGCGTCGGATCGAATAGATGGATTTCGGACGTCCTTTGATGACATATTCGATGTTTTCCGCGTCAAGCGATTCTTTTAAAACATCAGAAATCGTCTTGATATATTCGTCCTGTTCTTCCTTAGTTTCCTTGATTTTACTTACGATATCATTATAAACTTGAGGTTCTGTATATTTCAATCCCAAATCTTCCAGTTTGGTTTTGATGTTGTAAAGTCCTAGGCGATGCGCGAGCGGTGCATAAATATATAAGGTTTCCGACGCAATTTTCGTTTGCTTGTGCTCTACCATCGAATCCATTGTTTGCATATTATGGAGGCGATCGGCGAGTTTAATCAAAATCACACGCACGTCGTCATTGAGTGTCAGCAGCATCTTGCGGAAATTTTCTGCTTGAATAGAAATATTGAGATCTTTTTGTACTTGAGCAATTTTGGTAAGCCCTTCTACAATTTGCGCAACTTTTGGGTTGAACATTTTTTCGATGTCTTCAATAGTTACATCAGTATCTTCAACGACATCGTGCATTAGTGCGGCTGCGATGGAGGTGGCACCTAAACCAATTTCACTCGCAACGATTTTAGCAACGGCGATAGGATGGAAGATATAGGCTTCTCCGGATTTACGGCGTTGGTCTTTGTGTGCATCAACGGCGACATCAAAAGCCTTGCGGATCAGTTTTTTATCGGCTTCGCTGAGCGTTTGGTAACTGATGCGAAGTAGCTCCTTGTATTCGCGGGCTATTGCTTTGTTTTCTTGTTCAATTTCTATATCTGTCATGGCATTTCAATCGTTGCCTAAATATAAGAAATAGTAATTAATAATGAATAATTAATAGTTAATAATTGCAGATTTCGGGTTGCAGACTGCAGGTTCCGATAGGCAGATATACAAAAAATTTAGGAAGCGGATTCGAAATTTATATTTTCGGCTACTACCTGCCGTCTGCATTGTGCGGTCTGTAATTTGTCAATTAACTTTAATGAATTCCAAATCCTGAAAGTCATAACTAAAATCAGTATCCGGCGCAATTGGTAGCATTTTTATGGTTGTATTGTCATTTTCATAAAAAATATGGGCATCAGCATGAAAATAGGGATTGTCCCATTTTACCACGAAATTATTCTCTTTATAGAAAAATACTTCGCCTTTAAGTTGCGGGGAACGTTTGGAGGCGAAATACATTTTTCCTTTTTTCTCCGAAATTACGATGTCGCCAAACCAATTGTCGTGAAAAGTGCCTGTATATTTTTGGGTATCGATTTTGATTTTTGCTTTTTGATTGCTCGCTACTATTTCCCATACCGCATTGGTAACTTTATTATCCTCGGCTGCATTGGTATTGACGCCATTGCTGTATAACGTGACCAAATCTTCTGCGGGAATATCCATGTAAGAATTTTTGATGGTGTTGGTAATCGCTCTAAATGCTGCACCTGATTGCTGGTTGGTCAATACAATAATGCCAAGTTGCAATTCTGGAATCAGTGTTACTTGTGTGACAGTGCCTTCCAGTCCGCCGGTGTGTGAAATTTGCTTATAACCTTTTACATCTGCCAATCCCCAACCCAATCCATAAGCAGAAAAATGCGTGTTGTAAGGTGCAACTGTATAAGCGGGAATAATGGTTTGCGGTGTCCACATTTCTGTTTGCCGTTCTTCAGAAAATAACTGATTTTGGCCTGTTCCGCTTTCATATTTTCCTTTGTTGAGTTGCATGATTGCCCATTTGCTCATGTCATTTACATTGGAATAAATACCGCCCGCAGCGTCGAGAATACGATTTTTGTAGCGCGAAATGACTTTCAGTTTACCATCAATTGGCACGTGTGGCGCAATAACATCAGAAGTATCTTTGAGCCGCACCCATGTGCCGGCACTTTTGTCCATTCCGAGTGGTTGCATGATGCGTTGTTCTATAAATTCCGCCCATTCTTGTCCTGTAATCCTGTGAATGACTTCGCCGGCAACGATATACAAAAGGTTGTCGTAATCGTATTTGGTACGAAAAGCAGAAACCGGTTTCAGGTATTGCAAATTATGGATGATATCGTTGGCATTGAAATCGGCTTTATCCGGCCAGATCATTAAATCTCCTGCACCAAGACCAAGACCGCTGCGGTGAGTGAGGAGGTCTTTTATCGTAAATTCATTCGTCACATAATCGTTATACATTTTGAATTCCGGAATGTATTTGACGACTTTGTCATTCCAGTCTAGTTTCTTTTCGTCTATCAAAATCGATAATGCCGCAGTGGTGAAAGCTTTGCTGTTGGAAGCAATTCCGAATAATGTATACGCATCAGTTTTTTCTTTCGTAATAATGGAACGCACGCCATACCCTTTTGCAACGACTACTTTTCCGTCTTTTACGATGGCAACTGCTATGCCGGGAACGTCGAAGGTTTTCATGGTTTTTTCAACCAGATCGTCGAGTTGTTTTTCGGGAATTTGTGCCCATAAAGTACAACTGATTAATACGAATAAAATGGATAATTGCTGTTTCATAATAGTTGTTTTAAATTCCAAATCTTAAATTCCAAATCCCCGTTGTCGTTTCGCCTCAAAAATCAATATCGCAGCAGCGACAGAAACATTCATCGAATCAATTTCGCCCTGCATCGGGATGATGATATTTTGGGTTGCAGCATCGCGCCATTCTTGCGTAAGTCCGGTCGCTTCCGTTCCAACAACCAATGCGGTTGGTTTGGTATAATCCTGCGTATGATAGGAAGTCGAATTTTGTAAAGTAGCGCAATAAAAATTGATTTTATTTTGCTGCAAAAAAGCAATAATTTCAGCAGTAGTTCCTGTTGCGATATTATTAGTAAACAAGCAGCCAACGCTGGAACGTACGATATTCGGGTTGTATAAATCGCCTTTTGGATTGGCAATAATCACAGCATCGAGTTTGGCGGCATCGGCAGTTCTAAGCATGGCACCAATATTCCCCGGTTTTTCAGGTGCTTCAGCAATTAATAGCAATGGTTTTTCGGATAGTTTTAAATTGGAAAGCTTTAGGTTTTTACTCTTCGCCACAGCAATAACACCTTCTGTTGTGTCGCGATACGCCAGTTTTTCGAAAACCTCTTTGTTGATTTCGATGAGTTGGATTCGGTTATTGGTCAATTTGCTGATTTGGGATTCCGAGATCAATTCCGGATAAAAAAGCACGGTTTCGAGTTCGTATCCGCCTTTAAGTGCGAGCATAATTTCGCGTTGCCCTTCTATCAGAAAAGTTCCTGATTGTTTGCGCGCTTTTGCTTTTTCCTGGAGTTGCACAAGCGATTTTATAAACGGATTTTGTATGGAAGTGATTTGTTTCAAAAGTGCTTTTTTGCGTTGGGCTAAGTTACTAAGATTTTCGCTCCCGGGATTTAGGAATTGCAAAAAAAAATAGTTTCTGGTGCGGCCATCGGAAACTATTGTTGTTAATTTTCAGGGGTTATATTTCCTCTTGTGGCGGAGTTGCCTCTTCTGCAATTGCTGCCTGCGGACGCGAAACTTCCTGATCTTTCTTGCCGAAAAAGAATTTCTTGACCGCGGCCCATGCAGCAATCAAACCAAGTGCTATAAATTTTCCGAACTTTAAAATTATGGCAAAGAAACCAACTTTGGCTAAAACTTTTCCGGCTACGAGTCCGCCAATCGTCCAAGCGGCAATCGTATCGGTATTCGAATCGAAATCAGAATAAGCTTCGCCTTTGTCAAATTCAATACTCGAAATTACATTGTTGATGTTACCTTTCACCTCTGGCAATTGCTTTATATTGGCGACCGCCGACAAAATATAAACCCCTTTTCTACCTAAAACCCTTAAATCATAGTTTAAAGTATTAATGGAATCGGTACCAAATTTAATTTCCTTTGCCCAATGCAATACCTTTTTATCTTTGTCATAATAAGGTTTTGAGGCCCATCCGATAAGTTCATACGACGGAAATCCTTGCTGTATGCGTTCCGGATTGTCTTTTTTTATTTCGGCCTTGATGTTATCAAGCATTTCATCATAATCGATATCTTCCGCATCATCATCTTTTACGAACCCCATGCCGTCATAGTTGATTGTAAATAGCCAGCTGTCCTCTTGTAAAACACCTTTGTTCTCGGGTACCAACGCACCCAAAATTGTCTTGTCTTCCGGGTTTCCCCACAAATCTTTAAGCACATATTGCGATTGTTCTGCGTTCAGGAACTTAAAACCTTTAGGCACGTTCAAAGTACCGTTACCGGCCGCTAATTTGATTTTTCCTATTTCATATTTCATCGATTTTTCAATCGTTTCGACAGAAACAGTTGCGGTATCTTCAACCTGAGAATAGCCAGAAATCGACGTTATAAATAGCGCAAAAAAAAGTAGTAGTTTTTTCATAAGAATTCTTTTTTAGCAGATAATATTATAAAATACCTCTGGCCTTTATTTCCAAATATTTGTTAATCGTATCTAGCGTAAGGTTTTCAGGCTGCGTCAATACAGAATAAATCCCGTATTTTTTGAGTTCATTTACGATGAGTCGTTTTTCGAAAGCAAATTTTTCGGCAATTACTTTGTCATAGACTTCTTGAATTGTTTCTGTTTTTTTGTGAATCAGTTCGTTCAGCTCGGTATTGTTAAAAAACACGACTACGAGCAAATGGCTTTTTGCGATGCCTTTAAGATAGGGCATTTGCCTATGAAGACTATCTAAAGTCTCGAAATTCGTATATAGCAAAATGAGGCTGCGCTGGTTGATATTCTTTCGGATATCGGCATACAAACGACTAAAATCGCTCTCAAAAAAATCGGTTTTAATGTTGTAAAGGCTTTCGAGGATATTTTGCATTTGTGCTGAGCGTTTTTCTGCCACAACGCGGTTGGTTACTTTTTTAGAAAAGGCGAACATGCCGGCTTTGTCTTGTTTTTTAAGGATAACATTCGACAAAACCAAAGTTGCATTGATTGCATAATCGAGTAAACTCAGTCCGTTAAAAGGCATTTTCATTACACGCCCTTTGTCGATTACCATATAAATCGACTGCGATTTTTCGTCCTGAAATTGATTCACCATCAGGCTATTTTTTTTCGCCGTGGCTTTCCAGTTGAGTGTGCGAATGTCGTCACCGGGCACATATTCCTTAATTTGCTCAAATTCCATCGAATGTCCGATGCGCCTGATTTTCTTAACGCCGTATTGAAACAGATTGTTCGAAAACGCAATCAAATCGTATTTTCTAAGTTGTATATAAGATGGATAGGTAGGCACCATTTCGTCTTTACTGAACACAAATCTTCTGGAAATGAGTCTTAGCGGAGAAGCGACATAAATATTGAGTTTACCAAAATGGTATTCGCCACGTGCTGTAGGACGCAAATAATAAGCGATGTCATCTTCGGAGGAGCTTTTTATTTTTCGTGAAATCTCAAAATTCCGGACTTGAAATTGACTCGGGATTTCATCAATTATTTTAACATATATAGGAAAAGTATAGTAATTGCGAATATTGATGTTGATGGGATTTTCGTCTCCATTTGATAATTTTTCGGGCATGATACGACTGGCGTCGATACCATTTTTGGCGAAAAATACGATCAACACATCTAAAAATAGAAATACAAGCAGCACTAAAAATAAATATTCAACGGCTCGGTATAAAAACGGAAAAACAAAGGCACACACAAAAAGGACTACGATGCCCAAAAGCGCGTAGAAGAAAAAGTTGTTGAGGTATAAACTTTTGAGAAATTTCAAAGTTTTAAGGTTTCTGGGTTACAATGTTTATCTTGGTATTTCTACCGATTCAATGATCTGGCGGATGATTTCAACGCTCGTGATACCTTCCATTTCACGTTCTGGCGTAACAATAACACGGTGTTGCAATACCGGAATCGCTGCGTCTTTGATGTCTTCGGGCGTCACGAAATCGCGTCCACGTATCGCAGCAAATCCTTTCGCAGCATTCAAAATCGCAATCGAAGCGCGAGGTGAAGCACCTAAATACAAGAATGCATTTTCGCGTGTATTCACCACAACTTTGGCAATATATTGCAATAGTTGTGGCTCAACGATAATTTGTTTAACGAGGCTTTGGTAATTGCGGATCTCATCTGCCGAAAGTAACGTTTTGATGTTGTCGAGCTTGCCCTGATTTTGAAGCGTATGTTCTCTTTGTATAATCGAAATTTCTTCCTCTAATTTTGGATAATCGATTGTAATTTTGAATAAGAAACGATCCAATTGTGCTTCAGGCAAACGATAAGTACCTTCCTGTTCAATTGGATTTTGCGTAGCGATAACAAGGAACGGCGTATCTAGAATGAACTGTTTTCCATCAATAGTAATCTGGCGTTCTTCCATTACTTCAAACAAAGCAGCTTGTGTTTTGGCAGGCGCACGATTGATTTCGTCAATCAGGATCAGGTTGGAAAAAATTGGTCCTTTTTTGAATTCGAATTCCGATTTTTTAAGATCGAAAACGGATGTTCCCAAAATATCCGAAGGCATTAAGTCTGGTGTAAATTGTATGCGGCTAAAACCAATATTGATTGTTTTTGCGAGCAATTTTGCTGTGATGGTTTTCGCAACACCAGGTACGCCTTCGAGCAACACATGCCCGTTAGAAAGTATGGCCACCAAAAGCTGGTCGATCATTTTGTGTTGTCCGACGATTACGGAACCCAATTCTTCTTTAATGGCAGCGATGCTCTCTTGTAGTTTGCCCAAATCGATTCTGGACTGGAAATTTACATTTTCGTTCGTGGTTTCCTGAGTGTTTTCCGGAGTTTCAAAGTTTTCCATAGTTGCGGTGTATTGGATATTTCGGTTGCTGAATGTCTTTTAATTTATAATTTTTTCAATGGCATTATTAATGTCAATCAAATCGCTTTCGACACTCGTATAGTGATGCTTGCGGTAAGCATTGATAAGATAAGCCACTCTTTGAATGTCGTTAATATCTTTTCCTGATTTGAGCTGCAATCTTTTGATAAATGCTTCGTCAAGAACAGTTGTGTCCATCAAATAATCTTGACGCATTTTTTCAAGGAAATATATGATTTTTTTCTCGATAATATTGTCGTGGTCGCCTTCTTGGAAATACAAGTTACCGATCGTTTTTGCGAAATCTATCGTAGTATTTGTTAGCGGTTTTACAATAGGAACGATGCGTTGTCGCCTTTTCGCATTAAAAATCATAAAAACGACCATTCCGCCAAGGGCGAGATACCATGCCCAAATCAATGCCGGCTGGCTGAAAATAAATTGCAAAGGGTCGTTAGAAATTTTTGCGCCATTTTGGAATTTGACATACCAAAAGATGTCTTTTTCGGGAAGATACGAAAGGACCTTTTCGGCATATTCAGCGTGATTGTCTTTCAATAAATGATAATTGGTAAAAGCGGCAGGTTGGGTGTGTAAAAAGAAATTGCCGGATCTATAACGTACTTTTATAAAGTTCACTCTTGTAGAATCGCCGCTCTGGTAGCCTAATACCGTAGTTTTAAGGGTATCTATTTTTGAAAAATATTGTGTCCCGGCATTTTTAACGAGATTGTATTTTTGACTGCCTAATTTTGGATTGGCCATCCAGCTCGAAACATCGCTATCGTGGTATTGGTATTCGCCTTTTGTTTCTAATTTAAGACTATCAAGCAATGAAAGCGGGAAACTTTTCATGCTCAGGAAAATATCATTTCCGTGGGTTGCGAGATAAAAAAGTTCTTTTACAGATTCGGTATCCAAGTTTTCGCCTTCGGCAATGTCTAAAAATGTTCCGTGCACTTTGTAATCATCTACGAGCGAATCATAATTGTATAACGGCTCAAAATATTCGTAAGGGGTAACGTCAATTTTATTGATTTTTTTTCCTTTTACAAGCGATGGCAATTCGTGGTCAAGAATATACAATCCGAGTGGTTTTTTGTCGGACGTGTCATAAGTTGGCGTCCAATCAATTGGCACAGGTTTATTGGCGTCAATGACAATGATGAGCGTAAAAATCAGCACCAGTACGCCAATGTATATCTTGAGTGTTCTGTCCATTTATACTGATTTTATGGTTTGTTCGAATATGGCTTTTGCTTTTTCGAAAGTGGCTTCGTCAATTTCAAATTCACCATACCAAATATAATTGTAAAGGTGCGAAAGGTAGCCGAAATTGTGTTTCAGCTTTTCATTCTTGATTTCATACAAATAGTCGGAATTGGTTTTTTCAACATCCCATTCGATAATTTCTTTTTCAGAGAATCGCTTTAGCAGCCAGAGATAATAATATCTAATACTTAGTCGTTTTTCACCCGATTGTAATGTTTCGCGGATCAGTTTTTCAAAATCAACAAGGTGAAGGTTTTTTTCGATGTCGTCGTAGCGAATGATTTTTTTGTCTGAATTTTTTCCGAAAATCCATTGACCGTCTTTGTTTAAAATTGCTTTTACAATCAGGAAAATCACGAATGCAATGACCAGTATGGCAAGAATTTTAAAAATAATTTCAATAGCGCTAAAAGTTGCCTCGGAGCCCGTACTGAAAAGCTTTGAAAACGCATTGCCCACCCATTCCCAAAAACGTTCCCAGGCATTTTTCTGCCGAAGACTTTCTTCATAGACATAGTCTTCAGATTTGTATTTTGTTTTGAATTTTTGGGACAGACGGCGTTGTTCAATCGAATCATTTTGGTCGATTTGAATGTCTTTTTCAGACCATTTTTTTCCTTTTATAACAGTTTTTTCGCTTAAGCTAATAGTATCCAATACCACCGTGGTGCTGTCCTGGGCAAAAGCGCCATTACAAGATAAAAATAGGAATATGTATAAAAAATACTTCAAAAGGCTTAGATGCTATCGGTTTTGGTTATTATAATTTTGGAATGCTTTTTTGTAATTTCCGGTTGACATAATACGGAAAAATCAGGTAATAAAAGGAAATTAGCGATAAAGTTGAAAGGATAATAATTGTACTCAGCCAGTTAGGCATGTCAACAGAATAGCGTGTTATAAAACCCTCGAGAAATCCCGCTGCAACTGTAAAAGGCATTGTGCTTATGAATATTTTGAAAGTATCTTTAAAACCGATTTTAAAAGAGTCAATTCGCGAATAGGTTTTAGGGAATAACAATGCGGCACCAAGAGCAAATCCGGCAGCGGCTTCTACCACAATACTGAATATTTCCATCGCCCCATGTATCCATATACCGCGCACGCTGGCCCAAAAAACGCCCTTTTGATAAAAAAAATACTGAAATGATCCGAGCATTATCGAATTTTGCATCAAGATATAGAATGTACCAATTCCGGCTGTAATTCCGAAGAAATAGTTCATTACGCCCACCTGAAGGTTGTTAAAAGTAATGGACACGAAACTTCCCCAATTGCTTCCCGACTTGTAAACGGCTACCGGATTTCCGTTTTTGATATTTTCCAGCGTTTTGTTAACATAATCATCGCCAAGGATAAGTCTCACAAAATCAGGGTTATATTTAGCAGAAAGCGCTCCCATTGCCACAAAAGCAAAAAATAGGGCAAACGCATATAATAAGTATCTTCTGTATTGATAAACAAGTAATGGTACTTCAATCGAGAAAAAGTAAACAATGCGATTGGTTTCTTGTCTTTTGGTTTTGTATATTTTTTGATAAATGCGCGCTGCAAGGTGATTCAGATAGACAACCGTCTTACTTTTAGGGTAATAAGTCTGAGCGTAGGATAGATCGTTGACCAAATGTATATACAAACTGGCCATTTCATCAGGATTTTTTTTAGCTTTACCAAAAATAGCCTGTTCGAATTCAAGCCATTTTGCTTTATTTTGCTTTATGAATGCAACTTCTCTCATTGGATGCTAAAATATAAAATATGACGCAATTATCTATTAATACCACGCAAAATGTAAATATAAATTTCACAGCAGCATCATTGGGTGAACGAATTTTGGCGACCATAATCGATTTGCTTGTACAAGTTGCCTATCTGATCATCGTTTTTTGGTTGATTTTCAATGTAATGGGATTGGGTGATGCCGTGAATGATTGGGACCGATGGTCACAGGCTGCGATCATTATCATTTTTATGATTCCGGTTACTTTTTATACGCTTTTTATGGAAAGTGTGTTCGAAGGGCAAACACTCGGAAAAATGGCCATGAAAATTAAAGTGGTGAAGATTGACGGCTACCAAGCCAGTTTTGGCGATTATCTAATCCGATGGCTTTTTAGGTTGGTAGAAATATGGACAACCTATGTATTGGGACTGATTATGATTATTGTGAGTAGTAAATCTCAAAGATTAGGCGATATGGCAGCTGGGACAGCATTGATTACATTAAAAAATAATGTGTCCATTAATAGTACCATCCTTGAAGAAATCGATATGGCGTATGTGCCTGTTTATCCATCGGTAATCAAACTCTCTGACAATGATGTCAGAATCGTCAAAGAAACGATGCTCGCAGCCGTGAAAGCCAGAGATTATGCGATGTTGTCTAAACTTAGAAATAAGGTTGAAACGGTAGCGGGAATCAAAAATCAATCGGGCAACGACCATGATTTTATCCGAACGGTTTTGAAAGATTATAATTTTTATACGCAAAGAATGTAGCGAAAATCCCAAATCCCAAATCCCAAATGTTCCACCTTCTCGACATCATCGGTACAATGGCATTCGCCATGTCAGGTGCCCTTACGGCGATGAACAAAAAACTCGATCCTTTCGGGGTTTTTATCATTGCGTTTGTGACAGCGGTGGGCGGCGGAACATTGCGCGACATCATGATTGGGAATACTCCGGTGGGATGGATGCTCGACCTTAATTATGTGTATATCATTGTTATTGGTTTTTTTCTGGCGGTGGTATTTAGGAAAAAATTCGACCGACTGCGAACTTCCTTATTTTTATTCGATACGATTGGATTGGGCGTTTTTACGCTAATCGGTCTTGAGAAAGGTATAGGAGTTGGTTTGGATCCTTTGATTTGTATTGCGCTCGGCACCATGACAGCGTGTTTTGGCGGTGTCATTCGGGATATTTTGTGTAATGAAATCCCGGTAATTTTCCGGCGCGAAATCTATGCAACGATCTGTATTGCGGGTGGTGTTTTATTTTTCTTACTCAAAAAAATGTCGCTCGATAAAGATTTGGTTTATCTGATTACGTCGCTAGTCATTATTATTTTAAGATTGATGGCGGTAAAATTCAAATGGTATTTGCCTGCTTTGGAGAAGGGATAATGGGAAGAAACGGATTGAAAAATTGTTTGCATATAGTATTTTCAACTTCCTTTTTACAAGCAATTAAAGAAAATTTAAAGTAATTAGTTTTCTCATTACAAGTATTATAACAACCAACTCCAAAACACAATCGAATTACCAAACTTTTAAAAATAGGCACACGTCAAATTGACGCCAAACCTGAACAAAATCCTAAAACCGAGCTTATTTACCTTTTAAGATACAAAAAACCATTCATCGGTTCGGGAAAATCGGGATCATTCAATTCCAATACATAAAAATAAGTGCCTTCAGGCAAATCGCTTCCCGCCATTCTGAACCCTTTTGTGGCTTTTCCATCCCAATCGGCAGTGTTGTTGTTGCCAGTCCACACTTCGGCCCCCCAACGGTTATAAATGGTCAATCTGAAATTCAGAAAAATATCGCGAAGCCCGTCAATCAGGAAAGTGTCATAAAAATTATCTGCCATAGGTGCCACAAGATTATACACTTTTGGCGGACAGTTTTTAACATTCAGCATAAAAGAAGTCACGCTAAAACATCCTTCCGGACTTTCAATCCGTGCAAAAATTTCCTTTGGAGCAAGTGTGTTAAAATTATTACTATTTGTAATCGGATTCACTTCATCGGAGGCGTTTTCCGGCGTTTCATAAAAAGTAACCGTATCCGCCGGATCATTTTTAATCGATGTTTCATAAATCGAAAAATCAAACGTGCCTTTGCTTAATCCTTCATTACATGCAACGAGCGGCGGTACCAGATTAAAGGGTGGCGATACATTCAACGAAATAATTTCAGCATCGATGTTGTTGTATTCATCAATTTCCGCTATAAATCCTACTCCGTCCTGATTGCGATCGACAAAGAACTGCAGTTCAAATTCGTTCGGAATTTCGGCAGGTATGGTAAGCGTGATAAAGCCATTTTCGCTGTCGCCAATAGCAATCGGAGCAACAGTCTGCGTTTGCCCAACAAATACTCCATCGGCATAAATAGCGATAGTAACCACAGGGAGGACATCGGTACTGTTGACATTATAAACGGTATAATCAACATTGATGTTTCTTGAATTACAAGATTTTTCGATGGTATTGATCGCAATGGTAGCATCGGGAAGCTGGCTGTTCAATTTGGTAACGATGGTACTAATGAGCACCACATCGCGGCCTGAAGTCATCTCTATGAGCGCACTTGTATCGCCAACAGCAATATTGCCCTCAATGTCATAAACATCCAAATCCATGTTGTATAAATCGCTTGAATTGGTGATCGTATTGGTGCCGTTAAAGGCATTTGTGGGCGGATTCAGTACATTGCTAAGTATATTGCCGTTGATCGTCAGCGTTTCATCAATATCAAGCGATTGGTCACCTTCCCATGCAATAAAACCGATTTTTGCATCATTGTCATCGATTACATTAAGGCTGTTGAGGGTAATGGAAATATTATCAGGAATGCCTTGTAAACCGTCATAAACATTGAGTTGGTTGAGTGGAAGTGCATCATTTTTATAAACTACCACCATCGCCCAGCCGCCAAAATTGGTACGGTTGTTACAATATGCGGTCGGACTGATGAACGGATTCAGATCAAGATCCGATACAATATAATCGCCATTTCCAGTATTTTGCACCAAGTCAGTGACATCCGCAAAAGCGCTAAAATAATCTAAACTATTGAGAAAAATTGGAAAGGTGCGCGATGCGGCAATATCGACATTATTGAGTTTTATATTAAAATCACCAGTTCCTGAACCTGCCCAATACAAATAAGCTTTTTCGATGGTATCGCCGGTTCCTAAATTTAGGTTTGCGACGGCGCTCGTAAGGATCGTACAATCGGTAGTACCATTATTTTCGGCGGTATTTAAAGTGTTGCCGACAAAAGTAAAATCGTATTTGCCGTTAAACTGTTCCCACAGTGCGATATCCTGCGAAAAACTACAGCCAGTCATAAAAAATGCGACTGCACAATAAAAACATTGCAAATGGTGTTTCACTTTAAGCGGATTAATTTCTGAGTTAAAGATAACAATACAATTGATAATCGACAATTGATAATTGACAATTGTGATTATGTTGTTCGCTAAAAAATCAGTAATTTTCCGATGTTTTAAAAATTAAAAGTGAAAAATTTTACCATCAGGCGTTACAAAACCAAAGATGCCGAGCATTGGAATGCTTTTATATCGGCAGCCAAAAACGCAACATTTCTTTTCCATCGCCATTTTATGGACTATCATGCCGATAGGTTTAAGGATTTTTCGTTGCTGGCTTTTGCTGATGATAAATTGGTGGCGATTTTACCTGCGAATTTGGTTGAAAATTCCGTTTTTTCGCATTCCGGGCTTACTTATGGTGGATTGGTTTATGCTGAAAAACTGCGCCTGGAAGAAGTAATTTTTGCATTTAGGGCAGTTTTGTCATTCTTGAATGAAAATAAAATAGATACACTTCAACTGAAACTTCTGCCATCGGTTTATCACAAAAAGCCTGCACAGGAACTGGATTATGCATTGTTTTTAACGGAAGCAAAATTGATACGAAGGGATACCTTAGCTGTTATCGATTTATCAAAAAAATACGATTATTCCGAAATTCGAAAACGCGGTATTAAAAAAGCGGTTGCTGCACAACTCGAAATCCGTGAAGACAAAAACTTTGATGGATTTTGGAACGAAATTTTAATTCCGAATCTAAAGAAACAGCACGACGCGCAACCTGTCCACCGCTTGGAAGAAATTAAATTGTTACAGCAAAATTTTCCAAAAAATATCCGACAGTTCAATGTTTATGACAATGGGAAAGTGGTCGCTGGAACCACTATTTTTGAAACAGAAACGACAGCGCACGCCCAATATATTTCGACCAATGAAAACCGCGAAACTGTCGGAAGCCTAGATTTTTTATACGATCATTTATTAAAAATAGTATTTAAAGAAAAGCGGTATTTCGATTTTGGCATTTCTAATGAAAGTGGCGGAAAACGACTAAATTCGGGCTTGTCTTATTGGAAAGAAAGTTTCGGAGCGAGCACAATCGTGCATGATTTTTATGAGGTGAAAACAGAAAATTTTACGCTTTTGGATAACATTTTATTATGATAAAATTCCTCGACATACACAAAATTAACGCACCTTATGAATCGGCTTTTCAGCAAAGATTGCAATCTGTTATGAACAAAGGTTGGTACATTTTGGGCAATGAAGTTAAAGCATTCGAAAGTAATTTTGCCCATTATTGCGGCACGAAATATTGTCTTGGTGTAGGCAATGGCCTCGATGCACTATCGCTGATTTTTAAGGCATACATCCAATTGGGAAAAATGGAAAAAGGTGATGAAGTAATTGTTCCTGCAAATACTTATATCGCCAGTATTCTCGCTATTTTGCAAGCTGATTTGGTGCCGATTTTGGTAGAACCCGATTTGGAAACTTACAACCTTGATCCACAATTAATACAGCAAAAGATATCATTGAAAACAAAAGCGATTTTGACAGTGCATCTATACGGACAACTAGCCGATATGCATGCCATTAACGCGATTGCAAAAGCGAATCAACTGCTTGTTATTGAAGACGCTGCACAATCGCACGGCGCAAAAAATACAGAAGGATTCAAAGCCGGAAATCTATCTGATGCTGCCGGTTTTAGCTTTTATCCTGGAAAAAATCTCGGTGCTTTGGGCGATGGCGGCGCAGTTACGACCAATGATCGTGAGCTTGCGAAAATGATTAATTTACTCCGGAATTATGGTTCGGAGACGAAATATCATTGTGATTTTATAGGCACGAATTCCCGTTTGGATGAATTGCAAGCTGCATTCCTGAATGTAAAACTGCCCAATCTTGATGCTGAAAATCAAGCCAGAAAAACCATTGCAAACCATTATTTGGCGACTATTTCAAACCCGAAAATAACCTTGCCGATATATAACGGCGGTAATCATCATGCGTTTCATTTGTTTGTTATAAGAACAAAATATAGAAGTGAATTACAACTATATCTTTCGGAAAATGGCATTGAAACGCTGATCCATTATCCGGTGGCACCACATCGACAAAAAGCTTTATCGTTCCTGAATATTTTGTCATTTCCGATTTCCGAAAAAATACACGACGAAATTATCAGCATTCCTATAAGTCCCGTAATGACAATTGATGAAGCCGATTTTGTGGCAAAAATCCTAAATCAGTTTTAATTGAATTTCCTCAAATCAATATCAAAAACGCCCTTGTTCAGGATCAGTTCGCTGAACAGCTTGAGTGTGATGCTCAAACTTGCGATTGGTTTGGTTACTTCAAAAGTGATTGCGATTTTTGTCGGACCAAGCGGAATGGCGCTTGTCGGAAATTTGCGAAATTTTATTGCTTCACTGGAAACAATTTCGACTTTGGGGTTTCAGAATGGAATCGTGAAATATACTGCCGAAAGCGATTCGGATGAAGTGGCATTAAAGAAGATCATTTCAACGCTTTTTTTTAGCCTTGGCGGCGTAGCGATTTTGTTAAGTCTGATTTTATTTTGCTTTTCCGGATTTTGGAATGTAATGGTTTTTGGGAACAATGCAAGTTACGATTTTGTTTTTAAAGCTTTGGCGATTGCCATGCCTTGGTATGCATTTTCTATAGTACTAATTGCCGTCATCAATGGACTTGGGAAATTTAAAGAAGTCATTTATACCACGATTTTCGGAAATATCATTGGACTGCTACTTTCTGTTATGCTGATTTTGCAATACCATACTTTTGGGGCTTTACTGGCGATTATCGTGGCGCCGTCATTACTTTTTGTAGTGTCTTTTTTTTATGTAAACAAGGAAATTCCGCTTTTCAAGTATATTTCGGGGCACTCAGTTAGCAGCGATTTGATAAAAAAACTGTCGGTGTTTTCGTTGATGGCGGTTGTTTCGGCAGTGATATCGCCATTGGTTTTTCTGGCCATTCGGAATAATGTCATTGCTTCGATCGGAATGGAACAAGCGGGTTTTTGGGAAGCGATTTCTCGAATTTCAACTTACTATCTGATGTTTATTACGACGGTTTGCGGTGTTTACTTTCTTCCGAAATTGGTCAAAGCCAAAGATAGCACCGAAACCAAAGCTGTTTTTTGGAGTTATTACAAAGGCATTATTCCGGTTTTCATCGTTGCTTTAATTGTACTGTTTTTTCTGAAAGATCTTGCGATAAGGATACTTTTTACAAAGGATTTTTTGCTGGTTAAAGATTTGTTTTTCTGGCAGCTTTTCGGAGATATTTTAAAAGCGTGTTCGCTAATTTTAGGTTATAATCTTGTAGCAAAAAAGCATACGAAAGTTTTTATAATTACCGAATTCATTTCCATGGGCATCATGTTTTTTGGGAGTAAATTTCTGATTACTTTGTATGGCATTGAAGGTGTTGTAATGGCGCATTGTTTTACTTATCTTGTTTATTTGCTGGTTTTGAGTATTTATTTTAGAAAAATCTTATTCAGAATGGACTAATTTAAGTATTTCCCAATTTCATCAGCATCATAAATCAAAAAATAGTCGGTTTCTGCAATAGGATGGCAATTTTTATAAATAAACAATCCATATAAACTGAACCATTCGCGATCTGCTTCGGTTTTAATGAATGGTTCTCCATCTATAAATGATTTCTCCAGGAAAACCGGACAATGCTTTTTAGAAGTAAATTTAAGGAAACCATAAACATCATCATTAATTTCAAAATTTGTCAGCCATTCGGCGGGCATCGGATTTTGTGTATCGAACAGATAATGTGCCATGGGAAGCGATGGAGCAACAATATAGTCATTGCCATAACGGCTGACCAACTGTTTCAAATCCATGTATTTTTCAAAAGTTTTTTTGTCAGATTGTATGTATTTCAATTTTGGAGAAACGGTCGCAAGTGAATAATTTAATGAAGAAATACGTTCTTCGCGATAAGGTTTTGTTGCCGTGAATAAAACAAAAATACAAACCGGAATTGCAAGCAACGGATATATTTTTTTGATTTGTATGAAAGCAAAGTCTTCATACATTAAAAAAAAGAAAACGAGTATAATGCCTGTCGAAAAAAGAATCGGACTTGCATAACCCAAACTAAGCGCACAACACCAACTAATGCCTAACAATATCCCTGCGGGAAAATAGAACCTTATTTTTTTGAAACTGAAGTTAGTTTTATATATAAAAGCGATTACCGCCGCATTAAAAAAGATAATGATTACGGTTTTAAAATCGATGAGCGGAATGGCAATCAACGCTGAAGCAAAAACGCTTACGGACAACCATTTTAAATAAACGGATAACCTAGGAATGCTTTTTTGCTTATAAAATGATATAATGAACGGAAGTAAAAGCACACTTGCAAATATAAATTTGTTGTGGTAACAATGCAGGTAAATCCTAAAACCTACTTCAAATAAATCGGATAATTTTGTTTTTCCAGAAACTTGGCCCGAGAACGTGCTGAATGTGGTAATAGAGTTGATCCATACAAAAAACAAAAACCCGATAATGGTTATTGAAGATAAAAAATAAACGCTTTTTTTAAGGCCGTTTTCAATCGCTATCCATGCAGTAAAAATGATCGGAATAAAATAAAAAGATTGTTTGGAAAGCGCCGAAAGCATACAAAAAAGTGCCGCTAGAAAATAAACGCCATAATTTCTGTTTTTGAATCGGGCAATAATATAAAATGCAACTGTTGCAAAGAGAATACCGTCAACCGTAAACCATGGATTAGCAAAAAAATTATGCACTGAAATGATAAAACAAACCGTCATCATAGCCCATTTATTTACGTTGATTTTTTTCAAGTCATACAAATGGTCAAATCCCGAAACTGCCAGAAACACTTGAAGCGCAAACAGCAAATAGCCGACAATCCTAAAATAATAATATTGCCCTTCAACGGGTAAAATTTGCATAAAAATCGAATGCCAATAAATGGACACCGGCGGTCGGAGGTATATGAAATCTTGATAAGCATTTTCTCCATTGATAAGGCGCCAGCAAAAGCCGGTTATAAAGCCAGAATCCCAGTTTTCGCATCCGTAATGTCCTATAAAAAAACAATAAAAAGCAATTGTCAGGAAAAAGCAATATTTATACATTTTCGGAAATGGGTAAAATTTCATATCCAAATATAACCGAAAAAAGCATCGGTTTCAACTAAATAATGTAGTTTTGAAGTGGCTAATTCCAAATATAAATTGAAAGAAAAAAAAGCAATAATAATAGGAGGTGGTCCTGCGGGACTGACTGCCGCCTATGAATTCCAGAAACATACCGACATTTATCCTACAGTTATTGAAATGAGCGATTATTGGGGCGGAATTTCAAGAACAGTGGACTATAAAGGCAATAAAATTGATATTGGCGGACATCGATTTTTCTCAAAATCAGATGTCGTTATGCAGTGGTGGAACGACATTCTGCCAATCTTTTCGGATCTCAATGAAGTGAAAATTTCCTATCAGAACAAAGCATCTGTTGTAAAAATAGGCAATGACACCACAATCGATGATGACAATGTTCTATTGGTGCGGAAAAGAAAATCTAGGATTTTTTTCAAGCGAAAATTTTATGATTATCCAATTTCCCTTACACCAGAAACAGTAAGAAAAATAGGATATATTAGCACAATGCAAATTGGATTCAGCTACATAAAAGCCCTGATTTTTCCTATTAGAAATCCAAAAACACTCGATGCTTTTTTCATTAATCGCTTCGGAAAGCGCTTGTATGAAATGTTTTTTAAAGATTATACCGAAAAAGTGTGGGGTATTCCATGTTCGGAGATAAGCGCTGAATGGGGCGCACAACGCATAAAAGGGTTGTCAATCAAAAAAACAATCGCACATTTTCTCAAAACAATTTTTGTCAAAAAGAAAAATGAAATCAACCAAAAAGATACAGAAACGTCATTGATAGAATATTTTCTGTATCCAAAATTCGGTCCCGGACAAATGTGGGAACAAGTCGCCGAAAAAGTAAATGCCGCCAATGGCAAACTCGTCACCAATTCAAAAGTCATCCAGATAAATACGGAAGGGAAAACTATAAAAAGTGTGGTCACGGAAAATATTTTAAATGGTGAAAAAACCGAAATCGTAGGCGATTATTTCCTTTCCACAATGCCAATAATCGAATTAATAGAGACCTTAAATTGTGAAATTCCTGAGCACGTTAAGGAAGTCGCCGCCGGATTATGTTACCGCGATTTTATTACCGTTGGCTTGCTTTTGAAATCAATACAACACGAGGTAGAAGACAATTGGATTTACATTCAGGATGCAGATGTTCACGTGGGAAGGCTTCAGATTTTTAATAATTGGAGTCCGTTCTTGGTAAAAGACAAAACGACAACCTGGGTCGGATTAGAATATTTTTGCAATGAAACCGATGACATGTGGAAGAAAACAGAAGCAGAAATGGGAGCACTTGCCATCGCCGAAATGACAAAGCTTGGGTTTATCAAATCAAATGAAGATGTCTTGGATTATGTCGTTATTAAAATGCCTAAGACTTATCCGGCTTATTTTGGTACTTATTCCCGATTTGAAGAGTTAAGGGAATTCACCGATAGCTTTAATAATTTATTTCTGGTGGGAAGAAACGGAATGCACAAATATAACAACCAGGACCATTCGATGCTTACGGCAATTCAAGCGGTTCAAAACATTAAAAATGGCATTACTGACAAGTCGAATATCTGGGCTATCAATACTGAACAAGAATATCATGAAGAGAAATAATCAATTTGTCCAGGCATTAAGGTATTTCTGAGCGACTTTGATATAATCGTGTTCCTTTTCTACAAAATTTCTAGCCCGTTTTCCAATGGCAACAATCTCCTGCGGGTTTTCAATCAACCAAGACAGTTTTTCAATAAGATAAGTAACATCGGCTTTTGCATTGATATTCACAGGTTCTGAAATAGAATAATAAGTTTCAAATTCTGTTTCAGCACCTGTGAATACCAATTTTCCTTTTGCCATTGCTTCAAGCGCATTGTAGCCTTGGTCATAACTCCAGACTTGATCCAGAACGATATGCGCACTATCATAGCGCTGGATGTATTCGGCATACGGAATGCTACGGGCCGTAATAATATCGACTTTATCTGGATATTTTTTCCCGATCGCAACAAGCGCGGCTTCAAAATAACTATTTCCTTTTCGAGAAGCATTGATTTCGTTAATGCCGTGAAAAATGATGATCTTATCTGAGATTGTCAATGGCGACCAGATTAATTTTTCAGTATTGATAGGGTAGGGAATAAGCCCGAAAGATTTCGGATTGCCGTCGAGCGGAATCGAATAATCCATGTCGCCGGCAATTACCATAGTAATATTTTCATAAACAAAATCATGCAATTTCTGGAACTGATCTGTAACATATTTCAAAGTATATTGACAATGTGGCGCACTCGGATTGGTTTCGCAAGGCGTTAAAATTGAATACCGAAATTTTCCGTCAAGCATATATTTAACGCAGTTGTAATCGTCGCCACAAGAAGAAAGTACCACTTTTTTATTATTGTCGAAAATAAATTGTAGCAGCTTTTTTTCCCAATAAAGCGTCGATTCAATCGGATACTCGTTCACTAATTGCACCACATCAAAACCAACAAGCTTTTTTCGGTTGATATAAAATCTGAAAGCAGTTTCTAATTGCGCTAAATCCAATTTACTTATCCTGAAAACCAGTTGGCGGAATTTATTGAGCAGATAATTTCCCTTAAATACCTTCGCATACAAACTAATATCGAGTGGATAATTCTTAAAATCATTGTTGCCAATAAGCATAACCTCGTGTCCAAGCTGCATCAAGCCTTCCTTCAAGGAATTGTGAAACCTGCTGTACTCGCCCAACAATAAAATCCGCATGAATGTTTATATTTGTTACGAAAATAGCTAATCCGCAATGATAAAACAAAATCAGCCGTACAAAATAGCCTTAATTGGAGATTGCCTAGCCGGCGGCGGCGCGGAAAAAGTACATTCGATTTTGTCGTTCTGGTTTGAAAAGCAAGGTTTTGAGGTGCATAATTGCATATTTATAGATTGGATTTCCTATCAATACGCAGGTTCTTTAGTAAATCTGGGCAAAATACTTCCCAATGCGACACCGCCAATCCGAAAAGCAAAACGCTTTTCGGCGCTAAAAAAATTCATCCGTGACAATGATTTTGATTTTGTCATCGATTTCAGGATGCGACAGCAATTTGTATTGGAAATTTTATTGTCGAAATTCATATATCCGAAAAACACATTTTACACCGTACACAGCGGCGTATGGGAATATTATTTTCCAAAATCGCCATTGCTCGCCAACTTGATATACAAAAACCGCAATATCGTCACCGTGTCCGAAGCCATAAAAAATAGGATTTTAGAAAAGAAAATCGACGCAAACGTGCATTGCATCAACAATCCGTTTGACTTGCATGGTATTTCGTACATGAAGAATGAATCCATAAGCGACAATACAAAATTCGTCCTCGCTGCCGGAAGCATGAACGTTGACAACAAGCAATTTGACAAGTTGATTGCTGCTTATGCAAAATCAAAATTACCATCAAATGGCATTTCCTTTTTTATTTTAGGCGAAGGTGAAAACATTGACAAATACCAAGAACTCGCAGAAAAGTTAGGAGTCAAAAAGGAAGTGGTTTTTAAAGGTTTTGTAGAAAATCCTTTTCCATATTACAAAAATGCTTTGTTTTTTGTGCTGTCAAGCAGAAATGAAGGCTTCCCAAATGTGCTTGTAGAAGCATTGGCGACAGGAACACCAGTGGTATCTTTTGATTGTTTCAGTGGCCCGAATGAAATCGTAAAAAACAAGGAAAACGGACTATTAGTCGAAGATCAAAATTTCCAAAAGCTCGCATCGGCTATGAACGAAATGGTTTTTGATGAAAAATTATATTATCATTGTAAAGAAAATGCGATCCCTAGCACAGAAAATTTTGATATCAACAAAATCGGCGCACAATGGCTCGAACTCCTGAAAGTAAAGTAATGGACATCCAGATCATCGAAATTCCGAAAAAAGAAAACCCGAAAGGCAATATCGCCATTATCGAAAATGATGTGGTTCCTTTTGAAATTAAGCGTGTGTATTATTTGTATGATGTGCCAAGCACAGCGCAACGTGGCGGTCATGCGCACAAAAATCTCAAGCAGGTTTTAATCGCACTTTCGGGCAGTTTTGATGTGGTTTTAAAAGACGGAAAATCAACAGCAGTGGTCACATTAAACAAACCTGACAAAGGTTTATTGATCCAATCGAATACTTGGAGAGAACTCGAAAATTTTTCTTCTGGTGCGGTTTGCCTCGTTGTCGCTTCAGAAGTGTATGATGAAAATGATTACATCCGCAATTTCCGCGAATATATCAATTACCTCAAATCGAGCCAAAACTCGTAAAACGAATGCCGTTTTTTACAAAGAAAACTTTCACCTTTCTGATCAATTTTACAATAGGAACCGGCAATTTAAGGAGTGTTTTTTGAGTAAAATTAAGGTTTTTAGCAGCAATTCCAGCGATCATTTTTCTTGCATTTGCGGTATCATTTTCCAAAATAAAAAATTTTGCCAGTACATATCGGTTCGTGTCCAAATATTTTTTTAACGATGGATTTTTGGCGGCCAATCCTTCGTATTTGTCCAAATCGACTAATTTTTTATTGGAAAGTCTTGAATTTGTAATCTGGTTCTCAGAAAATACATTGACCAACACCGGCGCTTCTTTTGAATAAGCCAATTGAAAAACAGAATTGGCTCGGATATTAAAATCGACATCTTCACCAAAAGTGACGCCTTCATCATACAAGCCAATTTTTTCAAAAACTTCCTTATCAGCGCAAAGGCTGCAGCAGCAGTAGATGTGCTGGTATAAATTACTCGCGAAAAAGTCAGGAACGATGCCGTCTTTTTCAAATCCGATAAGGCTTGATGCCGGCAACACTGATTTGTTTTCGTATTGCTCAACATAATTGGTCGCAAAAAGGCGTGCGTCCGGAAATTGCTGAATCAAAGCATATATCTTGGCAAGGTAATTCGGTAGCCATACATCATCAGCATCCAGAAAACATAAGTATTTTGAAGTAGAATTTTCTATACCGGTATTGCGTGATGCCGATAATCCGTTATTTTTTTCGTGTCTGATGATGCGTATTTTCGGATTATTGATTTTCGACGCTACCTCAAAGCTATTGTCAGTCGAGCAATCTTCAACAATAATAATTTCAAAATCGGAAAAGGTTTGACCAAGCACACTTTTGAGTGCACTTTCAATAAAATTAGCTTTGTTATAAAGCGGAATGATTACAGAAAAAAAGGCCATTTTCTCAACGATTTATAGGCTACAAAGATAGCCAATTCGGTACAGGTTGAACAAAAACATCGACGCGTTTCCCGAAACCAGATTGCGATAAATTGGCTTGTTGAAAATGCTATAAAAGAATCGTACGCCAATTATTAATCCGGTTTTTTTTAGGAAATCATAAAGCTTTAGCAATTTTACAAACGAAGGCTCGATTTTGTGTTCGTCATAAAGCGCTTTCAAGTTTTCTAACGAAGATTTGGTTTTAGCAACATAAATGGCATTTGTATCGATATCGCCATGTTCAACGGGATTTTCAATATGGATGATTGTCGTATGCAACAAACTGAGTTGGTACGAAAGCTGCGTATCGTCGTGACCATATTTCTTCATTTTTCGGTCAAACTTGACTTTGTCGAAGCAATCTTTTAGAATAACGGTGTTATTAAAAAGCAAACTTTGATATGGTGCTTTTTTTCTTTCAGAAGTGCGTTTGTCTTCAATAAATCTGCCGTATTTCCATCGCAATTGCTGGACTTTTGAAGGACATTTTTCGGGATGCAGCCTTCCGCCATAGACAATTTCAAAACGGTGTAGATTTGCAATATAATTTTTTATGTAATCGGATTTTATAATGATCGAATCGCCGTCAATAAAAAGCAAATACGCATATTTTGCCTGCTCTGCAAGAGAATTACGGTTTTCACGGTGCGCAATATTTTTTTGCAATGATACGAAACTACAATATGGCAAAGCATTGACTTTTTCGTTTTCTAAATTATGAATTGACTCCGAAGCGTCGTCCTGGCATAAAATTTCAAATGCAATATTATTTTCGGCACATTGCTTGTAAAGCTCCGTTACCAAAGGCAATACGTTATAATTGTATATTGGAATGAGGATTGAAAGCATGATTATAACTTAAAAAGGCCATATTTCAATATACAAAAAATCGCCCTGAAGCCGTCTTTCCAGTTGATTTTTTTGCCTTCGTCATACGTTCTTCCATAATAGGAAATCCCAACTTCATAAATACGCACTTTTGGAATTCTGGAAATTTTAGCCGTCACTTCTGGCTCAAAACCGAAACGTTTTTCTTTCAGCACAAGCGATTGTAGCATTTTAGTATTGAACATTTTGTAGCAGGTTTCCATGTCCGTCAAGTTCAAATTACTGAACATATTCGACGTTGTAGTCAGGAATTTATTCCCAATTGTATGCCAAAAAAATAACACGCGATGTGCATTGCCACCCATAAATCTCGAGCCGTAAACGACATCGGCGAAACCGTCGAGGACAGGTTGTAACAAAATTTTATATTCGTTTGGATCGTATTCAAGATCGGCATCTTGTATCACAGTGAATTCTCCAGAAGCTTTCGAAATTCCGGTATGAAGCGCTGCGCCTTTGCCCATATTTTTTGGGTGTTCAAAAAACTGGATATTCAAATTGGGATTTTCAATTCTGTATTTTTTTATAGATTCAGATGTGCTGTCGGTGGAACAATCGTTCACAATGATGATTTCCTTCATAATTCCGTTAGGTAAATCTGCGGTTTTGACCTTGTCTAGTAAAAGCCCCACGGTCACCGCTTCATTGTAAACCGGAATAATAATGGAAAGTTTGTTCATTTGATTGGAAAATGTATCAGAACACAAAGCTACATTTCTATATCGAAATTGCAATAATTTGGCTATTTTTGTTTACATGGCAGCAATGAAGCAAATATTTTTAAAATTTAAATTCGATATTGCCTTGATAGTTATTGCTTTGTTGTGGCTGTATGTGTTTGATTTTCTTTTTCAAATTAGCACTCAGAGCATTGGTTGTCCGGATTGTAATAGCTATCTTTCTGCTGCGAAAAATCTGTATCAATTGCACATTGGCAACCAATACAGGCCGATGGGCATTGCTGCAATTAATGGTTTTCCTTTACTTTTTGGGTTTTCGGACGACGCGGTTTTCGCATTTGGTTATTATGTGAATATTGGTTGCTGGATTGGAACAACGCTGGTTATTTTTGAACTATCAAAGACATATTTAAAACCGAAAATTGCCTTTCTAGTAGCGTTGGTTTTAATTTTTTTTATCGGAAATACTACATTGGTTTTTCAATTGATGAGCGAAACGGTATTTATGTTTGCGATTGCCGTAGTGTTTTATTTTTTGTTTAAGTACTTCAAAAACAATAATTTTTCGAGTTTAGCAATAGCACTTTCCATTATGATTTTTGCAATGTTAATAAAGCCTGGGGCACTTTTTCTAGCGATAATTGTCAGCTTATTTTTTGTAAAAGTGCTCATCCGAAATTATGGATCGCGATGGATGGCATTGGTTTATGGTGCGGTTTTATTGGTTATGGTGCAATGCGCAGGAATAAAATACCAGTTTGGTAATTTTACGATAAGTTATATTGACGGACTTACGTATTACAATTATCTCGGAAGCAAAGCGAAATGTATGAAAGAAGATGAAATTTTCAACCAGCAAAACAATCCGTATGGAATGCCTCATTTTAGCGCACTGCCGTCGGAACAGAAAAAAATTGCTGTTGAAGACTTGAAATTCCAGTTGCAAACCAATACGGTAAATTTAGCGCGGGCTTATGCTGATGATGTTTATGGTAATACTACTTCAGGAAGTTCCTATGTTTTAGAATGCGAAAATAAATGGAATACAACTTATTTTGAAACCAGTAAATTTGTTTTTTATAGCGCATCACAATGGCAAAATATTTTCTTTACGATAATTGGTTTCTTATTGTCGATTTGGTATTTTTTTAAAGGAAACCAACAATTCAGGCTCATAGCCATTTTTGTAATATATACTATTGTATCGTCTGGAATTTCGTGCGATCAAGGTGACCGTTTTCACGTGATTACGTTTCCGTTTGTATTGCTTTTGATTGCGAAATTTTTAGTAGAAAATTTTTTTAAACGGCACGCTGCACGACTTCAAACATAGTTCCGTTTTCACATTTCAATGTTTTAGAAGGAAATTTTAAAATGACAGCATAATCGTGCGTCGCCATAATGATTGTTTTTCCGTTTTCATTGATTTTTTTCAAAACGCCAATAACTTCGGCACTGGTTTGAGGGTCCAAATTTCCGGTTGGTTCATCGGCTAAAATGATTTCCGGATCGTTCAAAAGCGCACGCGCAATTGCAACGCGTTGCTGTTCTCCGCCCGAAAGTTGGTGCGGCATTTTGTGAGCAAAACTTTTCATATCGACTTTCTCGAGTACTTCGTCAATTTTGAACTGCATTTCTTCGGCATCTTTCCAACCAGTGGCTTTGAGAACGAAAATCATATTTTCATTGACAGTTCTATCCGGCAACAGCATGAAATCCTGGAAAACAATTCCGATTTTACGTCTTAAATAGGGGATATTGACTTCTTTCAAAGTCACCAAATCATAGTCAACAATGCTGGCCTGTCCTTCCAAAATAGGCAAATCCGCGTAAAGCGTTTTCATCAGGCTACTTTTTCCGGACCCAGTTTTTCCGATGATATAAATGAATTCACCGTGATTGACTTCCAAGTTGACATCGGAAAGGATGGCTTTTTTATCCTGATAAATCGTGACATTTCTTAAAAAAAGTACCGGCTGTGACATAATTTGGGTTTGTTTATGGGAGTAAAAGTAATAAGTTAACGCTGGTATTCAAAATAAATTTTCTGTTGGGGTTATTTGTTGATGAGGGTATTGGGTTATTCGGCACATCCAAACAAATTATATAACCAGCAAATCTCCAAATTGCCAAGCCAAATAAATACTAAACTCCAATTTTCATTCGTTATACCAAAAGGAAATTGATATATTTGGATTTTAAAAAAATAAAAACATGCGTAAACAATCATTGCTATATTTATTGCTGCTGGGAGCAGGTTCAGTCACGACAATATCGGCACAGCAATCAGCAATTTATACTAACGACCTCAAGGATTTTAACCGCGCGGTTGCACTCTATAACGACAAACAATACCAATCGGCGCAAATTCTTTTCGAGAAGGTAAAAGATGAAAATGCCAATTTAGACGTACAAGCGGATTGTGCCTATTACATTGCCATTTCCGCCATTCGGCTAAATCAATCGGGAGCAGATAGTTTGGTAGAAAAATTCATTTCTGATTATCCAACATCCACCAAGCAAAACAGCGCTTACATTGAAGTAGCCGAATATTATTTCGCCAATGGCCAGTATGCCGACGCACTCGTGTGGTTTGATAAAGTCGATGAAAACGGGCTCAGTGGCGAGGAAACCGACAAATTTAATTTTCAGAAAGGTTACAGTTATTATACCGCAAAAAATAAGAAAGATGCTGTGAAATATTTTAATATGGTTGGTACTTCTTCAAAGGAATACCATTCACAAGCGACTTATTATCTTGGAACAATTGCTTATGAAGGAGATGATTATAAAGAAGCTACGAAGAAATTTGACGAGATCGCCGGCGAAGAGAAATACAAGAAAAAAATGTCCTATTTTCAAGCGGACATGAATTTCAAAGCGGGCAATTTTCAAAAAGCCATTGACGACGGCACTACAGCAATGGCGCAATCGTCGGCCATCGAGAAATCAGAACTCAATAAAATCATCGGCGAAAGTTATTTTAACTTGAAGCAATATGACAAAGCGATTCCATACCTAAAAGAATACAAAGGCAAAAAAGGAAAATGGAGCAACACCGATTATTATATGCTTGGTTATGCTTATTACCAACAAAAAGATTACGAAAATGCTATCGCACAGTTCAATAAAATCATCGATGGAAATGATTCCGTAGCACAAAATGCGTATTATCATTTGGGAGAAAGCTACCTCAAAACCGACAAAAAACAACAGGCTTTGAACGCGTTCAAAAATGCTTCTGAAATGGAATTTGATGCAAAAATTCAGGAAGATGCCTATTTGAATTATGCTAAATTAAGTTATGAAATAGGGAATTCCTACCAGACGATTCCAGATGTTTTATCGGCTTTTCTTGAAAAATACCCCAACAATCCCAACAAACCAGAGATTGAAACATTGTTGATCAATTCATTCATCACATCCAAAAATTACAAAGGTGCATTGGCACTACTCGAAAAAAATAAAAGTTTTGCGAATAAACAAGCCTACCAAAAAGTAACTTTTTACCGCGGATTAGAATTGTACCAAGACGGTAGCTATCAGGAAGCGCTTGCCATGTTCAAAAAATCAATCGCCGAGCCAAGAGACGCAAAATTCTCCGCACGCGCCACATTTTGGAAAGGTGAAACAGAGTATAATTTGGACAGTTTTTCAGAATCGTTAATCACGTTCAAGCAGTTCATCGCTTTCGCGGAAGCAAAAGAAACGCCGGAAAACAAAAACATAAGCTACAATTTGGCTTATGCGTATTTCAAGTTGAAGGAATATGAAAACGCCGCAACGCATTTCCAAAATTATGTAACTTCGGCTGCAGCCAAAACGGATAAATTGCGTTTGAATGATGCTTATTTGAGATTGGGCGACAGTTTTTTCGTTACTGCAAAATATTGGCCGGCAATGGATGCCTACAACAAAGCCATCGATTTAAAAGGGGTTGATGCCGATTATGCCGCATTTCAAAAAGCGATCAGTTACGGATTCGTGTCGAGAAACGATAAGAAAATAGACGATTTAAGCAAATTTGTAACCGCTTTCCCGAAATCGCAATACCGTGATGACGCACTTTTTGAACTCGGAAATACGTATGTAACGGAAAACAAAAACGACAACGCCATTCAAACTTATGATAAATTAATCGCGGATTACAAAAACGGAACGTACGTTGCAAAAGCCATGTTGCGCGAAGGTTTGATTTATTACAATAGCGATCGCGATCAGTTGGCGCTGGGTAAATTCAAAAAAATTGCCGCAGACTTTCCCAATACACCTGAATCGCTTGAAGCTGTTTCGACGGCCAGATTGATTTATGTTGACTCAGGAAAAGTCGATGAGTATGCAGCTTGGGTCAAAACACTCGATTTTGTTCAAGTTACTGATGCCGAATTGGATAATGACACCTATGAAGCGGCCGAAAAGCAATACTTGCAAAATGATTCAAAGAAAGCCATTTCAGGTTTCACAAGTTATATTGCGAATTTCCCTAACGGAATCCATGCGCTCAATGCCAACTTCTATCTAGCACAATTGTATTTCGCAGATGGATTGACTGAAAATGCAACACCGAATTATGAATTTGTGGTATCGCGTCCGCGCAATGAATTCACAGAACAAGCATTGGCGCGTTTGTCTGAAATTTACTTGAAAAACAAAAATTACGATAAGGTAATCCCAATCTTAAAAAGGCTTGAAGCCGAAGCGGATTATCCACAAAACATCACTTTTGCTCAAGCGAATTTGATGAAATCGTATTACGAAAAAGAAGATTATCCGAATGCTGTAACTTCCGCAGAAAAAGTACTCGCCAATCCGAAAACGGATGATAAAGTGCGAAGCGATGCGCAAATCATCGTAGCAAGATCTGCCGTGAAAACTAATGATGATGTGAAAGCCAGAGCCGCATATGCGAAATTGCTTGCTATCGCAAAAGGCGAGGTTGGGGCAGAAGCCAATTATTACGACGCTTATTACAAAAACAAAGATGGCAAATTTGAATTATCAAATACCGCGGTACAAAAATTGACGAAAGATTATTCGGGTTATAAATATTTCGGTGCCAAAGGATTGGTTTTGATGGCGAAGAATTTCTACGGTCTCAAAGATGCGTTCCAGGCAAATTATATCTTAGATAGCGTCATCAAAAATTTCACCGATTTCCCTGATGTGATTGAAGAAGCGAAAGCCGAACGCGACATCATACAAACGGAAGAAGCCAAGACTAATTCATCCATTCAGAAATAAATAAGATGAGCGATGTAAAGATAAAAGATAACAGATAAAGCCGTATGAACAATATGCTATTCCTAATCTATCATCTATCCGTCTATTCTCGATCTGTCCAAAACAAAACAAATATGAAAATTAAATTCGAACATAAATTAGCAATCATCATCGCTTTCGCAGCTTTACCGGCTTTTGCGCAAAAAGATCCTGAAAATATCGGTACGGAAGTAGTGAACGTTGTAAAGCCATACACACCAACCATTTCCGATGCTTTTAAGGTAAAAGAAACCCCATCGCTTGACGATGAAGAAACTTTGAAAAAAGAAACGATTGCCTATAATATTTTCTCGTTTCCGGTCGCATCAACATTCACACCGGCAAAAGGAAAAGCTGTTGGAGTGGACAAGGAGCAACAAGAGCGTATTTATAAAAATTATGCGACTTTGGGTTTTGGAAGTTACGCAGCCATCAATGCAGAGCTTTTCATCACAGAAAACCTCAATGATACCGATTATGTAGGCGGAATGTTGCGCCACCAATCGTCTCAAGGCAATATTAAAGGTGTCGATCTTGACGATAAATTTTACGATACTTCACTCGATTTGACTTATGGTAGTAGGAATGCCGGTTTTTCATGGACAGCAGATATGGGCTACCAAAATCAAGTGTATAACTGGTATGGCATAGAAGAAGGTGTGTTAACCGATGCACAATTTGACGCAATTGACCCAGCGCATACTTTCCATAATTTTTATGTTGGCGCAAGACTAAATAGCAAAGACGGTTTTTTTAGCGAAGCAAGTCTGAAATACAACCGTTTTTGGGACGCTTTGGGTTCCGCCGAAAATAGGTTTTATGTGAAACCAAAGTTCAGTTTTGATGTGATGAGCACGAAGATCAACACCGATTTTGTGATTGATTATGTTGGTGGCACTTTTGAAAAAGATTATTATGGAATAAATTCAATAGATTTCAATTACATTGGCGCAACGAGTTTGGAATATAATTACATCAATTTTGGTGTACAGCCATCGATTTTATATCAAAAAGATGACTTGTCGGTGAACTTTGGGGCTGGTATTTTTTACAGTTCCGGAAAGCAAAATGGTAAAAGTGATGGTAAATTATTTGTTTATCCGGCAATAAAAGCTTCCTATAAAGTAGTGGGTGATTTAATGATTTTCTACGCGGGTGCGGAAGGTGGATTGAGACAAAATTCTTACCGCGATTTTACCAATGAAAATCCATTTTTGTCACCGACTTTAATCGTAGCGCCCACCGATAACCAATATGATATTTATGCAGGTTTAAAAGGAAAATTGGCCAATAATATCAGCTATAACATCCGTGGCGGTTATAACAGCGAGAAAAATAAAGCGCTTTTTATGGCGAATGCTTATGATGTAGCGAATGTCAATACGGAAGGTTATACTTATACGAATTCTTTTCAAGTCGCTTACGACGATTTAAAAACGCTGAGCTTCTTTGGTGAATTAAAAGCAGATTTCTCTAAATCAGTCACTTTCGGAATCAACGGAACTTTCAACAGTTATACGACCAGTATTTACGACGAAGCATGGAATCTTCCGGCAATTAAATTAGGTTCCAGTCTTGATGTTGCCATAACTCAAAAATGGTTTGCAGGTGCTAATGTGTTTTTTGTAGGCGAAAGAAAGGATATTTTTCCGTCTGATCAATCGGTTAAAACGTTGGACAGTTATTTCGATGCCAATCTGAATGTAGGCTACAAATACAACGAGCGACTGACCGCATTCCTAAAAGCAAACAACATCGCTAATCAGGCTTATCAAAAGTGGATCAATTATCCGGTGCAGCAGTTTCAAATAATGTTGGGTGCGAGTTATAAATTTGATTTTTAAATCTCTTAACGGTAAAGACTACAAAGATTTTCGCAAAGTTATTTAAGCTTTTCTTTTTTGCTTTGCGAAAAATCTTCATCACTTTGCGGTTAAATTTCACACATGACTTTCAAACAAAAAATACACACCCACTACCAGCAACAAATCCAAGACAAAATCGATGTCTTTCGCGATATGATTGCGGCTTTGACCGAAGATTCCAAAAACGATGCGAAAGGCTCTGCCGGCGATAAACATGAAACTGCTTTGTCAATGATGCACATTGAACAGGAAAAACTCAACCATAAGTTATCAGAAACGCTGGAGCAAAAAGCGATTTTGGATAGAATTGATGCAGCTTCAGTTCACCAAAAAATAGCATTAGGAAGTTTGGTGCAAGCCAATGGAATTTTACTTTTTGTGAGTGCGGCACTCCCTAAAATTAGTGTTGAAGGTAAAAATATCATAGCGCTTTCGCCACAATCGCCACTTGGTAGTAAATTGATGGGCAATGAAATTGGGTTTTCTTTTGAAATTAACGGTACTAAATATAAAATTGAGTCGGTGTTTTAATTCTTTCCTTCATTTTCTGGATGCCCAATGTAGCGAACACTATGAACAATCCCTGAAACGGCATCATGAGTCTTGAGCTGTTTACTGGGCCGGTAATAAGTATATAATAGAGTACTAAAATCAGCAAATAAAAATTCAGAAAATTGACATTACTTTTGCCTTTCCATACAAAAAATGCAGAAAAAAAAAGCTTTGCTAGCAAGATGATTAAAGCGGGTATTAATAGCAAATAAATATAAAAGTACTCATTCTTCATAATATTTTTAATGGATTTTTCGGAGTTTAGGATTTCTAAAAAGCCCTGCCTTCCGTCTTCTTTTTTAAAAAATGTCATCAGGTCAAACCTGCCCGGGTCAAAAATACCTCTCACTGCCGTATGAAAATGGTACCACGAATAGCTTATAAAATGCGTTCGAATTTCTTCGGATGCTTTTGATTTTATGAATTCGGAACGGGTTTTAAAGTCTTGATATTTCTGACTTTCATCATAAACACTACGAACCCATTGGTCTGCAATTGGTTTTGATTCCGTTGAAGATTTATAATAGTACAAATTGTAATCGATCAGATTGGTATTCTCAATGGAAGAAAAATGGGTGTAGCTGGTTCGATAATTATTAAATCCTAAATAAAGGAAAAGCAATATTGCAGGAATAAACAGCGAAAAACTAAAATTTTTCTTCTTGAAAAAGTAAACTGAAAAGTAAAATAGGTTCAGGTAAATAATTGGAAAAAAAACCGGTTTTGTAAACGCTAGTAACGCCGTAATGATTTGTATCCAAAAGAATCGTTTCTTATTGAAGTCGGATGTCAGTAGCAATGAAAGCAATGTCAGCAGCAGCATCGCCAACCATTCCGACATAATAAGTTGTGTGTAAACAAAAATTGAGAAACTGAAAATGAAGAAAAGCGTAAAATAGCCCACCAATTTTCCTTGCAGTTTTTTATACAATTGCAACAGCAGGTAAGCATTAAAAATCCCCAATAAAGTTTGGATGAAAAGTATTGCTATAAGATTAAAACTTCCAAAAGCAGCTAAAAATAAAGGATAGAAAAATGGACGCCTTGTCTTTAAGAATGCATCTTCAAAATTTAAATCGCGATAAAAATATTGCCCGTTTTTAATAATATCCGCAGTATAAAGATATTCGTCAGAGTCCACAAGCTTGAAATTCCCCGATACAATCCGGATGATGTAGCAAAGAAAAAAAACACACGAAATAACCAATAGGCTTAGTCGCTCTTTTTTTGTCAGTTTTTTTAATCCAAAAATCATACGGCTATGGTTTGTATTTAAGCTGTTCTTAACAAATATAACTTCAAAATTCTATTTTGAAACATTTTGATTTCATTTTTAATGTAAAATGTAATTTTTAGTTAATATTTATAATTAAAAATAGCATTTGAGTTTTATTATAAAAACATAAAACCCAAATTTGCTATATCAAAAAATAAAGATTTAAAAAAACAGATTATGTGCGGGATTTTAGCTATCATAGGAAAAGGAAAAGAAGAACAACTGGTAAAACAATTGTCAAAACGAATGTCGCACCGCGGCCCAGATGAAAGTGATATTCATATTACCGAAAATGGACATATTTTAAGCCACGAACGTTTGTCGATTATCGATTTACATTCTGGAAAACAACCTATAAAAGGCACAAAATCTGCCTACATGGTGCACAATGGCGAAATCTATAACCACCAAGAACTAAGAGACGGACTTTTAAAAGACCATACCTTCAGAACAAAATCTGATTCAGAAGTGATCGTGCATTTGTATGAAGAATTTGGTTGTGAGTTCCTTCATTTATTAGATGGCGATTTTGCATTTGTGGTCGTAAACGGCGATGATTTCATTGCAGGTCGTGACCCACTTGGCGTAAAGCCGCTGTATTATGGCCTTGATGAACGTGGACGCGTATATTTTGCTTCAGAAATGAAACCGATTGCCGACCAATGCAAGACATTTTCTACCTTTCCTCCGGGACACTATTACACGCCTGAAACCGGTTTTGTAAAATATTATAAACCAGAATACGAGGACTATAAGAAGGCAACGAACACACTCGATTTGTCCCAAATCAGGGGAGCTTTGACAGAAGCGACAAGAAAAAGACTCATGAGCGATGTGCCAATTGGTGTATTGTTATCCGGCGGACTCGATTCGTCATTAACTTCTGCAATTGCGGCAAGATTATTGAAAGAAAAAGGTAAAAAATTGCACTCTTTCTCTATCGGATTAGATGCAGAAGCACCGGATGCAAAAGCTGCGAGAAAAGTGGCAGAATTCTTAGGAACCGAACACCATGAAATCCATTTTACGATTGAACAAGGCATCGAAATTCTTGAAAAATTGATTTGGCATTTAGAAACTTATGATGTAACTTCTGTTCGCGCTAGTACGCCGATGTACTTCCTTTCAAAAGCAATTACCGATTTAGGCATAAAAGTGGTACTTTCAGGCGAAGGTGCCGATGAGATTTTCGGAGGATATTTGTATTTCAGAAATGCGCCTTCAACTGAAGATTTTCAGAAAGAAACAATCGAAAGGGTGCAAAAATTGTTCACCGCCGATTTATTAAGGGCTGATAAATCAACCATGGCACACGGATTGGAAGCAAGGGTTCCGTTTCTGGACAAAGCTTTTCTTGATGTAGCAATGTTGATCAAATCTGAAGAAAAACAGCCAAAGACTTATGACGGCGTAGAAAAATATATTTTAAGAAAAGCTTTCGATACACCGGAGGATCCGTATTTGCCAAGTGAAGTTTTATGGCGTCAAAAAGAACAATTTTCTGACGGAGTTGGTTACAACTGGATTGATCAATTGATTGAATATTGTTCCTCAAAAGTAACTGACGAACAGTTGGAAAGTGCAGCGGAAAAATTTCCTTATAATACCCCCGCGACCAAAGAAGCTTATTTCTACCGCGACATTTTTCACAAGCATTTTCCACAATTGAGTGCTGCACAGACCGTGAGAAAATGGATACCGAAATGGCAAGAAAACCAAGATCCAAGCGGTCGTGCCAATGCCGCACACGTTCAGGCCGATACCGATATCGCAAAATCGAATATTTCAGTATGATTTTAAAGTAGTTATAGTAGTTTGTTTGTATTTTTAAAGCGCCGGGAGTTGTTACCTGGCGCTTTTGTTTTGATTTCATACAGTATTCCTAAAATATTCTCCGAAATATAAATAACCTTCAATTTTTCAAATCTCAAATATTAGTTTGAACAAACAAATGTTGTCATTTTTTTGTTTGGATTTTTTTGTTTTGTTATTTACTTGGAATTTAGGATTTGTAATTTGTTATTTCAAACATTGTAATTTCAACACTTAATGTTAATAACTTCCGAAGTAAAACGAGGCTTTTTAAGCGATAGTAACTCCCGTTTCCATATATTTGTTCGTTAAACAAAAAATCATTCAGAATACCACTTAATATGAGCGAAGAAACGAAGAAAAACAATTATTCAGCAGATAGTATTCAGGCTTTAGAAGGAATGGAGCACGTTAGGATGCGTCCTTCCATGTATATCGGAGATGTTGGTGTCAGGGGTTTGCATCACCTTGTTTATGAGGTGGTTGACAACTCTATCGATGAAGCGATGGGCGGTCATTGCGACACTATCGGCGTTTGGATTAATGAGGACAACTCTATTACTGTTGAAGACAATGGTCGTGGAATTCCGGTTGATATGCACAAAAAAGAAGGCGTTTCCGCATTAGAGGTTGTTATGACCAAAATCGGAGCCGGTGGTAAATTTGACAAAGATTCTTATAAAGTTTCCGGTGGTTTGCACGGTGTTGGTGTTTCAGTGGTCAATGCTTTGTCTAACCACATGCGCTCAACAGTGTTTCGTGATGGGAAAATATACGAGCAAGAATACGAACGCGGAAAAGCCATGTATCCCGTAAAACAAATCGGCGAAACAGAAAAACGCGGGACACGCCAGACTTTTTATCCGGATGATTCTATTTTTACACAAACCGTGGAATTTTCTTATGATACACTCTCTGCGCGTATGCGTGAATTGTCTTTTCTTAACAAAGGTATCACAATCACTTTCACAGATAAAAGAGAAGTTGATAAAGACGGTAATTTCGTTTCCGAAGTTTTTCATTCTGATGAAGGACTGAAAGAATACATCCGTTACCTCGATGGCAACCGTGAGCCAATCATTTCACATGTGATCAGCATGGACAATGAAAAAGGCGAAATTCCGGTTGAAGTAGCGTTGATTTACAATACATCTTACACAGAAAATATATTCTCCTACGTTAATAATATCAATACGCACGAAGGTGGAACACACTTGCAAGGTTTCAGAACAGGATTGACAAGATCTTTGAAGAAATATGCTGATGCTTCGGGAATGCTCGATAAACTTAAATTCGATATTTCGGGCGATGACTTCCGTGAAGGATTGACCGCAATTATTTCTGTTAAAGTAGCCGAACCGCAATTTGAAGGACAGACCAAAACCAAATTAGGTAACAGAGAAGTTGTTTCTCCTGTCAGTCAGGCAGTAGGCGATATGATTGAAGCGTATTTAGAAGAAAATCCAAACGACGCAAGGATTATCGTTCAAAAAGTAATTTTGGCAGCCCAAGCCCGTCATGCGGCTAAAAAAGCGCGTGAAATGGTGCAACGCAAAACCGTTATGGGCGGCGGCGGGTTACCAGGAAAATTGTCGGATTGCTCAGAACAAGATCCTGCTAAATGTGAAGTATATTTGGTCGAGGGAGATTCGGCGGGCGGAACCGCAAAACAAGGCCGTGACCGTAACTTTCAGGCAATTTTGCCGTTGCGTGGTAAAATTCTCAACGTGGAAAAAGCTATGCATCACAAGGTTTTCGAAAACGAAGAGATTCGGAATATATTCACCGCACTCGGAATCACCATAGGTACAGCCGAAGATTCAAAAGCACTGAACTTAGAAAAACTGCGCTACCACAAAGTAATCATCATGTGTGATGCCGACGTCGATGGAAGTCACATTTCTACCTTAATATTAACGTTCTTCTTCCGTTTCATGAAAGAACTAATCGAGCAAGGTCACGTATACATCGCTGCACCTCCTTTGTATTTAGTGAAGAAAGGGAATAAAAAAGAATATGCGTGGAATGACGTTCAGCGCGATCAAGCCAACGAAAGAATGGGCGGTAGTGCTGGAATTCAGCGTTATAAAGGTCTTGGAGAAATGAACGCAGAGCAGTTGTGGGAAACGACGATGGATCCAAATTTCAGGACTTTACGCCAAGTAAATATCGATAGTTTGGCAGAAGCCGACAGGGTTTTCTCAATGTTGATGGGCGATGAGGTACCGCCAAGAAGAGAATTTATCGAGAAAAACGCCGTTTATGCCAAAATCGATGCGTAAATCGGTCTTCTTAAAAGGAACCGCAATTGTGTTTTTGCTCTGTTTTGGCAAGGCAAACGCACAATCTGAGCAGACACTCCAAGAATTGGGGAATCTTATTAATGATGCGATTTTTTTTACAGACCAATACATAACGCCCGCTACAGATGCTGCGGTTTATCAGGCAGCATCGGGTTGGGTGGCTACACCAAAAGAAGCAAAAAGATGGGATTTTACGCTTGGTGTACATGTAAATACTTTTTTTGTTCCAAAATCAGATAGGTCGTTCCATCTTGCCGATAGTGATTTGTCGTTTTTTACGATTGAAGGTGTCAACGAAACGGAAACACCGACGGCATTGGGAAATGCTAATTATGCGACGCTTACTGGAACATTAAATAATGAACCGGTTACTTTAAAAACGCCTGAAGGCATCGACCGTGAAACAATAATTTATCCATCATTACAAGGTGCTTTAGGCATCGGTTTCGGAACGGAAGTGATTGCGAAGTTTTCGCCGAAAATTACATTAAAACACGTCGAATATCAGGTTTACGGATTGGGACTGAAGCACAATTTTAGTCGTTATTTCAAAAATCTGGAAGCGAAAAAAATACATTTATCAACATTATTGGCCTATTCAAGGGAAGATGTTACTGTTGCGTTTTTGGATGTGACGACTTCTTATGGGAACCTGGGTCTAAATTCACTAAATAGTATTATTGATACCTGGCAATTGCAATTTAACGGGTCAAAAGAATTCAAAAAACTTGAAGTATCCGCCGGATTAATAATGAACACAAGTAAATTTGAATATACCGTTGACGGAGAAAGAGGCGCTATTGAAGACGTGATTCCATTGCACCAAGTACTGAATCAAAGACTCGAAGCCATATATAAAACCAAATTCAACTGCATCGGAGAAGTTTCTGGACGGTACGATTTCGGAAAGATTTACCTGCAATCAACGGTTGCTTTTGGTAAATTTGTTAATACCAACATTGCGCTTCAATATGAATTTTAAAAATATAAACCTATTATAATTATGAAAGTTACTATAGTCGGCGCCGGAAATGTAGGCGCTTCATGTGCAGATGCAATTTCTTACCGCGGTATCGCAAGCGAAGTTGTTTTATTAGACATCAAAGAAGGATTTGCCGAAGGAAAAGCGATGGACATCATGCAATGTGCCACCAATACAGGTTTTAATACGCAACTTTCGGGTGTTACGAATGATTATTCAAAAACCGCCAACAGCGATGTTGTGGTAATCACATCTGGAATTCCGAGAAAACCAGGCATGACACGTGAAGAGTTAATTGGAATCAATGCCGGAATTGTAAAATCGGTAGCAGAAAATGTCTTGACACATTCGCCAAATGCCATCATCGTTGTGGTTTCTAACCCAATGGATACGATGACTTACCTTACATTAAAAGCAACTGGGATCCCTAAAAACCGCATTATCGGAATGGGTGGTGCGCTAGACAGTTCACGGTTCCGTTATTATCTTTCAAAAGCACTGAATACACCGGCGAATGATATTGCTGCAATGGTGATTGGAGGTCACGGCGATACAACAATGATTCCATTAACAAGATTGGCTTCTTATAATGGTATTCCCGTTTCGGAGTTTCTTTCGCAAGAGGAATTAGACAAAGTTGCGGCTGATACCATGGTTGGAGGTGCTACACTTACAGGGCTTTTGGGAACATCTGCATGGTATGCGCCGGGTGCTTCTGTAGCTTATTTGGTAGACAGTATCCTTAACAATCAAAGAAAAATGATCGCTTGCTCTGTCTTCCTTGAAGGTGAATATGGGCAGGAAGATATTTGTATTGGGGTGCCTTGTATCATCGGAAAAAACGGAATAGAACAAATTCTGGATATAAGTCTGAATGATGCTGAAAAAGCATTATTTGCAAAAAGTGCTGATGCCGTTAGAAATATGAATGCTGATTTGAAATCGATTTTAGCATAAGAATTATATAAATATAGGAGAAGGCTGCAATCTTGCAGTCTTTTTTTTGAGATTAATCAAAAATAAATTGGTTAATCTTTTGGTTAATTATATATTTGCTCGGTTTAAAAAAACACCAACTCGTTAACTAGTTGATTTATATTTAAAAAAGTATAAATTCTGCTATTTATTGAGGAATACAATAAATAATACACAAGAAAAATTAATTAATTTTAGTAATAATGCAGAATAGAGGACTCGTTAAATTTTTTGCAATTTTGTTTGCATTGGTAAGTATTTACCAACTTTCTTTCACATTTGTTGCCGGTAACGTAGAAAGTGATGCCAAAAAATTCGCCAAAGGCAATGCCGATAAGGAAAAAGCTTATTTGGATTCCATCGGAAAGGAAGAAGTATTTTTGAACTTTACTTATAATGATGTAAAAGGAAAAAAACTCAATAAAGGTCTTGACCTTGAAGGCGGAATCAATGTTCAGCTTCAAATTTCTGTTAAAGATATCCTTAAAGGATTGGCTAACAATTCCAAAAACCCAGCTTTTAACAAAGCTTTGGATGATGCTACCAATAACAGGGCTGGAAACGAAACCTATATCGATGCTTTCTTCAGAAACTTCTATGCTAACGCAGGAGGTACAGCTTTAGGTTCACCGGAAATTTTCGCCAACCAACAATTGCGCGACGAAATTAATTTCCACATGACCGACAAAGATGTTGAGAAAGTCGTAAGAAAAAAAGTAGACGAATCTGTTGACAGTGCTTTTGAAGTATTGAGAAAACGTATCGACCAATTTGGCGTTACACAACCAAATATCCAAAAAATTGGAGCATCAGGAAGAATACTTATTGAACTTCCTGGAGCAAAAGATGTTGACCGTATTAAAGACATCTTGGCCAAAACGGCACAATTGGAGTTTTGGGATACTTATAGTGTTCAAGAAATTGGTTCTTTCATAGGTGCTGCTAACGAGGCATTGAAAAAAACAGAAGTTAAAACAGAAACTGCAGCGGCTGTAAATCCAGCAGATACGCTAAAAAATTTATTGACAGACGCTAGCGCTGATAAAGATGGTGCAAAAAACAACCTTGGCCCAATTGTAGGTAAAATTGTATCGCAAGGCGACGGTAGAGCGATATTAGGTGTTTTTAATGCAAAAGACAGTGCCACTGTTGGTGCTTATTTGAGAAGACCAGAAATCAGAGCCTTATTATCGCCAAACCAGCGTTTCGCTAAATTCTGTTGGGGTAAATTGGTTAAATCTGTTGACGAGAAAACCAAAAAAGAAACAGAAACGGTTGAATTATATGCTTTAAAAGGTAACAAAGATGATGTTGCTCCAATCAGCGGAGGTGTTGTTACCGATGCTTATGATTCATTTGACCAGATGGGTAAACCTTCGGTTACCATGCAGATGAATGGTGCCGGTGCAAGAAAATGGGAAGCAATGACTGGTGCTGCATATACGCAAAAAAGCAACATCGCTATTGTACTTGATAATATTGTTTACTCTGCTCCAGGTGTTTCTACAGGTGCTATTGCCGGAGGAACTTCTATCATCACTGGAAATTTTGACATCACAGAATCTAAAGATTTAGCCAACGTTCTAAGAGCAGGTAAATTACCAGCTTCAGCAGATATTATACAATCAGAAGTGGTTGGACCATCCCTTGGTCAGGAAGCTATTGACAACGGTATCACATCTTCTATCGTAGGTCTTTTATTGGTTTGCCTTTGGATGATTGTTTATTATGGAAAAGCAGGTATTTATGCTAACCTAGCACTTGCGGTTAACTTATTGTTCCTTTTCGGGTTTATGGTAAGTTTTGGATTTGTATTGACTTTGCCTGGTATCGCCGGTATCGTTTTGACAATGGGTACTGCGGTCGATGCGAATATCATTATCTATGAAAGGGCAAAAGAAGAACTACGCTCTGGAAAAACGCTTGAAGATTCGATCAAGACTTCTTTCGGATGGAAAGGCGCAATGCGTTCTATCATTGATGCCAACGTTACCCACGTACTTACCGGTATCGTATTGGTGGTGTTCGGTTCAGGACCAATCAAAGGTTTTGCGGTTACATTATTGATCGGTATCATAACATCATTGTTTACTTCAATCTTCATCACAAGAATCCTTTTGGATTGGAGCGTTGCAAGAAAAAATAACTTGACTTTCGTTACAGCATTGTCTAAAAACTGGTTCACGAACTTTCACTTTGATTTCCTTAAAATCAAAAAATGGACGTACATGTTCTCAGGAGTTGTTGTTATTGTAAGTGTTATTTCATTAGCAACAAACTCGGTTAACTACGGGACTGACTTCCTTGGAGGAAGGACTTTTCAAGTACGTTTCCCGAAAGCTATTCCGGCAGAAGATGTTGCTGCTGAGCTAAAAGTGGTATTCGGAAGTGCCGAAGCTAAAGTTTTTGGTGAGCCGACACAGTTGAAGATTACGACGAAATTTGAAGTAGAAAAGCATGATAATGCTTCTGATAAAAAAGTAAATGAGATGCTTTATAATGGTTTGAAAAAACATTATGGTGCAGACATGACGTATGAAAAATTTATTAATTCTTATGACGGAAAGCAACTTGGTGTAGTGCAAGCTTCGAAAGTTGGTCCTTCTGTAGCTGCCGATATCAAAACCAACGCTTACTGGGCAGTATTTGGCGCGATGGCTATTGTGTTCCTTTATTTGATGATAAGTTTCAGAAAATGGCAGTACAGCCTTGGTGCGATTGCAGCCGTTGCGCATGACGTTATCTTCGTATTGGGAATCTATTCATTATTGTGGAAATACATGCCATTCGGGATGGAAATCGACCAGCACTTTATCGCTGCGATTCTTACTGTAATTGGTTATTCGATGAATGATACTGTTATTGTATTCGACAGGGTTCGTGAGTTCCTTGGTGGAAAAGCAAAAGGTAACTTCAACCAGATCGTAAACCAGTCGATCAACTCAACCATGTCAAGAACCATCAATACTTCGTTAACGATGATTATGGTGTTATTGATCATGTTTATCTTCGGTGGTGAATCGATTCGTGGCTTTATCTTTGCGATGCTTGTAGGTATCGTTGTAGGTACATACTCGTCATTATTTATTGCTACTCCGGTATTGTGTGATACCATTTCTGATGCAGAACACAAAAGAATTGAAGACGAGCACAACGCATAATCGTTATTCGATTATATATTTTAAAGACCCGATTTTGTCGGGTCTTTTTTTGTTTAAGAAGTTTAAGGTATAAGGTTTCGGGGTTCGCATTCTGTTGCGGAAGTCATATTTGATAGTATAGGGACTCATGTTCTGCGGCGGTATGCCATATCTAAAACGTCTTAGCATTGATGTTCTACAGCGGTATGCAATATTTAAACGTCTTAGCATAGATGTTCTGCAGCTATATGCCATATCTAATAGTCTTAGCATTCATGTTCTGCAGCGGTATGGTATGTCTAATAGTTCTAAGATTCACTTTCCCTTCGTCTGTGTAACTTTAAACTTCACCCGCTAAACCCTAAACAAAAAAAGCCTGAAGATAACTTCAGGCTTAATTTTTATAAATTAGAATCGTTGATTACAAACCATTCGGAAATTTCTTCGCTCTAAAAACAAATATTAATCCAATGATTACAAAAGGAATGCTCAGCCATTGACCAGTTGATAATATATTGCCCAAATCGCTTTCAAAACCACCTTGACTTTCTTTTACAAACTCTACAAAGAATCTTACGGTAAATAGCAATATCAAGAACAACCCGAATAAAAATCCTTGTTTCTGTCTTGCATCAGTTTTCCAATAGGCGTAAAACAATATTAAGAAAACGAATATGTAACAGAATGCTTCGTACAGCTGTGCCGGATGCCTAAATGGTATTTGTACCAAAATATCAGCAAATTTAGGATCGTTCTGTATCATTTTGTACCCTTCATTCTCCGTCGCTGCGTGCGTGATTTGAAGCACATCGTGGGTTTTCCAGAATTCTTCATCGCCTTTTACAAATTTTACACCGTAAAAAGGATCTCCTGATGCAATCTTATGTCCATAAATTTCAGAATTGAAGAAATTGCCAATACGCACAAAAATAGCACCACTGGCAACAGGAATTACCACCCTATCTAAAACCCAAAGCAAAGGTCGTCTCATTATTTTTTTGCTGAAAAAATACATGGCGATAATAATGGCTATGGCTGCACCATGACTTGCCAATCCGCTGAAGCCGGTAAATTTGAAGGGATCAAATTTAAAGGGTAATAAGATTTCCGACAAATGTTCGCTATAATATTCCCAATCATAAAAAAACACATGTCCCAAACGCGCACCCAATAAAGTAGCGAGTGCTGTCCATATAAAAAGGCTGTCGAGTTTTTCAATCGATTCATGTTCGCGGTCGAATATTTTTTTCATGATGTACCAGCCCAATCCGAAGGCTACTACAAACATCAAACTGTAAAAACGAATCATAAAGAAACCTAAATCAATTCCTTCAGACGGATTCCAAATGATATGTAACGGATGTGTCATAATATACTGCTGTATTTTTTATTGGTGTAAAAATATAGATTTGGTTGTAAACCGGTCTAAAAATCAAGTTAATTTAATGTTTATGATTACAGTTTCGTGGCGGTACCGGATCATAACCTTGTCCGCCCCAAGGATTGCAACTGATAATCCTTTTCGTTCCCAGAAATAAACCAACAAAAAGGCCGTGTTCCTGAAGCGCTTGTATCATATAAGTCGAACATGTCGGTTCATAACGACACGCCGACGGCAAAATGGGCGAAAGCGCCACTTGGTAAAACCTTACCAACACTATAAAGGGAAAAATCAGTATCGTTTTCAGTGACATCTGATTGTTAAAAAGTAAAACTCGTGCCTTCTTTTCCGTCTTTTAACTGAATGCCCAAAGCAGTCAACTGGTCACGGATCTGATCAGAAAGTGCAAAATTCTTGTTGTTGCGGGCTTCCTTTCGCATATCAATCAGCATGTTGACAACACCTTCAAGTTTGTCGTTATTGCCTTCAGATTTTTGATTTTCAAGTCCTAGAATTTCGTAAACAAATCCGTTCATTAAGTTCCTAAAAACCTCTAAATCCGCAGCAGTAAGCGAAGCTGAATTTTCTTCTTTCAATAAATTGATGAAACGCACACCTTCAAACAAATTCGCAATCAGGATAGGCGTATTAAAATCGTCGTCCATCGCATCATAGCAAGCATTTTTCCAGCTTTCGATATCTAAAGTAGAGGTGTTTCCGGCTTCAATTGTCGCCAGTCCATCCATCGCTTCCATCAATCGGTTAAATCCTTTTTCAGAAGCCAGCATCGCATCGTCAGAAAAATCAAGAATACTGCGATAATGGGCTTGCATCATAAAAAATCGCGCCGCCGAAGCGGTAAAAGGTTTGCTCAAAAATGGATTGTCGCCAGTGAAAATTTCTCCCGGAAGGATATTATTTCCGGTTGATTTCGCCATTTTCTTGCCGTTTAACGTCAGCATATTCGCATGCATCCAATAATTTACAGGCGATTGTCCGGTGCAAGCTTCATTCTGGGCAATTTCACATTCGTGGTGCGGGAATTTCAAATCCATTCCGCCACCGTGAATGTCAAAATGATTGCCGAGGTATTTGGTGCTCATGGCGGTACATTCCAAATGCCAACCCGGGAAACCGTCGCTCCAAGGCGAAGGCCAACGCATGATATGTTCGGGCTCTGCCTTTTTCCAAAGTGCAAAATCCTGTGAATTGATTTTATCCGATTGTCCGTCGAGTTCACGAGAATTGGCCAGCATGTCCTCGATATTGCGACCGCTGAGTTGACCATAATGGTGATTTTCGTTGAATTTCACCACATCAAAATAAACAGAGCCGTTAGATTCATAAGCAAATCCGTTGTCGATAATTTTTTTGATAATCTCAATCTGCTCAATAATATGGCCGGTTGCTGTAGGTTCAATGCTCGGCGGAAGAAAATTAAAACGGTTCAGGATATCATGAAAATCAACAGTATAACGCTGCACGATTTCCATCGGTTCTAATTGCTCTAAACGCGCTTTTTTAGCGATTTTGTCTTCACCCTCATCCACGTCGTCCACAATATGACCGACATCGGTAATGTTCCGAACATAGCGCACTTTATAGTCAAGGTGCTTAAAATAGCGCAAGATCATATCAAACGACATAAACGTACGCACATTGCCCAGATGCACATTGCTGTAAACCGTAGGGCCGCAAACATACATCCCAACATTGCCTTCGTGTATGGGTTTAAAAACTTCCTTTTCCCCAGAAAGAGAATTGTATATTTTAATTGTATGTTTCTTGTACAAAGGCATTGTTTTATTTTTTTTGAAGCTAATCCCGCTATCCGCAGTAGTTTTTTGGCTAAACCCCAGCCAAAAAAGCTACTTGCTCCTATCGGGGCTAGGGCTTCCTATTTAGATTAAAATTTCGTTTCCATTTTAACATACTCCAAGAATTCCCTTCTGGTTTGTTCTTCTTTAAACTTTCCACCGAATTCAGAAGTCACGGTACTGCTTTCAATATCGCGGATTCCCCTTGAGTTTACGCACAAATGTTTGGCATCGATAACACAAGCTACATCTTGTGTGTTCAAAGCGCGTTGCATTTCTTGAACGATTTGCATCGTAAGACGCTCCTGCACTTGCGGTCTTTTGGCATAATAGTCAACTATGCGGTTCATTTTTGACAGCCCTACCACAGTCCCGTTAGAAATGTAAGCAATATGCGCTCTTCCTATTATTGGCAATAAATGGTGTTCACAAGTAGAATAGAGGGTGATGTTCTTTTCTACCAACATTTCTCCATACTTGTATGGATTTGCAAAAGTGGAAGCTTTTGGTTTTTTTGCTGGATTCAATCCTCCAAAGAGTTCTTTAACAAACATCTTGGCTACGCGGTTAGGCGTACCTTGAAGGCTGTCATCTGTCATGTCCATACCAATGGTTTTCATGATATTATAAACATCTTTTTTTATGGATTCAATCTTTTGTTCATCCGTCAGCTCAAAAGCATCGTCACGGACTGGGTTTGTGGCATTTGAAGCGATATGGTTATCGCCCATTTCGTCTGAAAATTCTTCGTTTCTAGTCATAAATAATTGTAGTGGGTAGCAATTTTTTTCCCGCACAAAGATAATTAATAATAATCAAAAAAATCTATCGCTTAACAAATAAATATGCATTGTCAAAGCTTGAAAATAAAGGTTTAAAGGGGCAGGACTGCTATAAAATTAAAAAAATTAAAAAATGATTAGGGTAAAAACAAACCCAACTGTTGTATGTTAAATAACATTTAACAGCAATTAAGTTAAAAATTAATAAACTGTTAAATATTTCTGATTTTTTCGTAAATTTCGCATCTTAAAAAAATCCTCTGAAATGAAGTTAAAAAACTTACTTTTACTAATATTCGCATTGTTTTTGAGTAGTTTGAACGCCAATAACTTACTGTTAAACAATAGCTTTAAAAATATTCGTTCCCACACAAATGGGATAAACAATTGTGGTAATTTTTTACCGGCTGCTTTTTTGCCTACAGCGACAATTTCGGGTACAGCTACGGTTTGTCGAAACGGAGTTGCTGAAATCACGTTCACAGGATTCAACGGCACAGCACCTTACACCTTTACCTACAACATCAACAACGGTCCGGATATTACAGTTACAACCACTACTGGCGACAGTGTTGTGGTAACTGCTGATACTTCTGTAGACGGCGTTTTTGCATACAATTTGACCAATGTCGCTTTCGGAACCAATCCTGCCGATAGTCAGGCGCAAACCGGAACAGAAACCATCACGGTCAATGCGCTTCCAGAGGGAACTGCCACAGGGAATTCCACTGTTTGTTTAAATGCTCCCGCTCCTAATATTACGTTTACGGGCTCTGGCGGAACAATTCCTTATACGTTTGTATACAACATCAATGGAGGTACCGAAATAACCGTGACGACCAATAATACAAATAGTATCAATATCTCAGTTCCGACCGATGCGGCCGGAACTTTTGTTTATAATTTGGTTAAGGTTTCTAGTGCAGGTACTTGCGAACAGGTTTTAACAAAGAGCGCAACCATTAAGGTTTTTGGAGTGCCAACGGCTACAGTTTCAGGAACAGCAACTGTTTGTTTGAATGATGATAAGCCAAGCATTACTTTTACAGGTGCTAATGGAGAACCGCCTTATACATTTTCTTATAACATCAATGGTGGTACAACTCAGACTACAACGACTTATCTCAGTACTTTAGATATTCCAATTAATACAAATGCCTCAGGAACTTTTACTTACAATCTTTTGGGTGTTTCCTATGCTGGTGTCAGCGGATGTTCGCAAGCGCAAACAGGAAGTGCTACAGTTACGGTTAATAAATTGCCAACGGCAACCGTTACACCTTTAGCCAATTCTGTATGTGTGAATGCAACAGCTCCAACAGTAACCTTTACAGGTGCTGACGGAACGGGGCCTTATACATTTACCTATAATGTCAATAATGGTGCAAACCAGACCATAACTACAACTACAGGAAATAGTGTGTCGGTGAATGTTCCAACAACAGTTGCTGGTATTTTTAATTATAACTTGGTTTCCGTTTCTTCTGGTCCGGTAACCGCTTGTTCACAACCTCAAACAGGAACAGCCATTGTTTATGTTGGTGTTTATGCCGAAATAAGTGCGCCGTTTTCTTCTATCTGCCCAGGTTATGCAGTGGATGTGACATTTAAAGGGACGCCTAATGCTACGATTAATTTCAGTTCTTCACCAGCTGTCGGTAATTATAGTGTAATTCTGGATGCGAATGGAAATGGCACTTATTCACCATTTGTTACAGCAACTACCACTTATACACTTACCAACGGTACATCGGTATCACCTGCTTGTGTAAACAATCTTAGCGATACAGCAGTAATACTTATAAGCACAACAGGCCCTTGTGCACCAACACCAAAAGCCGAAATTGAAATCGAAACCCCGATCCCGGTTTGTGCTTTGGGTGATTGTACGGATTTGACTGCGAGTTATTTCCAGTTAAAGCCGACCTCAGATTATCAAGTGGTATCAGTTCCTTATCAGAATTTATATCCTTATACGGGAGGAACTATATTAAATGCGCCATGCGACGATGCTTGGGCACCTACTTATACACTACCATTTAATTTTTGCTTTTACGGTACAACCTATACACAACTTTTAGTAGGTTCCAATGGCGTATTGACATTTGACCTTGCAGGACCACCTTGGGGTGCAGCTTGTAACGGACTTCTTTATTGTCCATGGCAATTCTCTGCGACCATCCCTACTGCTGGATTTCCGATAAAAAATGCTATTTATGGCGTTTATCAGGATACAGACATTCGAGTACCTGCCGATGGTGGAGCTGTTGCCAATCCGCTTGTTCAGAATGTAAATTATTACGTTGGAGGTGTGGCACCAAACAGGTATTTTGTAGCCAATTTTAATGAATTGCCTACCTATTCGTGTGGTACTGGAGCAGGACTTCAAACTACACAAGTAATATTACATGAAACAACCAATATTATTGATATTTACGTAAAAAAAAGACAGCATTGCCAAGGTTGGCAAGGTGGTGCTGGTGTCATTGGTGTACAAAATGCTGCCGGTACAAAAGCTACTTTTCCTCCAGGAAGAAATACAGGAAACTGGGATACCACCAACGAAGCCTGGAGATTCCTTCCGTCAGGTCCTGGAGATTTGGTAACGATAGAATGGAAAGACCAGAATGGTACTGTTGTCAGTACACAAAACACAATCAATGTTTGTCCAACAGGTCCTGAAACTTATACTGTTGAAGCATCTTACACAAAATGTGACAATACCATTGTAATGCCTAAACCTAGCGATTCCATTACTATTGACATCGAACCAGCATTGCCTGTTTTGGATCCGGTGGATATATTCATGTGTACGAATGTGGAGCCTTTCCATTTTAATATCAATCAAGATACTTATATTTTGAATGGTTCTTCTGCTGCCAATTATGAAATACTGTATTATGAAGATGAACAGTCGGCAAAAGATTATGGCGGAAATGATATTTTTACAACCTACGGTACCATTAATGATTATGTTGTAGCTACTGCTGCTGCCTTGCCTAAAACTTTATGGGTTAGAATTACAGATTTAACATCGGGAACGGGTTGTGCTAATATTCGTTCTTTCGTAATTGATGCTGGACAGCCCGCTGGTTCTATTTCTTATCCTGATTATACTTATCTGGTAGGTGGCGACCCTGTACCAGTTATTGCTTCAACTGACTTGACACCTGGCGGTGTTTTTACTGCTGCGCCTGTAGATCCTGCAGCTACACCACCTCAGATAATCACGATAGATCCGGCTACCGGTGTAATTGATCTTGGGAACACTACGCAAGGAGATTATGTTATCACTTATACCGTAGCGGCAACGGCATATTGTCCGGAATATGTAGTATCTACGACACCCAATCTGTTTAGGGTAATTAAAGATACCGCTTGTACCGTGAATGTCACCAATGATTTTGCGATTTGTCAAGGAACAACTTTCAATCTTACTGCAACGGTAGCACCTGATGATATTACGCCAACTTTTGAATGGTCAGGGCCGGAAGGGTTTACTTCTACAGTTCAAAACCCGTTTAATGTTCCATCGCCTTCTGTTGCGGGTGTTTACACATACACCGTTATTAAGAAAACGGATGGCGTGGAATGTGCTACAGATTCAGTTGTAGTAACCGTATATGAATTGCCATCTGCTGCATTTGTTACACCATCATCATCTATTTGTACAAATGCTTCAACTACAATTAATTTTACTGGAAGTGCGAATGCTTCTGTAACGTTTAATGTTTCGGATACCAATGGAGCAAATTCAAACGTAGTCGTTCAATTAGATGCTACGGGTAATTTTGCATACCCTGCCACATTACAATACGATACCACATACGAATTGGTAAAAGTAGAAAGCAATACAACTCCTGTTTGTAGCGTTCCTTTTCCACCAGGAACCGAGATTACAATTACTGTTGGTTTGCCAGATGCTACGGTTAGTATTGTTAATAGTGTAATCTGTTCAGGTGATTCGGCTATTTTTGATATCAATGGAAATCCAGGCGCTACAGTAGATTATACAGACGGAACCACACCGGGAACAACAATCCTTGATACCGCAGGTACAGCTCAGGTTACACTTACGGGTCTTACTGCTAATAAAACGCTTACACTTACCAATATTACAAGCAGCAGTACACCTTCGTGTTCAAAGACATTAAACGTATCTGCTTCAGTAACGGTCAATCCGTTACCAGTAGTCAATACTTTTACTGCTGCTGTTAACCCAATTTGTTCGGGTACAACAGCGAGCTTGTTGGTAAATGGCACGCCAAATGCAACGGTAACTTATACCGATAGTAACAACAATACTTATCCATCGGTGCTGTTAGATGCTTCTGGAAATGGTAGTTTTACAACTCCGGTACTCGCTGCTTCTGAAACTTTCACACTCATAAATATCACAAGTAGCGGAACTTTTCAGTGTATGCAAGCCACTACATTGTCAGTAACCATAAATATTACTCAATTACCAGCCATAACAACCCAACCTTCGGGAGCGCTAGTTTGTGATGGTGATCCCGTTACTTTTACGGTTGTTGCTTCTGGAACCAATCTTCACTATCAATGGGTGTTTACGGACAGTTTGAATGTAGCCTCAAATGTTGGTACTGACCAGAGTTCCTATACAATTCCTGCACCAACAATTGCAGATGTTGGTAATTATTCGGTGACTGTAACCAATAACTGCGGTGTGGTAACTTCTCAACCGGCAAATTTAGCAGTAAATCAGCCAACGGTAATCACCTTACAGCCATTAGGAGATACACTTTGCGAAGGTAATCCGATTACTATTAACGTAACCGCTACCGGAGTAAATTTGCAATACCAATGGTTTAAAGATTTACCAACTAATCCTTTAGCAGGACAAACAAATCCAACTTTAAGTATTACTCCAGCGACACTTGCCGATGGCGGAACTTATTTTTGCGAAATCAGCAATCAATGTCAAACCGTTCTTTCTAATAATGCAGTAGTCGTTGTAAATGAGTTAATAGCGATTGACAGTCACCCAACAGCGGTAACATTGTGTGAAGGAGAATCGTTTACTTTAAGTGTTGTTGCTTCAGGAACGAATCCGACATATCAATGGAACAATAGTAACGGACCAATTCCAGGAGCAGTAAATGCAGATTATACAGTAACTTCGGCACAAAATGTTCCTGATGATAGTGATTACCATGTAATTGTAAGCGGTACTTGTGCGCCACCGGTAAATTCAAATACCGTACACGTCACTGTAAACAAGCAACCTGTCATCGTTAACCAGCCAATAGGCGTAACAGCTTGCGAAGGCGATACCGTTACGCTAAGCCTTATCGCAACAGGAACAAATCTTGTTTACCAATGGCAGCAAAATGGATTTAATGTAGCAGGTGCTACTTCCAACATTTTGACAATACCTGTATCTGCATTGACTGATGCTGGTACTTATATTTGTTTCGTGAGCAATAGCGTTTCATCATGTCCGCCAGTAAGTTCTAATCCTGCCGAAGTAGTCATTAATGTCGCTCCAGCCATAGTTACGCAACCAGTTTCAAGAATTGTTTGCTTTGGTGATACCGTTAATTTTACTGTTGAGGCGACCGGAAATAATTTAAGCTACCAATGGTTTTATAACAATGCGCCGATTCCAACTAACGGAACTGCTAACAGTTATACCATTCCAGTGGCACAATTAAGCGACAGCGGAAATTATAAAGTAGTAGTCAGCAGTCCGTCATGCCCTTCGGTTACATCGAGTGCGGCTTATTTAATAGTTAACCCACTTCCGGAAGCAACGATTTCTAACGGATTGGAATCGGTTATTTGTAACGGAAACGCAGCAGACGTTATCTTTTCAGGTACACCAAACGCGATAGTTACCTATACCATCAATGGAGGCGAGGTGAAAACCATCATACTTAGCCCTTCGGGAAGTGCCATTCTTCCAACTGGTGTATTAGAAGAAACGGCTACTTATGAATTGGTAAGCGTTGCAACTAATGATACGCCAGTCTGTACCAAATCGTTATCTGGAGAACCTAATTCAGTTGTTGTGGTAACCGTAAATGTCATACCAGATCCAAAACTAGATCAGGATGGATTTATTTGTACCGATGCACTCACCGGAGTTACACTAGCGGATTCTCATTACCTGCTAGATACTGGACTCGATATTGCTACTTATTCTTTTGAATGGTATCTTGACGATGTGTTAATTACCGTGCCTAATCCACCATATAATGTTGCGGTTGATCAGCCTTATTATGATACTACTTTGGCAGGAATTTATAAAGTAATTGTTACAGACAGAACAACAGGTTGTACCCTAAGTGCTACAGCGCCAATTACGACATCATCACCTCCAGTAAGCATTACTGCTACTGTAGAAACGGCTTATTTTGATGAAAATGCTACAATCGTAGTCACGGTTGACCCGCCTGGTGTATATGAATATCGCATCGATGATGGCCCTTATCAGGAAAGTAATGTTTTCATAGGAGTACGAACATTGATCAATTTTGATGAATCGGGTTATCATACTGTTTATGCAAGGGATTTAAAAGCCTGTGATGAAGTGAGCTATAGCCTTCCAGTAATTGATTATCCTAAGTATTTTACACCAAATGGCGATGGTTATCACGATTATTGGAATATCACAACTTTAAAGAATATGCCCGAGACACGCATTTTTATCTTTGATAGGTTTGGAAAATTACTAAAGGAAATTAGTTCTACAAGCCTTGGTTGGGATGGAACGTTCAACGGACACCCTATGATTGCAGATGATTACTGGTTCGTAGTGAAATACAACGAGCAAGGCATTAAAAAAGAATTTAAAGCGCATTTTGCCATTAAGCGATAAATGCAATCATATTAAATAAAAAAAGAGCTTCTCAATTGAGAAGCTCTTTTTTTATTTAAGGTAAATTATTTACAATTTATTATAAACCGTAATAGCATCCTTTAGGATTGCAACACTTTTAATCAAATCTTCTTTTTTCAATACATAAGCAATACGCACTTCATTTAGACCAACACCCGGCGTAGAATAAAATCCAGCAGCAGGCGCCATCATAACGGTTTCGCCGTTTAAATCATACGATTCCAAAAGCCATTGCGCAAATTTATCGGCATTATCAATTGGCAATTGCGCGATGCAGTAAAACGCACCTTTTGGCGTTGCGACTTTTATACCTTCAATCTTATTAAGTTCAGCGATTAGTGTATCGCGTCTGCCTCTGTATTCGGTGATGACTTCGTCAAAATAACTTTGCGGTGTTTCCAGAGCGGCTTCGCTTGCGATTTGCGCAAACGTAGGTGGACTCAATCGCGCTTGTGCAAATTTCATTGCAGTAGCCATAACTTCTTTGTTTTTAGAGACAATACAGCCAATCCTTGCGCCACACATACTGTATCTTTTAGAAACAGAGTCAATCATAATGGCATGTTCTTCAAGTCCAGGCATGTTCATTACCGAATAGTGAATGTCACCATCGTAGGTAAATTCACGATATACTTCGTCTGCTATCAGGAACAAATCGTGCTTTTTTACTAAAGCCGCCAATTGCAGCATTTCTTCTTTCGAATACAAATAACCTGTTGGATTTCCGGGATTGCAAATCAATATGGCTTTGGTTTTTGAAGTAATCAGTTTTTCAAAATCAGCGATAGGAGGCAAGGCAAAACCAGTGTCAATGGTAGAAATTACCGGAACGACTTTCACACCAGAAGCGGTTGAAAATCCATTATAATTCGCATAAAAAGGCTCAGGAATGATTATCTCATCGTCAGTATCCATAGTGCTCCCCATTGCAAAAAGCAAAGCTTCCGAACCACCGGTTGTGATGATGATATCTGCCACATCAATAGGAAGTCCGTGTTCTTTATAATATTGTGAAAGTTTGATGCGATAGCTTTCAAATCCGGCGGAATGGCTGTATTCCAGAACCTTAATATCAAGGTTTTTAATCGAATTCATCGCTACTTCAGGTGTTTTGATATCCGGCTGACCAATATTCAGGTGATAGACTTTATTCCCTTTTTTCTTAGCGATATCGGCATAAGGAACCAGTTTTCTGATGGGAGATTCCGGCATTTGTCTTCCTTTATTTGAAATTTTCGGCATGTTTTTTTTAAATTTTTATCGTACAAAATTGCAACTTTTTTTATAGAGTGCCAAATCCCAAATTCCAAATTCTGAATCCCAAGCCCTAAAATTTGGAGATTATTTGAAATAGATGTTTTATTAATTACAATTTGTCAATATATCATCTTTATTTTTTAATTTTAATAAAAATTCTGTGATGAAATTGATTATTTCAATGGTAGGTTTGCTGTTGTGTTGTACTGTCGTCTTTGCGCAGGACGCGTTTAACTTTACTACCAAGAAAAAAAAAGTAGGTATTCCTTTTCAATTGGTCAATAACCTGATCATTTTTCCAATAAAGGTCAATGGTGTACAACTCAATTTTCTTTTAGATACAGGTGTTGAGGAAACCATTTTATTTAGTCTTGAGGAAAATGATGAGGTCCAATTGTATGAAACCGAAAAAATAATGCTGAAAGGCCTTGGCAATCAAGATGCTGTTGAAGGCCTCAAATCCAAAAACAATACCTTATCCATTAACGGACTTGAAAGCAAAAATCAAGAGGTTCTCGTTATTCTTGATGAAACATTTAATTTTTCTTCGAGTCTTGGCGTGGTCGTCAATGGCATAATTGGCTATCATTTTTTTGAGAATAATTTTGTAAAGATTGATTACCTCAGAAAAAAAATATTCCTCTATAATCCGCTCAAGCTTGATAAAAAGAAAATTACACAGCGATATAAAGCTTGTTCTATTACAATCGAAAAAAGAAAGCCTTATATCAGTTCTATGGTAAGAATTATGGAGCAACCAATACAAGCAAAACTACTATTGGATACAGGAAATAGTGATGCGATTTGGCTCTTTCAAAATAAAAGTAGTAATATATCAGTTCCGGAAAAAAATTTTGAAGACTTTTTGGGTCGCGGATTTAGCGGTGATATTTTCGGAAAAAAAGCCAGGGTATCTGATTTTTCAATTGAAAGTTTCGAATTCAATGACCCTTTAGTGGCTTTCCCGGATACGCTTTCGATAAAAAATGTAAAAATGGTTGATAAGCGACTTGGGTCTATTGGCGGTGAAATTTTCCGAAGATTTTCAGTCATCTTTGACTATTTGGACAACACAATATATTTGCAAAAAAACGAGAATTATGATGCTCCATTTCATTACAATATGAGTGGTATCGTATTGCATCACACAGGTGTGAAATGGGTACAGGGTAATAAAATTAAAGATAATCCCGGTAGTAATACTGTAAAAATTGATTTTGGCGACGAAACCCCAATTGAACTTAAATATAAATTTGAATTGATGCCCGTATATGAAATCGTATCGATACGGAAAGATTCACCAGCCGATAGAATTGGATTGAAAAAAGGCGATGTTTTGCTTGCTATCAACGGTATTGAAAGTTACAAGTATTCACTGCAGGATATCAATGAAATTCTTAAATCTCAGGAAGGGCGAAATATTATAATAGAAGTCGAACGCAAAAATGTACCCATGAAATACAAATTCAAGCTCGAGACCATTTTATAGAAAAGGGGAAGGTTTAAATTCCAAATTCCAAATCTTAAATCCTAAACCTTGTAAGGCTTTTTTTTAATGTTTACATTTGCTGAACAACAACACAACAAGATTTATGAGTTCTGACAACAGCAAAAGATATGCACTTCGCGGCGTTTCCGCTTCAAAAGAAGACGTGCATAATGCCATAAAAAACATCGATAAAGGACTGTTTCCGAAAGCTTTCTGTAAAATTGTACCCGATTTTCTTACCAATGACAAAGACTATTGCCTCATTATGCATGCAGATGGTGCCGGAACAAAATCGTCGTTGGCCTATATGTATTGGAAAGAAACCGGAGATATTTCTGTATGGAAAGGTATCGCTCAGGACGCATTGATCATGAATATCGACGATTTGCTTTGTGTTGGTGCTACGGATAATATTTTGCTTTCCTCAACGATTGGACGCAATAAAAACCTGATTCCGTCGGAAGTAATATCGGCAATAATCAACGGCACCGAGGAATTGATAGCCGAATTGAAAAATTTCGGAGTTACCATCCACTCTACAGGAGGCGAAACAGCGGATGTAGGAGATGTGGTGCGTACAATAATTGTTGATTCGACAGTAACAGCAAGAATGAAACGCGCAGATGTTATCGATAATGCAAATATAAAAACAGGCGATGTGATTGTCGGGTTGGCTTCTTTCGGTCAGGCCGATTATGAAAAAGGGTATAATGGCGGGATGGGAAGCAACGGACTAACATCGGCTCGTCATGACGTTTTCGATAAATACTTGGCAAACAAATATCCGGAGAGTTTTGACGCTGCAGTTCCTGAGGAATTGGTCTATTCCGGGAACGTAAAGCTTACAGATCCAGTCGAAAATTCGTCGTTAGATGCTGGAAAATTGGTACTTTCGCCTACGCGAACCTATGCGCCAATTATCAAACAAGTATTGGAGAAATACAATGCTGAAACCATCCACGGCATGGTACATTGTAGCGGCGGTGCGCAAACCAAAATATTACATTTTATAGACAATCTTCATATTATTAAAGACAATTTATTTCCGGTTCCGCCTTTGTTTAAACTGATTCAGGAGCAATCTAAAACCGATTGGAAGGAAATGTACCAGGTTTTTAATTGCGGACATCGTATGGAATTGTATGTACCCGAAAATGCCGTTGAAGACATTATCAGTATTTCAAAATCGTTTGGCGTTGACGCTAAGATTGTTGGTAGGGTAGCGGCTTCGGATACTAAGAAACTCACAATTAAAAGTGAATACGGGATTTTTGAGTATTAGGAGTTTATAAATATTATCCATTGGTATATATAAAAGCGTTGTATGGCATTCGATTTCAATCAAGACCTTATCCTCGAAAATGAACACGTTTTACTGCGCCCTTTGCAGCGAACCGATGTAGAAAATTTATTGTACTTTTCCATCAACGAACCTAATACTTGGAAATTCTCACTTGTTCGCGCAAACGGAAAAGAAAATCTCGAAAACTATATTGATATTGCCATCAAAGCCCGCGATAATAAAACGGAGTTCCCGTTCATCGTGTATGATAAAAAGCAACGGTGTTATGCCGGTAGTACTAGGTTTTACGACATTCAGTTGCCATTAAAAACCCTGCAATTGGGCTATACTTGGTACGGAAAAGACTTTCAAGGAACCGGGCTCAATAAACAGTGTAAAATGCTGTTGTTAAGTTTTGCCTTTGAAGAATTGAGTATGGAACGCGTTGAATTTCGTGCCGATAATAATAACGCCAGAAGCGTCGCCGCGATGAAAAGTATCGGATGCAAAGTTGAAGGTGTATTGCGCAGTAACATGCCTACTTATGAAGGTGGAAGGCGCGACAGCATCGTACTGAGCATTCTCAAAAGCGAGTGGGAGGAAAGCGTAAAAGAACACCTTCGTGCTAAACTATAAAAGCAAAGGCCCCAGCACGTATGCGGAGGCCTTCCCAAACTAACAAAACCAAATTTATCTTATTATCTTCCTATCACAAGTTTGTGTGTTTCTGTAAAATTGTCTGAATCTAGTTTCAAGATGTAAATGCCATTGGCAATGTTCCCTAAGTTGAATTGGCTAACGGTTGTATTGGCGCTGAAAGTCCTTACGATTTTTCCGGAGCCAACCTCGATAATCGTAGCGTTGGTTTTGTTACCATGTACTTTCGATAGCGACACATTAATAACGCCGTTTGACGGATTTGGATAAATAGAACTCTTTGTATTCAGGGCTATATTTTCGATACCCAATTCAGTTTGGGCTTCAGACGCACCGATATCCCTTCTTGAACCGAAAATAAGCTGGTCATTCTGATCATTGAAAAGATCATTTGGATCACCGGCGTTGTAGGCAGGACTATTGATCAAAAGTGCATGGGTAAACGTTGCACCGCCATTCGCTGATAATGTTCCGAAAAGCGGATCTATTGCGGTTACACTTCCTTCTATATCACCGGTTTGTGTAGTAAATACACTCGCAGTGTCATGTCCAATAAGGTTGTACCCGTTCGAGATATAAACACCTGTTCCGTTTGATAAATCCATTCCTGTTGTTGCGGTATTGGTAGCAACTATGGTATTTTTTAGCGTTGCAGAGGTTACGGTGTTATTCGCAATACCACCTCCGTTAGTCGTGGCAGCATTATTTGCGATAGTTGATGCATTGATATCTAATAGCGCATTGTTATAAATACCGCCACCATCGTTTAGAGATGAGTTTCCGGAAATAGTAGTCAACAATATAACAGCGCTTCCATTTTTTACGTGTATGCCGCCGCCATTTCCTATAGCTCCGTCGGCGGTGTTATTGGAGACTGTAGCATTACTGAGCAAAAGATTGCCTCCATTGTTGAATATTCCCCCGCCACCATGTATCACATCGGGACCACTTGCCGTATTCGAATCGATAGTACTTGTAGTTATTGTCAATGTACTTCCTGTTTGGTTCCACAAGCCACCGCCTTCACGACGCGCATCGTTTCCTGTAATAGTTGCGTCGGTAATGGAAGCCGTTACAGTTCCTGTGAGGTGCAAACCTCCACCGTTACCCGGATTAGGTGTTCCAGCACTACCGTCAACATCATTATTGATAAGGTCTGAACCGGTCATTGTTAAAATTCCTGCCACGACTTCAATTCCGCCGCCAGCGCGATTAGCCGCATTGCCATCGAGAATAGTATTATCAATGGTAACTGTGCCTGCAAGGCTAAAAACACCCCCGCCGCTGCCACTGGTTCCGGTAGCGTTGTTATTCGAAATTACAGAATCACTGATAGCCAATGTTCCCGCAGTATTGAAAATTCCTGCACCACCATCATCCGCTGCCGCACCACTTGATATGTTACCGCTGATCTCAACGTTAGTTACCGTCATTGTTCCGGAGCCATTCCATAAACCGCCACCTTCTAATGTAGCGGTGTTGTTGCTTACGGTTCCACCAGTGATAGTAGCACTTCCGCCACCTGTGATGTGCAATCCTCCACCGTTACCTGGAGGTCCTGAAACGGAATTACCATTAAGGATGACATCTGTAAGTACAATTGTACTTGTACCTGAGTTATCTTCAATTCCGCCACCAGCTCTTACCGCAGCGTTACCTGAAATTTCAGTGTTGGTAACTGTGAGCTGTGAACCTACGTCGTTCAAAATTCCCCCGCCACTACCTAACGTACCTGTTGCGGTATTGTTAGTTATTGTGGCATTGCTGATATTTAATGTGCCACCATTGAGGTTATAAATACCGCCACCGCCCTGATCAGCTCCTGCACCTGCAGCACTGTTTCCTGAAATAGTAGTTCCTGAAATGGTCATTGTTCCAACGCCGTTCCACAAACCACCGCCTTCTGCGGAAGCCATATTGTTGCTTACTGTTCCTCCAGTTATTGTTGCACTTCCACCACCTGTAATGTGGAGGCCACCGCCATTTCCGGGAGGCCCTGAAACGCTGTTTCCGTTTAATGCTACATTTGATAAGATTATGGTGCTGGAGCCAGAATTGTCCTCAATTCCTCCGCCTGCGCGAACCGCTGTATTGCCACTGATTTCTGTATCTGTCACCGAAAGATGGGAGCCAACATCATTAAGTATTGCTCCTCCGCTGCCCAAAGTACCAGTTGCGTGATTACTGGTAATTGTTGCGTCTGCTACAGTTAGTGTACCGCCGTTAAGGTTGTAGATCGCGCCGCCACCTTGGTCACTTCCTGCGCCTGCCGCGCTATTACCAGAAATAGTGGTTCCTGAAATGCTCATAGTCCCAACGCCATTCCACAATCCACCGCCTTCAGCAGAGGCCGTATTATCGTTTACCGTCCCACCAGTTATAGTCGCGCTTCCGCCACCTGTTATGTGGAGTCCTCCGCCATTTCCTGGAGGTCCTGAAACGCTGTTTCCGTTAAGATTTACGTTGTTCAAAATAATAGTACTTGTACCTGAATTGTCTTCAATTCCGCCACCCGCGCGAATAGCGGTATTGGCTGTGATGGAAGTATCTGCAATAGTAACTTGCCCACCAACATCGTTTAATATACCTCCGCCGCTTCCGGCTGTTCCATTAGCAACGTTATTAGATATGGATGCGTTTAAAACAGTCAGTGTTCCGCCATTAAAATTATAAATACCTCCTCCACCTTGATTGGAAAGTGCACCTGAAGCGGTGTTTCCCGAAATTGTAGTGCCGGTAACAGTCATAGTCCCGGTACCGTTCCATAATCCGCCGCCTTGGTTACCTGCGTTATTTGTGTTGACAGTTCCACCACTAATCTGTGCTGTGCCTGCTCCTGTAATGTGCAGTCCACCACCATTTCCAGGACTTGTATAGGTAGTATTTGCGTTAAGGTTTACATCCGTCAGCGTAACAAATCCAGCATTATTTTCAATTCCGCCACCGGCTCTGTTTGATGTATTCCCTGTAATAAACGAACTGCTTATAGTAAGCGTAGCGCCAACATCGTTTAAAATTCCGCCTCCGCTTCCGGATGTTCCATTTGCGTTGTTATCTGCAATATTGGCATTGGATATATTCAGTGTACCTCCATTCAAATTGTACAAGCCACCACCACCGTTGTCTGCAGCGACGCCTGAGGCTGCATTTCCGATAATTGTGGTTCCATTAACAGTCATGGTGCCAGTGCCATTCCAAAGACCACCACCTTCTGCTGCCGCCGTATTTTGGTTTACAGTTCCTCCGATGATTGAAGCCGTTCCGTTGCCTGTAATATGCATACCACCTCCATTTCCGGGTGCTGCCGTTGCAGGAGCGACGCCGGCATTGTTGTTGTTTAGGCTAACATTCGTTAAAAAAGTGCTAGTTCCTGCTGTAGCTTCAATACCACCTCCTGCGCGGTTTGCCATGTTATTGGTGATAGCGCAATTTAACGCACTGAGTGAAGCACCAGTTCCTAAATACAAAGCTCCCCCGCTTCCGGATGCCCCATTGGCTACATTGTCGAGTAGGGAAACATTGGTTAAACTTAATGTTGCGTTAGAAACATACACGGCACCGCCATTATCTGCTGTACCGTTGGTCAATACCAGATCGCTGATTGTCGACGTTCCGTTGGTAATATCGAAAATTCTGCCGCCATCATTCCCGTCTATAATCGTAGTGCTAACGCCGTTGCCAATTATAGTCAGCGATTTGTCGATAGTAATTTGCCCATTGGTTAGCGTGATAGTATTAACGCCAGGAGCAATAAGTATTATCTCTCCGTTAACAGCAGTTGCCACCTGACTCCTTAAAGTTCCAGGAGTTCCGTCGTCCAGGCCTGTCGTTACAAGTTGTGCTTCTGCCGAAGTAACTCCGAAAAGTACGGCTACAAAGCAGACAAAGTTTTTAATAGTAAAGGTTTTTTTCATAATCAATTTGGGTTTTAAGAATAGGTTTATAAAAGTGTTTACGTTAAAACTATAGTTGTGGGTTTAGATTAAAATGTTAAATAAAACACAAATAAGTAGCTGATAATTAGTGTTTTTATAATTATGTAAACAAAAGTTATAAGAATAAAATTTCTTATATAACCGATGTATTATTGCAAAAGTTTACCTTTGCTTTAAAAATAATTTATGAAAATAAACCCCAAAATAGGCATTGACCAATTGGTTTTCGGTATGCGGCAAGAAGATGTAACCGCGATTTACGGTATGCCTGACAAGTTGTATAAAGACGAAGAAGAAAATCTAGTATTGCTTTACAATTCAAAGAAGTTAAGACTTACTTTTTATGTAGAAGAAGATTTTAAATTGGGATACATAATCGGTTCCGATGTTAATCTGAAAATATTCAGCCAGCAAATAATTGGAGTTGGATCTGCCGCAGCAAAAGAGATGCTTGCGCAAAATGGCCTCAAAAAATGGACATTAGAAGCTTTCGATAGTTATGAAAATTATTTTAACGAAGACAACTGGATTATCCTTCAGACAGAATTCGGCGAAGTGGTTAAGTTTGAAATCGGCGCCATCATTAACGATAAAGACGAATTTGACTGGAAATTCAAAAAATAGAAGTGATAGAAGTGTAAGATTTTAGTTGACTTTCGCTAAAATTTAGATAAAAAAACGGCACGAAGTTATAACTCCGTGCCGTTTAATTATAAGCTGTATGATTATTTTGCTGGCAGGCTTTCAAGCATTTCGATCTCAAAAATAAGATTGGTATTTGGCGGAATTATACCATATCCAGGTTCTTTGTATGCTAATTTTGAAGGAATAAATACTAACAGTTTATCACCAAATGACATTAGGTCGAATGCCTCAATAAAACCTTCAATAAGACCGGTTTTTTGACCATACTTAAATGGAAATGGTTGGTATCCGTTTTGGTTTGCCCTATTTTGATCAAATTTACCGTATTCTTTATTGACTGATTCATAGCTACTGTCGAACATACCCCCATCTTCAAAATAACCAGCATAATTAATATAAACGGTTGTTCCATCTGCAGGTTTTTTACCATCACCTTTCTTGATGATTTTATAGGTCAAACCGGAAGCAGTAGTTGTTCCTTGTGCTTTCATAGCGTTGAGCGCTGCGATTTTAGCAGTTTTCACACTTCCAAATTTAGCATCGTATTCTTTTTTTGCTGCAGCATCTGCAGCATCTTGAATTTTCTTTTTCTCTGCTGCTATTTTAGCTTTTTCGGCTGCGGCTGCGGCTGCTTTTTTGTCATCTTCGCCTTTTGTGGCATAGTAAGCACTAAAAATCTTTGCAGCATCAAACGCTTTTGCTTCGGCACCTTTTCTGATGATGGTTACTTTTGTCATCACGTCATCTTGCGCGATGGCATTCACAACATCCTGACCTGTTACTACATGACCGAAAATAGTGTGTTTTCCGTTGAGCCAAGACGTTTCTTTGTGGGTGATGAAAAACTGACTTCCATTGGTTGCGGGACCAGAATTGGCCATGGCTAAAACACCAGCTTTGTCAAATTTATCGTCACTGAATTCATCTTTAAATTTATAGCCCGGATCTCCTGAACCTGTTCCAAGTGGATCTCCGCCCTGAATCATGAAATCGGCAATTACACGGTGAAATTTTAGGCCGTCGTAGAATGGTTTTCCTTTATACTGTGGCGATACAAATTCGTTTTTGCCTTCTGCTAAAGCAACGAAATTCGCTACTGTAACAGGTGCTTTTTTGTATTCCAATTGCACGAGGATTTTTCCTTTTGAAGTTTCAAACGACACAAAAAGACCATTACCATTGCTAGGTTTGGCAGCAAATGCTTTTTTTGCTGTAGTAGTTTTAGGCGCTTTAGCTTTTTTAGACGCTTCTTGCGCATAAATACCCGATGTCATTGCTAAGAACAAGAGACATATTGCTTTAAATTTCATTTTGATTTTGTTTTAATTCCTTACTCATTTTGCGATCTGCTGGGATTTCAGGATTATTCCCATTTATTTATTTTCAGCTTTTATTTCAATTTCAAAAACTACATTAGTATTGGGTTTTACTGCGCCATATCCAGCTTCGCCCCAAGCAAGATAAGATGGGATAAAAAATACTGCTTTATCTCCAATTGATAGTTTTTCGACACCTTCGATGAATCCCGGAATCATATCTTGTTTGTTACCCGCCTGAAAAGCCATAGGCGCATAACCTTTTTGTATTGCACGCTGCTCATCGTATTTGCCATATTTTTTATTAACATCTGCAATGTTTGAATCTAGTAAGGTGCCATCTTCAAAATAACCAGCATACCAAATAAAAATGTTTTGTCCATATTCAGGTTTTCTGCCTGCGCCTTGTTTGATGATTTTGTAGATGAGTCCTGTTTTGGTTTCAGAGCCGCTACTTTTAGCGGTTTTAAAAAAGGTCGTTTTTTCATCGATTACCTTTTTATATTTTTTTAGATATTCCGCTTTTTTTTCCGCTTCTGCTGCAGCCAATAGCTTTTCATTTTCACTTTCAACTACTGCTTGTTTTTTCTGATTTTCTGCTTCTACCGTATAGTAATTATTGAAAGTCTTTACAGCATCAAACTTCTTCGCACTTTCGCCATTTCTAACAATTTTTACAGATATGATGCCATCGTCCTGAACGATTTTATTGACGGTTTCCATACCGTTACCAACAACGTGTCCAAATACAGTGTGTTTTCCATCAAGCCATTCTGTTGGCAGGTGTGTAATGAAAAATTGGGAACTGTTGGTGTTCGGGCCGGAATTAGCCATAGACAAGATTCCGGGTTTGTCGTGCTTTAAATCGGTGATTTCATTCTTAAATTTATAACCTGTATCGCCGGCTCCAGTGCCTTCCGGATCGCCACCTTGAATCATGAAATTAGAAATCACGCGGTGGAATTTGAGTCCGTCATAAAAAGGACGTCCTTTGTATTCTTCCTTCACGAAAGTATTTTTTCCTTCTGCTAGCGTAACAAAATTCGCAACGGTTATTGGTGTTTTTTCATATTCGAGTTGCACGATTATCGTGCCTTTTACCGTTTCTATAACCGCATAAAGGCCATCAGGTAAATCGCTGTGGTCGTCTTTGCAAGAGAAAAATGAAATGGCAAGCGCAAATAATAAAATCAGTTTTGTTTTCATTGGGTTAATTATTCAGTTTTGGTTGTTTCTTCGGGTTTAAAATCATTCAGTGTTACAGTCACAATCAGTGGAATATTCGGGCCAATTTGTTTGTTGTCGCCATGAAATCCGTAAGCCACATGCGATGGGAAAAGAAAAGTAACCTTCTCATTTTTCTTCATCATCTTGATACCGTCGCGAAGGCCGGTCATGATATTTTCTTTATCAACGCGGTAAACTTGTGGTTTCAATTCGATTTCAGAATAAATCACGCTTCCCGTAAGGTCTTTCACTTCATAATCAAAATAAGCGATATCGCCTTTTTTAGGGTGCAAAGTGTCGTTAGTATTATTCTGCGTTTCATAATGGTACCAATACCCTTTTTTCGACGGAATATAAACAATACTGCTATCACTGTTCATCACTTCTTGTATGTCTTTTTCCTCACCGGCGACAAGTTTTTTATTGCGTTCCACCGATTCTTTCATAAAACTTCCAGAAGATTGGGAAACGGGTTTTCTCGCCTGTTGTTGTGAGCACGACACCAATAGTATGGCAATTATTATCGGAAAAATATTTTTCATATTATTCAATTGTAGTAGTTTTTAAAATATTTTCAAATCGTTTCACCGTTTCAGTAAGTGAAAGATATGATTTTCCACCCGCAGCGTTGATGTGACCACCTCCGCTAAAATGTTCCCTCGCAAATTTGTTCACGTCGAAAGCACCTTGCGAACGGAAAGAAATTTTGATGATATTTTCGTCCTTGTGTTCGATGAATATCGCTGCAAAAATAATTCCTTTTATCGAAAGCCCATAATTTACGATGCCTTCTGTGTCGCCTTTTACATAATTAAATTGGTCGAGTTCTTCTTGTGAAAGAGTGATGAATGCGGTTTTAAATTCAGGTCGCAATTTCATATTCTGCAACGCTCGACCCAATAAAAGCAGGCTATCGTATGAATTATTGTCGAAAAGTAAGTTATGCACTTCGCTATTATTTACACCTCTTTCAATCAAATCGGCGACAACATTATGCGTAGTTGCCGTTGTCGATGGAAATCGGAATGACCCAGAATCGGTTACAATTCCGGTATAAATACAGGTCGCAATAGTATTATCAATCTTCGATTTCTCGCCCAAGAAATTAATAAAATGGTATAGCATTTCGCAAGTTGAGCCATAAGCTGTATTCGAAAAAGTAACCTTGGCATAAGCATCAGGTTTTTGATGGTGGTCGATCATCACGAACGGAACGGTAAGTTTATTTAAGACTTGTTCCATTTCACCTGTTCGGTGTAAAGCGTTGAAATCCAGTGTGAAAATCAATTGAGATTCTAGTAAGACTTTCGTTACCGCTTCTCTGTCTTTTTCATAAATCAGTACTTTTTCAGAAGCGGGCAACCAAGCTAGAAAATCCGGAAATTCATTCGGCGCAATTACAATCGGTTCATGATTGAGTGCCAGCAAAAAATGATAAAGACCCAGTGTCGAACCCATTGCATCACCATCTGGACTTCTGTGCGGAATAATCGCTATTTTTTTTGGTTCGGAAAGCAGTTCCTTTATGGCTTGAATGTCTTCGTTTTTCATTAGCAAATCGTTGTTGGCAGAATGCCCAATCTCTTATTTTTTTATGTAAATGCGAAATTACATTATTTTATGAATGTTATGATTAAAATTGCCTTAATGATAGTTAAAGATTACTAAAATTCAGTTTTGATTTTTGGATGCAGTATAAAATCCCACAGCTTTTCTTATTTTAGCATTCAAATAAAAAACTATGATTTCCGAAAAACAGTTTGCTGCCGAATTACAAATGATCATCGAAAATGCCATTCGCGAAGATGTCGGTCCGGGCGATTACAGTTCGTTAGCGTGTATTCCCGAATCGGCAACAGGAAAAGCAAAATTGTTAGTCAAAGAAGACGGCATCATCGCAGGTGTCACTTTTGCTAAGATGATTTTCGCCTACGTCGATGCCAATTTACAAGTAGAAACTTTAATTACAGACGGAACTGCTGTAAAATACGGTGATATCATTTTGCACGTTTCCGGAAGCTCACAATCGATTTTAAAAGCAGAAAGAACTGTCCTGAATTCGATGCAACGAATGAGTGCCATCGCTACAAAAACTAATAAATACGTGCAATTGCTCGAAGGCACAAAAACCAAAATCCTCGACACCAGAAAAACCACACCGGGTTTCCGTGCCGCCGAAAAATGGGCAGTGAAAATCGGAGGCGGCGAAAACCACCGTTTTGCATTATACGACATGGTGATGCTCAAAGACAATCACAACGATTTTGCGGGCGGAATTACGAAAGCAATCACAAAAACCAAGCAATATTTAAAAGCCAATAACCTCGATTTAAAAATTATCGTTGAAGCCAGAACACTCGATGAAATCAGGGAAATATTGCAAAACGAAGGCGTTCATAGGATTCTCATCGACAACTTTAATTTTGAAGATACGAAAAAGGCGGTTGCTTTAATTGGAACACAATGCCAAACGGAATCTTCGGGAAACATCAATGAAAACACTATTCGTTCGTATGCCGAATGTGGTGTCGATTATATTTCTTCAGGCGCATTGACACATTCGGTATATAATATGGATTTGAGTTTGAAAGCGGTTTAAATTTAATGATTGAAAAATGGATACGTCATTTTGATATCTTTACAAAAGGGGAATCTTAAATCTGAAATTCGTAGATGTCAAAGGAAATAGAAGAAAAAATAGAAAAAATACCAGTACTCCGCAACATAGCGCGTGGTCTCAAACGTGTCAAGTTGCTCGAGGAATTATCCCTATACGAACTACTCGAAATGTACACCATCGGGATTGGAAAAGCCGCTCTAGGTAACCGTGCAGGCTCTATTGCTTTCAGCTTTTTCATGGCGTTGTTCCCATTTGCGCTTTTTATACTAAACCTAATTCCGTATATTCCGATTCACGGATTCCAGCAGGATTTTCTAAAATTCGTATTAGAAAGCGTACCGCCCAACACCTATAATGCCATAGATGCTATCGTCAAGGATATTCTCAATAACAGTTACAAAGGCTTACTTTCTTCGGGTTTTTTGCTGTCGATTTTCCTCCAGGCCAACGGACTAAACGCCATTTTAACCGGATTCGAAAACTCCACGAAAGTCAAACACAAAAGGCGTTATGTGCACCAATATCTAGTCTCACTTGGCATGTCGCTAACGTTAACGGTTATTCTCATCACCACCGTCGCGATTATCGTAGTTTCGGAAGTATTCCTCCAAAGCATCAAAATTCAGGATGTTTTAAACGATAGTATCTCGATAGTGGTCGTTAGCCGCTACATCTTCGTAATCCTTATGATTCTCATTACGATTTCAATTCTCTTTAAATTCGGCACCATCCGCACCGAAAAAAGAGCATTTATCTCTATCGGCTCGGTTTTTACCACCATATTAATCATCCTTTCGTCTTACGGTTTCGGTATCTGGGTTGTAAGATTCTCAAAATACAACGAACTTTATGGTTCTATTGGCACACTTTTAATTATGATGTTCTACATTTGGCTTAACTGTATGATCTTGTTATTGGGTTTCGAACTCGACGCCACCATACGCGATCACAAGGAAAGCGTCAGGAATCGCAAGAATTTAAGTTGATTTGTAAGGAGCTATTCCGGCTGTATGCTACTATCTTTTCCCGCCTAAAGACGGCGGCAAAAGGATAACCGCTACCATCCGGGCTAAAAAAACATTTCCAAATGAAACACTATTTGTCACTATTAATGCTGTTTTTCACAATTAGCCTGACCGCTCAACACACCATCATCGGAAAATGGAAAACCATTGATGACGAAACCGGAAAAGCGCTTGCTGTGGTAGAAATCTATGAATTCAAAACTAAAATATACGGTCGCGTCATTGAAATTTTCGATGCCAACAACCGCAAACACAAATGCGAAAAATGTCCCGGCGACGACAAAGGCAAATCCCTAATCGGATTAAACGTCATCAAAGGGCTCACCAAAGATGGTGCAGAATATAACGGAGGCAAAATCCTTGATCCAAAGAGCGGCAAACTTTACAAATGTTATATAACACTCGAAAGCCAAGACAAACTCAAAGTACGAGGCTATATTGGTATTTCCTTGTTGGGGCGCACACAATATTGGTATCGGGTGAAGTGATTTTTAGTGTTCAGTATTCAAATGGCAGCATTTCAAAATCCTGAAAGGATGACATTATTGAGATGCGTTTGACCAAATAATTTAATAACTTTGTAAGTATAGTTTTTTATAAATCTAGTCGCTGCAGTCCGTAATCTGAAATCTGCCACCTATAATCTGATATGTTCTACGCCGAAGTAATCTTACCGCTTTCTCTTTCCAAAACCTTTACTTACAGCATTTCTGAAGCAGAATTTGATTACCTGAAGCCCGGAATGCGCGTTGCCGTACCATTTGGGAAAAGCAAAATTTATACGGCTTTGGTGACCGAATTACACCAAAATAAGCCTGCTTTATACGACGCAAAGGAAATCCACGAAATTTTAGACGAAAAGCCCATTGTGACCGAAATTCAAATAGCGCATTGGTTTTGGATTGCGACATACTATATGTGTGCGATTGGAGATGTATATCGCGGCGCTATTCCATCGGCACTTTTGCTCGAAAGTGAAACCGTCATTTCTCAAAAAGCCGAAGTTTTTGTTGATGAAATTGCGTTGACCGACGAAGAGTTTTTGGTATATCAGGCATTGCAGCAGCAATCGTCACTGAAGATTCAGGATATCATTAATATTTTGAACCGCAAGAATATTTTTCCCGTCATCCAAAAAATGATTGATAAAAATATACTTGTCTTACAAGAAGAAGTAACCGAGATTTATAAACCGAAATTAGTCCGTTACATCCGCCTTCATCAAAAACACGACAATAATGAAGGGTTGGGCAATTTACTCATCGAATTAAAAAGTGCCAACAAACAAAAGGATTTGGTGATGCACTATTTTCAATTATCGGCAACAGAAAAAAAACCAATCACCGTAAAAAAAATGATTGAAACGGCAAGTTCTACTCCCGCAATCATTAAAAGCTTAATTGAGAAGGAAATTTTTGAGGAATATTTTATTCAGGAAGACCGTGTGATTTTTGCCGATGCGAAAGACAAATTATTGCAGTTAAGTCTGTCGCAACAAAAAGCTTTTTCCGGCATCAATGCCCAATTTGAAACGAAGGAAGTCTGCCTTTTGCACGGTGTCACGGCTTCTGGAAAGACCGAAATCTATATTCAATTAATTGAACAATATATAAAGGACAAAAAGCAGATTTTATATCTATTGCCCGAAATCGCATTAACGACGCAATTGGTCAGACGCTTGCGCGAATATTTCGGGAACAAAGTCGCTGTTTTTCATTCTAAATACAGCAATAACGAACGCATTGAAGTCTGGAACCGTGTATTAGAAAATTCAGCCACCGCACAAATCGTAATAGGAGCGAGGTCGGCTTTATTTTTGCCATTCGCCAATCTCGGCTTGATCATCGTTGACGAAGAGCACGAGCAAACGTTTAAGCAGCAAGATCCAGCACCGCGTTATCATGCGCGTGATGCAGCGATTGTGTTGGCAAATTCGCATAACGCAAAAGTGCTGTTGGGTTCGGCAACGCCAAGTATTGAAACATACTTCAATGCCACAAACGGGAAATTCGGGTTGGTAGAAATCTCAGAAAGGTTCAATAATGTGATGATGCCGGAAATTGAATTGGTAGATTTAAAAGACAAATATTTCCGCAAGCGAATGTCAGGACATTTTAGCGATACGCTTATTGAAAGTATTACGAACGCTTTGTCTTTTGGAGAACAAGTGATTTTGTTTCAGAACCGCCGAGGGTTTTCGCCGGTTGTCGAGTGTATGACTTGCGGACACGTACCGCAATGTCCACAATGCGATGTGAGCTTGACTTACCACAAATTTAAAAACCAGTTGCGCTGTCATTATTGCGGCTATTCAATGGGAAATCCGACGAATTGCCACAGTTGTTCGAGTGTGGACTTGATGACAAAAGGTTTCGGAACAGAACAAATTCAGTTAGAACTGAATGAACTTTTCCCAAATTCAAAAATCGGGCGAATGGATCAGGACACAACGCGCGGTAAATTTGGCTTTGAAAAAATCATCGATAGTTTCAAGAATCGTGAAGTGGATATTTTGGTGGGAACGCAAATGCTGGCAAAAGGGCTCGACTTTGATAATGTGAGTTTAGTGGGCATTATGAACGCAGATAATATGTTGTACCACCCCGATTTTCGAGCTTTCGAACGCAGTTTTCAAATGATGACACAAGTTTCGGGTCGCGCCGGACGTTCGGAGAAACGCGGAAAAGTTATCATTCAAACATACAATCCGGATCACAACACCATACAGCAAGTTACCAACAATGATTTTTCTGGAATGTATAGGGAGCAATTGTATGAACGACATATTTACAAATATCCGCCGTATTTCCGTTTGGTGAAGCTCACGCTCAAGCACCGCGATTTCGATAAATTGAAAGAAGGTTCGATGTGGTTGTTTCAAGTGATGCAGCAAAACCTGAAAATGCCGGTTCTAGGACCGGAAGAACCGCCAATTAGTCGTATTCGCAATGAATATATACGGACGATTATGGTAAAAATCCCACAAAACATGCCGATTGGAAGCACAAAAAAAACCATTCAGAAAATGCTGAATAGTTTTGAGAGTGTCGCACAATACCGCGCGATAAAAGTGACGGTAAATGTTGATTTTTACTGAGGCACTTCGAGAGCTTTCTTCAAATCTTCTTTTTTATTGCGGCTTAAAGGAATTTTTGTGGCGCCGATTTCTGCAAATTTGCTATTGAACTTGTCCACCTTATCGATGTTAACAATAAAAGACTTGTGTACACGCACGAATTTTTCTTTCGACAAATCGTTTTCAAAAGATTTCATTGTGGAAAGGACCAAATGGTTTTCGTCTTCGGTGACCACCTTCACATAATCGCCATAAGCTTCAATCCATTTGATTTTTGAAGTGAAGATTTTGAGTTTTTTAAGTTTGCTTTTGATGAAAATGTGCTCGCCGTCTTCTTCCTGACTTTCGCGCATCATAATCTGCATGTTGATGGCACGTTTTATGGCGGCTTCAAACCTTACATTATTAATAGGTTTTTGCAAATAATCGGTAGCATCATAATCAAAAGCTTTTACCGCATATTCAGGTTTCGAAGTAATAAAAATAACTTGTGGCTTTACTTTTAATCCGTCAAGCAAGTCGAAACCACTAACTATTGGCATTTCGATATCAAGAAACAACAAGTCAATAGAATTATAGGACATGAAATTCTTTGCCTCAAGAGCATTAGAAAATTCCCCTACTAAGTTTAGGTTGATGTGGTTGCTAACGAGCTTTCCAATAATCATTCTTTGGATAGAGCTGTCATCTACTATTACGCAATTCAATTTCATAAATCTCGCTTTTTCAATTTGGGAGAAATAAAATTATATTAAAAAAATCAAACAAACTAATTTTTAAAGGGAAAAATTGCAATTCGTCGATTATAATTGCACTTTGCTTGCAGATTAAAATAAAATGTTTACTTTTGCACCCTTATTAATAAATAACATATATTTATATGAATCATTACGAAACTGTTTTCATCTTGAATCCCGTTTTATCTGAAGTACAGGTAAAGGAAACAGTAAGCAAATTCGAAGATTTTCTTACGACTAAAGGAGCAGAGATGGTATCTAAAGAGGATTGGGGCCTGAAAAAAATGGCTTACGAAATCCAAAACAAAAAAAGTGGTTTTTACCATTTATTTGAATTCAAAATTCCTGGTGAGCATTTGATCGCTTTTGAAACTGAATTCAGACGTGACGAAAGAATCATGCGTTTCTTGACTGTAAGTCTTGACAAACATGCCATTTCTTGGGCTGAGAGAAGAAGAGTTAAACTTAACACTAAAGCGTAATTATGTCAACTATAGAGCAATCAGCTAAAGGAAAAAAAGACGGAGATATCAGATATTTAACGCCTTTGAACATTGAAACCAACAAAACTAAAAAGTATTGTCGTTTCAAAAAATCAGGAATCAAGTACATCGATTATAAAGATGCAGATTTTCTTTTGAAATTTGTTAACGAGCAAGGAAAAATTCTTCCACGTCGTTTGACAGGTACTTCATTGAAATACCAAAGAAAAGTGTCAGTTGCTGTAAAAAGAGCTCGTCACTTAGCATTAATGCCATATGTGGCTGATTTACTAAAATAATCAATTAAAACACAGTTGTTGGTTTCTCGTCAAACAGAACCTAACTTCTATAAAGGACAACAACATGGAAATTATATTAAAACAAGACGTTCAAAATGTAGGATTTAAAGATGACGTGGTTTCAGTAAAAGCTGGATACGGTCGTAATTTTTTAATCCCACAAGGATTTGCACATTTGGCAACACCTTCTGCAAAGAAAGTTTTAGCTGAAAACCTAAAGCAAAGAGCGCACAAAGAAGCTAAAGTAATCAACGATGCTAAAGCGCTGGCTGAAACTTTAAAAGCTATCGAAATTAAAATTGTTTCTAAAGCAGGTGGCGAAAAATTATTTGGTTCTGTAACCAATATCGACATTGCTGAAGCTTTGGCTAAAGGAGGTCAAGAAATTGACAGAAAATTCATCACTAGCGGAATCGTTAAACGTACTGGTAAATATACTGCTAACGTTAGATTACACCGTGATGTAGTGGTTGAACTACCTTATGAAATCGTTGCTGAGAAATAATATTTTTCAAACACAAAAATATAAATCCTGACGAAAGTTGGGATTTTTTTTTGACAAATTCTTAATTTTGTTTTAAAGTTTAAAGTTGGAAAACCCAACACCCAGAACCCAATACCCAAAACCTAAAATGAAATACTCCCGCCTCACCAAAGAACAATTCGAAGAACTCCACCCGGAATTTGTCAATTTCCTCGCAACGCAATCTATTGATAAAGAAGAATGGGATAAAATAAAATCAGAACAACCGCAAATCGCTGAACAGGAACTCGATGTTTTTTCAGATTTAATTTGGGAAGGCGTCCTCACACGCACCGAGTACCTCGAACATTTCTCTAGAAATTACATTTTCCTTTTTCATAGCCGCGAAACAGTGATTCATTCAATTGTATTAAAAGCTATGGATGCCGGTGTTGATTTTCTGACCAAAGACGGATTGCAATGGCTTAGTGATAATATGTTTACCGATAATGTCGAAATGAAACAAGGTGAAAAAGTATTCAGCACCGAACGAAATGCCTCAATTTTCGAACTGATCGAACAAGGCGCTTTTTTGAGTGACGGGCAATTGTACAAACAAATTGTTTCGATTATTGAATCGTAATTTTTTCTGAAAATTATACCGAAATTGGTTATTTTAGTACTCTGTTTTCAGTAACTAAAATAGCCGATTTTTTTATGGATATCCAGCAGACAATCAATGCCCTTCGTGAGGAACTCAACTTGCACAATTACAATTATTATGTGCTCGATAATCCAACGATTTCCGATTACGATTTTGATTTAAAGCTCAAAACACTCCAAAAGATAGAAGCCGAACACCCCGATTTTTTCGACGAAAATTCGCCAACGCAACGTGTAGGCGGTATGATTACGAAGAATTTTCAAACCGTAGCGCACGATTACCGCATGTATTCGCTCGATAATTCCTATTCTAAGGAAGATTTGATCGACTGGGAAAAGCGCATTCAAAAGGTTTTAGGCGATGTGCCGCTCGAATATACTTGTGAGTTAAAATACGACGGCGCTTCCATCAGCATCACTTTCGAAGACGGAAAATTGAAACGTGCTGTAACGCGCGGCGATGGTTTTCAGGGCGACGATGTTACTAATAACATCAAAACGATCAAATCAATTCCGCTCAAATTGAACGGAGACGAAATTCCTGAAAAATTTGAAATACGTGGCGAAATTATTTTGCCACTTGAAGGTTTTGCGAAAATGAATCAGGAACTGATTGAAAACGGAGAAGCGCCTTATGCGAATCCGAGAAATACCGCTTCGGGAAGTCTGAAATTGCAAGACAGTGCTGAAGTTGCTAAGCGCCCTTTAGAATGTTTATTGTATTTTTTAATTGGAAATAATTTGCCGTTTTCTACACAATTTGAAGGTTTGAAAGCAGCGAGAAAATGGGGTTTCAAAGCGCCGAAAGAAGCGGAACTCGCCAAAAATTTAGAAGAGGTTTTTAAATTCATCGACTATTGGGATATCCACCGCCACGATCTACCCTATGAAACAGATGGTGTTGTCGTGAAAGTCAATAGTTTTCAATATCAGGAAGAACTCGGTTATACCGCAAAATCGCCGCGTTGGGCGATGGCCTATAAATTCAAATCGGAGCAAGCTGCCACACAATTGAATTCGATTGCATATCAAGTTGGAAGAACAGGATCGATCACGCCGGTTGCCAATTTAAACCCCGTACAATTGGCGGGAACGGTTGTAAAGCGCGCTTCTTTGCACAATGCCGATCAGATTGAAAAACTAGACATCAGAGTAGGCGATACCGTTTTTGTTGAAAAAGGGGGCGAAATCATTCCGAAAATAATCGCAGTAGATTTTACCAAAAGGCCTGAAAATACAGCGCCAACACAGTACATCACCCATTGCCCGGAATGTCAGTCGGAATTAGTCAGAGGAGAAGGCGAAGCGAATCATTATTGCCCGAATTTCTACGGTTGTCCACCGCAAATTATAGGCAGAATTCAGCATTATATTTCAAGGAAAGCAATGGATATTGAAGGTTTGGGCGGCGAAACTGTCGCACTACTTTACAACAATAATCTCGTTCACAATTATGCCGATTTATATGAACTAACGGTAGCGCAAGTCCTTCCGTTAGAACGAATGGCACAAAAATCAGCAGAAAACCTCGTCAATGGCATCGAAAAATCAAAAGAAATTCCGTTCGAGCGCGTGTTGTTTGCACTCGGAATTCGCTTTGTTGGGGAAACTGTTGCCAAAAAACTTGCTAAACACTATAAAAATATCGATGCATTAAGTCAAGCGACTTTGATGGATTTGATTTTAGTTGATGAAATTGGCGAAAGAATCGCTTCAAGTGTTATTGAATTCTTTGAAAATGAAGCAAATAAAATTATCATCGACCGACTGAAAAGCTTCGGCGTACAATTCGAAATCATCGAAAAGCACAATCCAAATGCGACCAATTTGCTAGAAGGCAAAATTTTTGTAGTTTCTGGTGTATTCGAAAAATTTTCAAGAGACGACCTCAAAAAAGCTATCGAAGACAACGGCGGAAAAGTAGGAAGTTCGATTTCTGCAAAAACAGATTATGTGGTTGCAGGCGATAACATGGGGCCGGCTAAACTGGAGAAGGCAGTTAAGTTAAATGTACCGATCATTAACGAAGTGGATTTTCTTAAAATGATCGAATAATTTACATACGGTAGATAGCAGTCGCCAGGATGCGATTGCAGCCTGCCATCTGCGGTCTGATTAAACAGTAATGCTTCTTGCCACATGCACCTTCGATTTATCACTATCAAAAGTAAAATCGATACGCCCCAAATTAATTCCGTAACAACCCACTTGGTTCACCAAAACATCTGCGCCGTCAATGTTTTTAGCGATTGTTGGTTTGTCTAAAAAAGTATGTGTATGTCCGCCGATAATCAAATCGATATCTTTGGTTTTAGCCGCTAAAGTCAAATCACAAATTTTATCCGGCTCATTTTTATATTGATAACCAATATGAGAAAGGCAAATCACCAAATCACATTTTTGCTCATGTTTTAAAATCCGAGCCATGTCCTGACTTACAGCAACCGGATCGTGATAAACCGTTTCCTTATAATTTTTCTTGTCAACCAACCCTTGTAATTCGACTCCAAGCCCAAAAACGCCAACTTTAATCCCATTCTTATTAAAAATTTTATAAGGCTTCACGTGCGTGTCGAGAATGGTATTCTTAAAATCATAATTCGCAGAAACAAACGGGAAATTTGCATTGGGCAGTTGCTTGTAAAAACCCTCAATACCATTGTCAAAATCGTGGTTGCCCATCGTACAAAGATCATATTGCATCATGCTCATAAGCTTGAATTCGAGTTCGCCACCATAATAATTAAAGTAAGGTGTTCCCTGAAAAACATCGCCAGCATCGAGCAATAAAACGTTTGAAGTTTCTTTTCGAATGGTTTCAATTAATGATGCGCGCCTCGAAACTCCGCCCATATTTGGATTTTTAGGATCTGTTGCAGGAAATGGGTCAATGTGGCTGTGCACGTCGTTCGTATGCAAAATGGTCATTTGTTTGACTTCACTTGCGCCAAAATCCATCCCAAAAATCGGAATATTAGGCAATGCCAAAAGTGCCGATGTTGCTGCTGTTTTTTGTATAAATGCTCTTCTTCTCATAAGATATTTGCCACGAAGGCGCTATGTCACAAAGTTGTTTTTTTTTGAAGCTGTTTCCCGCTTTCCACTATATCTTTTACTGCCTAAAGAAGGCAGCAAAAGGATGACCGTTGCAATCGGGGCTAGGACATCCGTTTTCAATTACATTAATTATTCAACGATGATGCGCTTGTCATCGATCAACGGAACAATTTTTACTTCCTTAAAATAATCAATCAAAATGTTCCTTAATTTATACTCCATGTCAAATGTGCCGACATTCTTCTTAAAAAAAACCATGTTATCGCCGCCATTAGATAAATAATCGGAAGTACCAACATAATAAGTTTTCTCCATTTCTAGAGGATTTCCATTGACCAGGATATTTTTCGACAGCCCGTTTTTGTCAATCGTAAAAGTCATACCCGATAACGGATGCGGCTTTTTGTCTTTAATCATAAAATCGGCAATTTCTTTGATTTGTTCGCCTTTTAAAGCAATTACAATCAAGCTGTTTTCAAAAGGCATGATTTCAAAAGCGGTACGAATCGTAACGTCGCCTTTCGGGATTATCGCACGAATGCCACCGTGGTTCAGTAAGCAAATATCAATGTGCTTATTTTGTCTTTTTACAAAAACCGAATCGCCTTTTTTCAAAGTTACATCGGCCATTAAATTGCCAATCGTGGTTTGCCATTCGCCTTTGAATTTATCCAATGTTTCTGGCGCATAAGCCAAAACAGTGTTGAGGTCGCCGTCAAGTTTGTCGCGATACGGTTTTACAAAATCTTCAATTGCAGGTGTTTGTGCATTTTTGTTGGTGATACCAATTTGCTTTGCGTTGACTTTTGTGACCGTATATTGCTGGATTCCACATCCTGTTAAAACCAAAAATGTTAAGAATAAAACAAAATGATGCAATAAAACGTTATACTTTTTTAGATTTACCATCGCAAATGCGTCGATTTTAATTAAATTTGTAATCCAGTAAAAGTACTATGTTTCTGAAATTTTTTAAAGATTTTTTCTTAAAAAGAAAGTTAAAAAAAAGTCTGTCCAATGTTAAGAATGAATTTTCTAACGAAAGCATCAGGACAGTTGGGATTTTAATCGATGAAAGCTATTTTACCGAAACTGAAAATCTTATAAATGAACTCGTTACCAACGGAATTCACGAAGCCGATATTACACTTTTAGCCTATCGCGATACGGTCAAAAAGAACGAAATTTTCGTAAATACAACCTTCAGTATAAAAGATATAAGTTGGGATGCTGAAATCATAAACGCCGATGTAAAAGCTTTTATGAATGTGAATTTCGATTTGCTCATTAACTATTATGATGTCGAAAAAGCTGCTTTGCTATTGGTAAGTTGTACAACGAAAGCTGGTTTTAAAGTTGGTTTTTCGACCATAGACAAAAGGCTGAACCATTTCATGATCAGTACAATTGCTGAAAATTATAAGATTTTTACTGACGAACTATTCAGATACCTCAAAATTTTAAACAAAATATAATATGCCATCATTTTTCGGAACTGGAATCGCACTCGTGACGCCCTTCAAAAAAGATTTTTCTGTTGATACAGAAGCCTTAACAAAAATCGTAAATTTTGTCATCGATGGCGGAGTTGAATATTTGGTGGTTTTAGGCACTACTGGTGAACCGGCAACGCTAACTCATGCTGAAAAGGAACTGGTTATAGCAACCATTGTAAAAGCGAACAATAATAGGCTGCCTTTGGTTTTAGGCGTTGGTAGTAACAATACTGCGCAAGTTGTCGAAGAATTAAAAACCCGCGATTTCACTCATTTTTCGGCGGTATTATCTGTCTCGCCTTATTATAACAAACCAACCCAGGAAGGTATCTATCAGCATTTTAAGGCCGTTGCGGAAGCTTCGCCTTTGCCTGTAATTTTATACAATGTTCCGGGAAGAACTGCTAGCAATATGTTGCCGTCAACAATTATCCGTTTGGCGAATGATTTTAAAAATATTATTGGTGTAAAAGAAGCAGCAGGCGATATGGTTCAAGCCATGAAATTGATCCAGAACAAGCCAAAAGATTTTCTTGTTATTTCTGGCGATGATATGGTCACGCTTCCAATTGTCTTGGCAGGTGGAGCGGGCGTAATTTCTGTAATTGGCGAAGGTTTTCCAAAAGAATTTTCAGAAATGGTGCGCCTGGGCTTGGCTAAAAAAGTGGATGAAGCTTATGCTTTACATTACAAAATAGCCGATTCCATTGATATGATTTTTGAACAAGGCAATCCTGCTGGCGTCAAGGAAATTCATAAAGTTTTAGGCCTATCGGAGCATACAGTCAGGCTGCCATTGGTTGCTGTAGATGAAGATTTGGCGGGAAGAATTGCTGAATTTGTAAAAAAAATCCAGAATTAAGATTGCAAGTGAAAAATGAGCTATTAAGTAATTGATTAGCATTAAGGCATTATCTTAATGGTTTGGGTTTTTCTTTAATAATATTTTATTTTTTCCGGAATAGAAATTTTAGCAATATTTTAGGAACTTATATCTGTTTTAAGCCCTTTATTTACAACAGAAAAAAAATGTTTTGTAGTCTGCAATTAATGACTAAATTTGCTCCCGTGATTTCGGGAGGTTTTTTTGAAATGTAATGGCCTTGAAATTATCAAAATCCAATAATAAAATGAATAGAATTTTCGCCTTATTGCTTGTCCTTGTTGTATTTAGTGCATGCAGCCCATACCAAAAAGCACTTAAATCGGAAGATGTAGGTTTGAAATTTGATGTGGCAACCAAAATGTATGAAAAAGGCAAATACACCAAAGCAATAAGACTTTTCGAGCAAATTGCGCCAGCCTATCGTGGCAAGCCACAAGCCGAGAAGATGTTTTATATGTATTCGAAATCATTTTATGCCACGAAACAATACTATTCTGCAGGATATCAATTTGAAAGCTTCGCATCCAGCTATCCGAAAAGTGAAAAAATTGAAGAAGCGTCGTTTTTAGGTGCGAAAAGTTATTCTTTTCTGTCCCCAAGGTATAGTCTTGATCAGGTAGATACTTATAAGGCGATAGACAAATTGCAGTCATTTATTGATAATTACCCGAATTCACAGTATATGGCAGAGGCCAATGCGCTTGCAAAAGGGATGAGGGAAAAACTTGAAAAGAAAGCTTTTGAAATCGCAAAACAATACAATACCATCATGGATTATCCATCGGCATTAGTGGCTTTTGATAATTTCATCGCAGATTTTCCAGGAACGCCATATAAGGAAGAAGCACTGTTTTACCGTTTAGATTCGGCTTATAAATTGGCCGTCAACAGTATTCAATCAAAAATGCAGGAAAGGCTTACTATTGCAAAAGTTGCCTATAATAACCTTATAAAATTTAAGGCAGATACAAAATATAAAGCGCAGGCAGACGAAATGCTTGCCAAAATTGATACAGATTTAAAACAAAATACTAAATAAAAAGTCATGGATTTAAAGAAGACGAATGCACCGGTTAACACAATCACTTACAACAAAACCGTAATTGAAGAGCCAACCGGCAATGTATATGAGGCAATCACGATTATGGCTAAAAGAGCAAACCAAATCAATTCTGAAATTAAGAAAGAATTGACAGAAAAACTGGAAGAATTTGCGACATACAATGACAGTCTTGAAGAGATTTTTGAAAATAAAGAACAAATAGAAGTTTCTAAATTCTATGAAAAATTGCCAAAACCACACGCATTGGCAGTTCAGGAATGGTTAGACAATAAAATCTATCACAGAGACGCTACAAAATAAGAACTATATGTCAGTTTTAAGCGGAAAAAAAATATTGCTGGGAGTTTCTGGTGGAATTGCCGCATACAAGACTGCAACATTAGTTAGACTTTTCATAAAAGCAGGCGCACATGTACAAGTGATCATGACGCCTGCTTCTAAGGATTTTGTAACACCGCTTACATTGTCCACACTCTCCAAAAACCCAGTACATTCCTCTTTTTATAATGAAGACGATGAGAATGCTGTCTGGAACAACCACGTCGATTTAGGGCTTTGGGCCGATTTGATGATTATCGCGCCGGCAACCGCCAATACGATGTCAAAAATGGCCAATGGCAATTGTGACAATCTTTTGTTAGCGACTTATTTATCGGCGAAATGTCCAGTTTATTTTGCTCCGGCAATGGACTTGGATATGTACAAACATCCGTCAACTTTGGCGAGTTTTAACGCATTAAAAAGCTTTGGAAATATTATTATTCCTGCTGAAAGCGGTGAATTGGCTAGTGGACTTTCAGGCGAAGGAAGAATGGCGGAACCCGAAAATATCATGGCTTTCCTCGAAGCTGATATCGAAAGCCAATTGCCCTTAAAAGGAAAAAAAATTCTAATTACTGCTGGACCGACATACGAAGCAATAGATCCCGTGCGTTTTATAGGAAATCATTCGTCTGGAATAATGGGATATGACATCGCTGAAAGAGCTGCAGCACTTGGAGCTTCCGTAGTTTTGATTTCAGGCCCGACACATTTGAAAACAGATAAGTCATCCATTGCGGTGGTTAATGTTACGTCGGCGTTGGAAATGTATGAAGCTTGTCACGCGCATTACGCATCATCAGATGTTGCAATCGCCGCCGCCGCCGTAGCCGATTACCGACCAAAAAATGTAGCAGAACAAAAAATAAAAAAAACATCTGCCGAATTCACAATTGAGCTTGAAAAAACAAAAGATATATTGGCATCGCTTGGCGAAATCAAGCAAAAGCAGTTCCTGATCGGATTTGCACTTGAGACGGAGAACGAAATTGAAAACGCGAAATTGAAAATCCAGAAAAAAAACTTAGATTTGATAGTGCTCAATTCACTTCAAGATGCGGGTGCAGGTTTCGGAAAGCCAACCAATAAAATTACTTTCATTGACAACAATTTTAATATTGAGCCGATGGAATTAAAATCAAAAAAAGAAGTGGCGGTGGATATTTTAAATAAAGTAATCAATCATTATGCATAAAATACTGGTATTCTTATTGTTAATGTTTTTCGGAATGGTGCAAGGCCAAGAACTCAATTGTACTGTTCAGGTTAATGCCGACCAGATAACAACAACGAATAGGCAGGTTTTCAAGACTCTTGAAAAATCTCTGAATGAATTCGTGAACAAAACCAAATGGACAGAGCAGACCTACAAATCGAAAGAACGTATTGAATGTTCTATGTTTATTACCGTTTCTTCCTATAGTTCAGACCAGTTCGTAGCTACTATACAAGTGCAGTCTTCCCGCCCAAGTTATAATTCTACGTATTCTTCTCCGGTATTTAATTTTAATGATAAGGATTTCTCTTTTCGTTATACAGAATTCGAAAATCTTTTCTTTGATCCGAATACTTTCGATTCCAATCTTGTTTCCGTGCTTGCATTTTATAGCTATATAATTATTGGCATGGATGCTGATACTTTTTCTCCACAAGGCGGTACCGATTATTATACACAGGCACAAGCCGTTGCCAGTACAGCACAACAAGGAGGTTTTAAAGGATGGAGTCAAATTGACGGCAATCAAAACAGGTATTTCCTGATTAATGATTTGATCTCTAATACGTTTGCGCCAATCCGTGATGCAATGTATTCTTATCATTCTGAAGGATTAGACGTGATGAGCGACAATCTCAAGGATGGAAAACAAAAAATAAAAGACGCCATTATGAATCTAGATAAAGTTTATGCTTTAAGACCAAATGCGTTCCTGACAAGGGTATTTTTTGATGCAAAAGCCGACGAAATTGTATCGATTTTTTCTGGCGGTCCGGCGGTTGATATTGCTGATTTGGTTCAAGAACTTGGCAAACTTTCACCAATAAACAGTTCCAAATGGTCGGCGGTAAAGCTTTAGGATTTTTTTCCTAAATTGCCTTAATATTGAACCAAAAAAACCACCATGCTCACTTCTCTGTCTATCAAGAACTTCGCGCTGATTGAAAAATTATCTATTGATTTTTCCAGCGGCTTTTCTATTATTACGGGTGAAACCGGTGCGGGAAAATCTATTCTTTTAGGGGCATTGGGATTGGTTTTGGGGAAAAGAGCCGATTTGTCTTCATTAAAACATAAAGAGGAAAAGTGTGTGATTGAGGCACATTTTCATATAGCATCTTATCATCTTAAATCTTTTTTTGAATTGAATAATCTTGATTATGAAGATATTACCATTCTTCGTCGAGAAATTCTACCCTCTGGAAAATCACGCGCTTTTATCAATGACAGTCCGGTAAATCTGACCGAATTGCAAGATTTAGGTTTGTTTTTAATAGATATACATTCGCAACACCAAACACAAGAGCTTTCCGACGAAAAAATTCAGTTTGAAATTATTGATGCAATTGCCAAAAACCAACAAAATGTGATGGCATTTGAGTCACTTTTGCGAAAGCTGAAAACAGACAAAAGTGAATTGGAGACGTTGCGTTCTGATTTAAAGGAAGCTCGAAAAGAACAAGATTATAACGCTTTTTTGTATGAGGAGCTCGAAGCGGCAAAACTCATTTCAGACGCACAAGAAATGCTTGAAAGTACCTACGAACAACTCAATAATGTTGAATTTATAAAGGAAACTTTAGGCAAATCATTGGCTTTTGCTGATGCCGAACAATTTGGTGTTTTGCATCATCTGAAGGAAATCAAAGCTTCTTTACAAAAAATCGCGTCTGTTTCTTCGGGATTTTTAACTTTATCAGAACGTGTAAACAGCGTGTTGATTGAATTTGACGATATTGTGTCAGAATTGAACGGCATCAGCGAAAAACTAATTGATGATCCAGCACAATTGGAATTGGTAAACAACCAACTGCAAACGATTTATAATTTGCAGAAAAAGCATCAGGTTACTTCGATTGATGAATTATTGCAAATACAAACGGAACTCGAAAACAAAGTCGTTTCTGCCGAAAACCTGGAAATCGCCATAAAAGCTATTGAAAATAAGATTGCCGAAAAGCAAGTGGAATTGGATGAAAAAGCTTCGATAATCAGTAAAAATCGTTTGGAAGCCATTCCGGTTTTGTCGGAAAAATTGGTTGGTATTTTATCAGAATTAGGCATGCCAAATGTGCGTTTTAATATCGAGTTACAAGCTGTAGAAAATTATTTTCCTAACGGAAAGGACGAAGTTAAATTCTTGTTTTCTGCCAATAAGGGAACTGATTTCGGATTACTGAAAAAAGTGGCTTCTGGTGGAGAAATGTCACGGATTATGTTGGCAGTAAAAGCTATTTTATCACAATATTCAAAATTGCCTACTATTATTTTTGATGAAATCGATACGGGTGTTTCTGGCGAGATAGCTAATAAAATGGCTGGAATTATGAAAACGATGAGCAGTGATATGCAGGTTTTTGCGATTACGCATTTACCTCAAATTGCCGCAAAAGGTGATGAGCATTTCAAGGTTTTCAAATCGGTTACGGGCGAACAAACGCAATCGGAACTCAAACTTTTATCTAAAGATGAGCGGGTTTCTGAGATTGCCGAAATGCTCTCGGGAAAGAACATTTCCGACTCCGCCATAAATCACGCAAAGGCCTTGTTGAACTAAAAAAACGGCTATCTTTGTAGTAAGAAATTCGTTTTACCCAAAATAAAAAAACAAATTTATGATTATAGAACCAAGAATGCGTGGCTTTATCTGCACGACGGCACATCCGGAAGGAGCTGCACAAAATGTAAAAAATCAGATTGATTATGTAAAATCAAAAGGACCAATTAAAGGTGCGAAAAAAGTACTGGTTATTGGTGCTTCGACCGGATTTGGACTTTCTTCCAGAATAACTTCGGCGTTTGGATCTAACGCAGCAACTTTGGGCGTTTTTTTTGAAAAACCACCAACGGAAGGCAAAACTGCCTCTCCAGGCTGGTATAATTCTGCCGCTTTTGAAAAAGAAGCACACGCTGCTGGTTTGTATGCTAAAAGCATCAATGGCGATGCGTTTTCCAATGAAGTGAAAGAGCAGGCAATTAATTTGATAAAAGCCGATTTAGGACAAGTAGATCTTGTAATTTATAGTTTGGCTTCTCCGGTTCGTCAACATCCGGTAACGGGCGTTTTGCACCGTTCGGTTTTGAAGCCTATTGGAGATACTTTTACAAATAAAACTGTAGATTTTCACTCCGGAAAAGTATCAGAAATTTCGATTACACCAGCCAACGACGAGGATATAGAAAATACGGTTGTCGTTATGGGCGGCGAAGATTGGGCCATGTGGATGAAAGCCTTGAAAGATGCTAATTTACTAGCGCAGGAAGCCATTACGGTTGCTTATTCTTATATTGGGCCTGCGGTTACCGAAGCGGTTTACAGAAAAGGAACCATAGGTCGTGCAAAAGATGATTTAGAAGCGACCGCATTTTCAATCACAGATAGCTTGAAAGATATTGGTGGAAAAGCCTATGTTTCTGTAAATAAAGCGTTGGTTACTCAGGCGAGTTCGGCAATTCCGGTAATACCGTTGTATATTTCATTATTGTATAAAATTATGAAAGCGGAAGGCATTCATGAAGGTACAATTGAGCAGATACAAAGACTTTATGAGCAAAGATTGTTTTCTGGAAATGCAGTTCCAACTGACGATAAAGGCAGAATTCGCATAGACGATTGGGAAATGCGTGACGATGTTCAGGAAAAAATTGCTGCTTTGTGGAAGGAAGCAACAACAGAAAATTTATCTGAAATTGGTGATCTTGAGGGTTATAGAAAAGATTTTTACAATTTATTCGGTTTTGATGTTGCAGGTGTTGATTATAACAAAGAAACGGAAGAATTAGTCAATATTGATAGCATCAATTAAGTTTTCATACCATAAAAATTAAAAAGCCTTTGGATACATTCAGAGGCTTTTTTTATGAATATAATTTAATATTTACTGTAGATGTCTTAAAACGGTATGGTATTTTTATCTTTTTGACGAAAAGGCGTTTAATTTTAAGGTGTTTCACGTTTTTATATGTATTTTTTTAGTAATTTGGTCGGGTATAATTGTAAACTTAAAATCATGAAAAAAATTACTTTATTATTATTGCTGCTGGTCGCTTGCTGGTCATATGGACAGGGCGATACTTGCGCTGATGCTATCGATTTAAATGCAGAAACTTCCCCGTATGTAGGGACTACCGTTGGTGCTGTAAATGATAGCGCAACCAATTGCAATAATTCGGGTGCCACAACTACGAATACCGCTGGCGACCTATATTTTAAAATAGTTGTTCCAAATGGATCTACTTTAACAATTGGTCAACAAGTTAACGGTTATGATTCGACAAACATGGCGTATTATGGCGATTGTGAGAATGTAATAGAACTACTTGCTTGTAATGACGATGATGATTTGGAGCACGTAACTTGGGCCAATACTACTGGTACAGACCAAACCGTTTACTGGATTCAAGATGGTTATACAGCTAACGAAGGAACGTTCACTTTAGAATGGTCAGTAATCGCATGTGCTCCTGCTTCTGCAACTTACACGGTAATTTCTGACTGTGGAAATGGTGAGCAATTTAATGTAAGTGTTGAAGTTACAGATATGGGATCGGCTACTTCGATTACCGTTTCAGATGACCAAGGAAGTGCACCTCAGTTAGTTGCAACTCCTGGTGTAGTATTATTTGGGCCATTTTCAAATGGTACTCAGGTTGTATTTTCTGTGGCGAACGATCAAGACTCAGATTGTACATTAACTAGTCCAATTCAGACTCAAGCAACTTGTCCACCAAATTGTGCCAATGCTACTGTTATTTCCGCTTGCGGAGAGGTTGCTGTTGCAGATATTGTTGCCGGTAATGGGGCTTGGAATCCATATAGCTGCTTCTTCGATACTCCAGGGACAGAATTGCTTTACAGTTTTACGCCTGCCGAAACAGGAGCCTATGTATTAGAAGTTCTTTCTGCGACAGGAGGTTATATAGATTATTTTTACAAGGAAGCATCTGGATCTTGTGATGGAACAGGATGGATTTGTATTGATGACAACAGCGGTGCGGGAACCGATCCAATCGGAACACTTGTAGCCGGAACAACTTATTATATTTTGCTTGACAGTGAGGGAACATCTGCTAGAAATCAAACTTTCCAGATACAGTGTTTGCCTACATGCACAAATGCTACTGTAGTTTACACCGTTGTTTCTGACTGTGGTAATGGTGAGCAATTCAATGTAAATGTTGACATTACCAATATGGGAACGGCTGTTTCTAATACTATTGCCGATGATCAAGGTAGTGCACCACAAATAGTTACTGAAGCCAGTGCCGTTGTATTTGGACCATATCCTAACAATACCCCAGTAATCTTTACTGTATCTAATAATGATGATAATACTTGCGTATTGACTAGTCCAGTGCAAAACCAAACAGCTTGTCCTCCAGCGAATGATAATTTTGCCGATGCTGTAGCTGTTGAATGTGGTTTGATATACACAGGAAGCACCGCTTTGGCTACTGTCGACGAAGCTAATGCTCCGGTTGGATATGGAGTTACAGGAACCAGCAAGAATGTTTGGTATAAATTTACCGGTTCTGGTGCGGCACAGACTGTTACGCTAAGCCTTTGTCCATCAGAATACGATACAGCAGTTTTGGTTTATGTTGGCGAAAGCGGTAACTTAACGGCTATTGCCGGAAATGACGATAACGGAACAGCTTGTCCTAACGCTACTACGAGAACACAATTAAATTTCAATTCAGATGGAACAACAACATATTATATTGATCTTAGGGGTTATGGCGCTTTCTCTTCTGGAAACTACTCTATGGAAGTTACTTGTGCTGAAGTTACGCCACCAGCGGTAGAAAATCAGGCTTGCGATACTGCATTAAACGTTGCAACCGATGGTTCTGATACTATGTCCGACAATTCCTTCGGAGATGTTAGTCCAGTTCAGCCTACTTGTGATCCTTTCGGAAGTGTTCAAGATGTATGGTTCTCTTTTGTGGCCACAGACACTGCGGCAGATGTTACACTTGAAAATGGAACAATGACATCATTAAACTTTAACATCTATTCTGGAAGTTGTGATGCTTTGGTTCCGATTGCCAATACATGCAACACAAATCTAACTACCCCAACAACTGAAAATCTTACTGGTTTGGTTGTAGGAACGACTTATTATGTGCAAGTTTGGTCGAATGCTGTAGAGCAAGGAACATTTGTGTTAAGAGTACTTTCTCAAAACTTAGGTGTTGGAGCTGCACCTTTCGCAGGATTCTCTTATTCGCCAAACCCTGTAAAAGATGTGTTGTATTTTAACCACACACAGAATATCACCAATGTTGCAGTTTACAATCTGCTTGGACAACAAGTAATTGCGAAAACTACCAACGCCAACCAAAGTCAAGTAGATATGTCAAAACTTTCTGCTGGCACATATGTAGTAAAGGTAACTGCCGACAATCAGGTTAAAACAATTAAAGTTATCAAAGAATAACAAATTGTCCGCTTTATATGAAAAGCCATCCTCAGGGGTGGCTTTTTTATTTTAATGACTTATCTTTGTTAAAATTTTTTTGGATGTATTTTTCCCTCATTATTCCGGTTTACAATCGCCCCGACGAAGTCAGCGAATTGCTATCGAGTCTGGCAAAATCTGAATATGAAAAACCGTTTGAAGTAGTCATCATCGAAGACGGTTCTTCGATTACTTGCGAACATATCGTGTTAGCATTTTCTGATAAATTAGACATTTCCTATTATTTAAAATCCAATTCAGGTCCTGGAGATTCCAGAAATTTCGGAATGAGGCAAGCCAAAGGCGATTATTTTATCATCTTTGATTCTGATTGCATTATCCCAAAAGAATATCTGAGTGAAGTTGAACGTGCATTGTCAGCAAACTATGTCGATTGTTTTGGCGGTCCAGATCGCGCTCTGGATTCCTTTTCTGATGTTCAGAAGGCAATCAATTTTGCAATGACTTCATTTCTCACTACCGGCGGTATCAGAGGCGGTTCAGAAAAAATTGATAAATTCCAGCCACGAAGTTTTAACATGGGGATTTCCGAAAAGGCTTTCGTAGCTTCGGGAGGTTTTGGGAATATTCATCCCGGTGAAGATCCCGATTTGTCCATAAGACTGTGGCATCTCGGCTTTGAAACAAAATTACTCTTGCATGCCTACGTTTACCACAAACGCAGGATCGACTGGTCAAAGTTTTACACCCAAGTCAATAAATTCGGTAAAGCACGACCAATATTGAACACTTGGTATCCCGAATACCGAAAACTTACTTTTTTCTTTCCAAGTGTTTTTGATGTCGGATTTGTCTTTGCAATGCTTTTATTTGTTTTTGGAAGTGATTCGCTTTTGTACTTGTATGTATTTTATTTTGTGCTGATTTTCCTCACTTCGACCATAAATAACAAAAGTCTCAAAATCGGATTTTTATCATTCATAGCGGTCGTAATCCAATTTTATGGTTACGGTACAGGTTTTTTTAAATCCTTTGTCATGGTACAGCTTTTGAGGAAAAAACCTGAACAAATTTTCCCTGAATTATTCTTTAAAAAATAAATCATGGCAAAAATAATCGGACTTACCGGCGGTATAGGGAGCGGAAAAACAACCGTAGCAAAACAATTTGAAAGCCTCGGTGTTCCTGTTTATATTGCAGATGAAGCAGCGAAAGAAGTAGCGAAAACCCCTGAAGCCATTGCGCAAATCCGGGCTATCTTCGGATCTGAAATTTTCGATGGCGATCAAATCAACCGTCAAAAACTCGCCAATATTGTTTTTGGTGACACTGAAAAACTGCAGGAATTAAACCATATCATACATCCTTTAGTAAAGCAACATTTTGACAAATGGCTTGAAGAATATAAGCTTTTGCCATTCGTAATCCGAGAAGCCGCTATCCTTTTTGAAAGCGGCAGTTATCTCGACTGCGATACAATTATAACCGTCACAGCGCCGTTAGAACTCAGAATCGAAAGGGTTGTCAACCGTGATAATACCAGCCGCGATGCTATCCTCAAGCGTATGCAAAACCAATGGACAGACGAAATGAAAATTGCAAAAAGTGATTTCGTTATCGAAAATAGCTCCCTTGAAAGTACTAAAAACCAAGTGACTAAAATATACTCAGAATTACAGATTCTATAAAACTTCTTTAAGATGTTAATGTTTGGTTAATGTATTGTTCGAACAAATGTTAAAATGTTAATTTTGTGATGATGAATAAGACCTTGTTTCGCTTACTTGTTTTTTTAATGAGCCTTTCCTTGATTGGAATAATTTTGGTTCAGTTGTATTTAATCAATACTTCTCTTAAAAATAACGACGAACAATTCAAATACCATGTAAAGCAAGTCATTGATAATGTTGCGGAAGACATTCAGCAACAGGAGACTTACAGCATGATTAATGAATATAACAAGCTGAAAGACAGTATTGGTAAGGATCCTAAACCGAATGAAGTACTGAATTTCATTTTGGTACAAAGTAACAGACTGACCAATGAAACGATAATTTATTCTAGTAGCATCATTGCAGATGATTACCAAATGCCGTCGTTCTTTGACAAGAAAAAAGATTCTATAATAAAAGCCAAAAGTTTTGTCTCGAAAAGCAAAACCGAAATTTATTCAGGAAGCTCTATAGACAAATCAGATATACAGCATAACGTAAAGCCTGATTTGACCGTACAAAGAGTAAAAATTCTAGATAAGGCACAATACGATATTTTCTTCAGGGAAATTGCCGAAACCAAGCCTTTAAAAGATAGGATTTCAAAAGAGAGACTTGCCAAAATGCTAGCGCAGGAACTAAAGCAAGCAGATGTAAATACGCCATTTGAATACGGAATTTACAGCAATGGATTGGCCACAAAAATCAAATCAGAAAAATTCAAATTAGACAAAAATGCCACTTTCTCCATTCCGATTTTAGTCGATAATGAAGGCAAAAGCAAGTACCAATTGCTCGTGAGTTTTCCGGAGAAAAAGAAATTCCTATTCTCTGAGCTGATTTCGATTACAATTTTATCCGTCGTTTTTACGTTAATTATTATAATCGCCTATAGCAGTGCATTGAGCCAATTGATCAAGCAAAGGCAGATTTCCGAAATCAAAACCGATTTTATCAACAACATGACGCACGAATTCAAAACGCCGATTGCAACGATAAATCTCGCTTTAGATGCCATAAAAAATCCGAAAGTCATCGAAGACCGTGAAAAGACAGAACGCTACCTTCAAATGATTCGCGATGAAAACAAACGAATGCATGCACAAGTGGAAAACGTGCTCCGCATCTCAAAATTAGAAAAGAAAGAACTCGAAATTAATAAAGAATCAACCGACATTCATGAAATCATAGACGATGCCATGGAACATGTTAACCTGATTATCGAAGACCGCGAAGGTACTATCAATTCGCACTTCAAAGCAACAAGAACAACAGTATTGTTAAACGATGTGCATTTTACCAATGTCATCGTAAACATCCTCGACAACGCCATCAAATACTCGCCTGAAAAGCCAGTGATCGACGTTTTTACGGAAAATGTAAAAGACTTTGTCATCATCAAAATAAAAGACCGTGGCGCCGGAATGAGCAAAGTGGCACAAAAGAGAATATTCGAAAAGTTCTACCGCGAACACACCGGCGATTTGCACAACGTCAAAGGTCACGGACTCGGTTTAGCCTACGTAAAAAGAATAATAGACGACCACAACGGTCAAATTACAGTAGAGAGTGAAAAAGGGAAGGGCAGTACCTTCATTATAAAATTACCATTAATAAATTAAAATATGGAAACTGAAAACAAAAAAATTCTTTTAGTTGAAGATGATCCGAACTTTGGTTCTATCCTGAAAGATTATTTAATTCTAAATGATTTTGACGTCATTTTGGCAAAAAACGGCATGGAAGGTTTCGAAAAATTCAAGAAAGACACATACGATTTGTGCATACTTGACGTAATGATGCCCTATAAAGATGGTTATACACTCGCCAAAGAAATCCGTGAAAAAAACAAAGACGTGCCCATCATTTTCCTTACCGCAAAATCCATGAAGGAAGACGTGCTAAAAGGATATAAAGTTGGCGCAGATGACTATTTGAATAAACCATTCGACTCAGAAGTGCTTTTGATGAAAATCAGGGCCATCATCCAAAGAAAAGCGTCAGACAGCAAAACCGACGTAACGAAATTTGAATTTCAAATTGGGAATTTCCATCTCAATTCAAAGTTACGTTTCCTAACGTTTAAAAACGAAGAACCAATAAAACTGTCGCCAAAGGAAAACGAATTGCTAAAAATGCTTGCCATTTATGAAAACGACCTAATGCCGCGTGAACTAGCACTCACCAAAATCTGGAGAGACGACAACTACTTCACTTCAAGGAGTATGGACGTTTACATCGCCAAACTCAGAAAATACCTCAAACCGGATGAAGAAGTAGAAATCCTCAACATCCACGGCGAAGGTTTCCGTCTGGTAGTGAAAAACAAAGTCACAGAATAAATCACAAAAGCTTCGGGAAACCGGGGCTTTTTTTATACCATTTACACTTATAAAATAGTATAAAGATGCGAAGATATTTTTTTTCAAGACAACGCAAAAAATTATTACATAGCCATAGCTACGGAATTATTTTTTAAGGACGGATTGGAGAAAAAGAGCGAGTAGATTGGGCTATTTTATAAGTGTAAATGGTATTAGAAGCTATTTCCCGCTTTCGGCTCAATCTTTTCCTGGCTAAAAAGAAGCCAGAAAAAGGATACCGCCTCAATCAGGGCTAGGGCAGTAGTGGAATTATAAATTCAAAGCTAACAAGTTTTCAAAACCTATTAGATCTATAAAAAACGAAATCATTTCCAGTTCAACTGCAAAGCGAAACAAACCTTGTCTTCATCATCCTTCTCAATCGAGTAAACGTCGCTATTTTCAGTTTCCGAACCATAAATCAATACTTCATCTTCCATCATTAGTTCTTTCATAAAATTCATATCAAAACTCTCCAATTGTTGCATTAAAATCCAGTCCGGCTCCACCTGATCGAGGCACCATTCCAGATATTTCACATTGTTTACGTGATTTACAATATCGATATCAGAAAGTACAACTTCACGTTCACTTATGTATTCCTTAATCTCGGCAATGACCACTTTTTTTACCCTCTCAACAGTCGAAAAATGATCAGGATATTTTTCAAAATGATCACTCGGCAAAGCCAAAGCCTCCGGTCGCCGTGTTTTCGTATTAAAAACCGCCCAGAAAGTTTCCGAGCCGACAACTTTTTTGCCGTTGACATGCATTTCCAACGCACGAACTGATCGCGAATTTTCGAGCGAGACAATCCACGTCTTTACCGTTACCACATCACGCCATTTCGGCAATTCTAAAATTTCAACACGCATCCGGCTCAAAACCCACGCCTGATTGAATGCCTGCATGTCCGTAAAACTAATTCCGCCAAGCTCCGAATGGTAACCAGCCGTCAACTGCAGCATATTGCACAAATCTGTGTATTTCAAATATCCGCCCGGTGTGCATTGCGTGAAATTGATTTCCCAGTCTTTATAATAAATCGACGTAAAATTATCAGCTATTGGCATGTTTAGAGTTAAGATTTTAGATTTTAGAATTGAGATTGTATAAAACTTATAATCTCCGAAACATCAGTTTTGTAATCAAACCATTGCGTATTTTCAGTTCGTTTGAACCACGTTAACTGGCGTTTTGAAAAACGTCTGGTATTTTTCTTGATTTCTGCTATAGCAAAATCGAGTGTGGTTTTTCCATCAAAATAATCAAAAAGCTCGCGATAACCAACGGTTTGCAAAGCATTCAATGCTGCATATGGATGTAATTTTTCGGCTTCTGCTAACAATCCGGCTGCCATCATCAAATCGACACGGTGGTTGATTCGGTTGTACATGATTTGTCTTTCAGCTTCTAATCCGATAATGATTGGTGTAAAACTGCGTTGGTTTTTCTTTTGATGTAAGAACGATGAATACGGTTTTTCGGTGCCGATACAAACTTCTACAAAACGCATCAAACGCTGTGGGTTTTGTAGGGTTTGTGGGTTTTCTTTGGAAATAAATTCGAAATAAAACGGATCTAATTCTTGTAATTGTTGTCGTAAATATTCAATTCCAAACGCAGTATATTGCGCTTGAATGGCTTCACGAACTTCAATGTCAATTTCAGGAAAATCATCAAAACCTTTCAAAATTGCGTCAACATATAATCCGGAACCGCCTACCATTACAGCAAAATCGTTGGTTTCAAAAAGTTTTTCTAAATTCGCAATCGCCTCTTTTTCAAAATCGCCAACAGTATAATTATCAAAAATCGATTTATTGTGTATAAAATGGTGTTTTGCCGCCGCAAGCTCTTCGCTTGACGGAGCCGCGGTACCAATAGTCATTTCTTTAAAAAACTGCCTCGAATCACACGAAATAATGTCGCAATCAAAATGCTGCGCCAGTTGAATGCTCAAAGCTGTTTTGCCAATGGCCGTCGGACCGATTATGGTAAGCAAATATTTCATCAAACACTAAAAAGAGATGATTTTGTGGCCTTTGTTGCGTTTCAGGTAATAATGGATGATATTTTTGGTATCGCGATTCGCTGGCATCGGAATGATGAGATTGCGCAAAATTGCCACGTTATTGATTTGGTAATTCAGGTCGTAAAAACAATAACCTTGATAAATGCCATTTTCTATCAGGATTGCGCTACGCTCGTTGATCGTCCGTCCACGGTCTGAAATTACAATATTCTGACCTTGAAATTGCTCTTTTTCCATGAATTCCGTCACACGAAGATTGTACTCGTCAGCATTTTCCTGCCCAATACAAGCACCATTGCACTGTTTCAGTTGAAACGGAAAACAATTCGTTTTTACCTCTTCCAAATGATTAATTTTCTGACAAAGCGTATATTTTTCGGTGATTTTGAACAACTCACTTTGTGCTTGTTGTTGACTAGCAAATAATGTAACTTCCTTTTTTCGGGTATCTGTTTTCTGCATTTTCAGCGCAAGATAACCGTCGGGATTTTTGTCGAGGTAAATGCCCCAAGTAAAAATTGTTTTTTTTAGCGCACGGTTGTAAACAGGTTTATGGACTTTTATTTCTTCGGATTCTTTGAGCATGGCCACCAGTTCGCTTCCAGTTTCGTCAAAAGTTACGGCAAAAACTTCTGCCTGAATGCGTTTGCATTTACCCGTTGTTCCTGTGAAATGTTGGTTGATGCGTTTGCGGATGTTGCGGCTTTTGCCGATGTAAATGATTTCGTTCTTTTCGTTGTGGATGTAATAAATTCCGGTTTTCGACGGTAGGCTTTCAACAATATCAAGTAATTTGGGTGCAATTCCTTTTTCTATTTCGAATTTGATGAATTCCTTTACGATTTCTTTGTCGATGTCTTTTTCTAATAACATCTTAAAAAGCTTGACTGTCGCTAAAGCATCTCCGCTCGCCCGATGACGATCCGCCATTGGAATGCCCAAAGCGCGCACTAATTTTCCTAAACTGTATGATGGCTGTTCTGGCAATAATTTCTGTGCCAACTCAACAGTACAAATGGTATGAGATTCAAATTTATAACCCAAACGGCGGAATTCTGTGCGCAAAATGCGGTAATCAAAAACAGCGTTGTGTGCGACTAAAATACAATCTTGCGTAATTTCGACAATCCGTTTTGCAACTTCATGAAATTTTGGAGCGGTTCGCAACATTGCGTTATTAATGCCCGTCAATTTGACCACAAATGGCTGAATCGGCTTTTCCGGATTGACCAGACTAATGAATTGATCCACAATTTCATGTCCATCAAATTTGTAGATGGCAATCTCGGTGATGCCTTCTTCATTAAATTGCCCTCCGGTGGTTTCTATGTCGAGTATTGCGTACATGTTCAATTTCAATGTCAAAAATCAATTTCAATTACAAAAATCAATTTCAAGGTCAAAGATAATTTTAAACTTGACTTTTGAACTTGATTTTTGTGATTGATATTAAAATTGTTATTGTTTCTGCTTGTTATTTATCATTTTGGAAGCAATTGCTATGAGTTCTTCAACATCTGCTAAAAGCCATATTCTTTCGTCGTTATTTCCTTCTTTTATGTAATCAAGAATTTTCAGAGAATTTCGCGATTCTTTTAATTCTTTGACTGTGAGTGATACTTTAAAAATAAAATCCTTGTCTGAAATACTCCCTTGGGCTTCTCCATAGTTCAATGAGGAGGTTCCGGAAGATCTTATTAGTTGGTTTTTATAATAGTCAAGTTCATACGTTTTATCCAACTTCCTAACAAAGAAAATACATTCTGCTGCAAAACGAACAAGGCGGTCTTCAAAATTGTATATTTTATCAAAATTAGGTTCATTAAATTCCATTTCTATAGTATTAATTCCGTTTGGCTTTGATTTTTTGAGATTGTAATTACAATTGATTTTTTGTAATTGAAATTATCGATTCCCAAAGATACTACTTCCAATCCGAACCATCGTACTTCCGCATTCAATTGCCAGTTGATAATCACCAGACATACCCATAGAGAGGAATTTTAGATCGCAGATTTCAGATTTCAGATTTTTATAACGATCAAAAATTGATTTCAGATGTTGAAATTCTTTTTTGATTTGTACTTGATCTTCGGTAAAAGTCGCCATTCCCATTAATCCGACAATCTTTATGTTTTTGAGATTTTTGAATGTTTCAGATGATAATAAGTCGGCTAATTCCAGTTCATTTAAACCGAATTTTGTATCTTCTTCTGCAATATGAATTTGCAGCAAGCAATCAATGATCCGATTGTTTTTTAAAGCTTGTTTGTTGATTTCTTCGAGTAATTTTAAACTATCAACGCCATGCACCAAACTTACGAACGGCGCCATAAATTTTACTTTATTCGACTGAATATGACCAATCATGTGCCATGCAATATCTTTCGGCATCTGTTCCCATTTCTCGGTCATTTCCTGGATTTTATTTTCACCGAAAATGCGTTGTCCGACAGTATAGGCTTCCATTAAATCGGCAACAGGCTTGGTTTTTGAAACCGCAATAAGCGTTACATTTTCCGGTAAACTATTCTTTATGGAGAGAAGATTTTCTTTTATTGCCATTTTTTCTTAGATGATTGTCATTTCGAAATTGTATTGTCATTCCGACGAAGGAGGAATCTCATAAACCACCAACCCACTTCTAAACTTAGGGTCGATGTAAGTACTTTTCGGTGGCATGATCAAGTTTTTATCTGCTAATTCCTTGATTTCAGAAATATCAGTTGGAAAAAGCATAAATCCTAATTCAAATTCGCCTTCATCAACAACTTCTTTAATTGTTACAATTGATTGTTTTCCCGGAATATAATCAATGCGCTCGTCGTTACGCAAATCGTCAATGCCTAAAATCGGTTGCAGTACTTTTTTGTATAAAATCTGTGCATCAAGCCTTTCTATAACAGAAGTAAAGCTGTGTTCGTCTTTTAGCGTAAGGCTGTAAAATTCGCCATCAAGATACATACCGAATTCGAATTTTCTTGTGGGTTTCCATAATTCCTGTTCCTTGTTTTTAATCCAAAAATTATCGCCTAAAAGTTGCAGGAATGTTTCTTTTGAATGACCATTCAAATCGCGGATGATGCGGTTGTATTCGTATATTTTTACATTACTTTCTGCGATCAAAAAACTCATGAAATACTTGAGATTTTCATTTCCCGAAGCTTTGTCTTGTTCATAAAGCAATTCTGCAGAAGCGCTACGGTGGTGGCCATCGGCAATATACAAATCGCCAATAATTTCAAATTGCTGCTGCAACCATTGAATGTCTTCGTTGTTTTCGATTTTCCACAGGGAATGTTTTTCTTTTTTGGTAGTCGAAAATTCGTAGAGTGAAGGCATTGATTTTTTTGCCATGATCCAGCCGTTTAAAGCTTCATTATCGGGATAGGTAATCAATACAGGTTCCGTGTTAAAGCCAATCTGGTGCAAATAATCTTTGAATAACTCTACACGATATTGTAATGTATCCTCGTGTTTTTTGATAACATTATTTTGATAATCTTCGATAGTCGTGCCTGCGATTATGCCCGTAAATACGCGCTCCTTGGAGTAGATTTCGTATAGATAAAAAACAGGTTTGTCTTCTTTTATAAGTATGTTTTCTGCTTTAAAGTCGTTGTATTTTTGTGCGACGAGCTTAAATCGTTTTTCGAGTCCGATTTTTTGTTGGTTGACATAAGCCGGATTCAAAACATGCAAAAAGGAGAACGGATTGAAATCGAGTTGCGAAGCCAGTTCCGCAGCCGAATATTCGTCGTAAGAACGCGAGGTTACGAGGCTGACTTTATCAGTAGCAGGACGAACAGCGCGAAAAGGAATTATTTTGGCCACTTGATTAGTGAATAATTAATAACGGCTAATTAATAATGTTTCGCAATGTGGGAATTATTAATTATTCATTATTCATTGTTAATTAAGAAAATTGCTTTGCAACTTTCTCTGCTTTTTTACTTTCAGTATAATCATAAAAACCTTCACCAGATTTTATGCCTAGTTTTCCGGCACGAACCATATTCACTAACAGCGGACAAGGTGCATATTTTGGGTTTTTGAAACCATCGTACATTACGTTTAAAATCGCAAGACAAACATCTAAACCGATAAAATCCGCAAGTTGCAGAGGACCCATTGGATGCGCCATTCCGAGTTTCATTACCGTATCAATTTCATAAACGCCGGCAACGCCATTGTATAAAGTTTCAATCGATTCGTTGATCATCGGCATTAGTATTCGGTTGGCGACAAATCCGGGATAATCGTTGACTTCAACCGGAACTTTGCCCAGTTTTTCAGACAAATCCATAATGGTTTTTGTTACTTCGTCGGACGTGTTGTAACCGCGGATGATTTCGACGAGTTTCATAATCGGAACAGGATTCATGAAGTGCATTCCGATCACGCGCTCAGGATGTGCTACAACGCCACCAATTTGCGTGATAGAAATCGACGATGTATTCGTAGCGAGAATCGTATTATGCGAACAAGTTTCGTTCAACTGCCTGAAAATATTGAGTTTTAAATCGACGTTTTCTGTGGCGGCTTCTACTACTAAATCAACACCAACGACGCCGTCTTTAATGTCGGTATAAGTGATAATATTGCTGATCGTTTTTAGTTTTTCGGCTTCAGAAATCGTACCTTTTGCTACCATTCTGTCCAAGTTTCCAGCGATTGTCGCCATGCCTTTGTCGAGCGATTTTTCTGAAACATCGATTAATTTAACTGTAAATCCGCTTTGCGCGAAAGTATGCGCGATTCCGTTGCCCATTGTTCCGGCTCCTATTACGGCGATATTGTTCATAGTTTATAATTGAAAATTGAAAATTACTGCTTACTTTTTAAAGCAATCGATGATTTGATAGGCGACTCTCAACGCTTCTGTTCCTTGCTCTAAAGTCACAACAGGCGTGGTATTATTGCTGATAGCATCGGCAAAAGTTTCGAGTTCGTCTAAAATGGCATTGTTCTGTTGCACATCCGGATTGGCGAAATAAATTTGTTTCTTAACACCTTCGGCATTTTGCAAAATCATATCGAAATCGCCCGGATTTTCAGGTGCGTCTTTCATTTTTACCACTTCACATTTCTTCTCAAGAAAGTCAACAGAAATGTAAGCGTCTTTTTGGAAGAAACGCGATTTGCGCATATTTTTTAGTGAAATTCTGCTTGCTGTTAAGTTCGCCACGCAGCCATTTTCGAATTCAATTCGAGCATTGGCAATATCCGGCGTGTCTGAAATTACGGAAACTCCGCTGGCATTAATGTTTTTTACTGGCGATTTTACAACGCTTAAAATGGCGTCGATATCGTGGATCATCAAATCTAAAACTACGGGGACATCTGTACCACGCGGATTGAATTCTGCCAATCTGTGGGTTTCGATGAACATCGGATTTTCAATCATGTCTTTCGTTGCTTTGAAAGCTGGATTGAAGCGTTCTACATGGCCGACTTGTCCTTTTACGTTGTATTCATTTGCTAAAGCGATGATTTCTTCGGCTTCGGCTACCGTATTGGAAATCGGTTTTTCGATAAAAACATGTTTTCCTGATTTGATAGCAACTTTAGCACATTTATAATGCGAAAGTGTTGGCGTGACGATGTCGATTACATCAACGGCATGAATGAGTGTTGCAATGGTGTGGAATTGTTTGTATCCAAATTCCTTCGCAATCTTTTCGCCATTTTCGTGATTTTCATCATAAAAACCAACGAGTTCATATTTTTCAGATTGTTGCAGTAACCGCAAATGAATTTTTCCAAGGTGACCGGCACCCAAAACGCCCACTTTTAACATATAGATGTATTTTGAACAAAAATAAGATTATTTGTTTAAAAGTTTAAAGTTTAAGGTTTAAAGTTTGGGGGCATTTAAAATTTAAAATTCACCATTCAAAATTCATTTACTTTCTTATTTTTACCAAAATTAATCACCGCCAATTTTGAAAGATACAGCCAAACATCAGGGACTTCGCAATCAATTAATAAGTGTTTTGCAGGAAAAGGGTATTACAGATAAAAATGTGTTGGAAGCCATTAAAAAAATTCCGCGTCACTTGTTCCTGAATTCCAGTTTTGAAGATTATGCCTATCAGGATAAAGCGTTCCCAATTGGTGCGGGACAGACAATTTCTCAGCCTTATACGGTGGCTTTTCAATCGCAATTGCTTGAAGTGAAAAAAGATGATAAAATCTTAGAAATTGGCACAGGTTCCGGCTATCAAACGGCGGTTTTGTGTTTGATGGGTGCGAAAGTTTACAGTGTAGAAAGACAAAATGAACTCTTCAAACAGACATCTGCTTTACTCCCAAAACTAGGCATTCGTCCGAAACATTTGTCGTTTGGCGACGGTTATAAAGGTTTACCCAACCATGCGCCTTTTGACAGTATTATTGTGACGGCAGGCGCACCTATTATCCCAAAACCATTGATGGCACAGCTCAAAATAGGAGGTAGGCTTGTTATTCCGCTAGGCGAAGATCACCAGATTATGACGCTCTTGATCCGTAAGAATGAAACGCAATTTGAAAAGCACGAGTTTGGCGAGTTTCGTTTTGTACCTTTATTGGAAAATAAAAACTAAAAATCGTCTTATGAAGAAAGCACTACTTTTTATAATGTTCCCAATCGCATTGTTTTCTCAAGGATATACGAGTTATTTTACAGGAAATGCCATTAATGTCAACACCAATCCATCACCGGGATTTTGTTTAATGGGCGGTGCAACAGAGCATGATAATGCTATGATATGGCTTTTGCAGAAAGCAAATATGGGCGATATCCTTATTTTGCGTTGTTCTGGAAGCGATGGTTACAACAATTATATTTACAGCGATTTGAGCAGTCAGGTAACCGTCAACTCTGTAGAAACGATTGTGATTACTTCAGCAGCGGGCGCTATCAATCCGTATGTTCTGAATAAAGTTGCCAATGCCGAAATGATCTGGTTTGCCGGTGGCGATCAATACAATTATGTTTCTTATTTTAAAGACAATGCGCTCGAAGCTGCAATTAATGACCACATCAATGTTAAGCATTACCCAATCGGCGGTACGAGTGCGGGAATGGCGATTTTGGGCGATCATTATTTTTCTGCTCAAAACGGTTCGGTCACTTCCGCAACGGCTTTGAGTAATCCGTATAATCCGGCAGTGACAATTGGAGCATACGATTTTATCGACATTCCACTATTGAATCATACCATTACTGATACCCATTTTGACAATCCCGACAGAAAAGGAAGGTTAGCTACTTTTTTGGCTAGAATTGCTACAGACGAAGGTATCCGTTCGTTTGGAATTGCTGCGAACGAATATGTTGCGGTTTGTATTGATGCAACCGGAAAAGCAATCGTTTATGGTGATTATCCGAATTACCAGGAGTTTGCCTATTTTGCGCAGGCCAATTGCACCGACAGTTATTTGCCAGAAACTTGTCAGGAGGGATCGCCGCTTACATGGAACCAAAGCGGGCAGGCGGTAAAAGTGTATAAAGTGCCCGGCACTAACAATGGTTCTAATTATTTCAATATTAGCGATTGGCAATCAGGCTCTGGCGGAACATGGGAAAATTGGAAAGCTATTAACGGTGTATTCTCTTCAACGTCAGGAACGGCTTCTACTTGTGTTTTGGGTATTGACGATTTTGATACTAACGCCTTAACGGTTTATCCGGTGCCGTTTGATATGGAAATTCATTTCAATGGTTTGGATAAAGCTGCGGTAACGATTATGGACAGCCAAGGCCGGAAAGTATATGAAAATAAATCTGTTAGCGGCAATGAAAGCATTGATACGAGCAGTTTTGCTTCCGGAATTTATATCATTTCGGTAGAAAAAAACGGCAAAAAATCGACCAGAAAAATCGTTCGAAATTAACGGAAAGCCTTTTTCAGTCTGTCGATGTCACGTTTTGAATCTTGTTCTTTAAGTGATTCGCGTTTGTCGTAGGTTTTCTTACCGCGGCAAAGTCCGATTTCGAGTTTTGCCATTCCTTTTTCATTCGTGAATAATTTTAACGGAACAATTGTTAAACCTTTTGCCTGAACGTTTTTAGCAAGCACTTTCAACTCACGTTTGTTGAGCAAAAGTTTGCGTTCGCTCCTGGCTTTGTGGTTGAATTGGTTTCCGAAAGTATATTCTTCTATATAAGTATTAATGGCGAAAAGCTCGTCGTTACTGAATTCGCAGAAGCTTTCTGTGATATTGGCTTTGCCGAGGCGTATCGATTTTATTTCGGTTCCGGCAAGGACGATTCCGGCGGTATAAGTCTCGATGACTTCATAGTCAAAGCGCGCTCTTTTGTTTAATATGTTTATGGCTTTTAGCATAGGAAAGCAAAGGTAGTTACAAAATTTCAGATTTCAGAATTAAGAATTAAGAATACACTATTCTCGTAAATCTAAAATCTAAAATTTGAAATCTAAAATTTACCGGTACTTTTGCATTATGGAACAGCAAAAAAATAATCCGCTGCACGGCGTAACTTTACAAAAGATATTAGAACAGTTGGAAGCACATTATGGCTTTGATACGCTCGGTGAACTCATCAAAATCAAGTGTTTTAATGAGAATCCGAGTATTAAATCGAGTTTGACTTTTCTTCGAAAAACCGATTGGGCACGTCAAAAAGTAGAGGAACTTTATATTCAAACTTTACCAAAATTTCAATAAAATCAGCTTTCGGCGATGCCTTTCCATTTTTTAATCACTATCGATAGATACAACATTGCGATCACAATAAACGCAGCATTGATCTGAAAGATCAGTTTATAACTGTCGTCAAGCATTGTTATTGTTGGAAAGAGTCGACTTCTATAAACATAGTCAATTGTTTCGTCATAATAGCCGCATAAACGTTTTGAAATTTCTATTACGCTATAATATGTTATCGGCAAAAACACCGGCAAAATCCATAATAAAACATTTAGCGTGACGCCTGAAATGCTTTTGCCTTTGTGCAAAGCTACTACTGTGAAGAAATAAATGATGATGGCAAATGCAATAAAAGTACTGAAAACGAGATACAATTTTTCTGTATCGAAAAAAGCGCTTACCATTCCAACCAACATATTGAGCACGCCATACGAAATCAATGCGATAAGCCAATGCTTTCCAGAAGTCACGCGGAACGAAAATATTACTATCGAAAATGCCAAAGCAATATAGATGAACACTAAAGCCATTTCTGAATTGACGGTTGGATTAACCCAGCTTTTGGCTATTCGCTTATAGCCATAATTAAGTTCTGCCGCCGGAACATAATGTTTATTATACTTGAACTGGTCTTTTCCGATTGTTTTGAGGTATTCATTTGCGGTATCTATTTGTGTCCGCACCTCTTCATAATCGTATTCGTTTTGATTAAAATAGGTACGCTCTTCAATACCAATTTTTTTATAGCGCATAAAATTGGGGTAATCATAAACAAGATCTGTCCATTCTTCTGCAGTAATATTCCCTTGGCGATGGTGCTCTTTGGCAATTTTTAGATAATCTTGCAAAGCCATTCGGACCGAATCTTTCTGATCGTGAACCAACCAATCTTTTATGCGCACCTTCAAGAGTGAATCTTGTTTGTGACTGGTAAAGTCAAATTCTCTAATATTTTTATTTACAAGTGAATTCACATGGTATTTGCGTCCACGATAATTAAAGGTATCCAATGGCACATTTTTAGTAACACTAGCACTGTCAACCGTAATATATTCGTTGAAATCATAACTTCCGTCAATAAAAAAGGAACCGATTGCTAAGGTTTCACAGCGTTTCATAGCCTCTTTTTTAGAAAAATAACTCCGTGCTTTTACATCTTTCGCATAAAAAAATGTCAACATGTAAGAACTAAGCAATAGACCGCCCAATAAAAGCATTGTCCATTCGATAAAAAGTGAAAATTTCTTTTTTGGGTAAAAAGATTTATAGGCGTTATTCTTAAAATAAAAAACGATCCAAATAATTGCCGTAAGTAGGGAAATGAGTACGCTAAAGAAAACCACGACGCTATCGTCGGAATGCAAATAATAATTGTCTTCAGTTTCCGTAAAATCAATGACACCATTTGTATATCCTATTATAAAAAACATGATATGAAAGGCAAAGGTGACCATTGCAAGCGGAACAATTTTGAGGTTCCACAACAACGGATGTTTGATAAGTAAGTATTTTTGTAAGTTTTTGAACATGATGTTTTTTTTAAGAAACGAAGAATCTACGCGTTGAATTGGAAATATTCCTAAGGTAAAGCAGTGGCACTTTTTGTGTCACCAATAGTGTCATAAAGTCATAAACTGTTACAGAATCCGGAAAAGTAGCGATATAAGTGCCGCCATTAAATTGCAGTGAAATTAGATTTTTGTTTTCAAAAATGGCACCGAGTTGGCTTTGTGACCAATCGCTTTCAAATTCGATGATGAGTTGATTTTCAACAATTGCTTCCGGATTTGCCTTTTCGTTAATTTTGTTGTGAAGGTTTTTCTGCACACCATTTTTTAGGAATATTACCTGATCAGAAGTTTTTTCTACTTCATACAATTGTTGCGAGCTTAAAACGATTCCGAGTGGCCGAAACGGCGATTTTGCAATCGACTTAAAATCTTCCAAAACAGTTTGTTGTGCCAATATGTCGAGGTTTGCCAATGGTTCGTCGATGAGTAATATTTTTGGTTTTCGAAGCAACATTCTGGCGAGTTCAAAACGCATTTTATACCCTGAGGAAAGGCTTTTCCAGCTGTGTTTTCGGAATTTTCGCAATCCCAAACGCGCAATAATCAATTCGACAATTAGTTCATTTTCCTCAGGTTTATAGCCATAATTGGCAGCAGTAAACTGAAGATTTTCGAACATGGCACCATACCAAGTGTCCGTTCTTTGAGGAATATAAACGAGTTGTGTTCGCAGGTCATACGCATCCCCGAAAGGGAAATGATATTTCAATTCGCCCGAACTCGGAAATAATTCACCGCATAAAGTACGCAGTAAGGTGGTTTTTCCGTTTCCGTTCTCGCCAACAAGACCTAAAATCTCGCCTTCATGAATTTCCATGTCGATGGGTCCGAGTGCAAAACGCGAATTGCCATAGGATTTTTGCAATCCTTTTGTGGTAATCAGGACTTTTTTTTCTGGAATTGGTTTTTTGGAAAGCTCGGTGTATAAATCGGAAAGTAGGGTTTCAAACCGCACTTTTTTACCTTCAGTGTCAATTTCGTGGTGGTCGATCCAATTCAGAAAATCATTGGTTTGCTTGTAGAAAGCGATATTTTCGGTGTCGAGTGTGAGGTCAATGATGCGTTTGGCCAGCAGGGTAAAATCTTCAAATTTAAGGTAGTCCCTGATTTGCTCAAATTGTTGTTCAAATTCGTTCATGTACAAATGATATTTGTTCAAATGTAAAGAATTACTAATTGCAATTGCGAATTGGCAAAAAAAAATCCCAACAAAAGCTGGGATTCATATCTAAGATTGTTGTGCTTTAAGAAACGACAATAGTATGGGTAACAAAAGTGGTATTGGTTACCTTGAATTTAAGTACATAAGTACCAGCAGTAGTTCTTTTAAAGTTATAATTTTTTGATTCCGTTATCGTTTCTTCTGAAGTACACGCACATGGATCAACCTGAACGTTAACTGTAATTAATTTGCCATCTACATCATTAACTTCATAAAAATTTGAAAATGTTGCGCATGAAGACCTGATATAGGATACATTTAAAACGATGGTTTCATTAACGGCGGCGACGGTTGGACCTGTTACTGCAGTAGTGCCTATTCCGATAATTTGAGAGCAGGTGCTGGAATTACTTCCGCTAATATCACAACTTGAAAAAGCGACAGCAGTCAATAACAGAAAAAGAATGGATTTAAGTTTCATAGATTTATATAGTATTTGTTTGTGATGTATAGATGCATTTTTTTTGAAAAGGTTGCTCGTTTTAACAACACTTTATACTTTATTCAATAGCGAATATACAACAGTATCTAAAAATTTACCGGCGTAATATTCATTTTCTTTGAAATGGGCTTCTTTGATAAATCCATTTTTTTCTAAAACCCTTGCCGATGCAATATTGTCTGGATCGATGACGCCTTCGATTGAATGGAGGTTCAGTATTTCAAAACCATATTGCACGATCCTTGCCACAGCTTCGGTTACGATGCCTTTTCCGTTGTATTCCGGTAATATCATATAGCCGATTTCTGAGCGATAGTTTTCTTTTTGTATTCTGTAAAGCCCCATAATACCGATGCAATCTGGATTTTCTTTGAGCGTTACCGCCCAGTTGATGCCCTCGTTATTTTCGATTTTTTCGTTGATCATTTTGATGTGTTCGAGCGCTTCGTTTTCGGTGGTAGCAAGCGGACGCGGGATATATTGCATCGTTTTCGGATTGGATCTCAAGGCATAGACATTTTTTAGGTCGCTGTTTTCAAGCCGACGCAGCAGTAGTCTTTCTGTTTCAAGGATTGGGAAAGGTGTAAAATTTAATGCAAGCATTTTCAATGGCGATTACAAGTTCGAAATTCAATAACAATCACAAAATCAAAGATACTACTAAACTTGTTTTTGAGCTTGCAATTGATATTGATTTTTGATATCCTCAGAAGGTTTCAATACGGAATGAAGCGTTAAAGTTACCATTAATTTCTATGCTTTCGATACCTTGCTTTTGCATAAAATCGCCATGAGTGTCAACCGTATCCGAATGACCAAACCATGGTTCAATGCAAAGAAAAGGTGCATTTATTTTTGTCCAAATGCCCAAATACGGAAAATGCCCAAAATGTACTTTCAGCAACGGATTATCCTTTTTAAGGATGCTTAGTGATTTTGATTGCAGCTTTTTAAAAATGAGCGCATCATTTTCGAATAAGGAATATTGAAGTTTAGTTTGTTTATTTTCCGTCGGAAGAAAAGTGGTTTTTGAAGAAAGTAAGTCGTTATCAAGCAACTGATATTCAGGATTTTCATCATTGTCAAATCTGATAGCATAGTCTTCAAAACTTCCAGGTAGCGCAAAAGCCGGATGAGCGCCAATGGAAAAAAACATGATTTTTTCACTTTTATTGAAAACCTCGTAACTTATGATTAAACTGTTTTCGTCAAGTGTATAAATGATCTCGAAAACAAAGTCGAAAGGATAATTCTCGAGTGTTTCTTTGTTTGAAGATAATGAAAAAGTGACGCTGTCTGCTTTCGTCTCTTTTACTGAAAATACGATATCGCGTGCAAATCCGTGTCGTGAAAGAGAATAGGTTTTACCACCAAGATGGTATTGGTTGTTTTTGAGCGTACCGACAATTGGAAACAGAATAGGGGAGTGCTTGCCCCAGAAATCGGGATTTCCTTCCCAAATATATTCTTTTCCGGAAGTGCTTTTTAGCGAAATTAATTCGGCACCTTTCGGGTTGATTGTGGCGGTGAGTTGATTGTTGGTGATGTTCATAAAGCAAAAATAAATAAAAAAATGCTTCCAATTCTGAACTCCAAAACCCCAAAATCCAATATTTAACGAATAATTACCAAAGCCAAATGCTTCATTTTAAACCCCGCATTCTTTTTTTTCTTTTATTTGCGATAGCAAATTTATAGATATGAGAAAATGGGTACTTAAAGCTGCTTTAGTGGCTTTGTTTTTTACGAGCTGGACTGGCAATGCGCAGCAGGCACCGGCAGTTTCTAATTATAACTACCACGACGCATTTGCACCGGGTTTTTATACGTCGAATGGCAGTGAGACAAGATCGGCAAGTGGTCAACCGGGGTCAAAATACTGGCAAAACCGCGCCGATTATCAGCTATCGGCAACACTGGATGATAAGAAAGATGAAATCACTGGTTCTGAAATTCTTACTTATACTAATAATAGTCCGGACAAGATTTCCTTTTTATGGTTAAATGTCGATCAAAACTTGTTCACCAAAGAAGCACGTGGCGAAGCTGTTATTCCTCCAACAGGAAGCCGGAATGGCGACAAAGGTCAGGATTTTGATGGTGGGCACAAGATAAAATCGGTGAAGCTGCTTTCGACAGTCAACGGCAAAACCAACGAAAAAGAACTAAAATTCGAGATCAACGATACCCGCATGCAAGTTTTCTTGCCTCAGGACGTCAGTGCTAATGGCGGAACGGTAAAACTGAAAATAGACTTTTCATTCATTTCTCCGATTTTTGGTTCTGACCGTATGGGTATTCAAGATACTAAAAACGGCAAGATTTATACCGTTGCACAATGGTATCCGAGGATGTGTGTTTATGATGATGTTCGCGGCTGGAATACGCTACCCTATCTTGGTGCTGGAGAATTTTACTTAGAATACGGCGATTTTGATTTCACGATTACCGCCCCGGCGAACCATATTGTTGTGGCTTCTGGCGAATTGGTTAATCCAAACGAAGTTTATACAGTAGAACAGCAAAAAAGATGGGCTACCGCTGCACAAAGCGACAAAACGGTTATGATTCGTACGGAAGAGGAAGTCACGAATCCAGCATCAAGACCGTCAGGAAAAGCGATGCTTAACTGGCACTTTAAGATGAAAAATTCCCGCGACGTATCTTGGGCTTCGTCTGCAGCATTCATTGTAGATGCAGCAAAAATAAATCTGCCAAGCGGTAAAAAATCGTTGGCAATTTCGGCTTATCCGTCAGAAAGCAATGGCAATTCGGCTTGGGGACGTGCCACAGAATATACCAAATCTTCTATAGAGAATTATTCTAAAAGATGGTTTGAATTTCCTTATCCTGCAGCGACAAATGTTGCTGGTATTGTTGGCGGAATGGAATATCCAGGCATCGTTTTTTGCGACTTCAGGTCGAAAGGCGAAAGTTTATGGGGCGTAACCGATCACGAATTTGGCCACGGCTGGTTCCCGATGATAGTAGGCTCGAACGAGCGTTTATATGCGTGGATGGACGAAGGTTTCAATACGTTCGTTAACTCGATTAGTGCGTTAGATTTTAATAATGGCGAATACAAACCCGAAGCCAAAGATATGCAGATGATGGGGAATTCGCTAACTAATCCGGAACTAGAACCGATAATGACGGCGCCGGACGGACTAAAAGAAGCACACCTTGGGATTCTTGGTTACGAAAAACCTTCAGACGGACTGATTATGCTGCGCGAGCAAGTTTTGGGAACAGAGCGCTTTGACAGGGCTTTCCGCACTTATGTAGCAAGATGGGCTTTCAAGCATCCGACTCCGGATGATTTTTTCAGGACTATGGAGAATGTTGGAGGCGAGGACTTGAATTGGTTCTGGAGAGGCTGGTTCGTCAACAATTGGCGCTTAGATCAGGCTATTACTTCGGTAAAATATAAAAAGAACGACCCTAAACTCGGCGCAAAAATTACCATTGCCAATCTCGAGAAAATGGCAATGCCAGTTACTATTGCCATCAAATTCAAAAGTGGAGGGACAAGTGAAATTAAGCTGCCTGTTGAAATCTGGCAGCGCAACGAAACATGGACTTTTTTAAGTAAGACTACAGAAGAGATTGAAAGCATTACCATTGACCCAACACACGCGTTGCCTGATGTTAACCCAGAAAATAATATCTGGAAAAGCGGCACCAATGCACCCGAAAAAGAAATCGTGTTAGATGCTTATGTCGGTACATTTTCAAGCAAAATGCTTCCGATAAAACTAGTATTTTCTGATGACGATGGCGTGTTGCAATTACAGTTGCCAGGCAATCCTTTAATTCCATTGGACAACTTGGGCAAAGATAAATTTGGCTTGGAAGAAGCTGGATTAAATGTTCAGTATAACGAAGATAAGTCGCAGGTCACTTTGCATGTTAACGGGCAGGAATTTTTGTTTGCGAGAGAGAAGTAAATTTTGCATTAGGCAAAAGTCATTAACCAATAGGCATGAATTTTTAGTAGATAGTTAAGTTTTGAATGCCTATCAAAAGCATAAAAAAGACAGTACGAATCATTTTCATACTGTCTTTTTTAATTAGCAATATTCTGAACTCAGTTAGCTTTGCTATCAGCCGACTGCTATCTGTTTCCTACTATTTCGGCTCCCACAGTTCAATCTTGTTGCCGTCTGCATCCATGATGTGTACAAATTTTCCAAAGTCGTAAGTTGCAATGCTGTCAAGTATAGTTACTCCGTTTTCTCTGAGTTTGGTTACAAGTCCTTCAATATGCTGCACTTGGTAGTTGATCATAAAATCCTTTTTTGATGGTGAAAAATAGTCATCGCCTTTTTTGAAAGGTTTCCATTGAAGCGAATTTATTTCGTCGGGCTTGTTGATGTTTCTCGATTCAAAACTCGACGAACCCCAGGCATTGACTTCAATACCTAAATTTTTGGTGTACCATTCTTTGGTTTCTTTAGGATTGTCTGAAGAAAAGAAGATTCCGCCAATTCCGGTGACTTTTGGTGTTGTATCAACGGTTGAAGCGCTTTCTGTTTTGCTTTTTTTTTCTTCCATATTGTTTGTTTTTTTAGTTGTTGTAGCACAGCTTGCTATAAGTGTTACAAACGAAATTACTGTCAATATTTTTTTCATGTTAGTATATATATAGCTTGATGTTTCAAAGAATAAAATTTAAACAACCTTCTTTTTTAAAATCAAAGCGCTGATCAAAGCAAAGACAATTCCAATTGGCAATACCTCCATTGCTGTCATAAAAATTATGTATAATGGATTTTTATAGGATGCTTTCATCTCGTTTACTTCAGCTATTTTGGCTTGTAATTTAGCGGCATCAAGTCCGGCGTTACTCAACTGTTTTATTCTCATGGCTGAAAATTTATCCATAAAATCAGGAAAGAAGAAATAATATTCCACCAACCAAACCGCAACATAAATAGCACTCGCTATTAGCGCAATCAGCAAACCAATTTTAAGGGCTCTTCCAAACGTAATTACGCCCGCATTTTCTTTATCTCTATAGCTTTTGATTCCAACGAATATAAACGAGGAAGCAATGAAAATTCCAGCAAATCCAATGATTTCATTCCCTTTGAATTCAGGATTATTCATAAACAGATATGCTGTACATGCCATCATTATAGCAACGATAGCGCCTGCAATAAGGCCGTATTTAAGGATCATTTTCTTCATATTTTTTTTTTAGATTAGGCTACAAATATGATAAAACCGCAACAGCCGGCGGTCATACTTTTGGATGATTTTGTAATTATGGCAGCAAATTAAGTTTTTTTGCGGTGGTTATTGCTTGCAATCGTCTTTTTGATTCGAGTTTTTCAAACAGATTAGAGGCATGTGTCTTGATCGTATTTACAGAAACAAAAAGTTGGTCAGCAATTTCCTTGTTTGACATTCCTTTTTCCATAAGTTGCAGGACTTCTAATTCTCTTTTACTTATGTTGCGTTGAAGCGCTTCGTCTTTATTAAAAACAAACGTAATACTAGCTGGCTTTTGTTCGTGCGACTTTACTTTCGGTAGTAAAGAAAAGACAAGCCATCCGCCAAGTGCGGTAAAAATAAGCGCAATGATTCCGACATACAGCTCTAATTGTTCGCTATACATTACAAACCGTAGTTCTAGCCATTGTAATAATGCAAAAAGTAAGGCTATCGAAACACCGTAACCGATATTTTCCTTATTTACTTTTATTTTGTTGATGAGCATGCGTTTTTTATGTAAATATATATCTTCTGTCCAAAATTGAGAAAAATATTATTTGTGTATGCAAATGGTATAATGCTAGCCATAAAAAAACACCGCCAGTAATGACAGTGTTTTTAAAAAAAAGTAATCTAAAACAAATATTATTAATTAATCAAATGTCCACATGTATGTTTTGCGAAACTTTAAAGCATGGGATTAGTTGCTTATATGTTTTAGATGGTTTTTTTTGAAAAGGTTGCTTTGAAGATTTAAGATTTCTGCCATCTGGGGCCTGCCATTTCGCATCAGCACTTCAAAACTTTTTTTTTCTTTCCGATTAATCCTTTGTCCGATATTTTTTGGATGTAAGCCACAGCATCTGGCACCTTACAGGACGTTTCGCCCATAAACACGGTTACCTTGCCGATTCTTGTGGCGGTATTCTGGGCGTCTTTTGTGAGGTCTTTTAGGTAAGCACCGACCGAAATTACAAAACCATTCATGGTATAACGCTCGCGGTTTTTGGCGGTATGGATATTGTTTTCAACACGATTGAGTAAGTTTTTGAAAATTGCCAAATCCAGTTCGTTGTCGGTTTTCAGTGCTGCCAAACCGCTTAAAGTTGACCATCCTGCTGCTGCAATATGCTCTTCGCTGTTGTTAATCCATTCCATGGCCAATTCAAATCCGTGATTGCTGCCGGCTGTGACCCACGGAACGGTATATTCGCTGATATTGTTGGATACTGCAAGCGTTACCCACTGGTTAAGGTCATCTTTTGTCATTTTTTTGTCGTCGGCAATCAACCCGGCAAGGTACATGGCATCTGCATTTCCCGTCAGGAAAAGTTTGCGGGCGATATCGTAATCCATTTTGATTTTCTTCTGGATTATTTTGAGATGTTCTACTCTAACACCGAAAAGCGGTTCTTTTATGCCGTGTTTGAGTAAGATTTTCTTGATATTTTCGTCTCCGTAAGTGGCTAATTCAGCCATGATGTTTTCGAGTGTCATCTACTTTAATTTTATTTTACAAAGGTATGTTTATCGGTTTTTATTCTGATAGTAAGATTTTGATGCTTTCATCATTAGTTAATTGTGTTCTGTAGTATTTTAGTTTTTTATTTTGATAAGCACTTTTGTTTATTGTGTGATTAAAGATAGTAAAACGAACTACTTTAATAGGGTTTGTTTTAGTGCGTTCCGCTACAATTTTTAAGTTGTCAATACCTTTTTTTATTTCGTTTGAGATTTCCTCTTTGGTATATTTTTTTAGTAATATTTCTTTTAGTTTTTTAGTAAGCAATATATAATCGCCGTCCTTTTCCATAAAATAATCAAGCAAACTGGTGGTTGCTTTTGCCGTATCTCCGATTTGCAAATAATAGTCAGCAAACTTTTGAGATAAGTAAGATTTGTACATTAAAATTCCGTTGAGGCAACCTCCTTGGTAAGGAAAGTGTTCGTTATCAGCAAAATTCAGATATATTAAAGCATTTTCAAAATCTTTTTCTTGCAAAAAGATGTCGCTTATTTCAACGCAAATATCAGACTTATAATTTCCGAATCTAAAGTCTAAGAATGCTTTGCAAGAATCTAATTCTCTATAATAATATTCTTTGTCTTCAGGAACATAATTAAGTGCATAAGTCAATTTTTCAATCGCCTTTTGCGTTTGTCCTCTTTTTAAATAGATTTTGGCTAACGCTCGATTGCTCCTTATTATTAGACTGCCCCTTGGATGCTCTTTTTCAAATTTTTCCAAAAGCGAAACAATTTTCGTCGTGTCATTTTCACAAACCGATTGTTTTACATTTTCAATCAGTTCTGGCATGTTTTGACTGAAAACATTACAAGCAATTAAAAGAAAAATTAATGATATCCATTTTGTCTTTTCCATTTCTGTTTTTTTAAATGCCTTCAAAAGGTTGAAATGCTGCTGAACGATAAGCGTCTGTCGTTTACAGATTTTACCCATAGCAACCAAAGTTAATACTTATCATTTTGCCATTTTTTGATTGTCCAACTGCGATGTTTGCGTTGCTATTTAAAATCAGTTGTCTGTTTTGAAAAAATTCATCAGCCGTTAGTGTTTTGCAATCCCCGGAATAGATTAAAGTATTTTCATTTATGATGTAAGTTCTTATTTTGTGATTTTTGTTTACAATAACTTTTTCATCAATATTTTTGTACTCAATTTTCACCAAATCAATATCGATATAAATGATTTGGTTAGCCTTATATATTTTTTTCGGATAGGCATTAATTTCTTCAATATCTTCTCCCAATGAAATTTTTGAATTGGAATTTTGAATTATTTTTTGGCCATGCTGCGTATTTTCTGTTGGCGTTTTTTTGCAGGAAATAATAGCTATTGAAAATATTATAATATAGAGAAATCTCATAATTGATAGTTTAAAGAAAGGTGATAAACTTGTTCAGCATGTACTTAGCCTTGAGAATTTGTGGTAATTTTGCAGCCGAGTAATTTAGATGACTCGAAACGAAGTTATGGAAAATATTGGTGCAATTTTGTACAAAATGCCGCAATAGTGTTAAAACCCATATTAGCGGTTGTTTCTCGTTCTTCCATATTCTAATTTTATTTGCTTTAAAGATTTTCTCATGCAATTGTCCAAAGTAAGATAATGAATGGAATTTGCATCTTTCCCATTTTTATATTCTTTGAACAAATCTTTCCAGATAATAGGATAAAAAATAGCTAATGATAAAAATATTAAACAGGGCAATGTTAGGTTTCCATTTCCAACTAAATAAGCTTGCATTTTAATTTCATCTTTCATCGTCATTTCATATTCTAACACAATATGTTTTAAATCATGATTTTCAAATTTAGGTATAAGTCGATAACCTTTTTCATCTAACATTTCTGCAACTTTGCGTCCAACACTTCCTTTTTTTAGACTACGAAGTTTTACTAATTTAGAATCTAGTGTAGATTTTCCATAAATTATTTCTAAAACCCAAATTATCCAACCCGTTAATTTTAGAGTATACAACTTCTTAATTTGAGAAATTGATTCAAAGTTTAGTTTCATTGTTTTCTCTTGTAAATTTCTGTTTTGTGTCTTGAAATGACCGCTAACACCCAAATATAAACGTAAAATTAAATAAATCTTATCCCATAAGGGCCAATAAATCTTCGCTGATTACCATTAATTTACAGCATTCGCTTTTGTGCTGCGCTCACTTGTATCGTTTTTTCTAGCCGTGATTGTCTGGTTTTTTCTTGTTTGGCGCTCATAATCCAATGCACCATTACTTTTTTATAGGAAGGCGCTTGTTTTAGGAAAAATTCCCAAGCCAATTGCTGCTGTTGGAACTGTTGTTCATACGCTGCATCAAGAGGAACTGGTTCTTTTTCGTGAGCATAAATATTAGACCGGCTTTCTGTTCTTAGACTAAATGCCTGTAGCCCTTTTTCTGTCATCAGTCCGGCTTTGGTAAGCGCTTCCATTTTCTGAATGTTGATGGCGCTCCATATACTCGTACTTTTTCTAGGTGTAAATCGGATGCTGTAACTTTCTTTGTCGATGGACCTTCTTACACCGTCAATCCAGCCAAAGCAAAGTGCTTGGTCTACAGATTGTGACCAGGTTATGGATGGTTTTCCGCTATCAACTTTATAAAAACCAACCAATAATTCGGTTGCTGTTTGGTGGTTTTTTTCGAGCCATTCCCGGAATTCAGTTGGAGTAGGAAAAAATGTTGTAGTCATTTTGGATTGTTAACAGAAGGCATTATTTTGTGAAATAAATCAATTGATTCAAATATACACAACAAAATTAAAACCCAAAATGATCAAATAAAAAATTCCAAATTCCAATCACCGCAGCATTAGAATTTGGAATTTCAACAATTGTAATTTATGATTAAATCTGGTTCCTAAAAACCAATTTTCCATCAAAACTATCCAACAAGATGATACTGTCTGTTGCAACTTTTCCGCTAAGAATTTCCTTAGACAATTCATTCAAAACTTCCTTCTGGATGACTCTTTTCACAGGTCTCGCTCCAAAATGTGGATCGTAACCTTTTTGCGAAAGATAAGCAATTGCTTCCGGCGTCGCATCCAATGTGATGTGCTGTTGCGCCAGCATTTTCGTAATACCCTTGAGTTGCAAACCTACAATTTCACGAATATTATTTTGTGTAAGTGGCGTAAACATTACAATATCGTCAATCCTATTGATGAATTCCGGACGAACGGTTTGTTTCAGTAATCCTAAGACTTCCGTTTTTGCGGTTTCAGTTGCGGCTTCAATGCTACTGCTTAAATTGTCAAATCGTTCTTGTATGATGTCACTTCCCATATTGGAAGTCATGATGATAATCGTATTCTTGAAATCGGCAACACGCCCTTTATTGTCCGTCAGTCTGCCTTCATCCAAAACCTGCAGCAAAATATTGAAGGTATCCGGATGCGCTTTTTCAATCTCGTCAAGCAATACTACAGAATAAGGTTTTCGTCTCACCGCCTCGGTCAATTGCCCGCCCTCATCATAACCAACATAACCCGGAGGCGCTCCAACCAGACGGCTCACGCTGTGTCTTTCTTGGTATTCGCTCATGTCGATACGGGTCATCGCATTCTCATCGTCAAAAAGGTAAGTGGCAAGTGCTTTTGCGAGTTCTGTTTTGCCAACACCGGTCGTTCCAAGGAATAAAAATGTTCCGATTGGTTTTTTCACATCCTGCAAACCTGCGCGGCTTCTTCTTACGGCATCGCTCACGGCTTCAATGGCTTCTTCTTGTCCGACCACGCGTTTGTGCAGTTCGCTTTCCAGTTGTAGTAGTTTTTCACGCTCGCCTTGCAGCATTTTCATTACTGGAATTCCTGTCCACTTGGCAACAACTTCGGCGATATCTTCGCGGGTTACTTCTTCTTTGATTAAATTCTTGCCGTCTTTTTCCTGTAATTGTTTTTGGAATTGGTCCAACCGCTCTTGCGCTTCCTTAATTTTTCCGTAGCGCAATTCAGCTACTTTTCCGTAATCGCCATCGCGTTCGGCACGTTCAGCATCCATTTTGAAATTTTCGATTTCGGTTTTTGTCTGCTGTACGTTGTCAACAATTTCTTTTTCGCTTTTCCATTGTGCATAAATTTCGTTGCGGTCTTCTTTCAGGTTGGCGAGTTCCATTCCAAGTGACTTGAGTTTCTGGTCGTCATTTTCCCTTTTAATGGCTTCGATTTCGATTTGCATTTGCATGATTTTGCGATCTAGTACGTCGAGTTCTTCTGGTTTGGAGTTGATTTCCATACGCAATTTAGAAGCTGCCTCGTCCATCAAATCAATGGCTTTATCGGGAAGAAAACGGTTCGTAATATAGCGTTGCGATAATTCAACAGCCGCCAGAATCGCTTCATCTTTGATGCGCACTTGGTGGTGGGTTTCATATTTTTCTTTGATACCACGAAGGATAGAAACGGCACTTTCTGTATCCGGTTCATCGATCATTACTTTTTGAAAACGGCGTTCGAGTGCTTTGTCTTTCTCGAAATATTTTTGGTATTCGTCTAAAGTCGTCGCGCCAATCGCACGCAATTCGCCACGTGCCAATGCGGGTTTCAGGATATTTGCGGCATCCATCGCACCTTCACCGCCGCCGGCACCAACAAGTGTGTGGATTTCGTCGATGAACAAAACGATATCGCCTTCGGCAGCAGTCACTTCTTTGACGACAGATTTCAAGCGTTCCTCAAATTCTCCTTTGAATTTTGCTCCGGCAATTAACGCACCCATATCAAGTGAAAAGACGATTTTGCCTTTCAGGTTTTCTGGCACATCACCATCAACGATTCGGTGGGCAAGCCCTTCTGCAATGGCAGTTTTACCAACGCCCGGCTCACCAACTAACATCGGGTTATTTTTTGTCCTTCGGGTTAGAATTTGCAACACACGACGGATTTCTTCATCGCGGCCAATCACTGGGTCAAGTTTGCCGTTTCTGGCGAGTTCGTTGAGGTTTTTTGCGTATTTGTTCAAGGCATTATAGGTTTCTTCGGCAGAAGATGAGGTCACACGTTCGCCTTTTCGCAATTCGTCGATGGCGGCACGCAGTCCTTTTTCGGTCACACTTTGGTCTTTTAATATTTGGGCAACTTTGCTTTTGGAATTGAAAATCCCGAGTAGCAAATGTTCGATAGAAATGAATTCGTCGTTCATTTTTTGAGCGATGGACACCGACTCATTGAGTGCTTTTGAAGCGTCTCGTGACAATTGGATATCACCACCTGATACTTTCGGGAAACTTTCGAGCGTACTTTCTAGTATCTTTTGGAATAGTGGGACATTCACGTTGAGTTTCTTCAGAATAAAAGGCGCAACATTCTCATCGACTTCAAAAATTGCCTTGAAGAGGTGCTCATTTTCGATCTGTTGGTGGCCCATTTCTTGCGCAATCTGTTGCGCTTTTTGGATGGCTTCCTGAGATTTTATTGTAAAATTATTAAAGTTCATATCGTTTTTTTAAGTCGTTGCTTTTTGCTAACTTTGGAAAAACCGACAATTTGTGTTCCAATTCACGAATCAGGACAAAATGACCGTTTTGGTTGTTTTTTATCGATTTGTATCGGTCAAATTGTCTTAAAATACGACAAAATGAGTTTTTTTAAGAATATATTCGGCGATGATAAACCTGAAGAAATGCCTAAAGTGCATTGGTATTACCTCGAATCGATGGCTGAATTGGATGCTATAGAGAATGTTTCTTTCGAGAAGCCAGTGGCGATTTTCAAACATAGTACACGTTGTAGTATTAGCCGTTTTTCGTTGAAGCAATTTGAAAATGAATATGCCATTGAATCCAATAAAATGGAATTGTATTTCCTAGATTTATTGGCACATAGGGAGATTTCGGATACAATAGCTTCTCGTTTTGGCGTTCAGCACCAATCGCCACAGCTTATTGTAATTCAAAATGGTAAAGCTATTTTTGACGCTTCCCACAGCGATATTCAAGCCGATGTATTACAGCAATATGTTTGATTATTGAATTTAAATTTCACTTCCCAAAGCGTCGGAATGTGCCTTTTTCACATCTCTTTGCGGAGCAAAAGAAGGTAATTGCGTCAGCCTAACTGTATTTAAATTACCAAACGGCCAAAGGTTTTAATCGAAGTAATTAAGAATATTAACAAAAAAATGTTATTTTGCCGCACTATTTAATTTGTAAGGCGTGTATCAAAAACTATTAACTTTTACTTTAAAGCGACTTTTGGTTGTCATTATCGCAGGTTTATTGGTGTATTCGTTATATGATAAGGATTTTCTGCTGATGTTGCTTTTGGCATTTTTTTGCGTTATTGTCTATGTTAGAAAGCGCAAAAGCCCAGACGCAACAATCTATTTTTTAGGGTTCGGAATATCAGCAATAGGTGGTTTTTTTGCTGAGCATTGGGGCATTGCCAGCGGTTTATGGAAATACCATAATTTGACAGGAGGACGCACGTTTCCGTATTGGTTGCCTTTTGCATGGGGACTTGCTTTTTACGTTTTATACGAATTTGAGGCGCAATATATCCGTATTTTGAAGTTAAAAACCATTCAGAGTAAAATGGCTTTGACGCTTTATGCATCGGCACTTTTGCCAACAGTTGGAGAAATCATAGCGGTAAATACGGGCGTATGGACTTATTATGGCCCATACAAAATATTAGGAATTCCAATTGCTATGATTGGGCTACTCGTGCTTTTTCACACATCAGTTTTTTTGTTGCTGTGCTTCGTAAATAGTTATTGGAAAATGGGCAATACTGTGTTTTTACTGGAGAAAAAATAATTTCATTGCCATTGATTTGTGCAACGGCAATGAAAAATATAAATTAAAATCGGTTCCGTACCAAAATCTCTTTAAGTTTCAATTTCAAATCTTCGCCTGTATCAAAAACCATTTGTTCATTTGATGGAAATGGTACTCTTGTTCTGTTGAAATTGTCATAATATTCTTTATCCACCGCACGTTTATCGCCTTTTATTTTAGCATAAACATTCTCAAACAGGAATTGGCTTGTTACCGGAAATGTCTGTAAAAGTTGATTCGTTTTAAAATTAATATAGTCAATTTTTGCGGTTACCTGACACGTTTTTAGTTGTCGTGTTTCTAATATTTTGGCTTTTACAATTCGCAAATCTTCCACCATAATTGGATTACCAAGACTGTCATTGACCACATGACCGCGGTTGTCAAGTAGTTTTTTCATTCCAATCTTAATCTGCTTTTCATTATTGAATTCTTTTTCTTTGACCTGCTCTGGCGAAATATTGATCTGACGGAAATTTACAATCACACCGTAATCATAATCAATACCTTGTTGGCGATTGCTATGGTAAACGGTCCATTTGTTGTTGAGTCCCATTGTACTAAAATCCAGTAAATCGTTCTCCAATCGTATCGGAATTGCAAGATTGGTTTCATTTTTTGTATAAACACTTACAAAATCGGTGCCTTTAAAAAGCGCTTCTTCGGTCAGTTTTCGGACATCTTTATAATCAGGATCAAGCGAATTCAGGTAAACCAAATCGTCATAAGCACGTCTGTAATTGTCTTTGTTTTTTGTGCCTAGCAATCCTTTTGAATTGTCGTATAAATATTTTGAAAGTGCTTTTTTGCTGCTTACAATTTGATCGGAATAATCGTCGAAAGCAAACTTTGCCTCGCGATTTTCTTTGATTATTCTTAAAGGTAAAAGTGGACGAATATTTTCTTGTCTGCTGTTTAAATCTACATAAGTCTGGTAAATTTTTTCCAAATTCGACGGATTTGCATCTTTAAACCACAAGTTAATATTGGATATGTCGCGTTCTTTGGCTTTTGCAAATGCTTCTTCAAGGATCAATACATAATCCTGTTTTCCTTTAGCGTTTTTATTGCCTTGTAAGCCTTGGGTTGCCATTTGGAGCGCGCCTTCATAATCGCCCGAAGTAAGCATACTTTTGGTTTGTTTAATGGCACAAGAAGTAACAAGAATAAAAGCAGCAAGTAGTAAAGTAATTTTCCTCATGATTTGGTTTTGTTTTTGGTCCGACAAATATAGATTTTTTTGCTTAACCCTTTGAGGGTTTCAATCGATGAAAGCATTAATTCAAAATCGATGCCAAATTAAACCAGAAAGATTTAAAAAAATTAAGGTTCATTAGGAACTAATCCTTAATGAACCTTAATTATGCAATAGTTTCAATTTATTTTATAATCACCAGCACTAAAACGCTGGAGTGAATGAAAAGCTTATTTTCTCACATAAGGCGGTAACAATTTCGTGCATACTTCGCCAAAACCAATTCGCACTTCGTTATTCTTACACCAGCCTTTGATTCTTACACTGTCATTGTCATTGATAAATTTACGCTCTGTACCGTCTTTCAGCTTGATCGGATTTTTACCACCCCAAGTCAGTTCTAACATCGATCCGAAACTGTCCGGCGTTGGTCCCGAAATCGTCCCGGAACCCATCATATCTCCTGAATTTACACGGCATCCGTTAGAAGTATGGTGCGCTAATTGCTGGCACATCGACCAATACATATATTTAAAATTCGAATGGGAAACTACCGTTGGTTCGCCATTTTCCGGCTCGATTTCTACTTCAAGATTGATGTCAAATGCATTCTTCCCTTTTTGCTGTAAATACGGCAATGGCGTTGGATCTTGTTTCGGTCCTTTTGTGCGGAACGGCTCCAGGGCATCCATAGTCACAATCCAAGGAGAAATAGAAGAGGCAAAATTTTTCGCTAAAAATGGTCCAAGTGGCACATATTCCCATTTCTGGATATCGCGCGCACTCCAATCGTTCAGCAAAACCATTCCGAAAATATAATCTTCGGCTTCATGAACGGGGATATTTTCACCCATTACGTTAGCGTCAGTTGTGATAAAAGCAGTTTCTAGTTCAAAATCAATTAGTCTTGAAGGGCCAAAAACAGGTGTTGTTTCGCCATTTGGAACTGTTTGTCCCATCGGTCTGTGAATCGGAATTCCAGATGGAACAATGGAAGAACTTCTTCCATGATAACCCACCGGAATGTGCAACCAGTTCGGCAAAAGTGCATTTTCGGGATCTCGAAACATTTTTCCGACATTGGTAGCGTGCTCTTTACTCGAATAAAAATCGGTATAATCGCCAATCAAAACAGGCAATTGCATTTCTACATCTTCAATATTAAAGACAACGATATCGCGGTGTTCAACATTGTCACGCAATTTAGCATTTTTGGCGTCGAATAATTCGGCAATGCGGTTGCGCACGAGTCGCCAAGTCTTTTTCCCATCAGAAATAAAGTCGTTGAGTGTGTCCTGCATGAACATATCGTCGGTCAATTCAATTCCGTCGAAATAATTGAGTTGCTGCAAGGCACCCAAATCAATGGCATAATTTCCAATTCTTGTTCCAATTGTTATCACATCATCTTTTGTAAGAAAAACCCCAAAAGGAATATTTTGTATTGGAAAATCACTGTCACTGGGGACATCAAGCCAAGATTTTCGATTTGGATTATTCGCGGTTATAGGCATATTTAGGTTTGTTTGAGTAATTAAATTCAGTTAGTAAATATAAAATTATCATTCATTTTAACAAACGATTTTTGTAATTTTGCAATCAAATTAACGAAAAATTATCAAATGCAACACGACGAACAAATTTTTGACTTAATTCTCGACGAACAAGACAGACAGATTAACGGATTAGAACTTATTGCTTCCGAGAACTTTGTAAGTGACCAGGTAATGGAAGCCGCTGGTTCCGTACTCACAAATAAATATGCCGAGGGTTATCCCGGTAAAAGATATTACGGTGGCTGTGAGGTTGTTGATATCGTAGAGCAAATTGCAATTGACCGTGCCAAGGCACTTTTCGGCGCGGAATATGCCAACGTTCAGCCGCATTCAGGTTCACAAGCAAATACAGCAGTTTATGCAGCTTGTTTGAAACCGGGCGATAAGATTTTAGGTTTCGACCTTTCGCATGGTGGGCATTTGACGCATGGTTCTCCCGTAAACTTCTCCGGAAAATTATACAATCCTGTTTTTTATGGTGTAGAAAAAGAAACCGGAAGATTCGATTACGATAAAATTCAGGAGATTGCAACACGCGAAATGCCAAAAATGATCATTGCCGGAGCATCTGCTTACTGCCGTGATATGGATTTTGAGCGTTTCCGTAAAATTGCCGACAGCGTTGGTGCTTTGCTTTTGGCAGATATTTCGCATCCAGCAGGATTGATCGCCAAAGGATTGATGAACGACCCAATACCGCATTGTCATATCATCACGACTACAACGCACAAAACATTGCGCGGACCAAGAGGCGGTATGATTTTGATGGGTAAAGATTTTGAAAATCCATGGGGATTGACTACGCCAAAAGGAGAAATCAGGATGATGTCGTCGTTATTGGACTTGGCAGTTTTTCCGGGCAATCAAGGTGGTCCGTTAATGCATATCATAGCAGCAAAAGCAGTGGCTTTTGGCGAAGCTTTATCGGATGAGTTTTTTCACTATGCGATGCAAGTTCAAAAAAATGCCAAAGCGATGGCGGAAGCTTTTATGAAAAGAGACTATAACCTTATTTCAGGAGGCACCGATAACCACATGATGCTTATCGATTTAAGAAATAAAAATATCACTGGTAAGGAAGCGGAAAATGCTTTGGTAAAAGCCGAAATTACTGTGAACAAAAATATGGTGCCATTTGACGACAAATCGCCATTTGTGACTTCTGGAATCCGCATTGGAACACCTGCAATCACAACCAGAGGTTTGGTGGAATCGGATATGGAAAGTATTGTAGATATGATAGATCGTGTTTTGACGAACCATACCAATGAGGAAATAATTGAAGAAATCGCTGCAGAAGTAAACGAAATGATGAGCGAGAGAGCGATTTTCGTATTCTAAACACGATCAAAAAGTGTATACAAAACCCACGCCAGTCGTGGGTTTTTTGTTTTTTAAAATGAAATATATTAAAAAAAGTTGTAAAAAAATATGTAATAATTCATTCGTACGAAATTTTTCTTACCTTTGAAATGTTCAATTATAAAAAATAAAGGAATCATGCAATCGGAACCTACAAAATCAGAATTGGAAATTTTACAGGTGCTATGGCAATTTGGCCCATCAACGGTACGTTTTATCAACGATACATTAAATGAGCAGAAACGCGCCGTTCAATACACATCGACCTTAAAACTGATGCAGATTATGGCCGAGAAACAAATGCTGATAACCGACAAATCCAGCATGAAACATATTTACAGCGCAGCAATAGAAGAGAAGAAGACCAAAGGCTTTCTGCTCGAAAAGTTCGTTGACAACTTGTACAATGGATCAAGTTCAAACCTGATGATGCAGTTGCTTGGTAACAAAAAAACCACTAAGCAAGAACTAAACGAAATCCGGGCGATGCTCGACAAAATCGAAAATAAAAAGTAGCTATGTTAGTAAGTGATACGGCGATAAAGGCGGTTTCGTGGGTGTTAGTTCACTCGCTTTGGCAGGGAATTGTACTGGCAGTTTGTGCTGGATTGGTTATTTTAGTGACTAAGAAATCGGTTGCGGCTTTGCGTTACAATTTGTTATCGGCGTTGTTTGTCATTTTTCTTTTCACCGTTGGTCTCACGTTTAATTATGAATTCACGCCGAGCAATATCGATACAATTACTCGAATCAACATTCCGATATTACACGAACAGATCAATAGTGAGTTTGCACCAACAGACGCGGCGGATTTTTCAAATATAGCAATCAATTTTTTCAACAACAATGCTAATTTTATCGTCATGCTTTGGCTAATAGTATTCGCCTTTAAGCTATTCGGAATTTTCAATGCATTTGGTAATGTTTATAGAATACGAAATTATAAAACTTTCCAACCTTCCCAATATTGGAAAAACAAGATTTCGGATTTGGCATTATTGATGCAAATCAAAAAGCCAATTGTACTGCTCGAATCGGCTCTGGTAAAAATACCTTCGGTAACCGGTTTTTTTAGGCCTATCATCTGTGTTCCTATTGGTATGTTTTCGAACCTGCCACACGATCAGGTAGAAGCGATTTTACTCCACGAACTCGCGCACGTCCGCAGAAAAGATTATATTATTAATTTGCTACAGCATCTGGCGGAGATTATTTTTTTCTTCAATCCCGGACTTTTATGGATCTCTTCTTTGATCAAAGACGAAAGGGAAAACTGCTGCGACGACATTGCGTTACAAATCATTGGCAATAAAACTCATTTTGTTCATGCGTTGATTTCATTTGAAGAATACAACACTGAAAAACTTGTTGTGGCATTTGCAGGAAAGAAAAATCATTTGCTGTATCGGGTAAAAAGAATTATTTACAACGACAATAAATCACTGAATACCATTGAAAAGACATTTCTTTCATTGAGTTTGCTAATGATTGCAGTAATCTTGATAGCGTGTGCAAATCCGCAAAAGACAGCAGCATTACGCAATGAAATAAAGGAGTTAAAGCCAGTAAATGAAAACCAGCAATTAAATGTAAATCCAGAAACTTTGAGAGAGTTGAGCGATACTAATTCTTATGAAGAAATAAATCCAATAAACGAAAATGACCTGATTTATAATGCTGTGTCGCTATTTACACCGCCTGTAAATCAAATTAATACTGAAGGATCAATGATTTATACCGTTCTAAATAAAGATGAACTGGCAGATCCCGTTTGTGTTCCCGTTTCCGTCTGCACCGTTGTGCCTGCTGAACCAGTTGAGCAACTTGAAATTTCAAATACGAATAGTGTTACAACGCGCACCACAAATGCTACAACGAAGACGTCTCACCATCTTGAAATAGAAGAGACGGTTTTTGATTCCGCCAATCCAAAAAACAACAAGCATATTACTTTGCGAACAGGTGTTTCCGGAAAAAACCTGACAGATGATATAGATGTTGACAATCTGAACAGGAATATAATGTCAGACCTAATCAATAAAAATATCATCAAAAGCACAGAAGGATTATCATACATGCTTTCTGATAACGTTCTTATTGTTAATGATTTAAAGCAATGCAAAACAATTCATGCTCAATTTAAAAGCAAATATTTAAATACAAAAAGTTATACCATTTGTTACAATTATGATTATTCCGGCGACCAGCATACCATCAATAAATAATCAATCAAGTCACAACCGAATAATTGGCATACAATATCAATCATCAATCAAAAAACGAATCACATGAAAAATCTCCTTCAAGCAGCCGCATCCTTATTATTTTGCGGATTTATGTCGGCTCAGACGAACAAAATCAGCGGAAAAATCACCAATTCAGAAGCAAAACCCATTGATGCAATTCTTGTGTCACTGCTTGCGGCGAACGATAATTTGCTTATAAAAACTACTTTTTCAGAGCCTGATGGGCGCTTCCAATTCGACAACCTTTCCAATAATAGTTATATTGTTGTAATCGAAGATCCAAACTACAAATTCTACAAAAGTGAAACAATTTTAATCAATGGAAATAACTTTTCATTGCCAGATATTCAGTTCAAAAATATGGAGAAGAATGAGCTGGCAGAAGTCGTAATCGTAAAAAAGAAACCATTCGTAGAACAAAAAATAGACCGCACGGTTGTCAATGTCGATGCGATGATTTCGAATGCCGGCTCCAACGCCATGGATGTCATGGAAAAATCTCCGGGGATTTTAATCGACCAGAACGGCACAATAACCTTCAAAGGTAAAACTGGCGTTTCTGTTTTTATCGACGACAAGCCGACGTATCTTTCAGGAGCTGATCTTGAAGCCTATCTAAAGTCACTTCCGGCTTCGACCCTGAACCAAATTGAATTCATGACCAATCCGCCGGCGAAATATGATGCGGCCGGAAGTGCCGGTGTAATCAATATCAAAACAAAAAAAAGTAAAGCCAAAGGTTTTAACGGAAGCCTGTCTTCGCGATTTTCAAAAGGTAAAAAAGACGTGAACCGTAACAGCCTAAACCTTAATTATACCAATGGAAAGATAAGATTGTATGGCAATGCAGGTTTTGCGTCGCAGGAATCCATTACCGATTTGTATATTTTTAGGAGGTATAAAAATGACGACCAAAGCACGAAAACATTGTTCTATCAAAATACCTTGTTGACAGGAAAGAATAAATCTGCTAATGCAAAAATCGGACTTGATTATTATGTTTCCGATAAAACCACTTTGGGAATTAGTTTCACAGGACTTTCGCAATCAGGGCACAATAAATCCAACGGCAGCAGCGAATTGACAAACGCCGAATCTGTTCTTGATTCTACGATTGTAGCTGATAACAACGAAAACAAGAAATTCAAAAATGGCGGAATTACGCTGAATTACAGCCATGAATTTAACGGCGGAAAAATACTCACCGCCGATGCCGATTTCCTGAATTATTCCGATGCAATTTCGCAGCGTTACAGGAATTATGTTTACCAGCCGGATAATTCCCTAAGCAGCAGCGATGAATCAACAGGGGAACTTCCTTCAAAAATTTCGATTTATACGTTCAAGGCCGATTATGTACATCCGATGAAAAAGGAAGCATCGTTTGATACCGGCTACAAAGCGAGTTATTCTAAAACCGATAATGTCGCCGATTATTCAGATATTATTGATGGAAATGCCGTTCCGAATTATGACACCAGCAACCATTTTCAATACGACGAAGTCATCCATGCTTTTTATTTCAACTTCAATAAAAGTTACCAACGTTTTTCGTTTCAGGCCGGATTACGCCTGGAAAGTACAATTTCAAAAGGCAATCAATTGGGCAATATTGAGAAACCGGCTTCCCGATTTGAAAGAGATTATACGAATCTTTTTCCAACCGCTTATGTGATGTATAAATTGGATTCGATTGGCAATAATAGTTTGGTGCTTTCTTATGGAAAACGCATCAATCGTCCGTATTATCAGGATTTGAATCCGTTTTTGAGTCCGCTGGATAAATTTACTTTCTATTCCGGAAATCCATACCTGAATCCGTCTTTTGCGCATAATCTTGAATTTTCGTATCGTTTCAAAAGCATTTTCAGCACCACCCTGAGCTATTCAAAATCGAAAGACGAAATCAACGAAACGATCGAAATCAACGACGGAATTTACTACAGTCGTCCCGGAAATATCGGTAAAAGTCAATACCTGAGCCTCAATGCACAATCAGATTTTGAGGTTACGAAATGGCTATCTGCGGGCATTTATACTGAAGTGACACATACCGATTACAAAAGCGATTTATACACCGAAGGGCTAAATTCATCGGGAACATTTTTCTCATTTTCAGGAAACACTCGTTTTATGATTGATAAAGGTTGGTCGGCGGAAATGGTCGGACGTTACACCTCGGAGATCACCTCCTCGCAGTTCACTTTAGGCGCGCTCGGGACAATCAACATCGGCATTCAAAAAAAAATATTTCACGATCAGGGTTCACTGAAATTTTCGGTCAATGACATTTTCTATACCAGTATACGAAATGGCGTCATTAACAATCTGAAAAATACCGATGCGACTTGGAAGAACAAACCGGATAGTCGTTTTGTTGCATTGACATTTGTTTACAGCTTTGGGAAAACGTTCCAATCAAAAAGCAGAGAACGTTCGGGGGCGGAAGAGGAGCAGGGTAGGGTGAAGAATTAAAATTGAAGCGAATAATCCCAAATTTCTATCATTATTTGCATGTAAAATTTCTAATTGCAGAACGGTTAAAATTTTAAATATTGAAATTTGAACATCGTTTGTCATTAAGGATTTGTCATTTGGAATTTCTATTTGCTATTTGGGATTTACTTTTCGTAAATTTGCCTTCATTAAAGAAATCTCCAGATCATGATGTTACGACTACAACTGCCAACAGATCCAAGATGGGTTAATATCGTTGAAAAAAATATTGAGGAAATCCTTACCGATCATGCATGGTGCGAACAGAAAGCGGCTTCCAACGCTATTACCATTATCACCATCAATTCTGAATATCCTGATTTGGTGACCGATATGTTGGCTTTGGCGAAAGAAGAAATCGAGCATTTTGAAATGGTACACGAAATCATCAAAAAACGCGGTTTGAAACTCGGTCGCGAACGCAAAGACGAATATGTTGGCGAATTGGCACAATACATGAAAAAAAGCAATAACGGCAGCCGTGTTTCCGGATTTGTTGAGCGATTGCTTTTTTCGGCAATGATTGAAGCCAGAAGTTGTGAGCGTTTTAAAGTACTTTCAGAAAATATCAACGATCCGGAATTATCCGCTTTTTATCGTGATTTGATGGAAAGCGAAGCCGGACATTATACTACTTTCATAACTTACGCCAGAAAATACGGACAAGGTATTGACGTAGAGAAAAGATGGCGCGAATGGCTGGAATTTGAAGCTTCGGTGATTGCGAATTATGGAAAAGGAGAGACAATTCATGGGTAATTAGTTAAAATTTGAAAGTTAAAATCGAAAAATCAAAAAGGAAATATGGTTACAATTGTTCCAGCAACTATTGAAGATTTTTCTATAATTCGTCAAATTGCACATACAACATGGCCAATTGCTTACGGGCATATTTTGCCGAAAGTACAGCTAGATTATATGCTTGGCATTTTTTATTCGACGGAAACGCTGACGCAGAATCTTAGCGAAAAAGGGCATTTTTTTATGTTGGCGAAAGACGGGGAGAACATGCTTGGTTTTACTTCTTTTGAGCACAATTACAACCACAAAAATGTCACACATATCCACAAACTCTATATTTTGCCTGAAACGCAAGGAAAAGGAATAGGGAAATTGCTTATTGAAGCTGTTGAAAAAGTGGCACAAAACTATCATTCTGATGCGATTACTTTAAACGTAAACCGCTTCAACAAAGCACAGGGATTTTACAAAAAAATCGGTTTTGAAATCACAGCAACAGTTGATGTACAATTGGATCACGGTTACCTGATGGAAGATTATATTATGACTAAAATGCTTTAAGAACGCATTATTCTATTGCTTTTTTGAGAAATTTATCCAGCCATTAACAAATCACCAAATCGTGTTTAAAAAGCAATCCTTTCACACCTTCTAACGCAAAAATCGCTTTCTTCAATTTTGTTTTTTCTGGATCGATGGTGTAGTTATAGCTCGTCTTAAAATTGGCTTTGTTCGCAATCGCACCGGCAAATTCCGAGCGGTACAAATCGCAATTTTCAAAATTTACACCTGTTAAATCTGTTTTCATAAAATCAACAGCGATGATGCTGCAATTGGTGAAAGTGGTGCCCTTTATTTTTAGCGTATAAAACTTCGAAAAATCCAAAATACAATTGTTAAAATGGATTTCAAAAATGAGCTTGTCGCACATCGCAAAGTTCACGTCTTGAATTTTACAATCATTGAAATGCACCGTCCTAAAAGCGACGTAGTTGATTTTGGCTCCGGAAAAAATACAATTATTAAAAATACAATCGATAAATGTAACGGCCAAAAACGTAGCGCGGGAAAAATCACAATCGTCAAAAGTACAACCTTCGAATTCCTTAAAATTTGCTTCGTCAACATCATAGATGACTTGGCTGTATTGTTTTTCGAAAATATAATCGGTTGTCGGCAATGAAGAATAGGGTTTAAAGTTCAAAGTTGCACATTTTGTGTAAAACGGGAGCGTAAAAATCGGTTTAATTTTTGCAAACTACTTCAAATTCTCGTTAAACTTTCTGATTTAGACTTTCTGATTTAGACTATTTTGACACTATTATAATGTGTTTTTTTTGCGAAAGCTGTAAATTCGCAACATTAAAAGTGTAAAGTTTAAGTTGTAAAGTGGCAGTATAACTTCAAACATAAAACTTTAAACCTTAAACTAAGATATGGAATCAGAGCAGCCAACGCCAATACCGCCCAACGGATTTTTAGGGAAAAATCCATCGCTCAAAATAAAAGAATTTCAGTCATATCTGAGTTTGCGACTTGGTATTATTTTTGGACTGAACATGCAATCGACAGTCATTTATTATTGGGTTTATCATTTGACGAATGACAAGCTTTCTCTTGGTTTGGTTGGCCTTGCAGAAGTAATTCCAGCGATTCTTTGCTCTTTTTTTTCCGGGCATTTTGTCGATTTGAATGAGAAACGAAAAATGGTCACTTGGTGTCTTTTCGGATATATTTTAGTGGGAATTTGCCTTTTTGTGCTAGCGCTTCCAGCTTCTGAAAACAATCTTGAGCAACAATCTTTATTATATTTAATTTACTTTTTTGTATTTCTTGGCGGTGCATTGCGATCGTTTTATAGTCCGTCGATGTTCGCGCTTTTTGGACTTGTTGTGCCGCGACAGCACTATCCGAACGCCACAAGTTGGAGCAGTATGGCGTGGCAACTGGGTTCGGTTTTAGGACCTTTATCGGCCGGATTTTTTATAGCAGCTTTCAGTATTCCCGTGAGTCTTTTTGCTGTTTTGTGTTTTGAATTACTGATGTTATTGCCGCTTTTTACAATTGCGGTCAAGCCGATTGTAAAAAAGGAAAAGGAACCCGTTTTGCAGAGTGTGACGGAAGGATTAAAATTCGTCTGGAAAACGCCAGCTTTATTGTCTGCGTTGTGTCTCGATATGTTTTCTGTGCTTTTCGGAGGTGCGGTAGCTTTGCTTCCGGTTTACCAAAAAGAAATCCTGCACGTGAACGAAATGGGGTTCGGAATCCTGCGTTCGGCACCCGGAATTGGTGCTTTGCTGACACTTGGATTGCTTGCATTTCTACCATTAAGAACCTATCCTGGACGCAAACTTTTCTTTTGTGTTGCGGGATTTGCAGTCTCTATCATTATTTTTGGAATATCGACTAATTTCTACCTTTCGTTTGCGATGTTGCTTTGTTCCGGAATGTTCGATGCGGTTAGCGTGGTTATTCGCAGCACCATTTTGCAATTAATGACACCGGATCATATGCGCGGACGCGTATCGGCTGTCAATACGATGTTCGTTAGCTCTTCCAATGAATTGGGTGATTTTGAAAGCGGCGTTATGGCAAATTGGCTCGGAACGGTAAGGGCGGTTGTTACAGGCGGTTGTATCACTTTAGGTGTTGTTGTTTATACTTTTTTCAGGGCACCGCAACTGCGTAATTTTTCATTTGAAGAGAAAAAAGACGATGAATTATAATCAGATGGTTTTTATTGCCATTATTTTCTAAATCATACTTTCTGTATAGGTCGATTTTATTAATCAAGTCTGATTTTTGCGGTTCTTTTTATTGAAAGTACTTGGCTGTCCTCGCGTCGGCTTAATTGTAAAAATTATTTTCGCATACAATTACTTGTGATTTATTTTTTTAAATTCCTTAAAAACAAGCACAAACATGATGATGCAAAGGCATAATGAGGAGATTGAAGTCCCAAAGTCAAGTCCGCCTTTATCAATCGGCTTAGTGAGGAAATCGCCAAACGTCGCACCAAAAGGTCTGGTTAATACGAAAGCCAGCCAAAAAAGCAATATGCTTGAAATTTTTGTAAAAAAATGTGCTAACGTGATCAATAGGAGTAGCGTTCCAATTAAAATTGCGCCGCCGGAAAAACCCAATCCGGAGTTGTCTGCCAAGAAATCTCCGAGTGCGGTTCCTAAAGTATTCGAAACCAAAATCGCAATCCAATAGAAACTTTCTGATCGTACGGATTTAATAGCGGTTACCGAAAGTGATTTTTCGGTTGCTTTCCATACCAATAAAATACAAATTAGCATGGAAATTAAAATGAGAGACCCTTTGGCATAACCTAACCCCAGCGTCCTGTCCATAAAATCAGAGATTGTCGTCCCTGCTGTGCTTGTGGTAATGATGACGAGCCAATACGTAATAGGACTATATTTTTTAGAGCAAATTTGAATGAAAAATGCTAAAAAGAAAAGCGACAAGAAAATTATAGAACTCAATAGATAGCCAAGTTGTAATGTTTGTGCCAATAAATCGCCTCCGGTTTCTCCGAGTGTGGTGGCACAAATTTTCGTTATCCAAAAAGCAATGGTAATTTCCGGTAGCTTGTTCAAAACCGTTTTTGACATTTTTGTTTTTTATAAAGTTATCAAATGTTGCTATTGCATTTGGGATAAATTGTGAATTTTATTCTGTTAGGTTCTTGAGTTGCGCTTCAATATCAGCTAAGGTCGAAAGCTTTATGATTTTTTGGATTCCGAACCGTTGAAAGAGTAATTAAATAGCGGCTTGTACTGGAATAATAACAAATTGCTTTTATCTGCTGGCTTTATTTATTATGAATTGAGAATAATTTAAGCAACTTAGAGATTCTTTAACTTTATAAACATCTATTCGTTTAGTAAACTCATATTTTCTTGTTACAAAACAATCTAAAGTATCTTTTTTAAGATGAATGAAATGATAGTAAAAGTTATTCTTAGCATTGAATTTTTCAAACCGTGACTCAATAATTGTAAAACCTCTTTTTTCCAAAATTGAAGAAAATATTGACTTTTCAAGTTTCATTTGGTTTTCCAGTATATCCTTTTTGTCGAATGGGATTTCCACTTCCACTGTTTGATAATTTTGATATTTAATTACTACATCAGCAATTTCTTCATAGTAATTTTCTGAATTTTTGGATTCATTATTTCTACTACTGGTAAAACAGAAAAACAGAATAATTAAAAAATATTTCATAGTTTGTTAGTTTATTGAATATGAATAAGTTATGAACTGACGTCGATGTATTTGCGATGTTGCGGCAGTTTCGGATCCGAGTGCTTTCAGTGACCCAAAACGAAGTTATAGAAAAAATTGGTTCAATTTGCACAAGTTTACCGTAATATCGTCAAAACCTATGTCGTGCGCGGTTATGTATTTATTGATTAATCAATTGATTTCATTCGTAATTTGAGCCGTTCAAATATTGCTACAAAAACTAAACTCATAATTGCTAATAATAGTCCTTGTAAAAATATTACTGCTACAATGCATTGAATGCTCGGTAAATCGGATTTTTTTTCGAATGGAGAATAATCGCTGTGTAAGCTGGTTACTATTATAACAAAACGTTCAAAATAAGCACCGATTTTCATAAGAAACGAAATCAACATCACATAAAGGAAATTTGAGCCTAGCTTTTTAATCAATAATGTAAAAGGTATAACAATAGCTGACAAAGTCATTAGCCAATAGAAAATCATATATGGTCCGGTCGCCCTATCAAAGAAAGCCATTTCTTCTGAAAAAAATATAGATGAAATCACAAAATGAAAAAGTGTAATTGTTGTGTATCCAATAATTACCCAACGAATTAGATTAAGGGATTTTTTAGTTTTAAACTTATCCTTAAATGCAACGTGAATTACAAATAAACTCAATACTAGCGGAACCAAACAAAATATCAGATTTATATCTATTATTTTTATAATTCTGTCGTAATTTTCCATTTGATTCGGGCGTTTTTATAGTCGTACACAATTCCCAAATATAAACATTCAAACAATATCAACAATACTGATTAAAAGCTATACACGTACAAAACCAAAAATTCACAATACTTCTAGCATTCAAAAACAGTTTGTTAGAAAGTTAAATTATCTTTATTTTCTAATAAAAAATAAGCATGTCAATCAGGCAATATTAGCGAACTTCTAACACCAATCGGCATTAGCTATGGCAATGTAAATAAAAAGAATGCCGACATAGAAAAGTGCCACAATATAACCGTAATTTTGCACTCTAAATTTACAAGCACTGCATGAAAATATTATTTTCTTACCTCAAAACACACAAATCTTTGTTGTTTTTAGCGCTGTTCCTCGCAGCAATCAACCAATGTTTTTCTTTATGTGATTCGATTATCATCGGTAAATTGATGAACGAATGTGGCGTCGGCGTGGCGAATTTTAACCATAATTTTAATTGGTTCGCCAAGGTGGTATTGGGATGGCTGGTATTGTCTATTGGTGCTGCCATGATATCGCGGATTGCCAAGAATTTCCAGGATTATTTCACCAATATCATCATCCAGAGAACAGGTGCGCAAATGTATACCGACGGCATCCAAAAAGCGTTACAACTGCCTTTTCAGGATTTTGAAGACCAGCGCAGCGGCGAAACGTTAGGCAAACTCCAAAAGGTCAAAATCGATTGTGAAAAGTTCATCACGCTTTCGATATCGCTGATATTTCAGTCGATTGTTGGTATTATTTTCGTTGTCGTATATGCCATCAATATTCACTGGCTGCTAGGGCCAATATTTTTAGCGACCGTTCCGGTGATTGCGTTTATCAGTTCTTTTTTGGGTAAAAAAATAAAGAAAGTATCGCGCGAAATTTTAGGAGAAACGACTGCTTTGGCAGGTGCGACAACAGAATCGCTGCGCAATATCGAATTGGTAAAAAGTCTTGGGTTAACACAACAAGAGGTGAACAGACTGAATTCGACCACCACAAAAATTCTAGGATTAGAGTTAAAAAAAGTACGCTATATTCGCTCACTAAGCTTCTTTCAAGGCACGACTGTACACTTTATGCGTACAGCGCTTGTTTTTGCTTTGTATTTGTTTATTTTTAATGGAATCATCAAACCGGGCGACTTAATTACGCTGATGTTCTTTTCGTTCTTTTTGTTCAATCCGTTGCAGGAATTGGGCAATGTCATCGCAACTTATAATGAAACCAATGCGTCGATGGAAAATTTTAGCAATCTGATGAATGCCGAAAGTGAAGCCACACCGCAACATCCGAAAACAATGGGACTCATTAGCAGTTTGAGATTTTTGAATATTTCATTCAAGCACCAAACCGCCAAAACGTATGCTGTAAAACAGATTTCTTTTGAAGCCAAAGCCGGTGAAACCATCGCTTTTGTAGGCCCTTCCGGAAGCGGAAAAACCACTTTGGTCAAATTGTTAGTTGGTTTGTACAATCCGAATGAAGGCGCCATTTTTTACAATGATAAAAACGCCAACGAAATTGACTTAACGGAATTAAGGCAGCAACTCGGATTTGTAACCCAAGATGCACAATTGTTCTCGGGTACGATAAAAGACAACTTACTCTTTGTAAAACCTGATGCTACCGACGAAGAATTGCATGATGTATTGCGGAAATCTGCTTGTGACAATTTACTCAAAAGAGCAGAAAATGGCATTTATACAACAATCGGTGAAGGCGGAATTAAAGTTTCTGGAGGCGAAAAGCAGCGGCTTTCTATTGCACGTGCTTTGTTAAGAAATCCAAGATTGCTGTTGTTTGACGAAGCAACATCGGCATTGGATTCGATTACAGAAGAAGAAATCACACAAACCATCAGGAATATTTCGTCCAAGCAAGACCAGATTACCGTATTAATTGCCCACCGTTTGTCAACAATCATGCATGCCGATAAAATTTATGTATTGGAACAAGGCGAAATCATCGAGCAAGGTAAGCACGCGGATTTATTAGACGAAAAAGGATTGTATTATGCCATGTGGCGCCAGCAAATTGGAGAACGGAAATAGTTGTTAGATCGGAAGATTTTAAGGTTGTTTTGACACACAGATTTATAAAATGGGAAGCTAATCTTCTATAAATTGCCTGAATTGTTCTTTTTTGAAGTTGCTAAAGATGTAATTTTTGAAGTCAGATAACGTATTCCAGGCCTAACAATACGATATAGTACTGCTCCAATCAAACTTATGATTGCTATTATTCCAATAGGAAGTATACCGCCGAAGGTAAAGATCATTCCAGTTACAAATCCTAAAAAATATTCAGCACGATAAATTGGCAAAAAGAGCGCAAGAAAAAGTAAGGAAACAACCAGATAGAATGGTATTTCTGTATTTCCTAAAGTAAAAAATATAGAAAGTAATATGCCAAAGCCTAAAGCACCAAGGAAAGCAGAAAGTAGGTTTATAGTGTCTTTAGAAATTCCAGAGCTATTGCTAATTCTCTTTTGTATGCGATAGAGTAAAAACCAGACTAATAATGGAATCAAAATTCCTCCTAACCAATTAGAAAATGCAGGTAAATCTTCTCGTTGCAATAGATGATGGCTCGGCACACCTCCATGAAAATAATCCCAAATTAATAGCGAACAATTTGCAATAGTTATTATTGACAAAAAATATATGCGGATCTTTAAAAAATATTTTTCAGTCATTATAAAAATATTTTGCAAATTTTGATAGCTTAGTTCCTAATTGATGTAATTGAGATATTTGTCCTATTGTAGAAAATTTTGTTACAATTTTACTCAAAAAGGCTACTCGTCAAGGATTTCGTAGAGTAGTTTATAAAATTCTTTTGGATTTTCAAACATAGGAAAATGACCTGATTCCTCTATCCAATGCAAATGAGCACTTGGTTTGGCTATTTTTAATTCATAAGACAAAAACGCAAAAAAATCTTCTCTGCCACATAAAATATACATAGGTTTATTAAAGGATTTAAGCGGTATCGTTAGATCAAATTTAGTGCGTTCAAAATCATTCCACATTAATACAGACATCTTAGGGTCGGCTTTTTTAAAAGTAGAGAATTTTTTATAAATCGAATCAGCTCGGCTTTTATCGTTGAAATAATAGGATAGCGTAGTCTTTTTGAAAAAAATCTTTTCAGCATCAGTAGCCGTGTTATTTTCTATTTTTTCCTTTGCAACAGCGATTTTTATGTGGGTTAAACTATCCATTCTCGTAGCCATTAAGTCGTCAATGACTTTGAAAACTTTTTCATCAGATTTTATTTCTCCTGTTCCCAATAAAAGCAACTTTTTGATTCTATTGGGATGGTGTACCGCATAAGACAATCCCAACATTCCGCCCCAAGAATGTCCAAAAAGTGTTACTTCCTTGAAGTGCAAATGGTCTAGTAATAGTGTGATATCGTCTTCGGCGTTTTTAACCGTAATAGTGGTAGAATCTAAAACTTTTGGTTGCGACAATCCGGTGCCTCTTTGTTCTAACAAGTAACATTTGAATTTTGAGCTAAGTTCAATGGCAACCGTTTCTTCTTGCATACAATTGGCGCCTGGTCCACCAGACAATATAACTATTGGTGCGCCACTTTTTCCATATACATGATAGTAGAGATAGCCTTGACTGTAAGGAATTGAATCTAATTGTTGTGCTTTAATTGAATAAACAAAAAAAATAAAAAAGAGTAGGAGTTTATATTTCATAGGACTGAATTTGATTCTATTTTATCGCGTGCGGCTTTGAACTTCTTGTTTTTTTGTAATGATGTGGAATTTTTGAGATGAGGATGTTTATGGACTATAAACGAAGTTATGAAAAATAATATTTCACGTTTAATTTGGCAGATAATATTTTTTTGTTACGCATAGGTATATTTGTTTAAGTTGATTTTGCCATTGTTATATTTTTTATGTTTTTAAATTAATTTGTTGTTTCATTTTAACAAGGCAAAGGCAGGGTGGGTTTAAATTGCGCACGCTTAATCTAGATTAAAAAATGATTGTGGTATAGTTTTTTTTAATTTAAAAAGATTTAAAATCTTTAATAGTATTATAAAAAGGATAAAATATCTTTTTTATATTGTTTTATAGTAAATAAAATTTACTTTTGTCAAAAATTAAGAAAGAATGACTATTACTATTGTGCAAAGCAATGCGCAACATATAATCTTTAGCGAAGCCATAATAGCCGAAATGGAGCACTCGGCACAAATACGCGGGACAGGGATTGCTAAGCGTTCGGTGGCTTATATAGATAAAAAAATTGTAGAAGGTAACGCCATCATCGCTCTGACGGAAAACAAACAATGGGCCGGATTCTGTTACATCGAAACTTGGAGTCATGAAAAGTTTGTCGCCAATTCGGGTTTGATCGTAGCACCGCACTACCGAAAGTTAGGCTTGGCCCGAAAAATAAAACAAGCGGTGTTTAGCTTGTCCAGAGAGAAATATCCAAATGCTAAAATATTTGGATTAACGACTGGTTTAGCCGTAATGAAAATCAATAGCGAATTGGGTTATGAACCGGTAACCTATTCCGAATTAACCCAAGACGAAAACTTTTGGAACGGCTGTAAAAGTTGTGTCAACTACGAAATATTGGTATCCAAAGACAAAAAGAACTGTTTGTGTACCGCCATGTTATTCCAACAGAATGAAAAGATAAAACAAAATGAATCCTATGAAAAAAGTAGTTTTAGCATATAGCGGAGGTTTAGATACTTCTTTTTGCGCCGTGTATTTGTCTAAAGAAAAAGGCTATAAAGTCCATGCCGTAACCGTCAACACCGGTGGTTTTTCTGCCGATGATATCCGTGCTATCGAAAAACGCGCTTTTGAATTGGGTGTTCATTCGTATACTTGCGTCGATGCAGTGCAAACCTATTATGATACTTGTGTCAAGTATTTGATTTATGGCAATGTCTTAAAAAACAATACGTATCCATTATCCGTAAGTGCCGAAAGAACGATTCAGGCCAAATCTATTGCGGGGTACGCCAAAAAGATAAAGGCAGATGCTATTGCCCACGGAAGCACTGGTGCAGGAAATGACCAAGTGCGTTTTGACGTAATCTTCTCGGTTATGTGTCCAACCATTGAAATCATTACACCCATCAGAGATTTAAAACTGTCAAGAGAAGCTGAGATTGATTTTCTTAAAGCGAACAAGGTCGAAATGAATTTCGATAAAGCTTTATATTCTATAAACAAAGGGCTTTGGGGAACATCCGTTGGAGGAAAAGAAACCTTGACATCAAATTTGTCATTACCAGAAACTTCTTATCCCTCACAATTACAAAAAACAGAAGCTGATATAACCGAAATAGCATTAGAATTCAAACAAGGCGAATTAGTCGCCGTCGATAATACATCCTTTTTGCACCCAAGCGCAGCGATTTTATATTTAGAACAATTGGCGACACCGTTTGCTATCGGCAGAGACATTCACGTTGGTGATACTATTATCGGTATTAAAGGCAGAGTAGGTTTCGAAGCGGCTTCAGCCTTGATTATTCTGAAAGCACACCATTTATTAGAGAAACACACCTTATCCAAATTCCAATTAAACCTTAAAAGTCAGTTGGCGGATTGGTACGGAACTTGGTTGCATGAAGGCTTGTTCCTAGATCCGGTAATGCGGGATATAGAAACGTTCTTTGCCAACACCCAAAGTACGGTAAACGGAACCGTAACGGTAACGCTCTTGCCATATAGATTTGTCTTAAACGGCATCGAATCGGATAACGATTTAATGGCATCCAAATTCGGCAGCTATGGCGAAATGAACCTGGCGTGGTCGGGCGAAGATGTAAAAGGCTATTCCAAAATCATCAGCAATTCGCTAGCGATTTACAACCAAGTCAATCCCGATAAACTGTAATCATGGAAGCCAAAGTAAAAATCGGAATCGTAGGTGCTGCAGGTTATACCGGTGGCGAGCTCATTCGATTGTTGGTAAACCATCCAAAAGTTGACATTGCTTTTGTATTAAGCAGAAGTCAGGTTGGTAAAACAGTTTCGAGCATTCATAAAGATTTATTAGGCGAAACTGATTTGGTTTTTACCACTGAGTATTCAGATACTATTGACGTATTGTTTTTGTGTCTTCCCCATACAGAAAGCAAAACGTGGATTGAAAGTCATTCGATTAATGATACCGTAAAAATTATCGATTTAGGAAATGATTTCAGAGTAGAAGGAAACTTTAGTAAAGGCACCTTCATTTACGGTTTACCCGAAGTGAATTATGAAGCTATTACAACGGCAAATTATATAGCCAATCCGGGTTGTTTTGCTACCGCCATTCAATTGGCCTTGCTTCCTCTAGCAAAAGCAGGATTGTTACAAACGGTTTATACTACTGGAATCACAGGTGCCACAGGCGCCGGACAAGCATTGCAGCCCACAACGCATTTCACTTGGAGAGCCAATAATATTTCGTCCTACAAAACCTTGACACACCAACATGTAGCAGAGGTTTGCGCAACTTTAGAAAAGTTTACTAACCATAAAGTCAATTTAGAATTTGTACCATGGCGTGGCGATTTCACCCGAGGAATATTTACTAGCTCTACTTTGCAAACCACTTCGGATTTAGCAGAGGTAACCGCACTTTACGATGACTTTTACAGCGGCAATCCATTTGTATTTGTGTCGAAAGAAACTATCGATTTAAAGCAAGTTGTCAATACGAACAAATGTTTGTTATTCATAGAGCAAGAAGGCAATCATGTCGTTGTCCATTCAGTGATTGACAATTTAATAAAAGGCGCTTCCGGTCAGGCGGTGCAGAATATGAATTTGATGTTGGGCTTCGAACCCACACTCGGACTGAAACTAAAAGCTTCAGCATTTTAAAAGAAAGACGATGAAATTATTTAATGTATATCCAGTATTTGACCTAAACTTTGTGAAAGCGGAAGGTAGTTATGCATGGACCGATAAAAACGAAAAATACTTGGATTTATACGGTGGTCATGCCGTGATTTCCATCGGACACAATCATCCAGTTTATGTAAACAAATTGACAGAACAACTGCAAAATATTGGCTTTTATTCAAACTCGGTAAAAATTCCCATTCAGGAAGAAGTAGCCGAATTGTTAGGAAAAATCAGCAGTTACAATGATTACAATCTTTTTATGTGTAATTCGGGTGCCGAAGCCAACGAAAACGCAATAAAACTAGCCTCATTTCACACCGGAAGAAAAAAGAACATCTGCTTCACCAAAGCTTTTCATGGCCGAACTGCCGCTGCAGTAGCAGCAACCGACAACAAAAGTATCATTGCGCCAGTTAATGAAACCGATAATTTTATTTTTGTGCCTTTCAACAACACAACACTATTGGAGGAAGCTTTTGCCAACAACGAAATTTCCGCTGTAATCATTGAAGGGATTCAAGGTGTAGCAGGTGTTCAGATTCCGGCGGTTTCTTTTTTACAAAAAATAAGAAGCTTGTGCGATGCCAACGGGGCTATTTTTATTTGCGATGAAATCCAATCGGGCTACGGAAGAACGGGTAGGTTTTTTGCCCATCAATATGCTGAGGTTAAAGCCGATATTATTACAGTAGCCAAAGGGATGGGCAACGGTTTTCCAGTGGGTGGCGTACTAATTACTCCTGAGATTAAAGCAAAGCACGGTTTGCTCGGCACCACATTTGGCGGGAATTATTTGGCTTGTGCTGCGTCGAAAGCGGTTTTAGAAGTTATTGAATCCGAAGACTTAATGCAGCATGCCATTGAATCCGGTAATTATTTATTCGAACAGTTAAAAGACGACGAAAGCATCCGAGAAATCAGATACCAAGGTTTAATGTTTGGCATCGAATTAAAAACACCTTGCGCACCGTTTAGAAACCAATTATTGAATGACTTTAAAATCCTAACCGGAAATGCTTCCTGCCCAAATACCCTAAGGATTCTTCCGGCATTGAATGTTACGAAAACCGAATTGGATTTATTTGTCAAAGCGTTCAAAACGATTTCACAATCTAAATTAGTAACGCTATGAAAAGATTTTTCTCCGCCGATGATGTTACCGATCTAAACGCTTTGGTTAATGAAGCCCTTGCGATTAAAAAATTTCCAATGCTCAACAACAATTTGGGTAAAGGAAAAACACTGGGTTTAGTATTCTTAAATTCAAGTTTAAGAACCCGATTGAGTACTCAAAAAGCCGCTCAGAATCTAGGCTTGCACACTATTGTTTTAAATGCGGGTCAAGAAGCTTGGACATGGGAATTTGAAGACGGAGCTATCATGAATGGCACAACGGTGGAACATATTAAAGATGCCGCGAATGTGTTAAGTCAATATTGCGAGATCATCGGCTTAAGATGTTTTGCTGGTTTGACGAATAAGGAAGAAGATACTTCAGAAAAGATATTTTCGTTATTCGAAAAATATGCTTCTGTTCCGGTGATTTCTTTGGAATCGGCTACTTTGCATCCGTTGCAGAGTTTGGCCGATTGTATTACGATTGCGGAACATTTGCCTTATCATAAAAAACCAAAAGTCGTCCTTACTTGGGCGCCACATATAAAATCTATTCCACAAGCAGTGGGCAATTCTTTCGCGCAATGGATGAATAGAACCGATTTTGAGTTTGTTATTACCCATCCGAAAGGATATGAGTTAGACACTCAGTATACACAAAATGCTACCATCGAACACAACCAACAAAAGGCTTTGCAAAACGCTGATTTTGTATATATAAAAAATTGGTCATCTTTTGAAGAGTATGGCAAAGTACTGCATGTAGATGAAGATTGGTTGTTGACGAATAAAAAATTAGAAGTCACTAATAATGCCAAAATTATGCATTGTCTTCCGGTGAGAAGAAATGTAGAAGTGAGCGATGCCGTTTTGGATAGTGAAAACTCCCTAATCTACGAGCAAGCCAACAACAGAACGTTTGCGGCGCAAGTCATTTTGGAAAAAATAATAAAAGGAAATGAAAAAGTTAAACATCATCAAGATTGGTGGGAACATCATAGATGACGAACTGCAGTTAGAAGCATTTATTGTTGCATTGGCTGCGCTTAACGAACCTTTTATTTTGGTTCACGGCGGAGGGAAATTGGCAACGGATTTGGCTATCGATTTAAATATTCCACAAAAAATGATTGATGGAAGAAGGGTAACCAATGCGCAAACTTTAAAGATTGCAACGATGGTGTATGCTGGTTTTATCAATAAAAATATTGTTGCCTTGTTACAAAAGTACCATCGAAACAGTATAGGATTATCTGGTGCCGATGCCAATGTGATTCAGGCTATCAAGAGAAATTCCAAACCCATTGACTTCGGATTAGTAGGCGATGTTACTTCGGATAGTGTGAATATTGTTTTCCTGAAACAGTTAGTGCAACTCGGAATTACACCCGTAATCAGTGCGATTATGCATGACGGCAACGGACAATTGTTAAATACCAATGCCGATTCGATTGCCAATGCGGTTGCTGTGAGTTTGTCTCAAAGTTTTGATACACAATTAATTTATTGTTTTGAAAAGAATGGCGTTTTATACAAACCCCAAGATGATGACGCTGTGATTCCGCTTTTGGATTGGGAATTATTCCAAGAACTAAAAAGCAAAGGCGTCATCAGCAAAGGCATGTTGCCTAAATTAGAGAACTGCTTTCAGGCATTACAGCGTAAGGTTGGAAAAATAAGCATCATCAATGCTAAAAATATAAAAGGATATATCAACAACAAAACTCATGAAGGAACAACCATTCAATAACTGTAAGGGCGATGTATTCGAATCGGTTTTCGCGCTTTTAAAGGAGTTGATTGCCATTCCTTCTTTTAGTAAAAGCGAAGGCAAAACAGCCGATTGTATTCAACAGTTTTTGGAAGAATATGGCGTTGTAACACACAGAGCTATGAATAACGTTTGGGCGTATAATCAGTTTTATGATGCTTCGAAACCAACAATTTTGCTCAATTCACATCATGACACTGTAAAACCCAATGCCGGTTATACTTTGAATCCATTTGAACCGATTGAAAAAGACGGCAAGTTGTATGGGTTAGGAAGCAATGATGCCGGCGGTGCTTTGGTGAGTTTGATCGCGACGTTTTTATGTTTTTGGGACAAGCGCAATATGAAATATAATATTGTTTTAGCCGCTACAGCCGAAGAAGAAATTTCAGGCGTTAATGGCGTGGGATCGATTTATAGCCGATTGGGAACTATTGATTTTGCTATCGTTGGCGAACCAACTGAGATGAATTTGGCGATAGCTGAAAAAGGATTGTTGGTTTTGGATTGTGTTTCCAAAGGCACTTCCTCTCATGCCGCGCATCCTAATCCTGATAATGCGATTTTGAATGCGATTAAAGATATTGCTTGGTTTACCAGTTATAAATTCGAAAAAGAATCCGATTTCTTAGGCGAAGTAAAAATGACGGTAACCATCATCAATAGTGGTTCGCAGCACAATGTGGTTCCCGATACCTGCCATTTTACCGTTGATGTGAGAACAACGGAACTCTATACCAACTCCGAAGTTTTTAACATCATCAAAGAAAATATAAAAAGCGAAGTTACGCCACGATCGTTACGACTGAATTCATCTTCAATTCCGTTAAAGCATCCGTTTGTGCAAGCCGGATTGGAATTGGGGAGAATGTATTATGGTTCGCCAACTTCTTCCGATCAGGCGGTGATTCCTTGTACATCGCTCAAAATGGGTCCAGGTTTATCCACCCGTTCGCACAGTAGTGATGAGTTTATTTATGTGGCAGAAATCAAAGAAGCGCTTGAAATTTATAAAAATGTTTTAACTCAAATTCTATAACCATGACAACGAAAATATGGCAGAAAACGGCTAGCGCTAACATCGAACATTCGGCAATTGTAGAGAAGTTTACCGTTGGCAACGATGTAGCTTTTGATTATGTATTAGCGAAATTTGATGTGCTGGGCTCGTTAGCGCATTGTGAAATGTTGCATTCCATAGGATTGTTGACCATAGAAGAATGGACCGTTATCGAAACACAACTCAGGATAATCTTAGTCGAAATAGCCCAAGATAACTTTACCATTTCACCAGGCATAGAGGATATTCATTCTCAGGTAGAGAATTTACTTATTCACAGAATAGGCGAGACCGGAAAGAAAATCCACAGCGGTCGTTCGAGAAATGACCAAGTTTTGACCGATTTGAAATTATATATGAAGTCGGAAATCAAAACCATTGTCGAGCACACTGAAACGTTATTCAATACGCTGATACAATTGAGCAACCAACACAAAAACACCTTGCTTCCGGGATATACGCATTTGCAAATAGCAATGCCTTCTTCGTTTGGATTGTGGTTTGGCGCTTATGCAGAAAGCATGGTAGATGATATGGAATTGTTATTGGCGGCGTATAATGTGACCAATAAATGTCCCTTAGGTTCAGGCGCGGGTTATGGCAGTTCGTTTCCTTTAGACAGACAATTGACTTCTGATTTATTGGGTTTTAAAATGTTGAATGTCAATTCGGTTTACGCCCAAATGACCAGAGGAAAATCGGAGAAAGTGGTAGCCATGGCGATGTCGGGTATTTCGGCTACGTTGAGTAAATTCGCTTATGATATGTGTTTGTATCTCAATCAGAACTTTGGCTTTATTGCGTTTCCAGATACATTGACTACTGGCAGCAGCATTATGCCGCACAAAAAAAATCCAGATGTTTTTGAAATTATCAGAGCAAGAACTAACAGAATTCAGGCTTTGCCTAATGAACTGATTTTACTGACCAACAATTTACCATCAGGATATCACAGAGATTTTCAATTGATTAAGGAAGGCTTGTTTCCGGCGATTCAGTCGTTAAAGGATTGTCTGACTATGTTTGATTTTATGCTGCAACACATCGAAATCAAAACCAACAGTGTCCATGATTCGAAATACGATTATATGTTTAGTGTTGAAAGTGTTAACCAACAAGTAGTAGATGGCATCCCGTTTAGAGAAGCTTATAAAAACATTGGTTTGGCGATTGAAAACAATTTGTTTGAACCTAATTATAACTTGCAGCACAGCCATATTGGTAGTATTGGCAATTTAGGGAACGAACAGATTGAAATGGCTTTCGCTAATATTAAAAAACAATTTATTTAGCTGCAGGAAAGGTATAAGCTGTTTCTTTTTTGGCTTCATTCAGGACGATACTGCTATGGTATTGTCCGATGTTTTTAATATTAGAAATTACATTGACGACAAAGGTGTTATAAGCAGTAATGTCTTCGGCAATAATCTTCAGCATATAATCATAATTCCCCGAAAGGCTGATAACTTCCTGCACTTGTGGAATAGCGATAATGGTTTCCTCAAAATCGTTGAGCGCTTGTTTGGATTGCTCTTTCAAAGTAATGTTGCAATACACGACAATTTGCATTCCAATTTTAATTCGATCCACCAAGGCAACATATTTCAGAATTACAGTATCTTTCTCCAGATTTTTGATTCTTTCATATGTAGGGGTAAAGGATAGTCCAATACGTTCCCCAATATCTTTTACTGAAATGGTCGAATCTTGTTGTAAAATTTCTAAAATGGCTAAGTCCTTGGCATCTAATTGGTGTTTCATAATCGGTTTGATAACAGGTAATATTCTAAAACAAATATAAGTTTTAATTGTTATGTTCAGGTGCCTTCTTCCTACTATTACAACTGTTTAGGTTAAATAAATCCTTAAAATGGCTTCTGCTTTTTTTTAATAAGAAGTTACTAATGCTTTATTATCATTGCCTTTTTTTAGCTTAAAAAAATAATTATAAAAAAATATTAATTCTGGAACGACTGTTTCAAAATAAGTTATATCTTTGTACCAGAAATTTGCATACCATGGCACGCAGTGTTGAATTTATTGAATGTGAGATTATAGAAAAAGCGATGAATGTCTTTTGGGAAAAAGGCTATCACGGCACTTCGATGCAGGATTTGGTAGAGGCAATGCAGATTAATCGCAGCAGTTTATATAATACAATCGGTGACAAACACGCTTTGTTTATGAAATGTGTAACATCATATGCAGAAGCTGGGATTCGTGAAACAAAGGAAAAAATCGCGAAAGAATCATCAAGTTTACAAGCATTAATCAATGTTATTCGTGATAAAGCATCTTGGGTGGTTGATTGTGAAAAGGGATGCTTGGGTATAAAAACGATATTTGAAATAGCCCCGGAAGATACCGAGATTAGAAATTTGTTGAATAAAAATAATGAAATATACTTGCTGATGTTGTCCAATGTGATTCAAAAAGCAATTGATGATAACGAGTTGGATGGAAGTGAAGACCCACAATTATTAGCAGATTATATCATGACCACATTTACCGGATGGAAACAAGCTTTTATTCTGAATCGCGATCCAATTAAGATTAAAAAAATGTCTGAATACCTTATTAAAACAATTACTCGTAGGTAGTTTTTTTTTAAATAATTCTGGAACGTTTATTTCAAAATAGATATTACAGAAAATACCTATAAATTTTTAAAACAGCATTAATTCTGAAATAAACGTTTCAAAATTAATACGTTAACAAATGAAAAACTTTAACAAACAGCTATAATTCTGAAACGATTATTCCAAAATAAAATAAAAACCAAGTATATGAATCACAAACCACAACCATTAATAATTAACAATTCCAACATCATGAAAAATTTAATGACCATGAGCCTAGTCGCTCTATTTTTAGCAAGTTGCGCCGACAAAAATGGTGGTGCACCAGCCAATGCGCCGGCAACTTTACCGGTTTTGGATATTGCCTATGCAACAACCAGCACAGAAACAGAATATCCAGTTGCCATACAAGGGCAAACAGATGTTGAAATCAGACCACAAGTAAGCGGTATTTTAGATAAAATCTTCGTTGACGAAGGTGCTTATGTGACCGCAGGGCAGCCTTTGTTTAAAATCAACGACAACCCTTACCGTGAGCAATTCAATAACGCAACTGCCGGTTTGAATGCTGCTGAAGCCGCGGTAATGAATGCACAATTGGAAGTTGACAAACTAGCGCCTTTGGTACAGAATAAAGTGGTGTCGGATTATCAGGCAAAAACAGCCAAAGCCAATCTGGCTATCGCAAAGGCCAATGTTGCGCAAGCAAAAGCAGTGCTTGGAAGTGCCCAAATTAATTTGGGATATACAATTATAAAAGCGCCAGTAAGCGGTTATATTGGAAGGTTGCCAAGAAAACAAGGAAGCCTCATCAGCCCGGCAGATCCGGAATCGTTGACCACGCTTTCAGATGCCAGAGAAGTTTATGCTTATTTTTCATTGAGTGAAAATGATTTTATCAACTTCAAAACACAATACAAGGGCAATACCATCAACGATAAACTGAAAGGTTTGGCACCGGTTTCTTTGATACTTTCCGACGAAACGACTTATCCGCAAGCCGGTAAAATTGATATGGTAGATGGGCAGTTCGACAAAACAACAGGTGCGATTACAATGCGGGCAAAATTTCCAAATGCAAACGGTTTGTTGCGTTCTGGAAATACCGGAAAAGTAAAAATCAGCATCCAGCATCAAAATGCAATTGTGATTCCGCAAGACGCTACCATGGAAATCCAGGATAAAATTTATGTATTTCTTCTGGACAAAAAGAACGCTGTAACAAGACAGCCAGTTGTCGTATCAGGAAAAAGCGGTACCACTTATTTGATTAGTGAAGGCATTGCAACTGGCGACAGAATCGTTCTCAAAGGTTTTGAAAACTTGCCTGATGGTGCTGTTATCATTCCGGAAAACACCAAAAAACCCGTAGCTAAAATATAATTTAAACCACCCGATGCATTTGATATTAAGAAAAATTAATAATCGGAGCGCAGCGGAAAAAAACAAATCTCATCATGTTACAAAAATTTATTGACAGACCCGTGCTGTCAACAGTCATCGCTATACTTATTGTGATCCTAGGAGCAATAGGTTTAAAAGCACTTCCGCTGCAACAATTTCCCGATATCGCACCGCCAGCCGTTCAGGTTGTAGCGCTTTATCCAGGTGCTAATGCAGAAACGGTTTTACGTTCGGTTGCCCCTTCACTTGAAGAAGCTATTAACGGCGTAGAGAATATGAGTTATATGAGTTCTACTGCCAGTAACGACGGTTCCCTCGTAATCACAGTCAACTTTAAATTAGGCACCAACCCAGATCAGGCAGCTGTAAACGTACAAAACAGGGTGTCACAAGCCACTAGTCAATTGCCTTCTGAGGTGGTTCAGGCAGGGATACAAACGACCAAAAAACAAAACAGTTTGTTGATGGTGGTTGATTTATATACCGAAAATGAAAAACAGTACGATCAGACGTTTTTAAATAATTATGCGCAAATCAACATCATCCCCGATATAAAAAGGATTCCCGGAGTAGGACAAGCGTTCATTTTTGGAGGCAATAAAGATTATTCTATGCGGGTATGGTTGAATCCATCCAAAATGGCATCCTACAAGCTAAGTTCTCAAGAAGTTTTGGCGGCCATTCAAGATAAAAATCTAGAAGCAGCACCAGGAAGATTTGGTGAAAACAGTAAAGAAGCATTTGAATACGTCATTAAATACAAAGGGAAATTAAACAAACCCCTCGATTATGAAAATATTGTCATCCATTCTAATTCAGATGGTTCGGTACTCCGTTTAAAAGATGTGGCCCGAGTAGAATTTGGATCCTATACCTACGGGAGCAGTACACGTATCGATGGAAAATCAGGATTAAATATTGGTATTTTTCAGTTACCTGGTTCTAATTCTAGCGATGTTCAAATTGCAATTAAAGCAATGATGGAGAAAGCTTCAAAGGATTTTCCTAAAGACGTTAAACACCTGATTCTTTATAATACCAAAGATTCGCTCGATTTATCGATTGAGCAGGTCGAACACACTTTGATAGAAGCATTTATCCTCGTTTTCCTAGTGGTATTTTTGTTTCTTCAAGATTTTAGAGCAACTTTAATTCCGGCGATTGCGGTTCCGGTTTCTATTCTAGGAACGTTCTTTTTTATGCAGGTATTTGGTTTTTCGGTTAACTTACTAACCCTTTTTGCCCTAGTGTTAGCCATCGGTATTGTCGTTGATGATGCCATTGTTGTCGTCGAAGCCGTTCACGAAAAAATGCACAGTAAGAAATTATCAGCAAAAGCGGCTACAACATCGGCTATGAGTGAAATTACGGGAGCGATTATCTCTATTACCTTAGTCATGTCGGCCGTGTTCTTACCAGTCGGATTTATGGAAGGATCAACTGGGGTATTCTACCGTCAGTTTGCCTTTACGTTGGCCATCGCAATTGTAATTTCTGCAGTAAATGCCTTAACGCTAAGTCCCGCTTTAGCTGCTTTGTTTTTAAAAGATATTCCTCATGACGATCATGATCATGCAGCAGAAGCGCCTAAGAATTTTAAAGAAAGATTCTTTGTTGGTTTCAATAGCGGCTTTACTAAATTGACCAATAAATACATCAACAGCCTACGCTTTTTAATCAAAAACAAATGGTTGAGTTTTGGTGGATTGGCTGTTGTGATCATCGCAACTACTTATTTGGTTAAAACTACACCAACCGGATTTATTCCATCTGAAGATCAAGGTTTTATTGCTATTTCATTGTCAATGCCTGCCGGAGCTTCTTTAGAAAGAACTAAAAACGTGATGAAAGAAGTAGAAGGAACTTTAGGGAACTTGCCTTCTAAAAAAGTATTGAATGTCATCTCAGGATTTAATATGCTAACATCTTCTACTAGCGCTTCGGCAGGAGTAGCGTTCATATTGTTGAAACCTTCAAAAGACCGTGGAGAACAAAAGGATATCAATGACATTATGAACGATGTTCGTGGTCGATTATCAGGAATAAAAGGAGCGAATTTCTTTGTATTTACGTTTCCAACAGTGCCTGGTTTTAGTAATGTTGACGCTTTGGATATTGTCTTGAAAGATAAAACTGGCGGAAGCATCAGCAAGTTTAGCGGTGTAAGTAACGCATTTATTGGCGAATTGATGCAACGTCCTGAAATTGCAGTCGCTTTTACTAGTTTCAAAGCCGATTATCCACAACTGGAAATGGAAGTGGACGATGTAAAAGCCGAACAATTGGGCGTGAGTGTTAGGGATATTCTCCAAACAATGCAAACCTATTACGGTAGTGCTCAGGCTTCTGATTTTAATCGATTTGGAAAATATTACCGCGTTATGGTGCAAGCAGATGCAGCATCCCGAACAAATTTGGAAACCATGAACAATATTTTTGTCAAAAACAGACATGGTGAAATGTTACCGATATCGTCCTTGGTAAAAATGGTTCCGGTTAATGGTTCAGAAACAGCTTCGCGATACAATCTTTTTAATTCGATTGGAATTAACGCTATTGCCAAACCTGGATTCAGTTCCGGAGATGCGATTAAAGCGGTTCAGGAAGTTGCCGAAACGAAATTAGCAAAAGGGTATAGTGTCGAATTCTCCGGATTGACCAATGAAGAAATTACTTCTTCAGGGCAATCTGCTGTGATATTCGGATTGAGTTTGCTGTTTGTATTCTTTTTATTGGCAGCGCAATATGAAAGCTACATCCTTCCAATGGCGGTATTGTTATCAATCCCAACAGGCATCTTCGGTGTATTTGCGGCGATTGGTTTGACCGGAATTGAAAACAATATTTATGTGCAAGTCGCCCTAATCATGCTTATAGGATTGCTCGCCAAAAACGCCATCCTTATTGTAGAATACGCAGTACAACGAAGGAACGCAGGAAAGTCATTATTGGCTTCGGCTTTAGAAGCAGCGAAGTTGCGTTTGCGTCCAATTATTATGACTTCGTTTGCCTTTGTTGTTGGGTTAACACCAATGATGCGTGCCACAGGACCATCGGCTTTGGGGAACCATTCGATTAGTATTGGTGCGGCTGGCGGAATGGTTTCGGGAGTACTTTTAGGAATTTTTATCATTCCGGTACTTTTTATAGTGTTCCAACATTTACAAGAGAAAATAACGGGTAAACCGTTAGCAGTTTTGAATAACGAAAAACATGGAGAAGTATAATTTACCAATAGAAAATAAAAATCATATTATGATAAGATATATAAAATCGAGTTTAATGTTGTTGGCTGTTATGACAAGCTTTACGGTATTGGCTCAAGAAAACCAAAAACCTGAAGTACCCGGTAATTTCAGGAATAGTACAGCTACTGATACAACCAATATTGCCGATATCAAATGGAAGGATTTCTTTCAGGAAAAAGATCTGGTGCAACTGATTGATGTAGCTTTGGCGAAAAATAACGATTTACAAATCGCCGATAAAAACCTCGAGATTGCCAACCTGCAATTCAAACAAAGCAAATGGGGCAATGTGCCACAATTGAATGCTTATGCTACCGCAACAAGCACGCGCCTTTCGGACAATAGCCTAAACGGCATCAGTACCCAGCAATTTTTAGGAAAAAGCCATATCGAAGATTATTCGGCTGGCTTGAACCTATCGTGGGAAGCTGATATTTGGGGTAAAATCAGAAACAGAAAGAAAGCGGCATTGGCCGCTTATATGCAAACAGAAGAGGCTAAAAAAGCATTGCAAACGACTATTGTTGCTACTGTTTCAAAAGGTTTTTACGATTTACTGATGTTGGATGCCCAATTGGCTATTGCCCAAAAAACATTAGCGTTAAATGACAGTACACTTTTTGCAGTCAACTTGCAATATGAATCGGGTCAGGTTACCTTATTAGCCAAACAGCAAACCGAAGCGCAACGTTTGGTTTCGGCACAATTAATCCCGCAATTGGAACAGAATATCCAATTGCAGGAAAATGCACTGAGTGTGTTATCAGGTACATTTCCGGATGCAAAGGAAAGAGCAAGTAAACTGGAAACCATTGTAGTGCAAGAAAACCTTACTGCCGGAATACCATCACAGTTATTGAACAAAAGACCCGATGTTAAAAGTGCAGAATTGGCGTTAAAAGCGGCCAATGCCAAAGTCGGAATTACCAAAGCAAGTTTATATCCTTCCCTGACCATTACGGCAGTGGGCGGTGTAAATTCTTTTGAATCGAGCAATTGGTTTACGATCCCGGCTTCTCTTTTTGGTTCAGTTGCTGGAGGTTTGACCGCACCATTGTTGAATGGGAAAAGATTAAAAACCCAATATGAAATCGCCAAATTAGAGCGTGATCAGGCGGTAATCAACTTCAGGCAAACAGTTTTAGTTGCTGTTGGCGAAGTGTCGAATGCTTTGGCCAAAATCGAAAAGCAGGAGCAACAATTCACGATTGCCAACCAACGAGTTGAAACCCTTAAAAAAGCAGTTGAAAACGCTAGTTTGCTCTTTAGAAGTGGCATGGCTACCTATTTTGAAGTAAACAGCGCACAGGCCAATCTTTTGCAGGCAGAATTGGAGCTGGCGACAATAAAAAAAGAAAGATTATCCTCTAATGTAGAGCTGTACCGTGCGTTAGGTGGTGGATGGGAATAATTCAAAGTATAAACCAAAACTATAACAAAATGAAAAACACAACATTTTTTGACCACATGAAATGTATCATAAGAAATAACTGTCATAACATTGAGGTTCAAAAAACCGAGATTCAAAAGCAGGAAATTAAAAGTGAAAAACTAACACAAGACAATCAGTCAAAACTAAATTTTCAGTTCATTGATCTGGACAAGATATTCGCCAATTGATTCTAATGAAAGCTATACCTAACTTTAAATTGCAACGCTATTTTGAAAATGCAAATATTCATGATGGATGTGATTAGGTTTGTGTTGCGTCCCGGGGTGGTTCCCGGGATTTTTTTGTAAAAAAAAATATTGGTTTATTAAGCTGATTAATATTGATTATATAAATTTACGGTCGTCAGCGTAAATCTCCGTCATTCGCATTTCAATACTCGACTGGATTCAAATATAGCTGGAATTCCTAATCCGCATTGCCATTATCTGATAACCGTAGTAGCACTTCGTGTTTTTTTCTTCTGGAGGCTTCAAAGCATTCACCGGTAATCAATTGGATGATGCACGGATCGGTCTTACTGTAAGAAACAATCGAATTGATATTAATTAACTGATTTCTGTTAATGCGTACAAATGAACCGGAAGCTCCGAAAAAGGCTTCAAAATCGGCCAGGGACTTAGTGCTGATATGCTTTTCTGCGTTGAGTATAAAAACCTTTCAATAACTGCCTTCAACTTCAATATCATTAATTTTTTTGCTTGTAATATTTTGACTTTATCGCCCCAGTGAACGGGAATTTTATTTCGCTTCGACACAGCATCCAGATCATTTAATAAGTGTAATATCTGATGGCTGCTACTTTGCTTTTTCACGATCATTTCAGTAGCTTTCCTTACTGTGCGTTCCAAATCGCCTACATCTACAGGCTTCAAAAGATAATCTAAAGCATTCGAAAGCTTAAGCAGGCAAGCGAAAATTGGGTTCCTGACTTACTGCGAACAGCGGGTTTTAAGCACTAAAATTGAAACTTATTTTGGAAAAAATCCTAAGATTGAAGGATTTGGTTATGTTTTGATGGCATTGCAAAATATTTCAGGTGAAAAAGATTTAATCGCAGTCATTGAATAATGAGTATAATCATTGTTGATTTGATTATTCAAATGTAACGGGTTTACTTAGGGATAAAACAACTTCGGTTGTTTAGACATTAATCAATTTTAACCGTATGAAAAAACTATATCTTCTTATCCTTTTTCAACTTGTTTTCACCAATGCATTTTCCCAAAAAGAAATCTGGGGATCAGCCATGTACGGTGGAGAGTATCACTATGGCTACATTTTTAAAACCGATTCAATTGGAGATAATCTTACTGTAATGCACAGCTTCAACTGGGGCGACGGAGCGCTTCCCGGTGAATTGCTTTCAGTGTCAAACAATAAACTATATGGAATAACCTCATATGGCGGTCAGCATGCGGGAGGTATAGATACTGCAAGCGGGGGCACCTTTTTCGAATATGACATGAGTACCAGTAGTTATGCTGTCATCCAGCATCTGGGTCCCGGCAACACAGTTATCCCGGGCGATACACCCTATGGAGAAGGCATGCGAACTTTATCTGAAGGTGCGCCCGGAATCATATATGGGGAACTTCGAGGATATTATGGAGGGAGCAGGTTCTTTACTTACAATATCAATACGGGCATCGCGGCGGTTGCGGCTAATATGCTTACGTTTCAGGGAGGATTCCAGAACCAGACTACCGGAATTCGTGCCAATAGTGCTTTTTACAAGCATACCGACGGATATCTTTACGCCACCAGTTATGTCAACTCAACTTGTCCAATAGCCCAGCCTAATTTCGGATGTATCTACAGGCTTGATCCTGCAAACAATACTATCAGCATGCGCTATCGTGGCGAATGCAGTATGACCGACAACGGCTATCTGTTCAGAGGAAATTTCGTTCCCTACAACGGCGAGCTTTACAGTACGACGCTTCAGGGCGGCGGCCCTGTTTTTAAAGGTGTCATCTACAGCTTTAATCCTCAAACGAGTGTTTATACCAAACATTACAGTTTTGAAGGCGGTGAACTGGGCGGCACTTCTTATTTTCTTACAAAAGCCAATAACGGCAAGTTTTATGGTATTGCCGACGGTGGTATTTCGGAGCCGAATCTGCAGAGTGGTGGAGGTATCCTATATGAATTTGATCCCACAACAAATATTTTTACTAAAAAATATAATTTCTTATACGGCGATGGTTGGAATGGAAATGTCGGCCCTTTTGCTTCATCCTTGATCAGCGGTCATAATGGCAAGCTTTACGGTGCTACCGATAACGGTATATTTGAATATAATCCTGCAACCAATGAAATGCGTGCAGCCGGACGTTCAGACGTTAGCACCCAGAGTTTTAAGCTTACACTGACGAAAGTTTGCCGTAAGCCTTCCTATATTCCTTCAGTTGAAACGGTGAGGCAAAGCTGTGAAGGCAGTATTTTTGTGTTTGACCTGCAAAGTGAAAATGCGACTAATACCATATGGCTACACAATAATATTCCCGATACATCCAAAACTGGTACGATACTGGCTTTCGATGCCATCTCGCTTGCCGATGCCGGCAGTTGGAGCGCACAGCTCACAAATGAATGCGGCACAACAAACACGATAGCTTTCTATATCGCAGTACAACCAAAACCTGTGGTGATACAAAACGGTTCAAGCCTTATAACACTAAGCGATGCCACGAGTTATCAGTGGATATACTGTGATAGTAACCTTCCGATATCAAATGCAACTGGAGCAACATATTCACCGGAAGTTGATGGCAATTTTTCTGTAAATATCACCTCCAATAATTGCGCCTTAACATCTGACTGTTTTCTTTTTTCAACGCTCGGGCTGGGTGGAGTTAGCGATAACACCATAGTGGTTTACCCAAATCCTGCCGGCAATGAATTATTACTTAAGGGTATCACAGGTATTATTTCCGGGGCAGTATATAATGTCACGGGACAACGGGTAATGGAAATCACATCTAATCGCTTAGATGTAGCAGGACTTCAAAGCGGCGTTTACTTTATAGGATTGATTGTTGACAATCAGACACGAATTGGAAAATTTGTGAAAAGGTAACAGATCTGCCCCGAGATTGATATTGACTTCAACCAAATGCCTATTCGTTTTTAGCAAATTTTTAAAATAGAAGGAGTTAAAGTTCAAAAAAATAAATTGATGATTTTTTACTACAATTGTTATAATTACTATATTGTTATAATTACTATATATTTGTTTGAATAGTTGTCATTAAACCCGATTCGAAAATTCGAATCCAAAATATCAAGACCTACCCGGTTCGATGCCCAGGAGGGGTTAAATTTTAAGCTAAGACACAAAAAATCAAACACTTACCGTTCGACATCCAGTCAATAGGGGAGCAGCATAACCCTGACAGAAATATCAGGATTTTTTATTCCCTCAAGGCACGAAAATCTTATGCTTAATTGCATAAACCACCAACCCAATCCGGTTTTTGACCTCGAGCTTTTCAAAAAGTACGTCACGGTAACCGTCGATGGTCTTCGGGCTCAGGCACATCTTGTCGGCAATTTCGCGGTAAGTCATTTCGGTGCAGACCAATTTCATGAATTCGAGTTCGGTTTCCTTGAAATGGGCTTCGGTTTTTCCTTTTCCTGATACGGCATTCATCAAAATATCGGTGATGTTATGAGAATGATAGAAGCCTGTTTCCATAACTTTCTCCAACGCTTTTTCGAGCGTTTTCTTATCGACATCTTTCAGCAGGTAGCCTTTTGCGCCACAACGGAGCATTTTCAGGACCGTTTCCTCGTCTTCCTCGACAGTTAAGGCCAGAACCTTCACTTGTGGGTAGTTGTCGTTGATCCATTTCGTGGTTTCAATGCCGTTCATCACGGGCATATTGATATCCATCAGAACGATATCGGGAATGTTTTTCTGGAACTTGAATTTTTCGAGCAGTTCCAGCCCGTTTTTACATAAATAGGAAACCTCGAAATGCTCGAAATGATCCACAATGCCTGCTATAGCTTGCAAGAGCAGGGTGTGGTCTTCTACTATGACTACCGTATGACACTTCATGGCTTACAGATATGGACAATCGTGAGGGTCGTGCCTTTGTTGATCCCCGATTCTATATTGATTTCGGCATTGATCAGGTTTCCCCGTTTTTTCATGTTAGAAAGGCCAATCCCGTTCTTTGTTTTTTGGCCGGCACTAAAACCAATGCCGTTGTCGCGGGTGATGATGATGAGTTTTTCCGGGGCATAATTCAGGGAAACATCCAGTTCCGTCGCTTTTGAATGCTTGATGGTGTTGGCAAAAAATTCCTGTAATATCCTGAAAATTACGATCTCGGATTTTGCATCCAGATCCTGTGGTATGCCTTTTATACTCAGGCTGGCGCTGATATAATTCAACCGGTTGAATCGGTCGGTTTCGAGTTGGATTGCTTCCAAGAGTTTCACATTGCTGATGAAATCCGGGTTGATGATCTTCGAGAGCGCCCTGATTTCGGTCAGGCTTTTGCCAAGGGTCTGGGTAACCTCATGGATATTTTCCGGATGTTCCACTACACTCTGTAGCTGGATCTTGGCCAGAGTGAGCAATTGCCCGATATTGTCATGCAGTTCCCAGCTGATGTTACGCAGGGTCTGCTCGCGGATCTCGATTTGGGATTCAGCGATTTCCTGTTCGAAATGCTTTTCGGCTTCAATTTGATGCAGCAAAAGTGCGTTTTTCTTTTTCTGGAAAACAATGAACAAGAATACGACTATGGCACATAGTCCCACCAAGCCAATAACGGCAAAAATCATGCCTTCTGTTGCTTCCCGCTCCATATGAATCCGGCTATTAGTATGAGGTTAATGGTAAATACCAAAAAATAATTCAAAAAATAAATATACGGAATTGTAGGGGAATTCACGTAATATTTCCGCACTACATAAAACGGTATGCTCGGTACGAAATAAACCAACAGCGCCACGCTGATCCAGAATAAAAGCAATTTATTGATGAAGATGATCTTATGCGACTCCAGGATTTCCGAAAAGTACAAGCTAACGCTGATTACGATAAAAATGGCCCCGATGATAAACGGGATCACGTTGTAATCCTGCCGAAAATCCTCATAAAAGCCATTCCCGATGACCGCGCCCAGATAAAGGCAAAGAAAAACGGCAATAATTTTCCGGTTGCGGCTGCTTTCAATGGCATTCCTATACATCATAAAAACAATACTGAAACGCACGATCTGGTAAATGTTATATAGCACAACGTTACTCGACTTATCAACATATTCCAGATACAAAACAGCACAATAATCATTGAGGACCGTATACCACAGCAACGCCTGAAAATATATCAGGAACGTATTCTTGTATTTGTAATAATAAAGGGTTCCTATGAGGGCCGTCATCACCTGCAAAAAAGTAATTAGGATCTTGAAATGCTCGATTGAAAAACTTTTTTGCATCGTATCGCTTATTGTTTGGGTGGCGGAACCATTTGCATATCGTTCAGAATCAGGCTGGTAAGCGGACGGATTGTTGTCGCATCGAATTCTTTTGCCTCATCGCCAGTCCTGGAATGTAGGCTGATGTTCCTGTTGTCGGTCGGAAGTAGCAATCCTTCGATGATTTCGAAATCCCCTACTAGAGGATCGGTTCCGCTTGGCCTTATACCGAAAGGAAGATTTTCCAGTAACGGATATATATTGGAATTTTCCCCGGAAGGAACCGGTATAGTCGGTACGATGAACAGCGTCTCACGGTCAGGGTACTTAATCTGTTTTCCCGCTACTGTACGGTAGGTATTGCTGTTGGGATAGGCCGCAAAATAAACCCTGATGCCAGAAATCTCCTTGTCGTTCAGGTCCTTTACGCGCTCTAGCAACGCTACATATTTTTTCAGCGTATCCAGACTTACCCAGGTAAATTCAGTGGCCTGATAATCGGGGCGGTCCTTTTCGATTCTGGGCGCGACCCTGGTTTTGTATTCCGTATGCATTTCAAGGGCCTGCGCAACGGGTATCACCTGCGCAGGAATTCCCGAAAATTCCGTACAATAAGACGGTTTGCAGGAATTCAAGGATAATAGCAGCAAGGCTGCAACCGATAGATAAAGTGTTTTCATAATGATTTTGCTTAATTGGGTTCTTCGCAAATGTATAGGCAATAATTCCGGCAACCTACAGGAAAAACACCCTTTTTAATTCCGTGCTTTTCGGGGGCGAAAAAGCGTGTTTTCGATGTAATACATTCATTTACAACACTCCAAATTTGTAAAATCAAAATGAAACGGCAGCAGGAGCGGTCGTAATCAAAGATACACAAAGTAACGCAACAGGGAAGCCGAAAACTGAATAGAGTAGGCAAAAAATAAAACAGCATTATCATGGAAACTAAAAACAAGAAGCATTTCTTCATTTCACTGGAAGGCGTAGATCTTTCCGATGAGCAACTGAAAAGGATTGACAAGGGCATCCAGCAGGTCGTCTTGTCGGAAATCTCGAAAATTGACAATTCTAGGGAGTTCATCGTGAATCAACAACTCAACAAGATCGTCCTGAAACCGGGTAAGTGGCCTTTCCCATGGGGTATCATCATCCGTAACCCGAACATTCCTTTTCAGGACCACATCAAAGACCTGAGTGAGCAAATCTCCAAAGAGCTGCTGCTCAAATAGCAAAAGGACATGTCTTTGAAAAAGAAATCCGAAGACAAGCTCTGTCCCAGTTACACATGTAAGACTGGGGCAAAGCTCTTTGGGATCGTCGGTAAGGTCGGGACCGTTTCCTACCTTGAAACGCCTATAACCGTAACAGAAACCTTTGTAAAGGAAGTATCCGGAGATGTTCCGCCCGAGCAACGGTTTCGCTTTTCGGGAAAATGCATCGAAGGCGGCTGCGGCCAATGGGATGCCGACAGCTCCAGATGTACTCTGGCGAAAAAAGTCATAGAAACCATCGGGCAGAGCCATAAGGAACTTCCCAATTGTGCCATTCGGGGCAAATGCAGGTGGTATGCTCAAGACGGCGAAAAAGCCTGTTTTTCCTGCAATGAAGTCTTACGAAATATGGAAGAACATTTTTTCATTGCGTGAAACCCTTCATTATAAAAACAAAATATCGGAACAAGCCGAAAATCCATAAAAGAGTAGGCAACCAAATACAAATATATCATGAAAAAAATAACCATAATTTTAGTGGCCATTGCATTGGTTTATTCCTGCAAGCCGACACAGAAAATATTGTTTGACTGCGGCACGGCCGAGAATTATAGCAAAAGGCTCGAGGCAGACCCCGCATTCAGGAACGCCGAAAACGAACTGGAAAAGAAAATTTCCACTTATATGGCTAACCTGCGCAAAAATCCGAATAGCTTCCAGTCTACAACGATCACGATTCCCGTGGTAGTGCATGTGGTGTATAAAAATGCGACGGAGAACGTCTCTCTGGCCCAGATCAACAGCCAGATCACCGCGCTTAACGAAAGCTACAGGCGTACCAATGCGGATCTCTCCAGCAGCCCTTCCGTTTTCACGACCCTTGCGGCGGATGCGAACATTGAATTCGCGCTGGCCCAAAGGGATCCTAACTGTAACCCGACCGATGGGATCATCCGCCGGGAAACCACGCAGATCAATTTCGACAATGACGATATGAGCTCTAGCCCAACTGTTCGGAATCCGGTAAAATTCACTTCTTCCGGGGGTGATGATGCCTGGCCGAGCGACCGCTACCTGAATATCTGGGTCTGCGACCTTGCAGGCGGACTGGTCGGGTATGCGTCTTTCCCTTCTGATCTGGCAACACGACCGACTGAAGACGGAGTCGTAATGGATTTTAGGGGCTTCGGCACTACCGGTACGGCTACGGCTCCGTTAAACTTGGGGCGCGTTTGTGGGCATGAGGTCGGCCACTGGCTGAACTTAAGGCATATCTGGGGCGACGATTCAGCTTGCGTTCAAAGCGATTTCGTGGCCGACACACCTAACCAGGGACCGAATAATTCGGGTTATCCAGCCTTTCCGCACGTGAGCTGTTCCAATGGCCCTAACGGTGATATGTTCTGCGATCAGATGGATTATACCGATGATGCCTGCCGTACGATGTTCACGATCGGGCAATCGGACCGGATGGCTGCGACGCTTTACACGGTAAGGTCTTCGATCGCGAGCTCTTCCGGGGCAATTCCGCCGCCGCCGCCAGGTACTTCCGACGTGTTTTCAAAAGATACCGGGAATGATGTCGGGAACGAGCCCAACAACGAATCGACGATCTTATATGCCAGCGATGATATCTGGATCCGTAATACCAACGACGGCTTTACCAATCAGGAACACCAGAGACCAAACGGCGGACAAGTCAATTATGTCTATGTAAGGGTGCGTAATAAAGGTTGTAACACTTCGGCTTCGGCCAACGTAAAACTTTATTGGGCTAGCGCCTCCACTGGGTTATCATGGCCGACGCCTTGGGACGGCAGTATAACCGCTCCGGCAGTAATGGGCGGTACGCTCGGAACGCAACCAACCGGGGCCATCACCGGCAATGGCTTTAAGATACTGGAATTTACCTGGACTGCACCCGATCCGAGCGATTATGCATCACTGGGCGGCGACATGCACCATTTCTGTCTGCTCTCGCGGATTGAAACTAGCAATACCTTTCCCTTTGGGATGACAGCACCCGAGACAAGTGCACTCGGTGATAACGTCAAAAACAACAACAAGATCGTCTGGAAAAACGTTTCAGTGATCGATACCGACGGACCCGGAATGTTTACCAATGTGTTGGTTGCCAACTATTCAAAAATGAGTGAGCGCTACAACATTGTGATCAAGCCTTTGGAAAAGCAAAAAAACGACGGGATCACGATTTACATCAACCAGAAGAGCACTTTACTGGCGCTGGCCAAAAGGCAAAATGTCAGGATGGTCGGGATTAAAAACCAGGAAGGGCATTTCCTGGTGGAAGGCAAAACTGCCCAGATCAATGGGGTTGAGCTGAAACCCGGCGGTATATTTTCACTCGGATTCGACATTTCGCTCAATAAAAGAAAACAAGGGTTTAAGCGGGAAGTACATGAATTTTTGGTAGAGCAATATACGGAAAATGGCGTGCTGGTAGGCGGGCAGGTTATGAAGATTAAAGTTAGTAATGGGGATTAGTGGTTTTTGAGGAGTGTGTAAGGCCATCGTTCCTGATGGCCTTTTTTAAGATAGTGCATGGAAGTTTATAGGGGTAGTGTATCAAACGTGTTGGTTTGACAAAATATGACTCCAATCATTTGATTTTCAATATAAATAAAATTCATATTACTTAATAAAAGCGACCCAATAGGTCGCTTTTATTATTTTTGAGGTCTCAAATCGTTTAAAATGGTTTCAAATCAAACCACGTGTATCAAACGTGTTGGTGGAAAAGAAATATGTGACGTCTGTAATGGTTTGCTGATCAGATACGGTAAGTCTTCTGCAAATAAAACACGTTACCGTTGTAAGAACTGCGGCAAGACAATAGTTGAAAGCTATACTTATGAAGCTTATCACTCCGATATAAACCAAGATATTATTACATATATCAAAGAAGGCCTAGGCATACGCAGTACAGCGCGGATTTTAAAAATTTTTACTTCTACACTATTATCACGAATTATTTCAATTGCTAAAAATATTATTCAACCACCTATTCCTAAAAGGCAAAGTTTTTCAGGTCGACGAAATGAGACCTTATATTAAAGGAAAATCCAAACTCACTTGGATTGTATATGCTTTGGAACAAGAAACAATAAAAGGCTAAGGAAAGCAATCACAAACTTAGAATTATCAGACGCAAAAAGGATTGTTACTGATAAATTGAAGCATTACAGGTATTTGATTCCGAAAGAAATTCACAGTACAAAATACAGAGGGATTAATCATATTGAGCGAAAGAACCTCAGCATTCGGACGCATCTTAAAAGGGTGAATCGGAAGACAATTTGTTTTAGCAGGAGTTTGATTGTTTTGAATGCGGTTTTGAGGATTTATTTTTGGGATAAGTCCTGCTTTTAAAGTCAAGTGTTTTTTAGTAAGTATTTATCTCTTTGTCAATAGAAGGAGTCAGTCTTTCAATTTTTTGCTTGAAAAATATATTTCATTTATTGACTTAAAAGATTCTGTACCAATGTTATAGATTGCCGAAAATAATTGGGATGGAAAAGTATTACCGTCAATAAATAAAAGCATGGCCAGAAGTTGAATGCGACAATTTCATAATCTTTTTTCTTTACACAATTTTTTTGAACTGATTTATATCAACAATTTCAAACTATTTTGCGAATCAAATATTAATTGTAATAATTGGGCATTAAAATTAAAACCTTAATTATATATGTTATAATTTAATTTTATACATTACAGAAGCAATTAAGAAGTAAAAATTTGGCACATATTTGGCACAAATAAAATTAAAAAATCCCTAAATCATTAATTGTAAATGAGTTAGGGATTTAAAGTGTGACCTCGACTGGATTCAAACCAGTAACCTCTTGAGCCGTAATCAAGTGCGCTATTCAGTTGCGCCACGAGGCCTTTAATCGGCTGCAAATATAGGCATTTTTACGAAACTTGCAAATCAAATTTCAATTTTAAATGTTTTTTTGGTACTAGAATTGCTAATTCCCTAAGGCTTTTCTTGTTACAAAATAACGCCAGCCAATAATTGCCATCTGCCATTTCGTTGCTTTTGATAAATCGAGCTGCTTCTTACTAAAACTGGGTAAAATCAGCTTGTTGAGGTGCGCTAAAATTTTATACATGATCGTTGTTTCTACAAATGTAAAAAGACTGCCGCAATTGACAGTCTTTTTGTTTTATTGTTTTTGCTTTGCCTGTTTTTTCTTTTGGGCTTCGGCCTTTGTTTTTTGCTTGTATTCTTGCATGTATTTGTCTTGCTCGGCTTTCATTTGCTGCATTTCTGCACGCATTTTATCCATTTCTGCCTTGGCTTGAGCCATCTGTTCTTTAGCTTCATCCATTTCTTTTTTAGCCCGTTCCATTTCTGGTTTGGACATTTTCATTTTGGCGTTGGATTTTAGCATCTTAATCTTGGCTTTTTCCATTTCAGGTATGGCTTTCAGCATTGCAATATCGGCTTCTTTCATGGCATCTTCCGATATTTTTTTGGTGTCGATATAAATGATACCTTCTCCTTTTGCGTTAATTCCATATTGATCGCTACTGCCTTTACCAAATCGTACGTTACTTTTCAGCGTTTCTTGCAATATCTTGTCAACATCTGCATCTGCTATTACTTTACCGTTAATCATTACAATTGGTTTGCCATTTTCGTCAGCAGATTTTATGATGATTTTCGTGTTATTATCAATGTCAATATCAACGGCGTTGTCTTTGTCATAATAAAGACCAAAGGCGTCTGATTCCGGCGGTTCCGGTGCTTCAATATCTTCCGGTGCTTCTGGTGGTTCCGGAGCCTCAGGGCTTTCATAGTCAAAAGCTAAAGCAAAACTATCGGCGTTGTCTTTGTCTTCAGTCTTTTTAAACTTGAAAACTTTCACGTCATTCGGCGCACCAAATCCAATGGCATCATCGTGTTTGTAGAAAACAATAGGTTTGATTGGCTCTTTGGTGTCAACTTGTGAAACGCCTTTATTGCCTTCTTTGTCCTTGAATTCGGCTTTGATTCCGGTGATTTCGCCGTTGCTGTTTCTTTTTACTTTCGAGAATTTTAACGTGATGCCTTGTTCTTTAAGTCGTTTGGTTTCATTTTTGAGTTCGGCATCGGTCGAATTTTTATCGATTTTAACCGTAATAATATCCTGCCACGTTTTTTGCGCAAGGATATCCGGATTCATTTCCTGCGCAATCAATTTTACCTGAAAATAAAACATGAAAGCAATTAATAGTGGCAATATGAACGCATACTTCCACAGGTTTCTCTTTTTACTTTGATTTTTGTTTAACATAACGATTCGTTTTTTGATTAATGATTGATAAAAATTATTGGTGATTGAAAGACAATCCTGATTGGTAACGACCTTTAGCAGCGCGATCTGATAAGCACGCTTGTCGTTGGTTGCTTGTATCGCCTTACGGTCGGCAATATATTCGAGGTTTTGGGAAATCGCTTTTTTGTACAGCCAAACAAACGGATTGAACCAAAATACGATCGAAAATAATTTTGCCACTAAAATATCGAAAGAATGGCGCTCGCGGCTGTGCACTTTTTCGTGGTTTAAGATGCTTTCGAGTTCTTCATTAGTAAACATTTTCGAGTTGAATACGATATAATTAAAAAACGAAAAAGGCGCGATATTTTCATTCAAGTCAACAAAAGCGAATGGTGGCAGTTTTTGAATATTTTGTTTTTTCAGCAGTCGAAAAAGTGAAACGAAATTTAGTAATACTTTCAGTAATAAAACCGCAGCAATGATTGCATAACCAATTGAGAGCAGTTGTAGCCAGTCGATTGTGGCTTCAATAGGCAGCACAGGTATGATTTCATTTCCGTGTTTAGCAATCGGATGTGCCATCGCTACCAATTCATCCATTGCAATTTTCGGCTTTTGCACCAAAACCACTTTTTTGATGAAGAAAAGCGGCATTAATATGGAAACCGGCAGTCCAACCAGTAAAAACCAACGATTCAAGTTGAAGAAAGTATCTTTCCGGAGCAAAAAATAATAGCACAGAAAGAACGCTGCCAGCAATCCACTCGATTTTACCAGATATAGGAATAGCGTTTCCATGGCTTACTTTTTTTCGATTATCGCTAAGATTTCACGTAATTCCTTTGCCGAAATTTTCTCTTCTTCAGCAAAAAATGACACCATATTCTTGTAGGAACTGTTAAAATAATTGTCAATTGCTGTACTCATAAATTTTTTCCTATAGTCTTCCAGTTGCACGATAGGGTAGTACTGGTGTGTGTTGCCATACGCCTTGTGCGCAACATATCCTTTTTCCTCCAAGTTTCTTACGATGGTCGATAAGGTGTTGTAATGCGGTTGTTCTTCGGTGATTTCTGCAAGAATCTCTTTTACAAAAGCTTTTTTGAGCTTCCATAAAATATGCATGATTTCTTCTTCTTTGTTCGTTAAATGCTGCATGGTTGTAAAGTTTAAAACAAACATACAACTATTTTTATAGTTACACAACTATAAAAATAGTTATTTAACTATTTTTTAAGGAAAAGTAGGGGCGAAAGTGAAAAGACCATATACTAGGAATAAAAATGCCACTTTACAACATTCGATAAAAAAAGCCCGATATTAAATACCGGGCTGCGTAATTTCTCATTTCATTGTTTCAACGCAACGCTTGAAACTTTTGACTTTCGACTTTTTACTCAGAAAACTTAACCTCAAACATCTTATCCCAGTTTTTTCCGGTAATAAAAAAAGTTTTCGTTTTAGGGTTGTAAGCAATGCCGTTTAGCACATCGTCTTTTGTAACTTTCAATACTGCCCTTAATCCAGCAAAGTCAATAATGCCTTCGGTAGCACCGCTTTCTGGATTGATTACGGCAATAGCATCTTTCTGCCATACATTCGCATATAATTTTCCTTCGGCCAATTCTAATTCATTTACCTGTGGGATTTTTGTGTCACCTATATAGATATTGATAAAGTCTAACAGTTTTTGTGTAGCCGGGTCCATGCGCCAAACTTTTTCCGTACCGTCAGATTGGTAGATGTATTTGTCGTCGTGCGTCATGCCCCAACCTTCGATTTCTTTGTCGAAAGTAAAAGTCTTTTCCAATTTCCAGGTATCGGCATTATAGATAAATCCGGTTTTATTGCGCCATGTCAATTGGTAAATCTTATTACCAATAACCGTAATGCCTTCGCCAAAATACTGTGCATCAAGATCTGTCTGTTTGTAAACTTTTCCGGTTTTATAATCGTATTTTCTTAAATAGGAAGCGCCTTCCTGACCTGTACTTTCATACAAAGTGTCGCGGAAAAATTCTAATCCTTCCGTAAAGGATTTGATGTCGTGCGGATACGTATTGACGATTGTGTATTTTAAGACTTTCGGTTTTATATTCGTAATCACCTCAAATTTCGAAAAAACTTCCTGACCGCCAGTTTCGCCATCATAATACACCAGCGCTTTCAGGTTCTGTAAACCCAATTTTGGACTCTTGATCTCATAATTAAATGCTTCGCCATCTTTTTTGGATGTCAATTTTTGATCGTTGGCATAATAAACAATGCTGTCGATGGCTTTATTGTTAGCATTCACGATCGCAAGATTGACTGTTTCGCCGCTCAAATATTGTTTTTTTAGTTTAGAACTGTCGAAGCTGAAAAAATCTTCCGGTTTTTTTGATTCACATCCACCAATCAGTGCAGCGCTTAATAAAATGATTCCTAATGCGTTATAATTTTTCATTGTAGTTTTTAAATATGGCACAATATACAAAGCTAATCAATATGCCGCTTTGCCCTTGCTAAAATACAAAAAGATTGTATATTTGCAACGGCAAGTCCTACACGACCAGCTCCTACAGACTCCCCCAGGATGGGAACATAGCAAGGGTATGCGGTTGAGCGGTGCGATGTAGGTCGCTTGCCATTTTTTATTTCTTTACATTCAGGTCTTCCTTTGGGAAGATTTTTTTATTTTTGGACCTATTGTTTTTTAGAAGCTTAATCCGGCTATCAACAATATCTTTTTCGCCGAACCCCGGCAAAAAAGGATATTTGCTTCTATCCGGGCTAGGGCATGGGAATTAGTCAATTAGAAAATTAGAAAATTAGATAATTGGAATGCATAATGACAAGAATCCTTTAAATTAGCACACTGTAAATTATCTCATTTTCTAATTATCACATTCTCTAATTAAAATGAAAATCATCCTCATCACAGGCGCATCTTCCGGCATCGGAAAAGCTATAGGCGAATTCCTGCACCAAAAAGGTTATACGGTTTACGGCACGAGCAGAAATCCGGATAAAATCGTCAATTCCCTTTTTCCATTATTAGCACTTGACGTTAGAAGTACCGAAAGTATTACCGCTTGTGTAGCAAAAGTCATTTCCATTTCGGGACGCATTGATGTGGTGATCAACAATGCAGGCGTTGGAATTCTAGGGCCGCTGGAGGAAATTCCGACCGAAGAAATCCGCAATAATTTCGAAACGAATCTTTTTGGCCCGATTGAAGTCATGAAAGCCGTTTTGCCGCAAATGCGCGCACAAAAATCAGGTTTGATTATTAATATTACTTCCATTGCCGGTTATATGGGATTGCCGTATCGTGCGGTGTATTGCGCTTCAAAAGGCGCTTTAGAATATATTACAGAAGCTTTACGCATGGAAGTAAAACCTTTCAATATAGAAATCACAAATGTTGCGCCTGGTGAATTTGCCACCAATATAGCAGCGCATCGCTATCATGTACCGTTGTCGCCAACATCGGCGTATTCGAAATATGCAAAAACTGTTGAGACAATTAATGAGCAAGTTGACGGCGGCGATGATCCGAAAGCTATGGCGGAAGCGATTTTTAAGATTATTAATACCAAAAAGCCCAATGTGCATTATAAAGTCGGGCCATTCTTGTCGAAATTTTCGATTGTTTTGAAAAGAATTTTGCCTGATAAAAGATATGAAAAAATGCTGATGCAACATTATAAGTTATAGAAGAGACCGCTTCGCTACAAGATTTAAGACCGCTTTGCTGTAAGAAAAAGGAACTTTCGGTTATGAAAAATTAAAACTTTGTAACTTTCTCCCTTTGAAACTTTAAGAATAATCGTAATTTTGTCTGCGTTAAGGATAGAGGCGGCATCCTGGCATTGCGACAACCAAAGTTGAATTTGAGATTGCTTCGTTCCTCGCAATGACAGATAGAGCCGAAAGCCTGACCCGTTGCACAATCTTGTTTTGAAAACGAATGCTGATAACGGGTAACGCCCAGACCCGAGTTCAAAGGTAAACTGAGCGAAGCTAAAACGAACACAACAATTAAATACATAAACATGAAATTTTTTATTGACACAGCCAATCTGAATGACATTAAGGAAGCACAAGCTTTAGGCGTTTTGGATGGCGTTACTACGAATCCGTCATTGATGGCGAAAGAAGGGATCTCCGGGAAAAACAACATTCTGAAGCATTATGTTGACATTTGCAATATCGTTGAAGGCGATGTAAGTGCGGAAGTAAACGCCGTTGATTATGACGGAATGATCAAAGAAGGTGAAGAGTTGGCGGAATTGCACGCACAAATCGTAGTAAAATTGCCAATGACGAAAGAAGGCGTGAAAGCTTGTAAATATTTTTCGGATAAAGGTATCAGAACGAATGTAACTTTAGTGTTTTCTGCCGGGCAGGCTTTGTTGGCTGCTAAGGCGGGTGCATCTTATGTTTCACCGTTTATCGGCCGTTTGGACGACATTTCTACAGACGGACTGAACCTGATCGAGGAAATTCGTACGATTTATGATAATTATGGTTATGAGACAGAAATTCTTGCTGCTTCTGTACGCCACACAATGCACATCGTAAACTGTGCAAAAATTGGCGCTGATGTAATGACAGGACCACTTTCGGCAATTACAGGTTTATTGAAACATCCTTTGACAGATATCGGATTAGCGCAATTTATCGCTGATTTTGAGAAAGGGAATAAATAGCAGTGGTCAGTAATCAGTGAGCAACATTGCGATAAAATATAATAAAAAAGCGGAATCTAATTCCGCTTTTTTTTTTTTGAACACTGAACACTGAACACTGAACACTGAACACTGATCACTTCAAATTATCTGCGAACTTCACGTCAAACAAGCTTACAAACGCATTTTCGATTGTGCCATCAGGATTAAGAATCATCGTGCGGTGAATTTTATTGATGACCCATTTTTCTTTCATGTCTTCAAAATTAGCGGCGCGCAATTCTGTTACACCATCGAATTTATAATTGGAAAGCAATTTGAGCCAATTGTTCTGGTTATTGTCAACGCAAATGCCTATGAAATGGTAATCGGGATGACTTTTTTCCATTTCCATAATTTTCTTATGAGCGGCTGCAAGATGCGATTCGAGGCTTTCTGTCCAAAAGAAAATAACGGTTTTCTTTTTGATATAAGCGTTGATGGAAACCGGCTGATTTTTCTCGTCAACCAAAGCTACTTCCGGTAGTTTATTACCGGTTTTTAATAACTGTATGGCATTTCCGATTTTAAGGATTTCGTTGTGCTGACTTGTATCTGTTGACAAAACGTGGTATTTGTCCAGGAATTTTTTGTTGTTGACGATATTCTGGTCTTCCAATAGATAAGTGAAAGCGATGTTGTTGAGTATCGTATTTTTTATTTTTTCGTTTTTGAATAAAGTATCGGCGATATTCATTTTACGGATATTCATATCGAGCGCCATATCTGCCGGACTGGTATTTGGCGTTAAATCATTACTTAACGCTACATTGTTGAGCATGTAGGTGAGGTATTTTACAAAAGGTGAATATTCTTTTAGCTTCAGGTTGTTAAAATCGATATTTTGCCTGTAGTCATAAAAATCCTTTGGAAGGTCTTTCTTAATATCGGTACCTGTTCGGGCTTTGTGTACGATTGGATAGATTTCTTTTTTTGTATAATGACCAAAATTGAGACATGCCTGTGCATAAATGTCAAAATCATCACTCCATTCTAATTCTTTCTTTTTGGTATCGTAAAATACTTTTTTGATGGCGTAAGTAGAATCGACATTCTTTTTGAATTTCGGATAATCGTAGTCAAAAACGTCGTAAATTTTCTTTTTGTCTTCTTCGTTTTTGAGGTATAATTCCATCAAAAAGTTGTTTTTTTCTTCGCCGCGTCCGCAAAAAACTATCGATTCATCAAATTCATCGGTGTTGATGCGCACCATGATGCTGTCGTTTTTGTCGAAATACACATATTGAAATTCCGGTTCATTTTTAAAAGTATATAAACCAGGCGTTAACGAATCAAATTTGATAAAAAAAGTATTGTCTTTTTTGAGCATAATGGTATCTAAAACCTGAGATCCACGGCAAAAAAGCACATAGGGATTGGTAGGATTTGTAACTTCACCACCAAAATAAGCCGTATAATTATCGTCTTTAAACTGCTTGTTACACGAAGTAAAAAGGGTGAGCAAACAAGCCGGAAAAAAGAACAGTTTTATAAATTTTAAATCACACATGTGTAAAAATTATTGCAAACAAAAATATTAGGTTGCATTCGATATTATTGTTAAGGCATAGTTAAATGTGCGATACTCATAATCAGCGTGAAAAGCAGTCTAAATATGAAGGTTTGAAAGACAGACCCCAAATCCGATAACAAAAAGTATGACGGCAAGTAAAATCAGCCAAAGCCCTTTTTTCTTCATATCTTTACTGAAAATCAAAATTCCTAGCCCTGTCAGGAATAAAATTGGACTAAGAAAAAATAAAAACATCATAAAACCATTTGATAAGTCGTTCATATATTTAGTTCTTTTCTGATTTGCTCAATATGATTTTCGCGGTAAAATAAATTCATCGTTTCAAACGGAATGATTTTCATCTTGTCGCTAACAATATGTACACAAGATTTTTTAACGGCGCGCACATCAAAATCCTGAGCATCCATAAAATTCATGATAATAATACGAAATAAATTGTCATAACCCAAAGTTTCAGATTGCACGCGCGGCAAGCAGCACATGAGTTCGCCAAAAGTATCTTTGGCACAATCGACAGAAATGCCGGTGCTAAAAAGTGTTAACATGTGCTCCTTTAGTTTTTCATCATGTTCGAATACAATCGTATTTTTAGAGTTATTGAGCAAATCTTCCGGATTGATTAAATGTGTCATCGGAATGACTTCACCGTCAATTTTGAGTGCATAAGCCATACATAGTGCATCTGGATTGCACGGCACCGGAATCAAATCTTGTGGTGTAAATACAGGATACTGCTCATAAATTTTTCTTCTGACTTCCGTGAGTGTAATGCGTCCCTGATTGTCATCATAATTCTGATTCCTCCCGGCAACTTGTGTAGGTTGAAAAGTTACACCGCGTACACATTTTTGTTGCACGGCATACTCCAATATTTTTCCAATTTCATCATCATTCTCTCCTTTTTGTAAGGTGATGACCAATGTAGTTGAAATATTGAATTTATTGAGGTTTTCGATTGCTTTTCTTCTCACTTCAGTCAGATCTTCACCGCGCAGTTTTTGCAATACTTCAGGTTTAAAACTGTCAAACTGCAAATAGACTTCGAAATCCGGCATATAGGTCGATAGTTTTTCCGCAAAAGCGACATCTTTTGCAATCCGGATACCATTAGTGTTAACCATTAAATGTTTGATGGGTTTTGTTTTGGCAATATCAAGTATCTTAAAAAAATCTGGATGTACTGTGGGTTCACCACCTGAAATCTGTACAACATCTGGTTCACCTTCATTGGTTACCACCGTATCAAACATTTTTTCAATTTCTTCGAGCGTTCTGTGTCTTCCATAATTTGGAGCCGAATTGGCATAGCAAGTGGGGCAGGCGAGATTGCAACGATCTGTCACTTCAACGACGGTGAGACAGGAATGTTGCTCGTGATCGGTACAAAGGCCGCAGTCATAAGGACAACCATAATGTACTTTGGTATTGAATTTCAGCGGAATTTCCGATTGTTTGTTATAATTCCTGATTTGTTTGTAATATTCGATATCATCGGCAATCATCACTTTCGTATCGCCATGTGTATGACAATGTTTCAACATCCAGACTTTTTCATCTTGGAAAACAATTTTAGCATCGGCAAGTTTCAGGCATTCCGGACAAATGCTTTTCGTATAATCGTAATAAACATAATCGCGTGTTCTCATATAAAAAGCCTTTTATAAATTCGGACAATAAAACGGTAATAGTAAGCAAAAATGAACAAAGCACTCCAATGGATGCTACTCAAATGTAACCATAAAGCATGATATGGTTTGATGAATTCAACGAAAAAGCGATAGGCAAAATACAAAACCATAAAAAGTTTGAAACGATCGCCGTTACACATTTCCATTGGTTTTATCTTTCGGAATAAAAAAAACAATCCTATCATATATAGCATTTCATAAAGCGCTACCGGATGTCGAAGTATTCCGTCACCAAGATCCATTCCGGTAAAAAAAGACGTTGGTATGCCATACGTAGGTTCTGCAATTCCGGAAATAAAACAACCCATCCTTCCAATGAAAACGGCAATGATAATCGGAAATACATATACATCACCCGAAGCAATTTTTACGCCGATTATTTTCTTGATCAATTCGACTCCAAAAAGACCGCCAATAAAACCACCGGCGACAGTTTTACTTTGGTATAAATCGATTAAAGTGAGTTGCGAAAGGGTTTCAGGCGTTTCGAGAACTGCTATCAGCCTTGAGCCGATTAAAGCGCCAATCATCGCACCAATGAGTATCCAGAGGCGGTTTGTATCTGAAATTGGATCCTCTATTTTTTTCTTTTGGAAATAATAAACGCGGATGCCTATTATAAACGCGATGGTTTCAAAAAAATAATGCACCGGTGCCGGATTTTCGAATATGGGGAAAGCCGGTATTAAATTCATCTGCGTCGTTTAGCGGTTATTTAGCGGTTGCGAAAGCTGTAAATCTCCACTATTTTTTCTACTTTTGCAAAAAATTTTATAAAAGATAATTCATGTTAACAGTAAATAATTTATCGGTTCAATTTGGAAAAAGAATCCTCTTCGATGAAGTAAATACAACCTTCACTCATGGTAATATTTACGGCGTAATTGGAGCAAATGGCGCCGGAAAATCAACCTTCCTTAAAATAATTGCAGGCGATATGGATCCTACTTCGGGACACATTCACCTTGAACCGGGAAAAAGAATGTCTGTCCTGAACCAAAACCACAATATGTTCGACGAGCATACGGTTTTGGAAACAGTCATGATGGGCAATAAAATTTTATTCGCCGTTAAAAAAGAAATGGACGAATTGTACCTTGATTATAACGATTCCAATGCCGACAGGATTGGAGAATTACAAGTGCAGTTTGAAGAAATGAATGGCTGGAATGCCGATTCTGATGCCGCAGCTTTACTCTCAAATTTGGGTATCGGTGAAGAGTTTCACTATACTTTAATGGGAGATGTTGATGGGAAACTAAAAGTACGTGTCTTGCTTGCACAAGCACTTTTTGGCAATCCAGATATGTTAATTATGGATGAGCCGACGAACGACTTGGATTTTGAAACCATCGCGTGGCTCGAAAATTTCCTTGCCAATTATGAAAATACAGTAATTGTAGTTTCGCACGACCGTCACTTTTTAGATGCAGTTTGCACGCATATTTCGGATATTGATTTTGGAAAAATCAACCATTATTCCGGAAATTATACGTTCTGGTATGAATCAAGTCAGTTGGCGGCAAAACAACGTGCACAGCAAAATAAAAAGGCTGAAGAAAAGAAACAAGAACTCGAAGAATTCATCCGCCGTTTCAGTGCGAACGTAGCAAAATCAAAGCAAGCGACTTCTCGTAAGAAAATGATCAGCAAACTGAATATTTCCGAAATTAAACCGTCAAGCCGTCGTTATCCTGCAATTATTTTCGATCAGGAAAGAGAAGCTGGTGACCAAATTTTAAATGTGGTCAACTTGAGTGCTTCCGTTGATGGTGAAACACTTTTCAAAGGTGTCGATTTGAATATGGCGAAAGGTGATAAAATCGTATTGTTCTCTAAAGATTCTCGTGCTACGTCGGCTTTCTACGAAATATTAAACGGCAACCAAAATGCAGATTCAGGAACTTTCGACTGGGGAATTACTACCAACCAAGCGTATCTTCCAGTTGACAATCATTCGTTTTTTGAAAATGATTTGTCATTGGTTGATTGGCTACGTCAATGGGCAAAAACCGAAGAAGAACGCGATGAAGTTTTCATACGTGGTTTTCTTGGAAAGATGATTTTCTCAGGCGAAGAAGCGCTGAAAACCAGCCGCGTATTGTCTGGAGGCGAAAAAGTAAGGTGCATGCTTTCCAGAATGATGATGGAACGTGCGAACATATTAATGCTCGACGAACCTACGAATCACTTGGATTTGGAGTCGATTACGGCTTTCAATAATTCACTCAAAAATTTCAAAGGGTCAGTGATTTTAACGACACATGACCACGAATTTGCGCAAACTGTCGGTAACCGAATTATTGAATTAACACCAAATGGTGCTATTGACCGCTACATGACTTTCGATGATTATTTGGATGATGAGAAAGTGCAAGAGTTGCGGAAGAAAATGTATAATTAGACAGTTAGACGGTAAGCTGGTAAGATTTTAAGATAAAAAGCGATTCATATTATAATGCATCGCTTTTTATGCGTTTTAATGCAATCTTACGGTCTTTCTGTCTTACGGTCTCAAGTCTCACAGTCTCAAAATCTTTTCCCGTACATTCTCTCAATATCCTAAAAAATCATATCTTTACATCCCAAACAACACTTCGTATGAGTTCAAAAGTATTGCTTACTTCAAAAGAAGTCAATATCATTCTGCATCGTTTGGCCTGTCAGTTGATCGAGAAGCACCTCGATTTTTCCAATACAATCCTTATCGGAATACAGCCTCGAGGTACATTTTTGGCCGAACGTTTAAAAAATTTACTCGAAAAAGAATACAAAGTTGCCGATATTGTTTTAGGTTATCTCGACATCACTTTTTTTCGCGATGATTTCCGTCGTACCGAAAAACCACTCGAAGCGAATAAAACCAACATCGATTTTATTGTAGAAAATAAAAAAGTCATTTTCATTGACGATGTGCTTTACACAGGACGCAGCATCCGTTCGGCTTTGACCGCGATCCAGTCATTCGGAAGGCCGTCAGAAATTGAATTACTGGTGCTGATTGACCGTCGTTTCAGTCGTCATTTGCCCATTCAGCCTGATTATCGAGGCCGTCAGGTGGATGCTATCAATAATGAAAAAGTAAAAGTAAACTGGTTGGAAAACGAAGGCGAAGATGGCGTATATTTAATTTAAGTTGAAAGTCAAAAAAATCTAAAATCTAAAATATAAAATCTCCAATCTGAAATGGGAATGAAAGAGTTAAGCGTAAATCACCTATTAGGCATCAAATATATCAACAAGAGTGATATTGACCTTATTTTTGAAACCGCCGATCATTTTAAGGAAGTCATCAACCGCCCAATCAAAAAAGTTCCATCTTTAAGGGATATTACAATAGCCAACATCTTTTTCGAAAATAGTACCCGCACGAAATTATCTTTTGAACTCGCACAAAAACGACTTTCTGCAGACGTAATTAGTTTTTCGGCGGCGCAATCATCGGTTAAAAAAGGAGAAACGCTTATCGATACCGTCAACAATATTTTATCCATGAAAGTTGATATGGTGGTGATGCGCCACGCCAATCCAGGAGCTGCTTATTTTCTTTCACAAAACGTAAAAGCAAGTATCGTAAATGCAGGCGATGGTGCGCATGAACACCCAACACAGGGCCTTCTAGATAGTTATTCGATACGAGAAAAACTTGGAGACGTCGGCGGCAAAAAGGTAGTTATTGTAGGTGATATTTTGCACTCAAGAGTAGCACTTTCTAATATTTATGCACTGAAAATGCAAGGCGCAGAAGTAAAAGTTTGCGGTCCGAAAACACTTATCCCAAAATACATCGAAAGTCTCGGTGTAACGGTAGAGCCAAATTTGCGAAAAGCACTCGAATGGTGCGATGTGGCGAATATGCTGCGTGTTCAGAATGAAAGAATGGACATCAATTATTTCCCATCAACACGCGAATATGCACAGCAATATGGCGTTGATAAAGCACTTTTGGATGCTTTGAGCAAAGAAATAGTCATCATGCACCCCGGACCAATCAACCGCGGCGTCGAAATCACTTCGGATGTTGCCGATTCACAGCAATCCGTTATACTTAACCAAGTCGAGAACGGCGTGGCAATCAGAATGGCAGTAATTTATCTTTTAGCTTCGAAAATAAAGTAATTGAAAATTAGAAAATTTGTTAATAGTATAATTTTGCATTCCATCACTAAATTTCTTAAATTCGCTAATAAGATATTTTCGATAATGATCCCACTGCTAATTTTCTAATTGTCACATTTTCTAATTATCTAATTTATAGCCATGAAAGTCGAAACTAAAGGACATACCACCACGATAAAAGACACGCAAGGCGACCTTACGGCGTTCCTTATGAAGATTACGCATGAGCACAAATCGTTCGAAAAACACAATCTTATTATTGATATTACGCATTGTAAAAGCGTGTCAGTAAAGGAAGTGAACGCATTTCTTCCTTTGTGTAAAGCCCATAAAAAAAATAAAAAATCTTTTGTAATTGTTGCTGAAGATTTCGATTTCAACAAAGCTTCCGACAAACTCAATATCGTTCCTACAAAATTGGAAGCCCACGATATCATTGAAATGGAAGAAATCGAACGCGATTTGGGTTTTTAAATCACAAATCCTAAATCCTAAATTCCAAAGTGAATCTCACCATACTAGGCTGTTACGCCGCTACACCACGCACTTTTACCAATCCGACTTCGCAAGTTTTAGAGATAAAAAATCGACTGTTTTTGATTGATTGTGCCGAAGGAACCCAAGTGCAACTGCGCAAAAATAAAGTCAAATTTTCCAAAATCAATCATATTTTTATTTCGCATTTGCATGGCGATCATTTTTTCGGATTGGTCGGATTGATTTCCACGTTTACACTTCTCAATCGTGAAAATGATTTACACGTTTATGGCCCGAAAGGCATCAAAGAAATTATTTTGCTTCAGTTGAAATACGCTAATTCTTATACAGGTTATAACTTGTATTTCAACGAACTTTCGTCGGATGCATCCGAAATCGTTTTTGAAGATGAAAAAGTAATCGTCTCGACTATTCCGCTAAAACACCGCGTTTATACGAACGGTTTTTTATTCCGCGAAAAAATTGGAGATAGAAGGCTCAATGTTGACGTTATTCAACAACATCAGATTGAAACCTGTTACTTTCAAAACATTAAAAATGGCAAAGATATTACGCTTGACGATGGTACTTTGCTCAAAAACGAAGCACTGACATTCGAACCGATTCCACCGAAAAGTTACGCTTATTGTTCCGATACCGTTTACACGGAAAGCTACTTGTCGCTGATTGAAAATGTTGATGTTTTGTATCAAGAATCGACATTTTTGGATTCAGAAACGCATTTAGCGGAAAAAACCATGCATTGCACCGCAAAACAAACCGCTCAGATTGCTGCAAAAGCGAATGTAAAACAGTTAATTTTGGGTCATTATTCTACGCGATATGATTCGATTGAGCTTTTTCGGGAAGAAGCCGCGACAGTTTTTCCGAACGTCCATTTGGCCGATGACGGAAAGGTTTTTGAAATATAGTAAATAAGTTAATTAGAAAATTAGATAAAGAGAAAATTACATCCTAACTTTATATTTTATTATCATTACCTAAATTGTCCCATTATCTAATTAAAATGAAAGATTTAAGCAATTACAGAAAATCATACGAAAAAAGTGCGCTAATTGAAGGTAATTTTCCCGAAGATCCATTACAATTATTTCACTTGTGGTTTCATGAAGTCGATGCTGAAAATACAGATGAAACGAATGCGATGACCATTTCCACTTTTGGATTGGACGGTTTTCCGAAGTCTCGGGTTGTTTTATTGAAGCAGTTTACCTACGAAGGATTTATTTTTTATACCAATTATAGTTCTGAAAAAGGAAAAGCAATTGCCCAAAATCCACACGTTTGTTTGTCTTTTTTTTGGCAAAAATCAGAACGACAAGTTATTATAAAAGGCATTGCTGAAAAAGTACCTGAAAATATTTCAGACAATTATTTTGATTCCCGTCCGGAAGGCAGTAAGCTCGGCGCATTGGTTTCGATTCAAAGTGAAGTTGTTGATTCAAGGGAAGTTCTGGAGGAAAAGCTAAAAAATCTTGAACACCAATTTGAAGGAAAACCCATTCCAAGACCCGAAAATTGGGGCGGTTATATTGTAAAACCCATCGAAATTGAATTTTGGCAAGGCCGTCCAAATCGCCTTCATGACAGAATCCGTTATAAGATTCAAGATGATTTTTCATGGAAAACGGATAGGCTGCAGCCTTAAATCATCGTAAAAAGATACAATTAGCTGGCATTTTTTTGCATTTCGCTTTAAAATCACGATATTTAAAGAATCTGATTGTAAAGTTTAAGAAATGAAAAATCTATTCCTTATAAGGCACGCAAAATCAAGTTGGGAAGCACCTTTGATCGACAAAGATCGTCCGTTAAATAATCGTGGAATACTAGATGCCCACAGTGTTTCACAAGCGATAACTGGTATTTTGCCGAAGACTTTTATTATTTGGAGCAGCACGGCCAAACGCGCTTCAGAAACGGCGATGATTTTTGTGCAAAACATGCAGTGTTCTGTAGAGAGTATCCTTTTTAAGGATGATTTATATACTTTCGATTTCCATCAGCTTGAAAAAATCATAAAATCATGCGATAATGATTATGATAATGTTATTCTTTTCGGGCACAATGAGGCAATCACAGATTTTGTTAATAAATTTGGAGACGAATATATCGAGAACGTACCAACATCAGGTTTTGTTTCGATAGTGTTTGATACTAATAAATGGGAAAACATTAGTAAAGGTAAAACCCTAAAAATGGTCTTTCCAAAAGATTTAAAATAATAAATGACACCAGAAAATAGATATATAGACAGAGAAAAAAGTTGGCTTTGTTTTAATGCACGTGTACTTCAGGAAGCTGGAGATGAAAATGTCCCACTGCTAGACAGACTTAGGTTTTTAGGTATTTTCTCGAACAATTATGACGAATTTTTCAGGGTTCGATTTGCTGCTGTCAGGCGGTTGAGTCTTTCGGGAATTTCTGGAGAAAAAGTTTTAGGAGGTATTTCTGCAGAAAAATTGCTTAAGGAAATCACAGAAATCGTAATCAAGCAGCAGTCGGAAAGCCTTAAAATACTCAGTATTATTGAAAAAAAACTCGAAAAAGAAAATATTTTTGTCATCAACGAAAGTGAAATTTCTAAAGAACAGGAAAATTTCATTAAAGATTTTTTTATCCAACGTGTAAGTCCCGCTTTGGTCACAATTATATTAAATGATCTCGCAGAATTTCCAATTTTAAAGGATACTTCGGGTTATTTGGCGGTAAAATTGGTGATGAAGCAAGTGTCAAAAACTTCGATTTTAGGTTTAGGAAAACCCAAACAAGAAGTGCGTTATGCGATTATCGAAATCCCCAAAACCATCAACCGTTTTGTGGTTTTGCCGTCTTCAAATGAAAAGCAATACATCATCTTGCTCGACGATGTAATCCGTTACCACCTCAGCAATATCTTTAACATTTTTGATTATGAGAGTGTTTCGGCGCACATGATCAAAATTACAAGAGATGCGCAGTTGGAAATTGATAGTGATTTAAGCAAGAGTATGCTCGAAAAAATTGCGACCAGTGTCAAAGACCGAAGGATTGGCGAGCCGGTACGTTTCGTTTACGACCAATCGATTGGAAAAGATACACTCCAGTTTTTTATCGACAAGCTACACATCGAATCTACAGATAGTATTATTCCGGGTGGTCGTTACCACAATCGTCGAGATTATATGGATTTCCCGAATCTTGGGCGATATGATTTATTGTACAACCAAAACACACCGCTTCCGGTGCAAGGTTTGAGCTTGGAAGGCAGTATTTTGGAAAAAATAAGTCAACGAGATTACCTGATTAATGCTCCTTACCAGTCATTTTCGTATTTGATAAAATTTCTACGTGAAGCGGCACTAGATCCAAAAGTAACGTCAATTAAAATTACTTTATACCGCCTTGCAAAAAATTCTCAGGTCATTAGTTCGCTGATCAATGCGGCTAAAAATGGGAAGAAAGTAACAGTACAAATTGAATTGCAAGCGCGTTTTGATGAAGCCAGTAATATTTCCTATTCTGGACAAATGCAGCAAGAAGGCATCGAATTGATTTTTGGTATAAAAGGACTCAAAGTACACAGTAAAGTTTGTATGATAGAACGAATGGAAGATGGCAAAAGCAGACGTTACGGTATAATTTCTACCGGAAATTTTAACGAAGCTACCGCTAAAGTTTATACAGACGTTACACTTTTTACAAGTCACCAGCAAATTTTGAAAGATGTTTCGAAGATTTTTGATTTCTTCGAAGTCAATTACAGATTACACCGTTATAAGCACCTGATCGTTTCGCCACATTATACGCGCACCAGAATTTACAGGCTCATCGACAAAGAAATTATGTATGCCAAGTTAGGAAAACAAGCCTACATGAAATTAAAAATGAATAGTTTATCCGATTTTAAAATGATTGACAAACTATATGAAGCGAGTAGGGCTGGCGTCAAAATTCAATTACAGGTTCGGGGTATTTGTTCCTTGATTCCTGGCGTTGCGGGTATGAGTGAGAACATAGAAGCCATCAGTATTGTTGACAATTACCTGGAACATTCCAGAATTTTCATTTTTGCGAACGGCGGCGATCCTGAAGTTTTTATATCCTCAGCAGATTTCATGACGAGAAACCTTGACGGAAGGGTAGAAGTTACTTGCCCAATTTATGATGAAAATGTAAAAAATGAACTTATCGATAATTTCAATGTTGGTTGGAAAGGAAACGTAAAAGCCAGATTGCATTCGGAGAAACTTGACAACAAATACCGTGTCCGAGGCAATGCACCGGTTTTCCGTGCGCAATTGGAAACGTATAATTATTATAGGGACAAACTTGAAGTCATTACCGAAAAATTATAGTCGAAAGTAAAAAGTCGAAAGTATCATTAACACCCGGCACTCAAAAACCAACACCTAAATGATCGCCATTAAAAAATACGCAGCAATTGACATCGGTTCTAATGCGATGCGACTACTGATAGCTAATATTATCGAAGAAAAAGGCAAGGAAACGCAGTTCAGCAAAAGCTCGCTTGTGCGTGTTCCGATCCGTTTGGGGCAGGATGCATTTACTGTTGGAGAAATCTCAGAAGAGAATATCGAGCGCATGGTTGATGCAATGAAAGCATTTAAATTGCTGATGAAAGTACACAAAGTCGAAAAATACATGGCATGCGCCACTTCAGCAATGCGTGAAGCTTATAATGGCAAAGAAGTAGTAGAATTGATTAAGAAAAAAGCCGATATCAAAATAGAAATCATCGATGGCAAACGGGAAGCCGCAATCATCGCTTCGACAGATTTGCATTACTTGCTAAAAACCGACCAGACCTATCTTTATGTTGACGTTGGTGGTGGAAGCACAGAGTTTTCGCTTTTCAATGACGGCAAAATGGTCGTTTCTAAATCTTTTAAAGTAGGAACTGTGCGTTTGCTCAACAACATGGTTAACGATATTGTTTGGGTTGAAATTGAAAAATGGATCCGTGCCAATACAGAAGAATACGATTTGGTAACGTTAATCGGTTCCGGTGGAAATATTAATAAACTGTTCAAAATGTCCGGAAAACTAGAAGAAAAGCCATTGTCTTATATTTATCTGAATGCACAGTATGCATCGTTAAATGCGCTTTCGTATGAACAGCGAATTTCTGAACTTGGCATGAATCCAGATCGTGCCGACGTTATCATTCCAGCCATACGTGTTTATTTGAATGCGATGAAATGGAGTGGCGCACGACAAATTTATGTACCAAAAATTGGATTGGCAGACGGTATTATTAAAGCGATGTATTACAACAAAATTTGAATATGAACAAAGGAAGACTCGAAGCATTCAGTGACGGCGTGCTCGCCATTATTTTGACCATCATGGTTTTGGAATTGAAAGTACCAGAAAGTGCCGGTTTTGAATCGCTTTTGGAATTATTTCCTGTATTCTTGAGTTATATTTTGAGTTTTATCTATATCGGAATTTACTGGAATAACCACCACCACATGATGCACAGCGTTTCACAAGTGAATGGTAAGATTTTATGGGCGAATCTCTTTTTATTATTTTGGCTTTCTCTTGTTCCTTTCGCTACCGGTTGGGTGGGCGAAAATCATTTTGCAAAAGCGGCCATGACGGTCTATGGCTTTATATTGCTAATGGCGGGAATTTCTTATTGGATTTTACAGAGTGTAATCGTCAAAAGTCAGGGTGAAAATTCACTTTTGAAAAAAGCTATCGGCAAAGATTGGAAAGGATTATCATCGCCGCCTTTGTATATTCTAGGAATCATATTTTCGTTCATTAATGAATGGCTTTCAGGAGCAGTTTATATCTTGGTAGCGCTGATGTGGCTGGTTCCTGATAGTAGAATTGAAAGGACGTTGATTGAGAAAGAATAATATTTTTTAGAATTATCTCAGGTTTCTAAATTAAATATCCAAATCAAATGTCTTCCGCAACAAATCCAAATTTGGATTAATCTCATTCAAACGGTTATATTTATCTTGGGCAGTAAATGCTTTTCGGGCATCCATTTTTTCGTTTACGACAATTTCGATTGTAATATCATGGTTGTGTAATTTTCCCCTTAGATAACCCATCAAATCATATTTCTCACTTTCAAAATCGATTTTCGAGCCTTCGTTTGGTAATTCATGAATGATAGTTGTGCCTTTTAATTTCGGATCGTTGATCAGTAATAACGATTCCATAATTTTGTGGCCTTTATCACCAAGACGCTGTGCGTATTTGTTCCATTGCAATAACATGTCCGTTTCTGTAAATGGTTCAGTAGGCAAATGCGCTACTTCTTTTACAACAGCTTTTGATGTCTGCTCCAATGCTTTTTTGGCACGAATACTTGATAAAGAAAGCGCCGAAACTTTGGCTCCATTTTCAATCGGAATTTCAATTTTTGGAGTTGTAATTACTACTTCGGGTAACGTTTCGGGAAAAACCGGGGTCGGAATATTCAAAGGTGGAATAACGACTTCAGGTGCTTTTACCTCAATTTCAAAGGTACGTCCATAAAAATAATTGGGTGGAATTATAAATCCGTCAACTTTTTTTTTTCTCCATCATAAGTGATGGAGGCGAGTTGCATCAGGCAAAGTTCTACTAAAAGCCTTTGGTTTTGGGAAACTTTGTATTTCAAATCGCAGTCGTTGGCAATGTCAATCGCTTTCAACAGAAAATCTTGTGTCGTTTTCTGCGATTGAATGCCGTATAATTTCTGTGCCTGTTCACCGGCTTCTAACAATGAAAGTGTTGCCGGCGTTTTCGAAACCATCAAATCACGGAAATGCGATGCCAATCCGGCGATAAAATGATGTCCGTCAAAACCTTTTGAAAGGATTTCGTTATATTCTACCAACAATTCCGGAATTTTATGCTCCAAAATCAAATCGGTTACCTTGATATAAGTTTCGTAATCGAGTACGTTTAAATTCTCTGTGACAGCTTGTCTCGTAAGGTTATTGCCACAATAAGAAACTACGCGGTCAAATATAGAAAGTGCATCTCGCATAGCACCATCGGCTTTTTGGGCAATGATATGCAATGCGTCATCTTCATAATTTACGCCTTGACTTTGTGCTACTTCTGCCAAATGTTCTTTCGCATCTTTTACTGTAATCCGCTTAAAATCAAAAATCTGACAACGTGACAAAATAGTTGGAATGATTTTGTGCTTTTCAGTCGTTGCCAAAATAAAAATGGCGTGCTTTGGCGGTTCTTCGAGTGTTTTCAGGAATGCATTGAAAGCCGCAGACGATAGCATGTGCACTTCGTCAATAATATAAACTTTGTATTGCCCTGTTTGTGGCGGGATCCTCACTTGGTCAATCAAATTCCGGATATCGTCAACAGAATTATTGGAAGCCGCATCGAGTTCAAATACATTAAACGCAAAATCCTCATTTGGGTCGTCATAACCCGGTTGGTTGATTTTTCGGGCTAGAATGCGCGCGCAAGTTGTTTTTCCAACACCGCGAGGGCCCGTGAATAATAAGGCAGAAGCAAGGTGATTGGTTTCAATTGCATTGAGTAAAGTATTCGTAATCGCCTGCTGTCCGACGACATCTTTAAATGTCTGCGGACGGTATTTTCTGGCTGATACTACGAATTGCTCCATGGAAATTGATTGGTCACAAATATAGTTTTTTAAATTAAAGATTGAAAAAATTAAGGATCGAAGATAAAGCGTTTTATGAACAAATTGCGTTCAAAACTTCATCTGGATGCGTTTATAAATCTTGTCTGCCACGAATACTCAAATTGTTAAGCACATGTGTTGCGCTTTCGTCTCCCATCGATAAATCACCGGCCACAAATACGCCGCGTTCGCCACCTTTTGATTTTATACCATAAACGGTCGCCTCGTCACCCGGATCACTTTCACCTTCGTAGCGATAAATATGTACAATTTCGAAATTGTCGGGATTATCGGTAATTTTATCTTCTTGAAGGTTAAAATCTGTAGCAAAACCTTTCTCTTTTAATTCATCTAATGCCTTTGAAACTGTGGCATAGTGGTACATTTGACGTTCCATGGTAGGATATTTTTTATTTTATTTTGGATAATTTAAAATTACATTTAATAACGTTGCTGGCGTTATATAATTCGTTGAAAAAGTTACAAACTTGCCGCCATTAGCCAAATTGTCGTAAGTTTGCACCCGCAGACCGCCTTATCGCCGTCCCTTTCGGGAAGGAGGAAAGTCCGGACACCACAGGGCAGCATAGCGGGTAACACCCGTCATTCCGTGAAAATGGGAGAGGACAAGTGCAACAGAAAGTATGTACAGGTAATGCTGTAGTGAAACCAGGTAAACTCTATGCGGTGAAATTTCAAGTATATCAGCATTTAAGGTTGGCTCGGCCGTTGCTGAAGGGTAGAAAGATGGATCCCGCGGGTAACTTCGGGACTAGATAAATGATAAGGGTTCCTTTGGGAATACAGAATCCGGCTTACAGGTCTGCTTTTTTTTAGAGAGGTTCAAAGTAGCAAAGGTTCATAGGCACAAAGCATATGACCTCTGAACCTTTGTTACTTTAAATCTTTGTTCCTTAATTTAAACTCCAACCCAATATTTCTAATACTTTCCAACGAAATAGACACATCATTGCTAAAATATTTCCGCAAGCGACTGATAAAAACATCCATACTTCGTCCTGAGAAAAAGTCGTCGTTTCCCCATACGGCTTTCAAGATTTCCTCGCGTTTGAGCAGTTGGTTTTTGTTTTTGTAGAGAAATTGAATTAAAGCAGCTTCTTTTTCGGTCAATCGTTGGGTTTTATTGCCATTTTTCAACTCAAACCGATTGGCATTAAAAGCATAAATCCCAATTTGAATTTCACCTGAATCTATCGCAATAACAGTTTTTAAAGTTCTTTTAAGAATATTATTCAGTCGCAAGACCAGTTCGTCCGCTTCAAAAGGTTTTACAATATAATCATCAGCGCCGAGTTTTAATCCTTTGATTTTATCTTCTTTAAGTTGCCGTGCGGTAAGAAAAACAAACGGAATTTCCGGATTGATTTTGATGATTTTTTCGGCCAAAGTAAATCCGTCGATTTTTGGCATCATTACATCGAACACACAAATATCAAAAGTTGTTTTTTGGAAAAATTGCAGTGCTTCTTCACCATTTTCGGCAACAGCAACTGTAAACTCGTATAATTCGAGATATTGTTTTAAAACGCTTGCAAAATCAGCGTCATCTTCGGCTAAGAGTACTTTTTTCATCGGCCACGAAAGTGCTAAGGCGCTAAGTTTATCATGTTAATCAAACAGATGGAATGCTAATGTTGAAAGCGGCACCTTTTCCCAATTCACTCACGACTTTTATCGTTCCTTGGTGCGCTTTTATAATTTGGTCAACATAGTATAATCCCAATCCGAGCCCTTTCGCATTGTGCAAATTGCCTTGTTCGACGCGGTAAAATTTGTCAAATAAATGCAATTGCTTGTTTTTTGCAATACCAATACCGTCATCCTGAATACTGATATTGAATTGGTGATTGGCTAACGAAGTTTGTATGGAAATATGCTTACAGCCATATTTTACGGCATTCTCCAAAACATTTACAATGGCGGTTGTCAGATGAAATTTATCCAAGGTTAGATGGGTTTCTTTTGGATGGAAATCGGTGCCAATCGCAACATTTGGATAAGCGATTTTAAAATCAGCAACAATGGTTTTTAATAGGGCATTGGCAGCAATTTTTTCCTTTTGTAATTCAATTTCCGAATGTCCAAGAGAATTTGTCATTACTTGGTCAATCAGATTTTGTAAACGATTATTCTGTCTTCCTATGGTGTCTAAAATCGATTGAAAAGCAGCATCGTTTTCACGGATTTCTTTTCGTTCTAAAATTTTTGTTGAAACCGACAATGTCGTCAATGGTGTTTTCAACTCGTGGGTGATATTGTTGATGAAATCAGTTTTTACATCGCTAACTTTTTTTTGACGTATCAATGCTTTGATTGCTACTACAAATAATGTTATTAAAGTGAGAATTGAGATTATTGCAAAAATCAAAATTACCGACATTCGTTTCAACACAATCTGCTCCCAATTGGCTACAGAAACGTATAAAGTGTCTTCTGTTAGCAGCTTATAATCAGCATTTATGGATTTTCGATTCGCAATTCCGCTTGTCGTTCCAACATAATTCCGTACTAGAAACGCATCGTCCAAAGACGCCAAATCGCCGTATAATTTATTGCCAATAGTAGGTTTTTCGGCAAAAATGGTATCGGCAGCTTTTGCATTTTCATAAATCACGAATTTGTTGAGTACAATTGCAAAATCGAGTTGGAGATTCGGAATTTCATCTTCAAATTCCTTTTGTAGTTTTTTGGTCAGTTCGGCTTTAAAATCATTAGACAACAATGCCTTTTTGATCATGGAACGCGTGCCCTTGTCATAAATATAATTTTCCGCCAAACGCTTGTAATAAAAGTCTTTTTTATTGAAAATCGTCGAATCGATGTCGCTGTAGTCGTTCGTTATTTTCGCAATTTTCGCTTTGATTTCCGAACGAAACTGTTCCACTTTATAATCATAAGCCGTCTTCACCAAATAATACTGCATCGCCGAAAGCGCGACCAAAACGACAGCCGAAAATCCGATAAGCAGGTTTATTTTTAGTTTCAAAGCGTTAAAATTTAAGGTTTAAAAGTTTAAGGTTTAAGACTGTGTAGTACTTTAAACTTTAAACAAAAATACTTTTTTTACAACGAATACAACACATTAACCCGTCATTAACCTACGATTAACTTTCGGAACGGAATTTTTGGAACAAATTTGCAACAGATAGCCATACCAATGAGAACCTTAATACTAATTGCCATGCTTTTAATTTCCAAAGCTTTCGCCTATTCGCAGAAAATACCAGAAGATTACGGTTACCGGCATTTATCGTTCAAATTCCAGAATGATCCGGTGGATGTGATAGTAATTTCCAAAAAAGACGAAGAGAAAATTTCTAAACCGCTCTTTTTTTTCTGTCAGGGAAGTTTGCCGCAACCCGTTGTGAAGTATGATGAAAAAGGACTTTATGGCACTTTGCCTTTTGATGAAAATCCGTTTTTGGAAGATTATCATATTGTCATTGTAGGAAAGCCTTTTGTTCCGATTATTTCGGATGTAAAAAAGCTGGGTAAAGATTTTGCCTATTACAAAGACATCGAAAATCGAATTCCGCCAAAAGGTTATATTGAGCGCAATTACCTTGATTATTATGTTTTTCGGAATAATTTTATACTGCGCCAACTTGCAAAAGAACGCTGGGTAAGGAACCGAAAACTAGTCGTTGCTGGGCATTCTGAAGGCAGTTCTATCGCCGTAAAAATGGCTGCTACCAACAAAAAAATCACACATTTGATCTATTCCGGTGGCAATCCCTACGGCAGAATCATGAGCATTTTGGCGCAATCACGGTTTACCGAAAATGATTCTGTTCATGATGGCAGCAACACAATTGATTATTGGAAAACGGTCGTCGACAATTCCAAAAACATCAATTTTAACGGCGGCGACAGTTTTAAAACGACTTTCGATTTTTCGCAGCCGCAAAATGAAAACCTCAGCCATCTGAAAATTCCGGTTTTGGTGACTTATGGTACGAAAGATTGGTCTTCGCCCTATAATGACTTGTTTCGGATTGAAGTGATTCGTGAAAAAAAGACCAATTTTTCATTCATCGATTATACCAATTTGGAACACAATTTTTTTCCGGTAAACGAAGATAGACAACCCGATTATGAAGTCTATAATTGGGATAAAGTTGCGAAAGACTGGCTAGATTGGCTAAAGGCTAATGTTCAGTAATCAGTGTTCGATAATCAGTATTAAGAAATCAATTATGAAAAATAATATCGTCGGTTTGTTCTTTTTAATGTTTTGTACAATTTCATCCGCGCAGACGGAAATTCCGAAAGACACTGTTCCCAATGACTTGCAGGAAATTGTGATTGAAGGGAAAACGCAAACGTTCAGCAACAAAAACGGCAATATTAAGATCAATATCGCCAATTCTGTTTTTGAAAACATACCAAATGTGGTGGATATTTTATCCAAATTGCCCAAGATTGTGGTGAGCCCTGACAAGGAAAGCCTATCTGTAGTTGGAAAAGGCGAACCTTTGCTTTACATGGACACCCAAAAAGTAACGATGAATGATTTGAATTCATTGGATGTGGGCGATATAAAATCTATAGAAATCATTAATAATCCGTCGGCAAAATACGAAGCCGAAGGCAGAGCAGTAGTGTTGATCACCAGAAAATCGGGTAGAAGGGAAGGCTTTAAAACCAGTTTTTTAGAAACGGCTTCTTTTAAAAAATCCTTCAATAATTATTTGGGATTTAATGCCTCTTTACAGCGAAAAAAACTCGAGATCAAAACCAATTTTAATTACAATCAATTGCATCCTTGGGAAAGTAACGGCAATGAATTTAGCATTCCCGATCAGAATATCGAATCAAAATTTTTGGTCGTTGACGATTACAAACGACCGCAGCATATTGCAGGCGCCGGAATCTTGTATAAAATTAATGAAGACGATTATTTGTCTTTTAATGTGTCCAACCAATATAGGAAGGATTTGAATGATATTGCTGCCAAAACATTTTATGCTGAAAATGGAGATGCAAACAACGTGAATACTAAGAATTTTACAGACGCAAACCGCAATTTCTTCAATTCGTTTGCCAATTATAATAAAAAGTTAGGCAACAAGGCACAGTGGTTCACTGGCTTACAATTTTCAGATTTTCGTCAAAATTCGGAAAGCAATATTTATAATAATTATAATGATTCGGCATTCCATCTGACGCAAACCGGAAACCAACATTTTCGTATTAATGTAATTTCGGCACGGACAGATTTTGAGAAAATTTTTAAAAACGAAATCAAATTGGAAACCGGATTATTGTGGATTTCGGCGCATACCAAAACAGATTACACCCAATTCAACTATGAAAATACCGTTGGTGAAACAGCCAATTATCTTCAAAAAGAATCGAACGCTGCCGCCTATATACAGTTGTCCGGAAAATATAAGAAGTTCGATTTTTTATCTGGAATTCGCATCGAAAACACCGACATAAAAGGCGAAAATGTACTTTTAAATAACACCGAAAAAAATAATAAGTACACCAATATTTTTCCAAAACTGCAAATCGATTATGCTGTTGACAGCACCAAAATCATCAGTTTCAATTACGCCAAAAGCATCATTCGCCCCAATTATTCTGCAACTGGACAAACGTTGTTATATGCCAATCCGTATTTCACCTATGCCGGAAATCCAAATTTGAGTCCATCGATTACCGATGAAATTTCGGGTGCATTTCAATTCGGCGATAAATCGGTAAAACTGAGTTATTACAAAACGGTTAATCCCGAATATTTTACGTTTGCCTATGATGAAGCACAACAACTGACTTTTAAGCTTGTAAATCTTGAAAAGGAATCGGGTTACAACCTAGAATTCGGTTTGCCGTTCAAAAGTGGATTTTGGTCGTGCGAAAATATCTTGTTTTTTTCTCTGGCAAAAGTGGAAGATCCAACTGCAGTACGTTTAAAATCCAATCCGTTTTTATATTATTATTCCAACCAGACCTTTGCGTTTCCGAAGCAATTAAGCGCTTCTGTTGGCGGTTATGGCATTACAAAAAACAATGTTGGTGCCATTCAGAGAAATGCCTATTTTGTAATGAATATGGCGGTTTCAAAGACATTTAACAATAATATCAGTTGCACATTAAGCTGGAATGACATTTTTAAAAATGCCAACTTCTACGAAGATTACAACATCACCGGAATCGATTCAAAAGTGAAATATTACACCGACACTTCGGAGTTTTCAATCGCCATAAAATATACTTTCGGGAAAGTCAGGGATTTCAATGTTTCGGAGAAGACAGTGAATGAAAACACTTCTAGGATTAAATAGATTTTGGCGTTCAGTATTCAGTGTTCAGATGGCAGATACTAGATAATAGATAGCAGTATTCACTATTCATTTGTCAAACTGCAAACTGAACACTGTAAACTCCCATCTGCCACTATTCACCCTTCCTCACTAACATCCGTCTCATCAGCGACCTCCGTAGTTTCATCATCACTAATCTCAAAAAACGAAAAAACCGAACCGCCATAATTCTTCTGAAACGAAAAATGAATCAGATGGTCGAGTTTGGTATGTTTGGAATGTTCGATAATCATCATACCGTCTTCGTGCAGCATGTCGCGCTCAAAAATCAAAATAACGATTTTTTCGAATTCCGCTTGTGGTAAATTATAGGGTGGATCGGCAAAGATAATATCATACGCAGCATTGCTTTTTTCAAGAAATTTAAAAACATCGCTTTTAATCGCAGCAATGTTAAAATCGAATTCCTGCGCCACTTGTTTGATATATTTCACGCAACCAAAATCGCCATCAACACAAGTAATATTGTCGCTGCCACGGGAACCAAATTCGTAGCTGATATTGCCCGTTCCGGCGAAAAGATCTAATACTTTCAGTCCGTCGAAACTAAAATGGTTGTTGAGCACGTTAAAAAGCGCTTCTTTGCTCATGTCGGTCGTTGGGCGAACAGGAAGGTTTTTTGGTGCAGTCAGTCGTCTGCCTTTGAATTTACCGGAAATGATTCTCACGATTGGAAAAGTATAAAATGCTTGAGGTTTTCCGCTTTGGAAAAATCATTGTAAAGTTGCATTATGGAAGTGTCGAGCAATGCCACATTGCGCACATATTTATAGGCGATCTTGTATAATTCACTGTCTTCGGTAATGTTTCCAAGCAAATGCAGCTTGAAATATTCAGGATTCAGGTTCAATTGCTCTGCAGTAAACAGCAGGTAATAGATAAAATCTTCTTTGGTATTATATTCAAACGAATTGAAAAGCAGCAATTGCTGGTTTTGTACAACGATGATTTCAAAACAGTCACTTGCAAAATGCACATAAACTTGCTTGTCATCATTGTTTTTCGACAAATCCAGCAATTTCGAAACCAAAATGCTATTTACATGCCGGTATTCAAACGACCCAAATTGGTCAATCAAATAGTTGTTGATATTGACGTACGGAATATAAACATTGTTCATTTCCTGATTCGCAATGGCATCAAACGCAAAAAAATCCGTTTCAAAAACCTTAGTGTTGTATTGCAGGTAACTGCCCGCCAATTCCTCGTCAAACAAAGCCGTTGGCACAAATGTATTGAGGTTATTGTCGTGACAAACTATCACTTCATCATACGTTTTGGTCAGGTCGCTGTTGTCTAAAAACGCTTTCCAATAGCATTCTTCGACTTTCGAACTACCAGAATACGACCCAAAATCGATAGTTTTTAATGTCCGAATGCGACTGCTGAGTGTATCGCAAACGGCATACGAAAAACCACCAAGACCAACCTGTAAAACAAGTTTCCGGTAATTTTTTTCGGTAATGTTAGCGCTGTTCGACATCAATTTTAACTGTTGCACGCAAACTTACAATTTTTTTGAATGATTGTAATTTTCAGGAGCAGAAACTTCGTGCACACAATAACGTTCACAGCCCGCTATCCGCACTACCTTTTTGGTCGAACCCCGACCAAAAAGGGTAGTTACTCCTATCGGGGCTAGCCAGAAATTTTTGTTTTTCAAAATTTAAAGCCCCAACCGGTTTCTAAAAAGGGTTAGGGCTGCAGATTGATAATTTCAATATTAATTACACAAAGTCCATATTAAATCTTTCTATCGCTATTATGTCATTTAGACTTATTTTAAGTCTAATTAGTCTTATATTAAGTTTTTAAAGCATTTTTATAAGTCCCGGAGATAGGTTTTTAAGTCCCAGAGATGGGTTTTTAAGTCCCAGAGGTGGGTTTATAAGTCTCGGAGGTGGGTTTTTAAGTCTCGAAGGTGGGTTTTAGATGCTAAAAAGACCATTATAATATCCAATTAACCTTTAAAGTTGTTTTTTTAACATCGGGGCATAACAATTATAGGCCAAACGAGTTTCCAAAACGGCTTAGGTCTGGAATCTTAAACTTCAAACTTTGCGTCTTTGCGTCTTTGCGAGCAAAAAAATCTCACTACATTGCACCTTAAAACAGAAAATGAGCGCGCGCCTCTTTTACAACATATTAAACAGGAATTTTCCGTTTAATCCGACCTACAAGCAGGATATTTTTTTTCAAATGGTAGCAGAATTTGTGACCAACGAAAAAACCAATGAAATTTTTGTGTTAAAAGGGTATGCCGGAACAGGAAAAACGACTGTTATTTCGACCATCGTGAACAACCTGGCCGAAATCAATAAAAAGTATGTATTGTTGGCGCCAACAGGGCGTGCAGCGAAAGTCATCGCCAACTATTCCCAAAAACCGGCTTTTACCATTCACAAGAAAATCTATTTTCCTAAAAAGAGTAGTGGTGGGGGTGTAAGTTTTACGATGCAGCAAAACAAGCACAAGAACACGATTTTTATTGTCGATGAAGCGTCGATGATTTCTGATACGAATTCTGAAAGCAAAATGTATGAAAACGGTTCACTGCTCGACGATTTGATTTCGTATGTGTATTCTGGAACGAATTGCAAAATGCTGCTTTTAGGCGATACAGCACAGTTACCACCGGTGAATTTGGATATTTCGCCTGCGCTGAATATCGATACGCTTTTGCGGAATTACGACAAAGAAGTCAAGCATATCGAACTCGACGAAGTCATGCGCCAGGAAGAAAACTCTGGCATTTTGGTCAATGCAACAGCATTACGGGATTTATTGGCAGAAGATTTCTACGAAGAGTTCAAATTTAATTTAAACGGTTTTAAAGACATTATCAGGCTTACAGACGGCTATGATATTCAGGATGCGATCAATTCGTCTTACAGCAATTATAGCATCGAAGACACCGCTTTTATCGTTCGTTCCAACAAACGCGCCAACCAATACAACCAGCAAATTAGAACGCGGATTTTGGATAAAGAAAGCGAATTGTCAACAGGCGATTTTTTAATGGTGGTTAAAAACAATTATTTCTGGCTGAAAGACAGCGATGTCGCCGGATTTATTGCCAATGGCGATATTATCGAGGTTTTGGAAATGTTCGGGATCATGGAATTGTACGGCTTTAAATTCGCAAAAGTCAAAATCAGAATGGTCGATTATCCACAGCAGCTTCCGTTCGAAACGGTTTTGTTGCTCGATACCATTACAAGCGAATCACCATCGCTAACGTATGAAGAATCAAACAAATTATACCAAGAAGTGATGAAGGATTATGAAAACGAATCCACCAAATATAAAATCTTCCAGAAAGTCAAGGAAAACGAGTATTTCAATGCGCTTCAGGTCAAGTTTTCGTATGCCATAACTTGCCACAAATCCCAAGGCGGGCAATGGAATACCGTTTTTATAGAACAGCCTTATCTGCCCGACGGCATCAACCGTGATTATGTTCGCTGGCTTTATACGGCAATTACGCGCGCTAAGGACAAATTGTACCTGATTGGTTTTAAGGAGGACAGTTTTGAGGAAGAAGTGCCTGAGTAGTTGAGTGCCTTTTTGACTTAGTTTTTCAATTCTAATTAGATGTTCGCTACTTTAAACTAATTACAAGCTTAATTTGGGTAGCTTAACGCCAATGGTCAAAATTAAAAAAACTCCTATCTTCGCATTATAGAAGCTCAGGCACTAAGGCACTCAGCTACTCTGCCACTATGAAAATCATCGCCGTCATTCCCGCACGCTACGCTTCCACCAGATTCCCAGCAAAATTAATGCAGGATTTGGGCGGAAAAACCGTCATTACAAGAACTTACGAAGCAGCAGTTGCAACCAATTTGTTTGATGATGTTTTTGTGGTTACAGACTCTGATTTGATTTTTGAAGAAATCGTATCCAAAGGCGGAAAAGCCATAATGAGCATCAAAGAACACGAATCCGGCAGCGATAGGATTGCTGAAGCTGTGGAGCATCTCGATGTTGATATTGTCGTAAATGTACAAGGCGACGAGCCATTTATCAACAAAGAACCGCTTGAAAAAGTCATTGAAGTTTTTCAGAAAGATGAAGCGCGACAAATTGATTTGGCTTCGCTGATGCTTGAAATCAGCGATGAAACGGAAATCAATAATCCGAATAATGTGAAAGTTGTCGTGGATCAAAGTGGTTTTGCACTGTATTTTTCACGTTCCGTAATTCCGTATCCAAGAGAAAAAAATGTGGGTGTCCGTTATTTCCGTCACATTGGGATTTATGCTTTCCGGAAGCAAGCGTTACTCGATTTTTACAGCTTGCCGATGAAATCTCTCGAAGCTTCAGAAAAACTAGAGCAATTGCGCTATCTGGAGTTTGGGAAGAAAATCAAAATGGTCGAAACTACACACGTTGGTATTGGCATTGATACGCCAGAAGATTTGGAGAAAGCGAGAGGGATAATTAGAGAATTAGAAAATTAGGGAATGTATGGACTTACGACGCCATTATCTAATTTTCTAATTGTCACATTTTCTAATTGTCACATTATCTAATTGCACTTTCAAACAAAATTAGTTCATTATGCTGCTCAATTCTAGGAATGACAGTCACTTTGAAATTTAACTGCTTCAATTCCGAAATAAAATTTTTGTTGCGGATATTGTCTTCTTCTGTCAAAAGCATTGTATTGAACATGGCAACGCCACTTTCGGCGAGTAAAAAACCAATTCTTTTTGCAAAAAAACTTTCGAATAAAAAATTCGGCATTGTCGTATCCTGAAAGATATCGATAATGATCAGATTGTATTTTTCTTTTGTTTTCAAAACAAATTCAAACGCATCGTCGATTACAATCTGCAGATTCGGAATTTTATCGAGTTGAAAGTACTTATTGGCGATTTCAATTACATTTTCGTCAATATCAACGCCGGTAATTTTGCCTTTGTATTGGATTTCTTCTGAAATCGTTTTGATAACGCTTCCGCCGGCAACGCCAAGCACCAGAATATGTTCCATAGCGACAACGCGGTCGTAGCCTAATGTTTTGAGTCCTTTTCGAAGAATTCGTTGCAGACTTCCGTAGGAATAATTGGTGTTTTTGGAATCGATGACAAGTTCACCGTTATTCCACGTTACTTCCAGGTTTTTGCTCCATTCCGATTTTTTTTCGAAGACGGTAATTGGTATAAGATAACTAAGCCATTTTTTGAGCATTCTGGAATTTTTTATCAAAAATAAGCGATTGTATGGCAATAGGCAAATTGCAGCGGGGGAGATTTCAGTTAGCAGAAAGTGGATTGCAGATTATTTTATCGAAAAATGCAATCTTATAAATCCAATTATAAAAAATCTGCGTAAATGATAATAGGAGGAAGCAATCAAAAAACTTCTTTGTGAAATTGCAAAACCAGCTTCGCTGTAACATATAGATTTTTGTGTTTGTTTTATTGGTTCTGAAAGCCTCAATCCGTCGTGGGTTGGGGTTTTCTATTTTTTGGCATTTATGATTTCGGATGGTAATTCTTAAAAGTACCGTCTTGATAAAAAATCACAATTTTGTCAATTTGTTCCGGATTTGGAATCTCAGAATAAGGAAGAGGGCTTGGAGCATCATTTGCCTTATTGTCCAATTTTATTTGCGCTTTCTCAAAAGTTTCAGTTATAGTTTCCCGTTCTTTTTGCTCCGGAATTGCGAAAGTATTTTTCAGCATCGTGCCTTTTCCGTTTAAGATCCAATACAAATCTACTTCCGGAAATTCCTCAGAAATCTTCATCACAAAATCGAGACTCGGTTTATTTCTTCCCGATAGGAGATGGGAAAGACTCGACCGCTGCACGCCAATTTTATCCGAAAATGAAGCAGCGTTCAGGGCGTAATATTCCAATAAATTTTCGAGCCTTTTGATGAAATCTTCGGTGTTTACCATTGTAAATTGTAAATTATATTCGAGTTGTTACAAATGTAAATAAAAGAAACGAATATCCGAAATTTACAACTGTAAATAGAGAATGTTTAATTATTTTAATTATAATTTTACTTTATGTGTTTTTATTTAAATAATTGATTCTTAATTATATGATTTCAATATATATAAATTGTAAATTCTGTTGCATTTGTAAAAAGTGGCGGTTGTAATTTAGATCTAAATATTGTTTACAATTATAAACTTTACATTTTATTTGAGTGTTTACAGTTGTAATGGTAAAGATGTTTACTTTTGTAAATACAAAAAAGCACCCATGGATTTCGAGCAAATTTTCAGCCAGTTCAAAGAACAAAACATTTCGGGACGTTACATTACTTTAAACCACATCGCGCCTATTTTAGAACGTTTGTCGGCAAAATTTCAAGTAGCGATAATCGGAAAATCGGTTCTTGAAAAACCAATATATCGTTGTGAATTGGGTTCCGGAAAAATCAGAATTTTAATCTGGTCGCAAATGCACGGCAACGAATCCACGACGACAAAAGCTATTTTAGATTTATTTAAGTTACTCGAAAGTGATTCAGTGTTAGCGACTAATTTGCTGCAACGTTTTACATTTTGCATTATTCCAATACTCAATCCTGACGGCGCAGTAGCTTATACACGAGTAAACGCTAACGGAATCGATTTGAATCGCGATGCTCAAGATTTGTCTCAGCCAGAAAGCCGAGTGCTTCGAGAGACGTATCATCAGTTTCAGCCGGATTTTTGCTTCAATATGCACGATCAAAGAACTATTTTTGGTGTGGGTGACACCAATCTTCCAGCGACTGTTTCGTTTTTGGCTCCTTCTTATAATGAAGAAAGAAGTACGAATGCCGTTCGTGAGAAAGCGGTTAACGTAATTGTTGCAATGAATCGCACGCTTCAGCAATTTATTCCGGGACAAGTCGGACGATTTGATGATAGTTTCAACTTGAATTGTGTTGGCGATACATTCCAGCACTTGAAAACGCCGACAATTTTGTTTGAGGCCGGACATTTTCAAGGTGATTATGAGCGTGAAGCAACAAGAAAATTTGTCTTTTTTGCATTATTGTCAGCGTTCGAATCAATTTACGAAAACGTTATAGTTGATAACGTTTTTAAAGAATATGTGAATATTCCGCAAAATAATCCACGTTTTTTCGATTTTGTTTATAAAAACATCAAAATAAATTATGATAGTTCAGATAAATTCATCAATTTTGCTGCACAATTCAATGAAGAATTAATAGATAATAAAATATTTTTTAACGCTTTTGTTGTTAAAATCGGTGATTTAGAAGAAAATTTCGGACATTTTGAATTTGAAGGTGATGGACAACTTTACAAAGACAGTGCTGAAAATATTCCAAAATTAGGTCAAAAAGCTGATTTTTATATAGGCGAAAGCATTCAGATCCTTAACGGCGCTGTACAATCTTAATATTTGTTACTATTAATCGTTGATTTGAAGACAAAACACCAGGTAATAAAACAAATACACACAAGTTATGAGTAAGTTTCGCTTAGATGAGGTAGATCACCAGATTTTAGACATGTTAATTGACAATACAAGAGTCCCATTTACTGATATAGCCAAAAAACTTTTGATTTCAGCAGGGACAGTACACGTAAGAGTAAAGAAAATGGAAGATGCCGGAATCATCATGGGGTCTTCATTGACGCTAGATTATGAAAAATTGGGCTATTCGTTCATCGCTTATGTTGGTGTATTTTTGAACAATACGTCGCAAACCAAATTTGTTTTGGAGCGTATCAATGAAATTCCATTCGTAACTGTTGCACATGTAACCACCGGAAAATTCAATATTTTCTGTAAAATACGTGCCAAAGATACCAAACACGCCAAAGACGTTATTTTTATGATTGATGATATTGAAGGTGTTTACAGGACTGAAACCATGATCTCGCTTGAAGAAAGCATCAACGACAAAAAACGACTAATGCACACGATTTTCAAGAACATGTAATCGTTTTCGTTAAAAAATATTGAAACCTCTGGTGAAAGCCGGAGGTTTTTTTATTAATTTAATGGAAAATTTATAAGCATGTATACGCCAACGAAAATAGAACGTTTTAACCAGAACGTACTTTCCAAATACCACATCTATAACAGCGTTTTTATCACGCTTCCTTTTGACGCGATTGACAATACTGGCGTTTTATTGCCTTTGTTTACAGAAATTTGCGAAAACGGCTTTAAAAGCAACAAAAGTCCAAAAGAAATATTCGATCTTTTTGCCGATAAATTTTTAGACGACGCTTCTGAAAAAGACAAAATTGACTTAATGTTTCGTTTTATTCAATACATTGAACGCCAAGTGGTTTTGTTTGATGCCATTGAAGATGCGGCTTTCCCGGTTGTCAATAATATGGAAGGGAAAGGGTCTTTGCGTGATATAAAAGAAACGGCCGAAGCTAGCGATAATCAGGATGTATTGCGTGATTTTCTGAGTGAATTTAATGTACGTCCGGTTTTAACAGCGCATCCAACACAATTTTATCCGGGAGCTGTACTTGGTATCATCACCGATTTAACCGAAGCTGTTCGTAAAAACGACCTTCTAAAAATCAAGCAGCTTTTATCGCAATTGGGCAAAACACCTTTCATTAAAAAGGAAAAACCAACGCCTTATGATGAGGCAGTAAGTTTGATTTGGTACCTTGAAAATGTCTTTTACAAAACTGCAGGCGATATGGTTGGCTATTTGCAGAAAAATTTCTTTGATGGCAAAAGTATGCAACATCCTTTGATCAGTTTTGGGTTTTGGCCAGGCGGAGATCGCGACGGCAATCCGTTCGTTACAACTGATATTACAGTGCAAGTTGCCAGCCGCTTGCGAACGATTGTTTTAAAGTGTTATTATATAGAAATTCGGGAATTAAAACGAAAGTTAACTTTCTATAATGTAAATACTTTAGTGGCAGAAATTGAACAAAAACTTTATAAGTCTGTTTTCTATTCTAAAGGCGAAATTTATATCACTTTGGAAGAATTTAAAACCCAACTAAAGGCGATTCGCGACATCGTAATCAACGAGCACCATTCCCTTTATTTGGACGATTTAGATGCGTTGATTAACAAAGTAAATCTTTTTGGATTTTATTTTGCCTCACTTGATATCCGTCAAAACAGCAAAATACATGGCAAAGTCTTCCCACTTTTATTGTCTTATCTGAAAGCAAAATCGACAACAGCTTTTCCTGATAATTATTTCGATTTGGACGAATCCGATAAAATTAAAATCATAGGAAAAGTCAATGCAAAATTAAATCCAGAAGATTGCACCGAAGAAATTGCGAAATCCACATTAGAGTCGATGTATGCAATGCAAACGATTCAAGAAAGAAATGGTGAGTACGGATCCAATCGTTACGTTATCAGCAACAATGAAACTGCGCTACATGTTTTGGAAACTTATGCAATGCTGCGGCTTACAGGTTGCGAAAACCTTTCTGTAGATATTGTTCCGTTATTTGAATCTGTGGATGATTTGCAGCAAGCATTCCAAATCATGGAGCAATTATATACGACTGATTATTATATGGAGCACCTGAAACGCCGTGGCAGCAAGCAAACCGTCATGGTTGGTTTTTCTGATGGTACTAAAGACGGTGGTTATTTGATGGCGAATTGGAGTATATACAAAGCAAAAGAAACCATCACGGAAATTTCCAGAAAGTATGGTATTAAAGTAGTTTTCTTTGATGGTCGTGGTGGCCCACCGGCTCGTGGCGGCGGGAAAACGCATAAATTCTACGCTTCTTTAGGGCCCAATATTGAAAGTGAAGAAATCCAAATTACGGTGCAAGGACAAACGATAAGTTCTAATTTCGGGACTTTGGATTCCTGTAGGTATAACCTCGAAAACCTATTGAGTGCTGGCGTTGCCAATCATGTTTTCAATAAAGGCGAAAATTTGCTTTCGGATAATGACAAATCAATTTTGGATGAATTGGCGCAAAAAGGTTACGATAAATACATGACATTCAAGGCACATCCCAAATTCATTCCATATCTCGAAAGAATGAGTACGCTGAATTATTATGGGAAAGCCAATATTGGTAGCCGTCCGTCTAAAAGAAATAGTGGCGAAGCACTTGTTTTTTCCGATTTACGTGCCATTCCGTTTGTAGGCGCGTGGAGCCAGATGAAACAGAATGTACCTGGATTTTTTGGTGTAGGAACAGCTTTAAAACATTTTGAAGAAAATAATCGTTGGGACGAAATTCAAAATTTATATGACAATTCGCTTTTCTTCCGAACTTTGCTTGAAAATAGTATGATGTCGCTGGCAAAATCGTTTTTTCCATTGACCGCTTATATGAAAGACGACAAGGAATTTGGTGCATTCTGGGAAATTATATTCAACGAATCTCAGGAAGCCAAGCGTCTTTTGCTAAAGATTGCAGGACATCAATCGCTGATGCAAAATTATCCCGACGGAAAAGCTTCAATCGAAATGCGGGAACAAATTGTAATGCCTTTATTGACCATTCAGCAGTACGCATTATTGAAGATCCGTGAACTTAATCAAAGCGCAAATCCTGACGAAACGCTTGTTGCTGATTATGAAAAAATCGTGACGCGTTCGCTTTTTGGAAATATTAATGCAAGTCGGAATTCTGCTTGATAATTAAATAACTAGATAATGCGAAAATCAGAAAATTGATACTATAATTTAGATACTAATTGGTCGGTTATTGCTAAATTAGCTTATTACCAAATTACCTAATTTTCAAATTATCTAATTAAAATGCATTCCAATCAACTTCCCATCAACGAATATGCCAACGCTTATGCCGGTTACATTCAAGTTTTAGAAAATGTTCATCTTATAGAAGAACTCGAGATTTCGCAACACGATTTTATCCGTTTTGTGCAAAATATTCCGTTAGATAAGTTTGATTATCGTTATGCGGAAGGCAAATGGACAATTAAGGACATTATTTTGCATTTGATTGATGCAGAACGCATTTTTGCTTATCGTGCCTTGCGTTTTGCTAGAAAAGATAAAACTTCATTAGCAGGTTTTGAGGAAAATGATTATGTGGATAACGCTTTTGCGAATAACAGAAGCATTCAAGATTTGCTAAGTGAATTCGCAACCGTAAGACAATCGACGTTGGCGCTTTTCAAGAGTTTTTCAGCAGAACAGCTTGCCCAAATCGGAACAGCGTCCGAAAAAGAAATTTCAGTTCGTGCATTGGGATTTGTGATTATTGGACACCAAAAACACCATCAGAAAATATATAAGGAAAGGTATTTGGATTAGTATTATTTATGAGACTTTAGGTCTTTGTAAAAAATGAACTCTCGAAAAACTTTAAAGACATAAAAAAATTTAGGGTGAGTTATTGCAAAACCGCTTTCCACGCTTCAAGTTTTTTATCAAAAGGTATTGTATTCGCGGGACTTGTAGAGGGCATGATGTGGTATTCCAGTCCGTCAATTTGCCCGTATTTTCGAAAGAAATACTTATGACTTTCTTTTCCGTTAAATAGAATTTTCCTAATTTTTGGGTATTCTGAGAAAAATGTATCGAAATCATTTTCTTTGTGATTTTTGATATGTATGTCAAGGCTGCCTTCTCTTTCACAGTTTTCTAGTACGTCCCAAACGGCGATATTATTATTCCGCAAGATCATTTTTTTTTCTGCAAAAACTTCTGGAACCGGCAATTCCGCAAAAATGGAATAGATTATTTTCCAGAACGCATTCTGGTTAAATCCGTAATATTCCTGTTTTGCCAAGGAAGTTGCGCCCGGCATTGTTCCGAGAATCAGGATTTCAGCGTTCTCATTTGCGAAAGGAGGAAAGGAGGAAATAATCATTTTAAACTATTAATAGGACTAAGATACTAAGGTTTAGTTTAAAAAAAAGTAGGTTTTAAATGACTACTTTATAATTCCATTAATTGTTTAACTAAAACTTATTTTAAGAAAAAAGGAACCCAATTGAGTTCCTTTATATTTTCTGAAGAATTATTCTTCGTCATCATCATCTTCGATATCTGCAATATCATCGTGATCTGAGTCTTCATCGTCATCAGGATCTAAATCCGGTTTGTCCAAATCTTCGTCATTTTCATCGTCTTCGTCACTCGTTTCATCTTCATCGTCAATGTCGATTTCTTTGATAGCGTCGATTGGTTCTACCACATCATCTATATCATCATCGTCCAGGTTTTCTAGGCGTGTTGCGAGTTTCGTACTCACTTTTACAAGATAAATGGTGTCTTCGGTTCTTACTTCTACGGCTTCGATAAGTTCGCCTTTAGCGTTTTTAAAACGTACGATGTGGGAATCATCATAGCCGTCAGGAAATTTCTCAACCAAAAGGTTAAGGATTTCGTTGGTCAGTTTGGCATAGTCAACAATAACTCTCTTCATAAAACAATATTATAGGTCTAATAAATAAGCGAAAATTAAAGGCGCAACAATAGTCGCATCTGATTCAATAATAAATTTGGGTGTATTAATATCTAATTTTCCCCAGGTAATTTTTTCATTCGGCACTGCACCGGAATAGGAACCGTAGCTGGTGGTCGAATCGGAAATCTGGCAAAAATAACTCCAAAACGGCACATCATGCATTTCCATATCTTGGTACAACATTGGCACGACGCAGATTGGAAAATCGCCTGCAATTCCGCCGCCAATCTGAAAGAATCCAACGCCATTGCTACTGTTTTTAGTGTACCAATCCGCTAAAAAAGTCATGTATTCAATTCCGGATTTCATGGTCGAGGCTTTCAATTCGCCTTTGATGACGTATGAAGCGAAAATATTTCCCATCGTAGAATCTTCCCATCCCGGAACAATAATTGGCAGGTTTTTTTCCGCTGCAGCGTACATCCAACTGTCTTTTAAATCAATTTCGTAATATTCTTCCAAAACGCCTGAAAGCAGCATTTTATACATAAATTCATGCGGTAAATATCTTTCGCCATTGTCATCGGCATCTTTCCAGATTTTGTGGATGTGCTTTTGCAAACGACGGAACGCTTCATGTTCCGGAATACAAGTGTCGGTAACACGATTCAGTCCTCTTTCGAGCAAATCCCATTCCTGTTGCGGTGTTAAGTCGCGATAATTTGGAACCCTTTCGTAATGCGAATGCGCCACGAGATTCATAATATCTTCTTCAAGATTGGCTCCTGTACAAGAAATAATCTGTACTTTGTCTTGGCGGATCATTTCGGCAAAAATTTTGCCAAGTTCTGCCGTACTCATCGCACCAGCAAGCGTTACCATCATTTTGGCACCGTTTTGTAATTGTTGTTCATATGCCTTTGCGGCATCAACCACACTTGCAGCATTGAAATGCAGGTAATACTTTTCAATAAACTGGCTAATTGGTCCTTTACTCATTTTTATTTGTTGTTAGTATAATTTGACGGTATTTCAATAACAAATGGCAACTTCAAATTCAAATTATTTGTGCAAATTAATGAATTTTCTAATTTACGGTTTATGAAATTACCTAATTTTCTTATATTATTTACTATATCCTAAAATTTTCAGTACATCATCGGCGGTCTGAGCCTCTGAGAAAACTTCGGTCGCAATGATGCCGTTTTCATCTCGGTCTATCAAAACATGCTTTGGTTGCGGGATCAGACAGTGGTGCAATCCGCCGTAGCCGCCAATCGTTTCCTGATAGGCACCGGTGTTGAAAAATCCTATATATAATGGTTTTTCCTTATTGTACCTCGGCAAATAAATCGCATTCATATTCTGCTCTGAGTTATAATAATCGTCGCTGTCGCAAGTCATTCCGCCAAGCAAAACCCTTTCGTACTGGTCATTCCAACGGTTGATTGCCAGCATAATGAAACGCTTGTTAATTGCCCATGTATCAGGTAAAGTGGTGATAAAAGACGAATCGATCATGTTCCATTTTTCCCTGTCATTTTGTTGTTTCTGGTATAGAACCTGATAAATTGCGCCTGCACTCTCACCAACTGTGAATGAACCAAATTCCGTAAATATATTGGGCATATCTACTTCTGCTTCTTCGCAGGCAATTTTGATCTGGTTGATAATTTCGTCAATCATGTATTGGTAATCGTATTCGAAAGCCAATGAATTTTTGATTGGAAATCCGCCTCCTATGTTCAATCCGTCTAAAGTCGGGCATTCTTTTTTCAGGGCAATATATACTTTGATACATTTCACCAATTCATTCCAGTAATACGCGTTATCATTGATTCCGGTATTGATGAAAAAGTGCAGCATCTTCAATTCGAGGTTCGGATTTTCCTGAATTTGCTTTTTGTAAAATGAAACTATATTTCTATATCCGATGCCAAGACGTGAAGTATAAAACTCGAATTTAGGTTCTTCTTCAGCGGCAATCCTAATTCCAATTTTGAATTTCCCCTTAATTTCTGCTTGTAGCAAATCGAGTTCTTCGTAATTATCAATAATTGGAATGGCATTTTTGTGACCATTGTTGATCAAACGTGCAATATTGGTAATGTATTGGTCGCGTTTGAAACCGTTGCAAATGATATAGGTACTTTTATTTATTTTACCATTCGCCAGAAGGTTTTCAACGATATTGATGTCAAATGCTGACGATGTTTCGATGTGAATATTGTTTTTGAAAGCCTCATTCATCACATATTCAAAATGGGAACTTTTTGTACAGTAGCAATAATAGTATTTACCTTCGTACTTATTTTTTTCCATCGCATTCCTGAACCAGTTTTTTGCTCTTTTGATATTGGCGGAAATTTGAGGCAGGTAAGTGAATTTAAGCGGTGTGCCGTACTCTTCGACTAGTTTCATCAAATCGATATTGTGAAACTGCAAATGGCTGTCCTTATTGAGCGTAAACTCTTCTTGTGGAAAATAATAAGTCTGGTTTATAAGGTCGAAATATTTTGTATTCATTTAATTATCAGGTTTTTAGATTAAAGTATAATAATGCATTAATCTAAAGTTCAAACCCGGATATTAGCGTAAATAATAGGTAATTTTTCGTGATAGTTAGTCGAATATTGGAAGAGGTCAAAATTCATAGCTGCTTTTGCGGCTGAAAAATGCAACGATATCTGATTTGGATAAGGTTTATTTCCGTTGCCATCATTGACATTTTTTACTGTATTTTGGTTCTTGTTCATTAGCGCAAATGTAAAAAATAATATTAGCGTAATCCAATCATTTGTATTAAAAAAACACTAACTTTTATAATTAGCGAAAGCTTTGTCAATTAGCTCATTATCAGCTTCCTGATTAATTTGGATGTTGCCAATGCCGTCAAGAAGTACAAATTGTATTTTTCCGTACTCGTTTTTTTTGTCGTGAATGAGCAATTTTTTTACGATTTCGATGTCATTTTCTTCAAAAGTAATACTGTTGTAAATAGCATTAATCGTGGTTTTTATTTCGATGTATTCTGCTTGGGTTATTAATCCTTTTTCCAATGCAATATAGCTTTCGAGCACCATTCCAACTGCAATTGCCTCGCCATGTAGCAAGGTTTTTTTATTTTCATCGGTAAGAAAATGACTTTCTATGGCATGGCCTAAAGTGTGACCGAAATTGAGTGCTTTGCGGATGCCGTTTTCCTTCGGATCTTGTTTTACAATTTCATTTTTGATAAGAATTGAGGTGTAAACCAAAGCGTCAAAATCGGCAAAATCAATCTTGGACAAGTCCAGAAACTGCTGCCAGTAGCTTTTATCATGGATGAGGCCGTGTTTTAGCATTTCTGCCAATCCGGAGCGCATTTCATTTTGCGGAAGCGTTTCTAAATATTTTGTATCGATTAAAACCATTTTTGGAACATTGATCACACCGATTTGGTTTTTTAAATTCCCCAGATCAATGCCGTTTTTACCGCCAACAGATGCATCCACCATGGCCAGTAAAGTGGTTGGAACATGAATAAAATCAATGCCACGTTTGAAAGTCGAAGCTACAAATCCACCTAAATCTGTCACAACGCCGCCACCGATGTTGATGATGAGGCTTTTTCGGTCGGCACCCATTTCTGTCAGTACATTCCAGATTTCAATGCAAGTTTCGATGTTTTTATTGGCTTCTCCGGATTCGAATTCTATAATTTCAATCGCGAGATCTGTTGCTATATTCGGCAATAAAATAGGCAGACAATTTTCGTTCGTATTATTATCAGTGATAATGAAAATAGTAGAATAACGGTTGTTACGCAAATGTGCATTGAGTGCGTTATAAGCGTTTTCGTTAAAATAAATGTCGTAACCATTAGCGGAAATAGGCTGCATATATATAAGGTATATTTTCTGAGCGACAAAATAACGCTTTTTTTAATAATTCGTTGCCTTGTCGCATCCAATTATTTGCGGAAAAGTGGATATCGGTTGGATGATTATTTCAAAATTTTCTCATTTCGATTTTATTTCATTTATTTACAAAACAAACCAATTAAAAAACAGAAAATGAACTGGTATTTAAAAGCACTACAGCAATACTCCGACTTTTACGGTAGATCCAGAAGGACAGAATACTGGATGTTTACTTTGTTCAATATAATTTTTGCTTTTGTTGCTGCAATAGCAGACCATCTTTTGGGTACTACTTTCCCATATTCTGGTATAGGCTTGATATACTGTCTTTATGCTGTGATTACATTTATTCCGGGACTTGCGCTCGCCGTAAGGAGATTGCATGACACGGGAAGAAGCGGCTGGATGTTTTTTATAATACTAATTCCTTTATTAGGTTCCATTTGGCTTTTAGTATTGTTCGCAACAGATAGCGAAGTGGGTGAAAATGAATATGGTGAAAATCCCAAATCGATAAATGAAACCAGTGAAATAACCGAGAAAACTTTAATAACCGATGGTTACGCTGATAGGTTGATCATGATTTTCTTTATATTCAATTTTGTGAGTAGAATTTTTTGGATGTCTGCGCCGAAATTATTTGATGATTTTTTTCGCAATAAAGGCTATCAATATGCCAGTGCATTTTTTCAAATACTTAGTATAATTGTTTTGATAATGCTGACATTTGCGCTCAAGGATAAATCAAAAAGACAGACGATGTTGGTGCTTAGTATACTTTTTGGAATGTATGCACTGTATGAATTGATCCAACAGATGATCCTATTTAACGCTCAAGAGTTTAATTTTTAGTGGAGAGATGAATCATAAAACCAAAGTATTTCTCCTGCTGGTTTTGACTGCTGTTTCTTGTTCTAAAGTTATTAAAACAACACATCCAAAATTTAGCGTCATCGCTTTTTACACAGGAAAGAATGACCAAGCGCACATAAGTTTTCTGCACGAGGCTAATAAATGGTTCGCTCAAAAGGCGCAACAGCATCAGTTTGTATATGATACAACAAGCAACTGGAACAATCTTAACGCTGCATTTTTGTCGCAATACAAAGTTGTTTTATTTTTAGATACAAGACCTGAAGTACCGGAACAAAGGGTCGCATTTGAAGCGTATATGAAAAACGGCGGTGGTTGGATGGGATTTCACTTTGCTGCTTTTGCGCTTGATGATTCTGATGTAAAACAAGATTGGGATTGGTACCACAACGAATTTTTAGGTTCAGGTGAATATGTAAGCAACACTTGGCGCCCAACATCGGCAATATTGAGAATAGAAAACAAAAGCCCGGCACTCAAAAATATTCCGAATACTTTTTTATCAGCACCGAATGAATGGTACAGATGGAAAAACGATTTGCGAAAAAACAAGAATATCGATATTCTCTTGGCGATTGACGAAAAGAGTTTTCCGTTAGGCACCGGTCCAAAACCTTATGAAATTTGGCATGAAGGTTATTATCCGGTGGTTTGGACGAATAAAAAATACAATATGATTTATTTCAATATGGGACACAATGATATTGATTATGAAAGCGGAACTAATAAAACGCTTTCCTATACGTTTGAAAGCAAAGACGAAAGCCAGTTGATTCTCGATGCGCTTTTGTGGCTAGGAAAAAAGTAACTGATCGTCTACTTCAAAATCCCCTGAACAGCTTCAATAGTTGTTGCATGATAGCCCGATTTCGCTTGTTCAAAAATCTTTTTTGCCCAAGTTTTACCCTCCGCCGATTTTACCATCTCTTTGTACAAAGTCATTAATGAACCCGTTCTGCTGGTGGCAATCATAAATTGTTCAATCGCAGGATAAGCAATTGTATAGTGTTGGCGGATTGCAATGACAAACCATTGTCTTTTGATGACAAAATTACCATCTTTCGTAAAGTTAAATTCGGTATCGATTGCCGTCATTTCTGCAACAGTAATTTCTTTTGGTAAATAGTCAATAAAATGTTGTTTTTCGTTGGTGGACTTTATTTTTCGACTTAATCCTTTTACGCCCATTTTACGCCATTCCTGTTGAATTTTGTCAATTGCTGCGAAATCTTCCGAAACCGGAATCGTGATATTAGATGGAATATCCGGCTGGTAAACCCATTTCTCCATCTGGATTTTATCGGCTAAAGCTTTGTCGCCTTTGATAAGATTTTCATTGAAATACGTCACGAAATCTTCCGTAGTAATTGATTGGAAAGCATGTGCGGCGAAATAACCTTTTAAAAATGCATCCATTTTTTCAAGGCCAACTGCTTTTTCAACCACTTGCAAAAATGCATAGCCTTTTTCGTAGGGAATATCACTCAATCCATCATCAGGATTTCTGCCCGAAGTACTCACTTTTAAACGTGTGTCGGGATTATTTTTGCCGTATTCTTCCATATTGTCATGCAGTACTTTTCGGCTTAAAACATCCTGCATCTTGGCTTCTTTTGTTCCGAAAATTTCCTCACCAATGCGGTGTTCGACATAAGTGGTAAAACCTTCATTAAGCCAAATATCATCCCAAGTCGCATTGGTTACAAGATTGCCGCTCCAACTATGGCCCAACTCGTGCGCCAATAGACTGGTGAGTGAACGATCACCGGCAATTACTCCAGGCGTTAAAAAAGTAAGGTTTGGATTTTCCATTCCGCCATAAGGAAAACTCGGTGGCAAAACCAAAACATCATAGCGTCCCCAGCGGTATGGGCCATATAATTTTTCGGCGGCGTTTACCATTTTACCAAGTTCTGCAAATTCCCAAGCCGATTTTTTAACCAGTGATGGTTCTGCATAAACGCCAGTTCTTTCGTCGATGGCTTTGAATTGCATATCGCCAACAGCAATGGCCATCAAGTAGGACGGAATTGCTTTTTGCTGTTTAAAAGTATAAATGCCACTATCGTTTTTCTGTTGTGGATTTTCTCCGCTCATCAATGCCAATAAAGCTTTGTCAACGGTAACGGTTGCGTTATAAGTAAATCGGATAGAAGGCGAATCCTGACACGGAATCCATGTTCTTGTCCAAATGCTTTCGCCTTGAGAAAACAAAAACGGGTGTTTTTTATCGCCTGTTTGTTGCGGATTTAGCCATTGTAAGGCAATCGCATCTTTTGTTGTATTGTAGTAAATATTGACTTTCGTCGTGTTTTTGTCGATTTTTATATGAAGTGGTTTTCCGTGGAATGCTACTTCGGATCCGAGGCTAAAAGTTGTCGGCTTTTCATCCGCGCCAAGCGTAACTTTGGTAATTTCAAGCCTATTTTCATCAAAAATGATTTCGTCACCTTTTGTAATATTATCAATGTCCCAGGACGCTTTTCCAGAAATGGTTTGTATGTTAAAATCGACTTTAATATCAAGATCCAAGTGTTTAACGACTGCATTTTCAGGTTGTGCGAAAGAGTGATCGTCTTTTGCAACTGCTAATTTTTCAGCTTTTTTTTCAGTATTACAAGCAATTAGGGATAAAGCAGCGAAAAGGAATATTTTTTTCATTGATGAATTTTTTGAGGCGTAAAGATATTAAAGTTTGGGAGAAATGAATCAATTCCGAAATTTAGGGATTGATTCTGTTTTCTTCCTTAAATTTGCTGAAAATCTATTTTTTGAGAACAATTACTTCTTTCACAATTGAAAACCTTTCTGACTTTAAACAGCAACTTTTAGAGTGGGCGCAGCAGTTTAGGGAAATTGTTTTTTTGGACAGCAATGACTTCAAACAGCAATATTCTTCTTATGATTGCATGTTAGCGGTGGATGCTTTTACATCGTTAAAAACCGATTATCATAATGCATTCGAAGATTTAAAAAGCTACCAGCAAACAACAAAAGACTGGCTTTTTGGCTATTTGTCGTATGATTTGAAGAATGATACGGAAGCGCTGTCTTCTGAAAATTTTGACGGATTGGAGTTTCCGGATTTGTTTTTCTTTCAACCAAAAAAGTTATTTTTAGTAAAAGAGAATAGGGTAGAAGTACACTATTTAAGGATGTGCGATGATGAAATTGAAAATGATTTTAGTGAAATAGTCGCAAGTCGCAAGCCGCAAGTCGTAAGTGAGGCGAATCGGTTAATCATTCAACAAAGAATTTCAAAGGAAAATTATGTTGAAAGAGTAAAGGAAATGCTGGCACATATTAAGCATGGCGATATTTATGAAGCCAATTTCTGTATGGAATTTTACGCCGAAAATGCAACGATAAATCCATTAGAGAAATTCGAAAAACTCAATGCGATTTCCAAACCGCCTTTTGCTGTTTTTTTTAAGAATGATTTTCAGTTTTTGCTTTCTGCTTCGCCAGAGCGGTATTTGAAAAAAGATGGAGAAGTCATTATTTCGCAGCCCATCAAAGGCACTTCAAAAAGATTTTCAGATTTTGACCAAGACGAAAATTCTAAAAAACAACTCGCTTTAGACCCAAAAGAGCGCTCGGAAAATATTATGATAGTCGATCTGGTTCGCAACGATTTATCGCATACGGCGCAGAAAGGAAGTGTTGAAGTAGCGGAATTATGCGGCATCTACACCTTTCCGCAAGTACACCACATGATTTCAACTATTACTTCAAAATTAGACAGACAATACTCTGTTTCAGAAGTAATTAAAAATTCATTTCCTATGGGAAGTATGACTGGCGCACCCAAAATTTCCGCCATGAAAATCATCGAAAACCTTGAAGCCACAAAACGCGGATTGTATAGCGGTGCTGTTGGCTATTTTACACCTGAATCTGATTTTGATTTCAATGTAGTTATTCGTAGTATTCTCTATAATTCAAAAAATAATTATGTTTCTTATGGTGTCGGAAGCGCAATTACGGCACTTTCAATTCCCGAAAATGAATATGAAGAATGTCTTTTAAAGGCGAAAGCGATGCGGGAAGTTATTGGCGGTTAGCGTTCACTGGTCAGTCTTAGTAAAGGTTTTCAGTCATAGTTACAGCATCTAAAATCTAAAATCTAATATTTGTATATTTGGATATGATTTCAAGATTACAAAGTCATCTTTTCGAGTATTTCTCGTTTCTTTCCGGCAAGAAGTTGTTGCTCGCTGTTAGCGGCGGAATTGATAGTATGGTTTTGGCAGATTTGTTCAGGAAATTGCCTTTCGAAATTGCTTTGGCGCATTGCAATTTTAAGCTCAGGAATGACGAAAGCGACGAAGATCAAAATTTTGTCGAAAGTTATGCAAAGCAAAATCACATTTTGCTTTTCGTATCGCAATTTGATACTGCTACTTTCGCTTCCGATTATAAACTATCCATTCAGGTTGCTGCTCGGAAACTCCGCTATAACTGGTTTTATGAATTGCTTGAAAGCGAAAAATATGATTATTTGCTCACGGCACATCATGCCGATGATGTTATCGAAACGTTCCTGATCAATCTTTCGCGTGGTACAGGATTAGATGGATTGACGGGAATTCCGCAGCAAAATGACAAAATTGTCCGTCCGCTTTTGCCTTTTTCAAGAGCTGAATTAACGGAATATGCCGATAAAAACAAAATTCAATGGCGTGAAGATAGTAGCAATGCATCGGATAAATACCTCCGTAATAAAATTCGCCATCAAATGGTACCGGTTTTAAAGGAAATCAACCCCAATTTTCTGGATTCGTTTCAAAATACATTAGATTATTTACAACAAAGTCAATCGATGGCCGATGATGCAGCGCGTATTGTTTACAGGAAAGTTGTCACAGATGACGAAAACCTAAAAATAATTAATCTTGCTGAACTGCTGCAGCTTCCGAATTATCCCGCGTATTTGTACTATTGGCTCCAACCTTTTGGATTTTCGGCGTGGCAGGATATTTATAGTTTGGTAAATGCTGAGTCTGGGAAAAACGTCTTTTCTGATAATTATAAGCTATCAAAAGACCGCGAAAATTTGATTTTAAGTCAATTATCAGAAGAAAAAGCACGTGAGGAATTTCGTATAAATGTAGATACTGCAGAAGTTAATTTTCCCTTAAATCTCTCTTTTTGTAAAGTAAATGACATTTCAGATCCTTCAAATACGACTATATTTGTGGACGCTGAAAAATTACAATATCCGCTGGTTTTGAGAAAGTGGCATGATGATGATGTTTTTCAACCTTTTGGTATGAACGGGCAGTCGAAGAAAGTCGGCAAACACCTGAAAGACGAGAAATTATCATTGCCGAAAAAGGAAAAAATATGGGTTTTAGCTTCCGGAAAAATCATCGTATGGATTATCGGCGTTAGACAAGATGAACGATTTAAAATAACAACAACGACCAAAAATATATTACAAATAAAGCTTTTCCAATGAAAAAAAATGTTTTTATACTGTTGGCCTTTCTGGCTTTTATCAATGTTAACGCACAAATTATAAAACCAGTAAAGTGGACATCGCGTGTTGAAAAAGTGTCGGAAACCGAATTTAACCTCATTTTTGACGGCACGATCGACGACGGATGGCATGTTTATTCGCAGTTTACGCCAGACGGTGGTTCATTGCCGATGGAAATTACATACAAAAACCAAAAAGACAACTACAAACTTATTGGTAAGACGGCAGAAAGCAAAACAAAAAAGGTTTTCAGCGATGTTTTTGAAGTCGATGAAATTATGTTCGAAAAGAAGGTCGTTTTGACGCAAAAAGTCAAAATTATTGGGGCAAATGTTACTAAGATTACTGCGGGTATTTCCTATCAAGTTTGTAAGCAATCGTGTATCAACGACGTGAAGAATTTTGATTTTGATATTCCAAAAATTGTAGTGTCAACTGCTGCGCCGGCTGTAAATGTTAGCACGACTGCTAGTCCTGAAGTTCCTACAGCTCCTGTTGTTGTTCCAAAAGATACCGTGAAAACGGAAGTTGTCGCTGCTGCTAAAAACGTTCAGGAAGCACCAAAAACCAAATCGTCAGAACCTGTTGAAGAAGACCGCAGTATCTGGAAAATTTTCTTGTGGTCGTTCCTTGGTGGACTTTTAGCAACGATTACGCCTTGTGTTTTTCCGATGATCCCGATGACGGTGAGTTTCTTTTTGAAACAATCGGTGAACAAGACCAGAGGTAAATTCAACGCTTTTTTCTATGGTTTTTGTATTATTTCAATATGTGTGCTGATCACGCTGCCGTTCCATTTATTGGAAGGCGTTAACAGAGATGTTTTTTCAAATATTTCTACGAATGTTTACCTGAATATTTTCTTCTTTGCGATTTTCGTCATTTTTGCGATTTCGTTTTTTGGTGCTTATGAGATCGCTCTTCCAAATAAATTCGCCAATAAAGTCGACAATGCTTCGAACGCCGGAGGTAATATTGGCATCTTTTTTATGGCGCTCACATTGATCATCGTGTCGTTTTCTTGTATCGGTCCTGCTTTGGGATTTGTATTGGGAACTTCGCTAAATTCAGATGGTGGCGCAATGATATTGTCATTAGCGATGTTAGGTTTCGGTTTAGGATTGGCTTTGCCGTTTATGTTTTTTGCTTTTGCACCGAGTTTATTGGGTAATCTTCCAAAATCCGGTGGTTGGTTAAATACTGTAAAAGTTGTTTTTGGTTTTGTAGAATTGGCATTGGCATTTAAATTTCTATCGAATGCCGATTTGGTATTGCAGACCCATTTCCTCGAAAGAGAAGTGTTTATAGCCATTTGGATTGCTGTTTTTGCAGTTATGGCTTTGTATCTTTTTGGAAAAATTACGATGCCGCACGATAGTCCAATGCCGTTTATTTCTGTTGGAAGAATGTTATTCGGATTGGTAACACTAGCATTCGCAGTCTATTTGACTCCGGGATTATGGGGTGCGCCATTGAAATTGGTGAGCGCATTCGTTCCGCCGATGACTTACAGTGAAAGCCCGAATGGTGTAGGAGCAACAAATACAACCACTTCTGTTAATGCAGAACTGCCAATAGGTGCTGTTCCGGGACCGTTAGGCATTGTTTCATTTGAAGATTACAGTGTTGGGTTGGCGTATGCAAAAAAGGTCAACAAGCCTGTAATGATTGATTTTACAGGAAAAGCTTGTCAAAACTGTCGTTTGATGGAAAGCAATGTGTGGTCCGACGAACGCGTACTAAAAATATTAAAAAACGATGTGGTTTTGATTTCGCTGTATGGCGATTTGCGTACGCCGCTTCCGGAATCGGAACGATATATTTCTAAGGAAGGCAATGAGATTAATAATATTGGACAAAAATGGAGTGAATTCCAAAGACTGAAATATGGCACGAATGCGCGTCCTTATTATGTTTTAATGAATTTGGATGAAACTAATTTGAATACGCCAGTGCCTTATACACCTGACGTTGAAGAATATTTGAACTGGCTTACAACCGGAATTGGCAATTTTAAAAAGTAGGTTTTATAGAAAAGGATTTTTTATATCACCAATTTCGCTGTTTCTGCTGCAATGCCAATTGTTGCAATAGCACCGCTGTTAAATCTTAAAAAATCTGTTTCAATGCCATCGCTAAATATTACGCCGCTTGTTGGCATTAGTGATTCAATGGTTAACCTATTGTCTTTTTTTAGAATTCCTGCAGTAATTCCGATTTGGGTTCTTATACTTTGAAAAGGTTCTCTTACGGCAAAAAGCAATTCGTTTTCTTTTAGTTTTGGTTTTTTGGGTTGTAAGTTTTTTTCAAACAAATTCGTTATTCCATACGACATATTGAATATAGAACTTAACCAGCCTGTGGCACCGGCCGAAGTAGAAACGATCAAACCGCTTGACGATTGTTCTTCTATAGTGTCGTTGAAAGATATTTTATATTTAGCTGAAATATGTGTTGATGCGCCAATAAATAAATCGTTAAATGCCAAAAGGCGCTGGCCATCATTGAGCTTTGCTTCGGCAAAACCCATGATTTTTGAATTGTATTGTTTCGAAATTACACCTTCAACGCCACCAATAAAGTTGTTGGTATCGAATGGCAATAGGATACCGTCATATCTTTCTTTATCAGGATTTACGGCTATGATTGGAATATTTTTAGAATATTTTGCCGTGTTTGCTACAAGTCCATCTTGCCCAATGACAATAATCAATTGGTTTTCTGAAAATATAAACGAAGGAACATAATTTCTTTCTACAATTTTGTTTTTGATCACTTTTGAAAGTTGCAGTTGTAGTGATTGCAACGAATTTTGAAAAATTTCATTTTCGATTTCGTAGTCATTAAAGTTGCCTCCAAGTCTTTCTATGTAAAATTTCGCCTGTGCTTTTGTATTAAACCTTTCGATCAATAACTCAAGCCGGGTTTTGTTTTTTACAATTATTGCGTATTCAATCGCCATTTTTTATTTCTGATTCAATAAAGAATCCAATAAATCCGGGCTTATATTTAAGTTTCCTATTTTATCAGCATTTTCTGCTAATTGTCTGAAAGCAAGTGAAATATTGAATTTTGGATCTGGATTGTTGTTCAAAGCGGTTAAGATTTTCCAATCGATATCTTTGTAAGGTTTTAACGTAGCTTCAATAACATAGCCTTGTGTTTCGGCTTCTATTTTATCGTTTTCTGTTTTTTCTTCGATTAAAAGTTTTCTTTGATTTTCTACAGCAATATCAGCTTCCAATTTCATTTCCCGTAATTTCCTATCATTTTCGGCCTTTATGACTTCAGATTCCATTTTCTTTTCTGTAATTTGCTTTTGTTTTTCTTCAATTGCAATTTCAGTATTGAGCTCGGTTTCTTTAATTTTTCTTTCTTGTTCAACGGCAAAATTGCGTCTTTCATAAATTGCTTGGTCCGCCTCTTGTTGTAATTTTTCTCTGGTTTCGGTTTCCAATGCACGAGACATTTCGGGTGTTGCAGAAATGGCTAAAATATTAGCACCCAATATTTCAATTCCAAGCATGTTTATTGCGGTAGAATCTTTCAATCCTTCAATGATACTTTTTTCAATTGTTTTTGCAGACCGGATGGCATCTTTTAGTTTTATGCCATGAATAAATGAAGAAGTTGCCGTTTGGGCTTCATTTATTAATCTTTGGTTCAGTTTTTCAATATCGTTTTTCTTGTATTGACCATTGTCTTGAACGGTAAAATCCAATACATCAGATAAAGTTTTGGGATTCGTAATTTTATAACTTATTTGCCCTTGAATGGTAACGGTTTGGTAATCATTTGTTGATTCACTAAATATAAATGGTAAATCGTTACTCCCCATCGGAATAGCGACAATCGAACTATTTGGAGAGAAGTAGAAAAAGGATAGGCCGCGCCCTTCTTTTGAAATATTTCCGTTTTTAAAATGCAAAACATACGTCATTGCATCAAATTTTATGTGCTTAAATCCAAACATATTTTGTTATTTTATTTTTGTTGGTTTTATTTTTTGGAAGATATTCGCCTATTCGCTACTGCCCATATTTTGCCTTGTACTTCTCATTCAAATCACTCTGGTGTGTTTCCAAATTGATTATCCTTCCTTGAATAAAAGCTTTGGTCAATTTGTTGGTACGCATATCGAGCGCATCGCCTTCAGAAATGAATAATGTCGCATCTTTCCCTTGCTCTAAACTGCCGCAAAAACTATCAATTCCCAATAATTGTGCAGTATTTAACGTAATCAATTGTAATGCTTTTTCTTTATCTAATCCATAAGCAGCGCAAGTTCCAGCCAAAAAGGGAAGGTTCCGCGTATTCATACGTTCCATATCGCCACTATTTTCTAATCCAACAACGACGCCTTTTTCAGTCAGTAATCTCGCCATTTTGTATGGAAGATCTACGTCTTGTTCATCGTTTTCAGGCATGTCGTGTACTCTTCTGAGCAATACGCCAATATTATTCTGCTGTAATAAATCGGCAGTTTTATAGGCTTCAAATCCGCCGACTACAACCATTTTCTTAATACCGGTTTCTTTGTAAAGTGCAATCGCGTCAACGATTTGTTTTTCTTCGTTGGCATGGATGTAGAGTACCTCACTGCCGTCGAATAGGCCTTTTGCGCTTTCAAAAACAAGATTTCTTTCCGATTCTTTTTCGCTGTTATATGCTTTTGAAGCAGCTAAAAATACTTTAATTTCATCAATTTGTTTTATGTAATCCTTGTTGGGTCCAATTGCGCCATCATTTTCCCAATCTCTTGCAAAAGTGTTTGGGAAATTTAAGTGTACGCCGTCATTTTCTTTGAGTATGGCGTCATGCCATGACCAGGCATCTAACTGCACAACCGAAGATGTTCCAGAAATCCTTCCGCCACGTGGTGTAATCTGGGCCATTAAAATTCCGTTAGGTCGAACCGTTTCGGTGACTTTCGATTCGGTATTATAGGCAATGATACTACGCACGTTTGGATTAAAACTTCCAATTTCTTCTTCGTCATCTGAGGCTTTAACGGCATCAATTTCAACCAATCCGAGCGTTGAATTGGGAGCTATAAATCCGGGATAAACTTGTTTACCGGTTGCATCAATCGTAATATCAAACGCATCGGCAGTGAGTCTGATTAATTTGGAATCAGCTACCAATGTTATCTTGCCATCCTTAAAACCAATGGCGCTATTTTCAATAACTTTTCCATTGCCCAAATGTGCAGTTCCGTTTAGGATTAATATCGATTTGGTTTGCTTTGGCGCTGGAATTTGCTGGGCATTAGCGGTGATGCTAAAGCAAAAAATGGACATTATTAATTGTATATTTTTCATGTTCTTATGGTTCTAAAGTATCGCAGTGGTATTCTTTTTTCAGGTTTTTCTTTGGTTGCTGCGTTTCCATCCCTTTGTTTTTTTCCTGCATCAATTGACCAATGATGAGGTTTCTGTCTTTTGCAACGGCATTGCGCAACAATTCATCTTTTTGCATATCAAAATAAACAACACCTTCAATAATGGTCTTTTCGGCCTTAGCATAAATAGAAAGCGGGTTGTCGCTCCAAAGTACTAAATCAGCATCTTTTCCGACTTTTATACTCCCGACTTTGTCATCAATATGCAACAGTTTCGCCGGATTAATGGTCACGAATTTCCAAGCTTCTTCCTCAGAAAGGTTTCCGTATTTAACTGCTTTTGCCGCTTCTTGGTTCAAGCGCCTTGACATTTCAGCATCGTCGGAATTGTAGGCGACTACCAGTCCGGCATTGTGCATGATCGGGCCGTTGTATGGAATTGCGTCATTCACTTCAAATTTATAAGCCCACCAGTCAGAAAAGGTCGAAGCGCCAACGCCGTGTTCCTTCATCTTATCGGCTACTTTATAACCTTCGAGGATATGGGTGAAAGTGTTGACGCGGAAATTGAATTTTTCGGCAACTTCCATGAGCATCAAAATTTCCGAAGCGATGTAGGAATGACAAGTGATAAAACGTTCTTTATTCAATATTTCTGCTAAAGTCTGTAATTCCAAATCTACACGTGGCGCTTTAGTTTTGTCTTTTTTGGGATTGGTATTGTACTTTTTCCAGATAGCATCATATTCTTTGGCACGCTGAAAATAATCGGTAAAAACTTGCTCAACACCCATTCTGGTCTGTGGAAAACGCGTTGGGTTATTGATGCCCCAATTGGACTGTTTTACATTTTCACCCAAAGCGAATTTGATGAATTTTGGTTGGTCTTTGTACAACATTTCCGAAGCCGGCAATCCCCATTTCCATTTCACTATGGCCGATTGTCCGCCGATAGGATTCGCAGAACCATGCAACAATTGCGAAGTAGTAACGCCACCGGCAAGATCACGGTAAATATTAACGTCTTCTGAATTCACTACATCTTGTATCGTAACTTCTGCACTCGAATTATGACCTCCTTCATTGACACCATTGGTTATAGCGATATGGGAATGCTCATCGATAATCCCGCTTGTTAAGTGCTTTCCTTTGGCATCAACGGTTGTTGCGCTTGGATCGCTTAAATTCTTACCGATTGCAGCTATTTTTCCGTTTTTGACCAAAACATCGGTTGCTTCTAGGATGCCTTCTTTTTCATTCGTCCAAACGGTCGCATTTTTGAATAGCATTGTTTGTTGTGCCAATTTTACCGTACTTCCGAACGGTTCATTTGGAAAAGTCACTGGCAATACATAACGCGGTTTTGGTGCTTCGGATGAATCAATTTCTGTGACAAACGGGCTGATTTTTACGGCTGACCAATTGACTTCATTTCCGTCGAACAAAACGGCTTTTCCATATAGTTTTTCGGTGTTTTCAATATATCCAGAAAAGCGAATAAATTTTGTTCCTGTAGTATCTTGCGGTTTCAGAACGGTTGAAATCCAGTTGTTATTGATGCTGATTTTGGAGTTGAGTTTTGTACCGTCAGCGGCAGAAGTTACCTCAGATTTTGGTGATGCCACTTCGCTACCCTCTATTTTCCATTTATAGTTTTCTTGTCCGATTTTGAGATCGTAACTACCACGAACATCTTTTACCGTCATTTCGTTGACTACAAACTTATTGCCTTGCACCCAGTTTTCATATAGAATGGTTTTTTCGTTGAAAATTTCACCTGAAGTAATGTTGAAATTCGCATAACTACCTACTTTTAAACTCCCGATTTCATTGCTTTTTCCTATAATCGCAGCTGGAACTGTCGTCAATGCTTCCAGTGCTTTTGTCTTGTCGAAGCCAAAGAAAATTGCCTGCAATAAATTACCTCTAAAATCGTCTAATTTTTTTAATTTATCGGTGGTCAGCGCAAATACTACGCCGTTTTCTGACAATATTTTCGGATTCGTTGGTGCCTGGTTCCAATAGCGCAATTCAGATAAATCGATTTGGCTGGCTTGGTATGGATCCGAAACATCATAAGCCTTTGGGAAATTAATAGGAATGATGAATTTTGAATTGATTTTTTTGATGTCATCTATGATTTCAAATTCATTTCCGAAGCCTTTTAAGACGAAATTGATGCCAAATTCTTTTCCGATTTTTGCAGCGCGAAGACTATTTTGTTTGTCTTCTGAGTCAAAAACCTGCACCAGATTTTCATTTTTGATAAGCGCTTCTAATGACAGATCCTTGGTTTCTGAATTGCCATTTTTATACCAGATTTTGTCATAATTTAACTGGCGCAATAACGCCATCATGCCCATCAACGAACTTGGGTACGCTTGATTGCTGGTGGCACTTTTGGAAAATCCGAAATTGTTAGTTATGGCTGTGGATAAAAATCGCTTTTCATTTTCAAAATTATTCAGTGCAACCAAAGCGCCTGTGCCTCGTGCAATGCCATCTTGTACGCTAATTCCGACAACGCCAAACCCCGCTTTTAGGAATTCTTCGGCCTTGTCGTTGTCATACTGAAACGAGTTGATGGCGTTTACCGTTGAGCGGATATGTTCATTCCAATAATAACCGGTGCGTTTGGTGTCATAGAGCGGATCACGACCGAAACTGCCGCGTTCGGTTTTTTGGATTCCAAAACTGGTATAAAGATCGATGAATGATGGATAAATCGATTTCCCGTCAAGACTGATAACAACGGCATTTTTAGGGATTGCGACTGCAGTTCCAACGGCGATAATTTTTCCATCTTGAATCAGTAACGTACCTTTTTCGACAATCTGAGTGGGGGTTACGAAGATTTTTGCATTCGTAAAGGCGGTATAATTGTTGTTTTTGTTCTTTATACTTTCATTATTAGGAAAGTACACCTGAGCCCTGATTTGAGCAACCGACAATAGGAAAATAAGGAGAAGTAAGTTTCTTTTCATAAAAAATATATCAATTATCAAATTAAAGAAATGATTTTCAAATTGTAAGTTAAATTGTAATGTTTTATAAAAAAAAATGCTATTTCAACAGAAGTTGACCAGACTTCAAAAGTTTTCCTTACTTTTATGCTATACAAGCCAATTTAATTTTACACGCCATGCTGACAAAAGTATTCGGAAGCGCCGTTTTTGGTGTCGAAGCCACAACCATTACCGTAGAAGTCAATATTGACAAAGGAGTAGGTTATCACCTCGTCGGATTGCCCGACAACGCTGTAAAAGAAAGCAGTTACCGCATTGCCGCAGCCCTTAGTAACAACGGATTTTCCTTACCGGGCAAGAAAATAATCATTAATATGGCGCCTGCCGATTTGCGTAAAGAAGGTTCTTCTTATGACCTGACTTTAGCAATGGGTATTCTCGTTGCTTCTGCACAAATTCAAACCGATGAAATTGCCAATTATGTAATCATGGGCGAACTTTCTTTAGATGGAAGTCTGTTGCCCATAAAAGGAGCGTTGCCCATTGCCATCAAAGCAAAGGAAGAGGGATTCAAAGGTTTTTTTCTGCCAATTCAGAATGTAAAAGAAGCAGCTATCGTTTCAGGAATCGATGTTTATGGCATTGAAAACCTGCAGCAAGTCATTGATTTCTTTGAAAGAAAAGGAACAGTAGCACCAACAATTATCGATACGCGAGCTGAATTTTACAAAACTTTAGATTTCCCTGAGTTTGATTTTTCTGATGTTAAAGGGCAGGAGGGTATCAAGCGTTGTATGGAAATTGCGGCTGCCGGGGGACACAACATTATCCTCATAGGACCGCCGGGAGCAGGAAAAACGATGTTGGCGAAGAGACTGCCGACCATTTTACCACCAATGACTTTGCGCGAAGCACTCGAAACCACTAAAATCCATAGTGTAGCCGGAAAACTAAAGGAATTTGGCTTGATGAACCAAAGGCCATTTCGGAGTCCGCATCACACAATTTCTAATGTTGCGTTGGTTGGCGGTGGCAGTTATCCGCAACCCGGAGAAATTTCCATGGCGCACAACGGCGTTTTGTTTCTTGATGAATTACCCGAATTCAAACGCGAAGTTTTGGAAGTCATGCGGCAACCGCTAGAAGACCGTGAAGTGACGATTTCAAGGGCGAAATTCACAGTTACTTATCCATCGTCGTTTATGCTCGTAGCAAGTATGAATCCGAGTCCAAGTGGTTTTTTTAATGACCCGAATGCGCCGGTGACTTCTTCTCCAAACGAAATGCAACGCTACCTGAGCAAGATTTCTGGGCCTTTGCTTGACCGAATTGACATCCATATTGAAGTTACACCCGTTCCTTTCGACAAATTATCCGAGGAGCGAAAGTCGGAAAGCAGTGCCGAAATCCGGAAGCGTGTTACCAAAGCAAGAGAATTCCAGTCAAAGCGTTTTGCTGAAATGGAGTCGGTGAATTATAATGCACAAATGAGTTCGAAATCAATTCGTGAATTTTGCCGTCTCGATAGTGCGTCACTGCAATTGCTCAAAACGGCTATGGAACGGCTTAACCTTTCGGCACGTGCTTATGACCGAATATTAAAAGTGTCGCGAACGATTGCTGATCTGGAGGCCTCTGAACCAATTACGGCTTCACATATAGCCGAGGCGATTCAGTATCGGAGTTTGGATCGGGATGGTTGGTTGGGGTGATTTTCGCTTATGGTTTTGGTAGGTGAACCCATGGTTTTTATAGGTCACAAGTATAATATTCCATATCAAACTTGCGTTACAAAAGCAAATGAACTTTATGAAAAATCTTACTAAATCAATATTGGCTTTAACCTTACTGCTGCTAATTTCCTGTAATAAAAACGAATGTAATAACAACAATCCGATTTTCGACAATGCATTGCCGGAAAGCGCTCCATATATAGCAGAACTGGCAAAAGTATTGCAGCACGAAGGCAATGCCACGCAATTTTATTTTGATAAATTGGAAGACAACGACAGCGTTCGCTTGTTGTATGTTGATGTCATTGGCGATAGCTTGTGCGCGAAGGCTATGCTTACTGTTAGAAAACAAGATGACAAACTCGATGGGATTATTAAAGCCAACGGAAAAGGCTATTCCGGTGCTGGATTGCAGGATTTGAAGTTCGACATCGTGCAGGATTCGGCTGCAACAGTATTGATATATGAAAGCGTGGGTAAAATAGTTGATTGAGCAACAGTTATTCCGCAACTTCTTTCTTAATCCATTTCTCGATGACTTCTTCAATCGTACCTTTGATAATCGGTTTGGTCACATAATCGTTCATTCCGGCTTCGATACAGCGATCTTTTTCTTCTTTGATGGTACCGGCAGTGAGTGCAATAATTGGGACATCTTGTCCGATGGTAAGTTTCCTAATTTCCTTTGTAGCCTCGTAGCCGTTCATGAGTGGCATTTGAATGTCCATAAAAACCAAATCAGGCATTAGGCCCTTAAATTCTTCGACAGCTTTTTGACCGTTATTGGCTTCGGTAATCGCTGCGTTAGGCAAGATATTTTTGATAATTGTCTTGATCAAAAGCATATTAATTTTGTTGTCTTCCGCCACTAAAATTTTCAAGTTATAATTGAGGCTAATGTCTTTTTCGTTATTTTCGTAAGCATTAGGTTTCATAAATTCCATAATATTTTCGGGTTCTTGAATTGTTTCTTTTGGGCTATGCAGCACGACATCGAAATAGAATATACTGCCGTATCCAATTTCACTTTCAAGTTGTAAATAACTGTCCATTAAACTCAATAATTGGTTTGAAATGGTGAGTCCGAGGCCTGTGCCACCAAATTTCCGGGTGGTCGAATTATCTTCCTGAGAAAATGCCTTAAAGATTTTTTTCTGGTTTTCCTTTAAAATCCCGATTCCGGTGTCTTTGACCAAAAATCGCAGTTTGTTTTGGGAATCTGATATTTTTTCCAGTAAAGTAACATCAAGTTCAATCTTACCTTTTTCGGTAAATTTTACGGCGTTGCCCAGCAAGTTAATGAGTATTTGCTTTAGGCGAACAGAATCTGTCCATACATATTTTGGAACATCATGCGCGATGGTCAATTTTAATTCGATTTTCTTTTGCGTCGATTCAAATGAAATAAGATCAATTACTTGTCCAAGCACTTCGCCAATATCATTTTTATGCACGTCGAGATCAAGTTTTCCAGCTTCAATCTTAGAAAAATCCAGGATGTTATTGATGATGTCCAATAATGAATTCGCCGATTGGTTGATCGTAATCATGTATTTTTCCTGGATACTCTCCAGATTCGTTTTCATAAGTAAATCTGTGAAACCAATAATTCCGTTGAGCGGCGTACGGATTTCGTGGCTCATGTTGGCAAGAAATTCAGATTTTGCTTTGCTGGCGGCTTCTGCGAGTTCTTTTGCTTTGATGACGGTTTCGGTATGCTTCCTTTCTGTGATATCGATGAAAATACCTTCAATAAATGCAATTTTATTGTCGATGATAATTGTATCGCCAAATTCTTCAATCCATACGAATTCACCATTTTTTCTTTGAATTCGGTAAGTCATGCTAAACGGTTGGCGGTTGAACAGCGAATGGTTAATTTGGTTCATTATGCGTTCACGGTCTTCAGTATGGATGAGTTTTCGATAGCCTATATGGCCTTTCAGAAAGTCATTTTTGGTATAGCCGGTCAGTTTTTCAATCTGGTCGTTGATATAGACTGTTGTCCAATTTTCGTCGTTTTTAGACAGGTAAACCGTTCCTGGAATATTGTTGGCAAGTAGCTTGAATTTTTCCTCACTTTCATAGATGATACTTTCATTTAGGTTCCTTTCTATCGCCGACGAGATATTGCTGGCGAGCGTTTGCAATATATAAATCTCGTCATCAGTCCAGACACGTTCATGGCTGCATTGGTCAAAAGCGACAAAACCTGTAAAAACATTTTTTTGCAATATGGGCAGAATGAGTACCGATTTTACTTCTGCGTCCATAAGTAATTTCTTAAAAAAAGTATCTTCAAGCTGTGACGTAATGGCGACAAAAGGTTTCCTAAGATTTTCCGTGATTTGGAACAACTGCGCGTGTGTAAACTTCTGTAATTCGACAATTCGCGGCGTTAAATTTGGGTTTGACCATTTAAATTGCTGACTTATTAGGTTGGTTTTTGGATCATTTGCATAATAATAAATATGGTCAACAGTCGTTGCTTTTCCGAAGATTTCGAAGGTTTCAAGAAACATTTCGCGTGCATCGCTTTTTAGCAAGAATTTGTCGGTGCACAGCGACATGGCGGAGAGCAATTCACTTTTATACGCCAATTTTTTTTCTACATCTTTCCTTTTTTGAGCTTCGATGGCTAGCGAAATAATATCGGCAATCGACCTGACAAAGTTGATGTCTTCGTTATCAAAATTGCGCTTGGTAGTACTTTCAAAACACAAAACACCAGAAATTTCTCCGTTGGTTATGATGGCTACATCTAATAAAGAAAGTATCTTTTTTTCTATAAAATAAGTGTCTCTAAATTCCTTTGTTTCTCTGTGGTTGTTGACATCGGAGGCGATAATCAGTTTGTCATTCTCGAGTGCCCGGAAATAAACCGGATAGGCCGTCTTGTAGAAAAGCCAGCCTTTTGAAAATGAATTCTCGGGCAAATCATATAAGCAGACACAATGAATGCTTTCCGGCGTATAATCCCAATAACTAACTCTTTCTACATTCGAATGTTTTGCAGCATTTTTCAGGATCAGTTGTAGAATGGCGGTTAGGTTTTTCTGATTGGAATAATTGGTCGTGGAAAGTTTATTTATAGTAGTATTGTATTTGTCTATTTTTTTCTGGCGTTCTAGGTTTTCGTATTCTAGGTTTTTGACATCGGTAATATTACGCGCTATTCCCGAATATCCGATGATTTCGCCATTACCGTTCCTGCGAATAATTACCCGTTGCGATACCCATATTTCCTCACCATTTTTCTTCAATAGTGGGAATTCGACTGTTGGGAAATCGTTTTCATTTTCGATAAGGTTCTCATACAATTGGGTCATATTTTCGACAAAATCTTTGCGTACAAAATCTTTGTAGTTTTTACCGAGGATTTCGTGCATCTCAAAACCAAGAAAATTTGACGTAAAGTCATTTACAAAAGTAAAATCACCATCGTCGTTTACTTCAAAGATAATATCTGTTGCTGTTTGGATCAGATTTCGGTATTGATTTTGCATTTCGATTTGGTCGGTTACATCTTGACCAATTCCAATAATGAGGTTTTCGCTGTATTTTTTATCTTTCCATTGAATGTATTTGTATTCGCCATTGCGGCATTTTAGTTTCCTGATATAAAGTCTTTCGTCGATGTAATTTTCGTGGTATTTTTCGCCGATGAATTCAGGGTCTTCGGTAAGATTCCAAAAATTCATGCCCATGACTTCTGTCGGTTTATACCCTAAAATCGAAAAAATACTGTCGCTGCAATAAGACAATTCCCCTTTTTTGTTGGTGCCAAGGATGAGTGAATTGCCTCGATTTACAATTTCGTTGGCAAACATGAACTTGTCTTGCGAATTCAACAAAACGGTATGTCGGATGTAATGAATGACAATGACAAACAAAATAGCATATAAAATTGTGACCAGCACGGTGATTTCGATTTGTCCGAATTGACACATGATCATAAAAAAAACCGAAAATGTTGCCACAAATAGCCAATAATGGCGAACCGACTGGAAGATACTCGGCGCAAAGAAAAATATGATGAGGAATTCGGCAAACGTAATCAGTTCAAATGGCGTTGCGGTGAGTTTATAAATAGTAAAAAAAGCAAGAACGAGATAGTTGGTAATGAATATTGTCTGAAAATTCTTTTTAAAGAAACTGAATTTCGTACTTAAAAAATAAATGAAAATAAGAACGCCGCCAATAATCGAGTTCGTCCAAAATTCGCTTTGCTTGCGGCCATTGAATATCAAAAGGAATAATTCTGTAAAAGGAAATATTGTTCCGAAAAATAACAAATACATTCGGTATTGTTCGGTTGCAATGTGATTGGCTTTTGTGGCGGAAACAAATTCTCTTTTGGAGTATGACATTTTCCTAAAGATTGTTAGGAATAGAACGCACAATAGGCAAAAAGAAATAAAGATAATCCACCATTTTTTATAAAATGGTACTACTGCAAATAAAAAATTATATATCAGATTCATATAATTGCTTTTCAGATTCGCATAAACCAAATCAATAGTGTAGTAAATATATAGAATATGGTAATACTTATAGCTATTTCTGCATAAAAAAATCCCGCAACACTAATTTGGTTGCGGGATTTTGATGAATCTTTTATTTTTATTAGAAAGTATTGTCTTCGCCGAGTCCGATCTCCTCCATTTCGTCGGCATCGTCTATTTCAACTGCATTTCGATAGGCGATGTATTGAAAAGAATATATGATTGGTACCGTAAAAAAGACACCAATACAAATTCCGATAATTCCAAGTCCAGCACATACAAAAACAAGCAAAGCCAATATCAGTAATACCCAGAATTTCTTAAACACCAACATTACACTTCCTTTGATGGCTTCGCTTGCACTTAAATCGCCAAAAATGATTAATGGTAAAACAAAAAGTGTTAATAATCCGATGAAACAACTGATTATAAAATTTAGGATGCCAAAAATAAAGGTATAAGCCGGCACAGCATTGTATAATTGAAACATTTCAAAAGTAAGTTGAAAAGCTTGTGAAAACATTGTTGTTATCAACGTTGCAACGAAAATATTTTTGAAATAGCCGGATTTATAGTGATCGAAAGCTGTTGAAAAAGAAAATTCTCGATAAGTTTCGGCATTGTGTGCCATTTTTAGCATTCCGGCGTTTAGCGGAGCAACAAATGCAGCGGTTAGAACGGCAACACCTACTTTCACTAGTATCGATAATGCGGTAAGTCCTTCCATATTTTTCATTCCGGTCAAACCGCCAGACATAAAAGATGCCATACCAAACATAGCTCCTAATCCAACTGAAAGCACGATAAGTAATATTGCAAATACCAAAAATACAGCACCTCCGATAAGGGCAATTTTTTTATAATTTTCAAAAGTCTGTTCAAATACTTGGCCAAAATTAAATTCGTATCCGTTACTTCTAACTTCGTTTAGCTTTTCTGCAGTTGTTTTCATATTCAATTTAGTTTGTGCAATAATAGTAAATTGTTTGCGATGTGCACTACGGCCGTTTATAAAAGTTTGGGGTATATGTTAAATTTCAAATCTTAAACTCCAAATTCTAAATCTTAAATCCATTTGAATAATCGCCTGATAAGTTTGAGTTTTTTCTTGTAAGGAGCATAGCGAATCGTAATGTCGAGCCAATTGGCTTTTTTTACGATAGCTTTCTTGTGCGAAAAGGTATCGAAACTCATTTTACCATGATACGCACCCATTCCCGAATTTCCAACGCCACCAAAAGGCAATCTTTTGTTGCTGAAATGAATAATCGTATCGTTGATGCAACCACCGCCAAATGAGAAATTGCGAATAATGGTTTCGGCGAAAAATGTATCTTCCGTAAACACATACAATGATAGCGGTTTTTCGTAACGTGAAATGATTTTTTTTAGGTCGGTTTGATTGTCATAAGTCAATATTGGAAGTATTGGTCCGAAAATTTCTCCTTTCATCAAATCACTGTCGAGATCAGTTTCATCAATTAGCGTTGGTGCGATGTATTTTTCATCGGCATTGGATTCGCCACCACAAATCACTTTAAACGGTACAATCATTTTGACAAGCCTTTCCCAATTTTCTTTGTTAATAATGCGCGCAAAGTCAGGTGAAAGCTCCGGATTTTCGCCATAAGCTTTCGCTATTTCTTCTTGCAGAAAGCCAATAAATTTTCGTTTCATATTGGTTTGCACGAGGATATAATCAGGAGCGATGCAGGTTTGTCCGGCGTTGATGAATTTTCCCCAGACAATTCTTTTTGCCGCTAAAGGCAAGTTGGCAGTTTGGTCAACAATACATGGGTTTTTTCCACCTAATTCCAATGTAACTGGCGTTAAATGCTCAGCCGCCATTTTGGCGATGATTTTTCCAACATGGACACTTCCCGTAAAAAAAATATAATCCCAGCGTTTTTTTAATAAATCTTGCGCCAGTGTGGCATCACCTAAAACAGCCAAAACGTGTTGTACTTGAAAGGTTTCTCGGATAATTTTGGAGATAATTGCAGAGGTCGCCGGCGTGAGTTCGGAAGGTTTTAGCACTACGGAATTTCCCGCCGCAACGGCTGCTATTAAAGGGCACATTGCCAATTGAAAAGGATAATTCCAAGGAGAAATGATCAGTACTTTTCCGTAGGGTTCGCTGTAAATATAATCCCTTGACGGGAAGTTCAGTAGCGATGGAAATACTTTTTTGGGCTTTGCCCAGGCATCGAGTTTGCCGAGTGTATTTTTTAAATCGGAAATTACATAGGAAGTCTCGGTGATTACGGCCTCAAAAGCGGGTTTCCTAAAATCCTTATACAAAGCCTCCACAATAGCCTCCTCATGGAGTGTGATATTGTGGAGTAACTTTAAAAGTGTTTTTTTTCTGAAACTGATATTATTATTGTAATCCATTTAAGAAAATGAAGTTAACGGTTATTTTACCGATTACAAGAATCCGAAACGGTAACCGAAGTAAGCATCTGCTTGTTTTCCATCGCCTATTGCTGTTAGTACCGAATTTGACCCTAGGTAAAATCCGGCAAGTCGCAATCCGAAACCGGCAGTTGTTCCTGAAATTTCGTTAAAAGAAACCGGTACAAAAGCCTCAAAGAAACTAAGGTTGACACGAGGCGTAATAGAAAATATATTTTGCGAAGCCACTTGATCATTTTCTTGATCTTTGTTGACTTTTTGTTGCAAGAATAAGGTTACATTCAGTTTTGATATGATATTATAATCTGCGTACAAGTTCAAAACGGTTGGCAGTTTTACTTTAAAATCAGTTGATTGCGATTCTTCTGTTAAATAACCAGGATGGCTCAAAAGAATTGCTTCTACATCGGATAGACTTTCGGCATCATTAAACTCATTCAGATCCAATCCAGGATTACCAGGTGCTGCATTTGGAATGGTTAAGGCATAATTAGTCGATTGGTTGTCATCAGATTTGAAAGTCATGCTTCCCATATTTTTGATGGCAAGCCCCACTTTTAATTTATAAGAGCTACCTGATTTTAATTGATAATCAAAACCGATATCTGTAGCCATTCCTTTTAAATTTCCAAAAACCGAACTCGTATAATCGCTTGCGTCGGTAAAACTCTCTCCAAGGCTGCCTGAATAGGCTACATTGAGGTTGGCACTGGCTCCGGAAAGATAAGGTGTACCCAAACTGTTATCGATTGTTCCAGAAAAATTAGAGGCACCAAAGTTGGCATAAGAACCTGGGAATAGTAATTTTAAGGTAATTCCCGCATTAAATTGGTGCTTGTCATTTCCATAGATTTTTCGTGCTGCAGAAAAACCAATTTCACCCCAAGTGGTGGCATTGATACGCTGGTTTCCTGAATCGTTGATGATAGACGCGGCCGTTGAAGCATTGACATCTTCATTGCCAACCAACGCCCTTCCTAAATCGGAATTGACTTCGATTACATTTGCCGTAATGTGCGCACCTGAAGTAACGGCAAATCCCCATCCTAATGCCTTGAAAGCAAATCCGGGTAAGGCGAGTTCTGCATTGGTAGTAAAATTTACAGGTTTATCGCCGGCGAACATTAATTCTTCAACGTCGGAACCATTTAATAAATCACTAAATCCTACTTTATTGCTTGATGCATTAACACTTGCACCAAATAATTGCACTTCAAACCTGCTGCCTAAGTTGGCGAATTCTGATGGATTGTTATTCCCATTAAGGATTCCGACCCTTTTTGAAGTACTGATTCCTGAAAAATGTTCTTGTGCCAATGCCGGAATGAACGACAGAGAACATAAGATTAAAGTAATTTTTTTCATGTAATTAAATTTTAGGTTTCTCAAATATAGTTAATTTATGTTAAAAACGGATTGCTACCATTTGATTTCAAAATTGCAAAAAAACTTAGTGGCTAACAATAGCTATAAATGGGTGTTTTTTAGAAATTATAAGGCGTTCCAAACCGCATCTTCTGGAATGGGTGCGGTAATAGAGAGTAATATTTTGGTAACTGGATGCACAAAAATGAGTTGCCGCGCATGAAGATGAATGCCTCCGTCGGGATTGCTGCGGTCGAAACCGTATTTTAAATCACCTTTTATAGGACTTCCGATAGCAGCCAACTGTGCGCGAATTTGATGGTGTCTTCCCGTATGAAGGTTAATTTCAAGTGCAAAATAATTGTTGAGTTCTTTAATGATTTTATAATCGAGACTGGCAATTTTACTGTCAGGCACTTCTTTTATATGTGCTTTTGAAGTGTTGTTTTTTTCATTTCTTTTAAGGAAATGCACCAGTTTGTCTTCGGTTTTTTTAGGCTTATTTTTTACGATTGCCCAATAGGTTTTCTGGGTTTCTCGGTTTTTAAAGAGTTCGTTCAAACGTGTCAATGCTTTGGATGTACGCGCAAAAACTACGATTCCGGTTGTTGGGCGGTCCAATCGGTGCACAACGCCCAAAAAAACTTCTCCGGGTTTGTTGTATTTGTCTTTGATGTATTCTTTTACCACCTCCGAAAGGGGTTTGTCACCAGTTTTATCGCCCTGAACGATGTCACCTACGCGTTTGTTGATCACAATGATGTGATTGTCTTCGTGGAGGATTTGTAGGTTGTGTTTGGTGGAAATCTCTTTCAATTATAAAGGTGTTATGGATTTGCGTCATTGCGAGGCACGAAGCAATCTTTTGAAGCTAACGTTAAAGTTAACAGATTGCTTCGTGCCTCGCAATGACAATTCTTTGAACTTCTGTTAGTATTGTTCCGAAGCATTCGGAAAATCCTTCGACTTCACATCGCCTACATATTTGCTGATAGCACCAGTCATCTGCTGATACAAGTCAAGATACCTTCTCAAAAAACGCGGGCTGAATTCGTTATTCATTCCCAGCATATCGTGAATGACGAGCACCTGTCCGTCAACGCCGCCGCCGGCACCAATTCCAATTACTGGGATAGCGATGCTTTTGGCTACTTTTTCTGCCAGATGTGCAGGAATTTTTTCTAATACCAAAGCAAAACAACCTAGTTTTTCCAATAATTTGGCGTCTTCGAGCAATTTTTCAGCTTCAGCATCTTCCTTGGCACGAACGGTATATGTGCCGAATTTGTATATAGATTGTGGTGTAAGCCCTAAATGCCCCATTACCGGGATACCTGCATTCAATATTTTTTTGATGGAGTCTTTTATTTCACTGCCACCTTCAAGTTTTACAGCATGACCGCCGCTTTCCTTCATAATCCGTATGGATGACCGCAGCGCTTCTTTAGAATCGGATTGGTAACTTCCGAAAGGCAAATCAACCACAACCAATGCGCGTTCAACTGCCCTTACTACAGACGAAGCATGGTAGATCATTTGGTCTAGCGTAATTGGCAAAGTCGTTTCGTGACCTGCCATAACGTTAGAAGCGGAATCGCCAACCAAAATCACGTCGACACCTGCTGTATCAACGATTTTTGCCATCGTAAAATCATAAGCTGTGAGCATCGATATCTTTTCGCCATTGGCTTTCATCTCGATGAGCGACTTGGTCGTAATTCTTTTGTAATCTTTTTTGGCTACAGACATATTGTGTTTTTTGTAGGTGTAAAAGTAGTAATTTTTGGATTGTAAGATTATAAGAAGGTAAGACTTTAAGATTGTAAGATTTTAAGCAGATGCTTCTGAATATATCAGAATCTGGAAGTAAAGTGGTCTTAAAATCCAAACCACATCGACTACTAGGACTTAACAATCTGCCATGTTCACGGCAATCGCCAATCCGCCTTCAGAAGTTTCCTTGTATTTATTGTTCATATCTACAGCCGTTTGCCACATCGTGTCAACTACTTTATCCAAAGGCACTTTCGCATTTTTTGGATCAGTTTCGAGTGCCAATTCCGCCGCATTTATGGCTTTAATGGCACCCATGGTATTGCGTTCTATACACGGAATTTGGACCAATCCGCCAATAGGATCGCAGGTGAGGCCGAGGTGGTGCTCCATCGCGATTTCAGCCGCCATAAGGACTTGTTCAGGTGTGCCGCCCATCAATTCACATAATGCTGCTGCTGCCATTGCCGACGACACGCCAATTTCTGCCTGACAACCGCCCATCGCTGCAGAAATTGTAGATCCTTTCTTGAAGATACTGCCTATTTCTCCAGCGACCATTAAAAATTGGTTGATTTCTTTTTCTCCGGCATCGTGGTTTTCGATGACTAAATAATACATTAGTACCGATGGAATTACACCCGCGCTGCCATTTGTTGGTGCAGTAACGACACGCCCTAAAGCGGCATTGACTTCATTTACAGCCAATGCAAAACAGCTTACCCATTTTAGGATCTGGCGGAATTTCACTTCGGTTTTTCGGATGGTTTCCAGCCATTCTTGTGGGTTGCTATAATTCGCCAAGCCTATTAATCCTTGGTGCATATCGAAAGCACGGCGCCTTACATTCAAGCCTCCGGGAAGTATGCCTTCGGAGTGACAGCCGATATACATGCATTCGAGCATCGTATTCCAAATACGCATCAATTCACTGTGGATTTCGGCTTCCGGACGCATTGATTTTTCGTTTTCATAAACGATTTCCGAGATGCTTTTTTGCTGTTGTATGGTATAATTGAGTAGTTCTTCTGCGTTTTGTATTGGGAATGGAAACGCACATTTGATAGCGAGTTTCTTCTTTGCATTCACGCGCTCTTCCTTAACGACAAAGCCGCCGCCGATGGAGTAGAAGGTCGAAATATACTCCATTCCGCCTTCCGCGAAAGCGGTAAACATCAATCCGTTGGCGTGAAAAGGAAGGAAATTTTTGTTAAAAACGATGTCCTGCAAAAAATAAAATGGAATTTTTATTTCGTTGCCGAGGTTGATTTCGTGGTTGTCTTCGATGGATTTGATGATACCGGCGATATCCTGCACCGGAATATATTCTGGATCCTGACCGCTCAATCCTAGCATTACAGCGAGATCTGTCGCGTGACCTTTACCAGTAAGGGAAAGCGAGCCATATAAGTCAACTTTAATACGTGCTGTTTTGTGAAGCAAATTTTCGATACGAAGTTCGGATAAAAAACGTTCCGCCGCACGCCAAGGTCCGAGTGTATGAGAACTAGACGGGCCGACGCCGATTTTAAGCATATCAAAAACAGAGATACATTCTTCCATAAAAAGCAAATTTGGTGTTACAAAGATAATTGACTTGTTGTATTTTGAAGTAAATAAATTTATAATAATGCAATAATTGTTATCGAAAACTACTAAAAGAACAATACAAATGATTGTTTTGATAAAAAATTTGATAGATGTGAAATGCATTAAAACCTTTATGCTGCTTATGCAAGTATCCGATTGTGTTGTTTACCTTTGCTTCAAATTTTGAATATGCGCTTCAATAAATATTATTTATCTGCCTTTTCCGCTTTTGTAATTTGGGGATTTTTTAGTCTAGTTTTAAAGCCTTTGCACAATTATGCCTCGCTTGATATTATCTTTTATCGCATTTTTTTTGCAGCAGTTTTGTTGTTGGGGATTAATTTGATTTTTAGGAAGCATATTTTAAAAAATGACATATCGGTCTTAAAAAGTATGGACGCAAAAGCGCGTTACAAAACTTTTTTTCTAACCGTTGTCGGCGGATTTTTATTGATTGTCAACTGGTTTTTGTTCATTTATGCGGTCAATCACGTGAGTCTGAAATCGGCTTCATTCGCCTATTTGATTTGTCCTATTATTACGACAATTCTGGCTTATTTTATCTTAAAAGAAAAACTCGGAAAATGGCAATGGTTCGCTGTGGGATTGAGTCTTATTAGTTGCGTTTTATTGTCTTTAGGTAGTATTCACGATTTGATTTTCAGCCTCGTGATTGCCTTGTCATTCGCATTTTATTTGATTACGCAGCGCAAAAATAACCAGTTTGACCGCTTTGTAGTTTTGACTGTTCAAATGTTAATTGCGGCGATTGTAGTATTACCGTTCTTTCCAAAATATAGCGGTGAAGTGCCGACAGAAGCTTTGTTTTATACGATGCTCACGTTGATTGTTGTGGTGTTTACGATCATTCCGTTGTTTCTGAATTTATATGCGCTCAAAGGCATGAATTCATCGGCGGTTGGCATTTTGATGTATATCAATCCGTTAATCAATTTCTTTCTTGCAGTTTTTTATTTCCATGAAGCGATTAATACGCTGCAGTTGGTTTCTTATTTCATTATACTGATTTCTGTGGTTATTTTTAATGGAAAAGCGCTATTTGGAAAAACGGCTTAAATTTTCTGGCACGGACTTTGAAAACTTGTTCTTAACTAACATTTAACAAGAATTTTATGAAAGCAAATGTGTCTTTAAGATTTTTTGGTGTATTGGGTTTCTTACTTTTGATGACGCCTTTTTATGATAGTTGTAATGGTAAAGGTTTATGTCAGAAAATTCCGGAAGGACAATTGAAGGAGCCTGAAAAAACTTTCTCAGATAAAGCCTATGATTTTATCGTTTGTGAAGAGTCATTGACGGGGTTTGAACTTGCAGAGCTTCCTATCATATCAATATATGAGAATCCGAATTTATCCAAAGTAGCACTTAAAAAGGCCCATATTGCTGATTTTTTTACCTTCTTTATCACCTTATTTTTTCTTTTTTGCGCTATGATTTCATTTGTTACAATGTGTCTTACTTTTACAGATAAGCTGCGTCTTATTCAAAAATTAGCTTTACTGAATGTTGTTCTAATCTTCATCACTTTTTTTTATATCGTCTTTTTTGAGTCATCATTCGAAACCATAACCCAGATAAAATGGGGTTATTACGCTTTTATCGCTGTCCAAATTGCAATTGTAGTGCAATCAAAACGGATGTTAAAGTTACGAGCAGCTAATTAAATTTTGTATTGCCACGAAGTCGCTAAGACACAAAGCTTAATCATGATTGAAAATTTGTGTCATCCACATTCCATTTTAGGGCCCTTCGTGGCTACAAAAAAATCCCGACAACACAAAACTGCTGCCGGGATCAACCAACCAATCATCATCATTTATTGTTTTACGAACTGCAATTCGATATTGAATTTCACTTCTTCGCCTACCAAAACGCCACCGGCTTCAAGGCCTGCGTTCCAGGATAATCCCCAATCCTTACGATTGATTTTACCAGTAATAGACATTCCGGCTTTCAAATTGCCCCATGGATCTTTGGCTGTACCGCCGAATTCCACATTAAGCGTGACCGGTTTTGACACGCCATGCAAACTTAAATCGCCTTTCAAAGTATATTCATCATCGCTTTCTTTGGTAAAAGCAGTCGATTGAAAAGTGATTTTCGGAAATTGTTCCGCATCGAAAAAATCGGCACTTAGCAAATGTTTGTCACGGTCGGCATTTCCGGTAGTAACCGAATTGACATCGCCTGAAAAAGTAATATTAGCATTTTCGAAATTCTCATCTTCGGTTGCAACGGTAGCTTCAAAATTTTGAAAGCTTCCCGATACATTGGTGAACATCATGTGTTTTACTTTGAATCCGATTTCTGAGTGTGTTGGGTCCACTGACCATTTTGTTGTTGACATAATTGATTATTTTAAATGTTAAATTATAAATTTTGAATTGTTATTATTTGAATATTATTTTTGAACTTGAGCTTAATATGTTATTGAATTTTCATCGGTACTTCCATCAAAAGAATCGCTGCACCTTCAGAATTGGCGGTAATTTGGATGGTACTTGCATTGGTGATGCCCAATCCATCTCTTTCGTTCAAAGCGGTTTCGCCAATCGTAAAATCGCCTTTTAGGATGAATGCATAGATGCCGTTGCCTTCTTTTTTCAGTTTGTAAGTTGTTGCGAAATCTTTATCGAAATTTCCCAAATGAAACCACGCATCTTGATGGATCCAAACACCTTCATCATTGGCATTTGGAGAAAGCACTTGTTGTAATTTGTTGTGACGATCGTTTTCGTCCAATGTCACCTGATCGTATCTTGGTGTAACATTTTGTTGGTTCGGGATGACCCAAATCTGTAAAAACTTCGTCAGTTTGTCGCTATTTTTGTTGTATTCACTGTGGAAAATTCCTGTGCCTGCACTCATCGCCTGAATATCGCCTTTGCGGATAACAGTCGTGTTACCCATGCTGTCTTTGTGTTCCAAATCGCCTTCGAGCGGAATCGAAATAATTTCCATGTTTTCGTGACGGTGTGTTCCGAAACCCATTCCAGGATCTACGCGGTCGTCGTTTAAAACCCTTAAAACACCGAAATTCATTCGGTCTGGATTGTGGTAAGAAGCAAATGAAAAAGTGTGGTGCGAATCTAACCAACCGTGATTGGCATGACCTCTTGTCCCGGCTTTGTGTAAAACTGTTTTTGTTGCTATTGTATCCATAATGTTTTTATGTTATTATTATGGTACAAATTTCGGTCAGAAATATGGGGTGTGCATTGAACTAGGACAAGAAAAACAATTTTAGATTTTAGATTCCGTTTATCAATCTAAAATCTTAACGCTGCAATTACCCTTTTGCCAATCGTGTTCTAATTTTACTTACAAATTCAGGAGAAATACCCAAATAAGAAGCAATATAATGTTGTGCAACACGCTGTGGAATGGTGGGGTAGTGGTCAATAAATTCCAAATATTTTTCGGTGGCGGTTTTAGAAATCGTATTAAAAAGCCTGTCTTGTATGACGGCAAGGTTTCGCATCATAAGGATTCGGAAAGCTCGTTCAAATTTGGGTGCCTTTGTGAATAATTCCTCTTTCGTTTCAGGTGAAAATTGTAATAACTCGCAATCTTCCAGAGTTTCGATAAATACTTTACTGGGTTTGTCTTCGTATATACTGAAGGATATATCGCCAATCCACGAATCTTCAACGGCAAATTGCAATATGACTTCAACACCATTCTGGTCGATGTAATATTTTCGAAGGCAGCCTTTTATGACAAAAGCCTCGAAATTGCACATTTCACCTTCGTGCAACATGATGGTTTTCCTGGGTACTTTTTGGTATTCTAACAATGAATTGAAAATGTCCAGTTCTTCAGGATAAAAAGTAACGTAGCGGCTGATATTTTTGTTAATTTGATCGTACAAAGCAGTGGTTTTTCTTGAACCGAATTTAGGAAAAAAAATCGATTATTTATTGATATGTTATTTGTTGCGCTGGAGTAGTCAAATAACAGTATCATCAAAATTATACCATAAATTCATATTTCGTATCTTTGCACCATGATTTTCGAGCAATTCCATGACAATCCGTTTGAAGTCCAGATTTCTTTCCATAAAGTGATTGAAAAATTGGAGGAAATTGCTATGTCAGATGTCGATTATCGTGCCAATTACGCCAAAGGATTACTCGCAGAAGTGGCAAAGGTACCCGAATTACGCGATGGCATTAAAGACCCGGAGACGATCAAGAATCACCAGCTTTTGATTCGTAATTTACTCGCAGATCTATTCCCGACGGCGCTCACAAAAAATGAAATCAAAGCCGTTACGATTCCGTTTCACAATATCACTTTCAATTATTCCGAGCGTTTTCAGGATATTTTAAACAATGCCGGATCTGAATTCGACATGACAATCCGTGATTTTGACGGCCAACGTTCTTATATCATCAGTTGTTGCATGATTATGAATGCTTATTACAAACAGCAATTCGATTTCAGTAAGCCGTTTTTTTATGATATTCCGAATAAAGAGGGTATCGTAAAGCATTATCGCATCTTGTATAACGCCGATTTTATGGAAATTTTTCCAACAGATCGCGCCATCGAAATTACGCCTGAAGATATAAAATTGCTGATGGACAATTTTGATAATTTTGACATTTGGAAAGAAAAATTCCCACCAGAAAGTTGGATTTTAAGAGGTTTCGGGATCATGAGTCTTTTTGATGCAACAACAGAAAATGCAATTTCAAATCTCAAAACCAATTTGCTGTCAAAGCCATTACACAAAGATGAAAGCTTGCTGCAACAAAGTTTCCACAGTATTTTTCAGTCGATTTTTAATCTGTCTGATATCCGAATTGGATTCACGTCGTTTGATCCGCAAAACAATACATTTACGATCTCTCCATTCGATATCACGATCCAGAGTTTCCTACTCAATGGGAAAACGCAGTCGGATTGCGCAACTTTTTCGTGTGACAAACCGTTTCAGGAACTGCTCGACGAACAAAAATATTTTGTTATTTCGGATGTGAAGGAATTACTGTTATTAACACCAGATAATTTTCTGGCAAAACAGCTTGCGCGACAAAAAATCCACAGTGCTATTTTTGCTCCTATTTTAAAAAACGGCAAATTGCTTGGCATTATCGAAGTCGTTTCGTCTAAAAAGCGATTGCTGAACACCGTCAATTCGCACAAACTTGACATTGTATTGCCGTATATCACTGATACAATTGACCGTTATTATATCGACATTCAAAATCAAATTGATGCACTGATTCAAAAAGAATATACCACAATTCACCCAAGCGTTTACTGGAAATTCCGCGATGAAGCTTCGCAATATATCAATGATACAAGCGGGTTTTCGCTGCATGAAATTGTGTTCAAAAATGTATATCCATTGTATGGACAAATCGATATCAAGGGATCGTCTGTTATGCGAAACAACACCACTCAGGAAGATATTCGACTGCAAGTGCATTTGTTGATTTCGATTTTCAAAACCATACATTCGCTAAGAAAACTACCACTTTTTGAACAAAAAATATTCGAACTGCAGGATTTTGAGCTTTCGCTAGAAGGTCAAATTAAGGCAGATACGGAGCAACTAATTCAGAATTATATCCGCAACGACATTCATCCGGTTTTAAAATCGAATCGTTTTGAAGATGAAAAATTAGATAAAAAAATTGCGCATTATTTCGAAAAGCTCGATCCGAATACCGGAATGATTTATGACGCCCGTAAAAAGTTCGATGCGACCGTTGCCATTATCAATAAAAAGATGGCAAAAATACTCGATAACAAGCAATTGGAAGCACAGGCTTATTATCCGCATTATTATGAACGTTTCAAAACCGACGGGGTGGAGCACAATTTATATATTGGAAGTTCGATTACCAATAAAGCGGATTTCGACATGCTTTACTTGTATAATTTGCGTTTGTGGCAGCTTCAGGTGATGTGCGAAATGGAAAGACAGTACCACCAACTGCAGTCAGAATTGCCTTATCCGATGGAAGTAGCGTCGCTGATTTTGGCGTTTAATCTGCCCATTACGATCCGTTTCCGTATGGACGAAAAACGGTTTGACGTTGACGGCTCCTATAATGCACGATATGAAGTCGTTAAAAAGCGCATCGATAAAGCTTTTATCCGAAATTCAGAAGAGCGAATTACGCAGCAAAATAAAATCACGATTGTCTATACACAACAAACGGAAGAATTGGAATACAAGCGTTATATCAAGTTCTTACAACACCAAAAAGTACTTTCGGAAAATATAGAATTTTTTGAAATTGAAGATTTACAAGGCGTTTCCGGACTAAAAGCCATTCGCGTAGCAGTCCTTTACAACCAAAGCGAAAACCGCCTTTTCAGTTACGATGAATTGCTGGAAACGATTAAGAATTAGTAACATTCATCTTGAAAGCGATCACAAAAGCGATTACTGAAACAATAATCCCAACCATAAAAATATTGTAAGTAATTCGTAAAAGTTTGTATTTTCTGTGCAACACCAATCCTAGGAAATAAAGGTCTTTGATCATCGAATTGTATAAATATTCCTTATCTTTCATCATCTCATTCATCGCCCATTGGTATTCGTCTAGCGGCATTTTGTAGAAATTTCCAAAGAACAATAAGTTGATTTTTTTGTCACCAACTTCTTTGCGTGTAAAAGCGCCGCTAGTGACTTTTGGACGTGTTGACAATATCGCAAAAATAATACACACTACACTAAACATCATCATAATGAATGTTGGCGTGACCAAATGCGCATTATTCGGGCTATCCAATTTTGGAATTATGGAAGAAAGCGCAATAGATATGATTATCGCATTTACCGACAGCAAAATATTCGCTTTACTATCGGCAATCTGGCTAAGTTGCGTGTGATTGTTTAAGGTCACTTTGAACATCGTTTCTATGCCGCGTTCAGGTTTATCTTCTTTGTCTTTTTTCGCGGATTTTTTCGCTTCTTTTTTAGATAATTTTGTGAGTTCTATTATTTTTTCCTGAAGTCGCATGATGTTTTTTTCTTTCTTTTTTTGCCAGTTATTTTTGGCGAAATCAGAGAAATAACGGTGGTGTTCGAGCAGCATTTTTAGGTTGCCTTTTGCCCATTCCAAATCGGTATAATGTCGGTCGGAAATTGTCGCCCATTCTTGACGCAAGGTTTCGCTGATGCTGAGGTAATTTTTACCAGCAAAATGCGCACTATCGGCATCGCGAATAATATTTTGCAATTCACTTTTTGGAACTGCCGTAATCTCCGTAACACGGATTAAATCTTCTGCAACCGCAACAATTTCCGGCGAAATCGATTCATTTTTTACAAAATCCTGTAAAATTCCGACACTTTTTTCTTCGTGCTTTTCGCAGCCGATAACATAACCTGTATCATGGAACCATGCCGCTAAAATTAGCGCATCGGTATCACTTGTATTAATGTTTTCTGCGGCAGCGATGGCTCGTGCAGCTTCGACGACCTTAAGTGTATGGTTAAAATTATGATAAGTATATGCCGCAGAAAGTTTATCTTTGAACAACGTATAAACAAATTCTTCCGCTTTTTGATAGATTGCCATGAGGAAATTTTTATTGCACCAAATTATGAAATTATTTTGTTTAAATATGTCTTATTACCCACGAATTAAGGTTGTACTGCTTTCATTTTCGGTTTTATTACTACTCAATTCTTGCGCAACCTATCATGCGCAGTATGGCAAAGGCACGATGAGTAATACGGATACGCTTCAAAAATCGCCTTTGCTGCACACGTTTTACCTACTCGGAGATGCTGGAAACGCAGACCAAGAAGACGCAGTGAAAAAATTGGAATTCATGCAGTCAAGGTTAAGCAAAGCAAGAAAAGAAAGCACGTTGTTATTTTTAGGCGATAACATTTATCCCGCCGGAATGCCCGCAAAAGACAAACCGGAACGCCAACTCGCAGAACAAAAAATGAACAACCAGTTTGCTTTGGCAAAAAAATTCAAAGGAAAAACCATTTTTATCCCAGGGAATCACGACTGGTACAGCGAAGGGGCACAAGGCTTAAAACGTGAAGAAAAATTCGTTACTGATAAATTCCCGGAAGCAAAATCGTTTATGCCTAAAAATGGCTGCGCCGTTGAAGAATATAAAGTCAATGAAAAAATAAGCCTGATCGTAATCGATTCACAATGGTATCTTGAAAATTGGGATGGGATTCCGAACATCAATGACGATTGTGAGATCAAAACACGAGAGGATTTTTTTGCAACATTGGAAGATCTAATCAACAAAAACCAGAATAAAACAACAATTATTGCCATTCACCATCCACTCATCAGCAATGGCACACACGGTGGGCAATATTCTTTATACAAGCAACTTTTTCCTTTAGAATCAAGTATTCCGTTACCTGGAATTGGTTCCCTAATCAATATTTTCAGAAGAACTTCCGGTCTTAATCCGCAAGATGCGCAGGACAAAAGATATGTTGCGTTGGTCAAACGCATTAGTGCATTGATTAAAGAAGAGAAAAATGTGATTGTTGTTTCCGGACATGAGCACAATTTGCAATATATCGAAAACGAAAGTATCAACCAGATTATCAGTGGTGCGGGTTCCAAATCCGAAGCGGCGCGTGCTGTTCATGCAAAGGATTTTTCCTATGGTGGTAATGGTTATGCCGTTTTGCAAGTGTATGAAAAAGGGGAAACCGTGGTTTCTTTTTACGGATTGGAGCAAAATGCCGAAACGATGCTTTACCGCCACCAGATTACTTTTCCAAAAGAAGTTTTTGTCCCGAAGTCTTATCCATCCACTTTTAAAAATGAATATACTGCTTCGGTTTATGATTCGACTTTGACGAAAAAAAATATCGTTTATAATTTTTTATGGGGAACACATTATCGTAAATATTATTCCAAACCAATTCAGGCAAAAGCTGTCAGCCTCGACACTTTGTATGGCGGATTAAAACCTGATATTGAAGGCGGCGGACACCAATCGTTGTCATTGCGGCTTACCAATAAAAACGGAAAACCTTATGTGATGCGGGCTTTGAAGAAAAGTGCTGTGCGGTTCCTGCAAAGCGTCGCTTTTAAAGACCAGGCCATTGCACAAGATTTCAAGAACACTTATGCGGAGCATTTTTTGCTTGATTTTTATACATCTTCCCATCCATATACGCCATTTGTCGTGTCTAAATTGGCAGATGCAGTTGATTTGAATCATACCAATCCAAAGCTTTATTATGTACCAAAGCAAAATGCACTCGGCTTATACAATGAAAATTTTGGAGACGAATTGTATCTGATTGAGGAGCGGCCTTCCGATGGATTCGAAAATTTAAAAAGCTTTGGAAAACCTGAAAAAATCGTTGCTACCGATGATGTGCTCGCTAATATCGCCAAAGATCAAAAATATAAAGTCGATGAAGTAGCATACATTCGCGCGCGTATTTTCGACATGCTCATCGGTGATTGGGACCGCCACCACGACCAATGGAAATGGGGCGAGTACAGCGAAAATGGAAATGTGATTTACCGACCGATTCCACGCGACCGCGATCAGGCATTTCCAAAATACGGCGGCGCATTACTCTACATAATTATGAAAAATCCAGAGTTACGCCACATGCAAACTTTTAATTCGGAAATGGGCAACGTTAAATGGTTTAATAGGGAAGCTTATCCTCTGGATTTGGCTTTTATCACCAGTTCAAATGAAAAAGTATGGGAAGAACAAGCGGCATTTATCCAAAAAAATCTTACTGATAAACTTATTGAAAATGCATTTTTGGAGCTTCCGAAAGAAGTACAAGACGAGACTGCCGCGGGCATCATAAAAAACCTGAAATCACGCCGTAGTCATTTGAAAGAATATGCCGAACGCTATTATGAAGTATTGCAAAAAACGGTTTTGATTGTCGGAACAGACAAAAAAGACAAGTTCAGCATTACCAGAATGCCCGAAGGAAAAACGGAAGTTAAAGTTTTTAGACTGAAAAAAGATGCCGAAATTTTAGTCAGCAGCAGGATATACAACAGCAAAGAAACCAACGAAATCTGGATTTACGGATTGGACAATGACGATGTTTTCGAAATAAAAGGAAACAGCTCAAAATTAATCAAGCTGCGGCTTTTAGGTGGACTTGACAAAGATACTTACACCATTGAAAACGGGAAAAAAGTTAATATTTATGACTTTAAAACCAAAGAAAATGAAATTAAAGCCGATTCTAAAACCAATATTTTACTCACCGACGATTATAAAATCAATCATTATGATTATCAAAAACCAAAATATAGTGCGATTGGCGCACTTCCAAATATTGGTTTTAACCCTGATGATGGTATAAAAGCGGGCATTAATGCGAATTATACGGTTAATAGTTTCAAACGGAATCCTTATTCGCAAAAGCACAATCTGAAAGTCAATTATTATTTTGCTACGAAGGGCACAGAAGTATTATACAAAGGTACATTTCCGAATATTCTTCGTAATTGGAAATTCCTTTTGGAAGCGCAATTGACGAGTCCGGTTTTTAGCATGAATTTTTTCGGCTATGGCAACGAATCCCAAAATAGTCACAATGAAGACGATATGGATTATAACCGCGTGCGAATTCAAATCTTAAAAGCTGCGCCGTCGATGCGTTGGGACAGTGATGCGGGTACTTATTTCTCAGCCCAGGCTACATTTGCATCGATGGAAGTTGACCGCTCCAGCGACCGTTATATTGGTATGTCGGGCGTTGTGAATCCGTCGGTTTATGATACGCAGAATTTCGCCGGGATGAACCTAAAATACGGTTTTGAAAATTATGATAATACTTCCTTGCCCACACTTGGGATGAAATTTTATCTCGAAGCAGGCGTTCAGAGTAACATAAAAACGACCAGTCGCACAGTACCGCATATTGAAGCGCTTATTGGTCTCAGCCATAAAATCACATCCAATGGGAAAATCGTTTTTGGCACTCAGGCGAAGGCGAAATTCTTGTTCAGTAACGATTACGAATTCTACCAAATGGCAACAGTTGGTGGCGATTTTGATATTAGAGGATTCAGAAAAGAGCGTTTTTCGGGAAAAAGAGGATTTGCTCATACCTCTGATTTAAGATTTGAAATTGGGAAAATCCGAAATTTTATTGTGCCTTTAAAATATGGTTTTTTGACAGGATTTGACTATGGTCGTGTATGGCTTCCGGGTGAAGATTCTAACAAATGGCATACTTCTTATGGCGGTGGATTCTGGCTCAACGGTATGAATGTCGTTACGGCAAGGCTCAATTATTTTAATTCTGAAGAAGGCGGAAGAGTGACTTTTGGACTTGGATTTGGGTTTTAGACATAAGATAAAAAGATTTTAAAAAACTTTGCGTCTTTTCTAGAAAACAAATTCAACCTCGCAGAAGCGCGAAGACGCAATGATTATAGTTTGAGTTTATATAATTTACCGCCTATTTTCTTCTCCCTTTCATCCGAAATATACACTTCTGAATTGTTCAAAAATCCAATACCTTCTTTTTGGGTGTAATCCTGAAGGTCAATTTCACGTACTTTTCCATTAAGGAAATCATCATTCTTGTAATTTTCAAAAAGCCAGGCTTTGGCACAACTCAGCAATATGACTATCTTGCCATCGGGGCTGATATCTGCACTGGTAATGGCGCATTTCCGGAATTCGTCGCAGGTTTTGAATTTCCCAATCAATTGCGCTGGATTGTGCCCGGTTTTGTTGGCAACTTTGTACAGCATCGTTGTGCCGTCAAATTTAGAGCTTCGGTTTTTGGTAAAAAGATAGAAGTTGTCTTTGTAGTAAAAAAACGCTTCACAGTCGTAAAAGCGTTGTGATTTTTTGGGAGGAAAATCTTTTTGTTCTGGATAATAGAATTCGATTTTTTTAGCAATTGCAGCGTCGCTTTTCGTTAAATCGGAAGCGCTAATTTCGTATATCGCCAGATTTTCGCGATTGTTGTCATTGTTGCCGAAATCGCCAATATAGAGGTTTCCGTCTTGATCAGAAGTCAGGTCTTCCCAATCATTATTATCGGTATTTTTAATCGTAACTGTATTTACGATTTTACCTTCCGCGTCAAGCGCATACAATTCGGGTTTGTTGCCACTGTCTTCGCAAACCCATATTAGGCCTGATTTTTCGGGGACTTCAACAGCAGAAACTTCCTTTAAATTATGCGGAAAATAGAAAACAACGGGAAGTGTTTTCGGTGTATCGACACAAGAGTACAATAAAATGGAAACAAGGAAAGGGCGGATTTTCATGGAAGTACATTTACCATGTAAAAATAGGCAATCTTCTACTAAAAATGACATTTTTACTAAAGCGTCTCCAGAAATGCATTCTGTTAAAATAAGGAATTGCCCACAGATTAAGCAGATTAAACAGATTGACACGGATTTTGCAAATGGTTATCTGTGCAAATCAGCTAAATATGTGTAGTCTTTGTGCCATTTTACAGTTGTATAATATGGCATAGTAATACCATCGCGGTTTTGCGTATATTCGCTATCTTTGCCAATCAAATTTTTGCACCAACGTGAGCCAATTCAACAAGCTGAAAATTTTTAACGACCCAATTTACGGTTTCATTACCATTCCTGATACCATTATTTACGATTTGATCCAACATCCGTATTTCCAGCGTTTGCGTCGTATTTCACAAATGGGATTGTCATACCTGGTTTATCCTGGCGCCCATCACACGCGTTTTCACCATGCGATGGGCTGCATGCACATTATGCAAAAAGCGATTGAAGTGATCCGTTACAAAGGTACATCGATTTCTAAAGAAGAAGAAAAAGCGTTATATGTCGCCATTTTATTGCACGATATTGGGCATGGTCCTTTTTCTCACGCTATGGAACACAGTATTGTTGAAGATGTAAGCCACGAGGCAATTTCGTTGTTGTTTATGAACAAACTCAACGCCGAATTCAACGGTGAACTGACGCTTGCCATCGAAATTTTTAAAGAAAAATACCACCGCAAATTCATGCTGCAACTGATTTCGAGTCAGCTTGATATGGACAGAATGGATTATCTCAAACGGGACAGTTTTTATACCGGAGTTGCGGAAGGAAACGTCAATTCTGACCGTTTGATCCAAATGATGAGCGTTAAGGATGATACTTTGGTGATTGAAGAAAAAGGCATTTATTCTGTAGAAAAATTCCTGATGGCGAGGCGATTGATGTATTGGCAAGCATATCTTCACAAAACGAGTCTTGCCGCAGAATTGATTTTAACAAAAACCTTAAAACGCGCCAAAGAGCTCACGCAAAAAGGAATTTTATTGAATGCAAGCGCACCGTTATCGTATTTTCTTCACCATAAAATTGCGCAAGAAGATTTTGATGACAAAACGTTGGATTTGTTTTCGCAACTCGATGATTCCGATATTATCAGTGCGCTGAAAGCGTGGCAACATCATGATGATTACGTGTTAAGTGCTTTGAGCAAAATGATCATCAACCGCGATTTGCTGAAAATAAAAGTCAGCGAAGAAAAATATAGCAAGGAAGATGTAGATCAAAAAATCAGCGAATTTGTAGCTTTGGAAGGTATTTCTGTTGCCGAAGCGCAGTATTTTGTATTCCGAGGAAAAATTAAAAACCAGGCTTATAACAAGGAGGCGGAGCCGATTACGATCCTTAAAAAAGACAAAACTACCGAAGATGTTGTTAGTGCATCCGACCAATTGAACCTAAAAGCGTTGACGAAAGCAGTGACCAAATATTACATTTGTTTTCCAAAAGTACTTGCCAAAAATTAACATTTAAAACCTATTTTTTATACTTTTGTGGCGATGAAACGAGCAAAGCTGAATTTTTGTTATAATATTGAAAGCTGCAAGGGCGAGTTCCTAGCGAACCTTCGGGATTATACCGATGGAAAATATAATCCGATAAGATGAAATTTACAGCAGAACAAATAGCGGGTATTTTAGAAGGAGAAGTTGTTGGAAATCCCAATGCCGAGGTTTCCCGGTTGTCAAAAATCGAAGAAGGAACTGATGGCTCGCTTACTTTTCTGTCCAATCCGAAATACCAGAATTTCATTTATTCTACACAAGCTTCTGTAACAATTGTCAACAATACTTTTGTGCCCGAATCGCCACTAACCACAACATTGATTAAGGTAGAAGACGCTTATGGTGCTTTTTCCAAAATCCTTGAATTTTATAACGAAGTCAAACACAATAAAAACGGTATAGAGCAACCTGCTGCCATTTCAGAAAATGTCAAATACGGCGAAAATTTCTACCTTGGAAGTTTTAGTTATATTGGTAATAATGTAATAATTGGCGACAATGTTAAAATATATCCTAATTCTTTTATAGGTGATAATGTTGAAATTGGGAATAATGTAATTATTTTTGCCGGAGCTAAAATTTATTCTGAAACAAAAATAGGAAACAATTGCAGCATACATTCCGGTGCCATCATTGGCGCAGACGGTTTTGGTTTTGCGCCGAATGAAGACGGTACCTACACCAAAATCCCGCAAATTGGCAATGTAATCATTGAAGATAATGTGGACATTGGTGCTGCGACAACAGTTGACCGCGCTACGATGGGTTCGACGATTATTCGTAAAGGCGTAAAACTCGACAACCAAATTCAGATTGCGCACAATGTCGAAATTGGCGAAAACACTGTAATTGCTGCACAAACAGGCGTTGCAGGTTCTACTAAGATCGGCAAAAATTGCATGATTGGCGGGCAAGTTGGTATTGCAGGCCATTTAACGATTGGTAATAATATAAGGATTCAGGCGCAATCCGGAATCGGAAGGAATATCAAAGACGACGAAATAATTCAGGGAAGCCCGGCTTTCGGTTATTCAGATTTTGCGAAATCCTACGTGCATTTTAAAAACCTACCGAAAATCGTATCGGAATTTGAAGAATTAAAGAAAAAGATAAACAAACAATAACAAAAAGGAATAAACATGGTTAAACAAAAGACCATCAAAAACGAAATTTCACTAACGGGAGTTGGACTTCACACCGGAAAAGAGGTGAATATGACTTTTAAACCGGCACCAATTAACAACGGATTTACTTTTGTAAGAGTTGATTTGGAAGGGCAACCCGTGATTGAAGCAGACGCCAATTATGTAGTCAATACGCAAAGAGGAACGAATCTTGAAAAACTGGGCGTGAAAATCCAGACTTCCGAGCACGTTCTTGCTGCTTTCGTTGGTTGTGATGTGGACAATGTGATTATCGAATTGAACGCTTCTGAGCCGCCAATTATGGATGGTTCTTCTAAATATTTTGTTGAAGCTATTGAAAAAGCCGGCATCGAAGAGCAAGAAGCGGAAAGAAAATATTATGTCGTAAAAGAAGTCATTTCTTTCACCGATGAAGCTACAGGAAGTGAAATTTTAGTAATGCCAAGCGATGACTATCAAGTGACGGCAATGGTTGATTTTGGTACGAAAGTACTTGGAACACAAAATGCTACGATGAAAAGTATCGCCGATTTCAAAAGCGAAATCGCCGATTCCAGAACATTCAGTTTTTTACATGAACTCGAATCATTACTCGAAAACGGTCTTATCAAAGGCGGCGATTTGAATAATGCCATCGTTTATGTTGATAAGGAAATTTCCGACTCGACGATGGAAAGCCTGAAAGTTGCCTTCGGGAAAGAAAAGATTACCGTTAAACCGAATGGCATCCTAGACAACCTGACTTTGCACTATCCTAACGAAGCTGCAAGACACAAACTACTTGACGTAGTGGGCGATTTGGCATTGATTGGAATGAAAATCAAAGGAAAAGTAATCGCCAATAAACCTGGACACTACGTTAATACGCAGTTTGCAAAAAAGATGGCGAAAATCATCAAAATAGAGCAAAGAAACCATGTTCCGGTTTACGATTTGAACCAGGAACCGTTGATGGACGTGAATAAAATCATGGCAATGTTGCCACATAGGCCACCGTTTTTGTTGGTTGACAAGATTTTTGAATTGTCGGATACACACGTTGTCGGATTGAAAAATGTCACGATGAACGAACCATTTTTCGTTGGACATTTTCCAGATGCACCAGTAATGCCAGGTGTTTTGATTGTAGAAGCGATGGCGCAAACGGGCGGGATTTTGGTATTAAGTACCGTTCCGGATCCGGACAATTACCTGACTTTCTTTATGAAAATCGATAATGTGAAATTCAAACACAAAGTTTTGCCAGGCGATACATTAATATTCAAATGCGATTTGATTACACCAATAAGGCGCGGTATTTGCCACATGCAAGCGAACGCCTACGCAAATGGGAAACTCGTTGCAGAAGCCGAATTGATGGCACAAATAGCAAGAAAACAATAATTCGGTTTTAAACCAAAAAAACATAAAACACAGATGAATCAACCATTAGCTTATGTTCATCCGGGCGCAAAAATCGCCAAAAACGTAGTAATAGAACCGTTCACGACCATTCATAATAATGTTGTGATTGGCGACGGTACCTGGATTGGTTCCAATGTGACCATTATGGAAGGCGCAAGAATCGGTAAGAATTGCAATATTTTTCCGGGTGCGGTAATTTCCGCAGTTCCGCAGGATTTGAAATTTGGAGGAGAGGATTCTCTTGCCATTATCGGCGATAATTGTACCATCCGCGAATGCGTAACCATTAATAGAGGAACAATTGCTTCAGGACAAACTACAATAGGAAATAATTGCTTGATCATGGCCACTGCCCACGTAGCGCACGATTGCCATATTGGCGATAACGCTATTATCGTAAATGGTGTTGCTTTGGCTGGGCACGTAACCGTTGGAAAATTTGCAATCATTGGCGGGTTGGCAGCCATCCATCAATTCATTCATATTGGCGATCACGCAATGATTTCGGGAGGTTCTTTGGTAAGAAAAGATGTTCCGCCTTTCACAAAAGCGGCGAAAGAGCCTTTGTCATATGTTGGAATTAATTCCGTCGGATTGAGAAGAAGGGGTTTTACAACTGACAAAATCCGTGAAATACAGGAAATTTACAGAATTCTGTACCAAAAAAATTACAATACTTCCCAAGCGGTAAGCATCATCGAAGCGGAAATGGAAGCGACTCCGGAAAGAGATGAAATCCTTGATTTTATTCGTAATTCTTCGCGAGGCGTGATGAAAGGATATACTGGGAATTATTAGTATTCAGTACTCAGTATTGCGTGAATGGCGACAACATTTAAAATTTAACATTCAACATTTAAAATAAACATAGGTTGTTACCAAATAACCGAATTAACAAATAAACAAATTACTTTAAAATGGCATCTACATCAGATATTAGAAACGGATTATGTATCAAGTACAACCATGATATATACAAAATCATCGAATTCCTTCACGTAAAACCAGGAAAAGGTCCAGCTTTCGTGCGTACAAAACTAAAAAGTTTAACGAACGGAAAAGTTTTGGACAACACTTTTTCTGCCGGACACAAAATTGATGAGGTTCGTGTTGAAACGCATGAATTCCAATATTTATATGCTGAAGGCGATTTGTTTAATTTTATGCATACGGAATCTTATGAGCAAATCCAATTGAACAAAGCCATTTTGGATGCTCCAGATTTGTTGAAAGAAGGAACAACCGTAAAAGTAATCATCAACGCTGAAACGGAAGCACCGTTATCTGTTGATATGCCAGCTTCTGTAGTTTTGGAAGTGACTTATTCTGAACCAGGCGTAAAAGGAAATACATCTACAAACGCTACAAAACCTGCCACTGTTGAAACTGGCGCAACTGTAAACGTACCTTTGTTCATCAACGAAGGTGATAAAATTAAAATTGATACCGCTTCTGGACAATATATGGAGCGCGTAAAAGAGTAATTGGAAAATTAGAAAATTAATTAATGAGATAATGACCCTCATGAGGATAATCATTGTTTTATTTTCTAAAATTATCTAATTATCTAATTGATAAATTATCGAATTAAAATATGAAGTTTCCCAAAATACAATCCCTCTCAACAATAGCCAATCTCATCAACGCTGAGTTTGTTGGTAGTGCTGACTTTGAAGTACACGGTATGAACGAAATTCACGTTGTGGAACCGGGTGATATTGTATTTGTGGACCATCCTAAATATTATGACAAGGCGTTAAATTCTGCTGCGACTGTAATTCTTATCAATAAAGAAGTCGATTGTCCTGCTGGAAAAGTATTGTTGGTTTCTGACGATCCTTTTCGCGATTTCAATAAACTGACAAATCATTTCAAGCCTTTTCAGGCGTCGAATGTTTCGATTGCTGCGTCTGCAAAAATAGGCGAAGGCACCATTATCCAACCGAATACTTTCATTGGAAATCATGTTGTGATTGGAAAAAATTGCTTGATTCACGCAAATGTCACGATTTATGACCATACGGTTATAGGCGATAATGTGATGATCCATTCCGGGACGATTTTAGGTGCAGATGCTTTTTATTACAAAAAACGCCCGGATGGTTTTGACCAATTAATTTCTGGCGGGCGCGTTGTCATTGAAGATAATGTTGGCATCGGTGCGCTTTGCACTATCGATAAAGGTGTTACTGGCGATACGACAATAGGCGAGGGCACGAAAATTGACAACCAAGTGCATGTTGGCCACGACACTGTAATCGGAAAAAAATGCCTTATCGCGTCACAAACCGGAATCGCAGGTTGCGTTATTATTGAAGATGAAGTCACGCTTTGGGGTCAAGTGGGTACGACAAGTGGCATTACCATCGGAACAAAAGCCATAGTCTTAGGGCAAACTGGCGTTACCAAATCTGTCGAAGGTGGCAAAACCTATTTCGGCACACCAATAGAAGAATCGCGTGAGAAACTCAAACAGCTCGCTTACATCAAAAAGATACCGGAAATACTCGAAAAATTAAAATAATATGCTTGCTAAAAAACTGCTTCAGGACTTTTACAAATCAGATGCGCTCATAGACAGCGCGGTTATGGATACTTATCTGCACCCGGATGTTGTTATCGATTGGAACAGCAGCAAGGGTTTTATCCAAATGAAACGCGCCGATATTCTGGCTTTGACTGCCGAATTAGGTCGTGCTTATATTCGTTCAAAAGCAAGGATCAGCCATATAATTAAGGAAGGCGATACCGTCGCTGTTCGTTATTCCCATTATGTAAAAACAATTGAAAATCCGCGTGAAGAGATGCTTTTGGCACATTTTTTCGTGATTTGGGAAATCAAAGACGACAAATTGTTCCGTGGTTACCAAATCAGTCAGCTTTCTTAATTTAATTTTCAGGCATAATCAGCTTTCATCATTATGTTTGAAGTAATCAAGAGGAACCGAATCAATATTATTATCAGAATTACTTGTCTGGTTTGGATTTTAACCAAATGGATGAGTTATAAATTATGGGTTTCTGATAGGCTTTTTCCTTTAATTCCGCCTTTAAATTTTCTTGAGAATTTTACTGCCGATACGCATCTTGTATTGTTTTTTGCGGCACTTTCGGGTATTTTCTTGATTTTCATTTTCCCAAAGAGCAGGTTTGTTTTGGGTCTTACGATTGCCATTGAATTGTGTTCCTGTATGCTCGACCAAAACCGTTGGCAACCTTGGGAATACCAATACATAATCACGGTTTTATTTGCTTTTTTTTATCGCAATAATCCGAAGCAATTTCTGAATTACTTTACATTTCTAATTGTAATCATATACTTCAACAGTGGATTGCACAAACTCAACGGGAGTTTTTTGTATGACGTCTGGGAAAGTATGATTTTGCGGAGGTTTTTTGGTTTGGATGAAAGCGTTATCGCTCAAAAATGGCTGCATTATGCCGGACTTTCGTTAGGAATAATTGAAGTGGTTGCCGCGTTGGGAATTTTATTTTTCAGGAAGAAAAAAGGCTTTGCATTGTTGCTGATTGGCATGCATATTTTTATTCTCGCATTGATTTCGCCCACTGGTCTAAATTACAACATCATTGTATGGCCGTGGAATGTTGCAATGATGGTATTGATTTATGTATTGGTTTTCAATCAATCGGATGCACATGTCTCATTTTACGGATTGGTAAAAGGGGCGAATTTTGTTCCATTTCTAGTTGTTGGGATTTTGCCAATTTTATGTAATTTTGGGTTATACGACAATTTTCTGTCATTTAATTTGTACTCAGGAAGCCTCAAACAATTAGAAATTTGCGTTAAGGAAAATCAGTATAGTAAAGACTATACGCCTTATTATTCCCATAAGAAAAACTTCTGCGGCGATGAATATAAAGTGCTCAACGCCAATTTCTGGTCATTGAAGGAAATGAACATCATCGTTTATCCCGAAGAACGTGTTTATTTTGATATTGTCAAGAAGTGGAAAGCCCGAAATCCGAACGTTAACGCTACATTCCACATCTATCAATATCCTTACAAGCCTGAAAATATTAAGGAAATAGAGTGATATTTTTACCATAAAAAGCCGCAAAAGAGTTGCCACAAAGGCACTAAGAGTTATTAGTCGTAATACAACGGTTTACCGTAAAAGGCACAAGGTTTTATTCTTTTTTGGTTTGATAAATTTGTGTTGAATGTTACAATAACCCCGATTTTATTTGCTGCAATGTTTTTGAAGTAGAAACCAATTCGGAAACAATCACTTCTCTCAAATCATCAATTTTCATATCAAAATGCCTTGCCCAATCTTCTGAATACAAGAGGTTTCGGATTTGTTTGATCATTTTTGAAGCATCGGAAGCGGTTCTGAAAATAGGTAATTCAGTTCCTATAAAATTATTCTTGTGTTGGTATGCAGCAGTTTTTGCCTCAAAGTCAACTTCAATAAAATACAGTTTTTCGCTGCTGTTGTCATCTTGAAAATCGGTCCATTTGGCATAACCTAACCGCAAGCGTTTGTCATAATCCTGTGTTGATTGCAATCGCCATTTACATTTTGCAGCGCGCCCCCAATGGTTGGAAAGCCGGAAAACGCCTTCATCGGTAAAATAATACGCACTCCCGGAATCGCTGGTGTAATTGGGTTGTTTTGATGCAATTTCGGAAAAATTCACTTCGTTAAAAACGCAGAAAGTATGTTTGTGGAAGTTGTTACGGTTGTATTGCATGGCGTAAAGGTAGGAAATAGTTTGTCGCAGGTAGATGTCGGGGTGAAGATAGCAGATGTTGGATAATAGCATCTGCCGACTATAAGCTTTCTTAAAACGGATATCCAATGGCAAGATTAAAAACCAAATTCTCCTTCCGCCAGCCTCCGCTTCCAAAATTAATATCATCAATCACCCAGCGATCATTTTTGGGTCCGTAAGGAAGTCGCAGTGGGAACGCCAAATCGGTTCGCAATACCAAAAACGAAAAATCGAAACGCAATCCAACGCCCGTACCAACGGCAATTTCACTCAGAAATTTGTTCGAAAATTGAGCACCTGGTTTTTCGGGATCGTCATTCAGCAGCCAGATGTTCCCGGCATCGACAAAAATAGCGCCTTTTACGATGCTATAAATTTTTGCACGGAATTCCGTGTTCAATTCCAGTTTTAGATCGCCTGATTGATCAGGAAGAAATGAACTGCCAGCTACTTCTGGTTTATAAGAACCTGGACCAATGGATCTCGCCCTGAAAGCCCTTATACTGTTCGTTCCGCCGATAAAAAACTGCTTGATGAACGGCATTGACGTCGAATTACCATATGCAAATCCGGAACCAACAATGATTCGGCTTGCCAGTTGCGACTCTTCACCGAATTTGTGAAAATGCCTGAACTCGGCTTCTAATTTCACATATTGGCTGAACGGCACATTAAAAACGCTAATGGTATCGCCTTTTTTTGCATTTGCACCGGTCGCTAAACCGGCGATCGTTCCGGCAACGTCCAATCCGCCTTTGAAATAGATGGTGTTTTTCTTTCTTTTGTTCATCGTATTCGTGTAGGTATAGGAATATGTAGGGCCGAAAATCAATTGCTTCTCTATGACTTTTGCCAGCGATGGTATTGAATCTATTTCACTTTGGTATAAAGGCGTTACGTTTTGTGGACTTACAAGCGTAATATCAGTGATGTTGAGTTGGTGTTCCTTTCGGATATTTTCCTTCCATAGATAACCAAACGAACCTTTAAACGTATTCAATGAATACAATTTCGACCGCTCCTCATATTCATAACTGATACTGGCTTTTGTCTTGGGAACATAGCCATTTGATGATTTTAATTTGATTGGAGCGATAAATCTTGGCCATACCAAACTCACTTCCGAACCAATCCGATACACATTAAATCCTTTATTCTGCCCGGAAACCTGCGCTTCAATGCCGCCAAATACAGAAATATTGAGTAATTCTGCGCCATGAAAAGTGTTGAGATTGCTCCAGTCGACGTTAATTTCTGAACCGGTATAATTGGCAGAATTGGTTTTTGCGAGTAATTTTAAGCGGATTTGCTTCCGCGGAAGCGGTGTCAGATAATAATAGGAATCCAGAAAATCCCCAAGTGTATCCGCCACAACGAAATCATTTTTCACGAATTTAAAAACACCAAGATTAACGAGGCGATTGAGTGAAAGGTTGTGGTTTTTTCGACTGTAAACATCGCCTTTTTCCATATAAAGTGCACGGTCAAAAATTCGTGGTTTGAAAAGCTTTGCAGAATCAATTATCGTAAAGTTTTTATAGGATTGCTGTGCATCCGAAAGATAAAAAACCGTGTCTTTGATGGAATAGTTAGGATAAATGATTACGTCATTAATGCGGTATATTTTGCGCGATTTTGAAGGCGTATCCTCTTTCACTTTAAGCGTTAAAGCAACGGTTCTGTCTGCATTTGTGCTATCTACCTGAATTTTTAAGAAATCTGGGTTGAAGAAATAAAAACCTTGATTTTTAAGCCTATCGTCAATACGATCCCTTTCTGCTTTGATGATATCGAGGTTATATGCATCACCTTTTTTCAATAAAGAACGGTTTTGCATTTTCGCGATGGCTTGCTCCAAATCTGTCGAATCCGAAGGAAAAATTACTTCTCGAATTTTATATTGCTTTCCGGGTTTTACGGTATACTCGGCTGTCGATGTCTTGCCATGGCGTGTTGAATCAGATGCTGGAGTAACTTTAAAATAGCCGTGATTTTCTGAAAAATTCCGAAGTACGTCTTCGTTATATTTCAAGTCGACCTGGCTAAACAACACAGGCGGTTCTCCCACCTTATATTTGAGCCAGTGTCGGAATCCTTTTTCTTTTTTCACATTGCCCGCAAGATTAAAGAAGAATAGTTTTGGTCTTAATCCTAAAAATGAGGCATTTGGTTTTGGTCGCGGCAGTTCTTTGAGCTGTTTTTGCAATGCCTTTCGTTCTTTTTTAGAAATGGTAGAATCTTCAACTTTAACAGTGGCACCGGTGTATAACAATTCGCCGTCTGCCAAATATTTGGTATTGCTGCAACCGTAAGCGATAAGCAGCAGTAAAAATCCGGTAATCAGATGGTATTTATTTTTGATTTGTTTCATCTGCTTTTTGTTTTGCGGCTTTTGCTTTTTCTCGTTCTTTCTTCTCGCGTTTTTCCCGACGCTCATTTTCAGCGAGGTCTTTTTCTTCTTGTGTTCTGTGAAATAATTCACGAAATTTATTGTAACTGATAGTGATGATAAACGCAACGCCCGTTTCAATCACTTCGCCTTGCAATGCGACCTCATATTCATTTTTACGATAAGCACGCACCATGTAGCGGCCGTCTTTTGTGATTTGATAATCCACCGATACATCACCCGCAATATTATTGGTTTCTTGATTACTTTCCTGCGATTTTTCGAGTCCAAAGCTACTGCCGACAGTAACTTTTAGTCTGTCGTTTAGTAGTTTTTTAGAAATGCCCACATTCAGATCGGTACGGTTTTCTTTTGTGCCGGTGGTATAATCTTCTGTCGATTCTAAATCAAAACTCAATTCAAAACCATTGATCAAATCACCAGCAAGATTGTTTAGCTGTTGCGAAAGTATTTTGCTCACACTTTGTCGCGCCAATGAATTTGCGTTGGCACCATCGGCTTCACTTGCAAACGGGTTTTCGCCGATAAAACGATTCAGCAGTAATAATGCAAAAACTTGTTTGTTCAACTCCGAAGGTTCTGTTCGCAATTGCGCTAGTTTTGTTTGCGTATTGTTGATAATATCTGCTGAAACGCTGTTGTTACCATCAGGTAAAACGATGTCGAAAGTAATGTCTGGTTTCATCAAATCGCCATTCATTTTGAGTTCGGTTTCAAATGGAATTTTTTGTTTATAGGTATTTCTGATTTCCGGAGCAATATCGCCCAATTGATCATCAAGCAAATCAATGGGCGGCGCATCGGTTTTATAAACAGCCGTAATGCTCACAGTAGCTTGAGTCGGTTCACCTGTCCACAAAATATAGCTACCCTCTTTAATGTCAAATTTTCTTTTGATAAGGTTAAAAGTCATCTCATACGAACCTTCTGTAAATTCGTATTTTCCTGTAAGTGTCGTTTTTCCAGATGGATCGATGCCGCCGTTCAAACGCGCTTCGCCTTTTAATTTCAAAAAATCGCCGTTGCTTTTATCAATAATCAACGACAATTCCGCTTTTTTGTCAATTTCGATGTTTACGGAAGCATTGATTCCTTTGATTTTTGTTTGTGCGATAGAATCCATTGGTGTGATCAACATGACTTGTTTCGGTGCATCGCGATCAACAAATTCAACAATTCCTTCACGGTCTTCAATTGACGGATCGGATTGTGGTAAGACAACGGTGAATTTTGTGTTTTCGTTGATTTTAACATCACCTTCAACGATTGGATTGCCAATGTCTCCGCGGACTTTCAGTTTTGTATCGATATACAATTCGCCATAATACAAATCATTGTCTTTGTCTTTTGAATTGATTGCCTTGAAATTATCGGCATTGATATTCATATCAAAACCGTAATCTTTAAAATCTGTCGTATTGATAGTTCCGGTCAGCACTAGCGGATTATCGTTTTCGTCGTAAATCGTAAATTTCCCAAGATTAATGCCGCTTTCATCAATGGTAATTTCGTCGTTGATGTCTTTAAATTTAGAGTTGAGTTGTGAGATTTTTAAACCGATATCATTGAATTGCAATTTTCCGTTAACTTTTGGAGCATCAACTGTGCCATTGACAACAAATTTACCATTCAAAAATCCAGTACTTTCGGTCACATTACCCATTGTAAAACCTTGAATACTTTCTAAATTGAGCTTATTGATATCGAGATCCATATCAAGTGCACCGGTGTCAGTACGGTAATTCCCGTCGAGATTCACCTGATTGCCTTGCCCAGTAATTTCGACTTTTGCATTGAGCGTATTGGCAATTTCATTATTGACCTTGATATTGATATTTCCTAATGTATCTTTTTGGAAATTAAAATTTTCGATATTCAAATCAGCCGTAAATGTCGCGGTGGTGTTGAGGTTTTTTAAAAGCGCATCACCGTTGATATTGCCGCCGATTGACAACTTGTCTTTTTTAATGAAACTTGTAATGGTTTCTATTTTGAAATCTTTAAAATTTAGCGCAATTGGTGCGTCAGGAGTTGTAGATTCCGATTGTATTTTTATCGTACTTCCTCCATTGCTGAGTTCAAGGTTTTGTATGTTAATACCATTTTTAGCCAATATCAACCTATTGTCAGTCGGAATTGCCCAGTTTTCATAATTCAGCAAGAATCCTTCGGGCAATAATTTAACGATTTGCTTGCCATCGCTACCTTCGAGCGTTCCTGAAAGCAGGTATTGGTCTTTGTTTTTAACGTCCTTTAGGTTCAATGTGTAAGCAACCAAATTGTCTTTTACGTTTCCTGTAATTGCTGTGTATGGCAATTCGAGTGCATCATTTTTGATGTTATCTACGACCAAACCATAGGTTAATCCGTCGTTTTCGGTATTGATTTTTAAAACGGCATTTGAAATGGTATTGGCGCCATAAATTACTTTTGGAATTGTGCCGTTTACGACTAGTGTATCCCCCACAGAATTATAACCACCGCTAATGTTAATCGGTTCAAGGCCTTTTAAATTTGGAATTATTTTCAATAAAATCGGATCATTTTGGATTGCCAAATTAAACGCTAACTGCTGTGGTTCAGTTTTCGCTTTTTTCGCTTTTTGATTTGTATTGTAATATTTGGCAATCGAATTCGAAAGCGCCGTTGGCAGTTGTGAGAGTTTGTATTTTCCATCAACCGCCAATTCTAAAAATTGTGAACGAATGTTCATTGTATTTCTTTCGGCATCAGCCGTAGCGATAACATTAATAGTATCCAATGTAAATTGGTCAGTCGTTGCCAATGTAAAGTCGTAAATTTTTACTTTACCGTTTAGATAATCCAAATCGGCTGTCGGAATATCAGCATCAATAACTCCGCGCAATTTTAAGGGACCGGCATGCAGATTTAGTTTTTCTAAATCGGCGATATCAACACTCATTTTTAATTTCACTTGCGGATATTTTCCTTTGAAACTGCCATCGGCGGCAAGTTTGAAAGATAAATTTGGATCATTCATTCCAGCAACAGCGTCAAAAAAGCCATTGTTGATTTTGCCTTTTACATTGAGATTTTTGTAGGTATATTTATTAAAATCAGCCTTGATGATTTTTGCGTCAACGTTGGCAGTTGCGGTTTTCGGATTAAGTCCAATGCCTTTTACTTTTGCGGAAAGACTTATTTTTCCAATCGAATCATTTTTCAAAAGTTTGCCAACATCAAATTGATCCAACGTCGCATCGGCGTCATATTTTTCACGATTTTTAACGCGTCGGTCGAAAGATGCTTTGATTTTTGCATTTCCAAAACTGCTCGTCACGTTCATGTTGGTAGAAAAATTGTTGATTTTCCCTTTGAATGTGCCTTTGGCTGAAAAATTCGTTGGAAGCGCAATGGTATTCGGAAGTATCCCTTTGGGTAGGAATTCGTTGACATCTTTTGAAGTCGATTGAAAATTGCGCAACCTAAGATCCAAATAAGCATTTTTCACATCAGGAAGTCCTACAATTCTTCCGCTTGCGGCGATTTTGGTGTTACCGATGCCGCTAATTTCGAGATTCGGAATCTGAATGTCTTTGACTTTTCCGGAAACGCGACTGTTAATCGCCATAATACCGTTTGGATTGTCTTTGAACGGACTAGTGTTTTCTAATGTTGGCGCAAAAAGCAAAACGTCTTTAAACCCAAGTTGGCTTCCAGATAAATTGGCATTCACTTCGAGTTCACCCACATTTTTACTCACGGCATCAAGCGATGGATAACCAACGACGATGTTGTCTTTTAATACTGTTTGTGGTGTTTTTAAGTACAAATTTTTCAACGAAGCGCCTTTTTCGCCATAGAAAAAATCAGTTTTTAAGGACTGGATATCAACGCCGCTTTTGTCTTTTGCAGTTAGCGAAGCGATAGTTCCGGAGATTATATTGGGTGAATAGGAGAATTTTTCCGCCTCAAGATTGAAATTAGAAATATCCAAATCTTTATAATCGATGCCCTTTTTGACTGGAATTGCATTTTCATCCTTGAATTTTAAAGCCAGATTTTTAAAAGAGCCATCGTTTATTTTTACTTTCCAATTGTTGGGAGATTTTGCGGTTGAAGTTGCAACTGTTGTGGCTTTTTTCAATTGCTTTCCTATATTGACGGCCGCTTTTGTGTTTTCCAAAGCAATGCTTTCAATGTCAATATTTTGTTTTTCAAAGTCGATGGAATTGATTTTTACCAATAGTTTTTTCAAATCGGTATCGAAATTAAGTTTACTACCATCGTTTGCATAACCGACTTTGATATTAGACAAATCGAGATCTTGAATTTTTAATTTTAAATAGGTTTTTTGTGTAGTGGTTTCGGCGATTTTTGTTGTATTGGCGGCTATTCCTTGTTTCAGTAGGCCCTTAAATCCATCTATTTTTATTTTTGGGATTTCAAAATTCATATTGTCCAAATCGAATTTTTCAATCTTTGTATCAAAATGAGTCAGGCTGAAATTCAGGTCGTTTTTCGCAATCGCGTCGTTATATTTAATCTTGATGCTATCGAGGTTGACTTTGTGCAGTGAGAATTTCATTGGTGCCGACGAATCTTCTTCCTTTTTTGGCGAAGCGAATGCTTTTATGATATAATCGAAATTGAATACCGATTCAGAATTACGGTTGATATGTGCGGTTGCGCCTTCAAGATTGATAGAATTGATTTCGACTTCATTGTCTAAAAGCTTGAATAGACTGATGTCAACAGCGAGTTTTTTGCCATACAAAAGCGTGTCTTTGGCTTGGTCTTCGAAATAAAATCCTTCTAACACTACTTTTTTAGGAAGTCCGATAGCAATGTGATCAATAACAACTTTCGTATGGATTTTATCTTCTAAATAACTGACCGCTTTATCTTTAATAATATTTTGGAAATACGGAATTTGTACCAACACAACAATAAGCAAGAACAATCCGATGATACTTCCGACTGTCCACGCCAATATTTTTAGCCCTTTTTTTACGTGTTTGTTTAAAGCCATATCTTATGTTAATGTCTTAAATGTACCAATTCTAAATTCGTTTTCTCCCAATAAAAAGTAAAAATTAGGTTTAGAGGATTTTTTAAATCAGAATTTTACGACAACTTTTCGCTACAAAGATGTTGAATTTGTAGTTTTGGAAGTTATAGTTTAAAGCGATTATGTTGTATAATTTGGGGAAGTCGAAATTTAAAATTTAAAAGTAAAGGGCAGTTCTTTCAACTTTCGGCTTTTAACTTCCCACTCTAAATGTCATCTTGTCATATATATTTCCGCCATTATTTCCTAAAACTGACAATTCTCTCTATTTTCTGCTGTGGCACAAAGATTGTTTTATGCACGACATCAAATAATTCGAATCACATTAAAAATTTAAATAACAAACAAAAATGGGTAAAATAATTGGAATTGACTTAGGAACGACCAACTCTTGCGTTTCTGTAATGGAAGGACAAGAAGCAGTAGTAATTCCTAATTCAGAAGGAAAAAGAACTACACCGTCTGTAATTGCATTCGTTGAAGGCGGTGAAATTAAAGTAGGTGACGCTGCCAAAAGACAAGCGGTGACTAATCCTACCAAAACGATTGCTTCTATCAAACGTTTCGTAGGTCATAGTTATGACGAAACTATCGATGAAGCAAAGAGAGTTCCGTATTCAGTAGTAAAAGGCGACAATAATACACCACGTGTTGATATTGACGGACGTCTTTATACTTCTCAGGAATTGTCTGCCATGACATTACAAAAAATGAAAAAAACAGCCGAAGACTATTTAGGTCAGACGGTTACAGAAGCGGTTATTACTGTTCCTGCTTACTTTAACGATGCGCAACGTCAGGCTACGAAAGAAGCTGGAGAAATTGCTGGTCTAAAAGTAATGCGTATCATCAACGAACCAACGGCTGCAGCTTTGGCTTATGGTTTGGATAAAAAAGGAATTGACCAAAAAATTGCAGTTTACGATTTAGGTGGTGGTACTTTTGATATTTCTATCCTTGAATTAGGAGATGGTGTATTCGAAGTATTGTCAACAAACGGAGATACTCACTTAGGAGGAGACGATTTTGACCAAGTAATCATCGATTGGTTGGCAGACGAATTTAAGAATGACGAAGGCATCGATTTGCGTTTGGACCCAATGTCTTTACAACGTTTGAAAGAAGCTGCTGAAAAAGCTAAAATTGAATTGTCTGCTGGTGCAGAAACAGAAATCAACCTTCCTTATGTTACGGCTACTGCTTCGGGACCGAAACACTTAGTGAAAAAATTGTCAAAAGCGAAATTTGAGCAATTGGCAGACTCATTGATCAGAAGATCGATGGAACCGGTTGCAAAAGCGTTGAAAGATGCAGGTTTGTCAAAATCTGATATTGACGAAGTAATTTTGGTTGGTGGTTCTACAAGAATCCCAAGAATCCAGGAAGAAGTGGAAAAATTCTTCGGCAAAAAACCATCAAAAGGAGTTAATCCTGACGAGGTTGTAGCTATTGGTGCTGCAATCCAAGGAGGTGTATTGTCAGGTGATGTAAAAGATGTATTGTTGTTAGACGTTACACCTTTGTCACTTGGAATCGAAACTATGGGTGGTGTTTTGACAAAATTAATCGAGTCGAACACAACTATTCCAACTAAAAAATCACAAGTTTTCTCTACCGCTGCAGATTCTCAACCAACCGTTGAAATTCACGTTTTGCAAGGAGAAAGAGCGATGGCTGTTGATAACAAGACGATTGGTCGTTTCCACTTAGATGGAATTCCACCAGCACCAAGAGGTGTTCCGCAAATTGAAGTGACTTTCGACATCGATGCCAATGGTATCATCAAAGTTTCTGCAACTGACAAAGGAACCGGAAAATCACATGACATCCGTATCGAAGCTTCTTCTGGTTTGACTGCTGAAGAAATCGAAAGAATGAAAAAAGACGCTGAAGCTAACGCGGGAGCGGATAAAATAGCTAAAGAAAGAGCAGAAAAATTGAACGAAGCGGACAGTATGATTTTCCAAACAGAAAGCCAACTGAAAGAATTGGGAGAGAAATTAACTGACGATCACAAAACAGCGATTGAATATGCATTGACAGAATTGAGATTGGCACACCAAAATCAAGATGTTGAAGCGATTCAGAAAGCTTTAGACAACATCAATGCTGCATGGAAAACCGCTACTGAAGCGATGTATGCACAAGGCGAAGGACAGCCACAAGGAGAAGCAACGCAAGAAGCGCCACAAGGTGAAAATGTTCAGGATGTTGATTATGAAGAAGTGAAATAAGTATTGAGATACCAGTATTGAGAATGGAGAAAAGTGGACTTTAACGAGTCCACTTTTTTTATGAAAAGCTTCCGGTCTTTTAAAAGCTGGAAGCTTTGTTTTATATACAAACTGTTAAATGTTCACAATGATTTTATTTTTTTTGTAATTTCATCACCCTAAAAAAATAACATGAAAAAGATAATGTTGCTCATTGCATTTAGTTTGATTTGCACCGCAGGTTATTCTCAAAAGAAAAAGAAAGCTACGAAGAAATCTGCCACACCCACTGCATTAGCGAAAGCCGATAATTTGACTGCAGAACTGATTAAAAATAATTTCTTCGTTTTTGTCAATAACAAACCAAAAGATACACTTCTGGTTAAAAGTTTTGAAGGCAAAAAGTCGCCCGCCGATGTAAAAATCGTTCCATTTGCTGCGAAAGGTTTGCCATTTTACGCTATCAGTTGGACAGAAGTTGCGGTAACAGAAACCAAATTAAAAACCGAAACCGCGACAACCATTATGACGCAAATCTGGGATGCGGCTTCAAAAACCAAAGTGTTAGACAATTTTCAAACCACGACCAATATCAAGGAAATTGTATTTTTGAACAATACACAAGCTTCAGAAACACGAGAGAAGGTGAGGAGAGAAGGTTTTGAATTTACGCTGCTGCCTGAAGGCGATGTCTTACTCAAAAACAAAACCCAGGAAAACAAGATGACTTATGACGCGACGCTCAAAAAGTTTGGCAGTATTCCTGTCAAGAAGAAATAAAAAACGCCGGATTTGATGTCCGGCGTTTTCGTTTATTTGGTTTTGATGATAACTTGCCTCATGCCGTCAGGTTTTGTGTTGACCGCGATGTTTTCAATTTTCATGACATCCATTTTTTTCATCGCTGCTTCCGGATTGGATTGTTTTACACCATCGACAATTAATTCAGGTTCATTTTCACTAAAGACTAATGGCGCTTTGCCCGGCACTTTTATTTTATTATTGTCATAAAAAACGATATCCCCGTCTTTTGTAGATACAACTCTGCTGGCTGGGCTGCTTTTTTCCTTTGTAATCGTAACGGAATTACCAGTAAAAACAATTACCCCGTCTTTTCCTTTTTCTCCGTATGCTTTGGCTTCTTCTTTTGTCAATACCTTAAAAGTACCGGGAGTTGAAATCTTGTAATCCTGCAATTCACTTGATAAATATTCTTTACCATTAATCAGGATGAGGAAACTTTTCTTTTCTGTCACTTCTTTCCCATCTGTAGTGGTCGTTTTTGTATAAGGCCCGAAACTGTATGTATGAAGATACTTGTCACTTTCATCGTTGAATGTTGTCGAAAAGCTGTTTTCGCTTTTAGTGGCATTATCCGGAATTGTTTTCGCGGCAACGGCTACGGTATCCTTATTTTTATCGAGATAATAGGAATCTTCCGGCACGACTTCCTTAACAGCCGTACGTAACTCCGATACGTTTTCAAACCCGAAAGTTATATTTTCCTGTTCGGGATTCTTAATGTAAAAACGAAAAGGTGCTATCATATCGCCATCAGTTCCGACGGCGGCGTATTTTTGCGTTTTTCCTTTCTTGTCTTTTGCGACTGCTGCCAGATAAATGATATTTCCGTTTTGGTCTCTTTTAATTCCTGAAAATTTGATTGTAATGCCATATTCTGCTGCGAGTGCTTTAATGCCCAGGTTTAATTCCTCATCAGTAATATTGGGAGGAATATCGGCCGAAATTGCCGATGTTGTGACTTTAGACTTTGGGGCAATTGCTTTTTCCTGTGCCACGACATTCACCTGGAATTGCAGCATGAACACTGTTAAAACAGGCATTACAATGCCATACTTCCATAAATTTCTTTTCTTCGATTCTTTTTTGTTTAACATAACGATTCGTTTTTTGATTAATGATTGATAAAAATGATTAGAGAATGCAAGGCAGTTTTCATGTGCCGTGACTTTTAAAAGCGTAATCTGGTAATTTTTTCTGCTGGCGATTTTTCGGGAAGCTTCGCTGTCGGCGATGAATTCGAGGTTTTGGATCATCATCGACTTGTGCAGCCACGCAATCGGGTTAAACCAAAATACGATACAGAACAAGCGTGAAAATATGACATCAGCTGAATGCCATTGGCGGCAATGTGTTTTTTCATGTTCGAGTATATTTTCAAGCTCGGAAGTTTCGTAAAGCGAAGGATTGTAAACAATATAGCGGAACCACGAAAACGGCGATAAATCTTCTGAAGTTTCAATGATTTTATAGTTATCGATATTTCGAATTGTCTTTCCAGAAAGTACTTTTCGCAACGCATAATAATCAAAGACAAATTGCCCTGTAAAAAATAAAACGCCAAGCAAGTAGACAATTCCCATAACCATAAGCCAATTGATTTCGATTTGCTGAGCTGGTCCGATAGTATTATGTAACAGAACTGGACTTATATTGTAATTCATTTCCTGCACCGGAATTGGATCAACCCAAATGATTTTGTCAAAAGTCAGCAACGGCAATAACGGCGCAGCGAACATTCCGAAAAGTAGAAAAAAGCGGTTGGCATTAAAAAATGTTTCTTTTCTCAACAACACATAATATAAGAGCGAAAACAGCAACAAAATACTGCCAGATTTGATGAGGTAAGTTACAATTGCTTCCATAGTTTATTGGTTTTCGTTTTGCTTTTCGACCATTTCTAGAATTTCGCGCAATTCTTCGGCAGTAATCTTATTTTCTTTGGCGAAAAACGATACCATATTTTTATAGGAACTGTTGAAGTAATTGTCAATCGTCACGTTCATAAACTTCTTTTTGTATTCTTCTTTCGAAATTAAAGGGTAATATTGGTGCGTGTTGCCGAAGCTATTGTGCGCCACAAAACCTTTGTCTTCCATAATCCTGACAAGTGTTGAAAGCGTATTGTAGTGTTGTTCGCCTGTAATTTCAGCTAGAATTTCTTTTACGAAAGCTTTTTCGAGCTTCCATAAAACTTGCATGATTTCTTCTTCTTTGGTAGTTAACTTTTGCATGTCTGATTTATTTAAACCAAACTTACAACTAATTATTTAGTTAAACAACTAAATAATTAGTTAATAATAATAAATTTTTTTAGCTTATTTCTTCCCGAAGTAATTTTTGAAGGTATATTGTAGCTAAAACCGCTGTCATTCCTAGACTTCCCATGAAAACCCAGTTGTTATGATACCCATATTGCTTATAATACTCAATAATATCCATACCTACTTTTGAGCTACCAATTTGAGCCAAGCTGAAACTCATCGTGAACATTGCCATATAAGTCCCTTCGCGACCTTTTGATGCACGGCCCAATGCAAATGAATTGGAAAACGGAAAAATAAACATTTCTGCAAAAGTGATCAGCAGCATACCTATTATAAGGACACCCGACCATCCATTAAAAAGCAATACATAAAAACTGCTTGCCATCATGAGCGAACCCCAAAAGATAAGCTTGATTTTATTGACTTTTTTCCGTTCAAAATAACTTACAATTGGCATTTCTAGAAGGAAAATCAAGAATCCATTCATCGTCATCAGTAAACCGGTCTGGAATTCCGTCCAACCATACATTTCATGCTGGTATAATGGTAAGGTTGAAAAAATCTGGAAAAATAGCATCGCCGTGGCAAAACTTACAAAGAGAAAAATGAAAAATATTTTCTTTCTTGCGAATGAAGATGGGACATATAAAATCGCTGTCGCTTTCCTTTCTTCCGCCGTTATTTTCCTTTCTTTCACCAGTAATGCAAAAACGGTAATGGCCAGTATGCACGTAGCACCGTCAACCCAAAATAAGCCACCATAACCGATATTCATAATGATCAAGCCGCCTAATGCCGGACCAGCAGCAAATCCCAAATTGATTGCCAGTCGCACCAAAGTGAATGCCCGCGCCCTATTTTCCGGTTTTGCATAAGTGCCTAGCGACACAAACATTGCTGGTCGGAACATATCAGCAATGGTCATGATAACGAACATTCCAATGCACAATCCCCAAAAGGAAGTTATGTATTGTATAGCAAAAAACAGCAATCCACTTGTGAAAAGGCTAAAAATCATGATTTTATAAAAGCCCATTTTATCGGAAAGTTTTCCTCCTAAAAATGAGCCTAGCATCGAACCTAATCCAAATCCAACCATAATCCAACCGACTTGGCCATAAGAGAAGTGTTGGTTTTCTTTTAGGTATTTTGATAGGAACGGCAGTACCATCGTACCTGCGCGGTTGATAAAAGTGATAATCGTCAGGATCCAGATTTCACGCGAAAATCCACTGAAATTACTGATGTAGCGTTCGAAAGCGTTGCGGAGCATGAAAGTCGGGTTTCAAAAGTTGTAAAGTTACAAAGACACGTTGTTTATTCCTAAAAATTAATGGTCGTACGTAAATTTGTTTTTTGTTATTTTTACCAAAAATTAAACATGAAAAAAGCCGTTATTTTTTTAATATTTTTAATCTGCGTACCTTCTTTTGCACAACAGCAGTTTAGTAAAGATAGTGTTCTCGCTTTCCAGAAAAAACTTAATGCCGAATTTGCAGGAGATACAGAAAGTCCGCTAACGGCTGATGACAAAAAGAACTTCAAGTCACTCGATTTTTTTGCGCCAGATGCAACTTTTTTTGTCACTGCAAAATTTGTACGAACACCAAAAGAAAAAATTTTTGAAATGCCCACCAGTGGCACAAGGAAGCCAAAATATGTGAAATATGGAGTGGTTTTATTTTCCATTGACGGCAAGCAGTTCAAGCTCAATGTCTATCAAAATATTGAACTTTCAAAGCAAGCTGAATTTAAAGATTATCTGTTTTTGCCTTTTACCGACCTTACTTCGGGTGTTGAAAGTTACGGAGGCGGAAGGTATATTGATATGAAAATCCCGAAAAGCAATACGATTTCAATCGATTTTAATCAGGCTTACAATCCGTATTGCGCATACAATCACAAGTATTCGTGCCCAATTCCACCGCAAGAAAATGATTTGGAAATTGCCATCAAAGCGGGTGTTAAAAAATTTCATGATTGATGGAATATTTTAACTTGCATACCCATCAATATACAAACAATGCTAAGGTTTTAGAACTTGTTAATCAATACCCAGATGCATTTGATAGCTCAATTCCATATTATTCAGTTGGCATTCATCCTTGGCGGATTTTGGAAGAAAGAGTTATTTCCGATTTAAAAATTATCGAAGAAAAACTTTCCGAGAGTAGTTGTCTCGCCATTGGCGAATGCGGATTGGATAAAAGGATTGAAGTTTCTTTGGAGTTACAGACAACAGTTTTCAGACGGCAGTTATTACTTGCAGAAAAATTCCAAAAACCTATAATTATTCATTGTGTTGCCGCTTTTCAGGAAGTAATTGCACTCAAAAACGAACTGAAAATTACCGTTCCGATGATTATTCACGGCTTCTCAAAAAACAAACAAGTGGCGAAAAGCCTTATCGATAATGGGTTTTATATTTCTTTTGGCAAATATTTACTGAGAAATCCCGAACTTCGGGAAGTTTTTGAAAGCGTTCCTAGTGACCGTTTTTTTCTCGAGACTGACACGATTGAAGAAGGAATTGAAATCGTTTATCAAACCGCATCAAAATATCGGAACATCAATATCGAAAATTTAAAAAACACTATTGCCGCAAATTATACAGCAGTCTTTGATAGTTTTACAAAATCTAAAATCTAAAATCTACAATCTATTATCATGGCAGAATGGACAGAAAGAGCACAATTACTCTTTAAAAAGGAAGGACTTGAAAAATTAAGAAACGCCAATGTACTCGTCGTTGGATTGGGCGGTGTTGGATCATTTGCAGCAGAATTTCTCGCACGAGCTGGCGTTGGAACAATGACAATTGTTGATGGCGACGTTGTTGATATTACTAATATTAACCGACAACTTCCTGCTTTGCACTCTACTGTTGGTCAACCAAAAATAACTGTTGTTGGAGACAGATTGATAGACATTAATCCAGAATTAAAGCTCACGCGCGTACAAGAATTTTTGTCGCCTGAACGCGCTTTTGAGATTGTGACGCCTGAATTCGATTTTGTACTCGATTGTATCGACAGCGTGACGCCAAAACTCAATTTGATCATTTCTGCAAAGCGTAAAAAAATAAAAATTATCAGCAGTATGGGTGCCGGTGGCAAAATGGAAGCCGCTAAAGTAAAAGTCGCCGATATCAGCAAAACTGAAAATTGTTTCCTCGCCAAAGCCATCAAAAAAAGGCTTAAAGAAGTTAAAATTGATAAAGGGGTAAAAGTGGTTTTTTCGTCAGAAATCCAGGACGAAAGCAGCCTTAAAACGACTGATGGTAAGAACTACAAAAAATCATTTTATGGCACGAACAGCTATATGCCCGGGCTTTTCGGTTTGTATGCCGCAGAAACAGTAATAAGACACTTGCTTAAAAATGATGCTGATTTGTAGGCGGATATGTAATTGGCGCGGCAACGCGAAGGCGCAAAATTCTTTAAAGGCAATATATTTTTTTGTATGAAATTACTTAATTTAACAAAAATTATTATCTTTCGTTCATGAGAATATTTGACGTAGCAGTTGTTGGTAGTGGACCTTCAGGCGTATCAGCAGCTTTAGAATTAGCAAAAAGTGGACTTTCAACAGTCATTATCGAAAAAGAAACCTTGCCAAGATACAAAACTTGTGGTGGTGGTTTTGTTTACCGCGGTCTTCGAAATATACCTTTTGATATTGCTTCCGTGGTTGAGCGAGAATTTTGTAGCACTGATGTTTTTTTTGATTCAATAGGCGTAAAAGTCACTACAGAGCGAAATTTTCCGATAATAACAATGGTGATGCGCGATGCCTTTGACAATTTAATTGTGGAAAAAGCTATTGAAAATGGTGCCGTTTTACTACAAGGGCAAGCCGTTTTGAATATTGTTTTTGATGGTACCATGCAAACCATTCAGACTTCGGAAGAAACCATTCAGGCGCAGTTCATCATTGCTGCCGACGGTGCTTTAAGTCCTGTTGCTAAAATGACGGGGTGGACGGAAACACGCACTTTAATTCCTGCTTTAGAATATGAGATTGAAGTTCCGGAAGCCGATTTTGAAAGACTTTCTCAAACCGTGCGATTTGATGTCGATGCGGTTCCAATGGGCTATGGCTGGTGCTTTCCTAAGAAGAATCATTTGTCGATTGGCGTTGGTGTAATCAGTAAAAAGAATAAAAAAATAGATTTAAAAGCGCATTACAGAAGATATCTTGCAACGCTTGGTATTACAACGGTCATTAAAGAAGCGGGTTTTGGTTTTGTAATTCCGATTTCGCCAAGAACTGACGGATTCGTATCAAAAAATGTTTTCCTAATTGGCGATGCTGCAGGATTTGCCGATCCGATTGTTGCAGAAGGTATTTCTAATGCTATTCTAAGTGGTATTTTAGCGGCAAAAGCCATTGCAGAGAGCAATCGAGATGCTGTATTAGCGGCGCAATTGTACCAAAGTAAATTAGACAATACAATTCTAAAAGAAGTCAATACCGCAGCATTATTTTCTAAATTATTTTACGAAAAAACAAGAATACGCAACTTAGTGCCAATTAAATATTATCAGGTTTTTGCAGAAGCGCTCACCGATTTATTCATGGGTGACCGCACTTATCCTGAAGATTATAAAGCTGCTATACGTCGAAAACTAAAATCCATGATTTTTTCTTAACGCTTTAGCGTTTCAAAATTTTCTACTAACAATCAAATCATTACTGTTGTGAAGGAGCAATAGGAGCAATAGGCACGACTGAAGTTGGTTTTACAACCGCAGCAACTGTTCTAACGGGAATAAGAATTTCCGTTACCCATTTTGAAGGATAGCGAATATCCGAAGCACTCTTCACATACACATCAATTTTCGGTAAAGCTGTATTTTCTTCTATGTGATTCAACTGTAGGTATTCAACCGCTTTTTTACGAGCATCGCTTCTATGGGAATAATCGCCAGTCAATGTGGTTTTTAAGGCAGAAAATGAGTCTAAAAAACCAACACTAATGTCACTTCCGTCGGCAATAAAAACTTCTTCACGCATTGGGATACAAACCGAAAAAGTCACTATATTATTAACATTATCGATACTTTCATATTTTACAAACGGACTTCCGTTCATCGGAATATTGTTCTTTTTGAAGAAATTGATCAACTTCGGCAACATCGTTAGCAAATGGTTCTGCACATCAGATGTGCTACAAGTCGTAGATTGTTTGACGTAGAAAGTTCCGTTTTTCTGAGAAATGCCGTTTACTTTTACATCAAAAGTATTGATTTCACGCGTAATCACTTTGTTCAGGTTATTCAAACTACGCTCTTGCATGTTTTCCATCATCGCATTAACACCGCCGCTAAAAGTAGCATATATTTTTGCCATAAAAGCCACGCTGCCTTTGGAGCGCCAGATAACTTTTGTTTTTCCTAAAGTATCTTTAAAGGTAATAGAAGCAGTAGATTCGTTGCCGGAATAAATTACCTTTTGGGCAATGCTGTCGTTTTCTTTGACGAAAAGAGTAGTCATTTTTCCGCTTTCAGTAGTACCTGACCATGAATAATACGCACCTTTTCCGACGGTGATATCAGGGTAGGTAAACCGCATTCCAGGATCGTCTTCTTTCCACGAACCCCAGTCTTCCCAATTCTTATAATCATTTATATAATTAAAAACCACCGATTTCGGAACGTCAATTATAGTGGAACGACTGACATCAAAATCGCCTTTCTGTGTAGCGACGTAAACTGACACCGCAATCACGGCAAGTACTACCAGCAGGAATATATACTTTATGATCCTCATGGGAATTGGGGGTTGATGAGTGAGTAAAGTTAAAAATTAAATTTGATATCTGCTGTTATCGTTATCAGAAATGACTTTTTAAATTATCATTCCGTTAATTTTTTACTTGCTAATGTTTATATTTGTTAGAAGAAATTAAAAATTAACCCAAAAATTAACAAATAATGAAATTACAGACCATCGCCGGTATTTTTGTAACAGCGGCCGTTCTCATTTCCTGCAACAAAGAAAAAACCGATGCTTCGGAAGACAAGAAATCTGATGAGAAATTTGAATATGTAGCGGAACAGTTCGCCGACATAAAAGTATTGCGCTACCAGATTCCGGGTTGGGAAAACCTCACGTTGAAAGAACAGGAATTGGTGTATTATTTAACACAAGCCGGAACTGCCGGACGCGATATCTATTGGGATCAGAATTATAAATACAACCTTACAATCCGCAAGGCTTTGGAGCATATTTACACAACGTATTCAGGCGATAAAAACGCTCAAGACTGGAAAAACTTCGAAATTTATCTCAAGAGAGTTTGGTTTTCCAACGGTATTCACCACCATTATTCTACCGATAAAATCAAACCGGATTTTACAAAAGCCTATTTTGAACAATTGCTTTCGGAAACAAAAACTACTTTGGCACCTGAAGTTACCGATGTAATTTTCAATGATAAAGACAGCAAAAAAGTAAACTTAGACGAATCAAAAGGCTTGATTGCCGGTTCTGCGATCAATTTTTACGACAAAGGCATTACTGATGCAGAAGCAGAGGCGTTCTATAAAAAAATGGTTCCTGCTGATGCCAACCGTCCATTATCATTCGGATTGAATTCAAAACTCATCAGGAATGCCAAAGGGCAATTAGAAGAAAAAGTTTATAAAAGCGGCGGAATGTATGGTGCCGCAATTGATAAAATTGTTTACTGGCTTGAAAAAGCAAAAGGCGTGGCAGAAAATAAAAAACAAGGCGATGCTTTAGGCTTGCTGATTGATTTTTATAAAACCGGCGACCTTAAAAAATGGGACGATTATAACATCGCATGGCTTCAGGCAACCGAAGGCAACATTGATTATATCAGCGGTTTTGTTGAAGTATATAATGATCCGCTTGGCGCAAGAGGTTCGTATGAAGGCGTTGTGCAAATCAAAGATTTTGATATGTCTGCCAAAATGGAAAAAATTTCCAAAAATGCACAATGGTTTGAAGATAATTCTCCTTTATTACCGGAACACAAAAAGAAAAGTGTCGTTGGTGTTTCCTATAAAACGGTTATCGTTGCCGGAGAATCAGGCGATTCGTCACCAAGTACGCCAATTGGTGTGAATCTTCCGAATGCCGATTGGATTCGCGCAGAATATGGATCTAAATCAGTTTCGTTAGGCAATATCGTTGATTCTTATAATAATGCGGGTGGTACAGATAAGCTGAAAGAATTTGCCAATGACCAGGAGGAAATCGACAATGAAATCAAATACGGCGAAATAGCAGATAAATTGCATACAGCATTGCATGAAGTTGTGGGCCACGCTTCCGGACAAATCAATAAAGGTGTCGGAACGCCAAAAGAAACATTGAAAGCTTATGCTTCGACTTTAGAAGAAGGCCGCGCCGATTTGGTTGGATTGTACTATTTATACAGCCCAAAATTGCAGGAATTAGGCTTGGTTGACAACTGGAAGCAAGTCGGAATCGCCGCTTATGACAACTACATTCGCAATGGTTTGATGACACAATTGATCCGTCTTGAACCAGGAAAAGACATTGAAGAAGCCCACATGAGAAACCGCCAGTGGGTGAGTGCCTGGGTTTTTGAAAAAGGAAAGAAAGATAACGTGATTGAGAAAATTTCCAGAAACGGAAAAACCTATTTCAACATTACCAACTACGAAAAACTGCATGAACTTTTTGGTCAATTGCTACGCGAAACACAACGCATCAAATCGGAAGGCGATTTCAAAGCCGGAAAAGCGTTGGTAGAAAACTACGGCGTAAAAGTGGATCAAAAGTTGCACAAAGAAGTTTTGGCAAGAAATGAAAGATTCAAATCGGCGCCATACAGCGGATTCATCAATCCGGTGCTAGTTCCGAAAATGGATGCTGATGGAAAAATTATTTCTATTGAAGTGACGCAGCCGAAATCTTTTGCAGAACAAATGCTGAATTATTCTAAGGAATTTGGATTTTTACCGCTCGAGAATTAGTGGTCAGTATTCAGTTGACAGATCGTATTATAAAATTTTTATGCAGCGTATAAATAAAAAAGGGATGATGTTTTTTACAATATCATCCCTTTTTAATATAGAATAGTTGCAATTTTAACTTAAGTTTATTGTAATTATTGCCTTTAAACTTGCGGTCTGACAACTGCAATCTGATCAAAAATCAATGTTTGAAATACACCTTAATCACAAACAAGAGTCCAATAAATAAAAGAAACCCAATCAATATCTTATAATTTCCTTTGTAGAATTTGCGGTGCAACATGATATCTTTTCGATAAGCATATATCATAACGATGACAAAAGTTACAAAAAAACAAGCTGCGAAAATCAATTGGCCGGTGCTAAACATAGTAATTTAATTTATACAAAAATACGTTTTTGTTCCCAAAAGTTGCTATTTTGCAGTATCATTTAATCGTAATAAATTATGCAAAAACAACTCAATTCCGTCAAAGAATTTCATACTGCTTTTGAAATCGGCTTCAGCCATGAGCCTAAAGCCAGTTTAGGCGAAAATAAAAATATACTTCGTTATAATCTGATGAGAGAAGAAAACGAAGAATATCTGGAAGCAGCCCAAAACAATGACCTTATAGAAATTGCTGATGCCTTAGGCGATATGATGTATATTCTTTGCGGTACCATTATCGAACACGGATTGCAAGATATTATTGAAGTGGTTTTTGACGAAATCCAGCGCAGCAACATGAGCAAATTAGGTGCAGACGGCAAACCGATTTATCGCGAAGACGGAAAAGTGATGAAAGGGCCTGGGTATTTTAAACCTGATTTTTCGAAGATTATTAAATAGTCAAAAGTCAAAAGAAACCACTTAATCATAAAATAAAAAAAGCGTGAAAATTATCTTCACGCTTTTTTTATCATCAATAATGGTCTTTCGACTTTTCCCTTTAGACTTTAACTGTCCAACCAAAAGTGTCCTCAGCCAAATTATACTGAATATTCGTAAGTTTTTCCTTTAACTGCAAAGCAATAGAATTTTCAATTTTCGGCAGTTCAAAATAAACATCTTGATAAGAAAAACCAACTATAGGATTCACCACAGCGGCTGTTCCCGCACCGAAAACTTCTTTGAGTGATCCATCTTTGGCTGCTTCAATCAATTCGGCTACTAAAACGGAACGTACTTCAACTGCAATACCGTCTCTTTCTGCAATAGCGATAAGGCTTTTTCTGGTCACGCCATCAAGGATTCTTTCGCTGGTCGGCGCTGTGTATAAAGTATCATTAATGCGGAAGAAAACGTTCATCGTTCCTGCTTCTTCTAATTTGGTATGCGTTGCATCATCCGTCCAGATAATTTGCTGGAAGCCTTTTTCATTGGCCAATTTTGTCGGATAAAACTGGGCAGAATAATTCCCTGCTGCTTTTGCCGCTCCAATTCCGCCATTGGCTGCACGACTATAGTGTTCTGCAATAATCACTTTCACTTCACCGGAATAATAAGATTTGGCAGGCGAAAGGATAATCATAAAACGGTATTGTGTCGATGGCGCCGCAATTACACCGCTACCAATCGCAATCATAAATGGTCTTATATATAAGGTATTACCGAGTCCTTTTTTAACCCAGTCTCTTTCCAAATCGATCAACTGGTTCAAGCCTTCCATAAAAATCCAATCTTCTACTTCCGGCATCGCCATCCTTTTGGCCGATTTGTTAAAACGGATTAGATTTTGGTCAGGACGAAACAACCAAACATCTTCGTTGTCGTCCTTATAGGCTTTCATACCTTCAAAAATAGCTTGTCCGTAATGAAAAACTTTTGCCGACGGATCGAGTAAAAACGGTTCATAAGGTTTAATTTGCGGTTTTTGCCATTTTCCTTCTCTAAAATCACACACAAGCATGTGATCTGTAAAGGTGGTACCGAAGGCCAAGGTTTCAAAATCAACTGTATCAATTTTTGAAGCGGAAACGCTGACTATATCGATTTCGTGAGTAGTATTTAAACTCATTCAGTAGGGGTTTTAGTTGAAATTTATTTTATAACTATTTGATTTACAGTAAATAAAGAATAAATTTCAAAAATTAATATTTCGCAGCATTTAACTTTGCTAAAATAGCAAAAATTAATACGTTTCAGGGTTTGGAGAAAAATATTTTCTAACTTTTCTGATTTTTATTTTTTGTGACTTAAATTCTTGCTGATTTGGCAGTATTATTTGAAAATATCTAAAATATTAATTCCGGTTTCGATTAAACTCTCTATTTTTGTTGCATAAAAACCGATTCATACTTTAAAATTATAAAAATGAAAAAACTGACTTTCCTAGCTTGTTCTTTATTTGTTTTAGCAGCTTGTAACAATACCAAAAAAGAAGTGGCTCCTGATAATACCCTTGAAAAACCAGCAGATACGTTAAAGAAAGATACAGTTGCCGCTGCTCCAATCCAGACTCCCGAAGAGGAAGCAACCGTCGCAACGGAAGCAAAAGTACCAGATGTGAAATTGGCTCCCGCAGCAACAAAAGATAAAGAAGTAAAAGTGGCTTACGCTTCATTTGGTTCAAAAATTCTTGCAGACAAAGCACTTAGCAAAGAAGACATGATGAAAAAATACGCCTCTTTGAAAAAAGGTGATACCGTTGCTGTAAAATTCAAATCGAAAATTAAAGATGTTTGCAAGAAAAAAGGCTGTTGGATGTCGATGGAATTACCGAACAGCAAAGAAGCTTTCGTACGTTTTAAAGATTACGGTTTCTTTGTCCCTTTGAATGCCGATAAATCTGACGCAATTGTAAGTGGAAAAGCTTTTCTTGACGTAATTTCTGTCGAAGAATTAAAGCATTATGCAAAAGACGGTGGCAAATCACAGGAAGAAATTGACAAAATCACGGCACCAAAAATCACTTATGCATTTACGGCTGACGGTGTTTTAATTCAAGAATAATGAAGAAATTTTTAATTGTATTGGTATTTCCAACACTTTTTATTCAATGCAATAAGAAGGAAGAATTACCCGTCGTAAAAGCAACTCCGACGGAAAAACCTGCCGAAGGCGGCAAAAAATTTGAAATGTACAAAATGTCTGAAATGGCGGCTTTAATGGAGCAAATGTATGTGGATAATGAACGCCTTAAAGCACGCATTCTGAAAGGCGATACGATTGGTAAATTTCCCAATCATTTCATGAAAATTCACAAAGCTGTGATGACAGACGAATCGGAAAACGATGCTTTTTTTAAATTGCAAGCGAAACATTTCATCGCTGCACAGCAACTTATTTATGAAGATCCAATAAATGCCAAAGCGCATTTCAACGAAGGTATAAAAGCTTGTATCACTTGTCACGAAGGGAAATGCCACGGGCCGATTCCGAGAATCAAGAAACTTTATATCGATTGATTTTGCGCAGGGAAATCATCCAAACAACCGACGGTTCTACAACAATTTACCTTCCGGAATGGGAGGAACATTACCACTCTAAACACGGTGCAATTCAGGAAGCGCAACATGTTTTTATTAAAAACGGACTTTCTTTATTCGAACAACAACCGGTAGCCATTCTAGAAATTGGTTTCGGCACGGGATTGAATGCTTTCATCACTTTTTTGGAAGCAAAAAAGCACCAACAAAAAATTGATTATACGGGCGTTGAAGCCTATCCGATTTCGGCAGAAGAAGTTAGCCTGATGAATTATGTTTCAGAATTGAATGCTTTTATTCATAACGATGATTTTGTAAAAATGCACGCTGTCGATTGGGAGCAAGAAGCAATCATTTCCGACTATTTTTCATTAACCAAAAGAAAGCAGTTCTTCCATGAAATCAACGATATCGAAGCTTTCGATCTGATCTATTTTGATGCTTTTGGTTATCGCGTGCAACCGGAATTGTGGAGCACGGAAATTTTTCAGAAGATGTATGATTCGTTAAAACCTAATGGGATTTTGGTGACTTATGCTGCAAGAGGCGTTGTCAAAAGAAGTATGATTGAGGTAGGTTTTACAGTTGAAAAACTCGCTGGGCCACCCGGAAAACGCGAAATGTTTCGGGCGAGGAAAAGTAGCTGAGTGCCTGAGTTTCTATGTTTTTGAATAAAAAGTATAAATAAATCCGCTAATGTTAATTTTTTGGTTTTATTAAAATTTAATTTTGCACTCAGGCACTCAGGCACTCAGGCACTCAGGCACTCAGGCACTCAGGCA
>JAQSDU010000008.1 GCA_029946065.1 Flavobacterium sp.
TTTTTAAGTTTCGCTTCAATTACAATTTTCCGGTTTACACATTCGCTTTTCGATTTTCAACTCCAACTTTATGGTTTCGCGTTTCGATTACAACTTTCCGGTTTACACATTCGCATTTCGATTCTCAACGCCAACTTTTCTGTTTAGCATTTCTATTAAAATTTTTCACTTTACGCATTCGCATTTCGATTTTAATTCCAACCAAAATACAAATTTTTAAAATTTCAAATTCGGTTGAATTTCAACTTAAAATTAACACTGGAAAATGTTTATTTTGAACGTAAAAGTTCTTTGATAGCAGCGAACGCGCGCGGTTGACAATAACGTCGAGGGCTACCCGCAGTTGCGGCAATTTCGGAGCCGAGTTCTTTCGGCGAGCAGGAACGAAGTTATGAAAAAAACTATAACAATTTTGCAAAAAAGGCCGCAATTTTGCCAAGCCCATGTTAGCGGCTGGACTTTAAAATTCATCAATAATTTCCACTGTCTGTTGAGCAAATGGACTTTCATCAATAAGCATTTGTAACACACGTCTAAAATTATTCAATTCTCTTTGCTCAATGACTTCTTGAATTTTTGTTCTGCCTTTATATCCTTTTTCTAAGATTAATTCTATCGCATCATCTATACCAGTCAATGTGCTGGGCATATCATAAAGAATAGCTGTAGGAGCAGAGTTAGGGTCAATTTGAAACCAAGAAGGATGTTTCCTAAATTCTGTGACTAATGAGTTTTCGACAAATCCATGTCTATTATAAAAGAGACTTGCTTTCTCACGAACTCTTCCCTTTAGATTTTCTGGAACGACAACTTTAAGTTTAAAATCGGTGTAAGTAACACCATCAATTATAAGCGGGTTTGCCTTTTGTGCGCTCTCTACTAATTCCTTTACAAAATTCTTATAATAACCAATTGCCAAAGCTGTAGTTGGATAAAGACTTAAATGACCAAGCTCATAATGTTCAGTAATTGTTCTTGCATATGCATCAGTTGCAGATTTAATTGTGGAATCATCGGCTGGATCAAATCTTGGCATATATATGCCACTAAAGTCAGTTGGTAATTTTATTCCACTTTCTACTAGTAAAAAAGATTTGTGTTTTCCCATTGCACCAAGGAATAACGCCATTTCTAAAATTACATTGTCTCGTGGTTCAATCACAATTTTGTCATTAGTCATAGTTAAATCATCAGCAGTAGCAACGAAAACTCCGAAATCAAAGTATGAAGCCATTCTTAAAAGATTATCAAAGGTGCTCTTATTTGTTTCCCATATATTGGGATCTTCCCATATATAACAATCTCCAATAGAAGATAAATTATCACTAACTTTTTGAGCTGTAGGCAATCCTGCTTTTGAAGAGCCAATAAATATTTTTGGTTTTAAATCGGTCATAGTAAATTATGTTAGTAAGTTAAAATTGCACGCTTAATAGTTGCACTGCTTAAAATTTCTTTAGCCGAATCTTCAATTAAAGAATCTAAATCCGCTTTTAGTTTTTTTAATTCAGGTAATAAACTATCATCTTCAAGTGGATTTTCTAAACCGTTCGGGCTAGTAACAGATTTTCTGTAAGTACTGCTGTCTATCAACTTTTGTAATTCTTTGGATATTTCTTGTGCGATTTTCAATTCCTCTCCATTTGAATAATTTATTAGAACACTTTCAATTGAATGAACGATAGTTGTCAGATGAAAACTTGATAGACAAATTTTTGGATCGGAATCTGCTTTAAGATTTTTTAATAATCGAATACCTCTGCGTGACCCATCAAAAGTTGTATCGCCTTTATGGTTTACATTATTTATAGTTGCAAAGGGAAAATCCTTCAATCTTGTTTTTGTTGGAAATTTGTATAAGTAAACGCCTCGGAAATGTTCATTGTTCGTTTCATTATATTTATTAGAATGATACCAAAAACAGAATACTATATCTACTTTTCGATTTAGGGATTTGTTAAAGATTGAAATGCTCTTTTCTCCAGAATCGTCTACTTCGTCGTAAATATCTTTTAAAATTTTTACTGCTTGTTTTCTAAGTTCTATGATATCTTCATTGGGATCAGAACTTGTATAAGTATTATTTGGATCGGATTCTTGTGGATAATGATAGCGATCTATAATTACTAATAAATCAAAATCACTATGTACTTTTATGTTGGTCCGAGTTCTTACAGAACCTTGAGTACGATATGCTCTTTTAAAATGTAAATCGAATCCTTTTTCCAAATGGGCTTGAACTCTTTGTGCAGCTTCAATAGTTTTTTCGTTGTATTTACTATCAATTGGCCTCATAGATTCTACCATGTATTTAACGTTGTCAGGTATATCTTTTGAACTAAAAGATTTTGAAATTAAAGATTCATTTAATTCCCTGTCAAATTTTCTTGCTTGTAAGTTTTCAAGCCGTTGAGTGTAATTTTGTATTGCCATATCTGTTTGATTTTTAGAAATTTTTAACAATTGTTATGCCTAAAAATCAAATGTGACATTTTGTCATTTTTGCAAATTCGTCGTAGTCTTGCCGCTAACGTTCCCGCGCCAGACGTAGTCGCGGCTTGGGAAACGAGTTTTCTCCACTTGGAGAAAGCGAAGTTAGGAAAAAGAAACGAACAACTTACCGAACACCAGCGATTGCGTTTGACGCGTGTTGTAGGCTGCCCTTTTGTGGTTTAATACTCGATTGAATGATTAAATTTCTTGTAGATTTTCGTTTACTAGATTTAAAATACCATTTTCATCTTCATTATATGCCATAATGCAATTACCAACATATGTGGCTAAATTTACTGGAACTGCATTTCCTATGATTTGCTCTAAAGTTGTTTTATTTACTCCATTCCAATTAAATGTTTTTGGAAAAGTTTGAATGTAAGATCTTTCAAGTGAGGTTAAAGGACGAACTTCCTCTAATTGTGTAGTCGAATCTCCTGGATGAAATACATAGGAAGGTGGAATAGGTCTGTTTACTCCCCGAATTGTTGGACTAGGTTCATCAATACTGAAAATGCCACGTCTAGCATAACTTCTTGCGTGTCTATAATAATTTTCTGTATTAAGTTGGTTTCCTAAATATTCTCTAATTGTCATGCTATTTCTTGATAATCCTTGTAAAAGTTTATCTCTTAAAAAATTATCAAAAGTATCAAGCTGTCCAATTAAGAACATTCTTTTTCTTTTTTGTGGAACTCCACACTTACTTGCATCAAGTACCATTTCAGTAAATCCGTAACCAGCTTCTCTTAAGAGTTTTTTTGCTTCTGCAAAAACTTCAGTTTTATTAATTCTCTCAACATTTTCCATTAGAAACCATCTTGGCATTATGCCAATAATTATTTGTGCGTAAGATAATGTTAAATCACCACGACTACCATTTTCATTTCGCTTTCCTGCACTTGAGAAATCTTGACAAGGTGGACCACCAACAATAATATCAGGATTGAATTGACGAATATGTTCTACCGCACCTTGAACATCTGAAAGGTCAAATTCAAAAATAGGATGATTAAAGTTTTGTTGATATATATTTGCTGCAGCACTCCAGTTTTCATAAGCCGCCACAACATTAAGACCTGCGTTCTCTAATCCAAGAGAAAGTCCACCACAACCGGAAAATAAATCTACTGCTCTCATACACATAAATTAAAATAAATCCAACGAATTAGCTAACACAGCATCAAAACGTCTTTCTGGTGAAAGTAACGTATGACCACCACCTAAAATTATGTTTTTTATTTCTTGTTTGGTTATCCTTGGTTTAATAAGTTCTTCACAATTCATTAACAGATTTGTTTTCCTACCTGATACTGAAAATGCTTTGTCATTTTTAACAGTGTATGTTAGTTTTTGAAATATATCTTTAGAGTCAAAGTTACCACGAATATAAAACTCGTTTAACATGAAAAATAGTTGAATTAATGCTCTTGTAGGTCTTGTAACTGGCACTGTAGCGTCGAGAGGAACTTTTGCAGATTCAGTCATAAATAGTTTTGTAAAAGCTAAATCTGACCAAACAAATACATCTAAACAGTTTTCAGCCAATAAAGGTTTTTTACCAAGCGTCTTCCAAATCGGTTGAATTATTGCTGGCTTCTGTTTGTCTAGATTATCTGTTATTAAGTTATTCATTATAGTCCAAATATCTCCAATTTTAGGATTAACTTGAGCTGCTTCTGTATAACTTGAAATGTTTCCAAACCCATTCTTTCCAAAATATTTTTGTAAATCTTTTGGATTGTCTTTATAAATAGATGCCAAACTGCAAGCTAAAAAATGTATGGAAGGCATTCGAATAACAATTTCACTTCCGTATTTCTCTTCTGGCAGATTGTGTGTGCTTTCGTCAGGCAAAGTAGTTAGCTTAACTTCATATCCAGCTAGTATATCAGATGTTTTATGATTCATCAACATTAAGTCAACACTTGGCGGATTATTTAAAGTAAGTGTTTGAAATGGAGTATATGAAGATTCGAAAGAATAGTAAAGAGAATCATCTAATGGATTAAGAATAAAAAGTTCTTCACCAGATATATAATCATGAACTATTTTATTGTTTGCACCCATTTTTAAATAAACAGGTTTTTTGCCGACACTATCCATATAAGCAATTAATGCAGCTGGAAATGTTGAATTAAATTTGTTTTTGCCCCAACTGTCGGGTTTTGATATATCCCGATTAGAATGTTTTATTCCGAATAATGCTGGCTTTTGCTCCATGAATATATCTAACTTTTATAATTTACAATTATGCTTTACTTCGACGCAAATATAGGATTTTTGAACCAAGAAAAACTAAACAAATAGGCAGTCGTTTTGACTGCCTATTTGTTTAGTTTTTTTGAAATCATTTATCTAATTTTCAGTATTCAGTTGATCTAGGGTTGCCTACAACGCCCGGGGCTTTGCGAAGTTGCGGCAATTTCGGAGCCGAGTTCTTTCGGTGACCGCAAACGAAGTTATGAAAAAAACTGGTTCAATTGGGACAAAATGCCGCAATGGCGCTAAACCGCTGTTATATTTGGTCGCGCAACTTCTCG
>JAQSDU010000009.1 GCA_029946065.1 Flavobacterium sp.
TAATAGGACCTGAATTGTTAACATCGCTTATCTGGATAAGGTTGGCGTTGTTTTCTAAGATAAAATTACTAGCACTCAAATTATTAACGACATCTTGAACTACGGTAATATCAGTACCTGAATTTATCGTAATGGAACCTGAATTAATGCTCAAATTTTTAGCAATAAACTCGCCATTGGCAGTAGTATCATAAACACCTTCTATTTTTGCATTTAGAGTAGCAGTAGGACCTGTAACATTGGACCACGCACTTCCATTCCAAGTGACACCTTCGGTTACTGTTCCAAAAATCGTTACGTCGTCTAGTCTAAACGTGCCTGAGGCAGCCGCCACAGATGCGGTTAAATCGGCACGTTGAGTTCCAAAAGGATAGATCCTAAAAGTAACAGTTGTGCCTTCTGGAGCTGTAAAATCTGCAAAATCCCAAGTAGCAACAGTTCCAACTACGGGTGTAATTGGCGCCGCTCCCCATGAGTTTGAAGTCGTAAAATTGTCTGTACTATAACGCACTTCCATACGGTTTGGCGCTGAATTACTTGCTTGTCTGAAGAACGAAACCGAAGTAAGGTTCAACAAATAACCAGAAGCAGGAGTAATAGAAAACTCAATATAAGAAGTATTGCTAACGATAGCAGTATTGTTAAGTGTGGTCGAATTGAATACATTCCCTGTCGATTGACAAGTTGTTGTACTTCTCGTTAACGGAGAACCGGTTGTATTGGCAGCCGTTGTAGCAATGTTACCTTGGGTCGGGCACGCAGTTACACCTGCGAACTGGTTCAAGTATAAAGCATTTACAACAACTATTTGCTGGTCAACATTTATAGCAGCATTGTAGTTTTGACTTGACGCTTGCGATGCTGATATGATTGTTGTTCCTATACCAACGATATGAACCGTATTGCCTGTTAGCGTTGCAACAGCAGGATTTGAACTCAAGTAACTGATCGGGTTCACAGCCGATGTAGGAGAAGTAGCAGTCAATGCAAAATCAGCATCAAAAGTCGTTTTTTGTGTAATTGCACCAAATGTGATAGTTTGATTGGCTTTGTTGATATCTCCAGTTAATATCGGTTGCGCGAGCGTATATTTCGCCGCATCAGCACCGCCAAGCGTATAACTAGTTGTGACATTTTTACCTAAACCTGCATTGGCATCGTCAAAGACACCACCACCGTTTAAGGTTACCACATCTAGACCTACAATTCCTGAAAGTGTCGCTCCAGTGATTGTTGCGGTTGTGGTACCATCATAGGTTTTTGCAGTTACGGCAGCATTAGTTACAGTAAGCTGTTTCGTAGTAACCGTTAATGGTTGAATTACATTTGGTGCAGGGTTGAAACTTCCATTACCAGCTTGTGAAGCCGTTATGTTGGTTGTTCCAATGCCCACCACTGTTACAGTTGTTCCTGAAACAGTTGCAACAGCATTGTTTGAACTGATATAACTTACTGCCAAACCTGAAGAAGCGTTCGCGGTCAATTCAAAAGTAGCATCGCCATAAACCGCATTTGGTAAAGCATCAAAGGTAATTGTTTGGTCAGAAAGTGCTCCGTTGACAACATTCAATATTTGTTGTACATCCGCAGCAGCGTTATAATTAGCATTGCCGGCTTGATGCGCAGTAATTGTTGTTGAACCAGCACCCACAAGGTGAACTGTTACACCGGTTACAGTTGCAACCGCTGTGTTTGAGCTTGTATAAGTAATTGGATTAATCGCAGCAGTTGTAGCAGTTGCTGTTAAATCAAAATCTGGATCGCTCACGTCTTTTCCTATTAATGGATCAAAAGTGATGGCTTGATTCGCTTTGGCAATGGTAAGTACTAATGTCGCTGAACCTGTTCCTGCGCCGTTGGTAGCCGAAATGGTTACGTTAAAAGTACCTGCAGCAGTTGGTATTCCGCTGATCACTCCAGTTGCATTATCAACTGTTAATCCTGCTGGTAAACCTGTTGCGTCATAACTGTCTGGTGAATTTACCGCAGTAATCGTATAGTTTGTAAAAACGGCATCTACAGTTCCTGATGCTACCAACGTACTGTTTGAAATCGCTGGTGTAAGCAAAACTGGTGCAAATGCGATACCTCTGAAATAAGTATTAGCAGGGGCCGTTGCGATTACGGTAGCAGTTCCTGAAATTGTAGCATCATAAGCAGCCGAATCGGTTAATTTTAAAATCTGTGCTGCTACTGCAGGAGGTCCAGCGGTTGCTGCGGTTGTAGCGTAAATATCCACACTGCCACCATTAACTTGTGCTGTGATACCGGCAATTCCAGTAGTAGTTACACTTCCGCGGGCTGTCCATGTTGCACCATTGTCATTAGATGACCATTTGTAAATACCTGGAGCGGTAACATAAGCTACATAAGTATTCCAGTTGCCGCCGCCTCTGTTGACCATATAATAAGCATAAGGATCACCTCCTGCAAGATTAACTGTCGAAACTTGTCCTGTAGTGGTTGGCAGTCCTGTTCCAACTTTGTAAACGCCAGTCGTTCCTGAGCCTGTGCTTACATAAAGTTGGTTATTGTATATCGATACGGTACGTAAATTAGTAACCGTTGATGAAATCGTAGTTGGCGTAACCGCTGTAGTATTGCCTTGGTGTAGAATAGAAGTAACTCCTGTTCCATTTCCGCCTGTCCAATAACGAGAACCGTCCACGGTAGTAACCGATCTGAAACCTGATCCGTGAATACCACTTACGATAACGCTTGTTGCAACTGCACCAAGATTGTTAACACGGGCAACTACTCTTTTAACACCTGCGGCACTGTTGATGCCTGTTACTCCTAAAGCCGAATCATATCCGCCTAAAGTAATGTATTGTCCATCTGCTGAGAGACTCAATTGTACTTCTGAAGTCGCTGTTCCACTTTCTGCAATCCTATTGATATTTCCAGAAGTTGTTGTAGGTAACGCTACTGTAATACCAGAGGTTCCGCTGGTCGTGAATTCGTCAATAAATACAGCCGTAGCAGCATTCGTTGGTAATGCAGCTCCTGTTCCAACACGTGCAACCACAATATTTCCTTGGGTAAACTGTGGTACATATACATTAACGGTCAATGTACGATCCACATTTGAAGCCGCGCCATAAGTAGCGTCTCCAGCTTGTGAAGCTGTTATAGTAGTTGAACCAGCACCTGTTATCGTAACAATATTACCTGCAATTGTAGCAACCGCTGGATTAGAGCTTATATAAGAAACACTAAGTCCTGAACTTGCTGTTGCAGTTAAAGCAAATGGCGTATCGTTGGTTGTTTTTGTTGCAATCGGATTAAAAGTAATCGTTTGGCTGATTGTCGTAATATCAGCAGCTAAGGATGGTTGCGTTAGCGTATAATTTGCGACAGCGGCACCTGAAAGACTATAGCCTGTAACTGTTACCGGAATAGCATTCGCAATTGCTGAACTGTCAAAAGTAGCTGTTGGTGTTCCCGAAAGCGTTGTGTCATCTGCACCTACAACACCATTCAATATAGCAGTGCCGCTTAAAGTAGCAGTTGTATTGCCGTCGTATTCTTTGTTGTTGGCCGTAAGACCACTAATGGTTAATACTTTTGTGTTTACTGTACTTGAAGCCGTAGCGACATTCACAGTGGTAGCGTCAGTGCTTGTCAAAACGATATCTCCTGAATATGGCGAAGCGATAGCTGTTGCTGTAGCAGATAAACTTACATAAACCATAGTCGAAGCGATTGTTCCCGCTGTACCAACTGTAATTGGCGAACCATTGCTTCCAACATTCGCAGAAAAATCAGATGTTGTTGAAACTTGGAAACCAACCGGTGGATTTACAGATATTCCGGCAACCATATTTGTACCTGAAATAGTAAATGAAGTGGTTGCTGAAGCTGTTCCGTATGTAGTTGAAAGCACAGCAAGTGTTCCGTTGGCAGTTATAAGTGGAATGAGTTGCGGTACAATTTCGCCATTATTCAAAATAGTTGCATGACCACTAAATCCGGTGAAAGTAATCTTTGCAAGTTGTGCAGCGGTTATTCCAGTAGCATCTGTTCCTACAAATATTTTACCTGCAGTTCCTGAAGCACCTGCAGTTCCTGTCCAGCCATTTACTGTCAAAGTTGTTCCGTTCCAAGTCAAAGCATTGCTGGCTGCAAATGTTAAACTGTGAACACCTGTTCCTAAAGTAATCGTTGAATTATTAGCTAAAGTAAGTGTACCAACCACTTCGCTGAAACCTAATGTTGCGCCTGTTTTTAAATTTCCTCCATTAAGATTGATTGGATTTGTATTAGCGATAACACCTGCAGCACCTAATTGTAACGTTCCATTTGTAATTATGGTTGTTCCGGTGTAAGTATTTGCGCCAGTTAGTGTAAGGGTTGATGAACCCGATTTGCCAAGTCCTGTTTTGTTTGTAGTTCCGTCTGCGATGATTAGGCCAAAAGTTGTAGATGTGGTGCCGTCGATGGTCAAAGTGGCATCACTTGCTCCGTTATTTCTTATTGATCCGCCACCAACGCCATTAGTTAAAGATGCAACAGTTTGGTTAAATCCATTCAAATCAAGAATGCCGCCATTTCCAGAACTATTCGCCATAGTTACATTTGTAGCAACTGGAAGCGCATTCGCAATCCCCAGTTTTACAACCCCACTATTGGCACTGTTAAAGAGTGTAGCTCCAGTATAGGTATTGACTCCATTAAGATTAACTATACCTGCACCGCCAGAAGCACCTGCAGCAAACATTAAGTCTGCCGATCCGCTGATAACGCTGTTGATGGTAATATCATTTCCTGAAGTAGCTCCAATTGCCGTTTTTATTGCCGTATTATTGGTAATATTAGCTGATGCGCTAAGGCTGGTTCCAGTTGAAGTGGCTACTATCGCAGCTACTGCGCCTGTTCCTGTTCCGCCTGCTGATAAGATATTTATTGGTACAGCGATTGAGTTGTTGGCAGCTACAAGGTTAATTCTTTGTGCAATATTTACCGAACTGCTTTGCGCAGCGGTAATTGAAATTGCTGCTGTTCCGGTGCCACTTACATTTCCAATAGAGAAAGTACCGCTTACTGGTGCTCCTATATTGACGTTAGGTGAAAAATTAAGATTTACATTATTACCCAAAACAATATTTCCGGATAATGTAACCGTTGCAGTACTTGTACTGGCTAAAGTATAGCCGCTTGTATCGAAATTGAATTTTGGTGCTGTAAATGTGATAGCTCCAGTAGCACTTATTGTTCCTGCTGTTCCAGCAAATGTTGCCTCTAACGGTGTAGTATTAGTGCTCCAAGTGGTCAACGAGCCTGTGGCACTTGGCGTTCTCCAATTACTTGTAGTGGCATTGTCCCAAGTTCCTGTTCCGCCTGTTGCTGCCGTTGTATTGGCATCGGCATCCCAGAAAAAACCAGATATTACAGGTGTTGCAGAAGTGCTAACTCCCGATGTCCAGTTCGTTCCTTTACGGGTAAATACTTTAAAATTATAAGTCGTATTATTAACTAACGATGTTACGGTAACGCCTGTTCCAGTTCCTTTATAAACCACTACTCCGCTATCAAAAGCTGTATTAGAAGAATCTGTAAAACTAGCAGAATTCGCAATATAAGCAGAACCATTTCCAGTTGGAACAGCAGCTGTAAATGCTGATGTTGAAGCCACGACCAACATTTCGTCAAAACACGCACCATTTGTCCATCCTAATACGGAAAGAGTGTTACCGTTTGATGCAGAAAATCCAGACACAGCGTCTGGTGTTGTGCAAACTACTGCCGCAACAGATCCGTTCAAGATAAAATCTTTAGTTCTTAAATTTCCTGTTCCGCTGGCGGACCAGCCATATAACCTGATGATAACATTATTGGAAGTAGAAAAATCTGGAAAATCCCAAGTATTAGTTACATCCACACTAGCTGTAGGCAATGAATAATCTGGTGAATCTACCCAGCTAGAACCTCCATCTATAGAATAACTTGCGCCAACTACTTGTGGCCCGGCATTGGTTCTGTATGCAGTAAAAGTAAATGATGTATAGGTCGCCGAATAGGTACTGTTTGCCTGAACGGAAAAGCCATGGTACTCATTGGCAGTCCTTGCAGCTAATCGTGATGTATTATCAAAATTACTGCTCACATAATAGCCCGCTTGCGTCTGAGTGTTAACGCCTGCGCCTCGGGCGAGCGTTCCAAACGTAATATTTGCGGATACACCACTAGCCGTAGTAGCTCCTGCGGCATAAGTGCCAAGCTGTGCCTGCATTGTAACCGTTCCGGAAAACAGTATGCAAATCACTGCAATCATTTTCAAAGCATTAAAAGCTGTTGCCAGCGAATAGATACTTTTTGAAAGTAAATTGTTTTTCATAGGTATGGAAAAAAGATATTAATTAGATTTTAACTTTTCAGTTGCAAAATTAAGGTTATTTGCTGCAGGCCTTCGGGTACAATAGGTTAACATATCGTTAGGAGATATTTAACCTTTTGCTGTTTTTATGCGGAATAGATTTAAATTGGCATAAAAAAACTTCCTGCAGTTGGCCCACAGGAAGTTTTTTAAATGTATGCTTGAAAATTATTTTACCATTTTTAACACTTTGCCTTCGTTATTTCGGATGAAGTAAACGCCTGAAGTGAGTTCGCTTACATTCAAATCAGTTGCGTTTTTTGCAGTAAGGATTTGCTTACCGCTGATGTCTGAAACCGTCACGTCTGAAGGCACATTAAAGTGAATCGTATTTCCGTTTACCGGATTTGGATAAAAACTAAAACGGTTGTTCAATTGAAAATCTTCATTGCCCAAAACAATATTACTGATGCCAATATCGTCTAATGCCAATTGTGCACGACTTCCAGTTCCGCTTACAAAATAATAAACCCAACGCAATTGAAAACCAAATTCTTCATTCAAAAGTGCTGCCGGTAATGTCGTAACAAAATCTTGCGAAGTATTGTCATCGCCGCTGGTATAATCTTGTGGTGTTTCAAATTCTGTCCATCCAGCGTTCGGATCAATATTATTAGTTGTTCCGTTGCGGTATTGCAGTCTCAAGCCATAAACACGGTTATTTTTTAGGATGGTTCTTGCCGTCCAAGTAAGGTCTGCCGATTGATAGGAACCGATTCCAATTGGCTGGTCTGCCATTAAACTCAGTACAACCGCACCTGCACGTCCATTTTCGATAATGGATCCAGTAGCTTGTGTTGGATCTGATCCATCGCAAACACCTGTGAATTGCGAATTTCCTGTGTTGATAAACGAAACACCATTGTCGCCTTCGCCTGCAAAACGAGCCCTGGCTGTTAGGTTATACAAACAATGCCAATCTTCTGTGAATGGTGTATTCAAATCAGGATCTGTTACATTGTGTGTCCAGAACGCCATATGTTCTGGAAAAGTATTGATTGCAGCAGCAGGATCCCAAGCTGTGAATATTGGTTGGTCTTCACCAGATATATGTAAAGGCTCTGGGTTGGTAAGATTTACCGCAGCATTTGTTCCTAAAAGCGTAACAATGGCATCACTTACATCGGTAGTAGCAACTGTTAAAGTACCTGTGTAAGTACCCGGTACAATAGCATTCATTCTTACAAAAACAACTGTTTCGGCCACTACACCAGATGTTGGGGTTAGTGAAAGTGAATTGGTGAATCCTATTGTGGCAGACAATGAAATTTCAAAATTTTCCGTTGCTGTAAGGGTAATATTTCCTGTAAGGTTACTTCCAGAAACATTTACGGTATGATTTGGAGATGGTGTGCCCACAAGCTGGCTGAAAGTCATTGAAGTCTCATCAACAGAAAGTTGCGCAACAGTGGACTGTGCAATATCAACATTGTCGATAACCAATTTTCCGGCAGTACCACTTCCAGAGCCTCTTGTTACGCTGAAACGTACCAAAACACTACTTTGATTGTTCGCCGCTGCGGGCAACGCATAACTGAAATCACTAAAATCGGCTTGGTCAGCGTTTGGAAGTGATGCGATTTGTTGTGTGCCAATCCATGTTGTACCTGCATCAATCGATGTTTCCATAGTAAGGATTACATTTCTTGTCCCGGTACCATCGCCATTTAACATTGATTTTGCTTTGAAAGTAAAAGCCAAAGAAGTTGCTGAGGTCATGTCAAGGCTTACACGCACATCACCGTTAAAAGAGCTTGTAGGAATAATACTCAATGCTGCCGGAGCAGAAAAAAAAGTGGTTTCATCACGAAAAATTCTTGTAGCTGTAGCTGTTGGATTCACTAGGTTTCCCGTCCAGTTTGGAACGAAAGTCACATCTGTACCTTCTGTAAAAGTGGCATCAAAACTTTCCGAAGCCGGAAAAGTGCTGATCTGTGCAAATGCATTGGCAGAAAAAACCAGCAATGCGATAAAGAGTAATTTTTTAATCATGTTATTGTATTTAGGTTATTTAAAGTTTAATTGTATTCCGATTCTATATTGTTCTTGCCATTTGAATGGGTCTATGCTTTCTTCTTTCAAAACATTGAAATATTGAAATTTGATCATCGCATCAAATCCGTCGATCTGATAGGCAATCGCCGGCGAAAAACGCCTTGAATTTCCGGCAACCAAATCATTCAAATCAAGCTCTTCATACCGTGCAGAAAAAACCGTTTTGATTTTTTTAGCAAAATAATTCACCTGCGCCACATAACCGCCAGCAAGGAAATAGCCGCCCGTTTGATCGGCTGTTAAATTGTGCAACAACGGATCTGTTGGCAATTTGGGTTCTCCTTTAATTTGGTGCAATTCAAATTGTCCTGAAAAGCCCATATATTGAAAAGCGGCATCAAATCCGTAAACATATCTTTTTCCGTTGATTACTTTTAATCCATACGCACCTCCTGAATTCGGCACCATTACTTCACCATCTGGAATCGCTTTATTCGCATACCTACCATTTATTCCAAAAGAAAACATCGGTATCGGTGTAATCCTATCGTCAATTTCTCTATATCGAAATCTCGACGGATACGAAAAATCAACCCTTCCGGCATATTCCGGTTGTCCACTGGCATCGTTGTCTCCATTTAATGACAATTCTCCTAATCCTGTATAAATTCCTGCGTAAGCATTAATCCTTTGGTTCCAGAAAGTTTTTATAAATGTTATGCCAACATCCCTTGAACTAAAAATATCTCCTCTTGTCAAATCGGCACGCTGCCAATATGGCGAATAGGCGAACGGCACCATTGCATTTCTCGAATAATACAATTTGCCGTAACCTGCCTGAATGTCCATAAACCCTAATCCTTTATAAACCACATAAGCATCCATTAAACCTGGATTTTCAGGGTCTGGCGTGCCGTTATTGTTGTTAGCAGACATGTCGGCAAAATCCACTTGCAATTCATATTCCCAGATATTTCCGATACGTCCTTCGAGTTGTAATTGTGCATCACGCATTTTAAAACGGTCTTTGTCTCTTTCGGTTTCACCCGGTTTTAAAGCCCTATAATTGTAATATGCCGAAAGACTACCGCTGATTTCAAGTGTATGATTACCATTCGTAAGCGTTAACTGTGCAAAAGCAGTCGAAGTTACAAATAATATGGTAAAGTATAAAAATAAATTATTTTTCATCTTACTGTTTTTCAGGGTTTTTAAAGAAATACAAACGTTTCATATCATCCGACTGTATCAGCATATTGCCGTTTTTGTCAAAAGCAATTCCTTCCGGATTAATAATCGGTACCGACCATTTGCCCAGTACTTCATAAGAATTTGGATCAACTTTGAAAACCGTCATGTCTTCATCACTTAACAACCAAAGGAAATCATTATAATAAGTAGCAGATGCAATATCGCGGGCGATTTTACCGAGACTGATTTCATTCACTACTTTGAGATCGGTGTCGAGTTCAAAAAGATAAATAGGGTCTTTTTCAGTTAAAATGACAAATTTGTTTTTGGCTTTGTTAAAAGTAAACGCCTCATAGCCTTTATTTCTTCCGCCAGCATATGGCAGGTAAACCGTTCTTTCTAGTTTTAAAGTATTGATGTTGAAAATTTTGATTTTACGTGTAACTTCCTCAACGGCATAAACGAATTTTTCGTCAACATAAACCGCTTCATCGTCCATTCCGGCGTAATCGGCTTTGCGGATGATTTTGCCTTGGGTATCGGTTTCGAATAAATAGCCATTGTCGCTTACTATGAACATGCTTTTCCCGTCTGGGCGGAAGCAAATATCTGACGGTTCCGGAATTTCAAGTGAAATGAATTTTTCAGGTTTCAGGCTAATGGTTTCTTGTGCTTGCATTGCAGCCGAATACAAGAGGATGGCTGCGATGCTGTATTGTATATTTCTCATAAATTATTGCCTTGAATGGTTAGGTTGTCAAAACGGTTATTGCCGCTTGCGCCGGAAGCTGATGCGCCACCAAAATTGATGCGCAATACAAAATTCGGATTGTTGTTCACGCCGCTGATGGCAGATAAGTCTAAAGTGACAATGTCGAAAGTCGGTTCCGTTGTGGGAGTATAAGTTGTTACAGGAAGTGAGGTTGTAATAAAAGTTGTTCCATCGAGGCTGTAAGAATAATTTTGTGCTGTCGCACCGGAACCAGTTTTTTCGGTGGCAAATTTCACGACAATATTTTTATAACCATTAGTCGAGGCTTTGATGTCTAAAGTCCTGGTATTGCTCGGATTTCTTACGCGAAGTCCCAAGCCTTCAAGGTCACCATTTTGTGCATTTAATAAAGAACCCGGCGTTACCTGGTCCATATAACCGGCACCTGTTCCAGGATAAGTAATAGTGGCGGTGGTGGTTGTAACCAATGACATATCGGCATCCACGGTAGTTAAAGTTCCGGTTGGCAGCGCATTGAAATTCCAATAATGGATTACTGATGCGGCAGGTACTGGATTCACAGAAATTAATAAAGTGGCGGTTGTGCTTCCTGCGGTATTGGCAGCAGTTACAGTATAATTGGCTTCTAAGAATAAAGCGGTTGGCGTCCCACTGATGATTCCGGTAGCGGCGTCAATCGACAATCCGTCGGGAAGGGCAGGGGAAACGGTATAAGTAATTACAGTTCCGGTAACAGTTGGGGCTAATGCTATGATTGGCGCATTTACGGTGAAAGCGTTTGGAGAGTTATAACTCAATGCGCTTGGCGGTTCGCTTGCGGTTAGCGGAATGGCCTCCATCGTCAAATTATCGAATCGGTTATTGCCCGTCAGGCCTGCAGCAGCATCACTTGCAAAGCTAATTTTTACTTTAAAATTAGCATTGTTATCTGTGGTAGGAATGGCCGTAAAATCTAACGTCACCAAATCAACTGTCGGGTCTTCGGATACTGTAAAAGTTGTGGTAGGAAGGGCTGTCGTAATATAATTCGTTCCGTCAACGGTATAACTATAATTTTGTGTTGTCGCACCTGAACCACTTCTGGCGGTGGCAAATTGTACCATCGGTTTTTTAAAACCAACGGTAGAAAGTTCAATGATCAAATCTCTTGTATTGCTTGGGTTTCTGGCCCTGATTCCGGAGCCATCGATATCACTGTTTCTGGCGTTTGTTGCATAACCCGGCGAAAAATCGTCCATAAAACCATCACCTGTTCCTACATAATCTATTGAAGCACCGCCAGCGATTAATGTCATATTCGGTGCGATATCATTTAAATTTCCCGAAGGCAAATTATTGAAATTCCAATAATGTACCAAAACCGCTTCTGGGTCAGGTGTTATTATGGTTTCGGTAATATCCCTGTCGGTTGTACAAGAAATCATCAATAGTAAAAAAGCACTTAGTGATGCGTATATGTGTTTCATATCTATTTATTTTGCGCAAAGGTACTTTGTAACGCAAGCGCTAATGTTATGAGTGTATTATGTGATTGTTACATTAGCCTGAGTTTATTGTAAATAAATACCATCAAAATTCATAGGATACTGGCGCAATTGTTTATAAAGGAAACGAATGTTGAAAGAACCCGAACGATCTTAAACAAAAAAACCTCCCGTTAAGGAGGTTTCATTTGTAAAAAGCAGAAAGGTTTAGAAAATGACTTTCTTACTTACTGTTTTATGTTCAGTTGATGTGATCTGTACAACCAAAACCTGTTGTGCAACATTTATGCTAATCGCAGTTGTTGATGCATTAACATTATTATTGGTGTATAGCAATCTGCCACTTACGTCAAAGACAGAGACGTTTTGCATTACAGTTGCGCCTGCATTGATGGAAAGCACATTGTTTTTGGTATAAACTACGATACTGTTAGCATCTAACGTAGGATTTTCGATGCCAAGTGTTGTGTTTTGATATACTACTGCAAAACGGTCGCTAAATGTACCTTCAGTTGATGTAAAAGTATATGGGTTTTCTTTGATATTGTGCGTGATTCCTGTAAGATTGTCTTTCAAGAAGATGTCTTGTCCGTCTGCGAAAAGGCCGTCAAAATGGTCCATAGCGATCGTATAGTCACCAGCTTCGATAGCTTTAAATCCTAACGGAACAACATCAGTTGCACTAAAAGGAAGCGCTTTACCCTGAATTACATATTGCTCACCATTGATGATATTGTAAAGCGAACTTTTTTCAGTTTCGATTAGTTTTCCGTCAAATTGAACGTCAAGGTCATTGGTAGCACCATCCACATAGCCAATAAGCGTTTGGTTCAATCCCTCAGTAGCATTGTTTAAATTCAACCAGATACGGTTTTTATCTGTTGCTGTATTGTTATCGTTTGCATTTCTGAAGAATTGGTTGTCATGGTTGTCTTCTCTCATCAAGTTCGTAAATGCAACATTTGTGGTTAAAGCTGGCGCATTGATTAAAAAACCTTGTCCGGTTTGTATGTAACCATTTGGCGTTGCACTACCTGATAACGATGGTATTGAAGCGGTTCCAGTTGCGTTATAAGTAGCGTAATTAGCACCGCTAGCAGCTGCTTGATTAAAATGCGTCCACAAATAGATTGTCCCGATAGTAGGATTTGCAGTAAAGAATTTACTAGCCTTGATTGGTGATGGATAAGGATTTGCAATCAGGTTAAAACCTTGACCTAGCCTTGTTACAGCAACATTTACATTTCCATTGTGAGGTACTCCAGTGAATAATCCCACGAATGTTTGTAGTGAAGTAGTAAAATCATTAGGTGCCCTGATCATGTAACCTTTTCCTAAATCAAAATTAACAATCGTAGGGTCTACGATTTGGGAAAAGTTATTGGTAGCTTCATCTAATGTATAAAAACGACTTGATCCAACTGGCGGAGAAACCGTCATAGGAGAAAAAAGTTTAAGATTTTGTCCTGTTACCGGAGCTCCCCAATACACATAATCCAAACGTCTTAAACTGGCATCTCTTTCAACAGTGATGTTGCCGGTATTTGTAGCGGTATTCACCTGAATGAGGTTGGCATTATTTTCAAATGAAACGCTGCCGCCGTTAACGGTCAATTCATCTTCTAAATGCATGGTATCGCCTGAAGCAATAACAACATTCCCTGTGGTAACCGTAAGATTTTTTGCTGTAAGTAATCCGTCGGAAGTCGAATTGTAATCGCCTTCAATTGTAGCAATTACTCCGGCATCAGGCGTTCCGTTTGACCACGCAGTACCATTCCAGGTAGTCGTATTCAGGATATAAAAATCCCTGAAACGTGAAGTATTGGTTCCTGCAGTCATTTGCACTCTTAGCTTTCCGGTTGTAGATGGATAAGCTGCAAAATCAATATTTGTTTTATAGACTGCGAAATTCGCGGATGGTAAAACAAATGTTGCTAACGCAGTATAATTACCACCGTTATCTGTAGAAATCTGCAATTGCATTGTTTGTCCTGTGATACCGCCGAAAGTAGCCGATGAAAAAGCTACTTGCATTGTGCTCAATTGCGTGAAATCAATAGTTGGTGTTTCAATATAACCATTGACTGACAGTTGCTCATATCCAGTTATGTTAAAAACAGCATTATTAATTATGAATCCTTGTGCCACGGCATCATTTACAACAGTTTGTGTTCTAAAACTATTGGCGTAAGGTATCGCAAATGCTGTTCTTACAATTCCCTGAACATTTACGGTTGCTGTTGGTGCCGTGCCGCCAGTAACAGTAACGTTACCGGTATAAGTTCCAAGCGCTAAACCGCTAACGGTGCGAACATAAACTGGTACATTCGTAACGGCTCCTCCAGTGTAGCTTATGGTTGCAGTGGTACCAAAAATGGTATTGTCTGTTGAAACTTCAAAATTGGCACTCGCGGTGATGGTCAAATCATCAGCGGCTGGACTCAAACTAGCTGCATTTACATTAAATGATTGTGCCGCAGAAGGTCCTGAACCTACAAAATAATCAAGCGTATTCAATGCATTCGGCAAAGCTGAAATAGAAGGAATCGGACTCACGTTTACACTTCCATTAAACGTAAAATTGTTGACACTGAAAGTACCTGCAGCGCCGCTTGCGGTATAACCGTATATCCTGAAAGTAACAGGTATGGCAACATCCTGATAAGCAGCTCCCGCAAGACTAATGTTAGCACCTAAAGCAGTTGGCGTTCCAATTTCAGCAACGTAATTATCAAGGCTTGATCTGAACGAAAAAGCTGTCGGCCCTGTGCCTGAAGCCTGTCCGGTATAAATGAAATTCACAAAATCAATTTCATAGCCAGAATTTGGCGTAAGTGTAAATTCAAAATATTTTGTAGCATCATATCCACCAGTACTCCAGTTAGATGCTGAAAACCTATCGGTAACACTCGCGGCATTAAGTCCTGCTGCTTTTACAATACCTGACACTGTAAGGTTGGTAGCAACAGTTTGTCCGGTTGTATAAGCACTGGCGCTGTTAACAGTTCCTGTAATTGGATTGGCAAATATCGGATTGTAAACATCAAACAAGGCACTTGCAATAGTTGTAAATGCACCTGAAGCCGCCGTAAGTTGCAATCCCAAACCAGTTTGAGTATGAACTATATTTGTAAAAGTCGCCACACCAGCAACAGCACTTACTGTCGTAGGTGAAACCGCTAATGTACCGGTTGAAGTAATATCTACAGTCGATGTATAGTCTAAATCAAGAACATTATTGGCATCAAGTGCCCTTACAGTAGGCGAAGGTGTCATGGCAACATTCAAAACAGATGTTACTGCGTTACCGCCATAAACGATTTTTGTGGCGGTAACTTCAATTTTGTTGTTATTACCCGCAATAGAAGAAACCGCAGTTCCTGGGCCTGAAAAAGTAGAACCTAAGACATTCGCCGTAACTGCAGTTACAGCAAATTGGAATTGTTGGTTGTCCACCACACTAGTAGTAAAAGTAACGCGAAGACTGAAGTTTTTGGTGCTGTCGTCATTTGCAGTTAAAGTCAATCCGCTAAAAGTTACTGTGGCTGCACCTGCAGCTTCCCCAAGTTTGGTCGTACCGTCGTATAAAGCGACTGTTCTGATATTAGCAAAATTGCTCAATGAAAAAGAAATTGAATTCAATTCCGTACCCGAAGTATCAGCATCAGGAGCGGTTGCGCCACCATCACGAATGGTAAAGCCTGCCACTTCAATACTGTTCAAATCGGTAATAACGGTTGCTTGATAGGCTGTATAATCAATATCCGTTGGATACGTAAAGCTACCATTTTCAATAATATCAGATGTATTGGATGTAGCGGCGACACCAGTTCCTGAAACGGCTACATTTTGTTGTGAAGCATTTAAGGAAGTGACAGCAATATTTCCGGATTTTATACCTCCCGCTTGTGGAGAAAATCTGGCATAAACCGTTTGATTGGTAACAGTACCACTGGTCGGCGTTATATTTACAGATGAGAACCACGCAGCGTCATCAAGGCTGACCTGAAAGTCAGTCGAAGGAGCCGTTACAATAATATCATTGGCGCCGAGTGTTGAGCCGTTTACGACAAAAGATTGGGACGCTGAATTACTGCCGGTATTGATACTGCCAAAATCTGTAAGGTTTGCTGGTAAAGCAGTAATAGTTCCTGCAGGTGCCGGATTAACAGCATTCCAAGTTGTTCCGATGCGGAACTCATCCATTTCAATTGAAGGCGTTGTAGTTGTACTATCCTGACGCAGAAAAATTCTGTTAACATTAGCAAGGTCTGCAAGTGTATTGGTAGCGCTAAATGTGGCTGTAGGCTCAACTGCGCCAACTGTAGGATTGATCCAGATCTTCACAATATCATTAGTTGCTCCTGCAACCATTTGATAAGCCATTACTACAAAAACAGTAGTGCCCACAGTTGTGGTGCCAGGGCTCCATACGGTATTGGCAGCCGTAGTTCTTGGGTTTAGACCGATATCGTAGCCTGCACCATCTGATCTTGTCCATAAGGTCGCTCCAAAGTTAGTTCCTGTACCTTCTGTAAATCCTGCAAAATAACCACCTGTGGTATTTAAACTTCCAAGGGCAGCAACATTCAGAAGAAAAGAGAAATAAACCGTTCCTGATGTTTGCTGAGTAAATAATTTTGCACCGTCTATACCGGCTCCTGTAAAAGTTACCTTGCTTCCTGTTGAAGCTGGAAGCCCTGTATAAGATAGATTTCCTGAACTGATCAGCAAGTCATCGCCCGAGTTGAGAACTGTCCAGCCTGTTTGTGCTTGTAGCCCCTGGCCAACTGTATAGTTTATCGGGTCAACATGCGGCAAAGTTACTTGTGCCTGTAAAATACTAGAGGATAATATTGCAATAAATGCAAAAATCCTGAAAATACTTTTTTGTAAAATTGTTTTCATAGGTTTTCTTTTAAAATAAGAGACTGTAAAATTAAGGACTTTATTTGTTTACAGTGCATTATAAGGTTACAAATTTGTTAAGGAATTTTCACAGATTGTTAATAACGTGGTGTAATTCAGATGTGTTCTTGAATATTTTACATTTTTTCTATCATTTCGGCGGCGATATTTTTAACAATTTTTGTGTTTGATGTTAGCTTGTATTTGCCTTATCTTCGAAATCAAATTAAGTACTGAAAATGACAATGTTGAAATCAAGATATTTTTTATTCCTATTGCTGTTTTTTATCGGATGGAGTTCTCGTGCGTCCTTTATTTTACTGCCAATGGACGAAGCACAGCAAAACCACTTGAAAGCGTATGGTATCACTTATTGGTGCCTCGACAAGCAATACAAAGCCAGTTGGTTACTCAACTATCGCGGCGGTTCGTTCTTGCTTCCGGATGCACCCGAAATTCGCAAAGAATGCCAGATTCGAGGCGTAACATCCGAAGTGCTTTCCGACGGTGATGCCAATGCAATCCTGGAAGAAATTTCAAGTCCGTCGCAAAATATGGAAACGGTAGTACTTGAAAAAGCACCTAAAATCGCTGTTTATACTCCAAAAGGAAAACAACCATGGGACGATGCGGTGACTTTAGTTTTGACTTATGCAGAAATTCCATTCACACCAATTTATGACGAAGAAGTATTGTCTGACGGTTTGCTGTTATACGATTGGCTGCACCTGCACCACGAGGATTTTACGGGCCAATACGGGAAATTTTACGGTTCCAACAGAAATTCACCTTGGTATATCGAACAGAAAAAAGATGCCGAGGCACTCGCTACAAAATTAGGCTACGCCAAAGTTTCGGAAGAAAAGCTCGCCGTTGCGAAGAAAATCCGTGACTTTGTAATCGGTGGTGGTTTTATGTTTGCCATGTGTTCTGCAACGGATAGTTTCGATATTGCGCTTTCTGCAGCTGGTGTTGATATTTGCGAACCAATGTTCGATGGCGACGAAAGCGAAGGCAACTACCAGTCGAAAATTGATTATTCACAGACTTTTGCATTCAAAGATTATATCCTCGAAAGAAATCCAATCGTATATGAATTTTCAGACATCGATATGACCACCAAACGCAGCAATGTTCCGATGGAAAAAGATTACTTTACCTTGATGGATTTTTCCGCCAAATGGGATCCGATTCCGAGCATGCTTTGCCAAAATCATACATCTCTTGTCAAAGGATTTATGGGACAAACCACTGCCTTCAACCGCGATTTGATTAAAACAAATGTATTAGTAATGGGCGAAAACCAAATCAACGGCGAAGCGCGTTATATTCATGGCGAAAAAGGAAAAGGCATGTTTACTTTTTACGGCGGTCACGATCCTGAAGATTACCAACACCGTGTTGGAGATGCGCCGACAGTACTCGATTTGCATCCAAATTCTCCGGGATACAGACTTATTTTAAATAACGTGTTGTTCCCTGCTGCAAGAAAGAAAAAGCAAAAAACCTAATCATCGCGAATACCAAAGTTCGTTGTTAATATTCAATGCTTCGATGATGGCGACACAGTCCTTCAATTGTTGGTGCGTGGTTGCGATGAGCTGTAGTTTTGCCTCTTTTAAATCTACATTGATGTCGAAAGGCTCCAGCATGTGTGCGCCCCACAAAACAGTAAAATACATTTTCGAATCGTTAAAAACAAAATTCATGTCATAATTGTAGCGCCTGCGAAATGCAAGAATGCGCTCCATAAAACTCGTCGATAAAATGTACCGCGCTTCAATCTGGTCGGAAGCAACGGTCTCAAATTTCTGATTGAAAGCTGTGTTTTCAAGAATAACTTCTTCCAAAGCAATATTTGCGAACGAGTTGCGGTCTTTGCGATAAATTCTGCCATTTCCTTCGTATTTGATTTCGATATTTCCGTCGAGCAATTCAGGAACATCGAGCGACCTTTTCTCCCAAATTCGGGTCATCACTTTAGTGGTTCCTCTGAAATTTTTATTAAAATCGGCAATCATAAAAAGACCTGAAACGCCGGCATAAAATTCACACATTTCAAGATTCGTCGTTCCAACTTTTCCGGTGATATAATCTTCGCCACCGTAATCGCTTTGAAGGCTACCTTTGTAAACATTCATCCGATGAAATTCTTTCGACGGAATTTTGTTCTTCGGTTGGTAATCAAAAGTACTGTTGAAAGATTTCACGATCTGGCTGATGAGCTGCTCTTTTACAGACATTCTGTAATTGATTTGCATTTCTTCATTCACCGCACTCAGATGGCTTATTTTATCGGTATTTTTGATTACATGCTTCATACCAAAAGCCATAGGTCCCAAAAATGCTGCAGCACCAACGATTACTGGAATAGCCATAAACAGAAAACTCTGAAAAATAATGCATAGCAACAGTGAAATGATAGCGGAAACGAAAGCAACCGCACATCCAATAGCAAAGCCACCGCCGATTCCGAGTACACTCAAGAAATTATTGCGCTGTAATTTTGAGTTTTGCTTTTGATTCGCCGTTACTGTTCCAGAATCGATTTTTCTGGAATTTTCCAGTTGTTCTAATATTTGATTGAACTTTTCGGAATCAAAATCGTGATTGATGTTATTTGGCATCGAAAAGGTCTTTTACCGAAACCGTTTCGCGTTCTACAGTATTAATTTCAAATGAAGGCTTTCTTTTTGCGCCCATGAATCCAGCGATAATATTCGCCGGGAATGCCTCTATTGAATTATTATAATCCATCACACTCGCATTATAGCTGCGCCTTGCTGCCGAAATCTGTTCTTCAATTTCCATCAAAGATTGCTGTAAGTGCAGCATATTTGTATTCGATTTCAAATCTGGATAATTCTCAACGGCAACCAGCACTTTTCCGAGCAATGAACTGAGTTGGTTTTCTTTTTCGAGGCGTTCAGAAACATTACTATTTTGTTCCAGTAGTGATGTTCGAAGTGACGTAATTTTGCTCAGCGTCGCTTCTTCATAGGTCATGTATTGCTTCACAGCACTCACCAAGTTCGGAATCAGATCATACCTTTTCTTAAGGATAGCATCGGTTCCTGCAAGTGCATTTTCAACCTGATTGCGCTTCCTTATAATGGTATTGTAAGCTTTTACCGAAAAATAAAGTGCCAGTAGCAGTAGAATTGGTATTGTAATCATATTTAAATCGATTATTTATTGTTTTCAATCACATAATTCAAAACCTTTGTCATCAGATGTACTCGGTCTTTCCCAATCACATTGTGTTTGTGCATCGGATACGCGAAAAAATCAACTTGTTTTCCGGCTTCGACAAATTTCTTGATCAGCGAGAAGTTATTCTGCATTACTACAACATCGTCGCTTGTACCGTGGATCAAAAGCAATTTTCCTTTCAAGTTGTTCACATAGTTTAAGGTACTCGCTTCGTCAAAACCTTTTTGGTTTTCGGCTGGCGTGTCCATATAACGCTCGCCATACATGACTTCATAATATTTCCAATCGGTTACAGGACCGCCGGCAACACCAACTTTGAATACGTCGGGTTTTCTGAGCATGATAGAAGTCGTCATAAAACCACCAAAACTCCAACCGTGAATCGCCAATCGATCACCATCAACATAAGGCAATGATTTTAAATAATCAACGCCTTTCATCTGGTCGTCAATTTCGTTAACGCCTAATTTGCCGTGAATCACACTTTCGAATGCCACACCACGATTGTCAGAACCGCGACCGTCAACCGTGAAAACCAAATAGCCTTGTTCCGCCATCCAATACATCCATAAATTCGCACCGTCGAGATAAGAATTGGTGATCAGTTGTGCATGTGGACCACCATAAACATACACCAAAACCGGATATTTTTTTGATGCGTCAAAATTACTTGGTTTAATCAATCGTGTATATAAATCTGTTGTTCCGTCGGCAGATTTGATGGTTTTTATTTCCGAAGTACCGATTGTATAGCCGTCATATTTGTTTATGCTTTGAAGCAAAGTAGTTGCTTTTCCATTTTTGTCGTACAACAACGATTTTGAAGGTATAGTATGATTGGAATATTCATCAAAAAACCAATTTCCGTCGGTGCTGAATGCAGTCAAGTGCACGCCTTCTTCTTTGGTGATTAAGGTCTGTTTTCCTTTTAAATCAACTTTATAAGCCAGCATATTCGTTGGATTGGCGCCTGTAGCCGAAAAATAAATTTCCGTTCCGGCAGCATTTGCACCCAAAATATCACGGGCGATGAATTTGTTCTGCGTCAGTTTTTTGATGAGTTTTCCATCAATCGAATAGTAATATAGGTTGTTGAAACCATCCGTTTCACTGATCCATACAAAATTATTCGATTTTTTACTTGGGAAAAATGCCGCATGCTCCGGTTCGACCCAATTGTCACTTTTCTCTTCTAGAAGCGTTCTTACGAAAGCACCGGAATTGGCGTCATACACATTCAAATGCATGTCATTTTGCCCACGATTTAATTCTGCAATAATCACGAATTTTTCATCTGGCGACCACGAAAGATTGGTCAGATAATCGTCTGAATTCCCTTTTGGCGCAATGAAAACCGTTTTTCCGGAAGCCAAATTATAAATCCCGACTTTAGGTTTTTCACTTTTTTGCCCAATCATTGGGTATTTGATGTTTTGTAATTTTCCCGGTGTTTCATTGATATCCAGAATCGGATAGTCGGCAACTTCGCGTTGGTCTTTTTGGTAGAAAGCCAGAAAACTCGTATTTGGCGACCAGAAAATCCCACTGGTGATGCCAAATTCGTTTCTCGCAAAGAACTGCCCGGAAACAATATCTTCATCAGTTTCATTAGTAACAGCGACTTTTTGTCCGTTTTTATTCAGTATAAAAAGATTGTTTTTTTCTGTGTAAGCGATGTTTTCAAAATTGTCATCAAACGCTCCGTTTTCAGCGTTTTCAGTTAATTCACCGATTAGTTTTCCGGTTTTAGTATTGAAATTGTACTCATAATATTTATTCCCGCTCGCCAAGATAAATGTCGTAGCATTTTTCCATTGCATGCCGGCGAAATTTTTGAAATCGGCACCAAGCGTTTTATTCAAATCGGCTAAAGTTACCAATTCATTAGGCTTTGAATCAGTCGAGTTAGCGGTCATCAGCTTTTTGCCATTTTCTGCGAGGTAAACATATTTATTGGTGTCCGGAATCCATTGAAATCCCAACATTTTATCTGCTCGAAAAAGGCGTTGTTGCTGCATTACGGCATCTTCGAGCGAAATTTTTTTGTTTTGCCCGAAAGCGGTAAAGACGATAAAAAGCGTAATAGCTAAAACTATTTTTTTAGTCATAATAAAAAATTTAATCACAAAACATTTAAAGTTTAACCATTGCGATATTAAGTCGCATCAAGCCTAAATGAGCCTCAATATCTTTATGGTTTTAAAAAGCATCTTAATTTTAAGAAAGTAAAAGTATAAAAAAAGGATAACGAAACAGATTTAATAAGTCTGTTAACACTATCCTTTGTTACAATGATCAGGAAATTAGAGCGTTCCGCCTTCGTTTTCTTTATCTAAATATTGTTGTACGATGTCGATGGCATTCGTCACCACATCGCTCAAAGCCGTAATAAACGTGCCTTCTTCCGCAATATTAATGGCATGTTTTATGGCATCAACTTCTTTGGTAATGATTTCATAAGTCACATTTCTACCTGATTCAGCGATACCTTCCAAAATCAAATTGATGATTTCTTCTTCGGTTCTGCCTCTCAAATGTTTTTCCTGACGGATGATAATATGGTCGAACATCATGCCTGCCAAATGAGCACATTCCTTAATATCTTCGTCACGACGGTCGCCAACACCGGCTATGATTCCGATTTTTTTGTTGGCTTCTACGCTTGTCAAGAAATCCTGAACGCCGCGATAACCGGACGGATTGTGTGCAAAATCAATTAAAACCTTGAATTTCTTAAACTCAAAAATATTCATACGCCCCGGTGTTTGTGCCACACTCGGAATAAATGTTTGCAGTGAAAGACTGATATCTTCTGTTTTGAATCCCCATAAATAAGCAGCAAGTGTCGCAGCGAGTGCGTTAGCGATCATAAATTTTGCTTTTCCGCCTAAAGTCAAAGGCACATGCGTCGCTCTTTCCACCCGGATTTTCCACTCACCTTTTTTAACGGTAATGAAACCATTTTCATAAACACAGACGATTTTACCTTCTTTAGACAATTTTTTAGTGAACGGATTTTCCTCGTCCATACTAAAATAAGCGACATTGCAGTTCAACTCTTCGCCAATTTTTATGCAATGTTCGTCTTCGGCATTCAAAATTGCCCAACCGTCTTTTTTAACGCTTTTCACGACAGTACTTTTGACACGCGCCAAATCTTCCAATGTATGAATGTCGCTGATGCCCAAATGGTCTTCCTGAATGTTCGTAATGACGGCAATATCGCAACGACTGAATCCTAGTCCAGAACGGAGAATTCCGCCACGAGCTGTTTCTAAAACTGCAAATTCTACCGTAGGGTCTTTCAGGATATATTCGGCACTGATAGGACCAGTCGTGTCGCCTTTTTCCATCATATGGTTTTGGATGTAAATCCCGTCTGATGTGGTAAATCCGACTTTATAACCATTGTTTTTTACGATGTGCGCCAGTAGTCTGGTCGTAGTTGTTTTTCCGTTAGTACCTGTCACCGCAATAATTGGAATGCGGCTTGGTTTTCCCGGTGGATATAACATATCGATTACCGGTGAAGCCACGTTTCTTGGCAACCCTTCGGAAGGGGCAAGGTGCATGCGGAATCCCGGTGCTGCGTTGACTTCTAAAATGCAACCGCCATTTTCTTTTAATGGTTGTGTAAGATTTTCTGCCATGATATCGACACCGCAAATGTCCAGTCCGATTACTCTTGAAATTCTTTCGCAAAGGAAAATATTTTCGGGATGCATCATATCGGTTACATCTACGGAAGTGCCGCCAGTACTCAAATTGGCAGTCGATTTCAGGTAAACAGTTTCGCCTATATTTGGCACCGTTTCCACCGTATAACCTAGTTTTTCTAGCAAATCTTCTGAATCACGATCGATGTCAATTTGCGTAAGCACATTTTCGTGTCCGTAACCGCGTCTTGGATCAAGATTCGTAATGTCAATTAATTGTTGGATTGTGCTTTTGCCATCGCCGACAACATGCGCCGGAACCCTTTTTGCGGCAGCGACCAATTTATTGTCAATCACTAAAACACGGAAATCAAATCCGGTAATGAATTTTTCGACGATCACGCGTCGGCTGTATTTTTGCGCATAAACCAATCCGGCAGCCGCATCTTCCCAAGTTTTTACATTGATGGAAGCGCCTTTTCCGTGGTTGCCATCCAAAGGTTTTAAAACAATTGGGTAACCTATTTTTTTGATGGTGTCTTGCAAATCTTCTTCATCCACGCATATACTGCCGCTTGCCACAGGAATCGATGCATTGTCAAGCATGCGTTTGGTTTCCTCTTTATTACAAGCAATATCAACGGCGATGCTACTTGTTAGTTGCGTGATTGTCGCCTGAAAACGCATTTGGTTGACACCGTATCCTAATTGGACTAACGAATTTGTACCCAAACGAATCCACGGAATATCGCGTGCGACGGCTTCTTCCACGATGCTTCCCGTACTTGGTCCTAGGCGTACGCGTTCTCTAATTTCGCGCATCTTTTGTATATCGGCTTCAAGATCATAATCAGTTCCTGCAATAAGCGCTTCGGCAATATTCACAGCACTTTCGGCGGCGAACATGCCTACATTTTCTTCGGTATAACTGAAAACTACATTGTAAATGCCGGGTGTTTTGGTTTCACGAGTTCTTCCGAAACCAGTCTCCATACCAGCCAAAGTCTGGATTTCGAGTGCGATATGTTCGATTACATGGCCCATCCACGTGCCGCGTTCTATACGGGAGAAAAATCCACCTGGAACGCCTTCTGAGCAGCGGTGCTCATACATTGTTGGGAACATTGCTTCGATTCGTTCTTTGAAACCATCGATTTTATTGGTTGGAAACTGTTCCATTTCTTCCAGATCCAAACGCATCTGGATTAGTTTTTTTCTTTGGACACTCCAAATATTTGGACCACGAAGTGCCTGTACTTTTAGTATTTTCATAAAGTTATTGGAAAGTTAGTTTTCGGTAGTTGGTTTAATGTATTGATTATAAACGGCTTACTTATATAATGCATGACAAATATTCAATATTAATATTGATTTTGTTAAAAAAGTCAGAATATAATGCAACTAAAATAATTTTTTTAAGCAACTAATCAAAATTTATTCAATTAAATGTGGAATATATTTTTTGGTAGTAAAATTTTTAAAAATAAATAGTGCTAAAATTGCGTGTTTTAAGTTTTTGGCTATTTTTACAAAATGAACATACGAGGAAAATTGATTATTATAGGCGGTGCCGTTGACAAAGGCAGTTTTACCGAAACTGATCTTGATAAAAACGTAGCCAACAACCTGAATTTTTTTGAGACAGGTATCCTGAAAAGGATTTTAAACGAGTCAAAGCACAAACAAGAATCGCGCATTGAAGTTATTACCACTGCTTCCAAGATACCAAGGGAAATCGGACCGGAATACGTAAAAGCACTCAATTATTTGGGCGCAAAAAATGTTGATGTTTTGCACATCGAAAGGCGCGAACAGGCAAGTGATCCGACCGTTTTGGAAAGACTAAAAGCGGCAGATGTTGTTATGTTTACCGGTGGCGATCAGTTGCGATTGACATCGATTTTAGGTGGAACGGAATTTCACGATATTATCCTTTATAAGTACTACAACGAAGAATTTATCTATGCAGGCACTTCAGCAGGAGCCGCCGCTGCATCCAATAATATGATTTACCAAGGCAGTAGCAGTGAGGCTTTGCTTAAAGGCGAAGTAAAAATCACGAGCGGACTTGGATTAATTGACGGTGTTATCATCGATACACATTTTGTGCAACGCGGCAGGATTGGAAGATTATTCCAAGCAGTCGTTGGTAATCCGAAAGTATTAGGCATTGGACTTGGAGAAGATACCGGTTTGTTGATTACCAATAATACCGAAATGGAAGCTATTGGTTCCGGACTTGTGATTTTGGTCGATGGCCGCGAAATTAAAGATACCAATCTCACAGAAGTGGAATTAGGGCAGCCGATTTCTATTTCCCATTTGGTCAATCACGTGATGAGCAAGTATGATACGTACAATCTTGAGACGCATAAAATGTACATCAGGTCGTCGCAATATTCGGAAGAGTTGAAACAACCGACAGATTAATTAATAACGAATAATTAATAGTTAACAATTGGGAAGTGGGACTGCACCAACACCCAACACCCAACACCCAACACCCATGAAACTGATTATCCACGGCGGTTTTTTCTCAGAATCATCCACGAACCTAGAAACAAAAGTTGCCAAACAAGAAGCTTTAGAACGCATTGTTAAGAATTCGTATGAATTCCTGAAAACGCATTCAGCATTGGAAACGGTAGTTTTTGCTGTTGCAGCATTGGAAGACGATTCGTTGTTTAATGCAGGCATTGGTTCGCAAATTCAAAGCGACGGAAAAATCCGCATGAGTGCTGCTTTGATGGACGGTTCGACTTCTAAAATGAGCGGCGTTATCAATATTGAGGCGGTGAAAAATCCAATTCAGGTTGCAAAAATTTTGCAGGATTATGACGATAAAGTTTTAGGAGGAAGCGGCGCAACCAATTTCGCAAGAAAGCATGGATTTGAAATTTTTTCGACAGAAATTCCACAACGACTGGAAGAATACGAAGCCAAACTTAAAGGCATCGGAACCGGAACTGTCGGTTGTGTAGCTTTGGATAAAAATGGGAAAATTGCCGTTGCCACTTCAACGGGCGGAAAAGGTTTTGAAATTCCCGGAAGAATCTCAGATTCAGCAACTGTTGCCGGAAATTATGCCAATACTTTTTGTGGGGTAAGTCTAACAGGAGTAGGCGAGGACATCGTTAGCAATGCGACTGCTTCAAAAATTGTAACGCGTGTCACGGATGGGTTTTCATTAAAAGAAGCTTATGACAAAACTTTTGCGGAATTGAAAGAACACGATGGTTTTGCTGGTGCGATCGCCATCGATTCCAGAGGCAATATGTACCACCAAGATTCTTATCCGAGTATGGTGTTTGCGAGTTTTGACGGGGAGGATTTTGAGGTGTTTGAGTAAAGATGGTATCAAGTAGTCAGTCTCCGTTCGCAGAATACTGACCACTTATATACAGATTATCTACAAAGATTGCCCGCCAGAAACTTCAATCCGTTGCGCATTTACCCAACGAGCATCATCGGTGCACAAAAATGCAACGACTCCGCCGATATCATCCGGTAAACCCACACGTCCCAATGCCGTTTGACCAGCAATCATGGCATTCAATCCTGCGTTATCACGAACTACACCACCACCAAAATCGGTTTCGATTGCGCCCGGAGCAACAATGTTTACGCGGATGCCACGTGTGCCCAATTCTTTCGCTTGGTATTTCGTGAGCGTTTCCATCGCACCTTTCATACTTGCATAAGCAGCATATCCGGGCAAACTGAAACGCGCCAAACCTGTAGAGATGTTTACGATTCCGCCGCCGTCATTCATATATGCCAATGCTTTTTGACTTAGAAAGAACGGGCCTTTGAATTGGATTTTTACTAAAGAATCAAATTGATCTTCCGTGGTTTCGGCAAACGAATTGTAAACCCCGATGCCGGCATTGTTGACGAGAAAGTCAATTTTGGTGGTATTGAATTTGGACTGTAAAGTTTGCTGTACTTTTTCAAAGAACGCGTCAAAGCTTTTGGAATCGTCCACCGAAAGTTGAATTGCTGCAGCTTTTTGTCCCAATTTTTCAATTTCAGAAATTACTTCCAATGCTTCAGTCGCTTTACTGTTGTATGTCAGAATTACGTCCAATCCTTTTTTGGCGAGGTTGACCGCCATATTCCTTCCTAATCCGCGGCTTCCACCGGTTACGAGTGCTATTTTACTTTGTGACATTTTGTTGTTTTTAAATGATTACTGCCGCAAATTTACTGATGAAGCGACATCTAAAAATGGTGTACTCTTCAGTATTTTAATTTAGAAAATTAGTCAATTAGAAAATTAGAAAATGATTATGTTTCATTTAAAAGCATAATACCAAATTACCATATTACCAAATTTTCTAATTATTTATTCCTTTTCGAAATTGCAATGGTGTGCTCCCTGTCATTCCCTTAAAGAATTTGGTGAAATTCGTCGGTTCGTCGTAGGCGAAAGTCATGCCAATATCGGCGATAGAAAGTTTGGTTTCCGAAAGCATTCGTTTGGCTTCTTCAACAATCGCGTTTTCCATCCATTCGCAAGGCGATTTCCCCGTCGTTAGCTTGATCGTGTTGGTCAAATGTCGATGGTTCATGAATAATTTTTCGGCGAATTTAGAGGTTGACATCCTATATTTCACTTTTCCAGTAAACAATTCGTTAAGGTGGTTTTCATACAAACGCAAAAAATCAGCGGTGATGGCATCTTTCCGTGTCAGGATTTTTTCGGGAATTGCTAGTGTTTTCATAAGGTTATTCAAATGGTATTATAGCGGTAGTGAAAATAAAAACTAGGCAGTAAACTTATCGTTTACCCACAAATGTTTAGATAGCACTTTGGCCATTCAAAATGTTTATTCATTTTATTTTTTGGAGAATTCGTCAAGCATTTTTTTTTCGTTTTTGCTGAGGCTGCCGATCCCTTTGTTAGAAATTTTCTCGAGGATGCGGTCTATTTCCTTTTTCTGCTCGACTTTTTTGGCGTTGTAGGCGTCGTCTTCGGTGTAGTATTTCTTCTGGATATTGAAAGGGTTATTGTTTGAGAAAAGGTTTGTCTTTTTGAAGGCGAGGTAAACCACAAGGAGTATGATGGCGATGATGACGAAATTTCCCATGTTCTTGATGCGTGCTTTTTCTTCAAATATAGAAAATATTCGTTTTTGATGATTGTATTTTAATAGGAATTTAAGCGTTTTGGTGCATGGGTTTGCGTGAGGGATGGTATGGAAAGCCCGCAGCGAAATGACTTCCTATCGTTAGCAGAAAAAGTGCTTGCGAGGACTTGGAAAGACAGCCCGACCTTGTTGCTACAGGATGGTTTTGGTTGGGTGAGCGGCATCTGCAACAGGGTCACGCCCAAGAAAAAGGACGGGAATTACTGAGCGCCTTAGTTGCGGAGAAAAAAAAGCACAAAAAAACCCGCTCTTGCGAACGGGTTAATCTATAGTAAGTAAGTGTCAAAAATTGTTGTTAAACGTTTATTTTACTTTGTTAAGTACTGCTTTGAAAGCTTCTGGGTGGTTCATTGCTAAATCGGCAAGAACTTTACGGTTCAATTCGATTCCGTTAGCTTTTACTTTACCCATGAATTGAGAATAACTCATTCCTTCTAACCTTGCTCCGGCGTTGATACGCTGAATCCAAAGTGCACGGAAGTTTCTCTTTTTTGCTTTTCTGTCACGGTATGCGTAAGTCATTGCTTTCTCTACCGCGTTTTTCGCAACTGTCCAAACGTTTTTACGACGACCAAAGAAACCTTTGGCTTGCTTCATTATCTTTTTTCTTCTTGCTCTTTTAGCAACTGAATTTACTGATCTTGGCATAATTTTGTTGTTTTTTTGTAGCAGGCGTCCTGAATTGAATCGAAGGAACTTTGTTGGCCATACTCCAAGGTTATTAAAATGAATTTTAACCTAAAGGAAAAAAGTTTACAGTTTATGGTATACAGTAATCAGTTTGAACTGTTAACTGTCAACTTACAACTGTTAACTAATTATATAATCCTTAATTGTTGTTTGATGCTTTTCATATCTGTACTGTGAACCAATGCAGAGTGTGTCAAAGCTAACTTACGTTTTTTCGACTTTTTGGTCAGGATGTGGCTTTTGAAAGCGTGTTTCCTTTTGATTTTACCAGAGCCTGTCACTTTGAATCGTTTCTTAGCGCTGGATTTTGTTTTCATTTTAGGCATAATTTCCCTAATTTATTTAAATTGAACTTACTTACTTATTTTGAGTCGAAAGTAGAAAAGTCATTAGAATTTTTTAGATTCTCGGCTTTTTACTTTTGACTATTTTTTCTTTTTTGGTGCGATGAAAATAATCATCCTTTTACCTTCCAAAACCGGCATTGCTTCTACTTTACCGTATTCTTCAAGATCAGTTGCTAATCTCAATAACAAGATTTGTCCCTGGTCTTTGTATATGATCGAACGTCCTTTGAAGAATACGAAAGCTTTTAGTTTCGATCCTTCTTTAAGGAATTTCTCTGCATTTTTACGTTTGAACTCGTAATCGTGCTCGTCAGTTTGCGGTCCGAAACGGATTTCTTTTACCACTACCTGAGTTGATTTGGCTTTTAGGGCCTTGTCGCGTTTTTTCTGTTCGTAAACGAATTTTTTATAATCCATTATCTTACAAACAGGTGGATCTGCGTTGGGAGAAATCTCTACCAAATCCAGTTCCTGCTCATCGGCAATTCGCAAAGCGTCGGAAAGTTTAAAAACTCCCGGCTCGATATTTTCACCTACAAGTCTTACTTCCTGTACGCCGCGAATCAAGTTGTTGATCCTGTGCGCGTCTTTTTTTTCTACTCTGGGTTGATAACCCTTGTTGCTTCTTATTGCTATGACTTTATTATTTTAAGTTAAACGTTAAATGTTTTTAATGTTTTGTCGATTTCTTCTTGGACAATAACGGCAAATTGTTCAATTGTAACCGTCATATTGCCTTTTCCTTCCTGACCATGACGGCGGATGGAAATGGTGCCATTCTTCTCTTCTTCTTCCCCGACAATCAGCATAAACGGGGTTTTCTGCATTTCAGCATCCCGAATTTTCTTGCCGATGGTTTCGTTTCGGTTGTCAATTAGGGCGCGAATTTCGTGATTTTCCAGCAATTCTAAAACTTTTTTGGCATAATTTTCATATTTCTCACTCAAAGACAATATTATAGCCTGTTCCGGCATCAGCCAAAGTGGGAAATTTCCTGCAGTATGTTCTAATAAAATTGCGATAAATCTTTCCATCGAACCAAATGGTGCGCGGTGAATCATTACCGGTCTGTGCAGTTCATTATCAGCGCCTTTGTATGTCAGTTCGAAACGCTCAGGGAGGTTATAGTCTACTTGGATTGTGCCCAATTGCCATTGTCTTCCAAGTGCATCTTTGACCATAAAATCGAGTTTCGGTCCGTAGAACGCTGCTTCGCCATATTCAGTAACGGTGGTAAGTCCTTTGTCTTTTGCGGCATTGATGATCGCGTTCTCTGCTTTTTCCCAATTTTCATCGGAACCAATATATTTTTCGCGATTTTCCTTATCTCTTAATGAAATCTGTGCCGTGAAGTTTTCAAAGCCTAAACTTCCGAAAACATATAATACCAAATCGATTACTTTCTTGAACTCAGAATCCAATTGGTCTGGCGTACAGAAAATGTGTGCGTCATCCTGTGTAAATCCGCGAACACGTGTCAAACCGTGCAATTCACCTGATTGTTCGTAACGGTAAACGGTTCCGAATTCAGCATAACGCTTCGGTAAATCTTTGTAAGACCAAGGTTTTACGTTATAAATTTCGCAGTGATGCGGGCAATTCATCGGCTTCAACAAAAATTCCTCCCCTTCCGCAGGTGTGTGAATGGGCTGGAAGCTGTCTGCGCCGTATTTTGCATAGTGACCAGAAGTCACGTATAAATCTTTCTGTCCAATATGAGGTGTTACCACTTGCTCATATCCTGCTTTCTTTTGTGCTTTTTTCAAAAACTGCTCCAAACGGTCACGCAATGCAGCTCCTTTTGGTAACCACAATGGCAATCCTTGTCCAACTTTCTGTGAGAAAGCGAATAATTCGAGTTCTTTTCCGAGTTTACGGTGATCACGGCGTTTTGCTTCTTCAAGCAATTCAAGGTAATCGGTCAGGTCTTTTTGTTTTGGGAAAGAGACACCGTAAACGCGTGTCAATTGTTTGTTTTTCTCGTCGCCGCGCCAGTAAGCACCAGCGACGCTCATAATTTTCATTGCTTTGATAATGCCGGTATTCGGAATATGTCCGCCACGGCATAAATCGGTAAAAGTCGAATGGTCGCAAAACGTAATCGTTCCGTCTTCAAGGTTTTCGATTAATTCTACTTTGTACGGATTGTTTTCGGCTTTATAAAATGCCAATGCATCCGCTTTTGTAGCCGAACGCATTTTAAATTCGTGTTTTTCACGTGCAATTTCAAGAACGCGGTCTTCTATTTTCTTAAAATCGGCATCGGTGATGTTGCCTTCTCCGAAATCCACATCATAATAAAATCCTCTCTCAATTGCTGGTCCGATTGAAAGTTTTATACCCGGATATAATTCTTGTAAAGCTTGCGCTAGAACGTGCGAAGTTGAGTGCCAGAATGCTTTCTTGCCTTCTGCATCATTCCATGTATATAAGACAAGTGAACCGTCTGTCGTTAAAGGGGTTTCCGTTTCTACAGTTGTACCATTGAAAGCGGCAGAAATCACGTTTCTGGCCAATCCTTCACTAATGCTTTTGGCAACATCCATTGGGGTTGCGTTCTGTTCGAACTCCTTCACCGAACCATCGGGTAGCGTAATCTTGATCATTTTTATAAAATTAGAACCGCAAATATAGGGGTTTAATTAAAATTGACAATGGATAATTGACAATGGATAATTGAAAAAAGCAATTGAATATATTTAGCTATAAATTTCATCATGGTTTTAAAAATGATCTAATTTTTAGATGTATTGCGATTAAAAATCAAAGCTATAACCCACAGCAATATTATATTGTTTGTTGCTGTTTGTTGGTGTTTTCTAATTGAACATTAATCTATGTTATTTCATAATGCATTGCGGACAATATTACTTCTTATAAACACGTAATGTTAAATGATTACTTATTAGCGAATGCTTGGCCTATCTTTATTAAATAATGCAACCTTCTTTTGAAGAGGGTACTTCAAAATCCGCAATAAGCCATAGACTTTTAAAAAAAATATAAAGTAAACAGGCTTTCGTTTTAGCATCTCCTTAATTACCCAAAATTTCTTCCTTAGAATTTAAACGCAAAGTTGTATTGACCCGAACGAGTCTTTATAATTCAGGTCAAAATTATGGCCGAATCTTACCATTGTCATACTGGCAAGGTATTTTACCAAATTTAAAACACAAAAAATGATTATGAAATTATTTAAAAACAAGTACACAGCAACAAGCAGAATCAAGACGATTGGTTTACGAATGTTGCTGTTAACCGCAATTGCACTTTCGGGATGGCAATGTCAGGACTCGAGTATTGATGATCTTGGCGGTAGCGCACCCACAGTAATTCTTATTACTCCCGCCGAAAATGAAATCAATGTAGCGCTTGATGCTGCTGTAGTCGCAACTTTTAGCGAAGGAATGTTGCCAACGTCTATCAATAGTAATTCATTTACGGTAAAAGAAGGAAACAATTCCGTTTCTGGAATCATAACGACCAATGGAAATGTTGCTACATTTACTCCGGCCAGTTTTTTAACAATAGGGAAAGTATATACTGTTACAATTACTACAGCAGCCCAAAGCACCTCAGGTAGGCCGCTTTTACAGGCTTACAATTGGAATTTCACTACGGGCACCACTGCTAGTGTGAACAAGCCTAAAGTCATTTTAACCACTCCTGTTATTAATGCCGTAGATGTGGCACTAAACATGAAAATTAGCGCCGTCTTTAATAGGGAAATGCTGGCCGCTACCGTAACTACTTCTAGTTTTATTTTGAAAAAAGGAACAACAGTTATAAATGGTACCGTTGGATATTCAGGAACCACGGCTACTTTTACACCGGCCGTTAATTTGCTTGCCAATACAGTTTATACAGCAACAATTACTACTGCTGCGAAAGATACTGCGGGGATTGCAATTGCAGCTGATTATACATGGAGTTTTACAACTGGAACTTCACTTGATAGTGGCGCACCCACTGTATTGTCTGTTAGTCCTACAGCTAATGCCGTAAATATTACGTTAGATAAAAAACTAGCGATAGTTTTTAGTGAAGCTATGAATCCACTAACAATAAATACGGGTACCATACAGCTTAAACGCAATACTGTAAATGTACCTGGAACTTTAAGTTATTTGGGAAATACAGCACAATTTTCGCCAAACAGCGACTTGTTGCCTAATACTTTATACACCGCTACCGTCACTACAGCAGCTCAGGATTTATCAGGAAATGGTCTCGATGTAAATTATACTTGGAACTTTACCACGGGTACACAAGTCGGACAAGCATCTGTAGTGCTTGGAGCAGCAAGTAATTTTGCTATTCTTGGAGGCTCAGGTGTTACTAATACTGGCTTGACAATTATTACTGGGGATTTAGGGACAAGTCCAACTGGAACTGTTACGGGATTCCCTCCCGGCATTGTGATTGGCACCATTCACGCGGCCGATCCTACTGCAGCACAAGCAAAATTAGATTTAACCGCAGCCTATAATGATGCACAAAGCAGAGCAACAGGAGCTGTAAGCTTGCCTGGAGACCTTAGCGGGTTGACATTGGCGCCAGGTTTATATGCCAATTCAACTTCTGTAATGCTTTCTGCTGGAAATGTTACACTAGATGCTCAAGGCGATAGTAATGCCATTTTTATTTTTAAAATGGGCTCTACTTTAACCACACTTCCCGGCACTAAAATTATTCTTAGTGGTGGTGCACAGGCAAAAAACATTTATTGGTCCGTTGGTACATCGGCAACTTTAGGTACCAATTCTATTTTTAACGGAACAATTTTAGCCGATCAGGCCATTTCGCTTAACACAGGAGCCGTTTTAAATGGCAGAGCATTAACGCGGATTGCAGCGGTAACACTTCAATCTAATGTGGTGAATATTCCATAAACATTCCTAATTTAATTAAATAAAGAGGCTGCGTCGAGAAATATGACACAGCCTCTTTTTTATGCTATAAACACATGTTATTAAAGATCAAAACGGTAACCAAACGAAATATTATGCTGCTTTTTATCTGCATTTTGGAACATAGGATTCAGGTCATATTTTATATAAAATGAAAGCGAACCAACACCAATATAAGCACTCAAGCCATAAATAAATTTACTTGAATTAAAATTCTGTTTGGTTTTGTCAGTGATGTTTTGTCCGTCGAATTTATAGCGCAATGTTTCAGTTAATCCTAGATTTACTCCGGCATAACCACCAATACCATATTTAAATTTGTTATTGGTTTTGTAACGGAAATAGTCTTTATGCTCTACTTTCGTGGATGGTCCAAATTCCAAATGTAGCGGCACTACCAAATAATCAAAACGCATCCTGGAAGTTTTTAAATTGAGTCCAGTATCCTCAAGCACGGTTTGGTCGCCTGTGTCAACGAAATGTTTGTTGTCTTTGATCTCAAGTTTATTAAATTGCAAAGACAAACCATAAACGAGTCGGGCGTGGTTCGTTTTTTTTAATAAACGTGTACGAAAAGCAAATCCGAATTCGGCAAAAGTACTCCCAAGAAACTGGTAAGGCGATTTTCCAAATGATTCGCCTTCGCGGATAGTATTGTTAAAACCAAATGCAATCACTATATCTGAATAGGTACGTTTGTCAAATTTCGGTTTTTTGTTAGCGTTATGATAGTGTAAGCCGAAAAGTGCACTTCCGCCTTCATCATAAGCATTTCCAAATCCGAGTTCAACATACGAACCGCGGTCATATTTTAGTGGATAATATTCATCGCGTTCCAGTAAAGACAGTTGGTTTTCGGCAATTAAAGTCTTGCTATCGATATTCAACGCTGCGTTTCGGGCGGCTTTTTCTTTTTGCGATTTTGCTTCTTCTTCGGTAATTTTTCCTTTTGACAGTAAGTCGTTGATGCGTTCGACCTCGATTGTCAGTTTATATTTCTCGTTTACCGGGATTTCTTGAATTTCTTTTTTAAGGTTGGCGATGCGGTTTTTTTTGAGCTCCGCTTCAAATTTTTGTTCGTCTTTCGCGTACTTTTCGGTAGAAAAAACGCCTTCTGTAGGAGTGGTTTTGTTGCTTTCTTGAGCGTTGGTACATTGCATGCAGAGTCCTGTCGCCGCAAGGGCGAAATACAAAATTAATCTGTTCATAAGGATTATTTTAGTGGGTAATTGTTAGTTATCGCCGAGCGCGATTTTTACGGTTCTGAATTTGTGGTGGAACAAATCGAATACTTTTTCCTTAAATGTCTTATCGACTTCTTTTTCAGCATCGTCAAGCAGGTTGTCACTGCTGGTTAAAGGCTGATTTTTGTTGGCAGCACGCTCTATGGCAATATTGTTTTGCGCTTTCTCTAGTAAGGCATCGATTTCATTTTTGCTGATTGGTGCTCCGGATTGCGTCATTTCTGCAAGCGTTGTAACGACTTCTTCAATTTTTTTTGTTTCCAAATCCGAAACGATCTGCGTCACGCCGACAGGAACTTCTTCTGGAATCGCAATGTTTTGATGTTTTTCAAAAGGATGTGATTTTGCGACTGCTTCAGTTGCAACAACTTCCATTTCGGAACTTTTGTCCATTTGCGGAAGCGCTTTCGGAACCATCGGTATTTCTTTTAGGACAACGCGATTTTCTATAACTGTTGTTTTTTGTTGCAACAATATTGAAAAAGTTCCAAGAACAATTACGACAGCAGCCGCAATCCAATAAGCAAAAGCTTTTCTTCTATTTCTTTTTTGCAATTTTCGATTATAAGCAATACGTTCCCATGCATTTTCAGAAGGAGTAATGCTGCGCGTATTAAGCTTGCGCTCTAATTGTTCTTCAAAATTATAATGTTCCATCTTTTCGGCTTTTTTTGTTAAATTGTTCCTGCAACAGTCGGCGCGCTTTGAACAATTGTGATTTAGAAGTGCTTTCGGAGATATCAAGCATTTCGGCAATTTCTTTATGATTATAACCTTCGACAGCAAACATTACTAAAACAGTTTTATAGCCGTTTGGAAGATTGTCAATCAGCATCTGCAGCATTTCGATGTCATAGTCAGGTTCCGGCGATCTTATTGCGGATGTTTCTTTTTCTTCGATGTCTATAAATTGCAACTGCCGACGGCTTCTCAAGAAATTGATGGCTTCACGTATCATGATGCGCCTGATCCAGCCTTCAAAACTGCCGTCGTTCCTGAACTTAGCCAGATTGTCAAAAACCTTTGTAAATCCCTGCACCATTACATCTTCGGCATAATGCAAATCGCCAATGTAATTGCGGCACACACCGAGCATTCTTCCTGCATATCGGTCGTATAAAGCCTGTTCCGCTTTGCTATCGTTGTGCAGCGCTTTTTTGATCAGTGCTTCGTCGGAACTGTATAAGGTTATAATTTTCAATGGTGTTTGGTAAAGGTTCTTATTGCTAAGACGCAAATATATTTTTAAAAGTTGCCTGGCTTGCATTATTTTTTTTAAAAAAGATAATTTTTTGATTGTATCGTGAAAAAAATCAGGTATTTCTACTCGTAAACAAGTGATTGTAACCGCTTAAATTTGGACTTCTGCTAACCTGTAAATTATGAGCAACACAACAGATCATTATGATGTTATCATCATTGGTGGCGGTGCTATGGGCCTTGCGACGGCTTATCATACCGCCAAAAGAAAAGCAAAAACGCTGGTACTCGAGCAATTTACATTCGGCAATCAGCTTGGAAGCTCGGCTGGCGTATCAAGACAATTCCGAATTCCGTATCCGGATGATTATATGGTTCAAATGGCTCTCGACGCGCTTCCGTTCTGGGATGAATTGCAAGGACAGACTTCTAAAACGCTTCTGGATAAAGTTGGAACGCTGTGGTTTGGCGACCCAAAAGTGCGTTCTACCGAGGGCAATATCGCCGAAGCCGAAGCCGCTTTAAAAGCGCTAAAAGTACCTTATGTTGAACTGACTTCGAAGCAAATCGAAGAACAATACCATTTTAAGAATCTGCCCGAAAATTATACCGGGCTGTTTCAGGCCGACGGCGCAAGCATTGATTTTATGGCAACAATCGAAACGTTACTCGAAGTCGCAAAGAAAAGCAATGAAGTTACTTTGATGGAACATTCTCCTGTAATTGATATCAGGCAAAACGGCAAAACTTTTGAAGTGACGACGCCAAACGGCGTGTACCAAAGTGATAAACTTGTGGTAGTTCCAGGACCGTACATCAACAGTGTCATCAACCTGCTCAATTTTAAGATTAATGCGACTTACTGGAACATGTCATCGGCATATTTTAAAAAGACCGATCCGAAAGTCCAATATCCTACCTGGTTTGTCTTTCAGAATAAAATTGGCGATAACGGCAACCAGTTTTATGGATTTCCCGGGGTATCATGGGACCATCCCGAATATATACGCGTGGCTCCTGATTTCGTTATCGATGCATTGGATGAACCACATGATAGGACCTTAATTCCTAATAAACAGGAATTAGAATATACATCACAATGGATTCGTGATCATATGACCGGACTCGATCCGACACCGCACTTTACATCAACCTGCTTGATTGCGCTGAGTACGATTCCGAATAAGGAATTGCTGATTGATTTTGCACCGCCTTATGTCAAGAATAACAAGAATATCGTTGTTTATGCAACAGGCTGGGCAGCAAAATTCACACCGTTTCTTGGAAAAATATTGTCAGACATGGCGCTCGACGGACACACAGATTTCGATATCACGCCATTTGAATTAGGAAATAAATTCTTTAAACGCTTTAAACCAACCAAATAAACTATGAATAAAAATACACCATTAAACCCAGGCATGAACCCGGATATGAAAACGGAAATTGCCATTATAGGAGCCGGAATGTCTGGCCTCTACACTGCTTTCCGCCTGACGGCAGATAAAAAGCACAAGGCAAGCCAAGTGCAGATTTTTGATATGAACGATAGGCTTGGCGGCAGGCTGGAGTCGGTGGTAATGCCCGGAATGAATTTCTGGGGCGAGCTTGGCGGCATGCGCTACCTGACTTCGCAGGAAATTGTAACTGCCCTGATAGAAGGCTATCCGCTCACAGAAAAAGATCCAGAGAAACGCAAATTCGCGCTCAAAGACAGGATGACACCGGTTGATTTTCCGATGGGCGATACGTCAAAATTGTTGTTTTATCTCAGAAAACAACGTATGAAACAAGATGCTTGGCAAGTGGCGCAAAGCAAAGGCAAAAAACTTGAATCACGTTATTTTTTGGATGACGATGATATCGGGTACAACTCTGATCAATTGTTCAACAAAGTAATTTATGAGGTTTTGATGGCCGATCCGTGGTTTGCAAAGAAATACGGGAAAAAGGTATCGCACGATTCCAAATACGATTATGTATTCAAACTTACGAGCCGCGATTGGGACCATATCAAGCCGAAATTGGTTTATAATTTCCCGGATTCTCCATACGATGGGCGCAAAGTCAATGATATCGGGTTCTGGAACCTAATAAAAGATAGGATTTCTCAGGAAGGATATGAATTTGTAGCAAATGCCGGAGGGTATTATTCAAACACCATCAACTGGAATTCGGCTGAAGCGTTCCCGTATATGGTTGGTGATTTTTCTGAAAACATGAAATATAAAACTATCGAAGAGGGTTATGACAGTATTGCTTATGCGATTGCCAACCAATATATGGCAGAAGAAGATGCCTGCATCTGGTCTGAAAACAAACTGCTGACTTTTACAAAAGAACACGCCGAAAAAAAGAAATACAGATATGAACTCACTTTTCTGAATTTGCAAACTAATAGCCGTTGGAATGTGTATGCCAATACCATTGTTTTGGCCATGCCAAGAAAATCCTTAGAGCTTTTGGACCAGAATAATTTCTTCTTTGATGTGAATGAAAATACGGTGCTTGACAAAAATATCCGTTCTGTGATCATGGAGCCGTCATTTAAAATTTTGATGGGATTTAAGGAAGCTTGGTGGAAGCAACTCGGCATCGATTCTGGGCATTCAATCACCGATTTGCCGTTGCGCCAATGCTATTATTTTGGCACCGATCCCGAAACCGGAAATTCGATGCTCTTGGGAAGTTACGGCGACATGGAAACAGAGACTTTTTGGAAAGCGCTTTCCGACGATAAAGTTTTGTTTAAGGCAAAGCCAGCCGAATCAGCATCGCTCAAAGAATTAAAAGCGCTGACCAGCGTGCAAGCTACCAAACTGATGACAGAAGAGGTTTTAAAAGAATTGCGTGAATTGCATGGTCCTGATGTCGAGATTCCGGAGCCCTATGTAACCTGGTTTCGCGATTGGACCGACGATCCTTTTGGGGCCGGTTACCATGCCTGGAAGGCGGGAATTTCCGTAAAAGACGTTATGCCCTACATGCGAAAACCAGTCGCATCCGAAAAAATTCATATTTGCGGTGAAGCTTATTCAGACCAACAAGGATGGGTAGAAGGTGCTTTTTGTGAAGCAGAGAAAATGTTGCAGGAACATTTCGCGTTGAAACGCCCGGTGTGGATTGACCGCAGATATTATATGGGTTGGTAAAACCCCTAGGCTAGAATTATCCGGCTAATTCTTGATGAATTTCCGGATAATTTTTGTGCTTCCTTCTTTCAGTATCAGGATGTAAGTGCCGCTTTGAAGTTGCTCCACATTGATGTACTCCCCATTCATGGCGGTATTTTCAATACGCTGTCCATTGATGTCCATTATGGTGTAATGGTCGATATTGCCTGCGTTTTTTATGTAAAGCAACGATGTCGTCGGATTAGGATACATCTCAAAATTATCCCGCGGCAGATTTTGTGCGCCCAAAGTTGTATCGGTCATTCTGATGGCCCTATTTTTACTACCGTCATTGAAAGTCGTAAAATTGCCACCGATGACTAATTTATTATCGGCTTGTTTACAAATTGATTTTACCCAATCGTCAAATCCGGTGCCAATCGTTAGCGTAGTGTCAAGCGTTCCGTCACTGTTCAATCTGGCGAATCTTGTCCTTGCAGTATTATTGTATGTCAGGAATGAACCACCGATGTAAATTTTCTCGTCGGAATTTATAAGTAAAGACATTACGGTACTGTTTGCACCTGTTCCGATAGTAAAGGTCGTGTCGAGGGTGCCATCGGTATTGATACGCGCGATGCGGTTTCTGCCGATTCCATTATAAGCCTGGAAATCACCGCCGATGATCAGTTTTCCGTCCAGTTGCAATGCCATTGTCCAGATATTGTTCAAAGCACCGGTTCCGGTGTTGTATGTCGCATCAATGGTTCCGTCTGTGTTTAAACGTACAATACGCTTGTTTGCGACACCATTGTAATTCAAAAAATCGCCGCCAACAATAACCTTTCCATCAGATTGGATAACAAGGTCTCGGATGCGGTTATCGGCGCCAGTGCCAATAATAAAACTGCTGTCAAAAGTTCCGTTTGCATTTATACGTGCCAGCCTATTGACTGTAGTTCCGTTATAACTTGTAAACCTGCCACCAATTACAAACTTTCCGTCACTCTGCATCTTAACTGTTTCCAGATAATCATTCGGTCCAGTTCCTATATTAAAAGAAGTGTCTTTAGTACCATTGGAATTCAGCCGCACAATCCTGTTGGAGGCCACGCCGTTGTAGCTGGTGAAACCGCCATATATGATAATCTTTCCGTCTGATTGTAAGAGGCAACCCCAAATCCCGGCATTTGTGCCGGTGCCGGCATTAAATGTTGTGTCTTTCGTTCCGTCGCTGTTAAGCCTAATGATACATTTGGCATCGAGACCGTTGTAATTAATGTATTGTCCGACAACAATTATCTTATTATCGGGCTGTACCAAAACCCTGTCTACCGTGATGCTTCCAAATCCGCTCCAGTTGTCAAAACCGGTTCCGGTCACAAATGTGGTGTCTTCGGTTAGTGTTTGCCCAAATGTAATATTGCAAATCACTAATAGCAGGAATAAAAGTCTCATAATGGATTTTTTTGTGTTAATGAATACCTGACGAATTGTATTCCTGCAATAATACTGAAAAATAGTTTCCCTGCAACACCCTTGTTTACAGAAGTTTCAGAGGTTAAGTCAAAAAAATTAAAGCAGAGAAACTATTTCATTTGCGTATAAATACCTGTTCTGATAATCAGGTATTTATACTCGCATACAGCAAAAAAGAACCCGATATCTTTGGCTTATTATTAACCATTAAAAAAAACTAATTATGGCTTATCCAGCAAATTTTCCGAATTTTTTACTAACAAACTCACTTACATGTTCAACTACCATTTCTTTGGTTGGTGGTATGCAGGTAGCAACAATCCAATTCAACAATCAGGCAGGTCTTTTGGGAACTATCACTTTGAGCCCGGTACAACCAGCTGCAACAGACGTTGAATTCAAAAGAGGTAACCAAGTGGTTTATATCTCTCGTGCTTATTTTCAGGCAGCTTTTGGTTTGACGCAAGGGCAGGTAACTGTTACCGGTACTTCTACAGATCCTGACGGAAAAGATTTGACTCCGTTCCAAGGCCAAGTAGCAAGCTGGAGCAACTAAAAAAAGTAACGGAATTGCATTTGGATCAACCAAATGCAATTCTGTCCTTTTAAAATTATCAATTCGCATAAAATCGATTTACCCCACAGCACTTTCCGGACAGCAAAACAAACCAAATGGATACTAAAAAAATTAAAGGCTTATTGACCAATTCAATTTTGACAGAAACGACAGTTTCCATTAATGGATTCCGGTAGTATGTCACAATAGCGTTTAATTGCTCTTCCGGAAAAACCGGAATAGTAAATCTTAGCCCAGACGCAACAGTTGCAACTGAAGTGAAATTTGTTTCCCCTAATAGTGCGCAAAAGATATTTATTTCTAAAATTTATTATGAGCCTGCTAATGGTGAGCAACCAGGAAATGTTTTCTGCACCGGTTCTGCAACAGATCAAATGGGACAAAATGAAGGCAAATTTGACCGCAGTATTGTTAGCTGGGAATTATAAAAGAACCTTTTAAACAACTTAACGATGGCATTACCAACCACGATTACCACCAAACTACCAAACAATCTTACCGCGGTAACGACTGTGGCGGTTTTAAACGGAATGCAGACTGCAAACGTAGTATTTGCGCTTGTTCCTGAAGGCACAATCGCCAGTTTTTCGTTGGCCCCTACTTATCCTACGGTAGCCAACCAGCAATTCCAGATTGGCGCACGCCATTTTAACCTCAATGAAATCCGTTTTCAGGCCGCTTTTGGCATGCAGACCGGAGAACTAATGTGCAATGCGGTCATTACAGATGATAAAGGCGGCAACGCAACACCTTTTAATATGCCCGTGGCAAACTGGTCAGTTTAATATTAAGGCAGTTTTATTTGCCTGATTTACAAAAATATAAATTGAAAAAGTCGCTATCATTATTCATTCTCGCACTTGCGCTTTGTTGTGTTTCAATATCATCGAGCAGTCAGCCTTTCTCTTCAAAAAATGACCAATTTATTGAAGTCAGCGTACAGCAAGTAATTCTAAAGCCGGGCGACAGCATCAGCAGGTATTTTGGCGATCTTACAATAAATCTCAAGTTGAGCAATACTGGTAGGTCGGTTGAATGCAACATGTACTTATCGACGCAGCTAATTGGGGTACAAACCTTGACTGCCGAACAAAGCCAATATCCGTTCGATTTACAATTGGCCGATTATAAAGCGAATGGAACATTAACACTGCAGATTAACGAAACGCCTGATGCTTTTTCCAAAGTAAGTGGCATTTTCACTTATACCGTAGTCGCCAATCATCAGTCTTTTATCTGCAAAGGCGATTTAATCGCGTGGCACCTGAACTAAAACGCAACGCAAAAAGGCATAATTTTTACCTATAAAACATACAAAAATGCCAGAATTAAATTTTATCAGCTCCGTTAATCCGGATTTATATGTTGCGCAACAAGCGTCAGGAGATAGCTTCTGGGTAGCTTTTTTGCCCTTAGATGCCAAATCAGTTGGTGCTGCGAGTATATTGTTCGGTGATACGTTGAAGTTTCCCGGAACGTATATTTTTTCCGCAACTGCCCCGACAGACCTCAATACATTTACGACAAATGCACAGAAATATCTGGCAAGTGTTGCACAGCAATACCAGCAAGCTGCGGTCGCCTGGTTTACAGCGCCTGATGCCGACATGAATGCAAATAATGTTTTGATGCTGTATTTTCAAGGTGCAAATAACGGTTACGGATTGCTAACGAATTTTAATTTTAATTTTGGCAACGCTTTCGCTACATTAACAATAAGCGCTGCTGCAATGCCAACAATTACTTTGGATACAGATAATAACCGTATTGTATTTGTCGGACCTCAGGGAGGCGTTAGTCTTATAACATATACAGCAAATAATAATACATCGCAGGTTGTAACCGACACCAATTTGGAACTTCCTTTTACGGGAAGCAGTATGGGTTCGTTGAGGTTTTTGGCAACATTAAATCAGGCCAATGATTTCAAATCTTTTGATACGGCATCGAAATATTTTTACAACGACAACACGACAGAGCAACTCATGGAAATGAGTTATCCTGAATTTGCAGGTGGCAGTCTTAATCAAATGATGCAATTTCAGGTTGCGATTAATCCAATCGATTTGCTCAATCAGCAACAGCTGAGTACTTACATGGCATTTTTGGGCACTACACTTGTGAATTCGGTTCCTTCACCAACACTGTTGACGTCTAATTTCAGGACTGATTACGGACTCCCGATTAACCTGATTCCGAATATATCGTTTTCAACGGTTAACGGTTCGAATAATATTCCGACAGCAGAAAGTGCTGTCCTTGTTTTTTCAGAAAGAGATCCGGGAAACCCGGCTGATAACTGGTATACAATTCCTTCAGGATATTATCAGTTCGGAATAAATGCTTCCGAGGAATCGTATCTCGACAGCAACAAACAAATAAGACTTTTATGTGGGCTTTCCGGTACCGAATCAGTAAGTATTACGCCACAAAGTTCATTGTCGATGGGTGATTTTGTTTCATTTAAAGGAAAGTTACCGGCTTTTGTGCCACAATTCCCAATATTACAATCGGGCAACAAGGTAGGATCCAATACGACACAAAAACCACTTTCGAATAATTACCTGACTGCTTGGGCCGGAGTCGTAAAAAACACTCCCAATTCTGACAATGTTTACCACTCACAACCACAAGGAAGTTCATTGTATACGGTAGGAAGTTCGGGTGCAAACGGACAATTTCTGAATTATTTCTTATCCAATTCTGGAACGCTAAACGAGCAAAATGTACCAACGATTTATTTTCCGATGGTCGCGTATGGCACAAATACTGTGCTGGCACCTCGTGCAAGTGCTCCCGCGTTTGAATTGCAGATATTGGCACCACAAAGAAAATTGCTCATTAGCACCGCTCTAACTGGTCAGGCAGCTGGCAGGGCAGTGGCAATGGCCAAAAGCCAAGCGTTGCTTAAAGGTGGCACCAATGATTGTACACCCGAGACTTGTTATTCGACGACGAGTCCGCAAGGATTCTTTTTGCAGGTCGACAAAGCCACTTCTGTATGGAAAAACCTAAAACTGGCGAGCAACCAATTTACGAAAAGCGATGGTACAGAATCACCGGTTTATACTTTAGAATTCAATAGCCTTGATCCAAAACTGCAATCGGCATTGCAAACCAATCAGTTGTTTCTGGTCGCTTCTGCCAATGTTAATAATGTATTGGGAGATTTTGCCAACAGTATGGAGATAGAAGAGTGGCCATTCGATCTTAAGGTGCCAACGCCCGATCCACTAAAGCCAAATACTGGCCAGTATAGCAATGTCGTCATCTTTAAATATTGTGGACAGAGCCTTCAGGACAGGGTGAAAAATGTGCAGTTCTGGACCAATCCTGAAGATTTTAATGATACCGCTAATAATGGTCTGCCCAATCTTTCGGGCTGGATCAGTAATTATATTCAGCGAGGGATTGATAAATTCAATGCAGGTGATACCGATTATGCCAAATTTTACAATATTGCTACGAATCCTGATTGGAAAGGTGTGATTGCGCTCAAGGTCGACATATCGCTTACCACTTTTCCTGCAGAATTGCAGGGTTTGCTTGCAGGAATTGACCTGAGCGAATTTAATGCCCATCATTTCGGAATTGATTTGAGTGTAGTAAACAACGACGGCGGCACATTATCAATGGCTGCAACCAGCTCACTATTTGCGCTTATTGATTATGAAGACACGCTTTTCCAGCAATTCAACAGTGATATAGAGCTGTATAAATCGAGTGCTCCAATCAACACTTCAGTAGATTATTTATATAATGTATTGCTGTTAAAAGTATTATTTGTCAATTCGAAAATTGCTAGTTTCAACAGTTATATTGCCTTTACGGTCAATAAATTATTCGGCGAAACCGTTATTCCTGATACACGGGATAATTTGCTCATACTAAACGGGACTTATGAAAACCACAATGGCGTGCCATCCTATACTTTCAGTGCGACCGGAAGTAACATACTCAGTCTTGACAGCGTAATTCTTCAGGATGTTGAAATCCTGAAAGCCAATTTTGTTACCACCGTTTCACAAGATAATAGTGGGACAGTCTTATCGCGATTCTCATTCTTCGGGTACCTCAATTTCTTTTCGCTTGAAGGATTCGACTTAATGTCTTTTGGAAGTGAAACGACAGATCCTCCGCTTACATCCGGAAGAGGAATATCATTTTCGAACATGTATATCGACCTGACCTTCCCGCTCAGCACACCAACCAGTCAGGTTTTTACATTTGACATCGGAAGCATGGCTTTTGACATCGGTGCAAGTTATTCACGGGAGGCCAGTCTTTACCGTCATTTTCCTTTGCAATTAACAGGGATAACTTCAGGGACAGTAGATAATAGTCCAGCATCACAAGGTTATCTTAACATACAACTGCCATCGTTGCAGCAACAAGATACGATAAGCGGTGATTGGTACGGATTGGTATTCAAACTCAATATGGGAACGTTGGGTTCATTGGCAAGCGCGGCAGGTTTCAACACGACTTTTCTGGCTTGCTGGAATGTTGGAGGAGAAGGAGCCGTTGCAGGATTGAGGCTGCCGGGTGTAAATCCGCAGGCACCAACATTAAGCCTTCAGGGTGTTTTAAGACTCGAAATCAATTCGATCAGCTTGACCATTGCAGATGATGGCGTTTCTTACCTGATGAAAATGAATAATATAGCATTGAAAGTGCTGAGCCTTACCTTCCCGCCGGGCGGACAAATAGGGTTTTTCCTATTCGGAAATCCAAGTTCAAGTGCACCGCCTGAAAGTCTGGGATGGTATGCGGCTTATCAGAAAAAATAACCAACTTAAATCAAAGTACTATGTTTAATGACCTGGTAACATCAATATTAGGCGTCGCAGACGACGTTCAGCAAGAATACTATCAAAGGGCGCTTGGCGAACTTGCCACTTATTTCAACGGGCAGCCTGTGGTAAGATGTTTTGTGACCAATACCAATGGTTTTGGGCATCAGGTATCTACCGTAAACATGATGAAAAGCCTTATCGCTTACGGATACAACCAACAGATACAACTGGTTTATGATGATACAGGAAGTCCCGACATGCCTACTTTACAAAAGCTGAAAATATTAATTCCGCAGTTGATTCTGAACGGTACACAGCCGCCCGCTAATATTACGGTCAACGGTTGTACGGTAAGTTTCGTCCCGTATTCTGCACCTCCGAAAAATGCGATTGACTTCGGATTTACCGGCGGTTATGACGATGCTGCAAATCTAGCTACAAATCTAGCGGCAAAATATTTCCTTGTTTTACAACCTTTTCAATGGCCGAAATCCAATTATATTGCCAGAAATGGCGGCACCAACTTTTCATTGGACAATATGCCGAATATTGACCCGGCTTTCAGGCAAAGGGCTTTTTATGCACCCGATCCGACGCTGAGTGATGCCGAATGGGATTTGTACCTTGATCAAAGTGCTGCACCAATTGAATCGGCTAACCTGATTTATTCTTTTGCAGCGCAGACAGTACAAGGCGAGCAGCCAATAAACCTTTGCGGTGCCTACGGTATGACCAATATCCATAACGGCATAACAACTTTGGCTACGACGCCCGAAGATTTGCTGTTTAACCTCACGTGTGGAATTATCAAACACATTGATGATACAGGAGATACGAAACCGACAGTAATAGTTGTTTTGGCAAGTGTTACTCCTGAAAGCTATACCAAACTCGGAAATTATTTTCAAGGGAATGATTTTGAAAACAACCAATATGCGAGGACTTTCCTTACCACACACAAGGTCATGCCGGTCGTAGGCAATAATCCAAGGATAACTGTAATGCCCGACGGCTCAAACACAAACGCATTACTAACGGCTATTGATGGAATGAAAGCCGGACAGGTGCTTATTGTCGGACTTCCCGGTTTGCCTCCGGATGTATTTAATCAGATGATGTATGCTTCTACTTTGCCGGTTGTTTTCGAAGGGAAAAATACCGCCAATCAGGCCGTTAATTTCCCGAGTTCTTTTTTCTGGCTTTCAAAAGGCGACGGCGATGCTGTTACTGTTGTATATCCAACACTGCTAAGCGCTGCGCGCGGAATTACTGCGACCCATTATCAAAAAATTACCAATACCATGAAGAATTCTCCAGATATGTGGACGGCTCTTAACCTCCCCGGAAATATTCTTGGTGATTTCATCACTAATACTATAGCGACAAAAGGGAATAATTATTTTTCTGAACTTTCAGATTACTACCACCTGCAGCTCAATGACAAATTGTTTAAAGCCATGCAGGTTTTCCTTGCCATTCACGTCTAAAATTAAAACTAACCACTATGCCAGCAAATCCATATACCACATTAAAAGACGTTTTCAACGCAATTTCTTCCAATATTAAAGAAGGAAATATTGAACTCGTTCCGACGGTTTTCGATACCGACAACATCGGGACATTTTACAAAAAAATTACGATTGGAAATAGTTTAAGTTTTTCAGAAGCGGTTTTGGACCCGGCAGCATGGTCTGATGGCCTTGAGAATTTTGCGCTTCAGGGAACGACTTCATCTTTCGGACTCAGCATGGGCGTAACGATGACTTTCAGCGACGGTGATACTGGCATAGCATCTGAACTGAAAGCCACTGCAGCGGACTTCGAATGGAATATTGCCGGAATCGACTGGTTCGGGCTTTCTGCGCCTTTTATCGGCGTAAACGCCTACGAAAAAGATTTACCACCAACAGGAATTATCGGAGGAAATATTGTGGTAAGCAATAATGACGGCAGCGGAAACATCGTCAATCTGGAATTACAGATGGCATACCCGGTTCCGGACAGTTCGTGGGTTTTTACCGGAAATTTCGAAGCGCCTTATCCGAGCATTTCTAACTTCTACCAATTGATTGGCGGCGTAAATTTAAGTGCATCATTGCCCCAACCTTTCAGTACGCTGACCGATTTGGGGTTACAAGATATTGAAATGACTTATGATTCAGAAGGCAAAAGTGTCGAATCTTTTGGCGTGACCATAAGCACGAGTGCCGATTACCAATGGGAGCTTATCAGTAATAAATTGTTTGTCAACGGCATATCCATATATACATTAATAAGCAGTCCGGGGTCTTCAGAAATGGCCACGGAATTCACCATTACCGGAATTTTTACTATAGGTCCGGCGAATTCCAATACAATGGCCGTAACGGCATCATTCCCAAATTTCAAGGCGAATGTAGAATTACAAGATGGGACCATCCAGATTGGAGATGTTTTCACCCTTTTTCTACCCGATGTAAAGCTCGACCTGAAGTCGGAGATCACTCAATTCTTGATGGAAATCAATCCTTCCACCCAAGTGTATTCGCTAAATGCGGCGGTTGAAAGCGACTGGACTTTTCTTTCATTATCATCTCCGAAAGTCGATTTTACAATGACCGGAATGAAAGTCGAAGTAGCAAGCCAGCAAGGTAGTGCTTCGGGTAAGTTTACCGGACTTTTTAATATTGGCGGCGACGGAACCACAACAAATCCCGGCGTCGACGTTACGCTCGTAGCAGGCTATGATGCCGGTACGTGGAATTTTAACGGAAGTACTGGAAAAGGACAACCTATTTCGCTTATCGACATTGCCTATACTTTCCTGAAACCGTTCGGAATCGGTGATATTCCAACATGGGTCAGCAGTGGCGGGGTGGTATTGAATGTAAGTGATTTGTCATTTTCGGCTGTTATTCCGCCCTCATCAGCAGGCAAGCCTAATACTTATAAAGTAGGAGGAAAAACCGATTGGCAACTTAATTTTAACAGTTTCAATTTATCATTGAAAGCAGTCGTCGCGATTACATTTGCGGGCGATAAGACTTCGGGAAAAGTAACGGCAACGACCAAGTTGCTCGGACTGAAATTTGACGTTGGTTATGAATTTGGCGCCGGAAAAGATATTATTTCATTGACATGGGAAGGCATTAACGCTTCCTATACGTATAACCCGACAACAAAACAAGACATATTCGCTGTTACATTTACCAAAATGTCACTCGGTGATATCGTCACGAAATTCATGGGCAGTTTTATTCCGGGATTCCAGCTTTCGGCGCCTTGGAGCGTACTTAACAGCATCAGTCTCGACGGATTGTCGTTTACTTACACCAGAAATACAGATAGCACGCTCGACACTATCGTTATTGCTTACAATGCAGATGTCAATCTCGGTTTCCTTAACATTAGCGCCATTTTGCTTACGAAAGACAATGACGGCGTTCACTTAGGCTTTACTGGAACTTTCCTCGGCATGACCATCGAAGCCGGAAACGACAACACTAAAGCATTGGCCGGAAAAGGAAGCAAGGTTCAGGACATGCCTGCCGTTCCGGGAATGGGAAGTGATGCGTTCGACCTTAAATTCTTAGCGCTAGGGCAGCACATCGAATTGACGAACAGTAGCTCTTTTGAGAGTGTTGACGAAGCCGTGACTGCCATGCAGGGCGCCTTCGCCGATACGAACAATTCGCCCAATTCCGTTCCGATAAAAGCCGGATCGGGGCCATTGGCGTTTAACCAAAATTCAGATTGGCTTATTGGTGCCGATTTTACCGTGGCACAGTTTTACAGAATGGCATTCGTGTTCAACGATCCGAATTTGTACGGACTCGTGATTGGCGTTTCTGACAAAGCGGAATTCCTTAAAAATTTGGAATTTGAAATCCTCTACAAAAAAATAAACGATTCTATTGGCGTTTATCAGATGGAATTGCAATTGCCGGACGTGTTCCGCCACTTGGAATTTGGCGAAGTTTCGATTACGTTGCCAAACATTGGTCTTAAGATTTACACAAATGGAAATTTCTATATCGACATTGGTTGGCCGGCGAGCATCACCGATTTCTCGAGGTCGTTCACGTTGCAGATTTTCCCGTTCATTGGTTCGGGCGGATTCTATTTTGCGTCTTTGACCGGCGCTACAGCGACCGATTTGCCTGTCATAAATTCCGGTGTTTTCAATCCGGTTATCGAAGCCGGAATTGCACTTTCTGTCGGCGTTGGAAAAACCGTAGACGAAGGTATCCTGAAAGCTGGGCTTTCGCTCACCGCAATCGGTATTTTCCAGGGAACATTTGCAACATACACGGCACCAAACGTTGCGCCTTACAGCGGACAAACCGATACCTATTACAGGTTTTCGGGAACACTGGCATTGGTAGGAAGGATTTATGGCGAAATCAATTTTGCGATCATCTCAGCGTCGCTAGATATTACGGCTTACATACAGATTTCTTTCGTAGTCGAAGCATACAAAGCCATTCCGATAACATTTGAAGCTGGCGTCAGCGTCAGCTTAACCGTAAGAATAAATCTCGGTTTGTTCAAAATCAGCATCAGAATGAGTTTCAGCGCAACGATTACTGCTTCGTTCACCATCGGAACCGACACCACAAACCAGTCACTTTGGTACAAAGTCAATCAACAATCGCTCGCAAGACCGGCATACAGAATGCTTGCCGCTTCACCGACGACCGTAAAATGGCAACCACTTACAATTGATACCGGCGAAACTTTCGGATTGGACTTATATTTTATTCCCCACTTGACGATTTCGGGTGAAACCGGCCAAAATTTCAGTCCGGGTCCGCAGTACGTCGGAATGTTATATATCGACACAGGGACTGTAAATCCGGGCGCTTTTACACAATTCGGCATGACCGCAATGGCCACCGGAGCTTTATATTGGGCAGCAAACGCGATTATCGGTAGTGAAAATACCGGTACGAAATTAAGCTGGCTAAAAGATCAGGAAATCAGCATCGATGCATTGAGTATGTTGCTTTGCTATGTACAGACGCGTCCTGACAACGCAGCGCCATTCAACTACAAAAACGCGACTGGTAATGACGTTGAATCGTTCCTGAAGTCATTCTTCACGGTGCAGGTATCGGCAGTAAATCCGGATAGCGATACGGTAATGGACGCTTCTGTTTTTCCGATATTGCCGGAATTGCAGATGCAAACGGTGTTGAATGGCACGAATGGCGACTTAGTTGATTTTTCGACACAATCGATGACAGGAAACCAAGGGTATCTTTCAGATGTCAATATATTATTGAGAGCGTTAAGTGCATCGTTCCAGACAACTGCTACAGAAGATTATTTTGCACCGACAGATTGTGCGGGAGTTACCGATCCGAATTATGAAGTGCAGCCGAATTTATCGGTTCCGACATTTATCTTTACCGATTTTATGGCAATGGCAGTGAAACAATTGCTGCAAAATGCAATCGACTACCTGAATGCACAGGGAACTGAAACGATGAAGGTTTCAGACATGGTTGCCGGCGTAATTACGGCTGATAATGTAACGCAATTAGGCGGAATGGCGTCAAGGTTTATGCTTCACGGACTGAGATTGCCGGAGCCTCCTGTGGCGACTTCAGGAGCGATACAGCCACTTTACGCGCTTACTGGGCAGCAATGGACTGTGCCGCAAACTCTAATGGTGACCGATACTTATGCTGTGAACCTGATGAATGCGAATGCGTCGTGGATTACTTTTATGAATCCTGTAAATGGCGCATTGAATGTGGTGATCAATAAAGATGACATTCAGCGCACAATCAATCTGCGCGCCAATACATTGAACCCATCGGTGATTGCAGGTTACCCGAAAGCGCTTGATAACGTCAATAATACACCACAGAGTTTCTCATTGGGCGGCGCTGCCGAATGGGCGTATCCTGGACAATTTTTTAGCGGCCTCGACAATATGCCTACTATATGGAGAACGCCTTCAAACTTCAGAGATGCTTTGCAGCAAAATACTAACGGTGGACTCACTTTTAACCTGCAAACACTTACTCCGGATGGCGATGCCACTACTAAAGGTACAATCGCTAATCTTAAATGGGCAACCATGCTGAACGTAAACATCCAAAAGCTAAATACGCAGGATTTGTTGCAAACACCTTTAGCTGGTAATGTTTATAATCTTGTCGGAGCCGACGATATCAGTATCAGCCTACTCGAAGACTTGATTGTTTACAAAAACACAAATCAGGGCGGACAAGATGGATTTATCGAACAGATCCAGATTTTAATGACCCCCGATCCAGCAACGGGAAAAGCAGGTCTTGTATCTGCAGCCAACGGCGATTTGAATGCAGCGATTGTGCAGGCGAATCTTTCGACGGATACCAATCCTGAAACCATTGTGATGGCAAGAGGTATGATGCTGAAGTCGACCGCAGTCAATACGCTAAATAAACCCGGCGATTACATCACATTATTGTGGGAATGCAGTATCGTGCGATCAGGCGGATTCTATTTCTATTATATTACGCCTGCCGACGGAAAAGGCCTTCCTGATTATCTTTTTGGGGAAACCGGCACTGCCAATGTACAAATGGTGATTACGTTTGCCGATTTTATTCCACAGCCATTTATCAATGCGGTGATTACAGGCGACGACCTTGACTTTTCAAAAACCACGGTTTATGCACAATCTCCTGATATTACGGTGCCGGTGCCAAGCCTAATGCAGGGCAATGTGGGATATGAATTGTCACGGAATTTTCCGGGCGATTTCAATCCGACGCAAAACCCGCCAACGCAGGCAGAAGATCAGGTATATCTCCAAAATCAATTCAATTTATTGGGGGTAAGCCTTCCGGCAATCCCGGCGTACCAAAATTATATGCCGGCCGGACCTGTCGATACGCTCGATCAGGATGCATTGCAAAGCCAGCGCGAAGGAACACTTGCTGCTGCAGATCCTAACGCCCCTTGGAATTATTCTGCTGCGATACCTTATTACAGATTCGTTCAGGGTGCAAACGACGATCCTGATTTCCCTAACTTCTATGCAGGAATCGGAACGAATGTACAAATGTCACTAAACTGGCAGGATATGTTTGGCAATATGCCGACGGGTGGTGTTAATTCACTTTCGGTTTCGATGCCGTTATTGTATACAGATGGAATCTTGTCTGTCTCGCAATGGCCATCAGTATCTAGCTTTTATTTATTTGATGATGAAGGCAGCGGACCTGAACTTACGGTTAATTTCTGCTTTGATGTTTCGCGATACAATGACGGAACAGAAGGCGCACTTAATAATGCCACGGTCGATTTGGAAACCTACATGAGATTGTTTTACCAATTGATGTCAGGCGATATGTTGATGTCTTTTGCTTCAACAATCCAGGGGACTGAAGCGGCTCCGGAAGGTTTGGTGCAATCCATGTCGGTTTCGGATTTGGCAACAAAATTCGTGAAACCGGTCATCAATTACCTTAAAGGAATCATCAATAATTCGAATCCTGATCCAGTATCAATTCCGATTCCGTATGCAATAACTACAAATGTGGATGTGAACAACATTGCTAGTTATGCAGATAGTATTGCACTTTCGGTGAACGTTACCATGCAGCGTACGAAAAACGTAGATCCTGATTTCGCAGATGCTCCGGGCGTGGCGAGTGCTGTAACGGCTGTAAAACCACAAGCGCAATCGGTTGTTTGCGGAAAACCACAAACGGGTTCACTGAGTCTGAGTTATTTTGCCGGTTTGTTCGAACAAGCATTTACAGATAAGCCTTCGAAAGGAATTCTGATAAAAATCGCAACTTCGTCCGATAGCGAAACGGTAAGTGGAAGCACTACTGATGGCACGAATAAACCAATCTGGATGGTGCGTTTTGATACCACCGGTGTTAGCGGCATCAGGTATACTTACGACAACGACAAAGTATATTTCTTTGCACCGATACCGTTGGCTACAAGTCTGGTTTCGATGGATGCAGGCATTAGTCCATACCAGACAGGAAAGGCGTTCCCTGCAGGTGCTGCCGTTTCCAAGAGATTCTCAGCGATAGACCTTGATGATTATGGTAGACAATTTCTTGAATCTGTCGATTCGTTCTTAGCGCCAGGATTTGCAGTTCCCGCATTCCTGCTTGATAACGGAAAAACGCTTCAGGATATTCTTGACCAAAAACAAGCGCTTGCGGATGCGATTGAAGGCACCATTGATTATATTATCGATGCCAGCGATAAGTCTGGCGCCAATATCGGGAACGCTCAGGAAAAATGGAAACAGCAATTGTTAAGAGAGCTTTCGGCAACATATAAATACTCGGCAGCAATTCAGACACCGGTAACCATAGATTCATCATGGAACGGCTCGAACTCCGATCCGGTCGATGGAACACTGACAACGCCAAAACTATTCGGCAATATGGTCGGTAACGATCCTACGGTTCCGGATCAGGGTAGCGGTACAATTCCGCCTTCTACCGAATATTCGCTTTCAACAGCTAAATTACCGCTTGCCGATGGTCAGTCGTGGCTGACTTATATGTTTGAATCGAAAAATACGCCTGAATTCCGCAATTTCCAATTCGGTAACATGCAGTTCAAGGTGAGTCACCTCGAGCAAATGATCATGGCAATTGAAGGAATCAACGGCTATACATCTTCAAGCTGGCTGACATTTATATTGCCACTGGCAGCCGAATTAAGCAATGTGGGCGATATTACGATTCCGGTTCCGTTGCGTGCTTATCCGACGCCGCCATCAATAACAGAGCAGCTGGTCAATTATCCGGTGGCACCGATTATTACGATGCAGGATGCAAGGACATGGGATTTCATCTATTCATATAGGAATGCCATTGCAGCACAAGATACGATAGAAACACAGGTGATGTTTAACATTCCTTCAGACGTAAAACCGCCAATGTCTTCGGGTAACGGCGATGTAGATCTGACGTTAGATGTCGCATTGGCCCAGTTTATTGCGGTTTATCCGCTGATTGCTGCAGATTTCAAGCTTTATCTTGCGAATCTTACGCAAAAAGACGTACAAACCCAATCGGCGATTTACACCAACGCCATGTATGCTGTCGCAGCATTTACGACAATCGTCGGTCAAGTTGCCGGCGCTTGGGCAAACTGGAACCAGGTCAACCCGAGAGGGCAGCAATTCGCTGCAAGGCCAATGCGTCTGGGTGATGTTCAGCAGCCTATTATCCTGAATTTTACGGTTATTGAAACGGGCGCCAAATTATCAGGTTATTTAAATGTACAGGTAATTGCAGATGCAAACAATCCGCTGTCGCAGATTCCGGTCATCAAAATTCCGGGTTACAAAGAAAGTAATATAGGCAATAACACTTATCAATATATTGATGATCAGGGCGTATATCTCGATTACAGCAACCGTAATGTCCAACAATTGAGAAATGTCGTAATCAATAGTCTCGATATCCTCAACACCCAAAATGCCTGGGGCGGTGCACAGATTGTGCGTAATCTCGATTTGTTGCCCGATGGCAATGGCGGATGGCAAACCACCAACAAGAACTTTCTCTACCAAACACCAATGGTGAAGTTCTATGCCAAGTTGATTGCGTTGCTTAACGATTCGACATCGGTTAACATAGCTACCATCGGCACAGATACCTATCCTGTGGGCAGCAGATCACTGGGTGATAATATGCTGGCGCTGTTCGATGCATTTACCAAAGGGGTGTCAAGTGCTAGTCTGAGTATGAAAATGACTGTCGATTATACCTATATGATCCCGGGTACACAGCTTCCGGTGACGATTCCGGTATTATTGGCAACACCATTCAGTCTTACGACCGCCGACAAAGGCGCTACTTTTGCCAATTCGCTTACGACGCAACTCAATTCCTGGCTCACGGCAAGCATAGCAAATGAATCCGGCGGTACCTTCAATTTTGAAATCGATGTGTTCTCTTCTATTGATACCAACACTTTGATATTCCAATTGCCGCTCTATCTTGAGATTTAACGGCAACACAATAATAATAAAGCCATCCTAATAAGGTGGCTTTATTATTTTTTTCGGGCGTGTCGCCGTTGCGGAACTTATATATAGTCTAGAACGCTGGTTTTGCAACTGTGCCGGGCTGTCCCTTTAAGTCCTCGCGGGAACTTTCTTT
>JAQSDU010000010.1 GCA_029946065.1 Flavobacterium sp.
ACCGAAAGTTATCGGCTCCGAAATTGCCGCAACGATCGCAAAGCCGCAAAACGTTGGGAGACATTTAAACAACTATTTATGCTAACATTCAAACAAAATAAAATCTTTAATAAGCGAGAATTTGCAATTATGGACACTATGTTCAATTTTAAAGTCTCAAAATTAAGTAGCGAAAAGGAAATCAATATTAGATTTGAAAATTTAACAAATGATAAGAGTACTTATAGAAATGAAAATTTAATTCTTATATGCGTATCAATTTTATGTTCTTTTGTATCAATTATTTCATATAATTTTAGAAATGACAAAGGTATGGATACAGAGATGTGGGAAGTATTTGCTTTTATTGCAATTGGTTTTTTTATTGCTTTTTTTATAACTAGACAAAATTCATGGAAAATAAAATTATCAAACAATAATTATATTTTCATTTATAAAAATATTCCAAACAAAGAAGCGGCTGATCAATTTGTAGAAAATTTATTTTCATCTCGAAATAAATATTTAAGAGAAAATTATTTTGTTATTGATGAAAATCTAAGTTATGAGAATCAACTTAACGATTTAAAATGGTTAAGGAACATTGAAGTGATTTCAAAAACAGAATTTGATGATAAATATTCAGAATTGAAATCATTATATAAGCCATCAAAAAAATCAATAGGTTTCGAAAAATAGAAAAACGATCTCCCAACATGGGCTTGGCGCCAGAGCGGCAATTAGTTGCAAAATTTAACTACTTTTTTCTTAACTTCGTTCACGGTCACCGAAAGAACCCGGCTCCGAAACTGCCGCACCGGCGCAAAGCCCTAGACGTTAGCCGTTATTCGCCCAGATTGCGCTGAGCATAACAACAACATTATGACTAAAAAAATATTACTAGCTGTTATTGTGCTTACAATTATTGTAGGATGTTACTCGAAATTCGGTGAGAAAATGAGTGAGTTAGCAAATGATTATAAGCACTCTGATATTTTAGAAAGTAGCACGGAAATAGTTATCGAAAGTGAGATAGACCCGAATTCAACGTCGGAAACTTCAAATTTGGAGAAAAAGAAATATTTAGCTGAAACAGAAGTAGAAATAACAGCCTTTAAAAAACTGTTCACCAATTCTAAAAAAACAGATTATTGTTGCTGTCCAAAAGAAAATTATTCTGTGTCTTTTTATTATTTACGGAATAACTTTGACTATTATTTGGTGGATACAACTGAATTTAAAGATAACGTACGAATCTATGAAACAAGCTACCAATATTCTTATATTGTTAGTAAAGCTCTATGGAAAAGTTATTTAAAACAATTAGAAGTTGAAAAATAGAACAACGGCTAACAGCGGTTACAATAAATTGCGGCATTATGTACAAAATTGTACTATTAATTTTCATAACTTCGTTCTCGGTCACCGAAAGAACTCGGCTCCGAAATTGCCGCAACTTCTTGTAGCCGCGGGACGTTGTGAGCAATTTATCCAAACCGAAATCCAAAATATGACACAAAATATGAAGCAAAATCTGAATACTGCAATTAGCGGAATACAAAATGAAAAAAATATTAACGGGATATTTTCCAATGTTTTAGATATAATGATTAATGCTGATTGGAAAGGCGCATGTCATGAAAGTTGCGCTGCACTACATATTCTTTTAAATGAATTTGGAATAAGTAATGTATGGTTAGTTGGAGAAGCTAAAGTAAACGAAGGTTTTTTTGATCATTCTTGGATTGAGATTGATTCAAATGTATATGACATTGCCATATTTAAACCTCTAAAGGAAATATTAAAAAATGGACCCGTAATTAATGGTATAGACATTATAACAAATCAGCCAACGACAACACAATATGGCGTCAAATCAGGTCTTCCCGATCACGCTATGACCGAAGTGTTTAAAAGTTTCACTAATTTGGGAGAATATCTATTAGGTTCACCAATGCATCCTACCTTAGGAACTTGGAAAATGATTGATTATGTAGCACAAAAATTAGGAAAGAAACTTGATATTTCTACGCTAATTAAAAAATACAATTCACAATATTATACAGTTGTCTAAATTTAAACTGCTCACAACATGGGCTTGGCAAAATTGCGACCTTCTTGTGCAAAATTGTTCTACTTTTTTCCATAACTTCGTTTCCGGTCACCGAAAGTACTCGGCTCCGAAATTGCCGCAACTTCGCAAAGCCCCGGGCGTTGGGTGTGATTTTTAAGAAAAATCCCTTTCAGAATTTGCGTAGTTACCAAAAAATGGTAACTTTGTGTAAATTCAAATGTCATGGGAAAAAACACATCAATATCATTAGGAAATCATTTTGAAAGTTTTATTGAATATTCTCTATCAAAAGGCAGGTTTCAAAATGCAAGTGAAATAGTTAGAGCAGGATTAAGACTACTCGAAGAAGAAGAAAATAAAATTGTAGTTCTGAGAAACGCGATTCAAGAAGGAATCGATAGTGGACTAGTTCAGAATTTTGATCCAAAAAAACATCTTGAAGAATTAAAAGCAAAACGAAAAGCAAATGGCTAATTATCTATTGACTTATAAAGCTTTAGATGATTTAGCTGATATTTGGAATTATACTTTTGACGAATGGTCTGAAAATCAGGCTGAAAAATATTATTTATTGCTACTTGATTCTTGCCAAGAAATCGCTGACAATCCGAAAAGAGGAAAAAAATATGAAATTGGGATTAAAGATGTTTTAGGATTTAAGTCAAATGAACATATAATTTTTTACCGAATTATCTCCAGCGATGAAATTGAAGTTGCAAGAATATTGCATGGCAGAATGGATTTAAAAAGTAAAATCTGATAAAACCAACACCCAACATGGGCTTGGCGCCAGAGCGGCATTTTTGTGCAAAATTGAACTACTTTTTTCATAACTTCGTTCACGGTCACCGAAAGAACTCGGCTCCGAAATTGCCGCACCGTCGCAAAGCCACAGGACGTTATGTGAAAGCTTTTGAAAATCGTACTAACAATGAAACAAATTTTAGAAACAGATCGATTATTATTGAGAGAATTTAGCATCGAAGATTCTGAAAATTTCTATCAATTGAATCTTAATCCAAACGTCGTAAAATATACAGGCGACAAAGCATTTGAAAATATTACTGAAGCTAAAAACTTTTTAGTTGATTATAAAGATTATGAAATCAATGGTTTTGGTCGTTGGGCTGTAATTGACAAATTTAATGGAGAATTTCTAGGCTGGTGCGGATTAAAATATGCTAAAGAGATAGACGAAACTGATATAGGTTTTAGATTTTTTGAAAAGAATTGGAATAAAGGTTTTGCAACAGAAAGTGCAAAAGCTTGTCTAAAATATGGTTTTGAAAAACTGAATTTAAAAATCATTGTAGGACGAGCAATGGCAGAAAATATTGCATCTATAAAAGTTCTAGAAAAGCTTGGTTTGCATTACGAACGTGAATTTGATTTTGATGAACATAAAGGTCTGATTTACAAAATTGAAAACAATCAAGCCTCCACATAACAGCGGTTTTGCGCTATTGCTGCATTAAGTTATGAAATCACGTTTTAATTTCCTAATTTCGTTCAGTCCAGCCGAGCGAACTCAGTTCCAATTGCCGCAACTTCGCAAAGCCCTAGACGTTAGCCGTCAGTTTGCAGAACGAGA
>JAQSDU010000011.1:0-225526 GCA_029946065.1 Flavobacterium sp.
TTTTCGAAGAAATGGTTTTAAATAAATTCAATTGAAATTTTGATTAATATTGTAACAGCTTAAGTTGCATTAGAAACTTGAGACCGCCTAAATGACAACACAGACAGAGATGAAAATATACAGTAAATCACATTTCAAAGATGAAACAATTGACCTAAACTATTTTGAAAATTGGGTAACACAATTGAAAAAAAATAACGGCAGGCAATATGAACGTTACGAAATTGAAACTTCACTTGGTAAAACAATAGTTTGGGGTCTTTATACAAAGGAAGAACACTCTGACACATTAGTAATTTTTCCAGGAGCAAGAACCTCTTCATTGATTTGGGACTTTGATAAAGGTCTTGAAAACTTAAATCATAAAATGAAAATTTTTATGGTGGAGACAAACGGGCTTCCAAATTTAAGTGACGGTTCCACACCAGACATCAAGTCATTGGACTATGGTCTTTGGGCGACTGATGTTTTTAACAAGCTCAAAATTGAAAAAGCTTTTGTTGCGGGGGCTTCATTTGGTGGACTTATTTGTATGAAACTTGGAATTTCAAATCCAGAAAAAATCAAGGCTGCCTTTTTATTAAATCCCGGTTGCTTACAACCATTTTCCCTAACCATTAAAAATCTATACTATAATCTTCTGCCAATAATAAAACCGAATAAAAAAAACGTATTAAAATTTCTTGACAAAGCAGTTTTTTCAAAACCAAATCATAGACTATCGGACTTTTCAGAAAAAATGCTTTTAGACTATGAAGTTTTTGCAATAAGCCGATACAAGGACAAGACACAAAAACCTTATTATATGAACAAGCAACTTGAAGAAGTAAAGGCAGATACTTATTTACTTGTTGGTGACAAAGACCTTTTATTTCCTTATCAAAAATCAGTTGATAATGCAAAAAGACAAATTAAGACATTGAAAGAAACAAAAATTTACAACAACGTAGGACACGGAATTGAAACATACAACAAAGCTTTAAATTACATTGGAGAGAAAATAAAAAACTACCACTAACATGGGCTTGGCAAAATTGCGGCACACTTGTGGAAATTGAACCAGTTTTTTCCATAACTTCGTTTGCGGTCACCGAAAGTACTCGGCTTCGAAATTGCCGCAACTTCGCAAAGCTGCGGGCGTTAGCTGTTACCAACCAAAATTTATAAAATGACAATTTGTCACTTAATTTTATATAGTCAGATATTAATTGATATATTTGTTAACATTCAAACACTTAAAAAGATAATTTTGAGATTTGCCATCTCTATAAAGCAGTATTGACTTCAATATAAAAGTATTGAAATTTTAGAAACCCCCACTAAATTAACATAATAATCAAATTAATTAAAAATGAAAAAAATTATTAAATTAAGTGGTATTGTTTTAGTGGCGTTTGTCGCACTTCTTTCATGCAGCAAAGATGAGTCAAGTGCTGTAGCAAATCTTGAAATCCATGTACCCAGCCAGATGGCACAAGACCTGAAAATTGAATTTGAAGGTATTATGAAAAGCTCTGAATTTATAAATAAGCAGGCAATATATAACGAGTTAGCAGTTGCTCTTCGCAGTTCAAATACCGATGAAAACACTTTAAAATCGCGTAGCTATTTTGAAAATTGGCTAAAGGACAATATTCAATTTACATCATTTACAAATATAAATGATTGGTTTGGATTTATATGATAATTCACTTAATGTAACTACAGCATACTACAGTCGCTTTCATTTATTTCACGAAAATTTAGCTAAATTAGATATTGATGATATTAGATTCGTTGTTGCTCCATTATTTCCATTACCAGTAGTAAGCGCTGTTGACCCTCATTCAGAATGGTGTATGGATGAAGTTGAGATTGCCTTAGATATTATTGATAATAATTATTCCAATGCCATGAATAATTATCCAAATATGGATGAGGTGTCAAGGAATACAGTAGAAGCGTGGTACAATATGGCAATTACACACGCTATTTGGAAATTTAATGATTGTTTGAATTACACACATTAACCATTATGAAAAGAAATATAATCGTTTTAGTACTCTTTCTATCAACTTTTGCTTATGCGTTTGGACAAAACGCGAAAGCCGATTTATCTAACGAAACAATGTTATCTGAATCAGACTTTGCGAAAGCAAAAGATTTATATTTAAAAATGTGTAACTCTGAATCATTCAAGCTAATGCGTGAGAATTCGCTAATTTTGGTGGGAAAATTAGGTTATATTGATAACTTAGATTTTTATTTAACAGAAGAAAACTTTATAAATTGGATTTCATTGCACTTGTCAGAGACTAAATTTAATAGTGTCGAAGAAGCGATAGAATTGCGTAAAGTTTGTCTAGAATCACAAAGAAAGCTTGATTCAGAAAATAAAGAAGTATACGAACTGATAAAGCTCGCAAGCAAAGAACAAGTAAGGGAAATTTTAAAACCACACCGATTAAGATTATAATAATTTTTTATTTCTAAAAGGGTATCGTTAGTCACCCTTTTTTTAGTTTTTAGTAAATCATTTTATACTAATAGCAGCAGCTAACATGGGCTTGGCGCCAGAGTGGCACTTTTGTGCAAAATTGTTCGTCCTTTTTTCATAACTTCGTTTGCGGCCACCGAAAGTACTCGGCTTCGAAATCGCCGCAACTGCAGGTAGCCCTCGACGTTGTGCGCCATTTCGTTAAAACTTCGCGTAAAATTTGAAAACATACCATAATTTGGTATATTTGAAAAAAATCTAATTATGGCTAAGAATACATCAGTACTACTTGGAGATCATTTTGAGAAATTTATTGGCGAAGAAGTTGCTTCAGGTCGTTTTCGTTCTGCAAGTGAAGTCGTAAGATCGGCTTTGAGATTGTTAGAATTGGAAGAACAAAAAATTAAGCAACTGCGACACGAAATTGAACTTGGAGAACAAAGTGGAATGATTTCTAATTTTGATCCAGAAGCTCATTTAGCAAGTTTGCACAAAAAATATTTATGAAACACAATTATCGCATAAGTAAAATAGCCTTACAAGATATTGATAAAATTTGGCTGTATACTTTCGAAAATTGGTCAGTTAATCAAGCAAACCATTATTACAGATTAATATACCAAGAAATTAATTTTATTGTTGAAGATTTTGAGAGTGGGAGAGATATTAGTAAAATCAAACCAGGCTATAGACAAGTAAAAATTAAATCCCATTTGATAATTTATAAGATGGCTGAAGATGACGTAATTGAAATTGTTAGAGTGTTGCATCAAATGATGGATATTCCAAACAAATTATAGTTAAACGGCGCACAACATGGGCTTGGCAAAATTGCGGCCTTCTTGTGCAAAATTGTTCTAGTTTTTTCATAACTTCGTTTTCGGTCACCGAAAGTACTCGGCTCCGAAATTGCCGCAACTTCGCAAAGCCCTTGGCGTTGGGTGCAACAAGTGGTGAAATATTGTGGAGATATAGAAAATTGTAATTTTTTTTTGTTTTTAATTCTGGCTGCACCCAACATGGGCTACATGCAATTGCGGTACACTTTTCTAAATTGTAACAGTTTTTTCCATAACTTCGTTTTGGATCGCCGAAAGTACTCGGCTTCAAAATCGCCGCAACATCGCAAAGCTGCGTGACGTTCCTGCAATATCTAAAAAAACCTGCAATGAAAAATATACTATTTTTATTATTACCAATTCTATTTTCGCTTCTTTCATGTAAAGGACAAAACAAGAAACATGTTATCGTAAAAACAAAAATCGATAGCTTAGAAAGTAATGTCGAAGTTGAAAAATTTATTACTTCTATTGATACTAGTATTAAAAATTTTAAAATTCAAAAAATAACTGATTTTAAAGATAGATTTTCAAAATCGGACTTCTGTAAATCAAAAGCTGATTCTTTAAATATCGACAAAAGTTTCTATAAGGCTGACTTTGACAATAACGGTTACAATGATTTATTAGTAATTATAGATTATTATGATTTTACCGTGCTGGTAATATATGGTAATGCAAACCACAATTTTAAAATTGAACCTCTTACTAGGCGCTCATTTCAAGATTGTGTTTTTCCAAAAATTAGAGAGATTGATGGAGTTGCAGTGATAGATTTTTATCACAAAAATTATGATTGGAATAATAAATCTAAAAATGAGTTAGTGAAAAATACTTTAATACATAAATATGGCGATTTTGTAGAATATAATCCTGAGATTTCAAAGCATACAATCAAGAAAATCGAATTTGAAACTACTGGTTGCTTTGGGACATGTCCGGTTTTTAATTTGGTAATTGATCAAAACCGAATAGCAAAATTTGATGCCAATATGTACAATAGGCCAAACAGAAAGGCTAAGGAAATAAAAGGTAAATTTTCAACTGAAATCAAAGAAAAGGAATTTAACGAAATTGTAGACTTATTAAATTATATTGATTTTCCAAATCTTAAAAACGAGTATTCCGTTGATTGGACAGATGATCAAAGTTGTACTCTTAAAATTACATATGACGACGACGTGACAAAAACTATAAATGATTATGGAATGATTGGAACTTATGGATTAGATAGAGTTTATAAAATGTTGTATTCACTGAGATTTAACCAAAATTGGAAATGATACTGCAGGTAACAGCAGCTTGATGAAATTGCCTATTTAGTGCTTGCCGGAACCAGTTTTTTTCCTAACTTCGTTTTAGGTCGCCAAAAATACTCAGCTTCGAAATTCCGGCAACTTCATAAAACTGCGGGACGTTGGTGGCAATTTTAATGCAAAACAATAACTAAACTATGGAACCATCTTGGACTGACATAGGTTCAGCAGTAGGACAACTTGCAAGTGCATTTATTTCGCTTGTTGGTTTTTATTTTGTTTGGACTCAAATAAAACAAACTAATAAAAATTTGCGACAAAGCAATCATACTGCTATTTATTCTATAAATACAGAAATTTATAAATTTTTTGCTGAACATAGTGAGCTACGACCGTATTTTCACGAAGAAAAACCACTAACAAAAGACGATGAAAATCGAAATAAAGTTTTTAGCTTATCTGAATTACTTGCGGACTTTTTTGAATACATATTAGTTGAAAAAGATTCATTAGCACCTGAAATTAAAGAACCTTGGAGGAATTACATTAAGAAAATATATGTAAAAAGTAGTGCTTTTAGAGAGTTTATTCACACAAGTAAAGACCAATATTCAAATGAATTGTTGAGTGTTTTTGCGGAAACAAACTTTTCACATACCGACTTAATATACAGCGTTAGACACCTACAAAATGAGAAAGAATTTAATATGCTTGATAGTATTTACCAAAGTTGTTTTGGAGAACATAGTGTGCCTACTCAAAGACAAAAGGAATGGTGGACAAAATCAAATTCAAACATATTAGGCCTATTTTCTGACAAAAAAATAGTTGGTGGAGTAAGTTTTTGGAATATAAATTTTAAGACATTTGAAAAGCTGAAAACAGGACAATTGAAAGAAAGAGACATAACAATTGATGATTTTGATAAATCATTAAAAAACCTTTATTATCTTTCTGATTTAGCAATAATTGAGGATTGCAGACAAAAACTCTATTCAAATTTACTTTTAAGAAATCTTGTTGAACAAATTGAAAACAATGCCGATAAAAATTTAGGTATTAAAGTATTGGCATTTGCATTTTCTGAAAGCGGAAATAGAATTTTAATTAGACTTGGTTTTGAAAAAATTAAAGACGCAAGTGAAACTCTTGACAATCAAGATTTATTTTTACTAAACTTGAAAAACCATAAAGACATTAAAAAAATTAAAAAGTGTTTACTATAAAAAAAACTGCCACCAACATGGGTTTTGATGAAATTGCGGCACACTTGTGGAAATTGAACAACAGCAGCTTGGACGATATTGCGGCAAATTGAACCAGTTTTTTCCATAACTTCGTTTTCGGTCACCGAAAGTACTCGGCTCCGAAATTGCCACAACTACAGAAAGCCCTAGACGTTGGCGGTAATAATGTCGCCGGTTCAACATTTATGCTAAACGAGAAACTATTATATCAAACTAAACTTGGAACGAAGCAATATATAAGAGCGTTCTTAAAATTATGGATTACTATAGTTCCTGGAACTTTTTTGCTGGTCAGAACTTTTTATGTAAAAACGCTATTTATTCCAATTTTGATAATTGTATGTTTTGCAACCATATTTTTATATTTAAGAGCTTTAAAAACCTTTAAGATTTTTTCAAACAATATAATTGTCAAAAGAACATTTTTAAAACCCGAAATATTTCCAATAAAAGAAATCAATAAAATTATTTTTACTTCAGAATCAAGAGGAAAAGTAAATTTATTTTACATGAGAATAGAATCTCAAAATTCCAAAAATGAGTTTAGCTTAATATATTTTGGAAAACAATTACAAGATTTTATTAAGCAATTAAAAATAAATGGAATTGAAGTAGAGAATGATTTAATCAATCACTAACCGCCAACATGGGCTTGGCAAAATTGCGGCCTTCTTGTGCAAAATTGTTCTACTTTTTCCATAACTTCGTTTTCGGTCACCGAAAGTACTCAGCTCCTAAATTGCCGCAACTGCAGGTAACCCTTTCAGCCGATCTTGAAGATCAAATTTTGAGGTATGCAGCACTTGTTAAATCTTGAAAAAAGTTATATTTGTGTTACTGGATGGAACTACCGAATCGGTGTATGATGCACTAAAAAAATACGGTATTAATTGCATTGATTATACTAAAATTAAATAACCAATTAAGATATGAGGTTGGATAGTGAATTGGGTATGGAACTGTCAATGTACAGAACCATGAAATCAAAAGTGCTGGTGGAATTGAAATCATCAAAACACAAACCTTTTACAGCAAAAGTAAAAGATTTTGTTTTTGGAGAGGAAGAAACAAGCGTTGAGTTTATCCGCTTGGATGATACGGTATTTCCTGATGAAAAAGAAGGAAACAAGTCCGATTCATACATTACGGAAATGAAAAACATAAAAAGTGTAGAACGAATTCGGGAGTTATCCTGAAATACTGCTAAAATGAGAACTATGCTTCACCAGAAACTAAAAGATTTGCTCGAGACGATGAGCGGGAAATTCGATTCTTCGACTCCGGTAGTGAAGGAAACTGAATCATGGAAAGCCTACCGTATTGCAGAACAGCTGAATGATCCTAAACTGTTTCCTGATCTCCTGGATTGTGTACGTACTAACAATCCCGCTCATTTACGGAAATTTGCAGCGGTGGTACTAGGCTATCTTTTGCAGAATACGCGTGATACATTGCTTGCGGAACAAATGGTAGCACTCACAGCCATATTGGATAAAGACGAAGCGGTTTTGTATGAAACATTGACTCCATTGTCGGAAAGTGGTGTTTCTATTGCTTGCGATCCGGCTCCTTTGATCGGGTATACTACAGATGATCGGGAGCTGATTAGGAATTCAGCCATACGCGCACTTGGGAATTGTCAGCCCTATACTCGGTCTGTTGTTGAAGCGTTACAAAACGTTGTAAAATATTTCTACGATGAATACGATTTGAAATACGCCGTACATGTATTGGTAAAATTAGAAGCCATGGAAACTATTCCCGATCTGGAAAAACTAATTGCTGATACTGATAACAGCGCTATTCGTGAAATAGCAGTCAATGGGGTAAAAAAATTAATACGATAACCAAAACAAAGGCATGTTCACAAATGACGATTTTTATCTTAATCGAAGTTAAACATTCCCACTTAAAAACAAAAACTTCCCACTTTAGAGAAGTTTAAATTTTAAAACAGTAAAAATAAGCACATTAAAATTATTTAATTACTTTCTTATCTTGAATACATTTATGGAACTTGGTTACCAACTTCAAAATATTCTATTGACAATAGACCTCATTTTGAAATTCTTGGAGAAAAATACAAGAATAATGACCCAAATTCTGAAGAAGAAATATGGATTCCTATCAATCCTAAATAATTAGCCGCAGTATAGCATGGGTTCTATACGTTAGAAAAATCTTTCTCTAAAACCCCAACTTCAACCATACATTCACGCATCATGCCGTAAGTACGCTGAATATCATTATCCAAACCAATCGAAAAACGGATCAGACCATCTGTCAATCCCATTGCTTTTTGCTCATCAAGCGGAATCTCACTCGACGTAGAAGTACCAGGCGCGCTAAACAAAGTCTTATAAAACCCAAGACTAACAGCTAAATATCCAAGGTTTTTTTGCTGCATCAATTCCATCAATTCGTTCGCTTTGTCCAAACTACCAACATCAACAGTCATCATACCACCAAAACCGTATTCGGGATTGATCATTTCTTTATATAGATGATGGCTCGGATGGCTTTTCAATCCTGGATAAACCGTTTTTAGACCGTCTTTTTCAAATCTTTCTGCTAAAAATTGTGCATTCTGACTGTGTTGTTTCATCCGAATGTGCAAAGTTCGCATATTTTTCATCACACTCGCCGAACGCAAACTGTCCATCGTTGGCCCTAAAAGCATCGCTGCGCCGTTGTTCACATTCTTTAACGCATCAATGAATTCCCGCGATGCACAAGTCACGCCGCCAACCGTATCGCTACTGCCGTTGATGTATTTGGTAAGACTATGGATCACAATATCGGCACCCAATTGTATAGGCGCAACAGACAATGGCGAAAACGTATTGTCAACCACCAATTTAATATTGTGCTTTTTTGCAATCGCAGCCAATCCAACAATATCCGCAACTTCCAATAACGGATTACTTACCGTTTCGCAATAAAGTACTTTTGTTTCGGGTGTAATTGCCGCCGCAACAACATCCAATTTTGTAATATCGACGAAAGTCGTGGCAACTCCCATTCGTGGTGCAAAATTTTTCAAAAACGCATAAGTACCGCCATAAATCGTACGACTGGAAACCACATGATCACCATTACCACACAATTGCAATAGGGTAGAAGTAATAGCGCCCATTCCGGATGCAGCAACATTCGCCGATTGTGTACCTTCCATAACCGCAAGTGCTTTGTCCAAATATAAATTACTTGGCGATGAATGCCGCGAATATAAATAACAACCTTCTGCATTGCCTTCAAAAGTATCGAACATCGTTTTTGCCGAAAGAAAAGTATAAGTAGATGAATCGGATATCGATGGATTCACGCCGCCAAATTCGCCAAAGTATTGTAAATCCTGAATGTTATCTGCTGGGTTGTGCATTTTTTTGTTTTAAATGTTGAATTATAAATTTTAACTTATTCGAAGCATATTCCCGCTATACGCAGTATCTGTCATTGCGAGGAACGAAGCAATCTTTGCCGAGATTTTCATGTGTATCGCAATTACAAGATACTTGCTGCTATCGGGGCTAAGCAGCAGATTTTGCTATCAATTTCATCATCCAAAACAACACATAAGCAGAATTAAAAACAATACATGGTTTATTATTTAGATGTTTAAACTAAAAAATTAATATAATATAGTTTATTTTTCTAAATTTGAAATGCAAAACTTAAATTTGCAGATTTTCATTCATTTAAAATTTATAATTCAAAATTTAAAATTTAAAAAAACTTGGATACTACCGACAAAAAACTGCTTTCGCTCCTGCAAAACGATAGCAAAAAAACTACAAAAGAACTTTCGGTAAAACTGAATCTTTCCGTAACGGCCGTTTACGAACGTATCAAAAAGCTCGAGCGCGAAGGCATCATCGATAAATACGTTGTTTTGCTCAACCGAAATAAGATCCAAAAAGGGTTTGTGGTTTTCTGTCATCTCAAACTAATGCAACACACCAAAGAATTCATTTCGCAATTCGAAAAAGAAGTGGTGCAACTCACAGAAGTCCTCGAATGTTTCCACGTAAGTGGCGACTACGATTACATCCTCAAAATCTGTGTCGAAAATATGGAAGAGTATCGCGAATTTATGGTAACAAAACTGACTACTTTGCAGCATATTGGTAGCACACACAGCACTTTTATGATTGGAGAAGTGAAAAACACTACGGCTTATCAATTAGAAAAATAGAGAATAGTTTCATTTTAGCTATAGGTTTAACAATTAAACGGTGTTTTGTGTTTAGTTGCGTATCATGAAAATTTCAATCTATTAATCATTCTCTGCTCTCAAATCTCATTAATTCCAATATTCACTAATTATCTAATTTTCTAATTCGCTAATTTTCTAATTAATTCGTAATTTTGTACAACAAAAAAATAAACACCATAAAATATATACCATGAGTTCATTTGACGTTGTCGTTATTGGTTCCGGTCCCGGAGGATATGTTGCCGCAATTCGCTGTGCACAATTAGGATTTAACACTGCAATTATTGAAAAATACAGCACTTTGGGCGGTACTTGCCTCAATGTAGGTTGCATTCCTTCAAAAGCATTATTAGATTCTTCGCACCATTATTACGATGCAACTTCTCATATGGCAGAGCATGGCATTGAAATTTCAGGCGAGATAAAATTCAATATCGACCAAATGATTGCCCGAAAAGGCAATGTTGTAGATCAAAATACTGCCGGCATTAAATATTTAATGGACAAAAACAAAATCACCGTTTTTGAAGGCGTTGGCGCATTTGAGGATGCCACCCACGTAAAAGTTACCAAAGCCGATGGTACTTCCGAAACGATAGAAGCAAAAAACACGATCATTGCGACTGGTTCAAAACCGTCAAGTCTTCCTTTTATCAAAATCGATAAAGAAAGAATCATTACTTCCACAGAAGCTTTGGAACTCAAAGAAGTGCCGAAACACCTTATTATCATTGGCGGTGGCGTAATCGGTTTAGAATTAGGACAGGTATATCTTCGTCTTGGCGCACAGGTTTCGGTCGTAGAATATCTCGATAGGATTATTCCCGGAATGGACGCAGGTTTGTCAAAAGAATTGACAAAAGTTCTTAAAAAGCAAGGCATGAAATTCTATACTTCTCACAAAGTAAAATCTGTTGAAAGAACAGGCGATGCCGTTCAGGTTTTAGCAGACAATGCAAAAGGTGAAACAATTACGCTTGACGGCGATTATGCTTTGGTAGCCGTTGGCCGTCGTCCATATACTGACGGATTGAATGCAGCAGCAGCCGGCGTAAAAATTACCGAAAGAGGTCAAGTGGAAGTAAACGATCATTTGCAAACCACAGCCAGTAATATTTATGCAATTGGAGATGTTATCAAAGGTGCCATGTTGGCGCATAAAGCTGAAGAAGAAGGCGTATTTGTTGCCGAAACTTTAGCTGGGCAAAAGCCACATATCGATTATAACCTGATTCCGGGAGTAGTTTATACTTGGCCGGAAGTTGCTGCAGTTGGAAAAACTGAAGAGCAGTTAAAAGAAGCCGGAATCGCATATAAATCAGGAAGTTTCCCTTTCAAAGCGTTGGGGCGTTCAAGAGCTAGTGGCGATACAGATGGTTTTGTAAAAATACTTGCTGATGCTAAAACGGATGAAGTTTTAGGCATTCATATGATTGGTGCTCGTACCGCAGATTTGATCGCCGAGGCGGTTACTGCTATGGAATTTAAAGCTTCTGCCGAAGATATTTCAAGAATGAGCCACGCACACCCAACTTATGCGGAAGCAGTTAAAGAAGCGGCTTTGGCAGCTACAGATAATAGAGCGTTACATGTTTAGATTTTAGCGTTTTAATTAAGAGTGCAAGATTAATTTTACTTGTAAAACAAAACCCGCTTTTAAAGCGGGTTTTGTTTTTTTTAATTTCAGTATTTTGATTTTAAATACTAAAATCTTGCAGTCTATTTCTTAACCTTGTTCCGATCTACATACAAAGGCCAAGCGAATCCGTTGGAAACAAGGCGGTTGTTTTGTGTGATCCATCTCCCGAAGATCTCGTTGAGAATTAGTAAGGCTAGAAATACCACAGCTATGCCAATTAATATAGGTTGGCCACTTTCATAGGTAATTGCTACCATCAAAATTCCAAAAGCATAACTTCTGATTTTTACTAAAATCGATTTTCTTTTCATTGCATTCATAATTATCTCGCAGTAAATAATTGTTTGTAATTGTCCCAGTACCTGTAAATCATGACCACATTTCCAATGAAAAGTAAGGCAGGCATTGCAAAAACTGGGGTGAACGGCATCATAAACCAATTAATCAATAAAATATTGACAGATATTGGCAATAGTATTAAGTTAGTTAAAGTTACGTAACGACCTGTAATGTAGGATAATCCGCAAATTAATTCAAGAGATTTTACAAAAGGCATAAGATAAACAGTCGCTGCTAATCCTTCGCCGAAGGTTTTCATAGTACCTTCTGGAGCGGGTTGCTCAATCAGCTGTGGAAAAAAATAGGTAATGGCTGCAAATAAAAGCAAAAGACCAGTTAGCGAACGAATAATAAATAGGAAGATTTTCATAGCATATTGGTTTGTTAGTTACTATTTTTCAATACAATCTTTTAAATTAAGGAGTCCTTGTGCGAAGTCTTTTCCTATCATTTCGTCCATATTCATGAATAAGAGCATAAAATTCATTGGATATTTCATACTACTTTTCATATTCCAGCTTACTTTGGTTTCGATTTCGGTAACTGCCGCAGTTGCAATTTTAACTTCTGCTTTTCCTTCAAAAGGTTTTATGAAGCGCAATTCCGTTTCTAGACTTTCGTTTTGGGTAATTTTTTTGATTTCCTGTTCGCCTGCGCCAACTTTTTTTACTTCACTTTCCCAACGATAGATACATCCAGGCGCACCGTCTGTACCGATATACGTTTTTTTCATGTTGAGATCCATACTGTTCCAAACACCATAATTTTCTTGATTGCGAAGGTATTTGATATAATCAAAAACAACTAGAAGTGGTGCTTCTATCAAAATTTCCCGTGATACGAAATAATCTTTTTTAATAAACAATGCGCTTATTAAGATCAATCCGATGAGGCTCCCGAGAATATATAATAAAATCATATCTTTTATTGCAATTGCTTCTATCAAATATAATTAATTTTTATCGCATAAAAAAACCTCTGGCGAAAGAGGTTTTAATTTATTTTCAATTTTGTGTTGAAATTATGATTGCGTGCGCACTTTATTTGGTCGCCCGTATTTTCGTATAAGAAAGAAAATCAGCAGCGCCAAAAAAATTAGCGACCAAAGTTGTACCACAAAACCGATAATCGCTTCTAAAATATACCAACCTGTACGTAGGCCGTCCATAAGTTGCAGTCCGATATGCGGATGGTAAGGCGCGATATTACTTTCGCTGGCAATGATTTCATTGCGCACACTTTCCCGTTGATAAATTTCCAGTGTCAATGTGCTGTAATTGACCTGATCTTTCAAAGACAAATTTTCTAATTGTTTGTCGTTATTCGAAGTATTCTCATCGGCGAGTTGGTCTTCGGCGCGCACAATATCATTGAGCTTTTTTCCTTTTGAGTCAATTGCCGCCGCGATTCTTTGTGCTTTTTCGGAACTTCTGTCCTGTGCCATTTCATTGGAGAGCATTTGCAAAGTGACATCGTCGGCTTTTATGACGCGGAAATCAAGAAAACCAATCTGCTTGGCAATCGTTTTCACAACAGTATCGAGTCTTTTATTTGGCACACGAATAGTGATACTGTTTTCGACTTTGTATTTTGTGGCGGCAAGCGTACTGTCGGCGCTGATTTGGGTTTCATTTTTTTCGGTGATAACACTTTGTAGGTTCGTATAGGTTACAAATCCACCAAATTTAACCGTTGCATTTTCAATTGCATCAGTTGATTTTCTGACATCTTTAACTTGGAATTTGATGTCTGCCGTTCGCACAAATTTGCGTTTACCGTCTTTGGTTGCTACCGCTGCATTTGAAGATACTGCCACTTCATTGGGTGCAGATTCTTCTGCGGAAACTTCCCGTTGCACCGATTTATAATCAGTTGCGTTTTCGGTTTCGGCTGTCTTTTCTTTACAGGAAAATACGATTCCCGCAAAAAATAACGCCAATCCGAATACTGCTAAGTTTTTTTTACCGGAATTGCGCGCCGGCGATTGCAAATTTTTCATAAAAATTCATGTTTAAGAGGTTACTATTCATTTAGATTACTGTTGGCGCAATAAGGTTGGTTTAGTAATTTTAAATCAATAGCTACACGAATTTTAAGTTATTTTTATGAATATAAAAACTGTGCCAAAAAAAGTTTAAGGTTTAAAGTTGTGAGAAAAAGTTTAAAGTTTAGCGTTGTTCTATAGTAATGTGTGATTTTTGTTTAAAAGAAACCAAAAGATTAACAAAATTTACTGGATTTCCGTACTAAAATAATTCCGGATTTTCGTAGGGAATACTTCCATTGTCCCCTTCCCTTGAAATGAAAATACAAATTTTCCGGAACATGATCTTACGGAAAAACCATACTTTTTCTTAAAATTCATTTTACACATTTTTTTAGGACAACGTTAAAGTTTAAAGTTGCTCGGCTTAACAGAATTTCTGTCAGACCTTAAACCTAAAACCCCTCCGACTGCAGCAAGCGAATTTTTAAAGCCATATACTGCAATTGTAGGACGTTTTTTAATAAATCATATTCCGAAGTCAGCAATTGGTTTTTCACGGAAGTATAAATAACTGCGTCGATAGTGCCATTGGAGAATTTTGCCTGCGTTGTAGTGAACGATAATTGGGCGTATCGCAATGTGCTTTGAAGATTTTGAGACAACTGCTCGAATTGTTCTTTTTTCGTGGTTTCGAGTTTAATTTGCTGTTCAATTTTTAATTGTTCTTGTTCCGAGATCAGTTTTGTTTGCTGCGATTCGATTTTAGAGGCAATAATTTGTTTTTTATTGCGAAAACCGTTAAAAACGGGAACGTTCAATTGCAATCCGATAGCATGATTTTTATTATTGCCGATTTGTGTATGAAACGGTGTCACCTCAATTCCGGGTTGATTGATTGGCGCTGTATAGAAAGAATTCAAGCTGTAAAATCCAGAAACACTAGGCAGGTTTGCCGAACGCAAAATGGCGATATCCTTACGGCTACTTTCATAAGCAATTTTTGCGTAGGCGATTTTAGGATTATAAAAATTATTTTTAACTGTCTGATTTTGAGTTGATAGGTATTCTTGTAGAACAATTTCAGCAAGATTTTCAGGCTCAAAATACATCAATTGAAACAATTGTAATTTCTGAATTTCAAAAGACTGTTCCGCTTCTTTTAGTCGTTTTTCATCTTGTGAGAATCCGAGTTGCATATCATATAGATCGCTTTTTGGCTTGCTGCCAATTTGGGTCTCTTTTTCGATGCGATGCAAATTGAACGCCGAATTTTCAAGTTGTTTTTTCTGAATTTTCAATAGTTCCTGCGCAAATAAAGCGTCAAAATATTTTTCAAGCAGTAGCATTTTATAGTCATATTCAACAACTTCCTTATCGGCTTTTGCCAATTCAATATTTATTTTTTCTTTTTGAGAAGTCGCCAGATTACTGAAATTTAGGATATTCATACTGGCATTCAGGTTAAAGCTGTCAAACTGTAAATCAGAGCTCACGCGGTTGTTTGTTTCCGGATCGATCGTAGAACCGAAGTTGTAGCTGTGGTTGCTTGTTAAACTTACTGTCGGCAACACATCTAATAGCAGATTTGTATTTGATTTTCTCGTCTTTTTAATTTCTAATTGTTTGATTTTTAGTTCTATATTGTTCTCCATCGCCACTGAAAGGCATCTTTGCAACGACCAAGAATTGTCTTGGCCATTGGCAAAAATGGAAATGCAAAAAAGCGATACAAGAATTAACCTATTCATACTTAAGATATTTGAGCACTTCAACTTGGGTTGCTTGATAAGCTCTTGAAAGCACAACTATCAATGTTAGTAGCATTAAGGCAAAAAAACCAATTCCAAATGGCAAAAACGTAATATCAATACGGTATGCAAAATTCTGCAGCCATTTGTCCAATAAGAAATACACCGGGAAAATTGCAGCTGCAAAACCAATAATGCAGAAAATGATGTATTGTTTAGAAAGGGATTTCAATAAAACCTGCGTTTCGGCACCAAGTGTTTTTCGTATGGCGATTTCTTTCATACGGCGTTCAATCGAGTAGGAGGCAAGCGCAAATAAGCCAAACAAAGCAATCATAATCACGACGACATTGAGCAACGAAAACAGGTTTTTCTGGTTCGTATAGGCTTCATAAGTACGTGCGTAACTTTTGTCGAGGAAATCATATTCAAACGGGTAGTCAGCATCGACATTCTTGCCCCAGAATTTTTCGATTGCCAAAATGGTCTTTTCAATATGTTTCGGATTTACTTTAACATAAATATGGTGTGTATTGAAAATCATCCAATCGACTGTTTTATAGTTAAAGAAAACCATTGGCGGAATGGCATCTTGTGGACCGGCATTGTGAAAATCCTTTACGATGCCCACTATGGTCAGTTGCTTGTCGTTCCACGGAATCACTTTACCAACTACATTTTTCTCGTGCATCATTTTTGCTGCCGTTTCATTTACCAGTACCGAATTGATGCTGTCGGTCGCGAATTTTTCGGATAAATTGCGACCTTTTACAATAGTGACGCCCAACATGTTCAGCATACTGAAATCGACGCCCATATTCTGTGATTGTATTGTTTGTCCATGATATTCAAAACTAGAAGACGAAAAACTGGAATTACTGCCGAGAGAAAAAGAACCGGTACCAACTTGATCAATTCCGTCGATTTTGAGCAATTCTCTGCGGATTGTTGTATATCGTTCCAACAGTCGCACCTTAATGCCTTCTTCCCTAAAATTATACGGATTCCGATAAGCAATTTTTAAGATTTGGTTCCCTTTAAACCCCAAATCTTTGTTGGCCAGATAATTAATTTGTTCGTAAACGATATACGAGCCAATCATAAAAAATGAAGCGATCGCAAACTGAAAAACCAGCATGCCATTCCGCAACCAGATACCGCTTTTACTGCGTCCGAAATTGCCTTTGAGCACCTTTAGCGTTTCAAAGCGGGAAACATAAATCGCTGGAAAAATACCTGCAATAGCTACTACGACTGCAAAAATTATAACCAATTCTAAATAAAACTGACTGCTGTGTATGACCAATTCTTTTTGCAAAAAGGCATTGTAATAGGGCAAAGCAATCTCAACAATTACCAATGACAAAAGAATAGCGAAAAGTGTTGTCAGCACCGTTTCAAAAACAAACTGGTAAACAATATTTGCTCTTGATGCACCGATAATTTTTCTTATTCCTACTTCCTTAGCGCGTTTCAATGCATTTGCGGTTGCCAAGTTGACATAATTTGCAATCGAAAGAATTAAAATAAGTACCGACAATCCCACCATGATCATCAGGAATTGAAAATTGCCTTGTCCTTCAGGATAACTATTGGAGCGCGAATGGAGTCTTGCAGTTGCTAAAGGCTCCAAATAACTGAGGCTTTTACCATTTTTTTTGATGTAATCATCAATTGTCATTCCTTGTTGCTTGGCATCAGGTAGCATTCGGTAGGTGTAAAACAGTTTGTACATTTTCCGTTCGACAGCCGGCGCATCATCAGGGTTTTTAAGTTTTAGAAAGAGATTAAAATTAAAATTATTCCAGGAGTCGCGGTTTTCTTCTAAATACGGACTTATGTTATTGACGACAATCTCAGGCGCAACCGATGATTTCCCCGGAATATTATACACGCCATTCACTACTATTGTCTTTTCGCCATAAATTAACGATTTACCCATGGGATTTTCATTACCAAAAAGGCGTTGTGCAGTTTTCTCTGAAATGGCACAATACAATTCCTTGTCCAATGCCGACTTGGCATTTCCTTTTATAAAATGGAACGGGAAAAATGAAAAGAATGTGCTTTGTGCGCTGTAAATTTTTTCGATGATTTCCTTCCGACCTTTATAAATGATGATATTTCCGTCGTAGCTGTCTTGTGTATAACAATAGGTCTCCACTTCAGGTTCATTTTTTAGCAAACGCCCCATTGGCTCTGTTGTTGCGGCCCACATCATACCTTCGCCCAGATCGCTTATCACCTGAAAAGTATTATCTTTTTCGGGATTCCAAGCGTTGTAGGCATGTTCATCATTCCAATATAAAATGGAGAAAATCAAGCCTGCGATTCCGATACTCAGCCCAAGAATATTGAGTGCGGTAAAAAATCGGTTGTTTCTTATTTGATATAAAAATATCCTGATCCAGTTTTTTAGCATAATCTGATGGTTATGAGTTAATAACGATATCGACATTTCGGCTGTTTTCCTTTTCAGAAAGTACGATACCGTCTTTCATAAAAATGGTGCGTTGCGAAAACGATGCATCATAATCAGAGTGCGTAACCATTAGAATTGTTGCGCCGTTAGCATGCAAGTCGGTCAATAATTCCATCACTTCGTTGCCATTTTTGCTGTCAAGGTTTCCTGTTGGTTCATCGGCAAGAATGATTTTTGGTTCATTTATAAGCGCCCTTGCTACCGCAACCCTTTGCTGTTGTCCACCGGAAAGTTGCTGTGGGTAATGCTTTAATCGATGCGAAATACCAAGACGTTCTGCGATAGCTGCAACTTTTTTCTTTCTTTCAAACGCACCGATATTGTTGTAAATAAGTGGTAATTCGATATTATCATAAACCGAAAGCTCGTCTATCAGGTTAAAATTCTGGAATACAAAACCGATATTTTGTTTTCTGATTTTTGATTTTTCGCTTTCGCGTAAACCATTAATTTCTTGTCCCAACAATTCATAACTGCCCGAAGACGCGTTGTCTAACAATCCGACAATGTTGAGTAACGTTGATTTTCCGCAACCCGAAGCACCCATAATGGTCACAAAATCTCCTTGATTAATGGTTAATGAAACTTCATTGAGTGCTTTAGTTTCTACTTCGTCTGTTCGAAACTTTTTTGATAAATTTTGAATTTTAATCATGTTTTTTTGGGCTTTAGGCTATAAGCTTTAGGTAATAAGCAGCTTATAAAAATTAAATTGATTGATTGAACTGTTCGTTTTTTGATTGTTATTGAATTTTTGATTGAAATCGTAATTGCTATTGAATATTTATAACTTCTACATTACTATAATTCTTATAGTTAGAAGTAATAACTTGCTCTCCGGGTTTAAGGCCATTAAGGATTTCAAAATACAGCGGATTTTCACGTCCGGTCTTAATTTTCCGTCGCAATGCTTTATTGCCACTTACGACAAAAATCCATTCGCCAGCCGTTTCCTGATAAAATGCACCTTTTGATAGCACAGTTGTTTTTATTTTTTCAGAAAACAGCAATCTTACCGTAAAACTCAAACCTTGTCGTAAATCAAGATTTTTTGCATCTATAAAAGTAAGTTCAACCTGAAACCTGCCGCTTTTGACTTCCGGAATAACTTTAGTAATTTCGACTTTTACGATCTGGTTTTTATAATCAATTTCGCCTTTTTGTGCGACGGCAATTTTTTCGAGATAAAATTCGTCAATATCAGCAATTAATTTGTAGCCTTTCATGACATCAATTTTTCCGATACTTTCTCCGGCGGCATAATTTTTTCCTAGAACAGGTTCAAATGAAGAAATTCTTCCTGACACCGGCGCCGTTACAAGAAAATTCTTTTTATTTTCTCGAAGCAAAGAAAGGCTTTTCTGCATTATGGCTTGCGATTGGTTCATTTGCGCAATTTGGATGCGATTGGCCGCTTTTTCTTTTTTTACGCTTTCTTGGATTATGTTTTTGCGTTCTTTTTGAAAGCGAAAATTTTCCTGCGTTTTCTCCCATTCATTTTTAGAGAGAATTTCTTCTTTATACAGTTTTTCGTTCAAATCGTATAGCGTTTTTGCATCGGCATAATCGTGATCAATAGCAATCAGGTCTTTCATCAGATTTAATTCTTGGTTGCGCAAATCGAGTTTAGCTTTGTTCAGATTATTGATTTGTTCAATGATAGAGGTTTCTTGGGTAACATAATTCAGTTCAGTATTCGGATTGTAGAGTCTTGCCAATGGCTGTCCTTGTTGCACAAAATCGCCATTTTCGATAAAAATTTCCTTGATAGCACCGCCTTCAATGACATTCAGCAGCATCGAATTCACAGGTTCAACTTTCGCTTGAAAAATGATAAAATCTTCGAAATAATTGTTTTCAACAGTTTTTATAGTGATTTCATTTTTGTCAATATCGAAAGCCTGCTTTTTCGTAACAGCGGCATATACAAAATAACCCACCAATAAAAAAGTGGTCAAAGCGAGTAGAAGGTACGTTTTTTTTCTATTTTTACGAGCAACGACAGTGTCCATATTAATTATTTTCTAAGTGTATAAGGAATTTTGTGCCATTATTTTATAATTAATAAAGGCTTGATAATCAGTATTTTTTTAATTCATAAAAAATTGAAATTGTCCGAAAATGAACACCATTTGTCCGAAAATGAACAGCCAATGAAAAAGACCAACGCCAGTATTTTAGTGATAGACGACCAGGAAGACATTTTATTCGCTTCTAAAATGGTGTTGAAGAAGCATTTTGAGTCAGTTTATACCCTGAATAATCCAAAAAACATCATCAGTTTATTGTCAGAAAACAAGGTTGATGTGGTGCTTTTGGACATGAATTACCGCATTGGCTTTGAAGATGGGAGGGAAGGGATTTATGTTTTAAAGGAAATTCGTACTTTTTCGCCGCAGACAATCGTAATTTTAATGACTGCATTCGGCAAAGTTGAAACTGCCGTTGAAGGTTTAAAATCTGGCGCTTTTGATTATGTTTTAAAGCCTTGGGACAATGATAAATTGTTGTCTATTGTAAAAGCGGCTGTTGCCGAAAGCAGAAAGGAAATCAATAAAATTGCCGCCAAACCAAAGCAAACGAATTATTTCATTGGGGAATCTACTGCTATAAAAAAAGCTTATGACCTTGCGGATAAAGTGGCCAAAACAGATGCGAATGTACTGATTTTAGGAGAAAATGGAACCGGAAAATTCGTTCTGGCACACCATATTCACCAAAATTCTAACCGAGAAAACCAGCCATTTATACATGTAGACTTAGGTTCATTGAATGATAATATCTTCGAGAGCGAACTTTTTGGTTATGCCAAAGGCGCCTTTACAGACGCGAAAACCGACACATCAGGACGGTTTGAATTGGCCCAAAACGGTACTATTTTCCTTGATGAAATTGGCAATGTGCCATTACAATTGCAATCAAAATTACTGCAAGTGTTACAAAATAAATCGGTTACAAGGTTAGGCGAAAGTAAGTCACGGCAACTCAATGTTAGAATTATTACTGCTACTAACATTGATCTGAATACTGAGATTGCCCATAAAAATTTCCGTGAAGATTTGTATTACCGCATTAATACTATGGAAATTGTATTGCCTTCGCTGCGTAACAGAGTATCAGACGTTATTCCGCTCGCCAATTTTCTGCTTGAAAGGATGCTTGAAAAATATGAGCGACATTCGATCGCATTTGATGATGCAGCTTTGGTTCAAATGCAAAAGCATGCATGGAAAGGGAATATTCGAGAAATGGAAAACCGAATTGAACGCGCGGTCATATTAAATGAAAACGGTAAAATTTCAATAGCGGATCTCGATATGGAAACTATTGAAGCTGTCACGAAATCGGACTTGCAACTTTCAGATATAGAAAAGAATATAATTTTGAAAATACTGAATAAACATCATTTTAATATTAGTAAATCAGCTGATGAATTAGGACTTTCTCGAGCATCGTTATATAGGCGAATGGAAAAATACGGAATTTCAATTGACAATTAACAATGGTAGTAATTAGAAATATTGCAGTTGGAATAAGGTGTGTTGCCATTTTTGCTTGCATTCTGAGCACATTTTTGTTGTATAGTAACGGACTTGTTTATACTTCTTTTTTCTTGGTTTTAGTGACGGTATTGTTGATTTTTGAATTAATTTCGATGATCAAAAATGCCTTTCAATTTTATGATAAGACGATACAGGCGATTTTGAATGATGATTTTTCTGCAGATTTTTCTAAGAATAGTACTGGCAATCATTACAAAAGCCTTTTGCTACTTTATGAAAGATTCAAAGTGCGGCAACATGAGCAGCTTTCAAAAGATATGGTGTATCAAAATATCCTCAATAACATTGAAACAGGAATTTTAATATTGCAAAAATCGGGTAATGATTGGGATATTTTTCAGATGAACGATTATTTTTCATCGCATTTTCAGGTACCGAAAGTGTCCAAGTGGGCCTATCTACGGAAACATTTGCCAACGCTTTGCAACGCAATTGAAGCACGCGATTTTGGCGAAATAAAGACTTCGGTGCAGATTACTGTTGACCGTCAGGAAATGCAGACTTTTATACTCCAAGCCTCAAAAACCAAAACTTTTGACACTGAGTATTATATTATTTTGCTAGATTCTATCCAGAAAGTAATTGAAAAGAAAGAGAAAGAAGCGTGGTTGAACCTCATGAAAGTGATTTCGCACGAATTGATGAATTCGATTACCCCAATCCGATCGCTGACGCAGAATTTAAATGAATTGGTACAGCAGGAGTCGCTTTCTAAAGAAGATTTGGAAGATATTAGACAAAGCGTAAGTACGATCATTCACCGAAGCAATCACTTGCAGGACTTTGTCGAAAGTTATCGCAAACTCGCCATGCTGCCGTCGCCAGTAAAAGAAAGAATTGCCGTCAAGGATTTGTTTGACAGTGCGCTATTGTTGATGAAATCGATTTTGACTAAAGAAAATATAATCGTAAAAAGCAACCTCGATTGTAACCAAAATATCTTTGCAGATAAATTTCAAATGGAACAGGTGCTGATAAATCTGCTAACGAATAGCATTTATGCGCTTGACGGCAAGTCAGAAAAGCAAATTGAAATTGCAATTGAAGTCAAAAGCAATCGCATTTTCATTAGCATTATCGATACAGGAAATGGTATTGAAAAAGAAATTGAAGACAAGATTTTCCTACCATTTTTCACGACCAGAAAAGATGGTGCGGGTATCGGACTCACATTATCAAAAAATATTATTGAGGCGCATGGTGGCTACTTACAATACCAATCGGAACATGCGGGTACAAAATTTGTAATTTGCCTGATAGAATAGTTGCTGAGCGACAATGGCTTATATAAATTATCCGAAAATAAACCATATTTTACATGAAAATCCTTGCAGATATGAATTCTAGCTGTATATTTGCACTCACAAAACAATTGAGGGCGATTAGCTCAGTTGGTTCAGAGCATCTGGTTTACACCCAGAGGGTCGGGGGTTCGAATCCCTCATCGCCCACAGAAAACCGAAACGAGAGTTTCGGTTTTTTTATTTCCAAAAAGCGTAGAAAGTTGATTTTCGTAAGCATTTTCGAAATAAAAAAGGACAAACGGCGTTAATTTCCTCATGCCCAAAAGTTTAAATACAATTAGTTTCAAAACCCCACAAATCTTATGGTTTATGGAGCTTTTGCTTTTTGGGGTAATTCTAAATTATTGGGTCAAATCGTGTTTATGCAAAAATTGTAGTTGCTATTTAAAGGAAAAATTATTAGGCGACGTTCAAAGCATCCTTTGTCCTATTCGAAAGTGAAGTAAAGGCTATCGTTATTTTATTCCATTTAAGCGAATTTCGTTGCTTCAAACACTTGTATATTTATTATGTTCAAAAATATATGCAAAATGAATTTCCCAATACTGTGTCTTATAATCGGTTTACTGAATTGAAGCAAAGTAATATTTTGCCACTAAAGATGTTCTTAAAAACGTGTTGTTTAGCGAAATGCACAGCGACTTCATTTGTAGCCTCAACGCCCATTTGTTATGTATGTTATTGCAATGTTATTACTTGTTTATGCCCGTCATATTTTACAATTTGCCCATCAGCGTCATAATTAAAAGCTTTAGGCTTGTCTTTGCTTATCGGCACAATTACAAATGTGCGGTTTTTTAACATTCCGTCAAACTGGCCCGTACGTTCGCCAATAGTCAGCGTTTCGTTAGCTTCGTTATAGGTAAAGGCAATATTTGCGTATTTGCCGGTTTCATAGTTGTAGTTGTTGTCTTCATCTTCATACAGCGTAAAACTGCCGTCTTTACCTTTATATACATACAGTACGATTTTGTCAGCCGGTTTTTCTCCTGTGTATTGTATTTCCGGTCCAACGGGCACTATAGATCCTTCCCTTACAAATAACGGAATACGCTCATAAGGCGCATCAATGCTTAGCTGTTTGCCACCGGTTATGTATTTGCCGGTATAAAAATCGTACCAGTTAGAATCGGTAGGAAAATAAACATTACGGCTACGGGCCTCATAGCTGTATACAGGGCATACCATAAACGCAGGACCAAACATAAACTGGTCGCTTATGTTCTGTACTTTAGCATCATTCGCAAAGTCCATAAATAATGGTCGCATTATGGTATAATCGTTAAAATGTGTCATCCCTGCCATTGTATAAATGTAGGGCATAAGCCTGTACCTTAGGTTGGTATAATATACAATAGATTTATAGGCAGGATGGCTTTCGGGTGCGATATTCCATGGTTCTCGGTAAGGGTATTGCCCGTGTGCCCTGTATAATGGCGCAAAGGCACCAAACTGGAACCAGCGTGTGTTTAGTTCTTTCCATTCTTTATTATCGCTGTTTTCTTTTCCGTCTTTGTTAAATTCCTGCTGACCGCTAACATACCTGTCCTCTACACAAAAGCCTCCAATATCCATTGTCCAGTAGGGGATACCGCTCACGGCAAAGTTAAGCCCCGCAGAAATTTGTGCTTTCATATCTTCCCAACGGGTGGCAATATCGCCGCTCCAAGTAGCGGTAGAGTAGCGTTGCAGGCCTGCAAAACCAGAGCGCGTTAATAAAAACACTCTTTTGTTAGGTGCAACACTGCGCTGGCCGTCATAAATAGCCTCAGCATTCATTAAGGCGTAGGTGTTAAAATACTCTGTAGAAGACCCCAGTGCTGTAGGGCCACACAGTGCTTTACGGTATTCCATATCGGTGCAGTCAAGCACGTTTGGCTCACTGGCATCCATCCACCAGGCATCTACGCCCAGAGGGTACAGATTATCGTATATCTGTTTCCAGAATAATTTACGGGCACCGCCGGAGTAAGCATCATAGAACGAACCTACATAACCGGGGCCAACCCAGTCGCGAACGCTGTCTTTAATTGCCTGCTGGTACATCCAGCCTTTTTTGTCAAATTCTTTAAAATGTTCTGTAGTTTTATAGAATTTAGGCCATACAGAAATCATCATTTTTCCATTCATAGCGTGGATAGAGTCCACCATGCCTTTAGGATCTGGGAAACGCTTTTTATCAAATTCGTGGCTTCCCCAGTCAGCTTCTTCCCAGTAATTCCAGTCTAATACAATATTATCAATAGGAATCTTATGTTTCCTGAATTCTTTTAGACTGGCAAGTATCTCGTCTTGTGTCTTATAGCGTTCGCGGCTTTGCCAGTACCCCATGGCCCATTTAGGCATTATCTGAGATTTTCCTGTAAGGGTGCGGTAGCCTTTAATAACTTCGTCGGCATTGCTACCATAAACAAAGTAATAATCCAGTTTTTTGTTCATTTCGCTCCACCAGACCTGATTGTTTTTCTCATCGACCGGTTGTGGCGCTAAGGCACGCAAACCACAATAAGACGTTCCCCCGTCGGGCTGCCATTCAATGCGTAGCGGTACACGTTTACCAGCCTCTAGCGGCATTGTAAATTTATAACTGTTGGGGTTCCATGCCGTTCTCCAGCGCTCTGCCACCACTAATTTATTGTTTAAATATACCTTTACATAGCCTGCATAATAAAGGGTAAATTTATATTCGCCGCTTTCTGTCGCTTCGATATCTCCTTCATAAGTTACATTGGCATTTTTTAGGGGGAAGTTTTTAGGCAGGTTCTTTATGCTCTTAATATCTTCAAAAAAAATCGATTCTTCTTTGCGTTCTAATGTAGCCACATCTTTATCTTTAGAAGTGTAAGTGCCTGTTAAAGAACCCTGAACCCCATTTTTATCATACAGTTTAAAAACCGTATTTAACTCATTGTAAGGACGGCTGTCACCAAAACGGCTTAAAGAATAGCTATCCCACAACACACCGTAATTTTTATTTGATATTATAAAAGGTACCGATACTTTAGTATTGTACTGAAATAATTCTTCGCTTTTGCCTTTATAATTAAATTCATCGGCTTGGTGTTGCCCTAGACCATGAAAAGCTTCGTCTACGGGTGAATTAAATATTTGCCTTACCGAAAATCCTTTAGTACCTTCAACTTCAATCGGGGTAAAGGTCTTGCCGCCACCCTGTTTTTCTGCTAGGATAAGTTTTCCGTTCTTGTCCTTAAAATTAACCGCTCCATCTAATTGTGAAACGAGTACCTTTAACCGCTTTGTTACCAGTATAATGGAGTCTTTATGACTGGTATCTACTGTAAAGGCAGTATTTTTTATCCCTGGCACAATAATAAGTGAAGAATCTTTGGGGAATTCTTTTTCTGGAGTGGCAGAAACGTGAATAAGCTCATCATTAAGCACTTGTACACGCACTTTGTGAGCTTGTGCTTTGTTGTTTTGCTTAACATTTACCACAACACCATCATTTGTCAGTTGGTATTGTTTAGTAGAGCAGGATGCCAGCAACATCCCTAAAAACAGGAGGTAGATTTTTTTTTGTATCATTAAATTAGGGCTTGGGCTATAAAATTTTATTGTCAGATATTCTTAAAAAACCGCTGCAGGTAGTAACTTATCAATGAAAATCATTGATAAGTATTAATAATAAAATGCAGCACAATTTACAAAACTCAAACCAATAATGTCAATTCGACTATTAGTTTGTTGGCTTCAAAAATAGTTAAAAATTTGTGATTTAGTGCATTTCGTTTTCAGCTTTCAAAAATGTATCTTTATTCCTGATAGCGCAATAAGTATGTAGTAAAATTGAGTGTTACTAATGGAATTATTCCCTATTAATAGGATACTCCTACGAATTTATTCAATCCTAGCACAGACGAAGTGCTAGATAAAGAAATTATTAGCGCTATGTTATTGGGAGCTGAAGAAGCACAGAAAAAGATTTATTTAAAGCTATAAGCGTTCACTTTCATAAGCATTCTTGAAATAAAAAAAACAAGCCCGAATTTTTCATCGGGCTTTGGTTTTTGTGTAGGCTTACCAAAAGGAGCAACACCGTTAATAATAAATTCAACTATTAATTACGCATCCTACTGATCTTATCGTGATCAAGAATTCTCAACGCACTGCCTTTCTTCTCGATGAGCCCTTCATTTTTAAATTCTGTTAGCGTCCGGCTTACTGTTTCAGAAGCCGTTCCTGACAAAGCCGCAAGATCATCTCTACTAATCGAAATGCCGTCGTGTTCGCCATCGTGATTCCTGAACAAACGCAATATGGCCTCCGCAATTCGTTTTCTGACCGATTGGTAGGCAAGTTGCAAAAGGTGTGCATCTTTATCTCGGACTTCGCGGGATAATATCTTGAGGAATTTTCCTGCAACATCCGGATACAGTTGTAGCAATTCATCAAATTGCGCCTTTGGAAAAAAGCAAACCTGCGTGTCTTCCATTGCGGTTGCAGTATCGTTGTGTGGACTATTGGAATGGATAATATTAATACCTAAAAAATCTTCTGGTTGGTAAATACCAGTCATCAATTCCCGTCCATCTTCTGCTAATTTAACAGTTTTTATTTTCCCGGATAAAACCAGATAAATACCTGTTGCATTGTCACCTTCATAATGTACAATCTGATTCTTTTTAAAAAGTCGGCTTTTGCGTTCCTCGATTATTTTTTTTAGTTCGTATAGTCCATCATTTTTAGAAACCAGTTGTCCGAGCTTTTCAAGTGACTTGCTGTAGAAATCATTTTGAAGGTCTTTCTTTCTCAGTCTGCTTTCGATGGCGTTTAATAGTTCCAGCCTTCCAAACGGCTTGGTAAGGTAGTCATCAGCACCCATTTCCATCCCTTTGCGCAAATCGAGGCGCTCAGATTTTGCAGTAATAAAAATGAACGGGATATTTGTTGTTGTGGGGTTTTTATTGAGCAGATACAATACGCCATAACCGTCAAGCTCGGGCATCATGATATCGCACAATATGATATCAGGCAAGTCTTTTGTCGCCAATGCAACACCCTGCGTACCATTTTGGGCTATTGATACCTTGTAAGTTGCCAGTTCAAGTATCTCAGTTATATTTTCCCTAATCTCATTATTGTCTTCAATTACCAGTACTTTGCTCATATTGATGAAATGTTAGTGTAAATAATGTTCCCTCTTTTTTATCGCTGCTAAAATTGACACTACCGTTCATAAGCGCCATATACCGCGCCACGATATTTAAGCCTAATCCGGTTCCAGGAATATTCCCGGTATTGTGTGCTCTAAAAAAGGGCTCGAATAAATGTTGTTGATCTTCTTTAGGAATACCAATACCGTCGTCTTTTACGGTGATAATACATTGGCTGTCACTGATTTTTGTGGTAAATTCAATGCAACAATTATCACCAGAATATTTTATAGCATTGGTAATCAGATTGATAATGCAGTTTTTAAGCAAATTTTGATCCAGAAAAACCAAGTGCCGTAGTCCGAAATGGCTGCATTTTATATGTTGCTCGCCTTTTGCCAATAACTGCATTTCTTCTGTAATTTCTGTAGTCAGTTGTGCGAGGTCAAAATGAGCTGGATTGGCTTTTACTTTCCCTACTTCCAATTGCTCCATATACAAAAAGTCATTGAGCACCGTGGTCAGGTTGGTAACGGCATTGATGATTTTACCTACATGTTTGATAATTTTCTGATCTTCATAAGGCTCTGAATATTTTTCTATAAGTGATGCAGACAAATGAACGGTGCTTAGCGGTGTACGGAATTCATGCGACGCCATCGATAGAAATCGGTTTTTCAATTTACTGAGTTCTTTTTCCTTTTCTAAGCTGACGCTGAATTTTTCTTTTGATTTTTCAAGCGCTTTGATAGTATTATTTAAGGATTTAGTGCGTTCTTCAACAAGTTCTTCTAAATGGGAGGCATAATTTTTTAGCCGTACCTCATCTGTTTTTTGCTGTGTAAGGTCGTGTATAAATCCAGCATAAATTTTCTTTCCAGCATATTTGACTTTGCTTACACCAAGCTTAAACGGAAATTGATAACCCTCTTTTGTCCTACCGGTTAGTTCCCTTCCAATTCCGATAATATGAGCTTCGCCAGTCTGTTTATAGTGGTTTAGATAATTGTCATGGTCTTCTCTGTCAGGCGACGGCATCAGCATGGCTACATTTTTTCCTAGGACTTCGTGCTCTGCATAATCAAAAAGTTTACACGCAGATGGGTTAATGCTCTCTATAATACCGTATTCATCAATAGTGATAATGCCATCGATGGCGTTATGTACCAGAGCATCTAATAGCGCTGCATTTTCCATGAACGTTTTGTCGACAAAATAGTATCAGTCGCTAGTAAATGTAGGTTGATATATGTTGAAGCCACTTACACAATTCGGTTATAACGTTACAAGCCGTTACACGTATTTTATGCTTTACGGCAATTGGCATTTGAGTGTTTGTGATGTAAATCACTTATTAGATTGATAATGCTCATTTCGTAATAAGCACATTAACCGCAACTTTGTCCAGATACGACACCGCAACTTTGCTGTATGGTCACAAGACAAAATAAAATGAAAAGCGACGAAATATTACAACAAGATGTAACCGATGCCTTGAATTGGGAGCTGCTAACGGCTGCATCAGCTATAAAAGTATCGGCGAGCAACGGTGTGATTACACTGTCAGGTAAAGTAGATCATTTTGCTAAAAAAGTACAAGCCGAAACCACCGTTAGAAATGTTGCGGGCGTTCAATCTGTTGTTGATAATATCGACGTAACCATAAACACCTGGGAGCAAAAAAACGATCTCGAAATTAAGTCAGAACTTCTAAATGTTTTTAAATGGAACTGGAATACACGCAACGATACTATTAATGTTTGTGTCGAAAATGGCTGGGTAACGCTTTCTGGTGAACTCGAATGGAATTACCAAAAAGAAGCAGCAAAAACAGCCGCAAGTAATCTCATCGGTGTTAAAGGTGTCTCCAATAGCATTGCTATTCGGTCAGAAAGTGATATTGAAGTGCAAAAAGAAAGTATTGAACGTGCCTTAAAAAGCCATGTAGCAATAGACATATCAAATATAAAAGTGGCAGTTTCTGGTCATGATTTAACGCTATCAGGCAGCGTCGATTCGTGGTTTCAAAAGGAACTTGCAGCACGTATTGCTTGGAAAGCACCAGGAGTTTTTCATGTCAATAATGAACTTTTAGTTGAAGAAGAATAAACAAATTAGCATTATAAACAAATAATTATCAACACATGAAAGCAATTAAAAAAATAGGCATCTGCATGGATCACGCCAATGCAAATCTCATCGAGTTCTCTGATGAAGTGAAACCTACCAAAACAATTTCGGCAGACTTTGACAATCAGGATAAAGAGGAAACCCTACAACGCAGTGAAAGCGAAATGCACAACAAACAGCAGCACAAACAGATTGCCTATTATAAAACCTTAGCCCACATCATTCGGGATTTTGATGAAGTTGTTTTATTTGGTCCAACATCTGCAAAATCAGAATTGCTCAATTTTTTGCGAAAAGACCATCTTTTCGACACGATTAAAATTGAAGTACTCAACACAGACAAGATTACCGACAACCAGCAGCATGCTTTTGTGAGGGAATATTTTAAAAAATTTGATGTCAAATCCTAAAACATTCAAAAGGTAATAAAAAGTGTCATCCATCACATATTAAGCTGTTCACAGTCATTTTATAGCCGAAATCATTACCGCAACTTTGTGTAAATAATTCATTTGCAAGTTCATTGCCATAATTATGTTCAATAGTATTGACGAAAGCTTTAGTAAGAGAACACAACAAAATAAAATATACAAACCTGAATAACTGTCCGTTTAAAACCAACTAAAATTTGAAATTTATGAGAATACTAATTGTAATTACATCCCATGATACTTTGGGTGCCAGCGGCGAAAAAACCGGTTTCTGGATTGAAGAATTTACCGCACCGTATTATGTTTTTGCAGATGCAGGTGCAGCCATTACAATTGCCTCTCCAAAAGGAGGTCAGCCCCCGGTAGACCCAAAAAGCGAAGCTACTGAAGCACAAACTCCAGATACCGAAAGATTTTACAAAGACGATATAGCCATTGATCTTGTCGCACACACTTTTAAGCTAAGCGAAATCAATCAACAGGATTATGATGCAGTATTTTATCCAGGTGGTCATGGCCCTCTGTGGGATTTGGCAAACGATAAAGCGTCAATTGATCTCATAGCAGGTTTTTATAACCATCAAAAACCAATTGCATTGGTATGCCATGCGCCAGCAGCATTGGTAAATGTCAAAGCCAAAAACGGAGAACCTTTAGTAAAAGGCAAGCACCTTACCGGCTTTTCAAATACCGAAGAGCAAGCAGTTAAACTAGATAAAATAGTGCCTTTTTTACTAGAAGATGAACTAACAAAACAAGGTGCCCATTATAGTAAAGGCGAAGATTGGGAATCCTATGTGAAACAAGATGGTTTACTGATTACGGGACAAAACCCGGCTTCATCCGCAGCGGTGGCAAAATTGCTGTTGGAAACACTCAAAGGCGAAAAACAAGATTAACACTTATTATTAACATTAAAAAACAACAAAATGAAAAAGATATTAACACTATGTATATGTATCGCATATACCCTTACTTCAAATGCTCAAACTGCCGATAAGAAATGGAACATTGGTGTTCATGGCGGCTTAACACAATACAACGGTGACCTAGGTAGAAGTTTTTACAAGACAGACGCGACCATGTATGGTTTTGGCGGATTATCCGTGTCTAGATATTTAGGTAAGCTTATGGATGCCAACTTATTATTGACAAAAGGAACTATTGGTTATCACAAAGACGCAGTTGGCTTTAAAAGCGATTTTAATGCGGTTTCTTTTAACCTGCGTTTCAACCTTACGGCACCAGAATACATCATCCGTCCTTATGTATTGGCTGGAGTTGGCGTAATTCTTTTTGACAACCAAATCAATTTTGACCAAGACAGAATTGATTATGCCTTGCCAACTGCCGGAGCTGGAATCAATTTTAGGTTGTCACCCGAAATAATGCTGAACCTTCAAGAAACTTTTTCGTTTTCGAACAAAGACAGAAGGGATGGTGTTGAAGCAGGTGAAAATGACAGCTACCTATCCCACATGGTTGGATTGACTTTTAATCTTGGTAGTATTAAAGATGCTGATAAGGATGGTGTTTCGGATAAAAAAGACAAATGTCCGGATACACCGGCAGGAATTACAGTCGATAAAAAAGGATGTCCACTAGATCGCGATAATGATGGTGTTGCCGATTATCTTGACAGTTGTCCTGATGTTTTAGGAACAGTAGCATTAAACGGCTGTCCAGATAAAGACAATGATGGTATCACTGATACGGAAGACAGATGCCCGGAACAAGCTGGAACAAAAGCACTAAAAGGTTGCCCGGATGCTGATAATGATGGTGTTGCAGATTTGGATGACAAATGTCCGAACACAAAAGCCGGAAGTCGTGTAGATGCAAGTGGTTGTATCATGGATAGCGACAATGATGGTGTGATGGACGACGAAGACCGTTGCCCTGAAACAGCAGGTCCGATTGCTTTAAAAGGTTGTCCTGACACTGATGGAGATGGCGTTGCCAATGTTGATGACAGATGTCCTGAAGTTAAAGGTACTATTGCCAATAAAGGCTGCCCGGAAATCACAAAACAGGATGCTGTGCGTATTACTTACCTTGGAAGCAAAATTTTCTTTGAGAACAATAGTGACAAACTTAAAGTAGCTTCATTGTCGCAACTTGATGAATTGACAAAAATTTTATACAAATATGAAGGTGCCAATCTGGTTATTGAAGGCTATACAGACAGCAATGGCTCAGATGCATTTAATTTGAACCTATCCCAAAAACGTACCGAGTCTGTTAGAAATTATTTAATAGAAAAAGGTATTAATGCCGCAAGGTTAACCGGCATCGGAAAAGGCGAAAGCAATCCTATAGCGAGCAATAAAACTTCATTAGGACGTGCTAAAAATCGTAGGGTAGAATTGAAAACAAACTATTAGAAGATTTTCGAAAGCTTATTAAGAAATCAATATTCATAAATTATAAATGAGGTAAAATGACTATCATAACGACAGTCATTTTATCTTTTTAAAATTATGCAATAGCAATTAAAATTTAATAAAATGATACAAGTCAAAAAAGAAGGGGTAATACTCGCAAAGACGTTATTTGTATTCGAAAATGAAGGGGTGCTGAATCCTGCCGCAATACGCGAAGGCAATTTTGTACATCTATTTTATCGTGCAGTTAGTGAAGGCAATCATTCCAGTATTGGTTATTGCAGATTAGAAGGGCCGCTAAGAGTAGCGCATCGCAATAAAAAACCATTACTGATTCCGGAATTCGATTACGAATGCCAAGGTATGGAAGATCCAAGGATTGTAAAAATAGAAGACTTGTACTACCTTACTTATACTGCTTATGATGGTATCAATGCTTTGGGATGTCTTGCGGTTTCCGAAGACTTAGTCCATTTTGAAAAAAAAGGAATCATCGTCCCACAAATCAGTTTTGCAGCATTTCATAAACTGGCAGAGAAAGAGAGCCCTATCAATGAAAAATATTTCCGCTATAACCAGCACAATAGTATGTTAGAGAAAAACCCGGAGCAATATTTGGTTTGGGACAAGAATGTTATTTTCTTTCCACGGAAGATCAAAGACAAATTTTACTTTCTGCACCGCATCAAGCCTGAAATCCAAATTGTAGTTGGAGTAGCCCATTTAAAAGACATCACGGCAGCGTTTTACAAAGATTATTTCAACCATTTTAATGACCATGTGGTGCTTACCTCAAGATTCGACCACGAAATAAGTTACATCGGTGGCGGTTGTCCTCCAATAGAAACCGAACAAGGATGGTTATTGATTTATCATGGTGTCAAAGATGGTCTCGATGGCTATATCTATTCAGCTTGTGCCGCTTTGCTCGACCTTGAAAATCCGCAGCAAGAAATCGCCCGACTCCCATATCCACTGTTCAAACCAGAATTGAATTGGGAACTTAAAGGCGAGGTCAACAATGTCTGCTTTCCATCAGGTGCCGTAGTTTTTGACGACACGTTATATATATATTACGGCGCTGCAGACGAGCGTATTGCTTGTGCTTCTGTTTCATTTTCTGGATTGGCAAATGAATTAATACTTTATAAAAAATAAGATGATAAATAAAATAAGATCAAATCGCAATTATAGATTACCTACTACGAACAATACGGGATTTAGTACCGACAAAGTGCCAAGTGCCATGATGGACGATGAGCACTTGCCTGAAATTTTAGTGATTACGTCGTTTCCGCCTCGTGAATGCGGTATTGCAACCTATTCGCAGGATTTGATAGGGGCATTAAATAATAAATTTCAAGATACTTTTAAGCTTAAAGTTGCCGCTTTAGAAAACCGGAATGAAAAGCATACCTATAGCGATGAGGTACTATATGTTTTAGAAACAGACAATCAAAAATCATATTGGAAATTGGCAGAAAACATCAATAGTAATCATGCCATAGCACTGGTACTTATTCAACATGAATTTGGATTATTCCGAACCAATGAAGCAGACTTTATGAAATTTTTAAAGGCGATAAACAAATTAGTTATCATTGTTTTTCATACTGTACTACCAAATCCTAATGCTGCATTGAAAGCAAATGTCTTAGAAATGAACAATGTAGTTGAGACATTCATGGTGATGACGAAAGCATCGGCAAAAATACTCAGCCGGGATTATGGCATTGCAGACAATAAAATTACTGTTATTCCACATGGTACGCATTTGGTAAAACATACATCCAAAAAGACTTTAAAAGATAAATATAATTTGTCCGGCAGGAAAGTGATTTCAACATTCGGCTTGCTGAGTTCCGGAAAATCGATTGAAACTACTTTAGAGGCAATGCCAGTAATTATTGCGAACAACCCTGATGTATTATTCCTGATAATCGGCAAAACACATCCATCCGTAATCAAAAACGAAGGGGAAGCATACCGTCATGCACTAGACCACAAAATTAAAATGTTAGGAATACAGCAGCATGTACAATTTATCAATACATATTTACCGCTAGAACAATTACTTGATTATTTACAGCTAACAGATATATACCTGTTTACTTCAAAAGATCCAAATCAGGCAGTTAGTGGGACGTTTTCTTATGCGATTAGCTGCGGTTGCCCTGTAATTTCTACTCCAATTCCGCATGCTTGTGAACTATTAGGTGATGGTAATGGAAGCATTATTGGTTTCGGAGATTCGACAGAATTAGAAAGACAAGTAGTGCGCCTTTTGGGCAATCCCCAACTGTGCAAAGAAATTTCAGCCAACGGCATACACAAGATGGCACCAACTGCTTGGGAAAATACGGCTATCGCCCACGCCATGTTGTTTGAGAATGAACTTGGTAAAAAAATAAAATTGCATTATAAGAAACCGGCAATCAATCTGAATCATTTTAAGGCGTTAACTTCACCATTCGCAATGATACAGTTCTCGAAAATTAACCAACCCGACCTTAAAAGCGGTTATACACTCGACGACAATTCACGGGCTTTGGTAGCGATGTGTCAACATTTTACATTGACGCAACTTCCTGAAGATTTGGATTACATAGATAAATATTACAAATTCATACATTTTTGCCAGCAGCAAGATGGTACATTTTTGAATTATGTCGATGATGATAAAAAATTCACCGATCAGAACAGTGAAAACCTCGAAGATGCCAATGGAAGGGCAATTTGGGCTTTAGGTTTTATGATTGCGATGGGGGAGTTGTTGCCAAAAAAAATGGTAACCGAAGCTACACAAACGATGCAGTTAGCATTGGTCAATGTTACTGCAATGCATTCGACAAGAGCTATGGCATTTGCAATAAAAGGCATGTGTTATAGTAATAGCAAAGGCAACAATTTTGAAAATACAAGACTGATAAAACTACTCTCAAACAGATTGGTTCAGATGTACCGCCACGAATCAAAAACAGATTGGCATTGGTTTGAAAGCTACCTGACTTATGGCAACAGCATTCTGCCAGAAGCTTTGCTTTGTGCCTATCTGGCTACCGGTGAAGTAATTTATAAAGAAATTGCTAAAACATCATTTGACTTTCTGCTTTCAAAAATAATTATCGGCAACAGCATAAAAGTTATTTCGAATAAGGGCTGGTTGCACAATAACGCGACTGATAACATTAAAGCAATCGGTGGAGAACAGCCTATTGATGTGGCTTATACAATTCTGGCATTGGCAAGGTTTTATGATACTTTCAAAAGCGATCGTTACCTTCAAAATATGGAAACAGCTTTTAGTTGGTTTTTGGGAAACAATCATTTGCACCAGATCATCTATAACCCTTGTACCGGTGGTTGTTATGACGGCCTTGAAGACCATTACGTCAATCTCAATCAAGGCGCCGAGTCAACTGTTAGTTATCTGATGGCACGTTTAACAGTCGAAAAATATATCCGAAGGAAAACTGAAGATAAGACAAACATCCACCATAATTTAATCTATACTAAAATTGAAGCCTTATGAAAAAGCCAGATCCCAAAACACCAAAAACGCAGGAAGACCAATTAGCAAACATGCATTATCCACCGGCAGAAGATATTTTTAATAAGCTTCACGAAGCGACCGAAATTGATCCGGAAGATATTTCGAAAAATAAAAATGAAGTGCGAAAAAGCAATACGAATTGGAATGAAAAAGATTTCAAGCAAGACAAGTCAGGCTCCGATTTAGACATTCCGGGTGCAGAACTTGATGATGCTCAGGAAGCCACCGGTAGCGAAGACGAAGAAAATAACGGCTACAGCATTGGCGGTGATGACCACAATGATTTGGAAGAAAATCAAGGTGCTTAGGGATTGCGTCATAAATATTTTACATCCAGAATTTCCAAATCAATATCCATAGTATAAACCCTCGGCAGTCCTGTTGGGATGTTAACTTCCGAAATGTCTTGTGGACTAATGTTCTCTAAATACATCATCAGCGCCCTCAGGCTATTGCCATGTGCAACAATCAGAATGTTTTTTCCCAGCTTTAATTGGGGCTCAATTTCTGCCTGATAATAGGGAACGGTTCTGCCATAGGTCATTGCTAAACTTTCGCCGTCGGGCGGACAAACAGCATAACTGCGCCGCCATATTTCCACCTGTTCAGCGCCGTATTTGTGTGTAGTTTCATCTTTATTGAGTCCTTGCAAACTGCCATACATTCTTTCGTTAAGGGCAATGTTTTTTACAATCGGGATTTCGGTTTCCTTTAGTATTTCAAGAATAATCCGCAAGCTTTCCTGCGCTCTTATTAACATCGAGGTATAAGCCCTATCAAATTGATAAGCTTTCAGTTTGATGCCTGTTTGTCTCGCTTCTTCTTTTCCTAATGGTGTCAGACCAATATCCAAATTTCCTGTAAACCGGTTTTCCAGATTATAAATAGACTGTCCGTGCCTGACCAATACAAGTATTGCCATAATTTCTGAATTGTATTTACTGACAAAGCTAAGGACAGACGCTTCGCTAAAATGTGTCTGAAATCACTTTATAGGATGTTTTCTATCATTTTCAATAACTGACCATTATAGCACCTTTGCACTATAATCACAAGCTATGGTCACTTACCTAAAAGACATTTTCGACGGAGCTGGTAAGTTGTCCTTATTCACCGGACGATTTTTCCGCGAAATTGTAAGACCGCCTTTTCAAATCAATGAATTCATAAGACAATGCTACGCTATTGGATATAAAACATTGCCATTGGTTTCTATTACCGGATTCATAATGGGTTTGGTGCTTACAATCCAGTCAAGACCAACGATGTCAAAATTCGGTGCCGAATCCTGGTTGCCGAGTATGGTTTCGCTATCATTAATAAGGGAAATCGCTCCGGTAATCACAGCCTTAATCTGCGCAGGAAAAATTGCATCCGGAATTGGTGCCGAATTGGGTTCGATGAAAGTTTCCGAACAAATCGATGCAATGGAAGTTTCGGCCATAAACCCATACAAATATTTGGTAGTAACGCGCATTTTGGCGACAACCATTATGGTGCCGATATTGGTGTTTTATGCTGATGTCATTGGTATTTTCGGTAGTTACGTAGGCTATAATGTGCATGGAAGTTTAGGGCTTTTCCGTTATTTTTCTGAAGTAATCGAACACCTAGATTTTTTAGACCTGATGCCCGCCACAATCAAGACTTTCTTTTTCGGATTTTTCATCGGATTGATTGGCTGCTACAAAGGATTTAATGCGGCAAACGGAACAGCAAGTGTTGGTCTCGCTGCTAATTCTGCTGTAGTAACCGCTTCGCTTTCGATTTTTATCATTGATATGCTCGCCGTGCAGATAACCGATTTATTCTTCTGAAAATGAAAGACGAACCAATCATAGTAGTCAAAAACCTGCAAAAGTCTTTTGGCAAGAACAAAGTACTTAAAGGGATTAATCTGTCTGTAAACAAAGGAGAGGATTTGGTAATACTTGGGCGTTCAGGTTCCGGAAAATCGGTGACCATCAAATGCCTTGTTGGTTTAATGGAATCAGACAAAGGACAAATGAAAGTTTTTGGTACTGACATCGCAAAACTCAATTACAAGCAGCTCAACACCATCAGGCTGCGTATCGGTTTTATGTTCCAAAGTGGCGCTTTATATGATTCAATGTCGGTATCTGACAATCTGGCTTTTACACTCAAACACCACACGCCACATTTATCTGATGAAGAAGTCGAAAAACAAATTATAGAAGCGCTGGAAAGTGTCGGTTTGGCCGAAGCTATCGATAAAATGCCTTCCGAATTATCAGGCGGGATGATCAAACGTATTGGCTTAGCAAGAACCTTAATCATAAAGCCTGAAATCATTTTATATGACGAACCCACTGCCGGATTGGATACCATTACCGCTAAGGAAATTAGCGAATTGATATTATCCGTTCAGAAAAAATATAAAACAACATCCATAATCATCACACACGATATCGCCTGTGCAAAAATGACTGGTAACCGCATTATGATTTTAAAAGACGGCGTCATCAATGCAGAAGGCACTTATTCAGAATTAGAAAACAGTCAGGACGAATGGGTGCGCTCATTCTTTATTTAAAATAAAGTATCATGAAGCAGAAAAATTCAAATTATACCTGGAAATTGGGAATGTTCGTCATCATTGGACTATCGGCATTTTTTGTAACGATATATTTCATCGGTAAAAGCCAGAATCTTTTTGGTTCGACATTTTACCTGAAATCGAAATTTAAAAATGTAAGCGGACTCAAAGTAGGCAATAACGTGCTTTTGTCGGGCATCAATATCGGCACTGTAAAAGACATTGCATTTGTATCGGATTCTGCAGTTGTTGTTGGTTTGGTGATTAGGAGCGAAATACAGCAATATATCAAAACTGATGCGGTGACTAGCATTGGCTCTGATGGATTAATGGGCGATAAAGTGGTGACGATTTCGCCGGGATCAGCCTCTGATAAAATGATCGAAGACAATGCAACTATTGCTTCAGTAGAAGCGATTGAAATCCAAGATTTGATGTCGGGACTGAAAAAAAGCGTTGACAATGCCGAGATTATTACCAAGCAACTTTCGGAATTCAGCTATAAAATTAACAATGGAAAAGGAGCACTTTCAAAAGTACTTACCGATGAAGCATTTGCGAAAAGCATCGACAGAACGCTTGCGAATCTGGAAACAGGAACTGATGAATTTGTGGTTTTTACTAAAAACATGAACGATAAGGATGGCACATTATCAAAGTTGATGACCGATCCATCTTATGCCAACAGCATTAAGAAAACACTGTCAGGATTTGAAAAAAGTGCCGCCGACATCAATGTTTTTACCGCTAAACTCAATAGCGAAAAAGGAATCGTCGGCAAATTACTAACAGACGAAAAATTAGCCAGTTCACTTGATTCAACTATGTTAAACCTTCAAACTGCAACCTACAAACTCAATGAGATTGAGGAAGCGGCAAAACATAATTTTCTTTTAAGAGGCTATTTTAAAAAACAGGAAAAAGCCAAGGCCAAGAAGAAAGCAGCATTGGAGAAAGCAAGCAAATGATTCTATTCAACAAAAACAAAATTTCTAATATAGCATAGCCTATGTGTTTTTCAGCCACAGCAAGTTTCGGTGCAGGCATTGTACTCACCGCCATCGGTGTCGCATCAATTAAAAAAGTGCAGCACCGGTCACAATTTTTATTTGCAGCCATTCCGTTGCTATTTGCAATACAGCAATGTTCAGAAGGGATTTTATGGTTAACGCTGCCATATCCCGAATTGCAATACCTTCAAAAAAACACTACTTTCTTTTTTCTGATTTTTGCACAGATTATTTGGCCGTTGTATGTGCCCATAGCGATTTTGTTTCTTGAAAAGGAAAAGACACGCAAAAACATACAACGGGTTATGGTTGGCGTTGGTGTGCTGGTTTCCGGCTATCTTACTTATTGTCTTTTTACTTATGAAGTGCATGCCGAAATAGATTGCTATCATATCGCTTACATTCAGTCTTACCCTGAAAAATTCCGCATTTGGGGCGGACTGCTATACATTATTGCGACCATTGCGCCGCCATTCTTTTCGCACATTAAACGCATGTGGCTGCTCGGCATTACAGTTTTCATTTCCTACCTCATAACAACATTATTTTACGAAAACTATCTTGTTTCGGTATGGTGCTTTTTCGCTTCGGTAATCAGCATTTCTGTCTGGGTTATTATGTGTGAAATCAAAACAGCCACTCGCACAGCAATTAATAAAAACCTGCATCATAAAAATAACCTTTTAAAAAACAAATCATGAAAGTAGCTATCTTCAGTACCAAATATTACGAACGCGAATACCTCGACAAATACAATAAGGAGGGCAGACACCAACTCACGTATTTTGAATTACCGTTAAATGAACAAACTGTCGCTATGGCCAAAGGTTTCAATGCGGTCTGCATACAACTCACCGATCAATTAAATGCCAAAGTTGTCGTCCAACTTGCTAAATTGGGCATAAAACTAATCGATCTCCGCAGTGCGGGTTTCGACAATGTGGCTATTGAAACCGCAGCAAAGAACAAAATAAAAGTGATGCGTGTTCCCGCTTATTCGCCAGAAGCAATTGCAGAGCATACCACGGCACTTATTCTTACTCTAGACAGAAAAACACACAAAGCCTATAATAGGGTTCGAGAAAACAATTTTTCACTGCAAAATCTAATGGGTTTTAACTTGTTTGGCAAGACCGTTGGTGTTGTAGGTACCGGAAAAATTGGTGCCGCTTTTTGCAACATTATGCTCGGATTCGGCTGTAAAGTTATTGCGCATGATATCATACAATCAAAAGCTTTGCTTCAAAAAGGAGTGCATTATGTCTCTTTTGAAAAACTACTCGGCATTAGCGATATTATTTCTATTCATTGCCCGTTAACGCCAAAAACAAGGTATCTTTTTGATGCTTTAGTTTTCTCTAAAGTTAAAAAAGGAATGATGTTAATCAATACCAGCCGGGGAGCTATCATCAATACTAAAGATGTCATTACGGCGCTCAAAAACGGACAGATTGGCTATCTCGGTATCGATGTTTACGAAGGTGAGGAAGATATTTTCTTTAGGGATTTATCCAATTCAGTCATAAAAGACGACCAAATTGAAAGGTTGATGTCGTTTAATAATGTATTGATTACACCGCACCAAGCATTTTTTACTAAGGAAGCCTTAAACGAAATTGCAAGAATAACAATTGGCAATTTTACGGCATTTGAGGATAAAATTAGCACTGATAACGAAGTAATATATGCCTTTACGCCATTGCTGCTAAATGCTTAAAAGTAACGACCGTCACTTTTTGAGGGTTGCAAAATCATTTCACAGACTATACCTATACTGCAACTTTGTTCCAATAAAGAACTAATCTATTTATAAAATGAAAAGCAACGAAGCACTTCAAAAAAATGTTGTGGATGCCATCAATTGGGAGCCCCTTTTGCAGGCAGCCGAAATTGGTGTTATGGCAAATGATGGGGTAATTACACTTACTGGCTCCGTTAATACATATGCCAAGAAAGCAGAAGCGGAACATGCCGCTAAAAACGTGACTGGTGTAAAAACGGTGTTCGAAACTATTGAGGTTGTTTTTAATGAAAAAGACAAACGAACCGACGCTGAGATTACTACCGCAATTGAAAATGCTTTCAGGTGGCATTGGGACATCCCGACCGAAAAAGTCACGACTGTTGTAGAAAATGGTTGGGTTTTCCTTGATGGTGAATTGGAATGGAATTATCAAAAGGAGGCAGCGAAAAATGCGGTTTGCAACCTTATAGGGATCAAAGGCATTACTAACAACATCATCGTTTCTTCATCCTCAAAAGACAGAATTGAAAAAAAAGACATAGAGTTTGCCATTGAACGCAACGGTGCCATAGACAACAAGGATATTGGCGTATATGTTTTTGATAATGTGGTTACGCTAAAAGGCCATGTCGATTCTTGGTACCAGAAAAGTGAAGCAGGGCGTATTGCTTGGAATGCTCCTGGCGTAAAACAAGTTGAAAATGATCTTTATGTTGACTTCGATGAATAACCACCTAAACACAAAAATGCAATGAAATCGCCACTAACAGCAAGTTTGTGCAAACAAACACCAATAAATAAAAAGGCGATGCCATATGTGACCGCCGACAAATAAATTTTCCATATATGAAAACTAATCTTGGAATTACGGAAGCCGGTCGTGAAGGTGTAGCAAATGAACTGACAAAAATCCTTGCCGACGAATATGTGCTTTATACCAAAACTAAAAATGCGCATTGGAACATTGAAGGACCGGATTTTTACGAAAAACATAAATTCTTTGAATCCCAATTCGGTGAACTCGATGGTATCATCGACAGCGTAGCAGAACGCATTCGCACTTTAGGGCATTATGTCGATGCAATGCTAAAGGCATTCTTGAGCGTAACGCATTTTACAGAACAAAAACGCAGCAAAAACGATAGTGCCGGTTACCTAAAAGAACTGCTTGCCGATCACGAAAGCCTGATCATGATACTCAGAGGAAATATCCCTGTTTTTGCAAACGAATATCACGATTTGGGGACAAGTGATTTCATTACAGGATTAATGGAAACCCACGAAAAAATGGCTTGGTTCCTGCGGTCTCATTTAAAATAATAGCTTGTAAAACTTGTAATTTTGAAACATAAAACTTTATATCATTTAGTGTTGATTGCGTGTTTCGCAATAGGTGTCAATTGTACTTTGAACGCGCAGATCAGTTTTTCTGTGGAACGCAGTTCAGACAACCGTATAACGCTGTCAGGCACATCGACTTTTCATGATTGGACGATGAAAACAAAAACTTTTTCGGGTCAGGCACAGTTTAATCTGCTGCCGGGAAATGACATTACAAGCATAACAGAATTAGACTTGTCTATCCCGGTAATCAACTTGAAAAGCAATAAAAAAGCACTTAATAAAAATGCTTGGAAAGCGTTAAAAGCATCGGAATTCAAAACGATTTCCTACAAATTGATCTCTGCAAAAATAATAGGACAGGAAAACTACAGAACAAAAATAACTACTGTTGGCAATCTTTCCATTGCCGGAGTTACAAAACAAGTCAATATCGACATTTATTGTATGGCGAACAAAGGCGGTAGTATTACATGCACTGCAAAATACCGCATCAAAATGTCTGACTACAATGTTGATCCTCCTTATTTCATGCAAGGCCTTATGAGTACCAGCGAAATGGTCGACTTAGACATTTCCATGCGATTTGAAAGATGATGGTAAATCACAATCTTTTAGAATATTAAGCCAATTTGACACCTCGGTGATTTTAATAAACTACCTTTAAAAGAAACTTCATTTTAACTTAAAAATAAATTTTATGGAAATTAACTGGCTTATCGTTCTTGCAGTGGCGGTTGGAGCAATCGTCCTACTATTTTTCCTGATAAAAAAAAATTGGAAAGACGAAAAAGAAGTAGAAAAGGAATTGAATTATTTCGAAAAATCTGAGGCATCAGAAACGAACGATAATGAAGATGGTTTGTAAATATATAGAAAGCAAATTATGGATAAAATAAACATGGATAGCCTAGTTGTGGTAATGGCTGAGGTCGAAAAAATGGGTTTCACTTCTCAATTTGAAGTGATTGAAAAAAACCTTGTTTCATTAAAAACAGACAAACACTTTTCGCCAGACCAAGTAACGATTGTCCATTTTTATCGTTTTGAAGGCGAATCCAATCCCGACGACAGTTCCATACTGTATGCCATAGCAACAAGCGACCAAGAAAAAGGTACTTTGGTTGATGGTTATGGCACAACAGCAGATCCTAAAACTGCAGCTTTTATGGTTAAAGTAAAGGATATTAAAAAATAATAAACAACAAATGAAAAAATCCCATTTATCCATTTACCTGCTTTTTGTGTTTACAGCAACAATCGTGCTGCTCAACCGCTACACCGATTTTCATATCAATGATTATCGCGTGCATTTTTTCTTTGATTTCTTTGCTGCATCATCATTTGTTATCATTGTTGGGCACCTTTTTAAGAAATTGCAAAGCAACCAATCTATCCTTTTTACTTTTATAATAGTAGGCATTGTATGTTTTTTGAAAGCCTTTTTTACTTGGGGTGGCGATTGGAAAACACAGACTATTCTTTACAGAAATCTCGATGATAAAAATAAAACCATAGATTTTCAAATGCGTGCAGACCGGTTTTCGTTTGGGTATAAAAAACGCGTAGTAGGCATATACAATTTGGCTCCGTTTATGGAATGGACAACCGATATTGATACACTTCACATCGACAAATCAAAATGGCAAAAACTCAATTTTAAGGTCAACGAAATGAAATTACCAAACGAAAATTAGTTGTCTTAAAACAACCGCTATATAATAATTTAAATGTACTGCAATGGAATTCATAGATTATTATAAAATACTTGAATTGTCTAAAACGGCTGCCGAAGGCGATGTTAAAAAGGCATATCGCAAACTGGCACGGAAATACCATCCAGATTTGAATCCGAATGACAAAGAAGCCGAAAAAAAATTCAAGGAAATCAACGAAGCCAATGAAGTACTGAGCAATCCCGAAAATCGCAAGAAATATGACAAATACGGGAAAGACTGGAAACACGCCGATGAATTTGAAAAGCAAGGCTATGATCCAAACAAACGCCAAAGCTCCGGAAAGCAGCATCAGTCGTCCGATTTTTCAGGTGATTTTTCCGATTTCTTCCAATCGATGTACGGTAACGCTGGAGGTGGACGAACCCGAGAATCAAAATTCAGAGGACAAGATTTAAATGCCGGATTGCAGTTAAATTTGAACGATGCCTATACAACACACAAGCAAACACTCACCGTCAACAATAAAAATATCCGGATTACCATTCCAGCAGGCGTTGAAAATGGTCAAGTCATAAAGATTTCTGGACACGGTGCTTTAGGTGCTAATGACGGTCCAAACGGCGATTTATACATAACATTTTCCATCGCCGATAACCCTGATTTTAAAAGAGACGGCAGTAATCTGTATACGAATGCCGACTTAAATCTTTACACGGCTGTCTTAGGTGGTGATATTTTGGTAAATACGTTCGATGGAAAAGTAAAGCTAAAAGTACTGGCAGGAACTCAGTCAGGCTCTAAAGTAAAATTAAAAGGCAAAGGATTTCCGATATACAAAACTGAAAACCGTTATGGCGATTTATACATTACCTACAACATTAAAATGCCCATTGACCTGACGGATAAGGAAATGGAATTATTCACTGAACTATCTAAATTAAGAACCAATGAATAACGAAAACCTAATAATGATTGATTTGTTTTGCGTTTATCACGGTATCGAAGTGGCGTTTATAACAGCATTGCAAGATTATAATTTGATTGAAATCATTGTCATCGAAGAAAAACAATACTTTCCAATCCATGCGCTTTCATCGGTAGAAAAGATGATCCGACTTTATCATGAACTCAACATCAACTTGGAAGGAATCGATGTCATAATGAGCTTACTCAACAAGATCGATAGCTTGCAAAACCAACTATTATTGGCACAAAACCGGATAATATTTTTCGAAAAAAATTAAAAATCATGCAAAAAATACTTGTTACCACAGACTTTTCAAGCAATTCTAAAGCGGGAATTCGTTTCGCCATTCAATTAGCATCTCAAACGCCGTGCGAATTGATCTTTTATAATGTCATTGAACTAACAGATATTAACGTTTGGACAGACCGCAGCTATACTGATTTTAGCGGTATTAATATTGCAGTACGGCAAGACAAACTCAGGAAATTTATAATGGCAATTTACCGTCAGTCCGGAAAAGTACCCGGAAAAGTAGATTTTGTAATCGATAGCAGGTCTGAAATTGATACATCGATTATAGCGTTTGCAGAAAAAAGCAATATCGATATTATTTGTATGAGTACGCGTGGTGGTGGAATTATTAGCAAATTTATGGGAACGAACGCCTCAAGATTAATTACAGCTTCACCGGTGCCGCTTTTGGTTGTGCCCCATTCGTACCGTTCCAAAGCTTTACAATCTATTTTATATGCGTCTGACCTTGAAAAAATTGATGTTGAACTAAAAATTGTAGCAGCATTCGCAACTGCTTTTAACGCTAATATTTCGGTTTACAATTATGATGCATTTATCGATGAAGATGGTGTCAGAAATAAGCAAAAGCAAATAGCCGCAAAATACAAATCAGACAAAGTGTCGTTTCATTTTGAGAAATTTTATATCGAGCATTCGTTGTTGCATCAATTGCAGGATGCCATTCAGAAATCAAAACCCTCTATTGTGACGATGTTTACAAAGCAAAATAGGGATTGGTTTGAACGCTTGTTCCTTTCGAGCAAAACTGCCGAATTGGGTTTCGATACTACAACGCCAATGCTGGTTTTTAGGAAAAAAAAGTAATAAACACGCACATGAATAAATTATTATGCACAACAACTTTAATACAAAAGGTTTAACAGACAACCAGGTCACTGCGGCGAGAGCAAAGTATGGGCAAAATATTCCTACCTACAAAAAAAGCAACCGTTACATTGCTGCAATGATTGGTATGGTAAAAGATCCAATGATGATTTTATTATTGGCGGCTTCAACCCTCTATTTTATTAGCGGAAAAATATCAGATGGTATTTTTTTGGCTTCGGCAATAGTATTGATTTCGCTGATTTCTTTGTATCAAAATGTCAGGAGTAGTAATGCATTGGAGCAATTAAAAGATTTTATAAAACCCAAATGCAAAGTGATCAGGAATGGTGTTATAGTAGCAATTAAAACTGAAGAAATAGTCATTGGAGATAGCCTAATGATAGAAGAAGGCGTTTTTATTGCTGCTGATGCAACAATCGTACATTCTAATGATTTTTCAGTAAATGAATCCATTCTCACGGGCGAATCGATGGCGGTCAGCAAAGATAAATCGTCAAAAGACAATACCATTTATCAAGGTACGACGGTTGTAGGCGGTTTGGCAATTGCAACAGTTGTCGCTATTGGAAGTGCTACCAAATTAGGAAAAATCGGCAAAAGCCTTGAAGCAATTGACGAAGAGAAAACACCTTTAGAAGTCCAGATTGGTAATTTTGTAAAAAAAATGGCCATTGCCGGAGCATTGGTTTTTTTGGTCGTTTGGGGCATCAATTACTTCCAATCCTATAATTTATTTGATAGCTTACTCAAAGCACTTACACTTGCAATGAGCATTCTACCCGAAGAAATCCCGATAGCCTTTACCACATTTATGGCCATTGGCGCTTGGCGCATGATGAAAGACGGCATCATCGTCAAGCAAATGAAAACCGTTGAAACGCTGGGGAGTGCAACCGTAATATGTGTCGATAAAACAGGTACGATTACCGAAAATAAAATGAGTCTGGCTAAGATTTTTACTATTAAAACCCAAAAAGTAAACGATTTAAATGCCGAATTATCAAAAGATGAAAAATACTTAATCACGACAGCGATGTGGGCAAGCGAACCCATTCCGTTTGATCCAATGGAAGTGGCTTTGCACGAAGTGTATTCAAAAATCATAAAAACAGACGAGCGCCCCAATTTTAAAATAGTGCATGAATATCCATTATCGGGCAAACCCCCAATGATGACACATATATTCGAAAACAACTCGGGGAAAAGGATTATCGCTGCAAAAGGTGGTGCCGAAGCATTAATGGCAGTAGCGACACTTACAGCCTCCGAAAAAAAGACAATACTTCAAGCCATCAAAGATTTATCTGTAGATGGATATCGGGTGCTGGCAGTTGGAGAAAGCCACTCAACTACTAAAAATTACCCCAAAATACAACAAGATTTTCAATTTGAATTCATTGGATTATTGGCGTTTTATGACCCCCCAAAAAAGAACAGTCATTTGGTGTTGCAGCATTTTTATAAAGCGGGCATAAAAGTAAAAATCATCACAGGCGATAATGCCGAAACCACTGCTGCCATAGCAAAACAAATAGGATTTATCGGCTTCGAAAAAAGTATTTCAGGAGATGAATTGATGCAACTGTCCGATAAGGAATTAAAAATCCGAGTGAACGATACCAATTTGTTTACGAGAATGTTTCCCGAAGCAAAACTCAAAATCATCAATGCGCTAAAATCGAATAACGAAATTGTAGCCATGACCGGCGATGGTGTTAACGATGGACCAGCACTAAAATCGGCTCATATCGGCATTGCGATGGGTAAAAAAGGGACAGAAATAGCCAAACAAGCGGCGTCCTTAATTTTAATAAACGATGATCTTTCCAAAATGGTCAACGCCGTTGCGATGGGAAGAAAAATTTACGCCAATCTCAAAAAAGCCATTCAGTTCATTATTTCCATCCATATCCCGATAATTTTTACAGTGTTTATTCCGTTAGCACTCGGCTGGATTTACCCCAATATTTTTTCTCCGATTCACATCATATTTTTAGAGTTAATCATGGGACCAACATGTTCTATCGTCTATGAAAACGAGCCGATAGAAAAAAATACGATGACCCAAAAACCAAGACCTTTTACGACTACTTTTTTCAATTGGAAAGAACTTTCAACAAGCATAGTACAAGGTTTAGTAATCACTTTCGGGACCTTATTTATTTATCAGTATTGTGTTTATCAAGGATTTAATGAGCCAATTACGCGAACCATGGTTTTCTTGACTTTGATAACTTCAAACGTCTGTTTAACGTTCGAAAATCGCTCTTTTTATTATTCGATTGTTACCACGTTACAGTATAAAAATAATTTGGTGCTGATAATTGCAGGTATCACAATCGTTATTACAAGTTTACTGTTATATGTAAAACCGTTAACCGACTTTTTTGCATTGGAACATCTTGATTTTAGGCAACTGTTAATTGCAATTGGAATAGGAAGCATTTCGGTATTTTGGTATGAACTGGTTAAAATTTGGAAACGCAAATCGCAAACAAATTAAACTTTATATCTTAGAGGCATAAAAAGCAAAATGAAAGGATGCTTTTTTTTAATGTAATCACAATCCAAAAAATGAAAAAATTAAGTTGCTTATTTTTCTTGCTAATTGGTATTGGCACATATGCCCAATCAGTTGTTCAAGCTGACAGTATTCAAAAAGTACCAGTTAAGAATCTAAAATTCAATAAAAAGCAATTAATCATTCCCTCGGTGTTTTTTGCTTATGGAATTGTAGCATTAGACAGCGATTACCTCAAAGACTTAAATTTCGAAATTCGGGATGAATTGAAGGAAAGCATTGATGAAAAATTTACTATTGATGATATTTCCCAATATACACCGGCACTTTCAGTTTATGTGCTGAATAATATTGGTATTAAAGGCAAAAACAATTTAAAAGATAGATCCATAATTTTGGCGACTTCCTATATCATCATGTCCGGCACAACGCTTGGTCTTAAATCATGGGCAAAAGTGGAACGACCTGATGGAAGTGCGAACAATTCATTTCCATCAGGCCATACTGCCACCGCTTTTTCGGGTGCAGAATTTTTGTGGCAGGAATACAAAGATGTGAATATATGGTATGGTATTTCAGGCTATGTAGTTGCTACTGGCACAGGTTTTTTTAGGATATACAACGCAAGACACTGGCTTTCCGATGTTGTAATGGGAGCAGGAATAGGAATTTTAAGCACCAAAGTTGCCTATTGGATTTTTCCTTTTGTACAAAATAGAATCTTCAAGTCAAATAAAAATACGACTGCGGCAATTGCGCCTTTCTATAACGGAAAACAAATGGGTTTGGGTTTGATCATGAATCTGAAATAGGCTAATGTCTGTACTTTCGTTTAAGCTGTAATAAACGAAGTTTGATACTATCATATATTAGCGCCCATGCCAATGCTGCTACTCCAAACAACAAAACGTGCAATCCGATTGCTGAATAGAAAAAACCACCGACAATTCCGCCTATAAAAAAGAAACTAATAATCGTGAGCCTTAATTTTATAGAAGTAAAAAGCTTTTCTCTTGTTGGTATTTCCCGATAAAAAAATAATTGAGAAAGTTCGATGCCCAAGTCGGTAAACAAACCGGTAAGATGGGTTGTTCTTACCGTAGCATTGGAAATTCTTGTGACAAGAGAATTTTGAAGTCCCATAGCAAAAAGCAATATAAAAGCAATAAGGTTAGGGTTTTCTGAAATCCATTGCGTTCCAAATATTGCTACTGAAGTTAAAATGATTCCTTCAATTGCAGTGGGAATAGTATAGGTATGATTACTGTTTCTTTTTGAAATGTACTCTACTAAAAAACTTGATGAAAATGACCCAAGGAAAAAGAAAAAAATATACAAAAAATAGATAAATCCCTGCCAGAAGTTGCGTTTGAATACATCTTCCACAAAAAAAGCAAAATGCCCGGTTACATTTGTAGTTAGCTTTTGGATGGCCAAAAACCCCGCCACATTTACAATCCCTGCGACAAAAGAAAGCAATGACGCAATCTGCAGATTATGACTGGCGGTTCTTTTATTTCCTTGATGTGTGAACATTAGATTTTTAAATATAAGCAGCGCATGTGATTTGGCGACAATATCGTGTCGCTAAGTTACCATTTATATAAGTAAAATAGGGTAAATATTTGAAGTTCATCTTGTTTCCTAATTTTTCATTCGAAATGGTAGGCGCTTTTTGATATAATTAATATTAATGACAGATTATTTAGGTATTCGCAACAAATAGCGGTAACTTTCAAGAACATTCGTGGCTGTTAAAAAAATAAGCCAATTTATTGCAGAAAAAGCAAATCATAGATAATGTAGTTTTAGAGATAGCCAATCAGTACTACATTACCGTCCCGACTAATCACCCCGACAAAATTAACACCAACAGGATCTGTTAGTTGCATAAAAATGTGACTAAAAAACTTGTATTTGTTTGTAAAAAAAGCTTCTAAATAAGAAGAAAAAAATAAAAAATAAAATGTCCGTCAAGCAGCAAATCAAATGTTGCGCTTATAACCTACTAAAATGAAATTATGGAAGAACCAAGTTATATTATTGCCATTGGAGCATCTGCAGGAGGGATGGAGGAAATCAATACGTTTTTTGAACATACACCCCTTGATGGTGTCGCATACATAATCGTACAGCATTTGTCTGCAGATTTCAAAAGTAGGATGGTCGAGCTTTTGTCAAAACACAGTAAACTTATTGTAAAAGAAGCGACAGAAGGTATGGCTGTTTGTGTTAATATGGTGTATCTCATTCCTAACAATAAGTTTATGACCATCAGCGATAACAAACTCTACTTGACTGATAAAAGCAAAATGCAAGGGCCACACCTCACGATAAACACCTTTTTTAACTCGTTGGCCGCTTTTAATGGTAAAAAAGCAATTGGAATTATACTGTCAGGGCTTGGATCAGACGGCACTCAAGGCATAAAAGCCATCAAAGAAGCAGGAGGGATGATCATTGCCAGAAATCCTGAAACAACAGAATTTAGTAGCATGCCCGCCCACGCCATTGCTACTGATATGGTCGATTATATTCTTGAGCCACAATTTATGCCCAGAACAATCGAATCGTATGTAAAACACAATAACGCAATTCAGGACGATCAAAAAAATGACGAAAAAGCCATAGCGTTAATAGTCGATTATATTCGGGAAAAATTGCCGTTTGATTTCTCAGATTATAAAATGACAACCATAATCCGAAGAACAAAAAGAAGAGCAGCCGCTTTGAACATATACAGTCTAGACAAATATTTAGAATTATTGAAAGAGGCCCCGGATGAAGCAAAGACACTGTCAAAAGACTTTCTGATAAGTGTAACGGCATTTTTTAGGGATGTCGATGCTTTTGAATTAATCAGAAAAAACGTATTTCCACAAATATTAGAAAAACTGCAACCGCATGAAGAAATTAAAATATGGGTAGCGGGTTGCGCAACAGGTGAAGAAGCCTATTCGTTGGCCATTGTGCTAAAAGAAATGCTTATCGGAAAATATAAGGATACAATCGTGAAAATTTTCGCCACAGATATTGATTCCGAAGCACTAATTTATGCCGGAAAAGGTGCTTATAGCACTGATAGAATTAAAAACATATCCAAAAGCCATATTGATAAATATTTTGATAAAAAAGGAAATATTTATATCGTTAGACCAGAAATCCGCAAAATGCTCATATTTGCCCAGCACGATCTGGTCAAGAATCCACCTTATTGCAACATGCATTTGATCAGTTGTCGCAACTTATTGATTTATATGGCGCCGGTATTGCAAAAGAAAGTCTATGCGATGTTATTATTTGGCCTCAGAACAAATGGGTATTTATTTTTGGGATCAAGCGAAAATCCGCTAGCGATTATGGAAAGCTTAGAAGTCGTCAATAAAAAATGGCGAATATACAAAAGTCTAAAAAACAAACGCAGTGTCACTTTTGAAACATTTGCACTACCGGAAATGCTCGATATAGGGAATAAGGCTGCTGTTAGCAAAGCCGATACTGCAAAATATTTACAAAATTCGTTAACAGAAAATGTCAATATGGCTTTGGCCAATGCAATGGATTTTCTTGCTATCTGTGTTGATCAGGAAAATACTGTTATCAAGTCTTACGGCAATACCTCAAAATACCTGATACAACAAAATTTCAATACCAATTTGGTCGAACTACTTCCCAAATCGCTTGCAGTTGCCTATAATGCGCTGAGTAAAGAAGTTTTTAGAATCAATAAAAGTGCCAACGTAAAAGGCATTCTCGTCAAACAAAACAGTGTAATGATGGAAGTAAGCCTCAACGTAAGTCCGGTATTATTGGAAAGCGGACACAAAGGACTTATTGCGGTTTTTCACGACGAAAATGCATTACAATCCGAAAGAACAGCATATCCTGACTTCGACGAAAAAGAATACCATAGCAGGTATACGGATAGCATGGAGGAAGAATTAAAGCAGGTAAAAAAAGAATTGGTAGCCTCTTATGATAAATTAGATGCCTCGAACGAAAACATGCAGTCCTTTAACGAAGAGCTTATTTCTGCAAATGAAGAAATGCAAAGCACCAATGAAGAAATGCAGTCTGTTAACGAAGAATTGCATACCATTAATGCCGATTACCAATTAAAAAATAAAGAATTACTAGAAATCAACGACGATCTTAACAATTACTTTCGCAGCAATATCAATGGACAGCTTTTTATAGACAATGAAATGAGGTTGATGAAATTTTCACCGGGCGCAGTCAAGCACATCAATTTGCTCGATACCGATATCGGAAGACCTATCAACCATATTTCAACCAATATTAAATTTGAAACCATCATTGCCGATACAAAATTGGTGCTCGAAAAAGGCATCATCATCAGTAAAGAAATTGAAGCTGCCAATGGCAAATGGTACCAAGTCATGATAATGCCTTATCTACAAGCCAGTCATAGGAATAACGGCGCCATCATTACGTTCAATGAGATTACTGAACTCAAAGAAATGCAAGCCGAGTTAAAAAACAAAAATCAAAGTCTGATGCGCATCAATGCCGATTTGGACAACTTTGTGCATGCCGCTTCGCACGACCTTCTTGCGCCATTGGGAAATATTGAAGCCAGCATTACTATTTTGAACGAATTGCAAATGGAAGACCCTAATCTTTCCGAATTTCTGTCGGTCATCAATAGTTCGATCACTAATTTTCGATCCCTTATTATCGATATTGCCACCATCGCAAAAGTGGAAAGCGACATGGTTGCAGTCGAAGCGATCAACATAAACGAAATCATAGACAACATCGAATGGAGTCTCAAGGATAAGATTTTGACATCGGGAGCAAAAATCACAAGAGATTTTAATGCTGCTGAGATTCATTTTTCGAAGAAAAATATGCGGAGTATTTTGTACAACTTGATTTCAAATGCCATAAAATTTTGTACCAATAAGCCTCCAGAAATTAACATCAGTACCTATAACGAAGGCGATGCTTATGTTATTACCATACAAGATAACGGCATAGGGATACCTGCGAAAGAAATTGATAAAATTTTTGAAATATACGGAAGGCTGCACCAAGATATCGATGGCAGTGGCATAGGCCTTTATCTTGCTAAAAAAATAGTTAATGCCGCTGGTGGAAGCATGATTGTAGAGAGCGAGTTTGGTCATGGGTCAAAATTTATCATTCATATTGACACCAAACGCATGACTGAGATAATTTTATGATGATGCCAAATCAGAATAACGGTTGACTAAAAACAACAAATAATGTATAGCAAAAAGCAGAATTCCGTTTCTCAAGCTGGCACTTTATCCAAAATCATAGGTGACAAAGATTGGAGCACAACGGCTATAGGTCCAATTGAAACATGGCCTTTAAGTCTGCGCTCGACATTAGGCATCATGCTCAATTCGAAATTTCCTATGTTGCTGTTTTGGGGACATGAACTGACTTGTTTTTACAATGATGCTTGTTATAAAGGAATGGGTATCTCCGGAAAGCACGCTGATATACTTGGAAAATCTGGCGCCGAAGTGCTCCCAGAAATTTGGCATATCATCTTGCCAATTATCGACAAATTGCACTTGACCACCGAAGCGTCGTGGCATGAAGACCAATGGCTTCCCATTATAAGAAATGGCAAGTTGGAAGATACCTATTGGACTTCCAGTTACAGCCCTGTTAATGACGAATCAGGAAAATTTGAAGGCATTCTTGTAACGTTAAACGACGTAACTGAAAAAGTTGAGGCGCATAAAAAAATGGAAGATGCTGAAGAGCGATCTAGACTTGCCGCAGAAATTGCCGAGATTGCTACTTGGGATTTGGATCTGCAAACACATGAAATGATCCATTCAGAAAGTCTTGCCAATATTTTTGGTCACAAAAAAGATGTAAAACTCACAAACGCCGATGTCATGAGCCAAATACATCCAGACGACCTTGCGAATGTTGTTGAAAAAGCTTTCGAATTGGCTATGCAAACACGGATCTATAAATATGAGGCCAGAATTACAAAAAAAAATGGTGAACCAGGATGGATAAGATCACACGGGAAAATTTTCTTTGATGCCAACAACGAACCGCTAAAGATAGTAGGCACGCTTATAGATATTACCGAGGAACGCAATCGTAGTGAAATTTTAATGGAGAATGAATTAAAATTCAGACTTCTTGCCGATTCAATGCCGCAATTGATATGGACGGCTGACCCATTTGGCAATTTAAATTATTATAACGGTTCTGTTTTTACTTATGCGGGATTGTCAAGGTTTCATGGCGAGAAAGGCGAATGGCTTGGCCTCGTGCATTCAAAAGAAAGTGAAGAATATGTACATGAATGGCGCAACGCTATGGCTACAGGTAATGATTTCTTATTGGAACACCGTTTGCGAAAACATGACGGGCAATACCGCTGGCATCTGAGTCGTGCGATTGCACAGAAAGATAGCGATGGGAAAATCCAAATGTGGGTAGGAACAAGTACCGATATCCAGCAGCAAAAAACTTTTACAGACGAATTGGAAAAACAAGTAAGAAAACGAACTTTAGAACTAAAAAACAATAATATTGAATTGATAAAGATGAATATTGAATTGCAGTCTTTTGTGTATGTTTCGAGCCATGATTTGCAGGAACCATTACGCAAAATACAAACGTTTATAAGCCGGATTTATGATAGCGAAGAAATTAAACTTCCCAAAAACACAACGGTATATTTCGACAGGATTAATGAAGCAGCCAAGCGGATGCAATCATTGATACAAGATTTGTTGGCCTACTCCAGAACAAATTTAGCTGATAATGTATTTGTCCTTACCGATTTGCAAATGCTAGCAGAACAAGTTAGAGAAGATTATAGCGAAATCATTCGGGAGACAAATGCCACGGTAGAAATATCCGGTTTGTTTGCGCTAAAGGTAATTACGTTTCAATTCCGACAGCTTTTAAACAATCTGATAGGAAATGCCCTGAAATTTACGAGACCAGGTGTGACGCCGCAGGTCATCATAACAGGAAATCGTATAAAAGGTCAGGATATTAAAAATTTAGGATTAAACCCTAAGCTAACCTATTGCCATATTAGTATTGCTGATAATGGTATCGGTTTTAGTATGGAATATAGTGATAAAATTTTCGAAGTGTTTCAGCGATTGCATAGCAAAGAAGAATACTCCGGCACAGGCATAGGCCTTGCAATTGTAAAAAAAATTGTCGACAATCACAAGGGCATAATCGTTGGTTCGAGTATTGCTAATAAAGGAGCAATTTTTAATATCTATATTCCTGAAATATAGACTATTTAAACATTTATATGAAGTTATGGTTTATATTAAAAAAAAATTACCAACTCTTTTTGACGGTGCTACCATATCAATGCATCAACGGTTTTCCATCATCTTCATGCTTGTTGTCAAAACCATATCGTATTGCCGCTTCAAGGACTTCAATATTTATCTCTTTTAACGTTTTGAACTTAACGCAGTAACCTGTCACGCTTGCCTTACCTATTATTTCGCTATACGTTTTGGACAAGTATGTTTTATCATCGATGCCAAGAATATAAATAGAAATTCCGGTTTTGTTCGCACTCATTCCAATTTGATAAAACGCTCTGGTTGTTCCATCAGCATATATTATGTTGTAAAGGCCATAGCCGATATTCGGATTAGAAACAACTTTATCATCGCTATTTTTCCCATCCAAAAACCATAACTTACAAGACGGCTTTATTTCAAGAATGATACGGTGTAACGCTTCCATGTCGCTAGATTTTGGTTCAGGCTGACTGGCAATATATGTTTTGATTTCTTCTTGTATGTCCATCAAAAATATTAAAATTAAAAGTTAATTTATTGGCGTTGTAAACGTACCGTTACTACAAAAATCAAGAAGAAAATTAAACCTCAAAAAAAACATTTAGGGATAATACCTTATTTTATGATATCGCGCAAAACAGCCTTGTCTTCATAGTTAACAACTTCAAGCGTAACAGGCATGCCTTTCGCATTTTGTCCTTCGATGAAGTAAAGTTTACCGCTGCCAACTTTTATATTGCTTTTGCCAAAGTCAACGTCGCCGTAAGTAAGAATTTTACGTATGTCGGCAGTGTCGATTAGTTTTTCATCCAGCTTTTTCTCTGCAATAGGAGAATAGCCAAAAGGCTTCGTGCGGATACTTTTAAGGACACGCGCATTCGGAAAATAACTGCAACTGGTATCTTTTCCGTTAAGAATCCAAAAAAGAAAAACCATACCGATGGCAAAACCGGAAAGATAATAAGCGAGGCGCTGGTAGAATTTCATTGTAAACGAATTTTCGCCAAAGGTAACGATTCACCCATTAAAACACAATTAAATTGAGGTCGCTATTAGGAATCCCGAACCATTCGCCTATAGCTTTGTTGGTAAGTATACCGTGGTAGAAATAAACCCCGTGCTTAAGGCCATTGTTAACCCGAATGGCACTTTCTATACCACCGTCTTCTGCAATTTGCAAAAGGTAAGGCGTTAAAATATTACTGATAGAAAGAGATGCCGTTTTGGAGTATCGAGACGGAATATTGGGAACGCAATAGTGAATGACGTTGTGTTTTACGAATGTTGGTTTTTCATGCGTAGTAACTTCAGAGGTTTCGAAGCAACCGCCGGTATCGATGCTGACATCTACGATTACTGCACCTTTTTTCATGTGTTCAACCATACCTTCTGAGACAACCACCGGACAACGATCTTTGCCGCGCATCGCACCAATGACAACATCACAGCGACGAAGCGCTTTTAACAATGCTTTAGGTTGTATCGTAGAAGTAAAAATACGTTGGTTTAGGTGTTGCTGCAATCTCCTTAGTTTGGTGATCGAATTGTCGAATACCTTTACATTAGCGCCCAATCCGATAGCGGTTTTGGCGGCGAATTCGCCTACTGTACCGGCACCTAAAATCACAACGTCGGTAGGAGGAACGCCAGTGATATTGCCGAATAGCAATCCTTTTCCAAATTGATTGTTAATCATAAGTTCCGCCGCGATCAGCACCGAGGCCGTGCCTGCAATTTCACTGAGTGATTTCACGGCAGGATAGGAACCGTCGTCGTCTTTAATGAATTCGAAAGCAAGAGCTGTGATTTTCTTTTTGTGCAAAGCGTCAAAATAGGGTGCCTTGCGGGTCTTGAGTTGTATGGCCGAAATCAGAATGGTTTGTGGGCTGATCATCTCGATTTCTTCGATTGTTGGTGGCTCGACTTTGAGCAGCATCGGGCAACTGAATACTTTTTTAGTGTCGGCAGTGATTTCGGCTCCGGCATCGCTGTATTCTTTGTCGGAATAAGAGGCACTTTGTCCGGCTCCAGATTCAACCATAACGCGGTGACCGTGAGAGGTAAGCGAATTCACAGCATCCGGTGTCAGACAGATGCGTCTTTCCTGAAAACAGGTTTCTTTCGGGATGCCAATGAAAAGTTCGCTTTTGTGGCGGGCTATCTCGAGTTTTTCTTCTTGTGGAAGCAGTTGCTGTTTGGTAAACGGAGTGAGTGACATATTTAGGTTGCTGTGAAATATTGGTCTAAGTTATGAAAAAGGTTTGAAAAGGGAAAGTTTAAATTTTAAAGTCATATTGCTGTTTTTTACTTAGCCGTTACAATACAGTATAATCACTATCAAAAAGTGCAAGCAAATTATGCCAAAGTTATGATTCAAACAGCAGCGCTCCTTTGTGGATGGGTTGGGATAAAAAATCATTAATTATAATTTTGTAAGATTAAACAGTAATTTCATAAGATCATTTCATGAGTATCGGGTAATTTTACATCATACTAATTATCAAAATATTATACCATGAAAAAGTTATCAATAATCCTAATGACAGCAATTATTTTTGCCTCTTGTAAAAATAAGGCTGGAGAAGCTGGTGTTACAGAAACATCAAAACAAGAAACAATTGACTCAATGAATGTTGTATTGGCAGCGCAAAAAGCTGAAATTGCCAAACAAAAATCAATTGATTCTATGCAGACAATTGTCGCAGTACAACAGTCTAAAACCAAGGTAGTCACCTCCTCAGGCAACGGAAGTACAACAACCACAACAACCACAACTAAGAAAAAGGGGTGGAGTGCCACAGCAAAAGGGGCATTAATAGGCGCTGGAGCAGGTGCTATCACCGGAGCTGTGGTTTCTAAAAAGAAAGCTCAGGGTGCTCTAATTGGCGGACTTGCTGGCGCTGCAGTAGGAGCAGGTACAGGTGCTATCATTGACGGCAATGCTAAGAAAAAAGAAGCCGCTGCAAATCAATAATATATGTAATTTCAATAAGCAAAAATATTAAACCGAATCGTGAAAATGATTCGGTTTTTTTGTTTAAAACCTTTGGATACATCAAATTGTGCTGTGACGCTTGATAGCAAAAACAGCTTCTTACGAATATTCAATTTTAGCAACGTTACAAAAAGAGCCATAAAATTTTAACGCTCAATATTTTATGCTTTTCGTCATGCTGTAAGTGACGAAAATTGCAAAAAAATATTGTCTGAAAAATAAAATTACCGTAAGTTTACCAAGTAGGGCGATTAGCTCAGTTGGTTCAGAGCACTACCTCGACAAGGTAGGGGTCAACGGTTCGAGCCCGTTATTGCCCACTTATAGAGAAAAATCCCGTCTTCTTAAAACGGGATTTTTTTGTATTGTGTTATCTTTCATCGTCAAACCAATGTGGCGGTTTCGGAGACTTGTTAGTGGATCATGCAAAAAACCGCTTAAATTTTGCAGAATAGTTCACAATATCTCAAAACCCATATTAGCAAGCGTTTCTATAATAAAACCTTGCATTTGAAATAACCATTAGCTTTATTGCGAAAAAAATGCGCTTTTTCCTTTTTGCTTAAATTTCCACGAACTTCCTCATATTTTCCTTTACCCTCAAAATTGATATAGCCTTCAATAAAATCATCATTATTGTTTCTCAAAATTAGTTGCTGCTTTGTTGGTTTAAAAAGAACGTGAGCTGGAGAAATATCATAAGATTGATAAAGAAATGATGTGAATTTATTTTGTGTTATTTTTATTGTCAATTCATTGAAACAACACACAACGGGTGAATTTAAAACTATCGTAATTGTGTCGTTTTTTTTTATACAGTCACAAAAAAGTAAACTATTGTCTAGAAAATCGCCAGAAACAAAACAGTTTGCGTTAATAGGTTTGTTATAATATTCTTCGGATAATATTGAATCTTTTAAAGCTTCTTTTGTATAAAACAACTCATTTTCTAATTTTTCATCATAATCGATAGCATTAAACAATTCTGCTTTTTGGGAAAACATGCAGCAGTTACAGATAAATAGGATCAAAATTGTTAATACTTTCCTCATGCTTATAGTTTGTTGAAGTGTTTGTTAGCGACAAGGGATACCTACAGTTGCGGCAATTCCGGAGCCGAGTGCTTTCGGCAACCGGAAACGAAGTTATGGAAAAAAGTAGAACAATTTTGCGTAAAAAGGTCGCGATTTTGCCAAACTCATGTTAGCTGTAGTGTTTTTATTCGGTCTTGTTTTTGTCAATAAGTTGCACCATATTCTTGTTGAATTGTACAAGTTTAATGTCCAACGAAGCAAAAAAAACAATATCAGCATTTTCTATTTCAATGATTGCTCTTTGCAAAACTGTTTCTCCGTTATTTGTTAGTCGAATGGTTTTTGCTCTTGTGTCTATTTCGTGTTCTTGTCGGGTTACATATTTCTTTTCTTCTAATGTCCTAAGAACTTTTGACACCATCATTCTGTCAAAATTTGTTTGATTGGCAATGTCAATTTGCGTTATATTATTGCTGTTGTTTGACAGCCAAGCTAATGCACACAACAGAGCAAATTGTGTTTGTGTCAAATCTAATGGGTCTAAAACCTTTTTTTGTTTTCGTTGCCACAACAAAGTAAGTTGTCCGAGTAGATATCCAGGGCTTTCGTTCGGGCTTTTAAAATTAAATTCAATTTTTTTAGGCATAATCTTTAAGTAGTATTTGAGTCGATATTACTTATATGTTGCTTGTGAAAACTCGGATAATGAAGTTGTTTTTCTCCCTAAAACTCTTTCTAAATCATTTGATAGTTGGTCAAATTCTCTGTTAGCGATTGCTAAACTAAAATTGGTAAGTATTTCGATAATTTGACTTGGTAAACCAAATTTAGTCATTTGTTCTTCAAATTCAATTTTTGTTGGGGAAATATACTGAATAGGTTCATTTACAATTTCAGATATTCTTTTAGTAATTTCAGAAAAGGAAATTTGTTCACTGCTATTAAATTCTAATATTTTATTAGAATAGGATGAAGGGGTTAAAAGAATATTTACTTCTGCTTCTGCTTAGGTACAAAAGAAGTTAGTCCATTTGCTGTTGGTAAATAAATGGTTTTGATTTTTAACAGTTGGCTTTTATCTCCTATCATCATTTCGCAGGGTTTTCAATTTTGGTTTTCTCTTTTAAAAGGCTAACAACCTTACTTCCTAAACTTCCTGTTGCACCTGTTATTAATATTTTATTGCTCATATCCACTTTTATTTTGCATTTAAAAAAGTAAGTTTATACCCATCAATGTCCTTTACGTGGAACGCCCTACCAAAAGGCGTTTCTATAATTGGTCCAGCTGTGGCAACTCCATTTGTAATGAATTTTTCTTTCAATTCGTCCACATTTTCGTCTATTGCAAACCAAAGTGCTACGCCAATTCCTAATTCTTTTCCTTCAAGTGGTTCAAGAGGTGTACGAATAGCAAAACTTGCTTGTCCTTTATTGTACTTGAAAACACAAGCTTGTGGGTTAGTGCTATCAATTTCAAACCCTAATTTGTTAGTGTAGAAGGCTTTTGATGCTTCTAAATCTCTTACTTGAAGAGATGCAAATGTTAATTGTATCATTTTATTATTTTTAAATTGTTGTCGCAAATATAATATATGCGACAACAATAAACAAATCTTTTTTTACGTTTTTTCTTTAAGTCAATAAAATGATGATTTTTTTGTTGGTGAGGTAGGCCGTACCATTACGGCCAACTACCAAATATAAGTGCCAACTGCACCGGCATCTAGTGTCGTTGTCACCCATTTTGAGTTGTATTTGATATTGAATGTCTGTGAGGCACCATCATTCTCAACAATCAACACGATTTTTCCCGCGGGTGTCCTAAAGGCAACATTTTGAAGGTTCCCGCTAATATTACTCGCAATTCTTGTAGACCCGGCAGGAACGAATTTAGAAGCATGCGCTACAATATAATATCCTACATTTTTGGTATAATTTTCACTGGTTATCACAGTAATAGCGCCCTTACAATCAGCACATCCACCAGTGGTATGCGGATTATAGCTGCCGTCATTGGCCAAGTTCCATTCTAATGCGTTTTTGCTCCAATTACGCATAGAACCAATGATTACATTTTTAAGATGCCACTTCAAATCGCCGCCAAAACTTCCGGTTGATGATGTGTATTGTTCCGTAAAATAAAGATTTTTTGTAGGATGTGCATTATATACCGTCGACATCGCACTAATATCGCCACCATACAAATGAAACGCTGATCCATCAATAAAATTATTCGCCGCTGCATCATTCAAAATACTGATCGGATAGGCCGGTTGGTCACAATTATGATCGTAAATGATGATCTTTGTCGATAACCCCGCTGTAACTAATGAAGGCCCAAGGTGGTTCTTAATGAAATTACCTTGTTCTGCCGCCGTCATATACATGCTCGGATTATTGTTAGGATTCAACGGTTCGTTCTGCGGCGTGATTGCTGTAATATTAATATCTTGCGCTTGCATCGCTTGCAGGTATTTTACGAAATATTGTGCATATACATCATAATATTGTGTTTGCAGACTTCCACCGATGAAGTTATTATTGTCTTTCATCCAAACTGGTGCAGACCAAGGCGTTGCCACGATTTTGATATTTGGATTGATAATCAATATTTCCTTTATAAGTGCAATAACGCCAGTCAAATCTGGTGCTAAGTTAAATTCTGATAAATCAGTATCTGTCTGTCCGATTGGCATATCGTCGTAGGTAAATGACGTAGCGTTTAAGTCTGATGCACCAATACTGATGCGAATATAACTGATGCCAATCCCATTTGCACTAAAAAGATCCTGCAGTAATTCTTGCTTTTTGGTAGCATTCAAAGAATTGATTACTTGTGCACTGCCACCAGTAAGCGTGTAGCCAAAACCGTCGACAGTTTGGAAAGACTGCGAATTGTCAACATCAATATTGGGGTAAGCATTTGCAGTAGTTGTAAATCCAAGAATAGTAGATTGTTTTGTCAACAATACGGTCTGGTCGCCTTTGGTCAACCAAAAATCTACTTCGTTGGTAGTAATAGGGGGAGTCGGTGTTGGATTTTCATCTTCGGGATCTGAACTACCAGATTTCGAGCAGTTCGACAACAGAAGTACAACAGCCGAAAAGAATAATAATTGGGTTAACTTTTTCATCGCAGTAGATTTTAATTTTTTATATTGTTCTAAAGTAAATATTTTCAGCGATATCTGCGGCATCTTTTTTTCTGTTAACTTTTGTTTATGATTGCCAAAAAGCATCAAATGTTTTTGCTATTCTTACTCGACACTATTTTGCCGAAAAAATAGTACTTGTCGTTAATCCTATGAATAATATTACTGTAGATTTATTATTTTTCTTGCAGCGTTCTGAAAACGGAGAAAGGAAAAGTCGTTCTTTTGTATTATAAGCACTTTATGAAAATTTGAAATTGTAAGTTTACTTTATGAATTTAAAAAAACAAACAAACTGGGGAATAATTGGCTGTGGCGATGTAACGGAACGGAAAAGCGGCCCTGCTTATCAAAAAACGGAACATTTTACTATTGGTGCCGTCATGCGACGTGATGAAGAAAAAGCCCGTGATTATGCACTTAGACACAATATATCAAAGCATTATACCGATGCTGATGCGCTCATTAATGATCCCGAAATTGACGCCATATATATCGCTACGCCACCCGATACCCACAAATATTACGGATTGAAAGTAGCTGCAGCCGGAAAACCTTGTTGCATCGAAAAACCTATGGCACCAAGTTACAGCGATTGCGTTTCGATTTGTGAAGCTTTTGAGAACAAAGGAATTCCTCTTTTTGTAGCCTACTACCGCCGTTCACTGCCGAGATTTTTGAAGATAAAAGAATGGATTGAAAATGATGAAATCGGTGACATCCGTCAAATTCGCTGGAACCTTAGCAAACTGGCTTCTGAAAAAGATCTGTCAAAAGAATACAATTGGCGCACCGACGCAACTATTGCGCCTGGCGGCTATTTTGACGACTTGGCAAGCCATGGCATCGACTTGTTTCAATATTTGCTTGGCGATATTATTGAAGTTGGAGGTTCAAGTGGCAATATTCTCGGATTGTATTCAGCAAAAGATACGATAGCCGCGAGTTGGAAACACCATTCTGGAATCACAGGCACTGGAAATTGGAATTTCGGTTGTGCGGAACGCGAAGATATTGTTGAGATTTACGGACGCAAAGGGAAGATTGTTTTTTCTGTATTTGAAGAAATGCCTATCCAACTCATTATAGAAAATAATATTACGGAACTGATTATTGCTCATCCTGAAAATATTCAATTGTATCATGTCGCTAATATCCGCGAACATCTTGCGGGTAGCATCTTACATCCTTCAACCGGAAGGTCTGCAGCCCATACAAATTGGGTGATGGATAAGATTTTGGGAAATTGATACCGAAAATTATTCAGGATTCATAATAATTTGATGCGGCAAACATAACTTCCGGCAGTGATATACAAATACCCTTCACCAAACGCACAGTTAGATGTGGGAACTCCTGTTTCGATTTTACCAAGTAAATTACCGTCAGGTGCTATAACCATGATGCCATTTCCGGCACCCGTATAGATATTTCCGTTGGCATCAACTTTCATTCCGTCGGCCGCGGTGTGGTATTTTCGCATATCAAAGAAAATTTTTCCTTTGCCAATACTACCATCGGCTTTTACTGGATAGCGCATTATATAGGCGTCGGCATCGGTCTGGCTAACGTACAGCGTCTTTTCGTCTGGCGAAAAGCAAATCCCGTTTGGGTGAGTTAGGCTACTGATGATTTGCGTTACTTTTCCATCAGTACCAACCCTATAAACACCGAATTCTTTGGTTTCCCTAAGACTGTCGTTTTCTTGTTTATTAAGGCCGTAAGGCGGATCAGTAAAATAATAAGCTCCCGAAGAATGCTGACAGATATCGTTGGGAGAGTTAAAACGTTTGCCTTGCCAATGGTCAGCAATGGTCAATTTTCCGCCACCGTTCAAAGGCATTTTTGAGATGCGACGGTCGCCTTGTTCGGTCAGTACCAAATCTCCGTCTTTATTGAGCATTAATCCGTTGGAACCCGGCTCTGGACTATAAAAACCGTGACCTGTGTAGCCTGACGGTTTTAGGAATTCCTGAATGCCGTTTTTTGCATCCCAACTAAAAATTATATTCTGACGTGGATCAGAAAACAACAGATAATGACCGTTCTTTATCCAAAGTGGTCCTTCGGCCCAAACGAATTGATCTCCCAATATTTCAAGCGTAGCATCTTGCGAAATCAGTTTATTAAAAACGGGACTATAGGCAATGACTTTAGCGGCAATAGCTTTATTCTGTGCATTTATAGTCGATAAGAACAAGAAAAAAAGGAAAAACGGTAAGCTTATAAATTTTCTCATATACAAATTTAGTTTTTATTCTTTTATGATTATATTCAACGTCCATTGGTCATTTTGGGTTAAAAATATTCATAAAAAAAGCCCCAATCAGGGACTTTAATTTTATTAAACTGAATATTATTGATAAACCCTTACGTAATCAATTTCCATCATTGCCGAAGTGAAAGCCGGATCGATTGCTCCTCCAAAATTGCCGCCCATAGCAACATTCAGGATAAAGAAAAAATCAAGGTTAAAAGGGGTTGAAGGGGAATTCGTAAAGTTATAAAACAACTGATCGTCAACATAAAATTTTATTACATCGGAATTCCATATTACCGAATAATCATGAAATGCGGTCGATGCCGTATTGATCATGGTCGTACTGCCGCTACCGTTGGCTCCCGAATGTCCCGGATAATGCAGCGTTGCGAAAATCTTATTTTGCTGGTTGCCCACATGTTCCATGATGTCTATCTCACCACAGCCGGGCCAGGCATTTGTTGGATAATTTTTTCCAAGCATCCATATAGCAGGCCATGTACCGGCGCCTGTTGGTAATTTTGCTCTGATGACTGCCCTTCCATAGGTGAAATCAAACTTGTTTTCTGAAACCAGTCGGGCAGAGGTATAGGCAAATCCGTCAAGGTTTTGCTTTTTGGCTATAATTTTTAGCATACCGCCTTCAACAATTGAATTTTCGCTGCTGCTGGTATAGGTTTCGGCTTCATTATTGCCCCAGCCATTGTTGTTGCCCAGATTGTAACTCCAATTTGCTGGATTTGGCGCACCGGGAACGTCAAATTCATCCGACCAAATTAGGTTTGTAAAATTATCATTTGCGGGTAACGTTGGTGCAGTAGTCGTAAATGTATGGTACCAAGCTTTCGACGCATCGTTGCCCATAACGGCACGAACCACCATATGGGTGTCTGTTATCGACATAATCTCATAAGTGCTTTGCCCAATATAATACCCCATAAAACCACCGTCGGAGAACGTTATCTGCTTGCCTGTCGTCTGTCCGGCTATACCATTTTGCACTACAAACGAGTTCGAATCGGCAATTGTTACATTTTTTGTGCCGGTAGTTGTATAAGCAAGGCATTCATCAATAGCACCCGAACCACCACCTACACTAAGAAAAGCAGCATTAAAAAACGTATTTCCTCCATTATTAAGATTAAATTTTACTTCACCATTTTGCAATGAAAAAGTAAGTTCGTTGTTGTAAAGACATCCAGAAACAGGATCATTGGCATTTTCAAACGCTGTAGCTTGGTATATATTTCCGTAATAATTAACAGTTGCATCAGCATTATTGTCGCCCTTTGCGAGATGACCGGTTTCTGCCGCCGACCAATACCATTTTTTTGTGCTGCCGCCGGTAAGCTTATTAATCAGCATTTGATTTGGATTTTCTGAAGTTCCATTACCACTATCATCACCTTTACTACAAGATAATACAACCATCGCCGCAATGGCCATGGCAAAAAAACTTTTAAAATTAGTTTTCAATTTTTATGAATATTTGTGAAATTAAACTTTAATATGTCCCCAGTTTTCACCGGATTTGATGCGGTACAACTGCATCTCACTGACACCAAATTGTTTGGCAAGTATTTTTATACGCGTTTTACGATTCGGATTAAGCAATTGCTTTTTGAGGCGAATGACATCTGTCGAGGTAAGTTTTATACCATCGGAATGCCCTCTGCGAAGTCGCGCTGCAATGACATGCGGGCTTTTTTGGGAATGTTCTATCATTTCCTCACGTGTTACCCATTTGAGGTTGCTGACTTTGTCATTGTCTCTTGAATGATCGAGGTGAATGACATGCTTTTGCTCTTCAGAAGTCTTATACATAAAAAACTCGGCAACAAGTTTATAGACCATTAAATAATAGCCTTTCTTTTTGCCATCTTTCTGTTTTGTATAACGCAGCGTACGAAAGCCATCTGAGCGGCCGCCTTTGATCTCTCTACCATCCTGAAAAATATCAGAATAACTAATCAATCGGCCATAATTGGACACCGCATAATTGAATTTTAAGGGTACCTCAATAGGAACTTGTCTGAATATTTCAGACGGATATAATCTAAGCATGGGGGTTTTGCTTTTTAAGGTGAATAAACAAATATAGTCATATTTATAAATATAAGCAAGTATCTACTATTCAGATATATTTTGCGTTGTATGCTGTCTCGAACGCTTATTAACTTTTTTCTTGAGCAGCATTTATTTTCTGTTGCAGTTGGTTCAGTAGCACTTGGTAGCGACTAATTTCAATAAGGTCGCCATCGTCTGCAGACAAATCAAGAATTTCATCCAGCAACTCAGAGGCATCGGCAAGCTTAAATGTAGCGGCAGCATATTCTTTTTGCGCCATGAGGTCTATAATTTCTTGTACATTTTTCTTCAATACTTCAAAAAGATTATTGTTCATAATTTACTCGTTTTCTTGTGCTTTCGAAGCGTTGAATTGTTTAATGATGATAGCGCGTTTTTCCTTTAACGCTATTTTAGCATTTTTAGCTTTGTCTTGTGCCTTGTGGAGTTTGTCGTTGTGCTTCTTGATATTTTTATCGTTATTGCGACTCATTTTTTTTTATTTTCGCTTTTATGAAAGCGGTGCAGGTGTTACAAAATTACGACATTTTACAACAGCACAAAAACGCTGAATTTGCCAATGTCAATTTTTATGATTTTAAGAATCGGGGAGCGGCAAATAAAGCCGATGATTGACTGATTCGGGACAATTACTTTCGTTTCACCGCAAGATTCCAATAATTGACCTTTATTATTTTCAAGGGTCTTAACGACACGCTACTTTTGTAGTGTAATTAAATAATAACAACCCCCATGCTGAAAGTATTTATTTTTAAGGAAACTAATATTTTGAAGTTGATTTCTTTTTTAGGTTTTAGGAAATTCGGACTCTAAATATTTTGGTATTTTCAGCATTTTACCCTAAAACTCCGGTTAATCCCGGAGTTTTTCTTTCAAACCCTATGATAATCGCCTTTCCAATCTCTAATAGCCCGCTTGATTGCTTTGCCCGATAAATTTTCTTTTAGAGCACGGGATACCATGTCAGGCAGCTCTGTATCCGAACAAAACCGAAGTGCAAATATTTGTGAATCAATTAGTTTTGACTCGATGGCGCCGAAATCCGCTCCTGTAAGCACATAATAGCGATACCTGAGTTCCATCCTGACGATTCTGTCTTGCAATGTCAATGCATAATGTTGTCGCATCATAAAAGAAAGCCAGATTACGGCAAGGAATAAAAGTCCGATAAATAACCAAACAAGTTTATCTTTTGTAATAAAAACCTGGTAAGCGCAAATGCCGAACAAAATACTCATTACAGGATAGAAGATAAAATGATGCGGTGTATAAAATCGAATGTAATTTTTATATGATTGCTGTTTCATAGTTGTTTTATTTGATAAAGGTAATGATTATGCTAAACAAAAAAACTAATTTATTAGGATTGCGGTTTTATCTTGTTAAGTATATTTTTAATTATAATCAAAAAATAAATTGTTTGTATGTTGAAAAAGCAAAAAACAACACCTATTAACCTGTTTTTTAATAGATATTGTAAATCAAAATATTATAATTTGTTTAGCAATCGATTTTTAGAAAAAAGTATATATTTGGTACTGATAATTTTGTAAGCCTGAAAGCGGTTTAAACATTAGTTATTAATTGAAATAATCGATATAAATTGTATCCCAAATCCAGTTTATATACATTTAACGCCAACTATTATCCGTACTTTCTTGCCTACAAAGTGCGAACTATTTTATAATGGAAGAACTACAGCATCGGCATGCATCAAATGTGATTGATCGTTTAAAAAAACTGCTGAAAATAAAAAGAGATGCTCAACTTGCGGCTATTCTGAAGGTAAGAGCCAATACAATTTCTACATGGAAAAAGCGAAATACGCTTGATCATGAGGCAATAATTTTAGTATGTGAAAATTATAAATTTGACTTGAATTATATCCTTTTGAATATAAAAAAATCAAGTGCTTCTGCAACGCAAACGCCTATTTTGAGTCGTGATGTACAGTTTCAATACGCTTTAGGAAACGATACAGAAGCATTGCTTGAAGCGCTTCCTAAATACCATTTTCCATTCATCAACGGCGAAGATTCCCGAGCCTTTCAAGTGATAAGCAATAATATGTTTCCACTTATAGAAGAGAATTCGTATGTAATTTGTGAAAGTACCGAAACAATTATTACTAATATTCCAGTTGTAATTGTAAGCCGTAATAAAGGGATTTTTATCAATAAATTGTATCCAAATCCGTTTAATGAAGGAGAATTTATACTTTCAAGTGAAAATGAAGGCTATCGAGACGTTATTCTCGAAGCCTCAGATATAGATGAAATATGGAAAATCCGCGCACAGCTATCGTATAATATTAACCACGATAACAAGATTAAATTTATTTCAGACAGTCTCAAAAAAATCAATGCTTTTGTAGCAACAAAAACGGTTAGTCAGTAAATTTAAGATTTAGAGATTTGTGAAAATGCTTCCAAATATTCACAATTTTAAATCTTAAGCTTTTTAAATTGTCGTATTTTCGTTTCATAAACGGTGCATTTGAAAACCTCGTTCAATTTTATCTTCCTCCTTTTTATTGCGTTTTGCCACGCACAGATCAGTATTTGTAGCTGGAATTTGGAAAACTTTGGAAAATCGAAATCTCCGGAAGCAGTTACTTTTATTGCCAATACACTCAAAAATTACGATGTCGTTGCCATACAAGAAGTTGTGGCTGGTAATGGAGGTCCGCAAGCTGTAGCAAAACTCGCAGATGCACTCAACCGCACTGGCGCTAAATGGGAATATGTTGTTAGCGAACCAACATCTGGAACAAAATATTCAACGGAACGGTACGCATATTTTTGGAAATCTTCCAAAATTAAAAAAATAGGAAAAGCGTCACTCGAAGTAAAATATGCTAAACTAATTGACCGTGAGCCATTTGTAATTACTTTTGAATCTGATAAAAAGCAATTTACAGTTGTAAGTTTTCATGCTATTCCAAAAGGAAAACAGCCGGAAACTGAAATTAAATACCTAAAATTATTGCCAGACGAATATCCAGATAAAAACCTCATTTTCACAGGTGATTTCAACTGCCCGCAATCAAATCAGGTTTTTGAGCCATTGCGAAAACTGAATTTCAAGCCTGCATTTACAAAACAAAAAACGTCGCTTAAAAATGCTTGCAAAAATAGCGATTGCTTGGCTTCAGAATATGATAACATCTGGTTTAGTCCATTAAAAATCATCAAAATTAAGGCGGAGGCTATTCATTTTTATTCCGTTTTCAAAACGTTGAAACTAGCTAAAACGGTTTCAGATCATATTCCGGTACAAATGGAGTTTTCCTTAAAATAGACATCATGAAATTATTTGTGTCGTTGTTTTTCATCGCTCTTCTTGTCTCTTGTATTAGCAATCCCACGGAAACAACAATCTTAAAAATCCAACCTTACAAAGGATTTAGCACTGCCGAAACGGATACGATAGCCAAAGCAATAAAGAATTTTTATCATGTAAATGTTGTCATTTCGCCTAAAATAGATTTGCCTAAAAATGCTTTTGTGACTATCAAATCTGCGCGTTTTCGTGCCGATACGATTATTAAATTCCAAAAAACAATTCTTGACACCGCAGACTATTGTCTTGGGTTGACGCACAAAGATATTTCAATAACAAAATATGATGGGTTGGGAAATATAAAAAGTCCAGAATGGAAATACAATGATTTCGGAATTATGGGATTGGCTTATTGTCCGGGAAACAGTGCAATCGTTTCCTCTTTTCGGCTCAAAAACAAAAATGAAACACTTTATTTGATACGTTTAAAAAAGATAGTTGTCCATGAATTTGGTCATAGTCTGGGACTTCCGCATTGTTCAGACAAAAATTGTGTAATGACAGATGCTTCCGAAAAAATGTCCACAATTGATAATGCCAAGTATGCGCTTTGTGATAAATGCAAAAAAAAACTAGGACAGTAAAATATGCAAAATTCCAAATTCCAAGTTTAAGTTTTGGAATTTGGAATTTTAAAATTTGGAATGAAGTATATATAGATTTCCGCAAAAGCGAAAAGATTTTTTGATTAAAAATGTCCGAGTAGCCAGTAAACTATCACAAATATTATAATCATTCCGAAACATCCACCACCTAATTTCTTGGCGCTGTAGCCAGCTATTATTGTTTTAAAAAATCCATTCATAAGATTTAGATTTGCGCTAGGATATAAAATTGATAATACAAACTGAATATTCTAACAGGTTATATTTGGCAATAATTTTTTTAACGGTTAAGTGCAGCAAGTTCATAGTACATTTCATTAGGATCATAATCAAAGTCAAAATCAAATTCTTCTGCGTCATTCTCTTCGCTGATATTTACAATATTTTCGTAGTTGTTAGCGAGTCCTAAATTTTCTGAGGTGCTGGTCGTTTTCATGTTTTAGTTTTTTTTGAGGTTGTTGTTAAGACAAATTTCATTAAACAATCAGTGTTTATTCTTACACAATTTTTTTATTGTGTTGCATAATTAGCAGATGGTACTTTCGGTTGCTTTATAGACATAAAAAAAGCTACCAATTATTGGGTAGCTTTTTTTATGTCTATTTGTATATAAGAGTTTATACCAACCGAAATTCCGGATTATAAATCAATCCAATCGTATTTTCCCATGGATCTTTTAATGTGGCTACGACAATCTCGCCGCCTACATTTTGTGGTTCTTCATGACTGATCGCCCCTAAAGCGATACAGCGGTTATATTCTTCTTCAACATTTTCGACACCCCAATAACTTACGACAGAATCACTTTTTTCGTGAACCAAGTATTGCGGCTGAAGTCCAAGTTCGTAGCCGCCAATATTGAATCCTACATAGAATATTTCATCAAAATAGGGCTCAACCTGAAAAATTTTTGCATACCATTCCTTCGCTTCCGTTAAGTCGCTTACCTTGTATATGGTGGTGCGCAATCCTAAAATTGTAGTTTTCATATTATGATAGGTTTTAATATTTTCCGCTTAATAGACTTCCTCCGATAGAAGATTTTGCTTCGATACCTAGTTTTTTCATCATTTCATAAGTGGTACAAACCGCCGCTGATGTCACCGGAATTCCAATTGCCGCCTCCAACAAATCAATGGCTTCTAATGACGGCATTTGCACACAAGCAGAAGCCACAAGCACATCAACGCCTTCAAGATTGAGTTGTTTGTATATCTCCAACAAATTCATCGGATTTTGTGCTGCAACTTCCAAGTTATCCGAAATTTCTAGCGCCACAAAATCGACCACTTCAAATCCTTGATCTTCGATATAATCGACCACCATTTGTGTAAGCGGTTTCATATAAGGCGTAATTATCGCCACTTTTTTGGCTCCCAAAACTTTCAATCCGTTGATCAAAGCACCGGCACTGGTTACTATTGGCGTAGGGAAATCGTTGGCTATAGTTTCCTGATGTAAATTAACTTCCGAAACGCAGTGATAGCCTTTTCCCATGCTCATAATAGCAACGAGACAGGCGTAACCCATAACGTCAACATGGGCGTCAGAAAGTTCTTGTGCGCATTTTAAACTCATTGCGTCCATGGCTTCGAGCTCTTCTTTAGTGACTTTTTTCATCCGCATTCTGCTGGAATGGAACGTAAATCTTTCCGGAAATATCGTTTCCCTGGCGCGAAAAATGGCAGGAATTTCAGTTTCCATGGTGACGTTAGATGATGGAACTATTTGGCCTATTCTGAATTTCTTCATTATTAATTGTTAGTTATTAATTTCCTTTATGGTATTCGTAATTGTTCCAATCCCTTCGACTGTCGCTGCTACAACATCGCCATTCCACATCCATTCTTGCGGATTGCGTCCGGCACCAACACCGGCAGGCGTTCCGGTAGCAATTATATCGCCGGCTTCTAAAGTAAAAACGATACTCAAATCTTCAATCAGTTCATTAATATTGAAAAGCATGAACTTGGTATTAGAATTTTGTTTTTCGATACCATTTACCGTTAATGATAAATTGAGATTGTGTGGGTTTTCGATTTCATCTCTTGTAACCAAAACGGGACCCATTGGCGCAAATGTATCTTGCCCTTTGGAAACAATCCATTGTCCGGCACGACGGCAGTCACGAGCAGAAATGTCGTTTATGACGGTATATCCGAAGACATAATCCATCGCGTTTTCTTTCGTCACATATTTTCCTTTTTTGGAAATGACAACGGCAAGCTCGACCTCCCAATCCAATTGTTGTGTTAATTTTGAATTGAGTAAAATATTGGTGTTAGTAGCTGTAACGGTCGTTGGTGGTTTTGAAAAGATGACAGGTTTTTGCGGCAATTCATTCGAAGTATCTAAAGTTCGTGCACTTTCAGCAACGTGCTCTGTATAATTTAATCCGATGCCAATAATGTTCTTTCGTGGTTTCGGAATAGGAGCGAGGACTGTCACTTCAGACAATGGCAGCGAACTTGAAGCAATTACGTTTTCGTTGGTATTGTCAAGTGTATGCTGAATTTTGGCAACTTCTTCCAATCCGGCATCAATCAATTCAAGCATTGAAGTTGGAAAATTTTCGTTGGTTTTAAAACCTAGCGTTTCGATGTCAACAACAGTGTCATTAATAAGAATACCTAATTTTTCGGTATTATTGGTAGTGTATGTGATTAATTTCATTATATGGTATTGATAGTTTGATAGCCATTATTTTCAGTATATTCTTTCTCCTGATACAAGCCGAGTTTTTCAATGACTGGCAAATCATTGAACGAAAACAAGCAAGCGTCTTCGGTTTCCGATAAATTCACATGTTCATGCCAAGCCCATGAAGGGATACAGAAAATATCACGTTCTTTCCAATCATATCTTTTACCGTTTATAACCGAATAGCCTTTTCCTTTAGCACATTGATAGACAAATGAGCCGGTGTGTTTGTGTGCTTTCGTATGTTCGCCTGCACGCAATAACTGCATTGACGCTCCCATTGTTTGCATCACATGACCGCCGGTAAGCGGATTGCTGTAGTGCATAATAATGCCATCAAAAGCAGAACCTTCATTGACTTTAGCTGTTTCCAACAAAGCCGGATAAACCTGTTTCCAAGAATATTTGAACAAAGGAGAATAGGGTTTGTCCCAAGATTTATCTGCTGGAATGAGTCCGGCATTACCGTAAGTTATAGGTAAATAATTTTCTGGCGAAACGAGTGGTTGTTTTCCATTGAAAACGGCATAATCATTCGCTTCAAGCGCATTTATCAAAGGAATATCCAAACCATCTTGCCAGATACAGGTTTTCCCATTGGCTTCACAGCCGTGTTCGTGCCACGCAGAATTAGGCGTAATCACGAAATCGTTGACTTCAAAAGTCACACGATTGCCATCCACAACAGTGTAACCGCCTTCACCTTCCATGATGAAACGCAACGCAGAAGCTTTGTGACGGTGCGCCGAAGTGCTTTCCCCGGGACGTGTGACCTGAATTCCGGTGTATAACCATCCAACGGCCGCACTTACATCTTTTCGTTTGTCGTTCACGAGATATACTACGCGTCTTCCAGCTTGTTCCGGTGTCACGAGTTCGGAAGATTTTACAACCAATTCCCGTAAATCTTCATATTTCCATAGCATTGGAACCGAAGAGGAGCGGGGTTCCCAAGGTTCGATATCGTTGGCGACAGTCCATAAAGCTCCGGCACCGAGTTTTTCGAGGTCTTTGTAATAGGCTTCGAGTTCGGGTGTGTCTTGAACTCTTGCGCGGCCAATTACGTCGTCGTTGTGTTTTGCTTCCATAATCTGAATGTATTATTTAACACGAATTGCACAAATTTACATAGGTTTAATTTGGGAAAAATTCGTGCTTATCATTTATTGAATTCCTCGTGGTTATCTATGAATGTTATTTTTCGCGTTGGTGCGACATTTACACGCAAATCGAAAATATCAAATCGGTTGTAATGCCCCAAAATATCGTGCATTTGTTTTGGTTGTATGCATTTTGATAAATCGATTTCTGCATAAACGATGCCTTCGTCATCAATTAATGGAGTTCCTATTACTGCACCGTTGGGTCCAATAAATCCTGAAAACGCAGCGTTTTTGCGTGTAAGCAATTCTTCTACATTGGGAACATCTGGTTGTAAAGCTTCCATAATTTCTTTCGAAATAGTAGAACACGAAACAATCGTGAACAATTTTCCTTCGAAAGAATGGGCTGCTGCACGGATTTTTATCGCTTCCGCCATATCGTAATCTGGAGGTGCAACTGGCAATGAAATATAATTCGCCACATGAATCAATTCGCCTTGCGCTAATAGCGTAAAACGTGCTAAAGTATTGGTGTTTTCTCCGCAAGCTAAGGTTCCAATAGGACCGATTTCAGTTTTATATACTTTTAGTGACGAACCATCACCGGATGTCCACGTAAGTTTTTCCGCCCAGGTTGGCACCAATTTGCGGTGTTTTCCTATAATATTACCTTGATTGTCAATAATCAAATTGGTGTTATAAATTTCGCCGTAACTATCACCTCGTTCATTAATACCAATGACAATGTGAATATTATGCTCTTTCGCAACTTGGAATAAAGGCTGCAAACTTTCGTCGGTTACCGCAACCGAATTTCGGTACAATTCTTCATACCATTTGCTGCCTTGAACTGGCGTCATGATCCAATTCCAATATGGATAACCGGCGATAAAAACTTCAGGAAATGCAATCAGTTGCGCGCCGTTTTTACTTGCTTCTTTTACAAAAGAAATGGCTTTATCAATTGTCTTTTCAACGTTTAGAAAAACAGGAGAAGTTTGTACAGTTGCAGCTTTGAATTTTGGAAAATCCATTTTGACTATTTTAAATGATGAATGTGCTTATTTTCGTTCTGGTTTCTAATGAAAAAGGCTCCGCTTTGATAGCTGCTTTTCCGTTGACGAAAGCCACGTTTACCAGCGTTACTTCGCCTTCAAGGCAAGTATTTCCGTGGTCATCTTCGAATTTGAATCCGCAAACCACTGAAGCACCGCCGAGGTTTTTTACCCAAAGCGATTTGGTCAGGATTTCGCCAATTCGTGCCGCTTTTTTGAACTGCACTTTCAAGTCAACTGTTGGAATGCCATTGGTTTCATGGATTTGGGAAAAAGGTCTGTCTAGTGCTTCTTCAAACCAGTCTTCCACTAAATCATTGAGCATTTCAAGGAAACGCGGATAGAAAACGATTCCGGCATAATCAACGTGTTTGAAGCGTATTTTTTCCTGTTTTGAGAACGACTTATTCATTTATTTTAATTTGAATCTTTGTATTTTTCCTGTTTCAGTTTTAGGCAGCATATCTAAAAAATTAATAACTCTTGGATATTTATATGGAGCAGCTACTTCTTTGAACCACTGCTGAATATGCTTTTTCATTTCCTCTGAAGCTTTATGTTTTTCTCGAAGTACAATATGAGCGCAAACGAGCATTCCACGTTCTTCATCAGCCAATCCAACTACCGCACATTCAAGGATATCTTCGTGTGTTAAAAGTACGCTTTCTACTTCAATTGCGGCAATATTATAACCGGAAGATATGATCATGTCGTCACCACGTGCTACAAACCAGAAATAGCCATCTTCATCTTGACGAAAAATATCGCCTGTCAGATTCCAACCATTTTCGACATATTCGAGTTGTTTTTCGATGCGGTTTAAATATTTACAGCCCGTTATGCCGCGAACGGCGAGTCTTCCTGATTCATTTGTGTTGACTTTATTTCCGTTTTTATCGATAATTTTAGCTTCATAACCAGTAATCGCCAAGCCAGTTGCGCCAGGCTTCATATTATTTTCATTTGACGATATGAAAATATGTAGCATTTCAGTAGCGCCAATACCGTCAATAATTTTGAGTCCTGTAGCGTTATTCCAGTCTTCCCATACTTTTAACGGCAATGTTTCTCCGGCGGACACACATTTACGAAGACTAGAAATATCAAAATCGGCTACTTTTGTGGTTAAAATGCGATAAGCTGTTGGTGCCGTAAAACAAATCGAAATTTTATGTTCTTGAATAGCTTTGAGTAGTAAATCCGGGCTTGGTTTTTCCATCAAAAAAGTAGAAGCACCGAAGTACATTGGGAATAATACCAATCCGCCCAAGCCAAAGGTAAATCCGAGTGGCGGACTTCCTGCGAAAATATCTTCAGGTTTTGGCTGCAGCGAGTAAGCAGGAAAGGCGTTGCAGATATTCAGGATATCCTTGTGATAATGTGCTGTCATTTTTGGCAATCCGGTTGTTCCGGAAGTAAAACCGATTAAAGCGATACTATCAGCTTTTGAATGAAAATTAGTGAAAATTTCAGGCTTTCCGGCAGCTAAATCTTCTAAATCAGAGTTTGCTTTTTCTGTTCCGTCATAAAAACAAGTTTTCAGTAAAAAAGAAGATTTTACTAAATCCATTTCTTCCCGCAAATGCACGTCACATAGGGCATGAGAAATCTCGGCGCAGTCAATAATCGTCGTCAATTCTTTAGAACGTAGCAATGGCATTGTCGCCACGACGATACCTCCGGCTTTTAAAACTGCGTACCAAGAGGCAACCATCATTGGATTATTGGCGGAACGGATTAAGACGCGGTTTCCCGATTTCAATCCTAAATCTTCCACCAAAACATGTGCAATTTGATTGGCTTTTTTATATAAATCGTCGTAAGTCCAGTTTTTTTCGAAAGTCCGCAAGCAAATAGCCTCACCGTTACCATTTTTCACATGAAAATCAAGAAGTCTTGCTACACAATTGAGCATTTCCGGATGTTGGAATTGTGCTGCGTCTATATATTCCGGCTGTAAATCCAGTGGTGGTAAACTTTCGTGTGCAAAATTGTCTTCGTAATGTTTCATAGTATTTTCGCTTGCAAAGACGCTAAGTCGCATAGTTTGGTTTTACTTTTTTTTATGAGAATCGGGTTTGAACGCCTTCTTCATGCCTTCGTTCATTTTCCTTTCTGCCGCTTTTAATTGGTATTGTGGCGATATTGCCCCTTTATATTGCACGGGAATATCATTCGCTTCAAATCCTTCATAAGCTTGTGCGTTGCGAACAAAATTCGGGTCTAACAATAATGGTTTTCCTAAAGCAACAATATCGGCACGACCGTTCAGAATTATGGTATTGATTTGGTCAATGTCTTGTATAAAACCTGCAGTTATCGTTGGAATTTCGACAGTATTTCTAATAGTATCAGAAAATGGTGTTTGCCACATTCTGCCAATTTGTGGTTTTTGATAGGCGACCGTATTTCCTGTGGAAACGTCAATAATGTCAGCTCCGGCATTTTTAAAAGCGATGGCAATAGAAAGCACATCTGCTTCGGAAATACCATTTTCTGCCCAATCAACGGCGGAAATCCTTACAGAAATTGGTTTTTCTTTAGGGAATATATTCCTGATTTCATTGAAAACACGCAGTGGAAATTTCAGTCTGTTTTCAATTGTCCCTCCAAATGCATCATTTCGAATATTGGTCAAAGGTGATAAGAAAGAAGCTAGTAAAAATCCGTGATGCGCTTGCAATTCAATCATATCGAAACCAGCTTCATTGGCATTTTTGGCGGCCGTTGCGAATTGAGAGACGATATTATCCATATCTTCCAAAGTCATTTCTCTCGGAATTGCAGTTTGTTCATGGAAAGGAATCGGCGACGCAGCAAACAATTTCCATTGATTTTCTAGCGCAATACTGGCACCTTTCCAAGGCTCGAGAACGGCACCTTTCCGACCACAATGACCCAATTGAATTCCGATTTTACATTGTGTATATTGATGTATAAAATCATTTATTTTTTTCCAACTAAGTACTTGTTTTTTAGTATAAATACCTGCATCACCTTTAGTAATACGTCCAATTTCTGAAACAGCGGTCATTTCCGTAATAAGCAATCCTAATCCACTCAATGCACGACTGGTGTAATGTGTAAAATGCCAGTCGTTTACGATTCCGTTTTCGGCACAATATTGTCCCATAGCACTCATAGCAATCCTATTCTGTAAAGTCATTTCTCGCAAGGAAAAAGGCGTAAAAGCGGCTGGTGTATTTGTATTTTGACTTTGCTGAAATGTATTGAATTCTGCCAAAACTTTGTCGGTAAATGATTTATCGCGAAGTCTAAGGTTTTCATAAGTGACTTTCTTCGCTCGTGTCATAACGCCAAAAGCAAACTGATAAAACGGATGTTTGATATGACGGTCCATATTTTCGAACCATTCCAGCGATACGTTGGCGGCGTATTGTATCATTTCGACACGGTTACGTCTCGCTTTTTCGTATTGTTCAAACGCTGCAGTCACATCATTTTGATTGGCGACCACCGCATCTGATAAACCGATAGCACATTCCATAGCGAGTTTAGTTCCTGAACCGATAGAGTAGTGGGCTGTGGCTTTGGCATCGCCTAAAAGAACAATATTGTCTTTGTACCATTTTTCATTGGTCACATGTGGGAATTGCCGCCAATGCGATTTGTTGGAAATAAGTCCGTGCCCTTCGAGTTCTTCTTTGAATATTTCAGCAATTTTGCTAATCGTATCTTCTTCGTTCGTCACTTCAAAACCGGCATTTTGCCACGTAGCATCGCTACATTCAAAAATCCACGTACTCATCCCTTCCTGGTATTGGTAGGTGTGTGCAACGAAAGTCCCGAATGTTGTTGTACGGAAGAAATAGGTAAACGCATCTAAAGGTTTTGTAGAGCCTAACCAGACGAATCGGTTTTTTTTTAGTTCGACTTTTGTACGGAAATCAGTAGCAAATTGGGTGCGAATTGCACTTCCGATACCGTCGCAGGCTACAATAATATCCGCATTATCAAATTGTGATAAATCATCAATATTGTGTTCAAAGTGAAGATTGACACCTACTTCCGTACATCTTTGCTGTAATAATTGCAAAAGTGTTTTCCTGGAGCAACCACAAAAACCATTGCCGGTAATGCGCACAATTTCGCCATCTCGGGCTACATCGAGGTCGTCCCAATATGCAAATTTACTTCTAATTAAATCGTAGGATTTCGGATCCCGTGTTAAGAATTCACTCAGCGTTTCATCGGAAAATACAACGCCAAAGCCAAAACTGTCATCAGATTTATTGCGTTCATACACATCAATTTGACAATCTGGCATTGCTTTTTTAGTAAGTATGGCAAAGTAAAGTCCGCCTGGACCGCCGCCAATAACCGTTATCTTTCGCACATTAGTCCCTAAAGCGGGAATTATATCTGTATTTATCATGATCGTTTTACGGCGAAAAGTTCCCCAATTCTTGAATACCATGCACCTGCCAATCTTGAAATGGGTTGGTAATGGTCCATATCAATCTTATAATTTTCTAGCAGAATCTTGTCGTCGATATGCATCATTACAATCCTTCCAATCATAATAGTGGCGCCTCCGAATTTGTGATTTTCGAGCGAATAATGATGCACGAGTTCGCACTCAAAAGTGATTGCACATTCTTTCACTCGCATAGGTTTTATCTTTTCAGAAGCTATTGGCGTAACACCGGCGTGAACGAATTCATCTTCATCGGGATGGAGTGCCTGAGAAGTCATATTCATTTTCTCAACAAGCTCTTCGGTGACCATATTAACAACGAATTGTTTGGTTGCCAGAACGTTATTCAGCGTGTCTTTATTGGTGTTATTGCCTCTTGCCGCGGAGAACATCACATGAGGCGGATCATCCCCAACAGCATTAAAAAACGAAAAAGGGGCGAGGTTGTTGATGCCGTCTTCGCTAATACTCGAAATCCAACCTATAGGACGCGGAATCACAGCCCCGGTAAGCAGTTTGTATATAGCAGATTGGTCTAAATTATTCGGGTCAAGTTGCATTAGTGGTTTGTTTATACAAATAAAATAAAAAAAACAGAACAATTTTTATTAATTACACTGTTTTTGGAACTTTAGTTTATGAATTTGTTAAAATAATAGCAGTTCGATATTATTAAATCTGTTATTTTTACTTCACAACATCAATATAAAAAGCGCCAATGACTGAAACATCAACAAAAGGCATTTGGAAAGTAATTTCCGCGTCTTCCATGGGAACACTTATAGAATGGTATGATTTTTATATTTTCGGAAGTTTAGCCGTTGTGCTCTCTACAAAATTTTTTCCTACAGATAATCCAACAGCTGCGTTTCTTTCTACTTTGGCAACTTTTGCGGCAGGTTTTATTGTAAGACCATTTGGCGCGTTGTTCTTTGGCAGATTGGGTGATTTAATCGGACGGAAATATACGTTCATGGTTACACTGCTTTTGATGGGCGGAGCGACTTTCCTAATTGGATGCGTGCCAAGTTTTGAAACCATTGGTTATATGGCACCGATTTTAGTACTGCTGTTGCGATTATTGCAAGGATTGGCATTAGGTGGAGAATATGGTGGTGCAGCAACTTATGTAGCAGAACACGCACCGAAAGGACAGAAAGGTTATTGGACTTCTTGGATTCAAACTACGGCCACCGCTGGTTTGTTTGTTTCGCTGATGGTAATTTTACTTACTAAAAAAACACTTTCGCCCGAAGCTTTTGACGAATGGGGTTGGAGAATTCCATTTTGGGTTTCGATTATTATGGTTTTTGTGTCCTATTTGATCCGAAAAAAAATGCATGAATCACCCGCTTTCGCTAAAGCAAAGGCAGAAGGTAAAACCAGTAAAAATCCGCTAAAGGAAAGTTTTGGCAACCGCTATAATCTCAAATTTGTACTGCTCGCTTTGTTTGGTGCTACAATGGGACAGGGCGTTGTTTGGTATACCGGCCAGTTTTATGCGATGAGTTTTATAAAAACAGTAATGAATGTCGATGCGATGCAAGCAGATGAATTAATGGGAATTGCGCTGCTTTTGGGTACGCCATTTTTTGTTTTTTTCGGGTGGCTGAGCGATAAAATCGGGCGGAAAAGCATTATGATGACAGGAATGTTGCTTGCCATTTTTTGCTATCGCCCAATCTACGCAAAGATGTATGAAACTACGAACCTTAAAATTAAATCCGAATTTACATCTTCTATTTTAAAGACATTGCACCCAAAACCTGATTTAATAGTGACTACCTTTGTCTATAAATATGATGATAAAACAACATCCACTAGCGTAGTTGCAATGGATCGCTCGAAGCATCCTTTAGTTCCTGAAATCAAATCGACTGTTACTATAGTCAACAATCATGATAAATGGCTGCTGATTTTTCTCGTTTGGATTCAAGTGATTTTCGTAACGATGGTTTATGGACCAATTGCCGCCTTTTTGGTCGAAATGTTCCCGATGAAAATCCGATACACTTCCATGTCGTTACCTTATCATATTGGCAACGGAATTTTTGGCGGACTGCTTCCAGCGATTTCTACTTACCTCGTCACGAATGCTAAAAACAACAGCAACCCAGAATTCTATCTCGAAGGGCTTTGGTACCCGATCATCATTGCGGCAATAAGTTTTGTAATTGGAATGGTTTATTTGGGCAGAAAAAATAATACTTCAAACGATTAATTTATGGACACAATTAAAAGAATATTGGGTGTTTTATGGATTGCTTTGGCACTCGCAGCGGCTTATTTTTGTGTATTTATTTTTGGATTACCAAAGTTCAATACAGGAAAACAAGACGATTTGGTTTTTGGAATCATTATCGTTTTTGTATTGACGCCTCTAATTGTTTTGGGATTAGGCACTTTCGGATATTTTGCATTGATTGGCGCCTATAACCACAAAGACACAGAGGCATAGAGATTATTTTTAAAGTACTTGCCTTAAATACACAATAATCGATTCACAACACAAATTGAAAAAATAATCCTATTTTTTTACACATCTAATACCTAAATTTGACTGCAAATCTATACTACCAATGAGCTATTATAAAATCGACTCCCTAGAGCAATATTTCAAACATTATAACAAATCCATTCGTGAACCAAGAAAATTCTGGGGCAAGATTGCCGAAGAAAACTTCACTTGGTACCAGCAATGGGAAAAAGTAGTCGAATTCAACATGGCGGATGCAGACGTAAAATGGTTCGTTGATGCCAAAGTAAATATCGTAAAAAACTGTATCGATCGCCATCTGGCAAGACGTGGTAACAAAACAGCCATTATTTTTGAACCTAATGACCCTAAAGAAGAAGCGCAGCATATCACCTATAACGAATTGCACCAAAAAGTCTGTAAAATGGCAAATGTACTCCGCGAGCAAGGTATAGAAAAAGGCGATCGCGTTTGCATTTATTTGCCAATGATTCCAGAATTGGCGGTAGCTGTTTTGGCATGTGCGAGAATTGGTGCGATTCACTCCGTGGTTTTCGCAGGTTTTTCAGCCGCGGCAGTCGCCACACGCATTAATGATTCTGAATGCAAAATGGTCATTACCTCCGATGGTGGATATCGCGGCAACAAAACAATTGAACTGAAAAGTATCATCGATGAAGCGTTAATCAACTGTCCATCCGTAAAAACGGTGCTGGTTGCCAAACGCACAAATTCTAATGTAAAAATGACCAGTGGTCGCGATATATGGCTACAGCCGCTTTTGGACGAAGCTTCGGATAACAACGTTGCAGAGATCATGGATGCAGAAGATCCATTATTCATTCTATACACTTCCGGCTCGACCGGAAAGCCAAAGGGAATGGTGCATACAACGGCTGGTTATATGGTTTATACGGCATATACGTTTAAGAATATTTTTAATTATGAAGAAAATGATGTGTATTGGTGTACCGCAGATATTGGCTGGATAACCGGACATTCGTATATTTTATATGGTCCATTGCTCAACGGTGCGACAACCGTTATTTTTGAAGGCGTGCCGTCATATCCTGATTTTAGCCGTTTTTGGGAAGTGATCGAAAAACACAAAGTCAGTCAGTTTTATACAGCGCCAACCGCCATTCGAGCATTGGCAAAAGAAAGCATTGATTATGTGCAGCGTTTTCCATTGAAATCGTTGAAAGTCATTGGCTCTGTTGGCGAGCCCATCAATGAAGAAGCTTGGCACTGGTATAATGACCACGTTGGAGGCAAACGTTGTCCGCTTGTGGATACTTGGTGGCAAACGGAAACGGGCGGTATTATGATTTCACCTATCCCATTTGTAACGCCTACCAAACCTACTTATGCAACTTTACCATTGCCTGGAATCCAACCCGTTTTAATGGATGAAAAGCGCAATGAAATTGAAGGCAATCAAGTGGTAGGAAGCTTGTGCATTAAATTCCCTTGGCCGGCAATTGCAAGAACGATTTGGGGCGATCATAAAAGGTATAAAGACACTTATTTTTCAACTTTCCCGGGTAAATATTTTACTGGCGATGGTGCGCTTCGCGATGAAGTGGGTTATTACCGTATTACAGGTCGCGTCGATGACGTAATTATCGTTTCCGGACATAACCTTGGAACGGCTCCGATTGAAGACGCCATCAATGAACATCCGGCGGTTGCAGAAAGTGCGATCGTAGGTTTTCCGCATGATGTAAAAGGCAATGCACTGTATGGTTTCATCATTTTAAAAGACACTGGTGAAAGCCGCGACAAGAATAATTTATCCAACGAAATTAACCAAATCATTTCCAATCAAATTGGTCCGATTGCTAAGCTTGATAAAATTCAGTTTGTGTCAGGACTGCCAAAAACGCGCTCAGGTAAAATTATGCGCCGTATTTTGAGGAAGATTGCAGAAGGTGATTTTTCTAATTTCGGCGATATTTCTACGCTACTGAATCCCGAGATTGTGGAAGAAATTAAAGTAGGGAAAATTTGATATTTAATACCAATTTTTACAAGTGCTGACATTACAGTTTAGTATGGCTCGGGCCACGAATTAGCACAAATTTTATTCGTGTAAATTCGTGGCTATTTAAAAAAAAATCTATTCAGTATCTTTCATCTGTGTGCCATTTTTGTACTTGTGGCTACACAGTAGCGCATTTGGAGCATCACGATGCTTTGGGTGGCTGCCGTTTAATATATTCGGTTATATTTTTTCGTATTCGGTATAATGACGATTTTACTTCAATGTTGTAATATTTTATGCTAAAATTATAAGTATGTTATGCAACAAAGACTTAAATTTACTGATAATGGAAAAAGTAGATGTAATAATTATCGGTGGCGGTTTGGCTGGACTTACAGCAGCGATACATCTGTCAAAAGGCGGATTATCAGTTATTCTTATCGAAAAGAACAGCTATCCTAAACACAAAGTCTGCGGTGAATACATTTCAAACGAAGTGTTGCCATATCTGGAATCGCTTGGGCTTAATATTGATAGTTTACAACCAACGACAATTACGCACCTGGAATTCTCAACTTCAAAAGGCAATACAATCAGGGCAGAATTGCCAATGGGTGGATTTGGCATTAGCCGTTATGCCCTCGACAATTATCTGTATGAAAACGCAATTGAAAATGGCTGCACGATTGTAAATTCCAATGTTGAAAATATTACTTTTGACAAGGATACATTTTCAATCTTTACAGATAAAAACGTAACTTTTTTATCTCGGATTACTTTAGGTGCCTATGGCAAACGTTCTAACATCGATTATAAACTTGACCGAAATTTTATCAAAAAAAAATCACCTTGGCTAGCCGTTAAAGCGCATTATTCAGGTAGTTTTCCCAATCATCTCGTAGGATTGCACAACTTCGAAGGCGGTTATTGCGGCGTTTCTAAAGTCGAAAATAACGTTATTAATATTTGCTGGCTCGGAGATTATCAAACTTTTAGCCAATACAAAAATATTGATGCCTATCAGAAAACAGTACTTTATAAAAATCCAAAACTAAAGGCGATATTCGAAAATGCTAATTTGTTATTTGAAAAACCACTAACCATTAGCCAAATTTCGTTTAGTAAAAAAAATTCGATAGAAAATCACGTATTAATGATTGGCGACACGGCAGGACTCATACATCCGCTATGTGGAAACGGTATGGCTATGGCGATTCACAGCGCAAAAATCGCATCAAATTTGGTAATAAATTACTGCAATGGAATCATTTCAAGAACGAATCTCGAAAAAGAATACCATAGTCAATGGCATTTTCATTTCCATAAAAGACTAAAAACAGGAAGGCAACTTTCCGCAATGCTTCAAAAAAAACAATTTACAGAAGTACTGCTACGGTTGTTTGTGTTATTACCGTTCCTATTGCCTTTGCTCATCAAACGTACACATGGAAAACCAATAACGCTTCAACATGCTTCCTAATACTACATACAGAACCACACAAGTAGAGTTAATGGATGATTTTGCGATGGAAGGCGAAATATTGCGTGACGCTCTCGACAAAATTGCCAAAATAAATCGATTTCTGGGCGGGAACAAGCTAACGTTGCAAGGTGTAAAGCAATTATTGAAATTGGCAGATACGACTAAAGAAATCACGATTGTTGATATCGGTTGTGGTAACGGCGATATGTTGCGATTCTTAGCAGATTATGCCACAGCAGAAAAACTAAATTTAAAACTCATCGGCATTGATGCAAATGATTTTACTATCGCTTATGCAGAAAAAATCTCAGCAGCATACCATCAAATTAGCTATCGGCGCGAAGACATATTCAATGAATCATTTAAAGAATTAAAGTATGATATAGTACTGTGTACATTAACTTTACATCATTTTAAAAACGATCAAATATTACAGCTTTTAAAAATATTTGAACGCAACAGTGCTATTGGAATTGTCATCAACGATTTACAACGAAGTGCTATTTCGTATCAGTTGTTCCAATTGCTATGCGCTGTTTTTGCGCTGAATAAAATGTCGCGCGAAGACGGATTGGTTTCCATACTACGAGGTTTCAAAAAAGAAGAACTCATTGCATTTTCAAAACAATTAAATTTAAAAAAATACAGTATCCGATGGAAATGGGCATTCCGCTACCAATGGATCATACCAACAATATGAGTGTAAAAATTATCAGCGTCGCAAAAGCATTGCCTAAATATTCAAGAGCAACAGAAGAAATATTGCCATTTCTCGATTTATGGCTGACGGGACAAGACGAGCGATTCATCAAAAAAACTAAAAAAATATTCGAAGGTGCTGCCGTGGACAAACGCTATTCTATTATGGAACCGACGGAAGTTTTTACAAATACTTCTTTTGAAGATAGGAATGCCATTTATTCACGTGAAGCAATTGCTTTAGGCGAAAAAGTACTATTGAATGCATTAGCAAAAACCAATTGGAAACCAACAGATATCGACTATATCATTACCGTAAGCTGCACCGGAATCATGATTCCGTCACTCGATGCCTACTTGATCAATAAACTGCAAATGCGACAGGACATCGTACGGCTACCTGTAACAGAAATGGGTTGTGCCGCAGGTATTTCTGGGTTAATTTATGCGAAGAATTTCCTCAAAGCCAATCCAGGAAAGCGAGCAGCAGTAATTGCGGTAGAAAGTCCGACTGCTACTTTCCAACTTGACGATTTTTCAATGGCAAATATCGTCAGTGCTGCCATTTTTGGAGATGGTGCTGCTTGTGCTTTGGTTTCTTCGAATGTTAACGATTCAGGCCCCGAAATCATTTCCGAAGCGATGTATCATTTTTACGATAACGAACACATGATGGGGTTCAAACTCACTAATTCCGGCCTACAAATGGTTTTGGATATTGATGTTCCAGATACAATTGCGGCGCATTTTCCTAATATTATTAATCCGTTTTTGAGTAAGAATGATTTGACAATTGCCGATATCGACCACTTGATATTTCATCCGGGTGGTAAAAAAATCATACAAACAGTAGAAGCTTTGTTTGCCGATTTGGGTAAAAACATCAATGATACCAAGGAAGTTTTGAAATTATACGGCAACATGTCGAGTGCAACGGTTTTATATGTTTTAGAAAGAATTATGGATGCCAAACCAAAATTTGGAGAAAAAGGACTGATGCTCAGTTTCGGCCCAGGTTTTTCCGCTCAAACGATTTTATTACAATTTTAAATATGAACGCTATCTTGTCAAAATTACCGTACTCGAAGCCATTTCTATTCGTGAATGAAATACTTCATATTGATGAAAATGGAGCAGAAGGTACTTTTACTTTTGATGAAAATCTTGATTTTTACAAAGGTCATTTCAAGGATTTTCCGGTAACGCCGGGCGTAATCCTAGCAGAAGCGATGGCGCAAATCGGATTGGTTTGCCTTGGTATTTATTTGATTGGCGAAAGTACCGAAAAACAGCAATTTGCAATGACATCGTCTGAAATAGATTACCTGAAACCCGTTTATCCTAATGAAAAAGTAACCGTGATTTCAGAAAAAATATATTTCAGGTTTGGCAAATTAAAATGTAAAGTGATCATGAAAAATAATAATAATGAAATTGTCTGTACCGGCACAATTTCAGGAATGATTACCGCATTATGAAAAAACGCGTCGTAATAACAGGTCTTGGCGTTGTTGCCCCTAATGGTGTTGGCCTTGACGCTTTCGCGGAAGCGATAAAAAACGGTATTTCCGGAATCAAATTTGACCAGCAATTAAAGGATTTAGAATTTTCCTGCCAGATTTCGGGGAAGCCAGAAATTTCAATTGAAAAATCATTACAATATTTCACCGAACTCGAATTGCGCAATTTTAACAGCTCTGGAATTTTATATGGCGTCATTGCCGGAATGGACGCATGGAAAGATGCCGGACTTTCGGTTGATAACAATACGGTACCAGATTGGGATTCTGGAACAATTTTCGGAACAGGAACTTCAGGAATTGATAAATTTCGCGAAAGCATATACAAAATCGACGAGAAACAAACCCGAAAACTCGGCAGTACGGCTGTAGCACAAACTATGAACAGTGGCATTAGCGCTTATCTCGGAGGAAAATTAGGATTAGGCAATCAGGTCACGACCAATTCTTCGGCATGTACAACAGGAACCGAAAGTATTTTAATGGCTTTTGAACGCATACAATCCGGAAAAGCCAAAAGAATGCTGGCAGGAAGCACGAGCGACAGCGGGCCGTATATTTGGGGCGGATTTGATGCGATGCGGGTTTGTACTTATAAGCATAATGAAACACCCGAAAGCGGCTCAAGACCAATGTCGGCAACCGCTTCAGGATTTGTTCCGGGAAGTGGCGCAGGCGCATTACTATTGGAAGAACTTGACTCAGCTTTGGAAAGAGGTGCAAAAATTTATGCAGAAATCCTCGGCGGAAATGTCAATTCGGGTGGGCAAAGAGGCGAGGGTACGATGACAGCTCCAAATAGTGTTGCGGTTCAAAAATGTATTGTCGATGCCATGAAAGATGCCAAAATTATGCCTTATGAAATCGATGCCATTAACGGGCATCTCACTGCCACCGCAAAAGACGGGTTGGAAATCAAGAATTGGAGTGAAGCTTTAGGTCGAAGCGGTAGTGATTTTCCTTATCTCAATTCGCTGAAATCAATGGTCGGGCATTGTCTTTCTGCAGCGGGAGGAATTGAGTGTATTGCCGCAGTTTTACAAGTTCGGGACAATTTTATATTTCCCAACATCAATTGTGAAGATTTACATCCTGAAATTTCAGAATTGATAAGCGCATCAAGAATTCCATTGCGATTAATTGAAAAAGAGATAAATACCGTCATTAAAGCCAGTTTTGGTTTTGGCGACGTGAACGGATGTATTATCTTTAAAAAATATACCAAATAATTATGACACGTAACGACATCATACAGCAGCTAAAACAAATCGTAAAGCCTTATGTGCGCGAACAAGAAGCTTTTGAAAAACTTTCTGAAGACACCGATTTTATCAATGATTTAAAAATAAATTCAGCCAATTTGGTGGATATAATCCTGGATATTGAGGAAGTTTTTGGAATCACAATTGATACTCCCGAAATGGAGAAAATGCTCGACATAAAAGCAACATTGGATATTATCACCTCCAAAATTAGCACTGATGATCGGGAATGACGTTATAGATCTTGAATTGGCTAAAACCGAAAGCAATTGGCAACGCAAAGGCTGGTTAGAAAAAATTTTTACACCATCGGAACAAAAAATAATTGCGGATTCAGAAAACCAAGAAATCATGGTTTGGTTGCTTTGGAGTATGAAGGAATCTGCCTATAAAATACACCACCGCAATTCGAAAATTAGAACTTATATTCCCATCAGATTGATTTGCTCCGATTTGCGGTTTAAAGCCAATTTTGTTTTTGGAAAAGTATCCCTAAATGGTATTGTTTTTTATACCCAAACAACAATAGGTTCAGATTTTGTTCATACAATTGCAACTTCTCATAAAAAATTGTTTAAAAAATTAAATAACTATTTTTCAGACAGTTACAATGGTGTTGCAATGACTGAAAATATATACAAAGATGCAAATGGGATTCCTTTTCTACAAAATAAAACTACCGGAAAACCCAAAATTTTGTCTATTGCACATCACGGGAAATTTTGTAGTTATATATCTACAAAGGACTTGTAAAATAGATTAATATTTTATATATATTTGACAAACCCCCAAACTAATAATTATTATGGAAATTGATGATGCTTTCGGACTCAGTTTATTGATTAGCAGCGTGTTTATTGTTATTTTTACGGTAAAATCTTATTCAAAATTAATGGATAGAAGTGTACGTAAAAATAAAATGGAGAAAATAAAGCAATAAGCTTATTTTTGAAATTTTTCTATTCCGAGTCTCGACTTTAACTTCAGAAATAGCAATCCGATTGTATAGGCGTCTTCCGATGCAGAAACTTTGTCTGCCAATGGCATTTTAAAAGTATTGCATAATTCTTCCAAACTGAAGTGCTTTTCACCAGTTAATTCCTTCCATTTTCGGTACATTACTTCAATATCAAGGGCTTCATTTTTAAGTCGACCACAATGGAGCTTCTCTAATGCCTCATTGATAATTTCGACATCAAAATCGATACGATGTCCTATTAATGTAGCATTTCCTAAGTACTCCACAAATTCCTGAATAGCCTTTGGTTCTAGTAGTTTTGGCTGTTTACTTTCTATTATAAATTCGTTCGAAAGCCCATTATCGTGGTTGTAAATATATTGCAACAATACCGCTTCATAACTGTCGCCAATATGAATGGAATCATTTTCGATGGCAAAAGCACCAATAGAAAGAATGACGTCTTTTTTGTAATCCAGTCCAGTGGTTTCAGTACTCAATACAACATAGCGCACTGATTTTTTCTCCATCCTTGTGAGATAAACTTTCCAGAAATCGGGATAATCCCGGTTGATGTTTTTGATCCAGTCGAGCATTAGGAGAAATAGGTAAGTTGGAATTTATTTTTAATGATTTCCTCGAGGTCTTTCAACGGAAGAAAACAATTTTTAAGTTTTTCTTTATCAGATTTCGATAATTCTTCGATGGAAATATACTGTCCATCGGTACCATTTTTTAAACCATCAATAGCCCTGAATTTCAATAATTGCAGAAAAGCTTCGGCAGCATTTACATATATATCAGCATATTTGGGTTCGTCTATAGCCAATTGCTTGAAACGTGAAAATGTATTATTGATTCCTTTTATTTCATGGCTCAAAACCAAAACCCGTGCAGCATCGACATAATGAAGGATTGCGCGGTTTTTGATGTCGAATAAATCTTTATGTTCACCTTCTTCTTCAATATTAAATTGCTTGAAAAAACTCAATGGTGGCGGCTTTTTTAAAGCATCGGTACCTAAAAACGCAAAAAATTTCTTGTTCTTTTTAGTGTTTTTGTATATATTTTCAGTTAATGCTTCCTCCAGTTGGATTTCGCCAAATGCGATTTCATAATCGAAGAAAATACTATGACTGTCTTCGTTTTTTTGCCCAGGCGTATTCATCCACTCATCGTATTGCTTTTTCCAATCGGCAAGTGATTTGCACCAAATTTGGTTGCTTGCCATTAAACCATGCGGACAATACGGGTAGCCAATGTGTTCCAGTGTTGCCGTTGCTCTTTTGGCTATTTTTAAGAAATAATCCTTTACATCACGGTATTTTTCGGCTGCCACATCTTCAAAAACCAAAAAACTGTCTTGATCACTTAACAATAGTTGCTCTTTTCTGCCTTGACTTCCAATGCTCAACCATGCAAAACGGGCAGGAGGGGAGCCAAAATCAAGTATGGCAAGATCTACCGACCTTTTAATGATCGCCATATTTACTTCTCCCGCAATATTATTGACATGGGAAAGTGGAATTTTCTTATCAATTGAAATACGAATAAAATCTGCGAGTTTTTCACGCAAGTGCTTTAAATCGTCTGCATTAGAAGCACGTTTTATCTCTTTAATGAGCACGCCCGGATTATTGGCTTGCGCAGCAATAAGATCATGTTCTGAAATCACGCCTTTGATTGGCGTTTTATCTGATCCATCTGCCGTAACACACAAATGATTAACGTTATACCGCAGCATAAAAAGTTGCGCTTCTGCAAGAGAAAGATTTTCAGTCACTGTTACTACTGGCGTTGACATAATATTATGGACAAGTGTAGTAATATAAAATCGACCAGTGGCGACTTTTGAACGCAAATCGGCATCGGTAACAATTCCGACCGGAAGATTATTTTCGTGAATAATCACACAGCCTGAAAGATTGTCTGTCATCATTTGGGCCACATTTTGGACAATCGCTGTTGGGGCTGAAAGCAAAGGTTTTTTGTTATAATCTAACGATTGAAAGAACTGAATTTCAGTCTGGCTGTCGATATATTGTACGGTATCGTTGATTAATTTCCCTTTCGGATTTCCTGTGGAAGTGCGCGTTGCAGTACTGGCAAAACTTTGTAGTAAGAATTCAAGTACCGCATAATTATTGGCGACAAAAGGGCGGAATGTTGCAATCGGAATTGCATACACAACGCTTTCCTCACGAGCTTTTGCCGTCATCATGTAATTATTCTTGGCAAAAAAAGGCCTTAAACCTAAAATATCTCCGGTGACGCATTTATTGAGTAAAGTTTCCTCTGCATCAGAAATCACAGATAAATTAATAACGCCAGAGGCCACTACATAAAAACAATCGTGTAACGGATCATTAATTTGAAATAGCATTCTGTTTTTTTCGAGATTGATCACTCGGATATCCATAGCCACCTTTGTCAATTCGTCAAAAGATAAATCGGTGAATGGCGGATAGGCAACCAAGAAATCGGCAATGCGTTCGGCTATACTGTTTTTCATACAAATCTTAAAGTTTTTAAAATTAATACATTTAGGGGCAAATTCCAAATGACAAATCTCAAATGGCAACTCCCAAATCTCAAATCTCAAATTTCAAAACGACAATGGATTACGCCCCAATTGGAATTTAGAATTTCTCAATTGGAATTCATTTGTATTTTGAAATTAGAATTTATAACCTTTATTTAACGATTGTTATAATTCAGATGTAATGATTTTGCGTAAATTTAACTTTCTTTAAAAATTCAAAAACACAAACATATTATGACAGCAATAAAAGCTTATGCGGCTTATGACGCCGAAACACCTTTAAAACCATTTGAATTCGAACGAAAAGACGTTGGTCCAAATCAAATTCAAATTGACATTTTATACAGCGGCGTTTGCCATTCGGATATCCACACGGCGAAAGGCGACTGGGGACCAGCAATTTATCCATTGGTTCCGGGACATGAAATCGTTGGGCGCATTGTAAAAATCGGTTCGGATGTGACCAAATTTAAAATTGGCGATTTGGCTGGAGTAGGGTGCTTTGTTGATTCCTGCAGGACTTGCAACAATTGCAAAGAAGGCGTAGAGCAATATTGTGACGAAGGCATGACGGGAACCTATAACAGTTACCAACGCGGCACAGACATTCCTACTTACGGTGGTTATTCTACAAGCATTACTGTCGATGAGAAATATTCATTGCATATTTCCGACAAATTGCCGTTGCAAGGTGTTGCGCCTTTATTATGTGCCGGTATCACGACGTATTCTCCTTTAAAATATTGTAAAGTTGGAAAAGGACACAAAATTGGTGTGTTAGGTTTAGGCGGCTTGGGGCACATGGCGGTGAAATTCGCAGCGGCTTTTGGGGCAGAAGTTACGATGTTGAGCGGAACACCTTCAAAAGAAGAAGATGCGAAAAAATTAGGGGCGCATCATTTTGCACTCACATCAAATCCGGATACGATGAACTCGCTATTGAATAGTTTCGACTTTATACTCAATACCGTTTCGGGATCGCATGACTACAACCAATATATGAATTTATTGCGTACCAATGGAACAATGATTGTCGTTGGAGCACCACCAACACCGGCGGAAATTCCTGCTTTTACCTTAATCATGAAACGCAGAAGCATTATGGGAAGTATGATCGGTGGCATTGCCGAAACCCAGGAAATGCTCGATTATTGTGCGGAACACGGCATCGTTTCAGATGTGGAAGTTATCAATATGGATTATATCAACGAAGCTTATGTACGAATGGACAAAAGCGATGTAAAATATCGTTTTGTAATTGATATGGCTTCGCTAAAATCTTAAAACTATTATAAATTTAATTGTCAAAATTCAGCTTGTCTGTATATTTACGGCATTAACTATTAACCACTTATTATGAATATCAAAAGAAAAATAGCAATTTTATTTCTTGCCCTTGGTACAACAGCTTTTGTAAACGCTCAGGACAAACCGGCAAGTCCGCCAGCAACAGCAACCGGTAATATTAATGGCGCAACCATAACCATCAATTACAGCAGCCCGTTTGTAAAAGGTAGAGAAATTTGGGGTGGATTGGTGCCATTTAACGAAGTTTGGAGAGCTGGCGCAAACAACGCTACAACTTTCGAAACCGATAAAGACATTACCGTCGAAGGCGCAAAATTGCCCGCTGGTAAATATTCTTTTTTTGTAATTCCAACAAAAACAGATTGTACTATTATTTTTAATAAAGTAGCAGGGCAATGGGGTGCGTACAAATATGAAGCATCACAAGACCAGCTTCGCGTAAAAGTAAAACAGCAAGCTTCAACAACTTCTACGGAAAGTTTGGTTTATAAAATCAATAAAGACAACGTGACATTGAGCTGGGAAAAATGGAACATTCCAGTACAAGTGAAATAATTCATCCACTATACATTATTAATTCAAAAAAAGACATTGTTCAAAAGGGCAATGTCTTTTTTGCATAAAATTTATATCTTTAAGCTAAAAATATACCATTATGAGCGATAGTAAAAATGCATTTGATTTGAGTTTGGACCATCTTTTTGTCGCAGAAGATGCGATTCCGGAACAATTTCGCATTGAAGAAATCCACCAGCGTGAATACCTTGTCGATGGGAAAATGAAACCGTGGAGTGGTCCAGTTCACGAAGTTTATTCGCCAATATATACCAAAACTGATTCCGGATTAAAACAGAAACTGATCGGCAGTTATCCTCTGTGTACGGAAACGGAAGCACAAGAATGTCTTGATGCAGCTGTTTTAGCATACAAAGACGGACGCGGGGAGTGGCCAACCATGAGTGTTTCCGAACGCATTCACCATGTAGAGCAATTCACAGGGAAAATGATCGCCAAAAAAGACGTTGTCGTTAAGTTAATTATGTGGGAAATCGGAAAATCTTATGCCGATTCTGTAAAAGAATTTGATAGAACGGTAGAATATATTTACGCCACCATCGATTCGTTGAAAAACCTTGATAGGGATTCTTCTACTTTTGAAATCGTAGACGGGATTGCGGCACAAGTGAGGCGTTCTCCACTTGGAGTGGTACTTTGTATGGGGCCATATAACTATCCTTTAAATGAAACATTTACAACTTTAATTCCCGCCTTGATTATGGGAAACACTATTTTGTTTAAACCACCAAAATTCGGTACGTTATTGCATTATCCTTTACAAGAAGCGTTCTTGGAAAGTTTTCCGAAAGGCGTCGTGAATTTGCTTTATGGAAGGGGAAATGTCATCATTCCAGGCTTGATGCAATCCGGAAAAATTAATGTTTTGACATTGATTGGTTCGAGTAAAGTCGCCAATGAACTCAAAAAACTGCATCCTAAAGTCAACAGATTACGTGCTGTATTGGGCTTAGACGCTAAGAATGCAGCTATTATTACTTGCAAAGCGGATATTCCGTTAGCAGTAAAAGAGGTACTGACAGGCTCATTGTCGTTTAACGGACAACGGTGCACAGCCTTAAAGATCGTTTGGGCGCATCGCGATATTGTGGACGAATTTCTCGAGCAATTCAGCAAAGCAGTTTCTGAATTGAAATATGGATTGCCATGGGAAACTGGTGTTTCGTTGACACCGTTGCCCGAGCCTGACAAAGTAAATTACCTTAATGATTGTATTAAAGATGCTGAGGCGAATGGCGCAAAAATCGTCAATGAAAATGGAGGGAAATCGGTAGCGTCGTTTTATTATCCGGCCGTTGTTTATCCTGTAAATAGTAAAATGCGACTGTATCACGAAGAGCAATTCGGACCCATTGTGCCGGTAGTTCCGTTTGATGACTTGGAAGAAACCATTCAGTATTTGATTGATGCAAAGTATGGCCAACAGGTGAGTATTTTTACAACCGATGCCGATGAACTTTCCGCTTTGATAGATCCGTTGGTAAACCAAGTTAGCCGTTTGAATGTCAATACACAATCGCAACGCGGCCCTGATAATTTTCCGTTCACGGGTAGAAAAGATAGTGCTGAAGGAACCTTATCTGTTTCTGATGCGATTAGGTCGTTTTCGATCCGGTCATTAGTGGCATTCAAAATGAACGAAAGCAACAAAAAATTGATTAACGAAGTGGTCAATGAGGATAAATCGAACTTTTTGAGTACGAAGTTTATTTTTTAGAAAACAATATTGGTTAACGTTTATATGACAACACTCCGAACCATATTTATAGTAATTTGTATCACACTTTTTTCTTGTAACAATTCAGCAAAAAAAATAAATACCGAAGAAAATATTGTTGTTACCGACACGGCAACAATTTCGAATGAAGTCATTGATAGTGTGGCGACAATAACTAATGTAGTAGAAGGCGACACCATTACAACCATAAAATTCAAGGAGCTGTCTGTTGCCATCAATCGGTTGGTGATTTATGACGAGGCAAATAAAATTGACCAAATTCAAAAAGACTCGGTTGAAGTTTATGCAGAAGTCGGCGAGACCATCGAGGGCCAGCTTATTGCGATTTCAAGCGACGAGCTTATTGGCTTGACCGTTGAACAGCGCTACGAAACGAGTGTGACCATTATGAATGAAGGTCCGCATTGTGACTTAACGGAATGGGAACATTTTTACTCAGATTGGAAGCAACTACCAGCCAATAATAATTCGTGCGAATTTATCTGTGACAAATACACAGAAAAGGAATATGAAAAATTTCCTAAAATTGTAATGGAAGCATTAAAGCAAAAAGTAAAACTGGAATGTGGCGAAGAATGGTACCAACTTGTAAAGAAAATTAATAAACCAACTGAATATCCAAGTGGTGTTAGCATTAGTCGCTATTACTTGAGAATTAGCGGACAGCGAAAGGACAATGGTCAAACCGTAACAAAATTGATTGTTGTTGCAACACCGATGGGTTGCTGATACTACAAAAAGGCAAAGGATAAACGAACTCTCGAAAACGAAGATAATTTTACGATATTGGTTTTGTTTTAGAGCGTTACTGAAATATTCTATTTTACATAATATAAATTATAGTGCATAATACAATCAAACAAAAGCAATCTAAAACGCTTATTTGTAGTATTCTCCAACGTTTTCAGGCTAATTTGAATAAAATAAATTCCAATAACTTATTGATTTAATAAACTTAAAGTTAGTTAAATTATTATTATTTCTTTGTTTTCTTCAAATGCTCAGACGGTGATGGTTTTTGATTTTGAAGCAGATAATTCGCAATCAATTTCTCTATCAATTCGTCTTTAGTAAGATGATGAAAAACCGTTTTAATCTGGTCTTTAAATGCCGTTTCAACCTCATGATTGGGTTTGGTTTTAAAGATTTGTTTTGCCCATAAAAGTGCGTTATTTTCTTCGAGATTTTGCGTTGTAGGCTTTTTATATTCTGAGAATTGAAGTCCTAATTCTTTCTTGAAATTTTCCAATTCCGCTACTTCTTCCGGTTGCAGCACGGTTAACGAAAGTCCTTTAGCGCCCGCTCTTGCTGTTCTTCCGCTTCTGTGTACATACATTTCAAAAGTATCCGGCAAATGATAATTCACCACAAATGATAAACCTTCAACATCAATGCCGCGTGCTGCCAAATCCGTCGCAACGAGAATGTTGATATGTCCTTCGCGGAATTGTCCCATAATCCTATCGCGAATCGGCTGTGTAAGACTTCCGTGTAAAGCGCCTGATGAAAACCGATTGATCGCAAGATTTTTAGCTAGTTTATTGACTGCCGCTTTTGTTTTGCAGAAGATTATGCCTTGTTGTCGGTCTTTTGAAGTCAAAAAATGCATCAAAACATTGAGTTTTTCAATGGGATCTACGACAATATATTGGTGATCGATACCTGAATTTCCTGTAATTTCCATGTCGGCAGCCACATTTGTGACGTGCTTTGACATGTAATTTTGCACCAATTGTTTGATAGCGCCCGGCATTGTCGCCGAAAACAGCCAGGTTTTTCGAGATTTTGGCAATTCAGAAACGATGATGTCGAGTCCTTCTTTGAGGTCGGTGACCATTTGGTCGGCTTCGTCGAGGATTAAATATTGCGTTTCACTGATTTCGATAGCTTCGCGGTTGATTAAATCGATTAGTCTTCCTGGTGTGGCAACGACGATATGTGTGGTTTCTTGTAAACGCTGAATTTGTGGTTTTACTGGCGTACCGCCGCAGATTTCTGCAATGGAGATTTCCGGAATGTATTTGGAAAAAGCTTTTAAATTTTCAAAAATTTGATGCCCTAACTCGCGTGTTGGTACTAGTATAACAGACTGTATTTTAGCGACTTTAGCATCTATTAATTGAAGTAAAGGTAGTCCGAAAGCTGCCGTTTTTCCGGTGCCGGTTTTAGCGATGCCAACAAAGTCTTTGTTGTCATTTAAAAGTGCCGGAATGGTTTTGGTTTGTATTGCTGTAGGCTTTGCAATATCCAAATCTGCTAATGCTTTTAGCAGGTGTTCGTTGAGTCCTAATTTATTGAATGTTGACATGGAGTGTTGGGTATTAGGTGTTGGGTATTGTGTGTTGGGTATTCCTATTGAAATTTATTCTTTCAGGAATACAAAAGCCTAGCCCCGATAGCAGCAAGTAGCTTTTTGGGCTAGCGTTCAGCCCTAAAACTACTGCGGATAGCGGGAAATTGCTCCTAAAAATTAATCTTCGTTAAAGATTTTCTCCCGATATTTTTTCCCAATCATCAGTGTTAATTTCAGTTTGTAATCTTCTACCAGCCACTCGCGGTAATTTTTGCTACAATGGCTCAAGCAATTGGAATATTTTCTTATGCGGTATTCGATATCATCGGCGAGTTCTTTGGATAAAGCTCGGGCTTCGTTGAGTTCTTCGGTATTGTCAACGCACATCGCTGCGTGTTGGTCTATTGATTTGTCGAGTACGACTTTTGAACGCAGGTTTTGGGCAATGGCTATTTTGTGCTCTTCATCGACATCGAAAGAAATGTCGGCAGTTTTGTTGAATTTGGCGCGCAATTCGTCGGGCATTTTGTATTTGAAATGCGTTTCAATTTCGATATCATCACGCAGGTTTTCGAGGTAAAATTCTGGTGATTTAAAGATGTGCTGCCAATTGACCGGCTCGCTCCAAAGTCCGAATCGTGCAGCGTTGTTGCCTAAATCAATAACATTAAACTCGTTTTTATGGGCCAATTTTCGCGAACCACGACCAATCATCTGGTAATATAATGTCAGTGATTTAGTGGCGCGGTTTAGAATAATGGTCTCTACTGTTGGCTCGTCAAAACCAGTGGTTAAGATGCCTACGGAGGTCAGAATCGCATCAGGCGTTTTCTTGAACCAGTGCAGGATTTCCTTGCGTTCCATAGGATTACTGGTATTGTCGAGGTGTCGGATTGGATAACCGGCATTTTTAAAAGTTTCGAAAACGTATAACGACGTATTGATTCCGTTGTTGAAAATAAGTGTTTTTTTGCCGAGTGATTTCTCTACATAAGCATGCAAGAGTTTTTCCTGCATGACCATATTAGAATACAAATCATCTGAGGATTTTACTGTATAATCGCCATTGATGCCTACTTTTAGTGACGTTAGTCCAACGTCGTAGCTATAAGTTGTGGCTTTAGCAAGGAAACCATTTTCGATTAATGATGCGATGGTATCGCCAACGATCAGTTCATCATAATTTTCATTCATTGGCAGCTTGATATTCGAGCTTAAAGGCGTTGCGGTAACGCCTAAAATGAATGAATTATTAAAAGAACTGAGTAGTTTTCTAAAAGAATTATAATGCGCTTCGTCAATAATGACAAGGCCCACGTTGTCAATTTCGAGGATTTCGTCGTTGAGGCGGTTTTTTAAGGTTTCGACCATCGCTACAAAACACGAATATTCTTCTTGATCTGGGAGTTCCTTGATTTTGCTGTTGATGATTTTGTTTTTCACGTCGAAACCCGTGAGCATTTTAGAAGTCTGCTTGCAAAGCTCAATACGATGCGTGAGCACAACAACTTTCTTATTGTTTTTGGATAGGTAACGGCGTACAATTTCAGAAAAAATCACCGTTTTTCCGCCGCCCGTGGGCAATTGGTAGAGCAAATGATAATTCGGTGCGGTATTATCCATGCGTTCAAAAATCGCATCGATATCGCCGCGTTGATAGCCGTAAAGCTCTTTTTTCTCTTCGATTTCTACTTCAAGGTCGCTGTTTGGCATTGGTTTATCTGTATGGATTTTTTCTGATTTTGCAAAAATACGCCTAAAAAAGGGTTATTTGTGCTTTATATTAGAAAAGTTTGAAGTTTAAACGCCCTCCACCTGCTCTACTACCCGTTCGAATTCATATTGGTTTTCCCATCGTTGGCGGATCACTTCACTATAAATTGCCGAAATCCGATCTTTAAAATCATATATAATTCCAGTTGCAATCGCGTATTTTACAGCTTGTTCAAAAGAATTGAGCATGCTTTTGTAAAACGATGCGTATCGCATTTCACGTTTAGCAGTATATTTTTGGGCGGTTTCAATCGTAAACAGCATGACATCCAATACACCGTGTGGCTCTACTCCCAGCAATAAAAACTGCTTTATATATTTTTGTGCAACCGAACGCCTTAGCTTGGCACGCTTGGTTTTTATGGGAAAATATTCGTTTGAAATTTTAATTCTTGCTTCACTGATCAACTTGTCTTCTTTGGGATTGAAAACAAAATCGTAGTATTTTTTGACTTCTGGGAATTTGTCATACAGTTCGGAGAATTGTTCTTCGAGTTGCGTTTTTGTAAGACTGTTTAGGTATTTTTTTAGTTCGCGTTTGCTCATGACAAATTGAGGCGTTGTTTTAATTTTATACAAAAGTACGCCCAATCATACTTTAATAGTGACAGATAATACTTAATTTTACAGCGGCTTCTATTTGCCGGTTACCACTTAAATATATAAATTAATGCTGAAGTTTTTTAAAATTATTGCAATCCTTGAAGGAATTTCCTGCATAGTGCTGTTTAGCAATATGCTTTTTATCAAACATAATAACCCTGAATTGTACCACACGCTTTTATTTCCAATTGGAATGACGCACGGTGCATTGTTCTCTGTTTATATGGTTTTAGCCATCATGCTTAAATATGAGTTAGACTGGCCGTGGAAGAAATTTTTCATCATTGCTATCGCTTCTGTGCCTCCTTTTGGGACTTTTTATATCGAAAAGAAATATCTTTAATAAATATTTCTAGTTCAATTAACACTGAGCAACCTTAAACTTTAAACAAAAAAATGCATAAAATAGCCGAAGATGTATTTGGTTGGACCTACAATTTCCTGAAATCGTGTGATGTGGGCGAAATGTTTGCGTCTTATTTGAGCCTTGTCATTAACATATTATTGATGGGTACAATCGCTTACATTATTTATGTTGTTTTCCGTTTTATTTTGGTGACTGTCATGGCGATTGTTGCCAAGAAAACCAAAACCAAGTTTGACGACCTTTTAATTTCGAACAAAACTGCAAAATATATCGCACATCTGATTCCGCTTCTATTTATTTATAAGGCAGTGCCAATTATTTTACAGCATTTTATCTATTGGCGGCCAATTTTCGGAAAAGTCGTTGGCATTTACATCGTATTGTTGGTTTTATGGATTACACGAAGCGTTTTTAATGCACTTCGCGATTATTTGAAACAGATTCCGCGTTACAGCGATAAACCGATTGATAGTTACATTCAGGTCATTATGATTGTGCTTTGGTCGTTCGGCATTACTTATATTGTGATGTCCCTTTTTAGTGTAAATTTCAATACTTTATTAGGAACTTTCGGAGCAATTTCGGCTATTATCTTATTGATTTTCAGGGATACACTTTTGGGATTTGTAGCCAGTATTCAGGTTTCCGTAAACGATATGGTTCGGATTGGCGATTGGATTACGATGGACAAATTCGGTGCCGATGGTGATGTCATCGAAATAAATTTGGCGACTGTGAAAGTCAGAAATTTTGACAATACTACAACGACAATTCCGACATACAGCTTGATTTCAGATTCTTTTCGGAACTGGCGTGGGATGTTGGGTTCAGACGGAAGGCGTATTAAACGATTCATTTTGATCAAAGCCGAAAGCATTCGGTTTTTGAAAGAAGAAGAACTGCAAGAACTCAAGAAAATCCAATTGGTCAGCGATTATATCGATTTGCGCCAGAACGATATCAACAAATACAACAAAAGTCATAATATAGATAAGTCGTTATTGATTAATGGTCGGAATATGACTAATTTCGGATTGTTTCGAAAATATATCACGCAATATCTTTATCACTATCCAGGACTAAACCGCGATATGATTATGCTTTGCCGACAGTTGCAACCAACACCCCAAGGCATACCATTAGAGATTTATACTTTTTCTAAAGACAAGAGATTCGAGAATTACGAATACATCATGTCGGATATTTTTGATCATATTTTTGCGTCGGTGCCTTATTTCGATTTGGCTTTGTACGAAATGGTGACGGATATTCATCCAAGTACATAATTTTTTCATACGCTGCTTCGCCTAGTTTTATGTGAACCGCTTTCACTTTGCGGTTATTCAATAATTTACAGATTTGTTTAATAATTTTCTGCGAAGAAAATAAGCTCACGGCAGTCTATAAAAAGCAGAATTTTCAATATATTTGATAACTTCAAACAATTGCAAAATGAAAAAAATTTTACTCTTTTTATTGGTTTGCACAGCGACTTTTGGTCAGAATTCCAGAAAAGTAGCCCATACAATTGGCAATCTTCAAAAGGCAAATAAAACATTTGTCCCCTACTCTATTTTTAACGTAAATGAAAACTTCGCCAATAGTTCCTATAAAAATGTGGTTTCAAACGCTACGATTGCCATACTTGATCTTAATAAGGTGAATCAAATTGTAGCCGAAAAGAACAATACGATTGCTCTTGAAATTCCGTATCTCAATGCGACTATTTCGGTGCTTTTGTACAAAGTGGATATCCAAACGCAGGATTATCAAGTGGATACCGACAAGCAGAAAAACTTGCAGTTAGAGCAAGGTGTTTTTTACCGTGGCATCATCAAAAATGACCCGAATTCATTGGTTTCTTTCAACTTCTTCCACAACCAGATGAATGGTATTATTTCAGCGAATGCGTTGCAAAATCTTGTCATCGGAAAATTGAATACGCCCAATAACGCTGTCGATTACATCATTTATTCCGACCGGGATATCATCAATAAAAAGAATTACAAATGTGACACCTCAGGTGCATTGCCGAAATTGCCGCAACCAACCATCAGTACCAACAGGAACGCGACGCTTACACAAAAATGCGTGACGATTTATTTTGAAATTGAATATGATATTTATGTTGCAAATGGCAATGATATCAACCAAACGAACATCTGGATGAATTCTGTTTTTAATAATGTACAGACATTATTCGCCAACAATGAAATCAATACCGCCATCAAGTCGGTATTCATTTGGACGGAACCAGACCCTTATGTTGGAAATTCTTCTTTGGAAAACTTGTACCTTTTTATGGATTACAGACCTGTATTCAATGGAGATGTGGGTGATGTGGTAGGTTTTGATAACTATTTTGGCGGAATTGCCTCCACAGGCGGACTTTGCGCTGAATACAATCAAGCCTATACCGATGTTTTTTTTGATTTTCAGTCAGTACCCGCTTTTTCTCTGACAGTAGAAGTTATCACACACGAGCTCGGTCACCTTATGGGTTCTCCGCATACGCACGACTGTTTTTGGAATGGAGATGCCACGCCTATTGATGGTTGCGGACCTTCCCAGGGTTACGACGGATTGTCTTTTACGGGCGAACCGTGCATACAGTCAGAAATTTTACCGGCTCCTGAAACCGGAGGGACTATTATGAGTTATTGCCATCTCGTTGATGGTGTTGGAATCAATTTCGCCAATGGTTTCGGACCGCAGCCAACAGCATATATTCAGGCTTTTGTAGATAATTCCTCATGCCTCAGTTCCGATTGCATCAATACTTGTATTTCACAGATATACAATGCTACGATAATTCCAAGCACTATAACAAATACGTCTGCTACGGTTTCATGGCAAGATGGCGATAGTTCCAATACGATATGGGAAGTTGGCTTGAGTGTTTATCCATTCGACAATCCAACTTGGACAACAACAGCTATAAATCCATATACAATTACCGGATTAACGCCCGACACTTATTATAGTATCTGTGTGCGTCCGATTTGCCCGGCAGGATTGAATACCACTTCCAATTGTATCATTTTAACAACCGCTGGCGGCGATTTCTGCGCAGGCGCTGCATTTACTGATACCGGAGGCGCTACAGGTGACTACACTGCCAACGAAAATATATTCAAAGTTGTAGCTCCTGACAATCCGGATGATAAAGTTAAAGTTGTGTTTACGTCATTTGACACAGAACCAAGCTATGATTTTTTATATGTTTATGATGGAGATACATTGTTAACGCTTGAAGGACTTTCTGGAAATACGATTCCGGGACCTTATACTGCAACGGATTCATCTGGCGCACTCAAATTCAAATTTACTTCTGATGGCTATGTAAACGCGGCTGGTTGGACAGGAAATTTTAGTTGTGAAAATCTTGGCGTTACAAACCATGGCATCATTGATTTTACCTACTACCCTAACCCGGTCAAGGATGTAATTATGATACAATCAAAAACTGAAATCAGCAATATTGCTATTTATAGTATTGATGGGAAGCTTTTATATAATAGTAATGCTAAAGTTTTGGAGACTAAAATCGATATGTCGGCTTATGCTTCGGGGACTTATATTTTTAAGTTGCAGTTTGAGAACCAATCGGCTAATTTTAAGGTGACTAAATAAAAAATATACTCAAGAAAATCTTAATTTAATTTTATAAAAAAGCCTTCGTTAAGGAAGGCTTTTCTTTATCGCGCCACGCAAATACTTAGTTATGATTGATCCGCAACAGTAAAGCGCAATTCGGATTAATTTCACATATACCAATTTCGTTTAATCTTGTCGCTTAGGACAGTTTTAATGGCTGGTCATCCATGGAGCTCTTACTTTTTTATTGCTTTTTTCGGGAGGATCTTTATATTTGATGATTTTTCCTTTCTTATTAATGTAAAACCATTCAGAAGATACGAGTCGGGTATGTTCACCATCTTTAACTTTGTCGCATACATAGGCTACCTTTGCCCTGCCTTTCTCAAATGGAAAAGCACAACTAAAGCTGGGTGGTATTACAATTTTTGACGTCAGGGAATCAACATATCCAACTTTTCCATCTTTGACAATCCGGTATAAACCTTGGCTGGTATAATCTGGCCCGTTGTCATAAAAATAAATATTATACACGACATTGCCAGTCCTGTCAATAAGTTTTGACATCGGATCGGTAACAATTGCATAATCCCGAAGTGTTTTAGTATAAATTGCGTCATAATCCCCAAAAACCTTTATACCTTTATTGTTGTAAAATCCATACGTTCCGTTGTCTGGATTTTGCTGTTCATGTAACGGTTCTTCGGCTATTGGCGTATGGATACAAGAGAATGATAACAGGATCAAAACAAAAATCATAAATCTATTCATAGCAATTTTTAAAATTTCTATATTAACCTTGCCTCTGGGATATAAAAAAACCGCCTCATTGGAGACGGTTTTTTTCGGTATAAAGACTAAAGTAAGCCTTTTTCCTGTTTCTTTTTAGCTCTTCTTTCCTGAACCAATTCTTTCACGCCTCCAAAAACCCAATAAGGTACAATGAAAGTCAATAAAAAAATCATCAGCCAAAATCCCATCGTTAAAACGGTAAGGAACACTAAAAAGCCTAAATACTGTTGGAATTCAAACATATTTTCCGGAATTTTTTTTGAATTATACGCAAATGTAAGTTTATTATTTTTTCCTTACAATAAAAACCAAATCAATTTTCATAAAATAGTATTTATGCGTAATTTTGGCATGCTTTATTTTTTGAAGCTAATCCGGCTTTCGGCTCAATCTTTTTTGCGGAACTTCTGCCAGCAGCCAGAAAATCACGTATGCAAAAAAGGATACCGCCTCTATCCGGGCTATGGCAATCGTTTCCAAAATAACCAAATTAACAAATAACCGAATTAACATACAACAACAATGGAATACAGAATAGAAAAAGACACGATGGGCGAGGTAAAAGTTCCCGCAGACAAATACTGGGGCGCACAAACGGAACGTTCTCGAAACAACTTCAAAATCGGTCCGTCGGCATCAATGCCAAAAGAAATCATCAACGGTTTCGCTTATCTTAAAAAAGCTGCCGCTTATGCCAATTGCGATCTAGGCGTACTTTCAACAGAAAAGCGCGATGCCATAGCCGCCGTTTGCGAAGAAATCCTTGAAGGCAAACTCGACGACCAATTCCCTCTTGTCATCTGGCAAACCGGCTCCGGGACGCAATCGAATATGAATGTGAACGAAGTCATCGCCAACCGCGCTCAGGTGCTAGCCGGATTCAAAATTGGTGAAGGTGAAGCGGTCGTGAAAGCCAATGACGACGCCAATAAATCGCAATCTTCTAATGACACTTTTCCAACCGGAATGCACATTGCAGCTTACAAAGCAGTTGTAGAAGTTACCATTCCAGGCGTTGAAAAATTACGCGATACACTTGATGCAAAAGCGAAAGCATATAATAATGTAGTCAAAATTGGCCGCACACACCTAATGGATGCTACGCCTTTGACATTAGGACAGGAAATTTCCGGTTACGTTGCACAACTCAACTACGGACTCAAAGCCTTAAAAAATACATTGTCGCACTTGTCAGAAGTCGCTTTGGGTGGCACTGCAGTAGGAACAGGATTAAACACTCCTGAGGGTTACGACGTAAAAGTTGCCGAATATATCGCCAAATTCACCGGACATCCATTCGTCACGGCTCCTAATAAATTTGAGGCTTTGGCTTCTCACGATGCCATTGTAGAAAGCCACGGTGCTTTAAAACAGTTAGCAGTTTCCTTAAATAAAATCGCTAACGACGTTCGCATGCTCGCTTCTGGTCCACGTTCCGGAATTGGTGAAATCCTCATTCCTGAAAACGAACCTGGCTCTTCTATCATGCCCGGAAAAGTAAATCCAACGCAATGTGAAGCACTGACAATGGTTTGTGCACAAGTATTGGGCAATGATGTTGCGATATCAGTCGGCGGTATGCAAGGACATTATGAATTGAACGTATTCAAACCTGTAATGGCAGCCAATTTCCTGCAATCATCGAGATTAATTGGCGATGCATGTATGTCTTTTGACGAACATTGCGCACAAGGCATCGAGCCTAATTACAAACGAATCAAAGAATTAGTTGACAATTCATTGATGTTGGTAACGGCTTTAAATACAAAAATCGGTTATTACAAAGCCGCAGAAATTGCACAAACAGCACACAAAAACGGTACGACTTTAAAGGACGAAGCTGTTCGCTTAGGCTATGTTTCTGCCGAAGATTTTGACGCTTGGGTGAAACCTGAGGAAATGGTCGGGAGTTTGAAATAGTGATCGGTTATCTAGGGAAAAATTTCACGGTTTTTTTAGTATTCAATACAAATTGCACAAATTATCACAAATTAAAATTGGTGTAAATTTGTGCAATTCGTGTTAAAAAAACTTTATACTTTCTAAACTTAAGATAAAATTAATTCATTGGTTTTCGCTTACATTTGTTATAATATACCAATATACTTAACGTTTTACATAAAACTATATAGATGAAAGCTGCTTTAATTTTTTCGGTTTTATTCCTTTCAACATTTGCCAATGCGCAAAATTATAATCTTATTGCCGAATTGCGCGCCGTTGCTACAAAAGACAGAGCAGTTGAAATCGGGAACGAACTGATTACAGCCACGCCAACAAAATACAGGTTGTATGTAACTAGAGAATCGATAAATGCGGGTATTTTCAGATTGAGGTATATTCCGGCAGAGCTCTCAGATGCTGATATGAATAAAGGCAATTTCACCGAAAAACAACGTTCGACATTCATTACGATCGACTTTTCATTTTACAATGCAGGTGAAGATATCAATGCGCAGCGCCCTTCTGTAATCACTTATAAACTCAATGAGATTACGGCAAATTATCTGGATTTATTCCCAATCTGGAAGAAGTATTTTAAATCCGATGCCAATTTTGAAAAAACGATAACCGATTTTAACATGCAGCATTTAAAGGAAACGGATAGGAAAATTGATGTTTATATCTTCCAGACTGAAACCGGCTGGGCTTTGCGAAATATGTGATGATTTTAAATAAGAAAGGCTTCCCTACAAAGGAAGCCTTTCTGTTTTCGTGAACTTTCAGATCATGGATAAGATGAAAGTACGATATTTGTGCGTTTTGGAGTTCCTGTAGATTGTGTAACTACGAGTTTCCATAAAAAGTTAGGGTCAGTGAATGTTCCAATCCCGTTTTGTATAAAGCCGGTTTGCGAACCTACACTAAATTTTATTTTCTCATAAACCTGATCAACCCCATACGTATTAAAGGCGTCTGTGGCGGTAATAGAGGTGCAACTGCTTGGAAAAGTACTTGTACAGATTGTCCAGGAAAAATGTGCAGAACCAATATAACTGAAGGGGAATTTTGTTGTACTACTGCCTGCAGGAGTCATTGTATAAACATTGCCAACACCCCAGGGAACAGAAATTCCGGTACCGATAATTCGTGGGTAGCCAGGAGTAGAACTTTGTGTGCCAATTTCAATATTATTAAGATCTTCAGTATAATTATTGGTTATTGTAACCTTTTTGTCCTGCGCAAATACGTTTACGCTTAAAAGCACGAATGCTATTATGAATAGATTTTTCATGATTAATTAATTAGGGATTAGTAATGCATTTTTTTCTCCATATACGTCCATTGCCTTTTCAATAATTGCAATATCAGCGTTTTTAAGGTCATCTTGATTGCCTGTAACTAGCAGAAGTGTTTTAGATGCGTCAATGATCAAGTGCTTATTTTCATTATTGATCAATGGTATTTCGGCATCTTTTGGCTCAGAAGACCTTTCGTGCAACATTGCAATATATGCCTTCTTGAAATTAATTAATGCTGACTGTTGCTCATTCTTCAGAGTAACGGTCAAATTTTCTGAACCGGGAGATTCTGTAGCGGAAATGTCTTCACTACAAGAAGCCAATCCCGTAATGGCCATCGTCATGGCCGTACATAAGTAAAAGAAATTTTTCATGACATTCTAAAATTCCCTGAAGGATATCCTTCTTGAGGCGGTAGGAATTATATTTTGGTTAAGCCAGCCCGGCTTAACTTAATCATCTGTTACACAGAATAACACTTTTTTCAAATTCCATGCAATACATCAAAGCGCCCGCATGCGAGTTTCCAAAAGTTTGATTAGTAAGATTAAGCCTGTTTCGATTGATTGGGGCAATAAAAACTATTTTATCTTACTAATGTACAAAAAATTACAATTTATAGTGTCAATAAGAGATTATTTTTAAAATAAATTATCTTTTTGAGAGTTTTAAATGTATTGGATTTATTATAAAGTATCGTTTTCTTTTCCATAATTTAAAAAATCTGTCGAAGGCATAAAACACGTGACAGCTTGTACTTTTGAGGAAACACGCTCAACCGGATCGTTCGATTTTTCATTTTTTGTATCCGTCGTAAAACCATCAATAAAGACAAATTTCCTCCTACAGAACTTCTGGAAACCCCTATTTTACTGTTGTTTTTAAAACCACTTCTTTCCTTTAAAATAAAAAACCATTCCGGCGGTAATCAAAATCATCACGCCAACGACAATAAAATAGCCGTATTTATAATCGAGTTCAGGCATAAATTTAAAGTTCATCCCGTAAACGCCTACGACAAATGTAAGCGGCATAAAAATCACAGAAACCGCCGTCAATACTTTCATAATTTCGTTCATCCGGTGGCTTTGTGATGAAAAATAAAAATTAGAAGCACTATCGAGCGTATTCATATCGTATTCTATTTGCTCCAATAACTCAAGCGTTTTTTGGTGTAATCGTGCAAAAAAAGTATAATTGGCAATTTCAATCCCATCATAATCATCATCTTCGTGAATGCTTTTTAAATTGAAAAGCGCATCCCGAAGTGGCAAAAGCGATTTTTTAAGAAAATTCATACTATCGCGATTTTTTTCGATACTAACCAAAATATCAGGCTTGTCGCTGGTCTTGGCTTCTGCAATTAGATTTTCGATGTTGTCTTCATAAGCTTCCATCGTGATATAAAAATTTTCAATCACGGCTTCGAGTAATAAATACAGCAGGTAATCATTTTTCTTTTTGCGAACGATACCACTATGTGTCTTAATGCGTTCTCGGATGTGCGCGAAAAAATCGCTTTTCTTTTCCTGCAACGAAACGAGTAGCCGGTCTTTCATCAAAAAACTGATTTGCTCTACCCTAGTTTCTGAACCTTCGCCTGGCAAAATCGACTTGATGCTGAAAAATAAAACGTCATTCAACTCTTCCATTTTTGGACGGCGCATGACATTCAATATATCGCTGATGATAAAATTGTCAATTTGGAGCAAAGCGCCAATCTTCTTAATCAGTTCAATATCGTGCAATCCATGCACATTGAGCCACTTTACATCTTCAACCTGCAACGGATCCAAAACTTCTTTTTCGACACGCTCAATAGATACTTTTTTGTATTCTTCGTATCCATCGTCGTCATAAACGAAAAGTTGCATTTCTACAGGATCTATGCAATGAATTCCGGTATATTCGAAGTAATTTGGCTGGACGTTGGTGACTTTTTTATATTTTACGCGCTTCATTTTGGGTTAGGTGTTAGGTGTTGGGTGGGCTACACTTGATGCATTTGATAGGCATGATTGAAGTAATTCTCGGGTAAAATATTCTTATCTATTTTAAACCAAAACGCAACACCAAATTTAAGCATAAAGATAGGAGTTTTTCATTTCCATTTTTACCTTTACAAAAAAATCGGTTTATGCTAACCTTACTTACGAATATTGATGAATTGCTGCAAATACGCAGCAGTGTTGTTGCAAAAGTATCCGGTGCCGAAATGGCTATCCTTCCCTCCTTAAAAAATGCTTTTTTACTGATTGAAAATGATGTGATAAAAGATTTTGGTGCGATGGAAAATTGCCCAAAAATCAAGCCCGATAAGAAAATCAATTGCTCAGGAAGGACGGTTTTACCTGCTTGGTGCGACAGCCATACGCATATTGTTTATGCAGGCAATCGTGTTCAGGAATTTGTAGATCGCATTAATGGTTTGTCTTATGAAGCAATTGCGAATCGCGGTGGAGGCATATTGAATTCGGCTAAAAAACTTAACGCTGCTTCTGAAGAAGCCATTTATGAGCAATCGAAAATTCGTTTGGAGGAAGTGATGAAACTCGGAACTGGCGCAGTAGAAATCAAATCTGGTTACGGATTATCAGTTGATGGCGAGCTCAAAATGTTGCGTGTCATCAAGAAATTAAAAGAAAATTATCCAATAGCCATTAAAGCCACTTTTCTTGGCGCACACGCATTTCCATCAGAATATAAAGAAAATCACAAAGGTTATATTGATTTGATAATTAATGAAATGCTTCCGAAAATCGCTTCCGAAAACCTCGCCGATTATATCGATGCTTTCCTTGAAACTGGCTATTTTTCTGTTGAAGAAACTGAACGTATTATGGATGCCGGAGCAAAATTCGGCTTGTCCGCAAAAATACACGTGAACCAATTTACAGCAATTGGTGGCATTGCAGCCTGCATAAAACACAATGCTTTGTCCGTTGATCATCTTGAGATTGTAACCGATGAAGATATTGAAGTCTTGAAAAATTCAGATACAATGCCGGTAGCACTTCCCTCCTGCTCCTATTTTATAAGTATTCCTTATACGCCTGCGCGGAAAATGATCAACGCTGGATTGCCTTTGGCTTTGGCTACCGATTATAATCCGGGTACGACACCATCAGGCAATATGAATTTTGTAGTCGCAACTGCTTGCATCAAGATGAAAATGACACCGGAAGAAGCCATCAATGCCGCAACCATCAATGGCGCTTATGCTATGGGGATTTCTCAAACACACGGAAGTATCACAATCGGCAAGAAAGCCAATTTGATCATCACGAAGCCAATAACTTCTTTTTATGAATTGCCCTATGCGTTTGGGAACAATTTGATTGCCGATGTTTTGATTGATGGAAAAATTGTTTAACCGAAAAAAAAATTAACCACAGCGTAAAAAAGGTTATACAGAGTTCAATAGCGCTTACTTTGTGCAACTTTTCGGAAAACTCTGCTGTCTTTGCTATAAAACCAAGCAGTTAAACATAAAAAAGCCCGTCGCAAAACGGGCTTTCTATTTGAATTAACACTAACCAACAAATTTTATTTTAAAACGAAGCTTGTTTTTGATACCAATTCTCCTTTATCGAATATGTTGACGAAATAGGTACCTTTTTCAAAGTCATTCCCTTTTCCGTCAAGGAACTCACAAACATCAACTGATTTATTTTCATAATCAACGTTTGTAGTAAAGCTATAGGTAAGCGTCATATCGCCAAAACTTTCCGTTTTTTTGTCGCCAAGCACATTGTTTTTTGAGTCAATTACTTGCACATAATAGGTTTTAGTCCCCGATTTTGCAACAGAATTTTCGGCCAAAGCGAAACAAACTTTAAGTTTATCAACACGACTGGCTTTGTCCGTTTGGATTTCTTTACCAGAGCTTCTTACTTTATAGGCTTGTGTTCGGAGGTTCATCACGACCAATTTCGATGCCTTTTCAACTGTCTTTGCTAAATTTTGATTGACTGTGACTACAGAATCATTCATTTTTACTTGCTTTCCTAACACCATAACAGTACTATCTCTTTCGACAGTTAGTGTTTGGTTTTTGAGTTTCAACTCATCATTTTCAGCGATAAGCGCTTTCATTTTTGACTGCAACTGGTTATACTGGGTACGGTATTTTTGTAGTGAAGCCTTATCTCCATTCGACTTTTTCAAATCGGCCATCAGGTTGACAACTTTTTCTCTTTCGGCAACAAGATCGTCAGACAATTCTGTTTTTGAGGCGATTGCTTCGTCATAAGTAGTTTTTAAAACGGCTAAACTGTCCAATACATTGTCTTTTTCCGACTTCACGGTAACCAGTTCTGTGTGCTGCGCTTTAGCCTCGCTGGTCATCTTAAAGATATATATTAGACTTATAACAAGCAATATCGATAATACGACGACAATTGCTTTTAAACTTGAATTACTTTTTTGATTTTCCATATGCTATGTATTTTTTTATAAAATTAAAATATTAATAGCAGTTCACAATCTTATTAACGTAAGTTTATACTTTTATATTATTTTTGGACGATAGAACTTTAACATGGAAAAACTGATTCGTTTTACAATTGCCGACCTTGCCAAAATTACAAATCACCGCAGTGGCGAAATCAAATTTGGCGAAAAAATGCACACCATTCCTAAGGATAAAGACATCGCCGAGTATATGAAAGCATGCGAAGCACCTTATGTACTTTTCGGAATTCCGGAAGACATTGGTGTGCGTGCTAACTATGGCAGACCAGGAGCAGCTTCGGCTTGGAAAAGTGCCATAAAAAGCATTGCCAACATACAACACAACCGTTTTTGCAAAGGCAGCAGGATTTTAGTTTTGGGTACACTCGACGTGGAAGACCGCATGAAAGAAGTGAAAGACCTCGATTTCAATCAGATTAATGACCGGATGAAACTCAGTCAAACTGTTGCCGAAATCGACAAAGATGTAGCCCACATCATTTTCACCATTGTCAAAGCCGGGAAAATCCCAATTGTCATCGGCGGTGGCCATAATAATGCTTATGGAAACATCAAAGGAACAGCTTTGGCAAAAGGAAAACCTATTAATGCCATCAATTTTGATGCGCATTCCGATTTCAGGATTTTAGAAGGACGACATAGTGGCAACGGATTTTCGTATGCTTTTGAGGAAGGATTTTTGAAGAAATATTTCATCTTCGGTTTGCATGAGTGTTACACGTCAAAAAGTGTACTTGATGTGATTAAAAAGTTGGAAGATCGCGTACGTTACAATACTTATGACGAAGTACGCATCCGAAAGCAGAAAAATTTTGATGTTGAACTTTCAGGCGCATTAGAGTTTATTAAATCCGATTGTTTCGGAATCGAAATTGACTTAGATGCACTGCCTAATATTGCCAGTAGCGCGATGACCATGAGCGGGTATTCTGTTGAAGAAACGCGACTGTTCCTGAGTTATTTTGCCTCACATCCGAATGCGGCCTATATTCATATTTGCGAAGGAGCGCCAGATTTGGGTGAAGAAAAGAACAATCATTTGATAGGAAAATTGATTGGTTATTTGGTTACCGACTTTATTAAGGCGAATTATAAGGAAATTTGAAAATAATTATAATGGTGAATTTTAAATGTTAAGATTTTATTCAAAATTTAAAATTCACCATTCAAAATAATCACCTCAAATCCTCCAACATCAACTCCCGAATATATTTCACAGGCGCGCTTCCATAACTCAAAAACTTTTCGTGAAACGCTTTTAAGTTGAATTTTTTGCCCATTTTCGCTTTGATTTCATTGCGCAAATCATAAATCTCGGAATAACCCGTGAAATAAGAGCATAATTGCACTTGTGTTAACGTCACACGCTTCCACTTCCCTTCGGCTTCGGCCTTTTGTTGGAAAGCTTCCTTAGTAAGCAACTCCAATGCCGCTTCTTTACTCATGTCTTTGGTATGAACACTATTGTCAAGAATGGTATTGCAAGTCGTACGCAAATTCCATTTGTAATACATCAACCACATTTCGTCTGAATTGGCGTAACCACTTTCCAGCATCATCAGCTCTGTATAAACTGCCCAACCTTCAACCATTGCACCATTTCCAAAAACAGATTTGATGATACTTGGCGATTGATTGCTGTAAACGAGTTGCGTATAATGCCCCGGAATTGCTTCGTGCATGTTCAAAATCTGCAAAATATAATCGTTATATTCCCGCAAATAACTTTCTGCTTTTTCTGTTGGCCAGCCTGACAAACTTCCTACGTTATAATACGTATTTGCATTTTTATCATACGGTCCGGGTGCAGAAATCGATGCGCCTGCAACGCCCGCCATATAATCCGGTTCTTTGCGCACTACCAAAGGTTTCGACGGATCAATATAAATTAAATCTTTCTTTTTGATGTAAGCAATGAGTTGCGGAATCTGCTTTTCGATTTCCGATTGGAACAACTCAGGTTTGGTGTGCTGCAACGAAATTTTGTCGATTACTTGACGGATCAAGTCGAGTTTATTTGTTGGTTTTTTGGCATTTTCCATGTATTTCGGCCATAATTTATCAGCCAACGCAAACATTTTTTCGTGCAATTCTTGTTTATGAGCAACGGCTTTTTCATAAATCGCATCTGCGGTCGAACCTGCTTGGATGTCGAATTCAAATTTCTTTGCATACAAATCGGCGCCAAGTCTGAACGAACGTGGCGTTTTGTTGTCGGTATTTTTTAGAAAGTCAGCAAAATCTCTGATGGAAGCTACAGCTTTGTTGGCTTTTGCTGTCATGTCTTCAACTTCTTTTGGACTAAAATCAGCTTTTTTCAAGGCTTCAATAAAATCTTTTTCGAATACGGAAATACCACCTAAATTCTGTTCAATCGCCAATTGCGTATGCTCCAGCGTTGGGTTTTTGATTTGTTGTTTTGCCGCTTCGTAATAAGCCTGGATATTCTCCATTTTCACGCTAAAGTTTTGCAATCTTTCTTTCAAAGGCGCATAATTACCATTTAAAATTTCAGCAAAAGGACCGCAGACATTGTATTGCGACGGATCCCATTCATACGATTTCAATTCTGTAATACCGAAAACCTGCGATTGCAATTGGTTTTCAATCATACGATAATCGGTAATATTGGTCGCGTTTAAATTTTTCATGTCATACTTTTTCAACGAATCAAGGTTTGCTTTTGAAAACGCCAATTGTCTTTCTCGGTTAGCTTTATCCGGAATTGTAAGCATACTGTCGTATTTATGATAACCAATACTACTAGCATATTCGGGTGAAAGCTTCCACATCGCTTCTACAAAACCGGCTTTGTAATTATCGAATGATTTGTTTTTACTAGCGGCTTCTTTTGCGCTTTTTTGGCACGAAATCATTGCAATCGCAGTTGCAAATAATAATATGGCTTTTTTCATGATGGATTAGTTTGGAAGTAAATTTAGCGCTTTTAGTCTAAAGTTGAAAGTCCAAAGCCTAAAGCGACGCTTACTTTAGACTTTAAGCTTTAGACTTTAGACTATTTTTACAATAACTTTAATACTTCCTTCGTTCAATAAATGTTAAATTGCACTCCAAATACAACAAACATGGATCAGATCAAAATACTCTGGGTTGACGACGAAATCGATTTACTGAAACCACATATTCTTTTTTTAGAAAAGAAAAATTACAATGTCACAACCTGCAACAATGGCCGCGATGCCGTTGATATCTTCGACGAAGGGAATTTTGATATTGTTTTTTTAGATGAAAATATGCCTGGAATGAGTGGTTTGGAAACGCTTCAGGAAATGAAGGAAAAAAAATCATCCACGCCCGTAATCATGATTACGAAAAGCGAGGAAGAATATATTATGGAGGAAGCCATCGGTTCTAAAATCGCCGATTATCTGATAAAGCCCGTGAATCCAAATCAGATTTTGTTGAGTTTAAAGAAGAATTTGGACCATTCCAGATTGATTTCTGAAAAAACGACTTTGGATTATCAGAAGGAATTTCGCAAAATTGCAATGGAACTTTCGATGGTCAACTCTTATGAAGATTGGATTGAATTGTACAAAAAACTTATTTTTTGGGAAATTGAACTTGAAGATATTGAAGACCAAGGCATGATCCAAATTTTGGAATCTCAGAAAAATGAAGCCAACAGTCAATTTGGGAAATTCGTCGAGCGCAATTATGAAGATTGGTTTGCGCACAAAGCCGATCGTCCGGTGATGTCGCACACTTTGTTCCGCGAACTCGTGGTTCCTGAATTAAAGAAAAAAGACAAGCCGATTTTATTCGTTGTCATCGATAATTTGCGTTACGACCAATGGAAAGTTTTTGAAAGCGTAGTGGCCAATTATTACAAACTCGAAAAAGAAGTCCCATATTACGCCATGCTGCCAACAGCAACACAATATGCACGAAATGCTATTTTCTCCGGAATGTTGCCGGCTGACATGGAAAAACAGTATCCGCAATACTGGAAAAATGATGTTGAAGATGGCGGGAAAAATCTTTATGAAGCGGAATTTCTTACCGAACAATTGCGAAAGCTTGGTATGAATATCAAGCAAGATTATTTCAAAATCACCAATTTTGCCGGAGGAAAAAAACTAGTTGATAACTTTAAGTCGTTTAAGACAAATGATTTGGTTACAGTAGTTTATAATTTTGTCGATATGTTGTCCCATGCCAAAACAGAAATGGATGTGGTAAAAGAATTGGCGTCTGATGACAAAGCCTATCGTTCGCTGACGCTGAGTTGGTTCAAAAATTCGCCATTGCTTGAAATCATACAACAAGCGCAAAAGCTCGGTTTCAAATTGATCATCACAACCGACCACGGTACCATCAATGTAAAAAGTCCATCGAAAGTTATTGGTGATAAAAATACAAGCCTCAACTTGCGTTATAAAACTGGGCGAAGCTTGACTTATGAAGACAAAGACGTTTATGCCGTTCGCGATCCAAAAAAAATTGGGTTGCCGTCAATTAATATGAGTAGTTCTTATATTTTTGCAAAAAATGACCATTTTCTGGCGTATGTTAATAATTACAATCATTATGTGAGTTATTATAGGAATACCTACCAGCATGGCGGTATTTCGCTTGAAGAAATGATCGTGCCGTTTTTGGTTTTTAATCCGAAATAAATTTAGTTCGCAGACGGCAGATTGCAGGCAGCAGACAAAAGATTATACTGCTTGCTGAATTCTGAAAACTGCCGTCTTTTATCTGCAACCTATAAACTATAAATTGTGGAATTCAATTTTTCATTAGAAGAAATCAACAGTACTGCCCAAAAAATATTGGCGCAAAACCCTCATAAAGTCATCCTTTTTAATGGAGAAATGGGTGCTGGAAAAACTACTTTAATTAAATCACTTGCCAAAAATCTTGGCGTAAATGACACAACTGGAAGTCCGACATTTTCGCTTGTAAATGAATACGAAGGCGAAAACGGCCAAGTGATTTATCATTTTGATGTTTACCGTCTAAAAAACGAAGCAGAAGCTTATGACATTGGCATCGACGAATATCTATATTCCGGTGATTGGTGTTTTATTGAATGGGCAGAAAAGATTCCACATTTGATTCCGCAAGAGCATGCTATCATTGACATTGTTGCTTTGGGTGATGGACGACGGAAGGTAGTATTGCGATAGAAGTTTCTAAATATTTTCGATATTTTTAGCCTTTCTTCTCATAATTAGTTGGTAAGTGATGCCTACCAACGCACCTATTTCGCCACCCAGATACCCATAATTATGGATGGAACCAACAATCATAAAACTTTTGCCGTCTTTTATAATGTATTGACCGCAACAAGTAGTATAATCTGTGGTATCAATTTTTCCGGCTATAAATCCTATCAATCCAAACAAAGCTGTAACGCCCAATGTGATAAAAATTGAATGCATGACATAACGAAACATCTGTTTATAATCTTTGTGCGTCAATCCGACCAATGCTTGAAAAACACCAATCAACAAACCCATCCACCAAGTTGCCAGAATACCGATAAGGGCAACCGTAAGCCGTGGATTGTTAAAACCCCAATCCATAAAACCAAACTGGTCAAATTTAAAAACCGTGAAATATTCTGGTGCAATAGAATATGTGATTTGGTCGTGTATTGCACCGTATATAGCAGCAACGAGGATAGAAATTAGGATTGTAAGGAAGAAAATAGCTGTTTTTTTCATGGTTCAATTTAAAAAAATGTGCCGTAATAGCGCTAAGCCCATTTTAGCGACTGTTCTTACTATTCTCCCATTGTTTTTTTGAGAGTTCAAACTTTACTTCTTTATTTCCGTGCATGCCATTTTTTACCCAACTAGATTTAGTGTAAAATTTTTCAGCTCTTGTATTCGGCGCAGTTCCTAGCCAAACATTTTCTTTTCCATTTTCAAAATACCAATCCAGCATAATCCTTTGAAGTTTTGAGCCAATTCCTTTGCCTTCAAATTCTGGATTTAAAAACAGTGCCCAAATATTATTGTCTTTTAAATCAGCTATGGCAAATCCAACTATTTTATTATTTATTTCGCAAACCCAGCTTTTACCGCGTTCAAAGAGGATTTTTTCACAATCGTTGTCTGTAACCAAATCAGGATTTGACAAAGTATTTTCGGTGACAGAATTTCTAACAATTTGAATTTGCTTTATATCTTCAATTTTGGCTTCTCTAAATACCATTTTTAAACTACAAATTTGCCGTAGCATTACCATTAAAACACAAATACACGACGATTGAATTCAACTTTGTTTTGTGAATCCTTATGAAATCTAATTAGTTCAACGAACCATTTGCCTTCAAAACCTTTGCAAAAAACAAAACCTGATACGGCAACGAATTCTCCCAATATTCCCATGTATGCGCTCCTGGGCGCTCAGTGTAATCGTGAGGTACTTTCGCATAGACCAATCGTCGGTGCAATTCGCGATTGGATTCGATTAAAAAATCATCAACACCAATGTCGATGGTTAGAGGAAGCTTGTTGGATTTCATTTTGTCCACCATTCCTAAAACGGCATTTTGCGCCAAATAGTCATCCGAAGGTGGTGTTGTCCCAAAAACCGGAACGAACATTTTGTTGACCTGCTCAGTTGATTCTAAGCTGCGCAAGCTTCCTAAATCTGCAGCACCACTCATACTTCCGGCAGCCGAAAATAACTCAGGATGACGCGCAGATAAATACAAAGCACCATGTCCGCCCATAGAAAGTCCCGTAATGACACGTCCGTTTTTATTGGCGATGGTGCGGTAAGTTGCATCGACTTTCGCAATAACTTCTTTGGTAATGAAAGTTTCAAACTGACTGCCTTTTTCAGTCGGACTGTCAAGGTAAAAACTGAACGTTTCACCTTCGGGCATTACGATAATGATATTGTATTTGTCTACCAGATTCTTAACTGTATTTTTATCAGGCGTATTTTTTAGCCAGTCGGCAAAATGTCCGTAAGCGCCGTGCAATAGGTACAAAACCGGGTAATTGGTTTTTCCGTTGGCATAAGAATCAGGAAGTGCAACAGCGGCTTTGTAGGTTTTATCCATTGCGGTACTTTGTATCGAAAGCGTATCGACTTTTGCAGCAAATGCAGTGATTGATATGAATAATAACAGCAAAAGAAATTTGGTTCTCATTGGTTTTTGAATTGGTTATAGCGTAAAGATAATGATTTTTTGTAGCGCAATTGTTCTTATGTTCTCTTGCATCATTAGCGAATTTGAGTTTTTTTTCCCATAATCTTTGTCAGATCTTTTATTTTTTGTGGGAAAAATTATATTGTGTGAATATTTTAGCGTCTATTTTTATTTTATTTAGAATAAATAAAAATAATTTGCTTGATCGACTTTTCTGTTTTAGTTTTGTATTATCTAAAACAATTCTAAATAATATGAAGTCAAGATTCTTTATTCCACTACTAACCCTTTTAACAATTTTGTGCACCGGAAATGCACTTGCGCAACAAAATGCAATAATAAAAGGTAAGATCACAATAATAGATAATACTACCGCCGATAATGTTTCAGTATTCCTGAAAGGCACACAAATCGGAACTACGACAGACGATTACGGCAATTATGAAATTAAGAACATCAAACCGGGTAGTTATGTACTTCGTGTTTCTGCCGTAGGACATTCGGCTAAAGAGAAAAATATTTCCTTGAAATCAGGAGACGAAATTGTAGAGAATTTTACCATCAGTAACAGTTCTGAACAATTAAATGAAGTGACCATTGAAAGTGCAAAAACCAATGCTTTTGCCAGAAAAGAAAGTGCACAAGTTTCTAAAATGTCCTTAAATAACCTTGAAAATCCACAAGTTTACAATACAATTTCGGCAGAATTATTAAAAGAGCAAGTCAACACCAATATTGACGATGCATTAAAAAATGCACCAGGATTGACACAACTTTGGGCTTCAACGGGTCGTGGTGGCGATGGTGCTGGTTATTTCTCTTTAAGAGGATTTGCTGTTCAGCCAACGATGATCAACGGATTACCGGGATTAACAAATGGTAGCCTCGATCCACAGAATATTGAGCGCATTGAAGTTATCAAAGGTCCATCGGGAACTTTATTCGGCAGCAGCCTGATTTCTTACGGTGGTTTGATAAACGTCACGACCAAAAAACCTTATGAAACATTTGGTGGCGATATTTCCTACACTAGCGGAAGCTATGGATTAAACCGTGTTACAGCCGATATCAATACACCTTTAAACAAAGAAAAAGGCATCAATTTTAGAATAAATGCTGCCTATCATACCGAAGACAGTTTTCAGGATGCGGGTTTTAAGAGATCCTTTTTTGTTGCACCTTCACTTTCATATCGCGTGAGTGATAAATTGTCATTTGTTGTCAATACAGAAATCATGAGTGCTGAACAAACCAATCCTACCATGTTGTTTTTTGATAGAAATGCACCGTTAAGGGTCACAGATATTGATGCGTTTGGTTATAACAACAAACGTTCTTACACTAGTAATCAACTTACTTTAGCGACACCATCATTCAATTTGCAAGGACAAATGTTCTATAAATTGTCTGATAAATGGACATCGCAAACCGTTTTGTCCAGAAGTGCTTCAAGAACAGAAGGTTATTATTCTTATTTGTATGAATCTACACAATATTATCCTGCAATTACTCAAGGTGTCGTCTTGGGACGTTATTTCAACTATCAGAATTCATCAACTTTGACAACTGATATCCAGCAAAATTTTAATGGCGATTTTAATATCGGGAAATTCAGGAATCGTATTGTAGCCGGATTGGATTATTTTAATCGCAATACAACGGACAACGGTACCGGATATGTTGGAAACGGTGCTATTTACATCGGGAATGCCGATTTGCAAACCGTGAATGAAAATGTTTTCTTCATAACAAATCCTGCAGATTATGTGCTTGATGGTGATAGCGGAAACCTTACAAAATCTGGTTCAGACGCACTTTTAGTAAGTGCACCAATCAGCAATGCTAATACAAAACAAGCGGTTTTTAGTGCTTATGTTTCGGATGTGATCAACTTCACGCCTGCCCTTTCTGTAATGCTGAGTCTTCGTGCCGATCGTTTTATGAATTATGGTGATGTTACCGACAATATAGAAGAAGGTCAGACGACTTTTTCTCCGAAATTCGGATTGGTTTACCAGCCAATTTTAGATAAAGTTTCTCTTTTTGCCAATTATATGGATGGTTTTTCCAATACTGCCGTAACTACAGATGTAAATCTTGATGGTAGCAGAACGCCACGTTCTTTTGGTCCAGATCACGCCAAACAGTTTGAAATTGGAACGAAACTCAACCTTATGAAAGACAAATTATATGCTTCTTTGAGCTATTATAATATTGAAGTGAAAGATCAAGTTTATACGCTATACGGGCCAACGACACAGTTAAGTTTTGACGATGGCGCACAAAAAAATAGAGGTTTCGAAACTGAAATCGTTGCCAATCCAATCAAAGGATTGAATATTATTGCAGGTTATAGTTTCAATGATAGTAAATTAATTGCGGGTGATACTGATTTCATTGGGCACAGACCAGAGAGTGCCGGATCAAAGCATTTGGCAAATCTATGGGCAAGCTATAAATTTGCAGCGGGAACATTAAACGGATTTGGTTTAGGCTTCGGAGGAAATTATGCCAGTGACAATTATATTATGAACCGCACCATTGCCGGTAAATTTACGATTCCGTCCTACACAGTGTTGAACGCTTCCATTTTTTATGGCAGTGACGATTACAAAATCACATTAAAAGTTGACAACATCGCCAATAGAGAAACTTACGACGGATGGTCAACGGTTCATCCAAGAACGCCAAGAAGTGTACTGGCAAATTTTACCTATAAATTCTAATATGTCTTTTAAAAAGCAAATAAGAAATATTCACAAATGGCTCGGATTAACGTCCGGGCTTATTGTGTTTATTGTGAGTATTACAGGCTGTATCTTTTGTTTTCAGGACGAAATTAAAGACATTACACGAGAAGAATCCCGTTTTGTTATAAATGAAAACCAGCCTTACCTTCCTCCTTCTGTTCTCATGGAAAAAGCATCAATTGCCGTACCTGGAAGCAAGTGTACAACGGTAGTTTATGTAGCACCAAATCGGTCTGCTGTGGTATATACGAACAGTGCTGATGGATATAAATATGTTTTCATCAATCCGTACAACGGGAAAGCCTTGTTCATTGAAGACCCTAAAACGGATTTTTTTATCATTGTAGAATACATACACCTTTATCTATTACTTCCAGATTATATCGGAAAACATATTGTGGCTGGCGCAACCATCATTTTTATTTTTATGCTGATTACCGGAATTATCCAATGGTGGCCAAAGCGCAAAAGCGATATTAAGAGAAGTTTTAATGTAAAATGGTCCGCAAAATGGCGCCGTGTGAATTATGACTGGCACAACGTTTCCGGATTTTATATTGCGATCATTGCTTTAATTATTGCTATTACCGGACTGGTTTTCGCTTATGATTGGGTTGGTGATGGTATTTATTATAGTGGTAATCTAGGCAAAGGTGATAAGGAATTAGAAACACAAGAACCAACTATTGATAGTACAAAATACGCATCAATAACTACAATCGCTGTTGATAAAGCGATGGCAACAACGATGCAAATGAACCCGAAATCGCCTATGTTTTTCGTTTCGATTCCTGAAAAAAAAGACCAACCTGTCAACACTGGTGCATATCAATATACGTTGCGATTTGACCACCAGAGTAATTATCATTTTCATCCAAGTAGCGGTAAACTTTTGAAAAGTGAACCCTATAATAAAAAATCATTTGGATTACAGCTTAACGAAATGAATTACGGCATACATACCGGACAAATATTGAATTTACCCGGTAAAATCATTGCTTTTACCGTGAGTCTAATTGCTGCGGCTTTACCGGTAAGTGGATTTATTATCTGGTATGGTAGAAGGAAAAAATCCAAAAAAACACAAAAGCAATAATCCTTGTTTGTATGTTTCAAATTTGATGAAAGTTCACTTTATCACTTAGCCGTCTCGGTATAAAGCAAGTTCGCAAGCCGCCCATCACGGTTATAAACATCATCATAAAAACTAACATTGCCATTATCATCTGCCCAAGCTGTAAAATAGGCGATATATACAGGAATTTTGCGCTTTAGTGAATACTGACTTTCTTTACCAGTATGCATGGCTGCATCAATTTTAGCAGGTGTCCAATTTTTATCATTTTTAAGGATTTCAATGGCAAGATCACGGGCTTTTTCGACCCTTACACAGCCGTGGCTAAAAGCGCGATTGTCTTTGCCGAAAAGACTTTTTGCCGGTGTATCGTGCAGGTAAATGTTATTCGAATTGGGAAACATAAATTTAATCAATCCGAGTGAATTTTCTGCGCCAGGTTTCTGTCTTACTTGGTTGCCATTCCATTCCATGTTGTGTTTTTCAAGGTAATTGGCGTCTTTGTCGATTCCGGGTTTTATCTCTTTTTCTAAAATACTTGTCGGAATATTCCAATAGGGACTAAAAACGATGTAACTCATCTGACCGCTAAAAACAACGGTTTTGTTGAGATCCTTGCCTACTACAACATTAGAAGTCAAAATTACTTTATTGTTTTGGCGGTATTGCAAGGTGTATGACGGAATATTAACCGCAATTAGTTCTTTTGATTCGGCAATATCAGGATCGATCCATCGGCAACGTTCCATGTTTACAATGATGGTTTTGATACGTTCTTCAACGGAAATGCTCATTTCTTTAACTAAATTCGGTGTAATAAGATTGTCAGGCTTGCGGTTGTAACGCTTTTGATAATTGGCAAGTCCATTTTTTAAATCGGTATCAAAAGTTGCACTTTGAGAATCGGCAGATAAATCTCCGGTAATAAACAAGCGTTTTCTGACTTGTGCTACTGTTGGCGAAATTTCGTTCTCTTTTATCGACTTGATGCCTTCTGGCAATGTAATTGTTCCCCAACCTCCTTTTTGCTGGATGTCGCGGTATCTTTTTAGTCCTTTTTTAAGTTTGTAATATTGGCTGATCATTTCCGATTCGTCTTTTTTAATGAGGCCAGGATCCTTCATTAACGTGTCGAGATAATCAACATAAGAAACCTTTACGCGTGGCAAATACCAACCAGTTTCTTTACTTTTTTGAGGATCTACGCCTTCCATAACTTTCTTTGTATAGAAAAAATATAAGGCACTCACCAATAAATCCTTATTGACCTGTGGACTCTTATTTTCGCTTTCGTTAAAAAGTTTATCTAAATTGGCTTTGTATGGAATTTTTGCTATTACACCATCGGCGGCAATTTGATTGGATTTGTTGTATAAAACATCTGCCAAATCAATTCGGCCGTCCTTATCATACCATATATAATGAAATTCATGCTTTTGATAAAGCTCGGTCATTTCTTTCGCATAAGGCTTGTAATCGGGATATTTTATGAAGAATGAATCTAGTGCAGTAATTTCAAAAGTAAAATTGGCTTTTTTTTCTGGATCTTTCTTGCATGAAGAAATTACCGCAGCAAAGATAATAAATGTAATAATAATCGAAAATCGTATTGTTTTCATGTCCATAATTTTATTTAAATATAGCCAAAAAAAGCAGGAGTTTAAAACAGCTTAACAGAAATTTATGGTAATCATTTTTATTTTATTGCAATTTTTTGAGTAAAAAATTTATTGCCTGACATGCTAATTTTTATAAGATAAATGCCCGCGCTTAGTCCACTTGTTGAATGAAAATACTCGGCATTTGTGCCCATATTATCCCAAACATAAATTTGCTTTCCGCTAATATCAAAGAGCACTGCGCTATCTAAATCTTGCTGCAATTTGTTGTCAATGGTAAGCGTTTTTTTATCATTATCTTGGTAAATTGTAATGCCCGAAATTGTTGTTTCAGGGAGCGCTAACGGTGTATTGACGAAAGTAATCTCATAACGATCTGAATAATTACCTTCCTCAGGATTGATTACATAATTTTCGGTTCTTATATCGTGAAAAGAATCATCAAATTTGTCATGCACATAAACCGGCTGCTGCAGATCAAAATTGACTGCTTCGGCAATACTGAATGAAAACGTAGTATTTGCTGTAGCGTTTAGTCCAATTGAGATTTTTTTCGCAGCGTCAAAAGCAACACCTTGAATGACATATTTCCCATCTTCAATCAAAAAATAGGTGTCATTCGGAAATGCATCAGAATATTCTGCTTCAATGCCGTGATCGATACTATCCGTAGCTTCAGAAGCGAAAACAAGTGCCAACTGACGGGTAAACTGATTGTCGATATTGATATTAAATCTAATAAAAGATAGTAACGAGTCGTTGACTGGAGTTGCCGAGCTATCTTGTGAATTGCTGTTTCTTGAAAAATAAGAATTCGCAGTAGTACTTTCTTTGTAATAACTTCTGTGGGTGTTTTTTAACGTAACCTGACTTCCTACAATTGCGCCTTCAATAATAAAGCCCTGCCCTATTGGCGCATATTTTCTTTCTATTGCCGTTAAACCCGACGATATTCCAGCGTTATTTACCGTGCCATTAGGATTGAAAGTATTAAATATTGCCGGTACATAAATACCTGAAGATCCTAAATTTATAGGCGAATACGTACCATAGCCGCCTTTGTAATCTGCCAAGTAATGCGAATTTACTGTTTTATCTTGTTCCCAATAGTATGCAATCCCGGTACAAGCAGTATTTCCAGCATCAAGAAGAAAAGCATTCATATTTAATGCCGATGGATATGGATTTCCGGTAAGCGTAAAACTTGCTGGAGCCACATTGACAGCGATATTACCATCATTTGGTTTTCCTCTAAAATCATAACGCTGTGCACTTCCTGAATTGTTTTGTACTGCGTTGTTTTCAACTACTGTTGTGTCTGTACCGCCGGTGCCTTTCATTGTAAATCCTTGTCCGGGCGCAATTGTGGTAGCTGATCCAATATCGTTCCATCCCGAGAAAGTAGCAGATGATAGATAAGTGTAAATCCAATTATCGGATATTGAAAGTGGACTTGCAATACCATCGGGACCGCCAGAAAGCATGATGGCTGGTGTAGTGGTCGTTGCATTTACCGGGCTTCCGAGCATGGTGATGCCAAAATTTTCGTTTCCTATCGTTGCTGATGCGTTTCCGACGGGTGCACACCAATAATTAAAAGCAAAGTTATTGCTATTGCCCTCTTGGAAAACAGAAAATTGTCCCAACCCTTTATTGGTTGAAGTTGATACTGAACCTTGCAGCAATTGCGCTTCATTGCGCAGGTAGAAATTTGCACCTGATTGCAATTCAATATTTTGGTTAACAAATACAACCTCATTTTTTGCATAAATAGCATATGTATTGCCAACATACAGTTGTGAAAATGCTGGAAGAGAAATCAATACGACTATAAAATATAGTATTTTTTTCATTATTTCATGGTCATATTAAATGATTTAATAGTAAATGTTTGCCCTCCCGTATTTACCCTTCTTATCCATAATTCTATGGAGTCACCAGTATTCAGATAAACAGAACCTTGTACCGGAAAAGATTGAATATATCCTGCATTTGTATCGATAAATGCTTCTGTAGCAGTTTGAGCATCCGTACCTCCAGCAGCAGGGATTCGCATAAAGAAAAACACAAATTCTGTATTCCCAGATCCGCTGGCATCAAAAGATACCGCCGCATTTAATGAAAATATCCTGCCTTTTTTTCCTGTGTAAGTAATTCTGTTATTGGTCGTAGCAGTAGCTCTAAAAAGTGACGATGTAAGGCCAGCAGTAACATCAAGCTTAACATTCGTATTTAGTGTGCCAGACGGTGTTGTAGCTTGTGCGGTGCCACTGCGGTTCAGGTAAACGGTTCCTGTAGCAGTTGCATCATTTTCTGTAGGAATTCCAGTAGCGCGAGTAGTCCAGTTGTTATTAAAATTAAAACTTGTATATGGTGCCGGACTATAACCATTGACATATTTTCCGGTGGTAAGCGTTCCATAAAAAACAACTGACTCCAGCACGGCATCACTCAGTATTGTTGGATTTGCTGAGACATCAAAACCTATTTTCGCCCCCGCTACCTCGCTAAAGCCGCCTTGTTTTTCTACAAAGTTAAAAGTACCCTGCAGTGTTTCATAAGTGCCTGAATTGTTAGAAAACCAAGCGTTATTGCTGACCAAAAGTTTACTGATATCCTTGTATATAATCCCGGTTGTATTGCCGAGAAATTGCACTACACTGGTAAAAACGAGCGCTAAATTTTCAAGCTTCCCTACGTTGGCAGAGCTCAGTATGATGCAATCCCGCAGCAAGAAGCTCTGTGTTTGCGTTGCCGAAACAACACTTCCTGTGCCAATAATATTAAAAACATTACCTGTAGTGGCAGTTAGCGTTAATACTTTGACAGAGCCACCCGTGGTTCCCGTAAAAAGATCACCTGTGGCTTTAATGAGTTTATCTTCACCGGCATCAAGCCCTTCAATATAAGCGTTATTGAGTTCGATTGGCAGATCGACGTTAATGGTGCCATTAATTTCATAGTAGGTATTGGTGTCTAAAAGGTATTTTGTATTACTACCCGCAACTTTTTCAGCAGCAAGTACAGTAGCCAAAACATCTGTTGACTTAATGAGCTTGTATTTTAGTCGCCATTCCTTATCTCCACTTAATTTAACCCATCCCACTACAAGTGTATCATAATAGTAAAATGAACCCATATTGGTATCAAAAACCATTAGCCCGTTTGAAGGCGTAGCAATTGCGTTTCGCTGCACGGTTGTCATTCTTGGTGTCAGAAGCCCTTGTGTAGTGGACTTTATTTCCAAAATTGAAGACGCATCGGGTGTAATGGTACCTATACCCACTTGTGCATTCATCACACATGCCGATAATAATAGGAAACACAGGATAATTTTTTTCATAATCTTAATTTAGGATTCGTAAATGTCGTTTGTAACTTTACAAAATTCTCTAAATTAAACGGTTGCAGACTGCATGAAGTAACCGGCGTAACTTCTGGAAGTATAAGTGTACCTTAAAGTGCAATAGGTGTTTTACGAATGATTGCAATTATGGTATTATAGATTATCTGAGACAAAAAAATCCCGAATTAACGAGATTTCTGGTATGATATAAAGGAAATTAAATTTAAAAAGCAAATCCCAAATTCCAAAAACTGATCTTCATTCGACTATTTAAGCGATGAATATAGTGGTATGTATTTTGGAATTTGAGACTTTAAATTTGGAATTTGTATTTTGTACTTTGAAATTATTTGTATTTCAAGTTGATACTGATAATATTAGAAGTCATATTAGTAGTTTTGGTATAATGTCCATACCTGATCTCAAGCGTATGAAAATGCTTTATCCCAAATACTCCTTTAAGTGGCGTGAATTTCATTCCCATTCCGAAAAAGCTACTGTTGAATTTTGACAAGTCGTAATTACTGGTATAAAATTCTTCCGAGCCACTATGCTCCTGATAGCCTTTGAAATATTTCACTGCACTTTGCGCATAATACCTATAAAACGGGCTCAATGAAAACACCGGCGATAATTTTACGGGAACCTCAAGATCGGCTGTATGCGCAGTGAGTTTCCAATCATCTGAATAATAACGGTAATAAGCACGGATGATGATATTATCGCCCACGAAATAACTCGCTCTTACTGCCAACGGGATTTTCAACCTTGTGTCTGGTAGATTTTCCTGATGTACAGAACCGTCCGTAAAATAAACCCTGTGAAACGGCAGGCTCAAATAGCCATTTTGCGAAATCACATCCGCCATAAACATCACTTGCAGGTTTTGATTGACGATCTGCGAATAGCTTAACGTACCCGCAAATGTATTGCGCGATGCGGTACCGTAATTATCTGTAGTTCTTAGCTCTACGGGTGTTATTAATTTTACCTGATCGAGGTATGCCTGAAATTTTGCCGTAAACTCGCCATTCTTGTCTTTCGTTTTTTTCGAATAGCTTACGTTTCCTCCAAAAGATTGGTAGTCAAATTCCGTTGACGACGAAATGCCCAAACCTAGTGTATTGCCTTTAGCTTCATCCTCCATGGTGTAAGTCAGCGACGGATAAATGCGGTTGTCTGCAGATGAAGCCGATGAATTGGCACTCAAGTCAATCATATCCGACGATGCAGATGTATAATGATCAACTCCGAGCTCTGCGTCAAAAGTATGCTTTTTACCGTTGGCTCCATACTTTACGAGTTTTACGTCGATTGTATTTGAGATGTCAGTTAGTGCTTCGGAACCGATACCACCCGTGACAGCAGAATTATTGCCATTTTGTTTGTAATAACTCGACACCAGATTGATTTCTTCAACCTTTAATTTTTGACTTTTATAATTGGTTGAATCTGTCGCCGTTTGGGCCGACATTCGAAACAATCCCAAAAGTGCAAATCCTGTTATAAATATTCTTTTCATGGTTTATTTTTCAGGATTAAATTAATTACAGCCGCAGCCACCGCCACTTTTTCCAGCATTGGCACCGGAAGCACCTTCGCGGTAAGATTGGAAACTCAGTTCAGTTTTTTCAATTTTGCGGTTGGAAAGCACCATTTCCGAATCATTGATTTTCGCTTTCTGGTACTCTTTTACAGACTCACAGGAAGTAAAAGACAATCCGAAAAAAGCCAGTCCGAATACTAGAATTGCGCTTTTTGTTTTTTGGTTTTTCATCTTAGGTTAATGTTATTAGAAGTATAAATTTTATTATTATCGTCGATGATGATGCAATATAACTCGGGAATCTGATTGATTAGGAAAAGTCCCGCATTAATCCCCATAATGGCTATCGGGGTTGCCATCGCATCGGCAAATTCGGCGTTGTCACTAATGATTGTTACGCTTTTGATTCCGGTGATGGGCAATCCTGTTTTTGGATCTATCGTATGGGAATATTTCTTTCCGCCAATCACTACATATTTTTCATAATTACCAGACGTTGCTACTGCTTTTTCGGAAATTTCCATGTACGAAAACAGTGCGTTCGGATTATCGGGATCGGCTATTCCAATGGTCCATTGTTTTCCGTTCGGCTGGTTTCCCCATGCTGTTAAATCGCCACTGGCATTGATGATACCGCTTTTAACGTTATTATTTTTTAAAATATGCTTCGCCATTTCTGCTGCATAACCTTTTCCGATGCCGCCAAACCCAATGCGCATTCCTTTTTCCTTGAGGAAAACGGTTTGTCTTTGAGCATCAAGCAGAATGTTTCGATAATCAATTAAATAGACCATTTTCAATGCTTTTTCAGCATCAGGTAAAGCTTTCATCGATTTGTCAAAATTCCAAAGTCGTTTATCAATGCTGCCATAAGAAATATCAAAAGCGCCTTGCGTAATTTTTGAAATTGCGATACTCCGTTCTATCAAATCATAAACTTCAGTATCCACTTTTATGGGCGCAATTCCAGCATTATCATTAATTAAATTTGTTTGGCTGTCATTTTTATAGGTCGTAAAAAGGCTTTCAATCCTTTTAATTTCTGCAACAGCGAGATCAATATTCCGGCTGCCCGTAGCTTCATTATCAGCAACAACCGTAATGGTGAAATTGTTGCCCATCAGCTTCATGGATTGGGAATATTTTTGCATCAATTTATTTTTTGGAATCGCAAATAGCTTTAACAGATGCCGTCCATTCGGCAACGGTTACTTCCGGAACGCCATGCCATGTTTTCAAAACTTTTCCGTCGGCGTCTAACAATAAAGTTAATGGAAAACTACCGTCTTTGTTGTAAATTTCTGCCAGTGCTTCATTGCGCTTTACAACTTCCGAAGTACCTATGTTTTTTTTCTTTCTCGGAAAATCGGCATTTACCAGCACCAGATTATTGTTTGCCATTTGGGTAAAGTTTTCGCTTTCCAGATAATCACGACGGAACAATATGCATGGCCCACACCAATCTGAACCGGAAAAATTTAAGAGGATAAGTTTGTGATTTTCCTTTGCAGTTTTCTTGGCATTTTCAAAATCGGGCTCCCATTGGATTGGAATTAGCACTACAAGTAACAATGCGAATAATTTCATTTTGTAAACGTTTTTCTTTATAAAAATAACGCTTTTTTGAGCAATATGTTGTTACTGGATTCTTAACATTCGATTAAAAAACAAAGCCCGAAAATATCGGGCTTATTAACTTATGATAAATTATTTAGCTTACTATTCTTTCGACTAAAGCCAAAGTAAATTGCAAGCCCTATTAATAACCAGATCGTAAAATAAATCCAGTTCCAAACGCTTAATTCCGCCATCATATACAAACAACAAATCAATCCCAATAAAGGAATAAGCGACAGGTTTTGACGGTACGACCAAACGACAAGCCCAAGCATTACAATGATAAATATCCACATCGGAATTTTGTGTTTAAAAAGGCTGAAACCGCTTTCATATTTTTGGGATTCTGAAATTGGCAATGATGTCACCACTTGCGCATAATCCCCAGTTTCTTGGTGTTGAGAAAGTAAAGCCTCTAAATCGTCAGACACTGCACTATTTTGCGGCACAAGGATTTTGTGCACTTCCATCTGTTGCTGCTTATCAAGCGAAGTAATAATTTCATCTGCTGCTTTTAATTGCTTTTCATTAGTAAAAAAAGCAACCGTCGCTTCGTTATTCATTGTAAATGCTAATGTTACTGCTACAATTAATCCTATCGGAAAAATAAATTTCGAATTTACATAAGGCGTTTTGAACTTCCCACGCGGAATATCGGTTTTATTCTGTAATACCAAAACCCCCGCACAAACCAATACGAATGCGAACAACGTACCAATACTACACAAATCCGTAACCATAGTAAGATTAAGGAATAATGCCGGAATCGCCACTACAAATCCCGTCACGATTGTGGCGTATGAAGGTGTTTTGTATTTTGGATGCACTTTAGAAAAACGCTTCGGCAAAAGGCCGTCGCGACTCATACTCATCCAAATTCGCGGTTGTCCCATTTGAAAAACCAGCAACACAGATGCCATAGCAACTACTGCACTTACGGCTATAATGCCCGACATCCATTTTAAGTTGAGTTTATCAAAAACAAATGCTAGTGGATCACCAACATTCAAATCGGCATAATTGACCATTCCTGTTAAAACCAATGCGATGACGACATATAAAATCGTACAAATAATAATTGCCCACATCATACCTCGTGGCAAATCGCGTTGTGGATTCTTGCATTCTTCTGCGGTTGTCGAAATCGCATCGAAACCTATATACGCAAAGAAAACTGCAGAAACTCCTTTTAACACTCCACCTACCCCATTCGGCGCAAAAGGATGCCAATTTGCAGTATCGACATAAAAAACACCAACAGCAATTACGAGTAAAATTATGCACAATTTTACAACAACCATGAGGTTACTGGCGTTTCTGGATTCTTTCATACCGCGGTAAACCAAAGCCGTAATTAGTACAATAATAAACAAAGCCGGTATGTCGGCAACCAAGTGAAATGAACCAATTGTTGGTGATGTAGTCCAAGCTGTATAAGCGGATTGCATTGTATCACTTAAATTAGAAAATGACTTACCACTTTGCATTAAAGCTGTAGCATCAGTAAAGCCATTAGAAGCAGTGAGATAATCCATTTGCACCCATTGTGGCAAATGAATGCCTCCGCTGTCGAGCAATCCTGTAAAGTAATCGCTCCACGAAATGGCAACCGTAATATTCCCAATCGCATATTCCATAATCAATGCCCAGCCGATAATCCATGCGATGATTTCGCCAAAAGCGACATAAGAATAGGTATAAGCACTTCCGGAAACGGGAACCATAGAGGCAAATTCTGCATAAGCGAAAGCGGCAAAACTACACGCCAACGCTGTGAAAATAAACAAGAAAATAACTGCCGGTCCGCCATCAGCACTGGCTTTTCCAATTGTACTAAAAATTCCGGCCCCAACAATTGCGGCAATTCCAAAAGCAGTCAGATCACGAGTGGTCAAATGTTTGCCTAATGCGTTATGCCCGTCTGCTTCATTTTTCGCCACTTGTTTGAGGATATCTTGGACAGTTTTTTTTCGGAACAAATCGGAAAAACCCATAATATTGATTGGTTAAGTTAATGTTAAATCATAACGGAAACAAATATATAAAACTCGGTCAATTATTTTTAAAGATTCTTATTCTTTACATAAATATAATTATTTTCTATTTTAAAATAAATAACAATAATTGCCGACTATACTACTGACTTCGTTTAAATAGTATATTTGATAATCTCTTTTTTAAACATTTAACAAATAATATACTATGGCAATCTATTTACTAACAAAAAACAAAAATCATGGACAACAATGCTAACAATTCAGGAAAATGTCCTTTTTCCGGAGCAATCCAAAACCACAACATTAGCAGTGGCGGAACCAAAAGCCAAGACTGGTGGCCCAATCGACTGCAATTAAAAATTCTACACCAAAATTCTCCTTTATCCAATCCAATGCAGGATAGTTTTAACTATTCTGAGGCATTCAAAAGCCTTGATTTAGATGCCTTAAAAAAAGACCTTAATTTACTAATGACCGATTCAAAAGACTGGTGGCCAGCAGATTTCGGGCATTATGGACCGTTTTTTATCCGTTTGGCGTGGCACAGTGCCGGTACTTACAGAACAGGTGATGGTCGTGGCGGAGCAGGTGCTGGACAGCAACGTTTTGCACCACTAAATAGTTGGCCTGATAATGGTAATCTCGATAAAGCACGAAGGTTATTATGGCCAATCAAGCAAAAATACGGACAGAAAATTTCATGGGCGGATCTTATGATCCTCACCGGTAACGTTGCTTTGGAATCAATGGGTTTTAAAACCTTCGGTTTTGCGGGCGGACGTGAAGATGTCTGGGAACCCGAAGAAAATGTTTACTGGGGCAGAGAAACCGAATGGCTGGGTGGCGACAAACGTTATTCGGGCGAACGGGATCTTGAAAACCCATTGGCGGCGGTACAAATGGGACTGATCTATGTAAATCCGGAAGGCCCAAATGGCAATCCAGATCCTATAGCGGCTGCCAAAGATATTCGGGAAACATTTGCTCGAATGGCTATGGATGATGAAGAAACTGTTGCGCTTATTGCCGGTGGACATACCTTTGGAAAAACACATGGAGCCGGTGATGCTGCACTCGTCGGAATAGATCCAGAAGGTGCTGATATCGAAGCACAAGGTTTAGGATGGATGAACAAATTTGAAACTGGTATAGGAAGTCATGCGATTACCAGTGGTCTAGAAGTTACTTGGACACAAACACCTACAAAATGGAGCAACCATTATTTTGACAACTTATTTGGTCATGAATGGGAGCTAACCAAAAGTCCTGCCGGAGCGCATCAGTGGACCGCAAAAAATGCCGAAGCTACAATTCCAAATGCATTTGATCCTTCAAAAAAACATTTACCAACGATGCTTACCACTGATCTTTCATTGTTGTTTGATCCTGAGTATGAAAAAATTTCAAGATATTTCCATCAAAATCCAGATGCATTTGCTGACGCGTTTGCTCGTGCTTGGTTCAAACTAACGCACCGTGATATGGGACCTCGTGAACGTTATTTAGGTCCGGACGTACCAACGGAAGTATTAATTTGGCAAGATCCAATTCCTGAAGTGAACCATGAATTGATCAATCCAAATGACATTGCTGACTTGAAATCAAAAATTACAAATTCAGGTTTAACAATATCGCAATTGGTAACGACAGCTTGGGCTTCTGCATGTACTTTTCGTGGTTCAGACAAACGCGGCGGTGCCAATGGAGCCAGAATACGTCTAGCACCACAAAAATTTTGGGCGGTAAATAATCCAACACAATTGTCCGCCGTTTTAGGTGTTCTTGAAGGAATCCAAAATTCATTTCAATTGAATGGCAAAAGAGTTTCACTTGCCGATTTGATTGTACTTGCAGGCAATACCGGAATTGAAAACGCCGCAAAAAAAGCTGGATTTAATGTTTCAGTTCCTTTTACGCCAGGCAGAATGGATGCTTCGCAAGAGCAAACCGACGTGGCGTCATTCGCAGTTTTGGAACCTATTGCCGATGGCTTTAGGAACTATTCAAAAACAAAATATACCACTTCAACAGAAGAATTGTTGGTTGACAAAGCACAATTACTAAAATTAACGGCTCCAGAAATGACTGTGCTTATAGGCGGTATGCGGGTTTTGAACACCAATTTCGACGGTTCTAAACATGGCGTTTTTACACAAAATCCGGAGACGCTTACCAATGATTTTTTTACAAATTTGTTAGATATGAATACCGTTTGGCAAGCAACAGCAGAACACAAAGAAACATTTGAAGGACGAGATCGCAGTACCGGCGCGTTAAAATGGACAGCCACACGTGCCGACCTTGTTTTTGGATCCAATTCAGAACTTAGAGCACTTGCTGAGGTTTATGGAAGCTTTGATGCTAAAGAAAAATTTGTAAAAGACTTTGTGGCAGCTTGGCATAAGGTAATGCAATTGGATCGATTTGATCTGGTATGATTATATTAACCTATTTATTGGTTTAAAAACTGAAAAGGCGGTCTAAAAACAGATCGCCTTTTTATTTGATGTTGGCGCAACTAAAAACTATCTATACCTCCAAATAACAACTATCAATTAATCTTATGAGATAATCTAAAAATATAATTAAAATCGATGCAAACACAAGCATAATCCCACTACTTTTGCACCATAAAAATAATTTTAAAACATTAAAACATGTCATTAGTAGGTAAAAAATTTCCAAACATTACAGTTGACGCCATTTCAGAAATGGGTGATAATCTAAAAATCAATATTTTAGAAGAAGCCGTAAACAACAAGAAAAAAGTATTGCTTTTTTGGTATCCAAAAGATTTTACTTTTGTTTGCCCGACAGAGTTACATGCCTTTCAAAATGCTTTACCTGAGTTTAATAAAAGAAATACAATTGTTATTGGCGCTTCATGCGATACTAACGAAGTTCACTTCGCTTGGTTGAACACCCCAAAAGACAATGGCGGAATTGAAGGCGTAACCTACCCTATTCTTGCCGATACAAACCGCAATCTTTCTAATATTCTTGGTATTTTGGATATCGAATCTACAAGCTATAGCGAAGAAACCGATTCTGTAATTGTTGAAGGTTCTAACGTAACTTATCGCGCCACTTACCTTATTGACGAAACCGGAAAAATTTTCCACGAAAGTGTAAATGATATGCCGCTTGGTAGAAATGTAAACGAATATTTGCGTTTAATCGATGCCTATACGCACGTTCAGGAAAAAGGAGAAGTTTGTCCTGCCAACTGGGAACAAGGCAAAGAGGCAATGTATGCTACGCGTGAAGGTGTTGCTTCTTATTTAAGTAACTAAAAAATCAATGACAATAGCAACTTCAAAAGCAGTCAATGAAGTTTTAAATTTGCTTTTGAAGTTGACATTGAAATTTAAACTAAAATTATGCTGATCGAATTAAACGAAGATACGTTACAAGACGTAATTGCACAAAATGATAAAGTTGTCGTTCAGTTTTCGGCATCATGGTGTGGCAATTGCAGGATTATGAAGCCAAAATTCAAAAAAATGGCTACAGAAAACGAAAATATAACTTTTGTTGTGGTCGATGCCGAAAAATCGCCTGAATCACGAAAACTAGCAAATGTTTCCAATTTACCTACGTTTGCAGCTTTCATGAATGGAAAATTGGTCAACGAAACGCAAACCAACAAAACAGAAGTTTTAGCAGAATTGGTTGATGAAATTGCCAATACATTATGAAATTGCCGGTAATCAAACACTTGACACAGTTTATCGAAGATAACGACCAGGATTATATCATTGAAACGCTCGAAGTTTTAGAAGCTTTAACCGAAATTCCATCCTTAAAAGATGAAGAATTAGATGTTATAGGCGAACTGATTTCAAACATGTATGGCGCACTAGAAGTACACAAAATGATACAAGACGGCATCGAAAAGAAAGAAGCCTTAAATGCTTTTATGCAAAGGGTTTTGGGTTCGATTGATAAATAAATAATACAAGACTCCCCCAAGTTTTGAATGAATTGCGCCTTTCTGTAACAAGAAGGCGTTTTTTTTATATTTGAATAAAATTCAACAAACAAACAAACAAACAAACAAACAAACACAACTATAAGTTATTAAAAAAAAGCGCCGCTCTTGAAACTAATTTCCGTATCGCTTTTGGTTTTATGTGGATTGTTTTTTATTGTCGATGGCAGACTTTTTTGGAGGTCTAATGTTTCTTGACATTGGACTTTTAAATCGCGAAGGGTCTGAAATAAATCTTTTCAACAAAATGTATCGCAAGGTCAATTCTGTATTCGGAATTAAATTCGGAAAATGGAACCCACTTCCTAAAATTAAATATATTTCGGTTTTTAAAACCTTACAAAATCAGACCGTAAATTATATTTCAGCGACTGCCACGGTTACGAACGATATCATTTTGTTAAATTTATTTTACGACCGAAACAAAAAAACAACAGCTTATAGCACCAGCGACAAAGCTGATGCTTTTGATGTTGCACAACATTTGGCGATGGCTTTGGAAATCGATATTTTCGACGCAACCGAACGCAAGACCAAATGGCTGTAAAATCTTTTACAAGCAAGCTTCATTGCTGAGTCGCTTTCAAAATTCAAAAAAAATCCCTATTTTTGAACTTTCTAAAAACGAATCAAATGTCTTCAATAAAATTAGGAGGAAATCCTATAAACACTAGCGGCGAATTGCCAAAAACAGGTACAACAGCACCCGATTTTAAACTTGTAAAAACTGACTTATCAGAAGTTTCTCTTGCAGATTTTGCAGGTAAAAAACTCGTCCTTAATATTTTTCCTAGTATTGACACCAGTACTTGTGCAACTTCTGTAAGGAAATTTAATGAAAAAGCAGCTGCGCTTCAAAACACAACTGTACTTTGCATTTCACGCGATTTGCCGTTTGCACAAAATCGTTTCTGTGGTGCCGAAGATCTTGAAAATGTTGTCAATTTATCCGATTTTAAAACCGGAAGTTTTGGCAAAGATTACGGACTCGAAATCCTCGACGGAAAACTCGCCGGATTGCACTCAAGAGCCGTTGTAATCGTTGATGAAAAAGGAAAAATCGCTTACACAGAACAAGTGGGTGATATTGCCGACGAACCCAATTATGACGCAGCATTGGCTTCATTATAAAGGCATTTATGAAACAAGATCATTCCTTTGTAACTGGAAGACTGAAAAGTTTTAAATATGCTTTTGCCGGCGCTTACAAGCTCATTACAACCGAACACAGCATTATGACGCAATTCTCAATCGGGGTTTTGCTAACCGCTGCTGGATTTTATTTCGGAATTTCTAAAACAGAATGGCTGTTCCAAACCATGTCGATTGGCTTGGTTTTAAGCGTCGAAGGTCTTAACACCGCTGTCGAAAAAATTGCCGATTTTATCCATCCAGATTTTCATAAAAAAATAGGGTTTATTAAAGATATCGGCGCTGGTGCTGTTTTTTTTGCAGCGATTGCTGCGCTTGCCATCGGATTGATTATTTATGTACCTATCATTCTGGCGATTTGATCATTAGCCACAAAAGTGCTTAGCCACTAAAATTTAATAGAATTTGGGATACCTTTTTTTAATCGAATATACTTGTAATTTAAGTATTTTGGTTTGCTTGCAACGACTCAAAATATCCTTAGTGCCTTTATGTCTTTGTGGCAAAACTCTTCGCTCCTTTTACTTCAATTAAACTTTCCAATAATCAATTAATTTTATTTATTTTTACTCCTGAATTAAGCAACCTGACGAATGGCAAAAACGATTAAAAAGGAAACCGCAGACAAAAAAAACGACGCGGATTCTGAATCAAAAAAATCCTGGAAAATCACCAAACAGCACAAAGTCCTTGTAGGCAGCTTGTTGGTTTTATTCGCCATTTCGCTACTGCTGGCTTTTGTATCCTTTTATATTTATGGGCAAGAAGACCAAAGTGCCGTTACTGAATTGGCCGACCGCGATGCCAAAGTAGGCAACTGGCTTGGAAAATTCGGTGCGTTTCTCGCTGATATTTTTGTTTACAAAGGATTTGGGGCCGCTTCGTTCCTTTTTGTACGACTGTTTTTCCTGACCGGCGCTTATCTTGTGCTGGATTTACCCGTAAAAAAACTGCGCAATACTTGGTTTTGGGATTTGTATGCGATTGCTGTCATTTCTATATTATTTGGATTTTTTGCAGATTTTCTGCCGGAATTAGGCGGCGTGGTTGGCTTTGAAATGAATATATATCTCCAAGATTATCTTGGAAAATCAGGAACGTTACTCGTTTTAATTTTCGGATTGATTATTTATCTTCTATTTAAAATCCGCGTTTCTCCGGAGAGTATTAAAGCTTTATTCGAAAAAACAAAACAAGAAATCAACGAAGATCTAGAAGACATGAATTTGCCTTCCAAAGACAATTCGGCGGCTTATAATTTAGAAGAATTCGCTGTGGACGATTTCAACGAAGAAGATTTTCCAGAAGAAGAACTGGTTCCGGAATTAAAACCGGTTTCAAAATTCGAAATTAATAAAGACGACTTAAAACCTACAATTAGCAGTTCTTCTGAGCTTATCATGGAACCTTCAATAAAACAAAATTCTTCAATGGATTTGGAAGTAACGCCGCAAATTACGGAACCAATTGAAGAAACTTTCGTCATCGAAAAAGTGGAAGAAGAAGATGTTGTCGAAGAAAATATGGCTTCAAAATTGGTTGCCGATTTCGGATTATTCGACCCCACTTTGGATTTGTCCAACTATAAATTCCCAACAATCGATTTGCTGAAAGAATATTCATCTGGAGGCATTACCATCAATCAGGAAGAACTCGAAGAAAACAAAAACCGTATCGTTGAAACGCTTCGCAATTATAAAATCGAAATTGCACAAATAAAAGCGACAGTAGGTCCGTCGGTAACTTTGTATGAAATCGTGCCCGAAGCAGGCATTCGTATTTCAAAAATCAAAAGCTTGGAAGACGATATTGCCTTGTCACTTTCGGCATTAGGTATTCGTATTATTGCGCCAATTCCAGGCAAAGGAACCATTGGTATTGAAGTACCGAATAAAAATCCGACCATGGTTTCGATGAAAAGTGTCATCGGCTCCACCAAATTCCAAGAAGCCGAAATGGAACTTCCGATTGCGTTGGGAAAAACCATTTCTAATGAAACGTTCGTAGTTGATTTGGCAAAAATGCCGCACTTATTGATGGCGGGAGCTACTGGACAAGGAAAGTCTGTTGGGTTAAATGCGGTGCTCACTTCCCTGCTCTACAAAAAGCATCCGGCAGAAGTGAAATTTGTTTTGGTAGATCCAAAGAAAGTCGAATTGACGCTTTTCAACAAAATAGAAAGACATTATTTAGCGAAATTACCTGATACAGAGGACGCTATCATCACTGATAACAACAAAGTAATTAATACGCTCAATTCGCTTTGTATCGAAATGGACAACCGTTATTCTTTGCTAAAAGATGCAATGGTGCGTAACATTAAAGAATATAACGATAAGTTCAAATCCAGAAGATTGAATCCGGAAGCCGGACACCGTTTCTTACCTTATATTGTATTGGTTGTCGATGAATTCGCCGATTTGATCATGACCGCCGGAAAAGAAGTCGAAACCCCGATTGCAAGGCTTGCTCAGTTGGCGCGTGCAATTGGAATTCACTTGATTATCGCTACGCAAAGACCGTCTGTGAACGTAATTACTGGAATTATTAAAGCTAACTTCCCCGCGAGGATTGCTTTCCGTGTAACTTCAAAAATTGATTCCCGAACGATTTTAGATACACAAGGTGCCGATCAATTAATTGGACGTGGCGATTTGTTATATACCAACGGAAATGATATTGTTCGTGTGCAATGCGCTTTCGTTGACACACCTGAAGTTGAGAAAATCACAGAATTTATTGGTGCACAAAAAGCCTATGCGACCGCCTATTTACTACCTGAATTTACAGGCGATGATGAAAGTGGCATTAAACTTGATATGGATATTTCCGAAAGAGACAATATGTTCAGGGAAGCAGCAGAAGTCATCGTAACAGCACAACAAGGTTCCGCTTCGCTATTGCAGCGCAAATTAAAACTAGGTTACAACCGCGCCGGACGCCTTATCGACCAGCTTGAAGCTGCCGGAATTGTTGGTCCCTTTGAAGGAAGTAAAGCCAGAAGCGTCAATATCCCCGACTTATCAAGTCTCGATCAATTTTTTAACAATGAAAACAATTCATAAAATGATATCGGGAATCCAATCCAAGTCCACTAAAATGAAAACAATGAGCAGAAAACTAATCCATATTGCCGTACTCCTATTTATCGGTTTTGCCGCACACGCACAAGATAAAAAAGCGAAAGAGCTGTTAGACGAAGTAACTGCCAAAGTAAAAAGCTACGACAATATCGTAATCGATTTTAAATATTCGCTCAACAATGCGAAAGAAAATATCAATCAGGAAAGCAAAGGAAATGTAACGCTGAAAGGCAATCAATACGTTTTAAACCTAATGGGCATCACCAAAATTTTCGATGGAAAAAAGGTTTATACCGTCAATCCGGAAGATGAAGAAATCACAATTTCTAAATTCGACGAAAAAGATGCGAATGCAATTACGCCTTCAAAAATGTTGACTTTTTTCAACAACGGCTATAAATTTTCGTGGGATATTCTTCAAAACATCAAAGGACGCAAAATACAATACATTAAATTAATTCCGACGAATGCCAAAGACCAGCGAAAAGAAATTCTTTTAGGCATTGACGTTTCTACAAAAAACATTTACACGCTCATTGAAAGCGGAAAAAATGGTACAAAAACCACTTTGGTTGTTAATTCTTTTAAAACCAATCAGCCATTGTCAAAAAATCAATTTACCTTTGTTGAAAGTAAATATCCCAATTACTACATCAACAAAATAGATTAATTTTAGGTGAAAATACTCGATAAGTACATTCTTACAACTTTTTTGAAAACATTTACTTCGGTATTTGTTATCCTCTTTTTCATCTTTATTTTACAGACAGTTTGGCTTTTTATTGCAGAATTAGCAGGAAAAGACCTTGATTTTATTATGATTATCAAGTTTCTCGGTTTCTCAATGCCAAACATCGTTCCGCTTGTGTTGCCGCTCTCAATATTGCTTGCTTCCATCATGACTTTCGGCGATTTGTCTGAGAATTATGAATTTGCGGCGATGAAATCCTCTGGCGTTTCGTTGCAACGTGCAATGCGCAGTCTTGTCTATTTTATTTCAATTTTAAGTGTTGCAGCTTTTGCGTTTGCGAATAATATTATTCCCTATTCACAGTATAAATTCCTGAATTTTAAGGCCAATATCGCTCAGGTAAAACCAGCGTTGGCCATTGCTGAAGGGCAATTTAGTGATGTTGGTACTTATAATATTAAGGTCGATAAGAAATCTGGGGAAAATGGCAATATTTTGACCGGCATCACCATCCACAAAAAATCAAATAATGGTAATGGCAATACAACCGTCATAAAAGCCAAAAATGGAGAACTTTTGAGCAGTGAAGATTCCAATATTCTGCAATTGGTTTTATACGATGGTTATCAGTTTGAAGATGTTATTCCGAAAAAATATGAAGACCGGAAAAAATTGCCTTTTGCTAAAAGTTCATTCAAAAAATACAACCTGAATATGGACTTGACCCAACTCAATAAAGTTGACGTTAATAAAGAGCAGATTTCGAATACGAGTACGATGCTCAACATCGGCGAACTCAATTATACTTTGGATTCTTTGAATAAAGATTATGAGAAAGAGCTAGTTTCTTATGCTGATAACATCCATATAAGGACTGGTGTTCTAAATAAAATTCCGAAAAGTACCCTTACTGCAAAAGATACTTCCAAAACCAAAGCCAAAGACTTGACGAAAGATTTATTGGGTGATTATACCAACTCTCAAAAAGTAAAAATATTCAGTATTGCCAAAAGTAATGCCAGCAGCACCGCTTTCACCATAGACGGAACGAAAGACGATTTTTACCAAAAGCAGCGTACTATTAATGGACATTGGCTTTCCATATATGATAAATTTGTGATTGCTTATGCGTGTTTTTTAATGTTTTTTATTGGTGCGCCACTAGGAGCGATTATTAGGAAAGGCGGACTCGGACTGCCAATCGTATTTGCAATTTTGATTTTTATCACTTTTCACTTCGTCAATACATTTGGAAAAAAAGTAGCCCAGGAAAATGGAATTACGCCGTTTCTAGGCGCTTGGATGTCGTCTATAATTTTGACACCATTGGCAATTTTGCTCACTTTTCGGGCTACAAATGATATTTCGATTACCATAAATTTTGACTGGATTACTATTCCAGTACAAAAATTATATTTTAAGCTATTTCCCAAAAAACAAATTTTGTAATGTCACATATTCAGTTGAATACCATAGAAGAAGCCATCGAAGACATTCGACAAGGCAAAATAATAATTGTTGTTGACGATGAAGATCGCGAAAACGAAGGCGATTTTGTGGCCGCAGCCGATAAGGTCACGCCCGAGATGATAAATTTTATGGCTACTTACGGTCGTGGGCTCATTTGCGCACCTTTAACCGAAAAACGTTGCGTTGAACTCGAATTGCGCACGATGGTAACCAATAATACCGACCACATGGAGACTGCTTTTACAGTTTCTGTCGATTTGAAAGGGCAAGGCGTTACTACAGGAATTTCTGCGGCAGACCGAGCAAAAACGGTTTTAGCGTTGGTGAATGAGAATACAAAACCTTATGACTTGGCACGTCCCGGACACATATTTCCACTAATCGCCAAACAAGGCGGTGTATTAAGAAGAACCGGTCATACTGAAGCAGCAATAGATTTCGCAAGATTGGCAGGATTTAAAGCCGCTGGTGTCATTTGTGAGATCATGAATGACGATGGAAGCATGTCGCGATTACCGGAATTGTATGAAGTGGCGAAGAAATTCGACATGAAATTGGTTTCGATTGAAGATTTGGTTGCCTACCGCATGCAGCATGATAGTCTTATCGTGAAGAAAGAGGATTTTGAGATTGAGACACGCTTTGGACAATTTCGCTTCAGGGCTTATCAACAAACAACAAACAAGCAGGTGCACATTGCGCTGACAAAAGGAAGTTGGAATTTAGGCGATTCGGTTTTAACACGAATTAATTCAACGCAAGTCAACAACGATATATTAGGCACATTGACGAACAATGCAGATAAAAAATTGGACGATATGTTCACGCGCATCAATGAAGAAGGTCGTGGCGCTATATTGTTCATCAATCAGGAAATCGCGTCGTCGGAATTGCTAAATAGAATTACGGAGCTAAAAGTACTTCAGGCAAAAGGCATTTTCAAGGCACCCGAAATTAAAATGGACGTTAAAGATTTTGGTATTGGTGCGCAGATTTTACATGATATAGACATTTCAAAAATACGATTAGTGACCAATTCTGAGCAAGCAAAACGTGTTGGAATGATTGGTTATGGCCTTGAAATTACAGAATACGTAAAATACTAATCCTTTTTGATTGGTGCTAAAGCATACAAAATGAAATGATTAAAAACGGAGACTAAAAAATATCCCTTTTTTCCCTTTATTTGTTTTGGAATTCAAAAAAGGATGTTATATTTGCAACCGCATTCAGCTAATGATTGCAGACCTTATTGGAGAAATGGCAGAGTGGTCGATTGCGGCAGTCTTGAAAACTGTTGACTGTTACAGGTCCGGGGGTTCGAATCCCTCTTTCTCCGCTGAAAAAAATCCTAAATGGTATCAAAACCTCGAAAATCCTATGATTTTCGAGGTTTTTTGCTTTTACCGACATACCAAATTATTCATCGAATCTTATCTCATGCGAGATAAAATCGAGACCCTATAAAAAATCAAAAATTAGGGTCTCGCTAAATTCTCTCAACCCTTTCAAACATTGGGTTTGTCAACGTGTTCAATAGCTTGTTCACTCAGTAAACATCTTGTTTGATTTGAATTAGGAATTTAACTTGAAGAATAATTAATCAGTCAATAAAATGAAAGCAAAAGTTACATTGCATTTTTATGCAAAATCCACGAAAGCAAATACTACTGGACAATTTCCAATTTATATTAGACTTACTGTAAACGGGAATCGATTAGAATTTAGCACAAAGAAGTTTGTTGATTCTAGCAGATGGTTGGCAGATTTAGCCAAAATGAAAGGCACTACAGAAGAAGCTCGTTCAATCAATAGTTATCTTGATTTGATGAAATCTAAAGTATTGGATATTCAAATGGAACTAATCCATAAAAACCAAGATGTAAATATTGAGAATTTTAAAAGTAAACTTTTTGGGTTGGAAGAAAAACAACGTATGCTCGTTCCTATCTTTCAAGACCACAACAATAAAATTAAAGAGTTAGTTGGTAAAGAATATGCTTCGGGAACTTTAGAACGCTATACTACTTCTTTGAAGCATACAATTGAATTCCTAGAATGGAAATACAAAGTGTCTGATATAGATATTACGAAGATAAACCACGCCTTTATTACCGATTATGAATTCTATTTAAGAAGTGTTAGAAATTGCGCCAACAATACTGCCGTTAAATACATCAAGAACTTTAATAAAATAATCAAGATATGTTTGGCTAATGATTGGCTTGAGAAAAATCCGTTTGCAAATTATAAATCAAAAGTTAGAGAGGTTGAACGTACTTATTTATCTGAGGAAGAAATTCAAAGTATTATTGAAAAAGATTTTAAAACAGAAAGATTGTCTCTAGTGCGTGATATATTCCTTTTTAGCTGTTTTACGGGTCTAGCATACATTGATGTAAAGAACTTGACTAAATCTCATATAAGCATCGGTATCGACGGCGACAAATGGATTTTTACTCATCGTCAGAAAACAGAAAGTGCTTCCAAAATCCCAATTCTTCCAGTTACACAAATGATAATCGACAAATATGAAAATCATCCACAATGTAATAATGAAAATAAGCTATTGCCAATTTTGAGCAACCAAAAAATGAATGCTTATTTAAAAGAAATTGCAGGAGTTTGTGAGATTGAAAAAGAATTGACATTCCATATTGCCCGACATACTTTTGCAACGACAGTAACTCTAACAAATGGAGTTCCTATTGAAACTGTTAGTAAAATGCTTGGGCATAAAAACATTCAAACAACTCAACATTATGCTAAGATATTAGATAGAAAAGTGAGTGAGGATATGAAGATTTTGAGAGATAAAATCTTTATTACCACTTCTGATTTACAACAAAAAACGATTTAAAAAACTACTTTCTGAATTTCAGAGAATTTATCTTGGAATGTTCGTTCCAAATTAATATATTTGCACTTAATACATTTTTAATATATTAAACAATATTGGAATTAAATTTTAAAAAAATAGGAGAATCAAATAGGAAAATTATCATTTTACATGGATTGTTTGGTTCTTTAGACAATTGGATGACCCATGCTAGAGAATTATCTAATAATGGTTTTGAAGTTTACTTAATAGACCAAAGAAATCATGGAAAAAGCCCACATGATAAAGGATTTAGTTACGAACTATTGGCGGAGGATTTATATCATTTTATTGTAAAACATAGTTTGCAAAATTCAATATTGATAGGTCATTCATTGGGTGGAAAAACCGTCATGCAATTTGTTATGCAATTTAATATTTCAATTTCAAAAGTAATTGTTGTCGATATTGCACCAAAACAATATACACCATATCATCAAAAAAATATAAATGCTTTTTTAGCAGTAGATATTGAAAACCTTAAATCGAGAAACGAAGCTCATCAGGCAATGTCAAACATTGAGAATGATGTTAATGTAATACAGTTTCTACTTAAAAATCTTGAACGAGTATCTGATGGTTTTAATTGGAAATTAAATTTGCACGAGATAATCAGAAACATAGAAAATGTAGATAAAATATATCCTTTTCAAAAAGCCTGTATGCTGCCCACATTATTCATTAGAGGCTCTAAATCAGATTATATATTGAATGAGGATAGAAATTTACTAAAAATGCAATTTCCTAATTCAACTCTTGTAACCATAGAAAAAGCCGGACATTGGGTGCATTCTGAACGTTATGAGGAATTTATGAAAACATTATTCTTATTTCTGAATAGATAAAAACAAAAAAATCAAATAGAATTATGGCAGGAGTAAAAGTTTTTGATGAACAAGTAGTCTTGGATAAGGCAATGAATTTGTTTTGGCTAAAAGGCTATAATGCAACTTCTGCACAAGATCTTGTGGACGAGCTTGGAATTAGTCGCTCAAGCTTATATAATACGTTTGGGGATAAACATTCACTATTTGTAAAAGCTCTTAAACAATATCGTAAAGAATGGATAAATCCAACTATAGAAAGTGCTGATACAATAGTCGATGCCGAGGAATATTTTAAAATCCTATTTGATTTTGTAAAAAAGGAAACATTTGATTTAAATAATACCAAAGGCTGTTTTTGGGTAAATACGGCTATTGAAATGTCTCCAGCAGATTCTGAAGTAACTGCTATAGCAAAAACTATAATGGAAGATACTGAAAATGCGTTTTATAAAGCTATAAAAAAAGGACAAGAACAAGGTGTTTTCACAACAGAACATACTGCACAATCTTTAGCAAAGTTTGTGCTCAATGTCATCAGTGGTCTTCGTGTAAATGTAAAACTCGATATAGACGGAAAAAAGTTTGATGATATGATAAATATTTGCCTTTCGGTTTTGAAGGCTTAATTTTTAATTATTAGAGTAAATGAAACAAAGCATTATTTTATTACACGGTTTATTTGGAGGTTTAAGTAACTGGAAAGATGTAATCTCTCATTTTGAAGAAAAATTTGAAATCCATGCTCCAATAATACCTATTTATGATGAGCACAAGGAAAACATACTTGATTATTTTGTAAATGACCTTGCTGAATATATTAACAGGCATAAACTACAAAATGTAATTTTAGTTGGAAACTCTTTAGGAGGTCATGTTGCTATTATATATGCTCATAAATATCCCGAAAATGTAAACAAATTAGTTCTTACGGGAAGTTCTGGGCTATATGAAAATTATACTATCGGAAGCTTTCCAAGGAGACATGACTATTCTTATATTCAAAAACAAGTAGCTAACACCTTTTACGATTTAAAATGTGTAACAAAGGAATTAGTTGACGAAGTTTTTGAAATTTTATCTGATAATAAAAAATGTATAAAAATTATTAGAGCTGCAAAAATCACTCAGAGATCTTATACAACTGACATACTTCCAGAAATTGATTTACCAGTTCTTTTAATTTGGGGTATTGAGGACAATATTACACCACCAAATGTTGCTGAAGAATTTAAGCTTTTGTTACCTAATGCTAAACTAGTCTTCCTTTCTGAGTGCGGACATGCTCCAATGATGGAAAGACCTATTCAATTCAATGAAGTGCTTGACGAATTTTTAAAAGGTTAAAAAATAACCTAACCTAATGTATTTAAAATAAATATAAAGTGATTATAGACCATAAAAAATACGAATTATTTGGAAAAACACTAATACAAAAAATGGTATTGAAGCCACCATTTAAATTTACTTTTCCCACTACTGACAACGCTTGTTTCATATACATTTTAGAAGGTGAAATGCAGTACCAACTAGATGACGAGCAAATAGATATTCCAAACAAACATTCATTATTTCTCAATTGTATAAATTCTGGAAAACAGATAAGTAATTCAAATGCGAGCAATAATAATGAATTAGTGATTGTTAATTTCCATCCTTATATTTTAAAGAAAATTTACGACAAAGAATTTCCTTTATTACTTCAATCTCCCAAAAATAAAATATCAAATAAGTCAATTGAAAAAATAAACAATGACTTTTTAATTCAAAAATATATTGAGGGATTAATATTTTATTTTGATAATCCATCTTTGGTCAATGATGATATTTTGATTTTGAAATTAAAAGAAATTGTTATTTTACTCTTGCAAACACGAAATGTAGAAGCAATACAAGTAATATTGTCGCAGCTTTTTTCGCCAACCACTTATACTTTCAAGCAAATAATTGAAGCCCATTTGTTTTCGCAATCAAGCATTGAAGAACTGGCACAACAAACCAATTTGAGTATTTCTTCATTCAAACGAGAATTTTCAAAATTATACAATGACACACCAGCTAATTATATTAAAACCAAAAGGCTTGAAAAGGCAGCCGAACTACTTTTGGTTTCCGATGAGCGCATCACGGATATTGCTTTTGATTGTGGATTTAATGACTTAGCAAATTTTACTAAAAGCTTTAGTGATAAATATAACATTACCCCTAGTAGCTACCGTTCAAATTCAAAGTAAACTTCTTAAAGTCTCATATTTTTGAGCTAATTTGCTCTGGACTGAATTGCCAAATAGTTGAACCGATTTACCCAATCCTTCTCTTTTTTCTACAGCAACTTTGCACTGTCAATAATGGCAATCAAATTTAAATGTATAAAAATGAAAAGTTTAAAAACAGTATTATCAGCAGTGTTGGTAATAATCACATTATCAATCGGAAGTCTTTCTTTAACATCTTGTTCAGATGACGATTCTGGCACATCACCCAAAAACTATGTCCTTGTGCATGGAGCATGGCAGGCTCCCTATGTTTGGGAGATGGTAAAAACTAACCTTGAGGCAAAAGGAAACCATGTTACTGTTGTAGAATTACCAGGTCACGGCGATGACCAGACACCACCCCAACAAGCATCCCTGCAATCATATACAGAAAAAGTAGTCGAGGCTATTTCGCATATTGACGGAAAGGTCATTCTAGTGGGTCATAGTTTAGGCGGTATGGTAATTTCATCGGTCGCAGAACAAATCCCCACCAAAATTGAAAAGCTTGTCTATCTGGCGGCATATTTACCTACTTCGGGGCAGTCATTAAACAGTTTGGCAAGTACAGATACCACATCAATTTTGGGGATGAATTTGATTTTCAACCCCGACAATGGAATTGTTGATGTAAATCAGAACCAGCTTGCAAATATTTTCATTCAGGACGGCACTCCTGCTCTTCAAACCCTTGTGCAACAAAACTACCGTAGTGAACCATTGTTTGCGCTTAATACCCCAGTTACGCTAACCGCTGCTAATTTTGGATCCATCGATAAAATTTACATCAAAACACTCAGAGATCATGCTGTTACACCAATCTTACAAAATCAGATGATTTCCGCTGCTGGTGTATCTTCAGTCTACAAACTGGACACAGGGCACAGCCCATTCCTTACTAAGCCAGACTCTCTAAGCACACTGCTGATTAAAATTGCGAAATAACTAATCAGCTATTAAAATAAGTTCTTTAAAACCACCTTTGACATTGAACTGTTTGAAGGTGTTTTTTGAACTTATTCGCCAAAAAGTTGAACTTATTTAAATAATAATTGCGCTATCGAAACGGCAAATTTGTAATGCCAATCCGAACGTACAATTTAAAACCATAGCCATGAGAAAATTTAAGAAACAGAATTTAATAGTAGTAATTATGATAGCACTTTTATCATTGACACTTCAATCATTTACAGAAAAAAAAGAAGATATGAAAATTACAGAAGGACAGACAGCACCAGTGTTTACCGTTAAGGATGTAAACGGCAAAACAATTAAACTTTCAGATTACAAAGGCAAAAAAGTATTGTTAACCTTTTACCGCAATGTAGGCTGCCCTATCTGCAACCTGCGTTTCCACGAAATTCAAGAACAGGCAGAATATTTCAAATCGAAAAACATCGTTGTCCTAGCCATTTACGAAAGTTCGGCTGAAAACATGAAAAAATATTTAGGAGATGAAAGCCCATATCCAGTTATGATTCCAAATGAGGAGCTAAACCTATACCAACTGTATGATATTGATAAGAGTTCGGGAAAGGTAATAAAAGGACTATTCCATGGTGCGATTGGGAAGGCAAAAAAGGGTAAAAAGTTATTCAGTGAGCCGATTAAGCAAGATGGGAACGGAAATACTATAGGTGCTGATTTCCTTATAGATGAAAATGGAGTTGTGAAAACGGCTTATTATGGCAAATACCTAGGAGACCATTTACCGATGGAAAACATTAAAAAAATTCTGGAATAATTAAGCATCATATAAACTAAAAAAATAGAAAAAATGGGATTATCAAATTTGGGAATTTTCCACACAATTATTGGCATTATTGCCCTTGTAGCCGCAGTCATATCGTATGTAAGATATGGAAAAATAAATTTGGCGCACAATACTGGTAAAATATATTTTTACCTAACAATCATAACTTCACTTACATCATTGGGGTTATTAAAGCATGGTTTTAACCCGGGTCATATTTTTGCCATTTTAATAGTTATTTTAGTAGTGGTAGCCTATTTTCTTCATACTAAAAAACAAGGAAATAACAGAAGTCGATATTTTGAAAATTTCTTTCTTTCGTTTACCTTTTTTCTTTCGTGGCTTCCCACCATTAACGAAACCTTTACTCGCCTACCTGTTGGGCATCCCTTGGCAAAGGACATTAAAGATCCATTGATTGCCAAGATACTAATCACATTCCTAATCCTGTTTATTGTGGGTTCTATCTATCAATATATAAAGCAAAGGAAAATTAATAAATCATCCGTAGCCTAAATAATCATTAAAAAAATATAATGCAATGGAAGTAACATTGATTACAGGAGCAAGTAGTGGAATTGGCGAAGCTTTAGCGATTAGCTTCGCTGCCCAGAAAAAAAATCTAGTTTTAGTGGCTAGAAATGAAGCAAAGTTACAATCACTTTGCGAATCACTATCATCCTATCATGGCATAGTATGTGAATATATAGTTACTGATTTAATTGATGCTGACGCTGCACAAAAGATATATTTTATCTGTAAATCCAACAAATGGCATGTCAACCTGCTGATTAATAATGCAGGGATAGGAAGTAGTGGTGAATTTGTTCAAAACAATCTGCAAAGCGAACTTGAAATAATTCAGGTCAATAACATTGCACTTGTGGCATTGACCCATTTATTCCTAAAAGATATGAAAGCTTTGGGTGAAGGTTCTATTATAAATATTGCCTCAATTATCGCGTTCATACCTGGTCCATACATGGCGGTATATGCAGGTTCAAAACACTTTGTAAAGACATTTTCGCAATCATTAGCAGAGGAATGCAGACCATATAATATTAAGGTTATGCTATTCAGCCCAGGTTACACTACTTCTAACTTTATGAATAGTCCTTCTAATGATAATGAATGGGGCAAGGTACTTGTAAGTAATGCAAGTTCACAAACTCCTATGGAAGTTGCTAAAGAATTGTTGGAAGCTTACAAACAAAAAAAAGAATTTCATATTTCAGGTAAGAAAAATAGACTAACAATATTTGTGACTAAATTAATACCACAGCGAATTATAGCAAAAAGTTTTGCAAAGCAAAAGTAACAAGCTTATGAAATCAGAACATTTAAATAGTGAATATCTAACAAGCTAAAACGTTGTTTAACAACGTGAAGAATAAATAACGAATCCGATAACTCAAGTTATCGGATTCGTTATTTAAAGTATAAAATATAAAAAAACGCACTTGAATTCCAAAACTACCAAATTGCTTACTGACCTTAATGAACAATTAAACTTCATAGATTTAGAAATAGACAATCTTTTAATCCGATGCGAAAGTGCAATCGATATTATTTTGAAAACCATAAATAATTTGAAATCGATTCTTTTAAAACATAAGTTTAGAACTGAAACAGAGGAGATACTATTTTTTAAGGAAATAAAACCTCAATTCACTTCAAAACTGATTTATTATAACGTAATTTTTAAAATTGAAATGAAGAAGCCAAATGGAAGAAATCGTATTTTAAAGAAATATTACAACAATGAATTAATTAAATTGAAGTCTTTTTTCGATAATGAATTAGATTTCTATCAATATTATCGTTCAGGAAGTACCTATCTTGATTATAAATATTTTCAAAGAGGAAAATTCGACATTAAACTAGTACTAAATAATTACTATTTTGAAACTGATAGAAATTTTTCTACTTCACACGATTTCAAGGTAGCAAGAATATTACCAAATGATTTAATCCAATGGTGCTGTTGACTTAAAAGATATTGCTGAGTACTTTGAACAAGTTTTTCTCCGCAGAAAAAACCGAAACAATAGTTTCGGTTTTTTTATTTTTAAAATGCGTCTAAATTTTAATTACGTGAGCATTTTAAAAATAAAAGAGCAAATTAACTGCAAAAAAAATCTCGTTTAGTTTGTGGGTTCACCACTTTTGGAATTATGAAATAATCCCGCTTTTTTCGCTGAATAAATCCTAAGTATTATTTACTAATTAAATCTGTATCAGTCAAAATACCTTATTCCGTAATTTGTGTTAGACATTCCTTTTGCTGTGTTAATAGCCGCAAAAGTTCCAACCTAAATTTGCAATGTAAATAATTACAAATATTAAAAAATTTAGAAAAATGAAAAAAGTAGCATTGATCACAGGAGCAAGTTCAGGAATGGGAAAATCAACAGCAAACATATTACATAGCCAAGGCTATACAGTTTATGGCGCAGCAAGACGTACCGATGAAATGAATGATCTTAAAACAAAAGGAATTCGTATAATCGCACTTGATTTGACCGATGATGCATCTATCGTCGAAGCTGTAAATACTATTATCAGCAAAGAAGACAGAATAGATATCTTAGTCAACAATGCCGGTTATGGTTCTTATGGCGCGGTAGAAGACGTACCGCTTGACGAAGCAAGAAGACAGTTTGAAGTCAACCTTTTTGGAATGGCAAGATTGACACAATTGATATTGCCTACTATGCGCAAACAAAAATCCGGTAGGATCGTAAATATCTCTTCAATGGGAGGCAAAATTTATACGCCATTTGGCGCATGGTACCACGCCACAAAACATGCTGTGGAAGGTTACAGCGATTGTTTGCGCTTAGAGTTGAAGGACTTTGGTATAGACGTGGTCGTAGTAGAACCAGGCGGTATCAAAACGGCATGGGGAGCAATTGCAATGAAAAATTTGCAACAAACTTCAGGCAAAGGCGCTTATGCCGGGTTTGCCAATAAAGTATTCGAGAACTTTAATAAAATGAATTTAGGAAGTCAGTTAACTGATGTTGAAATACTTGGACAAACTATTGCAAAAGCTGCGACCGATAAAAATCCGAAAACCAGGTATGTAAAAGGCTATATGGCCAAACCAGCAATGGCCATCAGGAAATGGTTTGGCGACAAAGTGTTTGACAAAATAATAATGGGCCAGATGAAGTGATCCCACAATTAAACATTTGAAAACATGAAGCAATACCACACCTCCATAACAATCAATGCTCATTTAGAAGAAGTCTGGACAGCACTTACCGACTTTAAAAATTATCCCGAATGGAATCCAATCGTAGGGAAATTGGAATCAGAAATGAAAGAAGGCAGTAAAATTGCTACTTTTATTGTTCCTTTAAGAAATACATACTTTCCTGTTTTACTAAGTTATAAAGAAAATCAGGAATTGGTCTGGCAAGGAACAAAAGGATCAAAGTTTTTAGTCGCCGCAAAGCACTATTATCGTTTGAATGCTATTTCGGAAAATCAAACGGAATTGCTGCACGGGGAATATTTTTCTGGAATATTGTCCAACTTTTTGACTAAAACTTTCCTGTCAACGATGCAAGCAGCTTTTGAACAACACAATGTCCTTTTGAAAAAGCGAATCGAAAAAAATAAATAACATGAAACAAGACATAAAGAATATAACGTCAATCAGCCAATTTCATGAGATTTTCGGGCTTGATAAACCTACCCATCCTTTAATCAGTATCATTGATGTTTCAAAATTTGAAATTCCACAGCAATTTGTTGGTATAAAACACACATCAGCCCTATATACAATTGGTTTAAAAGACAAAAGTTGTGGGTTACAATACGGAAGAAATACCTATGATTTTGATGAAGGCGTCATGATGTTTACAGGCCCCAATCAGGTGCACTCCGTATCAAAAGTGCAAAAGTTAGATGAAATAAAGGGATGGATGTTATTTTTCCATCCCGATTTAATCCGCAATACTTCATTAGGAAAAATAATTGAAGACTATAAGTTTTTTTCTTATGATATACATGAGGCGCTACATTTGTCTGATTCAGAGCAAAAAGCAATCACCGACTGCATGATGATGGTTCAAAATGAAATTCTGGAACGAATAGACAATCACAGCCAGACCGTCATTGCTTCGACATTGGAATTGTTGCTCAACTTGTCAAGACGTTATTATGAAAGGCAATTTAATACACGGTCTGCACAAAATTCAGATGTTGTCAGTCAATTTCACACACTACTGAACAGCTATTATAAAAATGGAAACTTTGCAACAAACGGAATTCCGCCAGTAGAATATTTTTCAGACAAAATACACCTTTCAGGAAATTATTTAAGTGACTTGTTAAAAAAGGAAACCGGATACACCGTAAAAGACCACGTCAATAATTTCATTATCGAAAAAGCCAAAACATTGTTGCTTAACGATGCTGAGACTGTTAGCGGGATTGCCTATAATTTAGGATTTAATTATCCGCACTATTTCAGCCGTTTATTCAAAAGCAAAACAGGAATGACACCGGTAGCATTTAAAAATCTAAACTAAAAGGCATATATTCCAATTAGGATACCCGCTTTATCTCCGCAAAAAAACGAATATTACTAAGACAATTTAGCAATCATTAAGCGATTTATTTTTCGTATTAATGTCAATTTAAATGTCAAAACATGCAGTTATATTCTTACAAAAAGAAAATATCGTCATTATACTGTCATTTATAGATTTTATTCGCAAATAGTTAACTATATTAGCGTATTTATAATAATAACACCTGTAAAATGGCTGAAAGACAACTAAAAAGCCCCAATCATGGCAAAAATTAAGCGTACACTGTCTTTGCAGGAAGGAATTCAGATCATAGACTTCAACTGGCAATATGTTTATCTGAACGATATTGCCGTGCTGCAATCGGGCGAACAAGAAGGTAGTCTTATCGGATTAAAGATGACTGCTATTTTTAGCGATATTGCCGACGCTCCACTTTTTGACATATTACAACAATCCATGCAGGACCGGACGCCGCACCGTTTTGAAAATCACTTCCAATATCCCAACGGTTCTTCTAAATGGTTTGACCTTAGGGTACAACCTTGCGAAGAAGGGATTTGCATATTTTCTGTCGATATTACCGAAAGGAAAGAAAATGAAACCAATCTGAGAAAAGCCAATGGCTTGTATGCGCTTTTAACCCACATCAGCCAAAAAATTGTAACCGCCAAAGACCAGAAAGAGCTTTTCAGGGACTGTTGTAGTTTTGCCTTGCGCTTCGCAGATTTCAATATGGCCTGGATTGGCCTATTCGATGATGGCTTAAAGACGCTTACGATGGTTGACCAAAGCGGAATACCGGAGAAAGAGTTACCACTGTTTTACGAGGCACTTAAAAATCCAAATGAACAACTCGATTACATTGTCCGATCCGGCAAATATTATATTTCAACGGATATTCAGAGTGATCCTGGGCTTAAATTGTGGCAACAATACGCATTTAAACATTCTATTCAGTCCTGTATTTTACTACCCATAAGGAAATCCGGTCAGATTATCGGGCTATTCAGCCTGTATTCAGGAGAATCTTATTTTACTGAGAGCGAAATCGAATTATTGCAACAAGTAACAAACGATATCTCGCAGGCACTGGATATTTTTGAACAAGTCAAAAAACAAGAACAAATACAGCAATTGTTATTGCACAACGAGCAGCAGTTTAGGCATACGCTCGACCACATGATTGAAGGTGCACAAATTCACGATTTTAACTGGCGTTACACGTATGTAAATGATGCGTTAGTCAAATATAGTACTTATACAAAAGAAGAGTTACTCGGATACTCGCTGTTGGAAAAATACCCCGGGATTGAGCAAACCGCACTTTTCGCTACCTTATCGCGTTGCATGGAGGAACGCGTTTCTGAGAAAATCGAAGCCGAATTTGTATTTCCGAACGGATCCAACGCCAATTTTGAACTCAGTATCCAACCGGTCCCGGAAGGGCTTTTTATCCTATCGGTTGACCGAAGTGAGCAGCTTAAAGCAAATGAAAAATTGATGAAGGCAAACAGGTTATATGCTTTTAATTCTGCCATCAATCAGGCTATCGTACATATAAAAGACCAGCAGAAATTGATGGATAATAGTTGCCTTATCGCTATTGACATCGGGAAATTTAAACTTGCATGGATCAATACCATCGAAGACAAACGTCTGAAGCGGGTGAGCATTGCAGGTACAACCGAAGCGATTGCAGCCGCCGCACCTTATGACGGCCTTGTTGTCGAGGATCTTATTTTTCATGAAACGCCTACCGGCAATGTGTTTCGTACCGGCAGGTATGCTGTCAGCAATGACATTATGAATGATCCTGCGGTGGCGAAATGGAAGCCAGGCCTGCTAACGTGCGGTCTCCAATCATCTATCTCGTTGCCTATTAAAAAGTTCGGCAATACGGTAGGTGTATTCGAGCTTCATGCCGGGACAAAAGACTTTTTCGACGAAGAAGAAATAGCATTGCTTCTTGAAGCAACTGATGACATTTCGTTTGCGGTAGAAAACTTCGAAAAAGAACGGATACAAAAAGCCACAGAAGAGCTCGTTGCTAAAAACGAAAAGCGATTCAAGATACTAATAGAAAAAAGCGCCGACATCAAAACCCTTGCAACCCGTGAAGGGAAAATTATATATGGCAGCCCGTCCCTTACAAAAATCATGGGCTACCAGGTCGAGGAATTGTTGCACACTTCCCTACTCGATCTTGTGCACCCAGATGATCTTCCCGAATTTGTGATGGCCCGGAATAAAATCCTTGACATCCCTGGAGCATCGTTCAATTTCCAACAACGCAGAATGCATAAGGATGGCCGTTGGCTCTGGTTCGAAGGAAGCGTGACAAATATGTTACATGAGCCCGGTATTAATGCAATGGTATCTAATTTCAGGGATATTACACATAAAAAAATATCGGAACAGCAACGTGAATTTGACACCAGAAATCTCAATGCATTAATTAATAACACACACGATCTTTTATGGAGTATCGACCGGGATTATAAACTGATTACATCCAACAGGCCATTTGACCAGATAACCGCAAAAATCCATGGCAAGTCGCTGGAGAAAGGTGACTGCGTTTTGAAAGGAGTCGAAAAAGAACGGCAAAAGCGGTTCATCTCTTTTTATGAGAAGGCATTTTCAGGCGAAATTTTTTCGATAATCGAGCACAATACCAAGCCAATGGAGTTTTGGTCCGAAATTTCGTTTTATCCTATTGAGGTAGAGGAAAAAATTATCGGCACGGCTTGCCATTCGCGAAATATTACAGAACGAATTAAAAGTGAACACTTATTGCGTAAAAGCGAAATTTTTAATCGCGGCATACTCGATTCATTGAGCGCTCATATCGCAGTGATCAACAAAAAAGGAGATATTATCGCCGTAAACGATTCTTGGCGACGATTTGCGAGAAAAAATGGCGATATACAATTAAAATCAACCATTGAAGGGAGTAATTACTTTATGGCTTGTGAATTATCGATTGACCAGGGCGACAAAGACGCGGTAAATGTACTTGCGCAGATTAAAAAAGTAATGAAAGGAACCCTTTCGGATTTTTATTATGAATATCCATGCCATTCTACTACAGAACAACGCTGGTTTTCAATGCTAGTAAGAAAATTTGAAAATGATGAAACGTTGATCGTAATATCACACCAGGACATCACTGCACGTAAAATTGTTGAGAACCAGCTGCTGCTGAACAATGCCACATTGCAAAAAACCAACGACGAACTGGATCGCTTTGTTTATAGCGTGTCACATGACCTGCGTGCTCCGCTGACATCTATATTAGGCCTGGTAAACCTGATTGAAATGGAGAGCAAGGAACCTGATACGTTGTCACATATCACGATGATTCGGAAAAGTATTATAAGGTTGGATAATTTCATAAAAAACATATTGAATTATTCGCGGAACAACCGCACCGATGTAGAAAGTGAATTTATACCGGTTTATAACACTGTAAACGATATTGTCGTGTTGTTGCGTGGCGCTAAAGAATATGATGATATCGCATTCGAAATCGATATTATCGAGGAATTCCCCTTCCATTCAGACAAACACCGATTTATAACGATTATTGAAAATCTCATCTCTAATGCCATTAAATACCATAAAAAGCAAGAAAAAGGAAGGTTTATTAGGATTTCAGGCACCTCAAGGCAGGACGTATTAGAATTAAACATAGCAGATAATGGTACCGGCATTGCGCCAGGCCATCATTCTAAAATATTCGATATGTTTTACCGCATTGCCAATACTATTAACGGTTCCGGACTCGGACTTTATATCGTCAAGGAAAGCATCCAAAAATTAGGAGGAACGATTGTCGTTACTTCCAAAGAAGGAAAAGGTACCTGTTTTACAATCCATTTAAAAAATCTTCAATTATGACTACGCCTCTTGAATACAGCTACAAAAATGTTATGATTATCGATGACAACGACATCGACCGTTATATCGCCAAAAGAATCATTTCAGCCCACAATTTTTCAGCCCATATCCTATCTTATGAAAATGGTATTGAAGCGTTTCAGTACCTTAAAACCAATCAGGAAAACGCTGCCGCACTACCCGAAATCATTTTTGTAGATATTTATATGCCAGAGATGTCAGGTTTTGAATTCATAGCTTTGTATGATGGTTTATCGGTTGCATTGAAAAAGCATTGCGCGGTGTATATAATTTCATCAACTATCGACCCAGAGGATTTAAAGCGTGCCAATAATGACCCTAATGTCATTGGGTTCCATGTCAAACCGATAGACGGAAATTTCCTCTCTGCAATTAGTCGAAAGATGTCTTGAAAATTTGCATTATTCCCAGCGACTATTCCCCAAACAGTTGCAGTTGTTACTTTACAATTCACAATAAACCGTTATGAAGCCTATTTAAATTGCCGATTGCTTATTTTTCCACCCACAAAAAAAAGCATCGATAACAAATATTTTAAATCAACCATTCCAGATGCCATTAATGCCCATAAATGCCCTTATTGTGACCGAAGATTCGAGCGGAGTTGTCATGCTTCGAAAATTCGAGGCGGAAAATGCAGTCATTCTGAAAATCCTTGGTGAGGCAAACGGCGCTAACGAAGGCGCAGCACTTACGTCCTTAAAAAGACCTGACTTAATATTTCTAGATGGCAGTGTTGATGCTACCACATTTTTTTCGCTATTGGGTAAGCTCGATTTTAATATTCCTAAAATTATCCTAATTTCAAAAGAGCCATGCGATGCCATGAAGGCATTCACTTATAACGCCATAGATTTTATTTTGAAGCCTATTGAATTCAACGTCCTGATGATGGCGATGTATAAAGTGATCAAACGAATTGAGATGGAGCGCTCACTGCAAAATCAAAATGTCGAAAAAATTTCAGGTCACGACCTTAATATTGCCAAAGGGTTCGTAGCAGTATCTTCGCTCAACAAAATTGAGCTATTGCCGATGGCTGACATATTATTCTGCAAGTCAGACGGAAAATACACGATCTTTTTCCTCGTTGGCGGCAAGAAAGTAATGTCGAGCCGGAATTTAGGAGAATACAGCAAAATTCTCGATTACAATTATTTTTTCAGGGTACACCATTCCTATATCGTCAACTTGCTGCATATCGTAAAGATTGTAAAAAATGAAGGGTATTTCTGTGAATTTGCCAATGGCAGCAACGTTCCGGTAGCTACCCGAAGACAAGAAGATTTCCAAAGATTTATGAAACTTTAAGTGACCTACATAAAAATATTTTAAAAATTAAAAAAAATTCAGATAATGAGCACACCAATTACGACCGTAATGATCATTGATGATAATGCAGTAGATCTCTACATCGCATCAAGAATGGTCAAAACTAACCTCGTTTCTACAACGGTCTTGGAATATAGCACCGCCTTTGAAGCATTAGAATTCCTGAAACAGCATCAGGATGATGTGAAAGCCCTGCCAGAGATAATTTTTGTCGATATCTACATGCCCCAAATGTCGGGATTTGAATTCATGGAAGGCTACGACAACCTATCGCCATTGCTAAAGAAGCATAGCCGGGTTTACATACTTTCTTCTTCTATCGACGACGGTGATATTGCTCGCGCGCGCATCAACAGCAATACTTGTAGCTTTCTTGTCAAACCGATCACAAAGAATTTTCTAGATAGCATCGGCAACGGAAGTCTCTAATTTTGATTAGCCGATTGTTCAATTCTGTTACTTTTTTTGAACGGCTGAATTGCTCTTTGTTTATATCATTATCGCATAATCGTTATTTTAACTAATTTATTGCCGATAGACTGCGCTTATTACTTTCGACATTCAATACACATTATTTTCGTGAATAGCTACACCTGTAGAACATTGACAAAAAACCTGAATTCTGGTAAAAAAACACGCTAGCCTACTCATCACTACATTTTTATATATCATGCCAACTTCAGACAACATGCCAATAAATTCCACTTGGATATTGACCATTGCATGCCTTTTGCTGGGGCTTATAAAATTGCCTTAAAAATAAATCTGTCTCATTTTGCGCAAAAAAGTTAAATATTGCACCCGCACCACTAAATAAAAAAGTAAAAGAAGTTTTAATAAATTTCCCCCACTACCCCACGATCAACATTATGTAGGAATTTGAAGCGTTTTTTATTTTTATTTTTTCAAAATGAACGTTGTTCAAAAAAATAATTATATTTGCAATCAGATCCACATTATGAGTACCGCAGATAGAAAAGCAAGAGATAAAGAAAACCTAAAAAGCTTAATCCTACAAGGAGCCAAAAAACTCTTTTTAGAAAAAGGTATTGAGCAAACTACCATTAGAAATATTGCTGATGAAATTGATTATAGCGTAGGGACGGTTTATGTTTATTTTAAGGATAAAAATGCAATTCTTCATGACATTCACAGCATTGGTTTTCAAGAATTGGGAAGAAACTTCACAGAACTGTTTACCATGGAAGATCCAATGGAACGCTTACGGAAAATGGGTGTTATCTACATGAAATTCGCTATCGAAAATTCGGAGATGTATGATTTGATGTTCAATGTTAAGGCACCAATGGAGTTTATCGAAAACTCTGAAAAAGAAGAATGGAACGAAGGCGTGGGTACTTTTGATGCACTAAAAAATACGGTCGGGCAATGCATGGAAAAAGGGCATTTTAAAGGACACTCGTTAGAGCCGCTATCCTTTATGATATGGAGTTTGGTGCATGGCATGTGTTGCCTAGAAATAAGAAATCGCACCAAAGGGGTCAAGTTTAAAAATCCAGATACGATACTATTTGATGGATATCGGGAGTTTTTAAAAATTATTGAGAAACTGTAATATTTTTTTAATTTAAAATTTGAACTATGTTCATTAAAAAAACAATGTTAAAATGAAAGAAACAATCTTAATCACAAGTGCTAAGTCAGGTACTTGTCTAGAAATTCAAAAAAAACCGGCAAGTCCTGCATCTAAAAAAACACTAACATGAAGCATCTATTGGAAATCATCAAATATAAAAATGAAACTATTTTTATTTATGGAGCAGCCTGTTTTTTAGGCGCATTAATTTGTTATGCATTGACTAAATACAGTGCTACACAAATCATGGGCATTAGCGGATGGATTAAACCACTGAAGTTTTTCTTGTCTGTAGGAATTTTTACTTGGACAATGGGGTTTTATTTACAGTATTTGGAAAATCAAAAACAAGTTGAAATTTACATTTGGTCTATGATTGTCCTATTTTCAATTGAACTCATCCTAATTGTCTATCAAGCTGCACAAGGCAAAATGTCGCACTTTAATATTGCAACCACAAAGGATAGCTTAATTTTTAATCTTATGGCCATAGCCATTACCATCTTGATGCTGCATACGCTCTATATAGCAGTATTGTTTTTTAATCAAAGTAAATTTAATGCTCCTGAAACGATGATTCTGACCGTCAAATTAAGCATCCTAATCACAGTCCTATTTGCTTTTGAAGGCTTCGCTATGGGTGCCCTTTTAAAACATACCATCGGAAGTCAAGACGGGTCACCCGGTTTACCATTGGTTAATTGGAGTAAAACGAATGGCGATTTACGAGTGGCCCATTTTTTCGGAATTCACGCCCTACAAATCATTCCGCTTGTCACTTATCTATTTGCCAAGAGCAAACGAGATGTGATCATCATCAGTTCCATTTATTTTGTCTTAGTAACCTACACACTGATTCAGGCCTTGCAGGGAAAACCTTTTATCAAATAAAATTAAATCGATTATACAATGAAAAATACTATTAACATTATAGTTTTATTAATAACTTTTTTCGCTTTTGGACAAAATGGTGTCATCAAAGGAAAAATTACCGATAAACAATCTGAAATGCCTCTTGTTGGCGCGACCATTACCATTGCAAACTATACTGCACTAAGTGCTCTAACCGACGATAATGGAAACTTTCAGATCAGCAATGTCCCACTAGGCAGACAGTTACTTACCGTTACGTACATGGGCTATCTGCCGACTTCGGTTCCTAATATAGAAGTAACATCGGGTAAAGACGTGTATATTGCTATTGCTCTTATTGAAAATTACAATTCTTTAGATGAAGTAATAATTAAAGTCGAAGCCAATAAAGTAAAAGCACTGAACAAAATGGCAGCCGTTTCTACAAGGCAATTTAGTCTAGAAGAAGTCAATCGATATGCTGGCGGAAGAAGCGATGTGGCAAGATTAGTGGCCAATTTTGCGCTACTGCTAATCCAATTCCAGAACTTCCGCCGATGACAATAATGGTTTTGTCTTTTAAATTTTTTTCTAACATATTTGTATTTTTTAGATTTCGATACAAAAATATATTTCATTATTTTTACTACCTAAAAAGCAAGTACACACAATTTAGTAAGTATAAAATGAGAAAAGAAAATTCATCCAACCATATAAATGAAAAAGCGATTACCAATAACTGTCCTATCACTTCAACCGTTATGGCCATTGGCGGTCGGTGGAAAATTGTCATATTGTGGCAATTAAAAAACAGCGCACTTCGATATAACGAAATCAGGAAAGCTATTCCGAATATTTCTGAAAAAATGCTCATCCAACAATTAAAAGAATTGATGCAAAGTGGATGGGTGAATAAAAAAGACTTTAATGAAATTCCTCCAAGAACGGAGTACAGTTTGACCGATTTAGGCAGTTCATTTATGCCTATTCTGGAAAATATTTATGAGTGGGGAACTGTTAATAATATTACCGGAGAAGGGAATCAATAATGACTATAAAGCATTCGAATTTTTAAATCTGTTCTATTTTCAAAGGTTTTGAATCCCGATCCTTTCCCTATTTACTTTTTGAAACTTCATTTTGAACACAAATTGCTGCGTTTTGGAAACAACAGCAGTTTTTAAACTGTTAACCTTTGCACTTCACAATTAAATAAAAAAGAGATGATAGGTCCTGTCAAGCAAGCATTTGACTACTCTTTACCACCTAATGCTGAAATACTGACAGTCAATTTTAAAGATGATGCCTTTTACCGTTTCTTTGGCACGACAGCTATCGCAGAGCATGTACCAATGAATCCAGAGGATTTAGTAAATGAAGATTGCTTCAATATTTTGTGGCATGAACTCAATAAAATGACCGATACAAACACAAGAGTAAATCATATTCTCAAATTTAGCGAACCTTACTTAGCGAACCGAAATAAAATTGCAGAACAATTGGCTAACTTCAAGGAGCAATCGTTAAATCCAATAAAATCTGTTGCCAGCCAAAATAGTCAGACTGAACGCAATATTGCACAGCAAAGGATGAGAAAATCATTCTGAGGCAAGTCTAATATTTTAGCGTTTCCGTCAAGGCATTCCAAACTGGAATACTTTGCTTAGCATAGCGAAAAAACCTTTCAAAAGGCAATAACTGCTATCTGCCCAAGGTGAACTATCCGTTAAATCCAGAAGGTTTTATAATTGAGAATAGCGATTTTCATACCTTCAAAATGAAAAGCCAACAATTATACAACTTTTACTAATTTGAATAAAAAATACTAATCTTTATTATATTGTCGTAGGTAATTGCGAACTATTATCCCGGATTCCTTTAAATCCCTATTTTTCCAACGTCCTTCAGATTTTGCAGTTGGCTTTAAAATAGAACAAGTTTCATCTTTATCCGAAACCGACCAGACAATCCAACTCATTTTATGACTTTCCATCCAATCAATATATTCCTTCCAGGCAGCCTGATTGAGCGGCCCGTCACCAGTGGCTTCCATTCCTGCAGATTCTGAAACAAATACCGGAAGTCCGCTTTTAATGGCGGCATCAGTTCTGTCCCGCAGCCACTTTTCGTGGGTCGCCGCGTAAAAATGCATTGTATACATTATATTGTCAAATCCGGTAATAGGGTCTGCGGCGGGAAGATTAATTTCCTGGTCCCATTTTGGTGAACCTACTAGGATAATATTATCTGGATCATTTTTGCGAATTACTTTAATGACTGCTTCGGCGTATGTTTTAACTTCTGCCCAGCTTTCGTAGTCTGGCTCGTTAAAAACTTCATAAATGACATTTGGATATGCGCCATATTTCTTAGACATTGCTCCAAAAAAGTTTTTTGCTTCTTCAAGGTTAATGTTATGGCTGTGCCAATCAATTATAACGTAAATATCACTTTTTATGGCGCCGTCAACAACGGCTTCAACTTTTTCAGTTGAAAATTTTGGCTCTTTTATATAAGACTTGTCTCCGACTTCAACCCCCATGGCAGCGCGAACTACATTACAGTGAAAGTCTTTTTTAAGCCATTCAACAGCACCTTCATTGTAAAATCTGGGCCAGAAACTATGCCAGCCAAAACTCATCCCACGAAGTACAATTGGCTCATCTTTAGCATCACTCAGCTGTGTTCCGATAACTTTAAGCTGACCATGCTTTATTACAAATTGCGCCTTTGCAGCCATAACTGTGATGCACATAAACAGTGTAAGTACGATTTTCGTTTTCATGTGCTATTATTTTGAAAGTAATAAAGTTATAACATCATGTGATGCAATATCAGCAACAAATGCTTTATCGGTTTTGCCGGCTTTTTTACCTTTCCATAAATCTTTTAATTGATAAGTCATTTGTGAAAAGTTTGCTTCGAAATTAAAATCTACATCCTTTATAATATGTTGCTTCCAATCAAAATTTATCTTTTTTGCAACATCACTTCGGTTTAAAAATGTAACAGCCCATTTTCCTTCAGACAATGGCTTAACCCAGATTTCTATTCCATCTTCAACTAAATATTTAAAACCTTGTATTCCAGCGCTGTCTTGGTCGATAGCGATAATATCTTTATTAGTCAGCACTGCAAGCGTTTCCTTCGTCATTTTTCTGAAATCATTTCCGGCAATCAATGGTGATGCCATCATCGCCCACATTGTAAAGTGCGCCTTGTCTTCAATATTCGTCATGCCATCACCTACTTCGAGCATATCAAAATCATTCCAGTGGTCTGGACCCGAATATTTACGGATATCCTTTCGCATTTCAATGATTTTCATAAAACCCCATGATGACCAATTTCCTTCTTCATGTTTGAACTCACAGTCAAAACAAGGATAAATATCTCCAGAAATTCTCCAAAGATTACCCACTGGCTTTGCCCATTCCCAAGGTTGATTATCACCCCATTCGCACAAACTGAAAACAATCGGTTTGCCTGCAGTTTTTAAAGCATTGCTCATAGTAGAATATGCTTCTTTCGCAGTAATTCCTTGTGTATTGCACCAATCATATTTTAGGTAATCAATGTTTAGTGTGGCATAAAACCTTGCGTCCTGATATTCGTAACCACGGGTTCCCGGATAGCCGCCACAAGTTTTGGTCCCTGCGCAATTGTAAAGACCGAATTTGAGTCCTTTTGAATGCACATAATCAACCAATGCTTTCATTCCGTTTGGAAATTTTTCTGGATCGGGAACAAGGTTGCCATTACTGTCTCTTTCCTTTGCCATCCAACCGTCATCCAAAACGATATATTGATAACCCGAAGTAGCCATCCCCGACGCCACCATTATATCGGCTGTTTGCCTGACAAGTGCATCATCGATGTTTGTTTCAAAAGTATTCCAGGAATTCCAACCCATAGGAGGAGTTGGTGCAAGCCCTTCAAACTTGCCGTTCGGTGTCTCGTGCATGTTACCTTGTGACATTGCTATCAAAGGCACAATCATCGCCAATAAGAAAAAATATGTTCTCATTTGTTGTTGTATTTAATAAAAAAATAATTCCCCAATAAATATCGGGGAATTACTAACTAACTCAATTTTAATAGAAACAAAATTATTGTAATACGAATCCGACGTCGTCAATATAGAGCTTATCGCCGTTGTCGTTGCCATATTCCTGGAATACGATTTCATTGATTGTAGTTCCCGAATAGCCAAGTTCACTAAATGGAATCACGAAAGATGTCCACGTAGAGGTGAATGGTACCTCTTTACCTGCACCGTAATTACCATTAATCACAACCTTGAATTTTCCGGTATCTTTTGTGCTTTTGAAAGAAACCCTGATGCCACTATATCCTGTCGTGCTTGCCGGAGTGCCATACATAGGAAATTTGAAACCGGTGTAACCGGTGAATATTGCCTGAATTGAACTTGCACCTTGTACTTTATATTCGGTATTAACAGTATATCCACTACCATCCCATGGTCCCAAATAATTTTCGACATTAGGTGCAGGGGCATCATCGTATATCGCAGTTCCAATTGGCTGCGAAGCTGTGCTCGAACCAGATATAGTTGTAACGGTTACTAAATCGTGTTCAGATCCAGCGGGTAGTTCAAACTTAATCTCCGTTTCAGTTGATGAAAGTATTACTGCATCTGTCGTACCTACTGTTACAGTTGGATTGAGGAAAAAAGACCCATAGATTGTTACAATATCGCCGGTTTGTGCATTGATCGGATTATAGCTTTGCGCAAGAGGCGCTGGAGGCGCTACCGTAAAACCAAATGTTGCCTCGCCACTGGCTGTAACAATTTTTAGTTGATCGGTTGTGTTAGCATACGGGGTGTTCCTATCTATTGTCACTAGAATATCCGTATCGGTAACCAATGTTGGGTTAAAATAGGTGTCGGTTTCATTAAAATATACTTTCTGCAAGCCTGTGAATCCTGAACCATGGATTATGTAAACGTTATCGGCATAACCTAATGTCGTTGGAGTGAGTTCTACCGGATTACCATCAAAATCTACCGAAGCACTGACACTTTCAATAACAGGTGTTTTCCCACTTCCATCACCATCATCATTATTACAAGATGTAAGTGAAAGCATCGATAGTATTGTAACTACAAATGCACAAATACCAAAATTTTTAAATTTTTTCATCGTCTTTTTTATTTTAATTAATCAAAAGTATACGGCACTGGTGGCTGTATAAGCAACGGATTTTTAGCTACATCATTATCAGGATAAGGCAATAAAAAATCACCTTCCTCTGGAGTAAAGTGCTCCTCAAAATCGCGGTTACCTCTATTTTGTGCCGCCATAATCGCGATTGCCTGCGCTCTCGGAATCCTTCCAAGGTCAAACCAATAATCTCCTTCAAAGCACAATTCGAGTCTTCTTTCCTTAAAAATATCATCAAAAGTTATTGAAGACAGACTTGACAATCCGGCTCTATTCCTGACAGCATTAAAAGAGCTTAATGCGCTAGCATCTGAAGTACTTGCTCCGCCTGCCAAAACAGCCTCTGCATGAATCAATAGCAAATCGGCATAACGCATGATATAAGTATTGTTATCCATCATTGCCCAATTATCAGCGGGTCCGGTAACGCTCCCGTTTACGATTCCTATACAATATTTCTTGATTGCTGCGCCAGCACCTTGTCCACCAATCTGGTCGGCAGCAGGAACCGTCAATGTACCACCGCTTGGAACCACTTTTATATTCGGATAGGTAGCACCCGGGAACATAATGGTTTCTTTGCGACGCAAATCTCCTAATGAATAGGCAGCCATAATATCCTGCGAAGGTCCAAATACGCCTCCGTAAGAAGCATTTGATGTAGAAACTGTAGCTGTGCTGATACCAAATTGCGTATTACAATTGTTTCCTGAGCCATAATTTCCGTCGCCTTTCCATTGCAGTGCAAAAATCGACTCTTCGTTGTTGTTATTGGTATATAAAAATAAATCTGCAAATGATTTTGTCGGTAATTCAGCGCCACCCAATAACTTAAATTCTCCACTGTTGATTACTTCCTCAGCCATAGCACGCGACTCGGTATATTTTTTCTCATACAAATATACTTTAGCAAGCATTGCTTTCGCCGAACCTTTAGATACGTGACCATTGTCTGCATAATTTGCAGTCCTATGTTTCTCTTTTAGCTTTTCAATAGCCGCGGTGTAATCTCTTTCAATGAGTGTATATATATCTTCAACTCGGTTAGTATTGATATTAGGGGTTGTGGTATAATCAAGATTATTCTCAATAATTGGTACAGATCCCCACAATCTGACAAGGTAAAAATAGGCAGTGGCACGCATAAAATAGGCTTCACCAATCGTATTTTGCAAAACCGCATCGTCAACATTACTGCTTACACGGTCGGCTAAAAAGTTGATAATGGCATTAGACTGTGCAATGTTTGCCCAAAGTGAACTCCATCCATTTACTAGCTCAGGGTCACTTCCGTTTAGAGAAAAGTTTCTCATAGCATTTACATCAGATGATCCGGTATACATATTACCCGATCCTACTTCAGTCACTGCCCAAAAGAATTTATTTTCAAACTGAAACCAAGTTCTGCTGTACATTCCGTTTGTTGCGGAAGCAACTTGTTCGTTTGAACTGTAATAGGCGTCAAGGCTCAAGGCATCTTCCGGCGGACGGTTCGTAAAATCTTCCGAACAAGACGCAGAGATAAGCAGCAACATTGCTATGCCAGCCAACTTGTATGCATTAAAAAAGTTTTTCATTTTCATTTTTTTTATTTTTAAAATTCTACGTTTATTCCCAATGACCAAGTTCTTGGAGATGGATAACGACCGTTATCAATTCCTGAAAGCAATGGACTTTGATTGAAAGAACCAATTTCCGGATCATATCCACTATAGTTCGTGAAAGTGTATAGGTTTTGTACAGTACCGTAAACCCTTAACCGCGTCATCTTAATTTTAGAAAGCAGGTTTGATGGCAGTGTATATCCCAAAGTAACGTTTTGGATTCTTATGTAGGAACCATCTTCAACAAAACGGTCGGAGATAAACGCATTTGTATTACTTTCACTGTTGATAGGTCTTGGAATACTAGTATTGGTGTTGTCAGGTGTCCAGTAGTCAGCCGCTTCAGTAAATTGATTCTGTGAAAGGATAGCATTTGAAGTTCCCGCTCTTTTTGTAAGGTTCATTACATCATTTCCAACCGATCCCTGTAAGAATAAAGATAAATCTATATTTTTATACCTGAAATTATTTGTAAAACCAAACGTAAAATCAGGGTGAGGGTTGCCGATAAATGTTTTATCTGAAGTATCAACAACACCATCTCCGTTAACATCTTTATACTTTACATCTCCCAAATTTGTTTGACCTGGGGCAGTACCTACCGTTTGTCCAAACTGAAGCGGGGCGCTATCTAATTCAGCCTGCGTAGTAAAAAGGCCTTCTGTTATATAGCCATAATACATTCCAATAGGATGCCCAACAACTGTATTTGTAGCAACTACAGGCAAATATCCGTTGGTATTGATTTCAGCAGTTAATGGCAAACCATCCTGAATAGAAATCAATTCATTTTTATAATGCGAGAATGTAAGTGTTGCATCATACGAGAAACCTCCTGCGGTTTTAGCGTTCAATCCAAGTGTAATATCAATTCCCTTATTTTCCATTTCTCCCAAATTTGAATATGGCGCAGAGATTCCACCATACTGTCCTCCGCCACCCGTAAGGTATAATGGTAATGGTACTTGGAATAGGAATCCCGATGATCTTTTTCTGTAATAATCAATAGAGAAAGTTAATGCAGACTTAAATGCTGTGAAGTCCAGACCAAAGTTTGTTTGATTTAATGATTCCCATGTAAGTTCTGGATTTGGGAAATTAGATGGTAAAAACCCAGCTCCTAAACCTGAATTTTGCTGTCCTAACAATGCACTATACCTATTATTCTCAATCTGTTGGTTACCAGTCTCCCCGTATCCAATGCGGAATTTAATATTGTCAATGTATTCCTGCGTTCCCTCCATGAATTTTTCAGAAGACAATCTCCACGATCCCGATACACCGCCAAAAACACCTTTTTGGTTGTCAGTAGTTGGGTCAAATTTTGAAGATACATCACGACGGAACGAAGCTGAAATGCTATAACGATTATCATAATCGTATATTAACCTTCCAAATAGGGAAGAAATTGACTGACTACCTTTATAAGAGGTTACTTGTCTGTTTTCGGGATCAGACAAATTCAGCCCATAGATATCGTTGGTTTGAAAACCGCTTGCTGTTGCAATAACTCCTTCCCAATGACTATCATTGGCTTCTTGACCCGCCAGCAAAGTAAATTTATGCTTATTGATGGCAAAATCATAAGTTAATAAATTCTTTAGGTTGGTTGAATACCAGTTTTGCCTTCTTTCACTCAAATCAGCCGTGAGGTTTTTCTGCGAACCGCGATCATATGAAGGTGAAAATTCTGTATTTTCCGAAAATTCTGTATTGGCACCAAATTCTACTTTATATTTCAGTCCTTTATAAAGAGTTGCCTCGGCATAAAAATTACCTAGGAAATTCTTACGAATAAGTTTATTATCTTTCGTTAACGCTTCTGCAACTGGGTTAAAATAAGTGGCATACGGTGATCCTGGAGGCGGTGCTGCGTATGTTCCATCAACATTTCGAATCGGAATATCCGGAGCCTGCAATAAGGTGTTACTGATTAATCCGGTAAAACTTTGATTAATGGTAACATTTTCATTAGTGATACCAGTATTCAAGTTGGCTCCAATTTTAAGCCATTCTTTCACCTTAGTATCAAGATTAACACGCATCGTGTACCGCTTCAAACCCGAACCCAAAAGAATACCTTCCTGATCTAAAAAAGCGCCTGAAACATAATAGCTGGTAGCCTCTTTTGATCCTGAAAACGAAATCTGATGGCTTTGTGTCATCGCAGTTTGATAAACTGCATCTTGCCAGTCAGTACCGTTACCCAACAGCTCTGGATGCGCGAATTCCGGACGCGGTATGGATCCATATAAAGCTGCAAGATTGTTTTGGTGTTCGGCATACTGACGCAGGTTCATAACATCCAAAGATTTATATATAGATTGAACCGAAGTAAATCCCTCGTAGGATATTTTTCCGATCCCACTTTTTCCTGATTTAGTGGTAATGATGATAACACCGTTAGCACCGCGTGAACCATAGATCGCTGTTGCAGAAGCATCTTTAAGTATCGTCACAGATTCGATATCGCTTGGATTCAACATCGATACTGGGCTTACTGCATTATTACCGGAACCGCCATTAGCCGAAAAATCGTTACCAGCAATTGGGCGCCCACTTGTCGCTCTTCCCGTAGCGTCTCCAGATACCGGAACACCATCAATAATATATAATGGCTCATTGGTACCAGAAATAGAAGTAGTTCCCCGAATCCTAATGGATACGGCACTTCCTGGCTGACCGGAATTACTTGAAACACTAACACCGGCTGCTTTTCCTTGCAGCATCTGGTCAATGTTGGTCTGCTTTAAATCTTGTAGGTCTTTTGATTTGATAGTTGAAACTGAAGAGTTAATATCATTTTTCTTTTGTGTTCCGTAGCCTATCACGACCACTTCCCCTAAATCTTCGACACTCTCAGACATGGTCACATTGATTTTGGTTTTGGTGCCAACCTTAAGTGTTTGCGATGCGAAACCGATAAAACTAAAAGTCAGTTCACCATTTTTCGGCACAGTAATCTGATAAGAACCGTTTAGGTCGGTGATCGTGCCGTCGTTAGTGCCACTGACGGTAACCGAAACTCCAGGCAATGTGGTTCCTTTAGAATCAGAAACCACGCCCGTGACAGCAGTCTGCGCAGCCACACTTCCGGCAAATAATAAAAATAACATTAAAGGGAACTGCCTGAGAGACAATCGCCATTTAGTTAAATCTGTTAATACATTTTTCATAATAAATTGTTGGTTTAAATTAGCGTTTTCCGGATTATGAAAAAATAGTATCAGTCTCCGGTCAAATGTTTGAGTTTGTATTCAATTAATAATTAACAAATCTATAACAGATGGTTGCATCAAATTAATATTATTATATCATTTAATGATAATATTTTTACTTTATATCGATTGCGTATTCGAATAAGACAATATATATAGGTGTAAATTAAATTATTATCAATTTATTGAGATAAAAAATGAGATATATAAAATTACGCAAAGCGCAAAGACACAAAATGCAATCGATTTCGTGTCTTTTTATAGCTTTTTAGGCATTTTATTTATAGTATTCTTTTTAGTCCTGAAAAGTCTTCGCGATATTGGCTAGGCGTGCAGTTTTTGATGGCCTTGAAATTTCTGTTGAAGTTGGCAATATTATTGAATCCCGATTTGAAAGCAATTTCAGAAATACTCAAATCTTTTTCAACTAGCCATCTCGCCGCATAACCAACCCTGATATTATTCACATAATCAACAAAAGTTTTACCTGTTCTCTTCTTGATGAAACGATTGAACGAAATTGTACTCATGTTTGATGCATTTGAAACTTCTTCCAATGTTATTTTTTCAGAAAAATGCTTTTGAACGAATTCATAAACGAGCTTCATTTTGTCGTAATCATCAAATGTATCATAGTCGACAGTATAGGTCGAAAGTAGCCGCTGGTTGCGGGAATTAGCGAGATCATATAGAATTGAAATGATTTCCAAAAAATAATCCATACCGTCAAGTTTCGATATTTTAATAAGTCTCGGCGTGAGCTCTTCGGCAATTTTAGCTGAAAATAAAATACCATGAATCGATCGGTTGAACATGTCTTTTATCGGATTCATAATGCGCCGAGATAACAAAGATTCGTGAAACAGATCGTTATGGAACTGGATTGTAATTTCATGGATGTGTTTATTTTTACATTTATGCAACTCCCAGCCATGGTATAAATTTGGTCCTATAAGCACTAGTTCGATGTCGTCGATATCTTCAATATTATCTCCGACAACTCTTTTTACCCCTTTCCCGTTAAGAATAAAATTAATCTCAAATTCCGGATGATAGTGCACCGGAAAATCAAAATTGTCCTTTATACGATCAAAAACCAAAAAGCTGTCTCCAGACGAAAGTGGAGCGATTTCGCGATAAAAATTTTTAGGATTACTCATTTTTATAAAATTATTTTGCAATAATATGATATATAATTGATAAAATAATATTAAGTCGGCTAATGTCTCCGAATTATCTTTGAAATTGAGAATTATTACATTCTTAAAAATATTATTTGTAAAAAGCAGTATTCGTTTTAAAAGCAATTAAATTTATAATTTTAGCAACGTTAGTTGTTTTTTATCCCAAATGTGATTTCCCATACTTTATGAAAAATATTATAATTTTAATTGCAATCATCTCCGTCTACTCTTGTGCATCAGTAGCGCAGTCAACAGATGGTTTTCAGTTGTCTGATAAAGATGCCACTGCCGAAACCGTAGCGTTATACCAAAACCTCAACCGATTGACACAAAAAGGAATATTATTCGGTCATCAAGATGATCTGGCTTATGGTGTAAACTGGAAATATGAACCCGGACGAAGCGATGTAAAAGATGTTACGGGCGATTATCCAGCGGTTTATGGATGGGATCTGGGCGGACTCGAGAAGAAATCCGATAAAGATATTGACGGTGTTCCGTTTGTCAATATTAGACAATATATTAAAGATGCTCAAAAGCGTGGTGGAATAACAACGCTAAGCTGGCACATGGACAATCCGTTAACAGGAAAAAATGCCTGGGATACGACGCCAAAATCGCTTGCCTCGATTTTACCAGGTGGTCCAAGTCACGAAAAATACAAATCTTGGCTGGATGAAGCAGTAAAATATCTCAAAACAATCAAGGACGACAACGGAAAGCCGATTCCGATTTTATACCGTCCATTTCATGAGCTTACAGGCGATTGGTTTTGGTGGTGCAAGAACAACGGGAGTCCCGAAGATTTTAAAACGGTTTGGAAATTTACAGTCGATTATTTCAAAAGCAAAGGAATTCACAACCTTATATACGTTTACAACACTTCAAAAGTGGCAACCCGCGAAGAATACCTCGAATATTATCCAGGCGCAGCCTATGCCGATATTTTAAGCTTCGATAATTATCAATACAATGATCCTACAACAGACGACTCATTCATAAAAGATTGCCTCAATGTGTTTGACATCATGGACAAAATTGCTACTGAACAACATAAATTTATGGCTTTTGCCGAAACCGGTTACGAGCAGCTGCCCTACAACAAATGGTGGACGGAAACTTTGATGAATGCAATGGGGAATTACAAAATTTCCTATGTCTTGGTCTGGAGAAATCACGGTTGGAATGAATACATAACGCCACCACATATGCATTATTACGCACCCTACAAAGGCCATCCGAATGAAAAAGATTTTGTCGATTTTTACAATTTTGACAAAATATTATTTGAAAAAGAAGCCAAAGAAGCGCAACTCTATAAAAAATAACAACCTTATACAAGCCCTAAATGAAGCTATCTAATATCGATCTTATCATCATTGCCGCCTATTTCATTCTTATGATTGCAATTGGTTTTATAATGAAAAACCGCGCCAAACGCAGCAAGGACAATTACCTTATGGCAGGTAAAAAATTACCTTGGTACATGCTGGGACTTAGTGATGCAAGTGATATGTTCGATATTTCAGGGACAATGCTATTGGTTAGCATGGCATTTCTTTATGGATTTAAAAGTGTATGGATACCATGGATGTGGCCGGTGTTCAACCAGGTTTTTCTGATGGTTTTCCTAAGCAAATGGCTGCGACGCAGTAATGCAACAACCGGGGCAGAATGGCTCGGAACACGTTTTGGATTGTCGGATAAAGGTGTAAGACAAAGCCATGCGATAGTTGTTGTATTTGCATTGATGCTCTGCATCGGCTACATGGCATATGCGTTTGTCGGCGTTGGTGAATTCCTAGAAATTTTTATTCCGTATGAAGCAATAAAAGAATATATCCCGTTTTTAGACAACCATTTGGAGCGTTTCACACCAGGTACAACAGAATTTGAAACTGCTTTGTATGCCGCAAAAAATTTGACTGCCCAGTTTTATGGTGTGAGTATCTGTGTTGTCGCTACTTTTTACAGCATTATAGGTGGGATGCATGGCATTGTACTGGCCGATTTCATCAAATATATGATTATGATCTTCTGCTCTATATGTGTCGGAACAATCGCAATGACACATCTCGCCAATTCAAACATTGTTATACTTGACCAATTACCACTCGGATGGGATAACCCGCTTTTCGGAAAAGAACTTGGCCTTGACTGGAGCCATATTCTCGCAGATGCGCAGTTAAAACTACAAAAGGATGGTTATAAATTGTTTTCAGCCATTGTAAGCATGATGTTTTTTTCTGGCGTATTGAAAAGTCTTGCAGGACCTGCGCCAAACTACGATTGCCAAAAAATATTGAGTACAAAATCTCCTGAGGAGGCTAGTAAAATGAGTGGGTTTATTTCTATTATTCTACTCCCTATCCGTTATTTTATGACAATGGGGCTATGCATTTTAGGAGTTCTGTATTTCAAAGAGTTGGCATTACATCATACCGCAGAAGGAATCAATTTTGAAAGTATAATGCCTGCAGTAATTAATAAGTATTTACCCGTAGGATTGGTCGGATTGGTACTTGCAGGTTTTCTTGGTGCCTTTATGAGCAATTTTTCAGGAACCTTAAATGCTGGTCAGGCCTACATTGTAAATGATATCTATCTGAAATATTTTAAGCCTGATGCCAGCCGTAAGCAGGTAATCAATATGGGCTACCTATCTGGTACGGTAATGGTGATCCTCGGCGTCGGTCTTGGCCTTTTAATTAAAGATGTAAATATGATTTTTAATATCATCACTGCCGGCTTATATGGTGGATTTGTATGCGCTAACATATTAAAATGGTACTGGTGGCGCTTTAACGCTAATGGATATTTTTACGGAATGCTCGCAGGTATTATAGCAAGCGCGATTCCTCCGGCGCTATCCGTTTCGGGCGTTACTCATTATTTTGATGGTACACGGATGTTGTATTTTTTTCCAATTTTTTTCGTAATCCAGTTGATTGCATGTGTAGCAGGCTCTTATGCCGCACCGCCAACAAATAGTGAAACACTGCTTTCTTTCTACAAAACAGTTCGTCCATGGGGCTTCTGGAAACCCGTACACGAGCAGGCTCTTGCCGAAGATGCCGCTTTTGAGAGCAATAAGAATTTTGGTATAAATATGCTTAACGTTGGACTGGGTATTTGCGGACAAATATTGCTGACGCTTTTACCTATGTATCTTATCATATCCAATTGGAAAGCTTTTATTATAGTATTGCTGTTACTTATAGGTATCGCAATAACAATGAGAAAAACATGGTGGCAACGCCTTAGTGATTATTAAAATTAAGAATATTAAAAACTGAATTATGCTGAATACACAGCCAATAGAGAAAATCCACAATTTTGATGAGTTGATGAAGCATCATCATGAATTGATCGAAAAGCCAAATCACCCTTTGAACGCATCAAACGGCGTCTTTAAAAGGTATGAAAACCCCATCTTAACCGCCTCCCACACTCCTGTTGAATGGCGTTATGATTTAAATGCTAGAACGAATCCTTTCGGCTTGGAACGCATCGGAATTAATGCGACTTTTAACGCAGGGGCCATTAAATGGAATGACAAATATGTTCTGGCAGTGCGTGTTGAAGGGGCCGACAGAAAATCATTTATTGCTATTGCCGAAAGCCCTAACGGTACGGATAACTTCCGGTTTTGGGAAAAGCCATGCGTAATTCCACAAACAGATGTCGCAGATACCAATGTTTATGATATGCGCCTTACCAAGCATGAGGACGGATGGATATACGGAATTTTCTGTACCGAAAGAAAAGATCCAAAAGCTACCTCTGGCGATACCAGCGCTGCAATTGCCAACGCCGGAATTGCCCGCACAAAAGATTTAGTCCAATGGGAAAGATTACCCGATTTGATATCAAACACAGGACAGCAGCGTAATGTTGTATTACATCCAGAATTTGTCAATGGAAAATATGCCCTTTATACACGCCCGCAAGATGGTTTTATAGACGTGGGAAGTGGCGGAGGTATTGGTTTGGGATACGTCGATAATATGGAAAATCCTGTAGTGAAAAACGAGAAGATTATATTTGGAAAAGTATATCATACTATTTATGAACTTAAGAATGGCTTGGGTCCGGCACCAATCAAAACTTCAAAAGGATGGCTCCACATGGCGCATGGTGTTCGCAACACTGCAGCAGGGTTGCGCTACACTTGTTACTTATTCATGACTGATTTGACTGACATCTCGAAGGTAATCCATATTCCGGGAGGCCATTTCCTAGCGCCGGATAGTTATGAAAGGGTTGGAGACGTTTCCAATGTGCTGTTTTCTAATGGATGGATAGAAGATAACGACGGTACGGTTTATATTTATTATGCCTCTTCAGACACACGTATGCACGTTGCAGTATCTTCTATCGAAAAATTAGTTGATTATGTAATGAATACTCCTGAAGATACCTTTACCTCCGCAGGCTCGGTACAGACGATTATTGACATTATCGACAGGAATAAAGAAATACAATAACCGATGCCAGACATAAAATTACAGTCGTTTGAAAATCAGCTGAATCATGAACTTGAAAATATATTAAGTTACTGGCTTACCAAAACTTTCGATTTTAAAAATGAAGGTTATATAGGTCAGATTGATTTTTCTGAAAAACAAAATTTCAAGGCTGTAAAAGGGTCCGTATTAAACGCTCGAATTTTATGGACCTTTTCAGCGGCGTATCAGATATTTCCAAATGATCGCGTGTTGGGCGGTGCAAAGCGGGCATTTGATTTTATACATAAATATTGCTATAGTAAGAATTCAGGTGTTTACTGGAGTGTCACCTCAGAAGGCAAGCCGTTTGATTCAAAAAATCAAATTTATGCATTGGCGTTCACGATATATGGCGCAACAGAATATTATCTGATTTCTAAGGATGAACGGGCACTGGATATGGCGAAAGATATTTTCGGACTTATTCAGAAACACAGTTACGACAAAATCAATGGCGGTTATTTTGAAGCTTTTACTGCCGACTGGAAGCAAATTGAGGATCTGCGACTGAGCGACAAAGATGCAAACGAAAAAAAGACAATGAATACGCATCTTCACATCGTTGAAGCATATACTAATCTTTACAAAGTTTGGCCAAATGAGGATTTGAAGCTGGCAATCATCAAATTACTCAAAGTTATCGAAACTCATTTTATAAACCACATGTCAGGGCATCTCAAACTCTTTTTTGACGAAGAGTGGAATGAAAAACCAGACGTTATATCCTACGGGCATGATATAGAGGCCGCATGGTTGTTACTACAATGTGCTGAGGTAACTAACGAAAAGGATTTGATTGAACGATACCAGAAATATGCCATCTTAATGGCAGATGCAACTTTCGAAGGAATAGATACTAATGACGGTGGGTTGTGGTATGAGTATCTTCCGTCCGAAAAAATGCTTATAACAGAAAAACATTGGTGGCCGCAATCTGAATTACTTATTGGCTTGTTTAACGCTTGGGAACTGACAAACGATAAAAAATATCTTGATGCAGTTTATAAAAATTGGGAATTTATTGGTAATCATATACTTGACAAAAAAAACGGCGAATGGATTTGGGGAATTAATAGCGATAATACTCCTATAAAAAAGGACAAGGTGGGGTTCTGGAAATGTCCCTATCATAACTCAAGAGCCTGTATTGAGATTTTAAAACGAATTAAAAAGATTGAAAATGAAAAAGCCTATTAGTTTAATTTTAGCCATGATTTTCGCAATTGGCTGTTCCTCCGGGAAAGATGATGTCGTTGAAGAAAATCCGAATCCTCAACCGGTTGAAAATGATATACTCACCACTGCAAATGCACGCAGTTACATGGTTGATCCTAATGCGACCGACGAAACCGTTGCATTATTCTATAACTTAAAAAAACTATCCAAAACGAGATTCGCAATTGGTCAACAAGACGCATTCAACAGTTTTTATCAGGATGCTTCCGGCGATTCCGATATCAAAAAAACAACAGGCCATGATCCAGCAATGCTAGGCTCTGACTTTATGTTCATAACAGACAAAAATAATACCGGTGAAGCGTCGAACTGGTTTCACCAACAAGAAATAATTATTACCAACGACGCAAAAGAAGCCTACAGCAAAGGAATGATCAACATTTTTTGTTGGCACCTTCGCGAACCTTATCACGAGAATTCTTTCTATGCTGCCGATCTTACTACTGAAGAAAAAGCGTCCGCGTTTCGAAGCATTCTTCCAGGCGGTGCTAACCATGAATGGTTCAAATTAAAATTGAACAAGGTAGCAGAAGTAGCTTCAAATCTAAAAGATGCAAATAATAAGCTAATTCCGTTTATATTTAGGCCTTTTCACGAATTTGACGGTAGTTGGTTTTGGTGGGGAGCGCAATATTGTTCGGCAGACGAATACAAAACGGCTTATCAATTTGTAGTCGATTATTTAAAAAATACAAAAGGCGTCCACAATATACTTTATGCATTTTCTCCTGACAATTCCTATAGCACAAGTGCCAATTATCTCAGCCGCTATCCCGGAGATGGGTATGTAGACATTTTAGGCATGGACAACTACGGCGACCTTAATAGCGGACAAGGCCAGACAGGTGCTGATCGCGCCAATACCAAATTGAAAATGGTAGACGAATTGGCAAAAACTAAAGTAAAAATTGCTGCGATGACAGAAACAGGCTATCGTGTGACCCAATCTAATCCTGCTGTTACCAATTGGTTCTCGACATATCTTTATAATACATTGACAGCAAACAATATCGAAATAAGTTTTGTAATGTTTTGGAACAACAATCTCGACGGATATTATGTACCAGCTCCGGCTGCCTCGAACGCTTCAGACTTTAACAGTTTCTGTGTTAAACCAAGGGCTACACTTATCAATAACTTGCCTGATATGTATACCCTTCCTAATTAATTTAGTTCCACGACATGAAATCATTGATTGCATTTTTATTTTTAATTGTCACCATACCTATATTTGCACAAAAGAATTTGATATCGAACGGAAATTTCGATACTGATGCCACAAATTGGCGCGGAGATGCATTGAAATTTAACCGTATTTATAAATATTCAGGAACCGGCAGCGGCATGATAAACCAGTTTGTTGGTGCTGAATGGAAAGGTGTCGACCAAATTTCTAATATTCCGAAAACCACTTATGCTATTGAATTTACCGTATTTATAAAATCAGAAGGCATTGAGGGAGGAAAGGAAAATTATAATGCTGGAGTGATGACTATAGAATTTACTACCGCTGTTGGTCAAAGCGTCAGTTATGAAAACATTGCTGAGGTAAAAGGTAGCAATGATTGGAAGATGTACAAGCGAATTGTAATATTGCCACCAAATGCGAAACAGTTCCGAACCATGCTCGCCTTAGCGCAAACGCCAGGAACAATATACTTTGATGACGTTAAAGCAGTTGCACTTTCTGAAGCAGAATATAACGAAATTAAGCATTAAAAAAAAGATGAAAAAAATTGTACCGATATTATTTTGTTTTGCCGCATCCCTGAATATTTCAGCGCAGTCCTTCATAACGGTGAAGGGAAATCAATTTATAAGAAACGGAAATCCTTACTACTACATAGGTGCCAACTACTGGTATGGTGCCATTCTTGGCTCAAAAAAGTATGGCGACCGTGACCGACTCCAACGCGAATTGGATCAGATGCAGCAAAACGGTATCAACAATCTAAGGGTCTTAGTTGGCGCCGAAGGAGGATTATATGATTATACCGTAACCCCTGCCCTACAGAATCCACAAGGCGAATACAACTTGGAATTGTTGGACGGACTCGACTATTTTTTATCAGAAGTCGGAAAACGCAAGATGAATGTGGTTTTATATCTGACAAACAACTGGGAATGGTCAGGCGGCATGTCGCAATATCTTGAATGGAATGGCTATGGCGAAATTCCGAACCCTAATACAAAACCAGAAAATACTTGGTCCAAATTTATGGATTACGTTTCAAAATTTCACAGTTGTGTGCCATGCAAAGTTGCCTTAGAAAACCACATTAAATTTATCATTTCCCGAGCCAACAACTATACATCAAAAAAATATACCGATGACAGTGCGATAATGGCGTGGCAGGTTGCAAATGAACCACGAATTTTTACCAAGGACAATGAAATTGCTTTTACAGGATGGCTAAATTCAGTCGTCGATTTAATTGACAGCATCGATAAAAATCATCTCATTTGCACCGGATCAGAAGGTAGCGCCGGATCAAATGAAGACTTAGCGACCTACGAACGAACACACAGCAATCCAAAGATTGACTACGTTACGATGCATATTTGGCCAAAAAACTGGGGCTGGTATAAAGCTGATGACGCAGCCGCTACACTGCCCGGAACAATCGAAAAAGCTAGCGAATATATCGAGCAACACATCAAAAGTGCCAAAAATCTTAAAAAACCAATCGTTATAGAGGAGTTCGGATTGCCTCGTGAGAACGAAAGTCTGTTGCCTTCCGCAACAACTATTAATAGGGATAAGCTTTACAAAATGTTCTTCGAAAGGATTGTTAAAAGCAAAAAAAACAAAGATTTCCTTGCAGGTGTAAATTTTTGGGGATATGGCGGCGAAGGAAAAGCGGTCAATGAAAAAGGAAAGTGGAATGCGGGCGACGCATTTACTGCAGATCCTCCACAAGAACCTCAGGGGCTTAATACCGTTTTTTATTCAGACAAATCGACTTTGCAAATGATAAAAGAGTATAACCTGAAACTGAAATAATCAGGACTGTAAAAAAAGTTTCAACTGAAGATATGCTGCTTGTCTGAAAATTGGTAATATACAACGTGGCAATATTACTAATTGGATTACCGAACTGGTACCGACCATTTATTTGAGTCGAAATTATTCCATAGATAAAAATACTCGACAACAACAAACACTGTTGATACGTCTCTTATATCCTATAGTCAGTCTGTTATGGATATGGTTTAAGGTATAACTAATTTAGCGGGTTCAATTATTTAATCTCGAAACTACCTTCCAGACCTTTGTCAGAACTGCCTCCGACCATAACCTTAAAAGTTCCCGGCTCTAAAATATAGTTTCCTTCATTGTCGAAAAATCCTAATTCTTTTTCTGTGAGTGTAAAAGTTACGTTTTTTGATTCACCCTTTTTCAAACTGACAAGTTCAAATCCTTTTAATTCCTTTACAGGTCTGACAACACTTGCAACATCGTCATGTATGTAAAGTTGCGCGACTTCGGTGCCATCAAAGTTACCGGTATTGGTTAGCGTGACACTGACTTTAACGACTTCACCTTTCTCAAATGATGGCTTATTTATCTTAAGATTGCTGTATTCAAAAGAAGTATAGCTCAATCCGAAACCAAAAGGATAAAGTGGTGTTTTTTCAACATCGGTATAATGCGACCAAAATACGTTATTGTCGCTGTCAATCGGTCTGCCGGTGCCGTAATTATTATAATAAATCGGAATTTGACCAACATTTCTCGGAAAAGAAATCGGCAATTTCCCACTTGGATTATAATCGCCGTAGAGTACCTGAGCAACCGCATTTCCCGTTTGCGTTCCCAAGTGCCAGGCTTCAACGATGGCCGGAATATGGTCGGATGCCCAATTGATCGTTAAAGGCCTACCATTATTCAAAACCAGTACGATATTAGGGTTAATTTTGTAGATTGCTTCCATAAGCGCTTGTTGGTTACCTGGTAAGTCAAGGTTAGTGCGGCTTCGGCCTTCACCACTTTGGAAACCGTGTTCTCCCAAAACCATGACTACTACATCGGCACCTTTTGCGGCGAGCTTGGCTGCTTCAAATCCAGAGGTATCTGTTGTGTTAAATTTTAGTTCAGCAGTAAAAGTCGTGGCGCCGATAGTCAGGTCGCTTCCTTTTTCATATTTCAAAGAATTATCCTTGTATTGCTGCATGCCTTCTAAAACAGAAACCGCTGTATTATCGTCTGATGCAATTCTCCAACTGCCAAGCGGACTGTTCTTGTCGGCTGCCAACGCGCCGATTAAAACAATTTTCTGTCCTGATTTTCCTAGTGGCAAAAGATTGCGATCGTTCTTTAACAACACAATTGATCTCTTCGCCATATCCAATACAGCATCATTATTTGCTTTACTTCCAATTGTATTCTTTTCCCTTGTGGGATCGCAATATCGGAAAGGATCATCAAATAAACCCAATTCAAATTTAACGCGCAATATTCTCCTTACTGCATCATCTATAAGTCCGATGTTAACTTTTTTGCTATTGACAAGTTTCACCAGTTCTGAAACATATAAGTGAGATTCCATATCCATATCTGAACCAGCTACGACTGCCTTTTGTGTTGCGTCGGCACCGTCAGCCGCATAACCATGGGTGATCATTTCTCTTACTGAAGCCCAATCTGAGACGACAAAACCATCAAATTTCCATTTTCCTTTTAGAATATCGCGCTGAAGAAAACTATTTCCAGTCGCTGGAATGCCATTGTAAAGATTAAACGAGTTCATAAATGTTTTTACTCCTGCGTCAACCGCTGCTTTGAATGGAGGCAAAACGGTATTATAAAGCATATCATTGCTCATGTCAACCCTATTATAATCCCGCCCGGATTCAACAAAACCATAAGCAGCAAAGTGCTTGGCACAAGCAGCAATTGTGTTGTTTTTTGACAGATCATCACCTTGAAATCCTTTCACTCTGGCGAATGCAATCTTGCTTCCTAAAAATGGATCTTCGCCTGCACCTTCCATTACACGTCCCCATCTCGGATCTTGTGTTATGTCGACATTTGGTCCAAACGTCCAGTTAATTCCAGAAGCCGAAGCTTCATCGGCAGCAACCGCAGCAGATTTTTGAATGGCATCCAAATCCCAACTAGCCGCTTCAGCAAGTGGAATCGGGCTCAAAGTTTTATAACCGTGTATGACATCAAACCCTATAATCAATGGTATCCCCAAACGGGTTTCTTCCACGCATATTTTTTGTACTGCGCGAACTTCTTTCGTTCCTCTAACGGTAAGCATCGAACCTACCCATCCCTTTCTTAAGTGTTCGTATTTCGTTTCGGCAGAACCACTCTTGGGTGCAGGTCCAGTTACATCCCAAAATCCATTGTATTGGTTCATTTGACCTACCTTCTCTTCGATCGTCATTTCTTTCATCAATAGGTCAATACGTTGCTCAAGCGTTTTTGATTTATCGAGCCAGGACTTTTTTTGTGCATTCATGGATAATGAAATAAATAAAATGGAAATTCCGAAATAGCATATTTTGTTTTTCATATATATTATAAAATTTCTGATTCGTTATTATTCCGATAGGAACGAAGATGCCGGTAAAGCCGCATTATTAAATAGATCGGCAGTAGCATTGTTTTTCCATGCGTAGCGTGCTTTAACCGGGTTTTTTACTTTTTCCGTATTCAGAATAACAGTGTTGTTTTTTATGAATGCCTTTGCCGGGTAGAACTTTCCGTCAGCGCCAGATATTTCAAATTGATTAGAGTTACCGTTTTTAAAATAAAGTCCATCAGCATAATCAAAGTAAACAGCTACCTTATTTTCATGAATCTTAATTTCACGGAATAAAGGTCCGTTTATGATAGTTGCATTGGTTTTATAATAATCCGAAAGGGCTAAATTGGCAAGCCGAATTCCAACTGGTTTTTTATCTTTTGGATGAATATCGTCAATTGTAGCAATATCGCTTATTACGACAATCCCAGTATTTGGTATTATTTTAGGAATTTTCCTTTGTGCATCTCTGATTATTACACCGTCAAAATTGTCTTCGCCATAATTATAAGGGGCAATTTGCACAATATAAAACGGAAAGTTATAGTTCCATAAATTACGCCATGAACCAATAAGCGCAGATAGTGTATCTCCATAGTGATTCGCCCCCACATTACTTTCTCCCTGATACCAGAGTACACCGGCAATTTTATATTTCGTCAGCGGATTGATCATTGCGTTAAACGCACGTCCTGGCTCATTAGGCCCATACTCTTTGACAGCGAGGCGATTTGCACTTGCAAGCAGTTCTTTATTGTTTTGTATCACTTCCTGCGGAATCCAGATTTCTGCAGGTGTGCCGCCCCAAGCGGATACAATTATTCCAATCGGTATCCCATTTAAATCTTGTTGAAGCTTTTGTGCAAAAAAATAGGCTACTGCACTACTGTTTTTCATTACGTCAGCGGAACAGCTTTGCCAATTCCCGACAAGATTGTTTTGCGGACTGGTCGCGGCCGCTTTTGAAACTGTAAAAATACGTATGTTTGGATGGTTTGCATTTTTGACCTCTTCCTCTCCATTTTTGATGCCCCACGAGGCTGTCATTTCCATGTTAGATTGGCCTGAACAAATCCAGACTTCTCCAATCATTATATTGCTTAATTGTACCTCATTATAACCTTTTGCAGTAATATTATAAGGACCTCCGGCCTGAGGAGTATGGATAGAAATTTCCCAGTAAGCTTGGTTATTGCCTTTGATTTTATATTCGCTATTATCCCATGATGTTTTAATGACAACTTCTTCAGACGGGTTCGCCCAACCCCACATTTTTACGTCGGCGTTTCTCTGCAAAACCATATTGTCTGTAAAAATATTGGGAAGTACGATGTTCGCTTTTATCTGTTGCGAAATAAAAATAAAAAATAGCAGCTTGAAAACGTTATATCTCATCTAAAATCTTTTTAAAGAAAGTTTCCATTTCTGATGCCATTACTTGGTCATCGACAATATCGGGATGGGAACCGCAGCCATTTGGTTGCATTGGTTGGAATTCGAACAATGCGATGGGACGATGCTTTTTATCATCAGCAAACGCGGCGATCACCTTTTTGAGATTGTCTACTAATTTTACATTCCTATCGCCAGATACCATCGGGCTGTTGAGCAATACAATACGCGCATTCGGTGAATGGCTATATACTGTATTTATGAAATTTATATAATTTTTTATGTATTTCTCATCATTAAATGGCAAACGTTCTTTTTTACCATCGCCATTCGAAAAGTCATTAGTGCCAAGGCATATACTGATTAAATCTGGTTGAAAGTTGAAATCATAAGCTATATCATCACCTTTTTTCAACATTAATTTTTCATATACATCGGGCATTATTGCTTCATTTTGGTGTTCATCGTTCCAATTGCGATACATCCCTATCCCAGAAACAGAACTAAGCAAATAATCACAATTTAAAGTACGGGCAAGCACCGGACCATATGCAAAATAAGCATTATGCTGATCAAACCATTCTCCTGTTCCACACGGAATTGCCTGAGAATCGTTACCCATTCCGCATGTGATAGAATCTCCGATGAACTCTATTTTCTTCTTTTTCTTTTTTGTTAGAGGCAACAGTTTTGCTTTAACTTCTCCAACCAAAATATTTCCATTTGCGGCTTCAGTTGCTTTATACAAAACAATTTGATGCTGTGCACCAGTTCCTGAAACCGGGATTACATACATTTTTGCGGGGCCCTTCTCAATTCGCAACCGTGCTGTGTATTGCCCGTCAATTTCTATTGCCAGATAATTATGATGCTCCCACGAATCTTGGCTTTCGAGAAAAACTGCAAAATCTTTTCCTTCAATATTATATGAAATAGACGATGCTGAACCAACAAGTAGCACCTGCTTATTGTCTAGAATTTGGCATCGCCCTTGCGTTACATAATTGGTTCCTGTTGACTGCGCAACTAACATCAAAGGTGTAAAAAGTAAAATCAGTAACGTGCTGTAAATATTTTGTGTTTTCATGATAAAATGTCTTCTGTGTAAAAATAACGGAAATCTATTACATTTTTAAATATTATTATATCATACGCTAATCTCATTTTTGCATATTCGAAAAGCTGTTGCCAATGAAGGCGTTCATATAGGTTTACTAATAGTAAATTGATAAAAACTTTTGGTGATTTACGAGTTGCTCATTTTTTTGTAATAAATGCACTGCAACTAGTCTCTTTAATTAAATAATGGTAATGATTACAACATGGGCATTTGGTTAGAACGGAATAATTACGCTTGTTCCTAATGTTGACGTAAATTCAGGCGAAATTTTTTTTCCATTATTACCTTTTCATTTATATATATTTTTTTTAAAATATTTTATAAATAAGCGAACATTCATTTATTATATATACATTTGCAGCATAAATAAACGTAATAATGCGAACAAGAGATTCAAACAAAGAAGATATTGTAAAACAAAAAGCCATAGAAATGCTTGTAAAACAAGGTATTGAAGGCTTTGGCATGAACCGTTTGGCAAAAGAATCGGGAGTTTCTGTGGCGACACTTTATATTTATTACACTGACAAAGAAGATTTGATAAAGAAAATCGGCATTGAAATTGGAAAAAATTTCTTCGCAGAAATGATGAAAGATTTCTCGGCTGATATGCCATTTATAGATGGACTTCGAAAGCAATGGGAAAACAGAGCCAAATTCATGATAAACAATATGAATCAAATGGCGTGTTGGGAAATACTACAGAATTCGTCTCACAGCGACTATATTGTTCAAGAAAGCGTAAAAGATTTCAAAACCATTATGATGCGTTTTTTTGAGAACGCTGTAAATCGAAAAGAAATGATTCCTGTTTCAAAGGAAGTTTTTTGGAGTATTGCTTACGGTCCGCTATATGCTTTATTGCGTTTTCATAACAAAGGAAAAAGCATGGGTGGTTTCCCTTTTGCACTTACAACAGCAATTCAAGACGAAGCATTTGAATTAGTCATAAAAGCATTAACACCATAAAAAAATCTGCTATGGAAGCAAATTTTAATGACATATTGGTATTTGCCACCAATATAAAAACCAAAGCTGATAAAGAATTTATTAGCGACATATTAAACCAAGATACCGTAATACAGCAATGGACTATTGACCAAGAAGATATCGATTGTGTGTTGCGAATTGTAAGCAGTATTCTTACTGCCAACGACATTATTAAAATAATAAACATACTCGGTTTCAACTGTAAAGAACTCGAATAATCTCAAAAACATGAACGAACAAACACCAACATCAATGCCATTCACAGGCTATCAAAAATTTGTAATTTTCCTATTAGCCATTACGCAATTTACGGTAGTGCTCGATTTTATGGTCATGTCGCCACTAGGCGATATTATGATGAAAACCTTACGCATTACAACCTCTCAATTCGGGGTTGCAGTATCAGCCTATGCGTTTAGCGCCGGTATCTCGGGTTTACTTACCGCTGGATTCGCAGATAAATTCGACCGAAAAAAACTCTTGTTATTCTTTTACATTGGATTTATATTAGGAACCTTGTTTTGCGCATTAGCGCCAAACTACCATCTATTGTTAGCCGCACGAATTATCACCGGCCTTTTCGGTGGTGTTATTGGTTCCATTTCTATGGCAATTGTTGCCGATTTGTTTAGCCTGCAACAACGCGGAAAAGTAATGGGTTTTGTGCAAATGGGATTTGGCGTTAGTCAGGTTTTAGGAATTCCAATTGGATTATATATTGCAACTGCTTGGGGCTGGCATATTCCGTTTTTTTGGATCGCCATTATGGCAGCAATAATTGCTTTGACATTATCCGTAAAATTAATGCCAATTACCGGACATCTTTCTTTACAAAGAGACAAATCGGCTTTCCAACATTTGTGGCATACTGTTGCTAAAAGAAATTATAGAATCGGTTTTTTAGCTACTGCCCTACTCTCCATCGGTGGTTTTATGATGATGCCTTTCGGAAGTGCTTTCGCTATTAATAATTTGAAAATAACCAACGAACAACTGCCTTTAGTGTTTATGATTACAGGCGTGGCAACTTTAATTTCTATGCCGCTAATTGGTAAATTGAGTGACAAAGTAAGTAAATTCAAAATATTTGCATCTGCTACTATTCTGGCAACAATCGTCATCAATATTTATGCGCATTACACTGTAACGCCTTTTTGGTTGGTGCTTGTCACTAATGTCTTGATGATGGTTTGTATTATGAGTCGAATGGTGCCATCAACGGCGCTTACCTCTGCTGTACCTCATCCGGAAGACAGAGGTGCGTTTATGAGTGTCAATTCTTCATTGCAGCAAATGGCAGGTGGCTTTGGCGCTATGATAGCAGGAGTCATTATCGTTCAGAAAGACAATTTTGCGCCATTACAGCATTATGATACTTTAGCAATGATTGCCTCTACAATTATGTTAATTACCATTTTCTTGATGTATCGCGTGAACAAAATTGTACAGCAAAAAAAATAATCCATTTACAAAAATATGTTACTACAAGATAAACAAATCGCTATAGTCGGTGGTGGTCCGGGTGGACTAACCTTGGCAAGACTTTTACAACGCAAACGTGCTGACGTAAAAGTATACGAAAGAGATCTTAATAGAAATGCTCGTGTACAAGGTTCTCCTCTAGATTTACACGAAGAATCAGGTTTAGCGGCTTTGCGCGAAGCAAATTTATTAGATGCATTTAAAAATAATTATCTACCCGGTGCCGATAAAATGATTATTGCAAATGAACGCGCAGAAATAGTTTACAGTGACCACGAAAATAAACCCGATGAAAATTTTGGATTTGAACATTTCCGTCCGGAAATAGATCGTGGTGTACTCCGAAAAATACTATTAGAATCTTTACAGCCGGAAACAATTATTTGGGACAGTCATTTTGTTGCAATGGAAAAACAAAACGAAGGCTGGCTACTACATTTTAAAAATGAAACTACAGCCTATGCAGATATTGTTATCGCAGCTGACGGAGCAAACTCTAAAATCCGTCCTTACATTACGGATATCAAACCATTTTATTCAGGAATAACAATGCTTGAAGGTAATGTTTATGATGCCGAGAAATCAGTACCACAAATTGCTAACTTGCTTCGTGGCGGGAAAATAATGGCTTTTGGAAATCAAAAAAATATACTTATGGGACAAAAGGCGAATGCCGAAATAGGTTTTTATGCGAGTTTCAAAGCAGATGAAAATTGGGCTGTAAATAGTGGTTTAGACTTTTCAAACAAAGCACAATTGCTTGCTTGGTTTAAAAAAGAATATTCCGAATGGAGCAGTATTTGGCATGAATTATTCGAAAATACAGTAATCCCATTTGTGCCGCGTCCGATATATTGTATGCCGTTAAACCAAACCTGGGAAGCCTTACCAAATCTAACAATGCTTGGCGATGCAGCTCACGTAATGCCACCATTTGCCGGCGAAGGTGTCAATATGGCGATGCGCGATGCTCTAGAGTTAAGCGAATCTTTGTGTAATGAAAATTTTAGTGATCTCAAAACTGCTATTGCTCATTATGAAAATCAAATGCAAAAAAGAGCGGCATCTGCGGCACAGGAATCTTTAGAAAATGGAGAAAAAATGCACTGCTCGGATGCACTTCAAAAAATGCTTTCATTTTTTAGCGGATCTGATTATTGATACTGAAGAAAGAAGAATAGTTGTTTCATTTATATTACAATCTATTTTCGACTACAACAAAAGTAGATTCGGCTACATCACCACACAACAATCTTACGAATTTTGTACCATAATCATTTGAAAAAAGAAATATGGAAACAAAAAGTAAAATTGCTTTGGTAACCGGAGCAAGTCGCGGATTAGGCAGAGATATGGCGCTTAACCTTGCAAAAAAAGGAATTGATTTAGTAATTACCTACCATAGTAATGAAACAGCTGCTAACAATCTAGTATCAGAAATAAATGCTCTGGGTCTAAAAGTAAAAGCTTTTCAACTCGATACGAGTAACATAAAAACCTTTGATTCTTTCAGCGCAGTACTTTCAAAGTATTTAAAGTCAGAATATGACAAAACCAACTTCGATTTCTTAATTAACAATGCCGGTACCGGAGTTTACGGATCGGTTACAGATACTACCGAAGAAGCTTTTGATGCCATGATGAACATCCATTTTAAAGGCGTTTATTTTTTAACTCAAAAGTTATTGCCAATGCTAAACGATGGAGGAAGAATAATTAATATTTCGTCTGGACTTACAAGAATATCATTCCCAAATGTATCCGCTTATGCAAGTATGAAAGGTGCCATCGAAACATATACAAAATGTTTAGCGAAAGAATTAGGTGCAAGACAAATTACTGCAAATATAATTGCACCTGGAGCAATCGCTACTGACTTTGGTGGCGGTTCAAACAAAACCAATGCTGAGAAAAGAAGCGTTATTGCAAATATTACAGCGCTAGGTCGTATGGGAGAACCAGAAGATATTGGCGGTGTCGTCGCCTTTTTATGCACGCCAGAAGCAGGTTGGATGAACGGTCAACGACTAGAACTTTCTGGTGGAATGATGTTATAAATTTCTGTAATTTTGAAGTATGAACCAGCAACAAGTACATCGGGTAAAATCAATTGCAGCATTTCATAAAATGAAAGGGTTACCGGCGCCACAGCATCCTTTGATTAGTATATTTGATTATGACTCTATCGATTGCACCGATGAGGTACATTATAAAAATTTTGTTTTCGATTTTTATCATATATCGATCAAAAGAAGTGTTGGTACAAAATACAAGTACGGACAAAATCATTACGATTTTAATGATGGAGTAATGTTTTTTATAGCGCCTAATCAGGTATTTGGCATTGAACCAATTGCTGAAATAGCAACACCTAAAAGTGGCTGGTTCTTGATGATACATCCTGATTTTATTTGGAATACGTCATTGGCGAAAACCATTAAACAATACGAATTTTTTGATTATGCCGTAAATGAAGCGTTGTTTCTCTCGGAAAAAGAAGAAACAACGCTTACTGCTATCGTTAAAAATATTGAACAAGAATACAATGCCAACTTGGATAATTTTAGCCAAAACATAATTATTTCTCAAATAGAAACACTACTTCACTATTCAGAGCGATTTTATCAGAGGCAATTCATCACACGAAAAAAAGCCAATCACCAAATACTGGATCAATTAGAAAAATTGCTTGCCGATTATTTTAACAACGAGGCAATTACCACGAAAGGGCTTCCTACCGTACAGATAATTGCTGAAAAATTAAATGTAACTCCAAATTATTTAAGCGGCGTTTTAAAATCACTCACAGGGCAAAGCACCCAACAACATATCCACAATAAGTTAATCGAAAAAGCCAAAGAAAAATTAGCTACCGCCAACCTATCAATAAGTGAAATTGCCTATGAATTGGGCTTCGAGCATTCGCAATCGTTTAGTAAATTATTCAAAACAAAAACGAACTTTTCTCCTTTAGAATATAGAAACTCTTTTAATTAATTGTTTTGAAGTCTATATTTTTTTATTCATATCAGTAAGTAAAAAATACCACCTGAACTCAGATTTGAAGATTCTAGCAAAACTTTATGACTGAATTCGAGCAATCGGTAACCCATCGTTTCAAACTATTAATGATGAAAGTAACATAACAAATTTTAAATTATTTCGATTACTCAACAAAAAAAATTGCATTTCCAAAACTATATCGTAATATTGCAATATTAATATATAGTAATGGGAATTACCAAAACCGAAAACTTTACCGACAAGCAAAATCAGATCGCCACTATAGCAAAAGCCTTGGGACATCCGGCAAGAATTGCCATAATGGAATACCTAATGAGTGTTGATACTTGCATCTGTGGAGATATTGTTAACGAACTGCCTTTGGCGCAACCAACAGTTTCACAACATCTTAAAGAATTAAAAAATGCAGGTTTAATCAAAGGCAACATCGAAGGCAATGCTATTTGTTATTGTATTGACGAAAAGGCTCTTGCGATGCTTCAAGGTTATTTCGCCAACGTTTCGCAAGTTTTAATGCAAAAGAAAAATAATTGTTGTTAGCACTAATAATCCTACTATGAAATTATCTGAAATAAAAAAATACCTCGCTACTGCCGAAGCCGTCAATTTTGAATTGCCAAACGGCACAATGGTTCCTGAAAACTTTCACGTGACAGAAATTGGTGTCGTAACCAAACATTTTATCGATTGTGGCGGAACAGTAAGATTAGAAAAAGTAGCCAATTTCCAACTTTGGGATGCCAATGATTATGATCATAGGCTAAAACCGAGAAAACTACTTGGCATTATCGCACTTTCTGAAAAGGTATTAGGAATTGAGGATTTGGAAATTGAAGTTGAATTCCAATCCGAAACTATTGGAAAATATAACCTCGATTATAACGGAAAAAACTTCTTATTGCTTTTCAAACACACCGATTGTCTTGCCAAAGAAAATTGTGGCATTCCAAACGATAATAATAAGATTACAACTTCAACTTGCTGCGCTCCTGGAGCGGGTTGTTGCTAAATTTTTATTATGGATAGAAAAGCAAAAATACAAGCAAGAACAAAGCAAGAATATTGGATCAAATATAAAAAACCAATCATCATCACAACATCTGTTATAGTACTTCAGTTAATTTTTGGTTTTGATGCTAAATTTTGCATCATTAATATTATTTGGTTATTGGTTTAATTATGAAAACAAAAAAAATATTAGTGCTTTGCACAGGAAACAGTTGCAGAAGTCAAATCGCAGAAGGCTATCTGAGGTATTTTGCCAGAGAAAAAGCGGAAATATACAGCGCTGGTATTGAGACACATGGCGTAAACCCAAAAGCCATTGCGATAATGGCGGAAGACGGAATTGATATTTCCGAACATACATCCAACAATATCGATGAATATTTCGACATCGATTTTGACTTTGTAATTACAGTCTGCGACAACGCCAAGGAAAATTGTCCGTTCTTCCCTACAGGTGCAAAAAAAATGCATTACGATTTTCCGGATCCTGCAAAAGCTGTTGGTACATCGGAAGAAATTTTAGCAGAATTTAGGCGTGTACGAGAAATGATCAAGGATTATTCCCGTCTTTTTATTGAAGATAATTTGTAGTCTGTTTGTTAGTTTATTACGCTCGATGACGTTAACCTAAACTTAAATCCCAAACCACCATGTTTCTTGGCACACCGAAACTTCGTAATGCATAAAAAACTCAAACTTTAAGATGCACCGAATCTTTAAGACTGAATTTCAGGAACAAGTAGCCAATCGTTCCCGCTACCAAAGAAGAAAGCAGGATAACAAATTTTGAATTATTGATTACCATTTGGTCATCAAACGCAAGCAGTGTTATAAAAATAGACATCGTAAATCCGATTCCACCCAAAAACCCAACGCCAAATATCACTTTCCAACTCAAATCCTCAGGAAGTTTGCACCACCCCAAGGCAACTGCCGTAAAACTAAATAACAATATTCCCAATGGCTTTCCTGCAATTAATCCTAACGCAATGCCAACGCTATAAGATTCGGAAACAGTTGCGCCTATATTGGAGCCAATCACTATAGCCGTATTGGCCAGAGCGAACAACGGAAGTATGACAAAAGAAACAGGCTTGTGCAAAAAATTCTGCAAAATATAAGAGCTAGATTTTTCATCGCCATTCCCGAAAGGTATTGCAAATGCCAACAAAACACCAGTTACGGTAGCATGAATGCCTGAACTTAACATGAAATACCACATGAAGACGCCACCAATCAAGTACGGAATCAAATTCCTAATTTTCAAGCGGTTCAAAAGCAATAATGCAGCAAAAATGCCCAAAGCAATTAACAGATTACTTACTATTAAATCGTTAGTGTAAAATATCGCAATGACCAATATCGCACCTAAATCGTCGATTACTGCGAGCGCCGTCAAGAAAATCTTTAAAGAAATTGGTACTTTTTTTCCCAACAATGATAATATGCCCAGTGCAAAGGCGATATCGGTAGCCATCGGAATTCCTGCACCAGACTGAGAAGAAGTTCCAAAATTAAATGCTAGGTACAATCCGGCAGGAATCAGCATTCCGCCCAATGCAGCAAATATTGGCAATGCGGCACTTTTCAAATCAGAAAGTTCACCGAAGTAGATTTCACGTTCCAATTCAAGTCCGATTAACAAAAAGAAAATAGCCATCAAACCGTCATTGATCCAAAATTCAATCGGATGCCCTGCAAGTTCAGAATGCCAGAAATGCTGATAACCAACACCCAGTGCAGAGTTGGCTACTGTCAAAGAAATTGTTGTACAGACGATCAAAGTGAGCCCGGCAACTTTTTCACTGTCAAAAAAAGCATTGAATAATTTTGTGAGTGTCATCGATTGGTATTTTCTTAAATATAGTCAAAATGTTTTGCTTTGACCCTATTTTATGAAGCTAACTATGGTTTTTACAAATTTAAGCATCCTTTATTTCTTATAAAAGACTTCGCAAACAATAAATTTAAAACCTTAAAAAAAGCGATCATTTGATTTTGGCATAAAGATTTTATAAAGATGGAAATACAATTGGACTAAAATCGTAATTTTGTTTAAAATTTGCTGCTTTGAAGACCATTTTAATTATTGACGACGAAGACAAACTTCGGGGATTGCTGGCCAGGATTATAACTGCTGAAGGTTTTGAAGTATTGGAAGCCGCCGATTTAAAATCGGGATTCAAAAAACTGGAGCAAAAAGATATAGACGTTGTGCTTTGCGATGTGAAGCTGCCGGATGGTAATGGCGTTGAATTCCTGCAAAAAATAAAATCCGCTTTTCCGCTCACCGAAGTGATCCTACTGACCGCCTTTGGAAAAATTTCAGATGGCGTGCAAGCAATGAAAAATGGTGCATTTGATTATATAGTGAAAGGCGACGACAACGATAAAATCATTCCTTTGCTATACAAGGCCCTTGAAAAGGCGCAATTGCAGCGAAAAGTTATCCATCTGGAAAAACGCATTGCCGATAAATATTCTTTTGAAACCATCATCGGTAAATCCAAAAGTATAGAACAAGCCATCGAACTGGCAAAAAAAGTATCCAAAACAAATTCAACGGTATTGCTAACAGGGGAAACCGGTACGGGAAAAGAAGTTTTTGCGCAGGCGATACACGAAAATAGTGACCGAGCCCTTAAATCTTTCGTTGCTTTAAATTGCAGTACCTTCAGCAAGGAAATTTTAGAAAGTGAATTATTCGGACACAAACAAGGCTCGTTTACCGGCGCTATAAAAGATAAAAAAGGTTTTCTCGAAGAAGCAAATGGCGGGACACTTTTTCTGGACGAAATTGGCGAAATGCCGATAGAATTGCAAGCCAAACTACTACGTGTGTTGGAAACAGGCGAATATATTCAAATTGGCGATACCACTCCAAAAAAATCAAATTTTAGACTCATTGCGGCAACAAACCGTGATTTAAAGACTGAAAGTGACCAACACCGTTTCCGTTCGGATTTATATTTTCGTCTTAATATTTTTGAAATCCATATCCCGCCGTTGCGAGAAAGGACAAAAGACATCGCGCCACTAGCAGCATATTTCACCAATCAATTTTCGGCCAAGACCAATAAAAAAGCCCTAACCATTGATTCCCTTTTTCTAAAAAAACTGGAAACTTATTATTGGCCCGGAAATGTTCGAGAATTGAAGAACATTATCGAACGCTCCGTAATATTATCCAATAGCGAACTATTGACATCCGATATATTACCATACGAAATTCAACACCAGCCTGAACATAGTGGCAAATCCTTATCGGCATTTTCCATGCAAAGCGTAGAAAAATTGCATATTCAAAAAGTACTCAATTACACAAAGGGCAATAAAGCCGAAACCGCTCGCCTACTTGAAATTGGTATTGCCACTTTATACCGAAAACTGGAAGAATATAATATTCAATAACCTTATTAAATTGAGAAAAGCCTATCAAAATGATAGGCTTTTTTTATGCACATATTTTGGCACAAGCGTAAATTCATCAATGTTTATAAGGGTTTTACTATGTCATCTTGATTTAGGTACATCTTTGGTAATGGGAAAGGAAACAATAAATTTTTTTTCCAATGAAAAATCAGGTCGTTTCAATTTACAGGCAGGCAGAACGCTTCGCTGAAATCACTCAAAAATTACTGATTGCCGGAAACATTCCGCGCGTCAAAAAATGCCTTTTAGTAGCTGAAAAGCTTTTCAAGACCGGAAGCAATGAAACTAAAAATGCCATCACAGGTATTTATGTGCATTCTGTTTCTTCTTTTATGGAATTCCGTGGTTGCAGGATTTCAGGCTTATTTCCACAGTCGTTGCAACTGGAATATGTTAAACAAATAAATGCTTCTGGAGTATGATGGCACTAATACTAACCGTAATCGGATTGCTACTTTTCACGCTGTTCTTCAAAATGATACATCTTTTCGAAAAAATTTAAACCATGATTCTACTCTTTATTATCGCCATAGCGGTGTTCGTGTATATCTGCTATGTATTAATCAAACCCGAAAAATTCTAAATTATGAACAGTGAAATACTCGGAATTATAGTGACCTATGGTTTGGTTTTGCTGCTTGCAATTCCTTTAGGCCGTTATATAGGCAAAATATTTAATTATGAAAACACCTTTCTTGATCGGATTTTTAATCCGCTAGACAAAATTTTCTTTAAGGTCGGTGGCATCAATCCTAATATCGAAATGACATGGAAACAACATCTTGTTGCATTGTTATCAATCAATATTGTTTGGTTTATCATATCGATGCTGGTATTGACTAATATGGCATGGTTGCCCTTAAACCCAGACCACAACCCTTCGATGACAGGAGATTTGGCTTTTAATACTTCAGTCAGTTTTATTACCAATACGAATTTGCAACACTATTCCGGCGAAACCGGATTGTCCTATCTTGGACAACTAACCCTAATGCTATGGCAATTCATTAGTGCCGGATGTGGTATTGCAATTGCTGCAGTCGTTTTTATGGCGATGAAAGCAAAAACATCACAAACATTGGGCAATTTCTATAGCTTTTTTGTGCGCTCATGCACAAGGATTTTATTGCCACTGGCTTTTGTAATGGCAGTTATTTTAGCTTTCAACGAAATGCCAATGACCTTTGAAGGCAAAGATACCATCACCACGCTCGAAGGCCAACAGCAAAGTATAAGCCGCGGTCCAGTTGCCGCTTTTGTAGCCATCAAGCAACTTGGCACCAATGGTGGCGGATTTTATGGTCCAAACTCCGCCAATCCAATGGAAAACCCAAATTATCTGACCAATATTGTCGAATCGGTTGCTATTATTTTAATACCGATAGCCCTAATTTTCGCTTTGGGATATGTACTAAAACGCAAAAAACTCGCATGGACAATTTATGGCGTTATGACATTGGGATTCCTAGTATTATTGGTTCCGTCAGTAATCAGCGAAATGCACGGGAGCCCTACAATAGACAAAATGGGTATTGCCCAGGCTATGGGAAGTATGGAAGGAAAGGAAGTGCGATTCGGCGCAGCAGCATCTGCCAATTGGGCTACCTACACAACAGTAACCAGCAATGGATCAGTAAACGCCATGCACGATAGCATGACACCAATGACTGGTGTGACAACATTATTGGGAATGATGATCAATTGCTTTTATGGAGGTGTCGGTGTCGGATTTTTGAATTTCTACATCTTTATTATTCTCGGTGTATTCATCAGCGGACTGATGGTCGGCAGAACACCCGAATTCCTCGGTAAGAAAATCGAAGCCAAAGAAATGAAGATTGCAATGATCATCGCCTTGCTGCATCCATTGTTAATTTTAGCAGGAACTGCTATGTCAAGTTACTTATATGCGGGAAATCCAACAGAATATGCTGGCTGGCTCGCTAATCCTGGTTATCACGGGTTTAGTGAAATGCTTTATGAATTTACATCGTCTTCTGCCAATAACGGTAGTGGTTTTGAAGGCCTAGGCGACAATACGCCATTTTGGAATATTGCTACTGGTATCGTCATGCTATTGGCGCGTTATTTACCAATCATAGGGCCCGTAGCCATAGCCGGAATCCTTGCCACCAAGCAATACATTCCCGAAAGCAATGGCACGCTAAAAACAGATACGACAACATTTGGCTTATTGGTATTCGCCGTAATTTTCATTGTTGCAGCCTTATCATTTTTCCCTGCATTGACGCTTGGTCCGATCGCTGAATTCTTTTCATTAAAATAAAAAATCATGAGTAAATCTCAAAATACATCCTTGTTTCAGAAAGATTTGGTGCAAACCGCATTCAAACAATCTTTCATAAAACTCAACCCCAAAATAATGTTCCGAAATCCGGTAATGTTTACTGTCGAAATTGGAACCATTGTAATGCTTTTTGTATGCCTTTGGATTCTGGCAGGCGAAAAATCACAAGGCAGTTTTTTCTATAATTTTACCATTTTCCTAATACTTCTAGTTACTTTGCTTTTTGCAAACTTTGCCGAAGCCATTGCCGAAGCACGCGGAAAAGCACAAGCTGACAGTTTGCGTAAAACCCGTGAGGAAACTCCGGCGCGCCTCGAAAACGGACAAATAGTATCGTCTTCGCAGCTCAAAAAAGGTGACATCTTTATTTGCGAAGCAGGCGACCTGATTGCCACCGACGGTGAGATTATTGAAGGATTGGCTACTATCGACGAAAGCGCCATCACCGGAGAAAGTGCGCCGGTAATTCGTGAATCCGGTGGTGATAAATCTTCGGTGACGGGCGGAACAAAAGTACTTTCAGATAAAATCAAGGTGATTGTGACATCTGAACCTGGCGAAAGTTTTCTCGATAAGATGATAGCCTTGGTCGAAGGTGCCAGCCGTCAGAAAACGCCAAACGAGATTGCGCTAACCATTTTGTTAGCGGGTTTTACTTTGGTATTCATCATCGTAACCGTAACCTTGGCACCATTTGCAAAATATGCCAATACGCCCATTACAATTGCTGCTTTTATTTCACTTTTCGTATGCTTGATTCCGACAACTATTGGCGGACTTTTATCAGCCATCGGTATCGCTGGAATGGACAGGGCATTGCGTGCCAACGTAATCACAAAATCTGGTAAGGCAGTAGAAACGGCTGGTGATATTGATGTGCTGCTTTTGGACAAAACTGGAACAATTACAATCGGTAACCGCAAGGCGACAAATTTTTATCCTACGAAAGGTGTTTCACAAGATGATTTTATAAAAGCTGCTGTTTTAAGTTCGTTAGCCGATGATACGCCGGAAGGAAAAAGCATCGTTGAATTGGCCGGAGCCGAATTGTCTAAAAAATTATCAATCGAAGGCGCCACGCTGATCAAATTTACCGCCGAAACGCGAACATCGGGCGTGGTTTTGAAAGATGGCACCAATATCCGAAAAGGTGCACAAGATGCAGCAAAAAATATTGCCCAACAAGCCGGAAAATCATTCCCGGAAGACACCGCACAAAAAGTAATCGACATTTCGTCTAACGGTGGAACGCCATTGGTAGTCATCAAAAATAATGAAGTACAAGGCGTAATTGAATTGCAAGACATCATCAAAACCGGAATGAAAGAGCGTTTTGAACGATTGCGTAAAATGGGAATCAAGACTGTAATGGTTACTGGTGACAACCCGTTGACCGCTAAATTCATTGCCGAAAAAGCTGGCGTTGATGATTTTATTGCCGAAGCCAAGCCTGAAGACAAAATGAACTACATCAAAAAAGAACAAGCAGAAGGCAGACTCGTGGCGATGATGGGCGATGGAACCAATGACGCACCCGCTCTAGCACAAGCAAATGTTGGTGTTGCAATGAATAGCGGAACGCAAGCAGCCAAAGAAGCCGGAAATATGGTTGACCTCGACAATGACCCAACCAAGCTGATTGAGATTGTAGAAATAGGAAAACAGTTGCTCATGACGCGCGGCACACTTACTACATTTTCGATTGCCAACGATGTGGCAAAATATTTTGCTATCATCCCCGCATTATTTATCACAGCCATTCCCGCACTGCAAGGATTGAATATTATGAAGCTCCACAGTCCCGAAAGCGCCATTTTGTCGGCCGTAATCTTCAACGCAATCATTATACCTTTCCTTATTCCATTGGCATTAAAAGGCGTTACCTACAAACCTATTGGTGCTTCTGCCCTGCTTCGCCGTAACCTTTTTATCTATGGATTAGGAGGTGTACTCATTCCGTTTATCGGTATCAAATTAATCGATTTGTTGGTATCAGTATTCATTTAAAATTTGATAGTATAAAATAAACACAGCATACATAATCCCTTTAAAAATAAATAAGAACTTAATCATGAAAGACAATATTATACCCGCAGTAAGGCTAACTTTATTTTGTGCCTTGTTCTTTTCTGGCGTCTATACCCTCAGTATTTACGGCATTGCCCAGCTTACACCAAACAATGGAAATGGTGAAGTGGTGATGGCCGACGGAAAAAAACAGCACATTAATGTAGCACAAAATTTTAGTTCAGACAAATACTTCTGGCCGCGACCTTCGGCTGTAGCATATAATGCAGCAGGATCAGGTGGAAGTAACAAAGGTATCTCTAATCCGGAATATCTTGCCGTGGTCAAAGGAAGAATCGATACGTTCCTACTCAAAAATCCAGGCATCAAAGCAAGTGAAATTCCGTCTGAATTAGTAACGGCTTCCGGAAGCGGAATCGATCCTGATATATCACTCCAAGGTGCTAAAATACAAGTAAAAAGGATTGCGAATGCACGAAAAATATCAGAACAGACTATTTCGCAGCTTATTAAAAAGAATACCACCCAACCGCTACTTGGCGTATTGGGAACAGAAAAAATAAATGTACTTCAATTAAATATCGCATTAGATCAATTACAATAACAGCACTACATTTCTTTTTGTAATATTACTTAAGGATACAGTCAACAAAAAAGATACCAATGAAAAAAATAATACTAATAGCCTTATTGGCTATCGGACTTACAAAAATACAAGCCCAAGACACAACAGCTGCTACTAATCCGTTAACTTTCTCCGGATACATAGAAGCTTATTACAGTTATGATTTCGGACAACCCGACAACCATGCGAGACCTGGCTTCTTTTACAGCCACAACAGACATAATGAATTGAACCTTAACTTGGGATATATAAAAGCCAACTATGCAAAAGATAATGTTCGCGGCAATCTGGCCGTAATGGCCGGCACCTATTCCGAAGTAAACCTGTCTGCAGAACCTGAAACACTAAAAAATATTTTCGAAGCCAATGTAGGTGTCAAAATTTCTAAAAGCAACAATCTTTGGATTGACGCAGGGATCATGCCGTCGCATATAGGTTTTGAAAGCGCCATAGGGAAAGATTGTTCCAATTTAACGCGAAGTATATTGGCAGACAATTCGCCTTATTATGAAGCTGGTGTAAAAATCGGCTATACTTCGACAAGCGAAAAATGGTACCTCGCAGCCATGTATCTCAATGGATGGCAACGCATTCAAAAAATTGATGGCAATCAAACGCCGGCATTCGGAACACAGATTACGTATAAACCAAATACTAAAACGGTATTGAATTGGAGTACCTATATCGGTAACGAACAACCGGATGTGATCAGAAAATGGCGGTATTTTAATAATTTTTATGGCTTGTTCAAAGTGTCAGAAAAATTAAACCTAACGGCTGGATTTGACATCGGAGCGCAACAATCGGAAAATGGAAGCAGTGATTATGATGTTTGGTATTCGCCAGTTTTTATAGCACAATATAAGCCTGCCGATAAAATTCAGTTGGCTGCGCGTGCAGAATATTATCAGGACAAACAAGGTGTTATCATTGCGACCGGAACAGAAAATGGCTTTAAGACATACGGATTTTCAGCTAATTTTGATTACTTACCCGCCAACAATGTGATTTTCCGGATTGAAGCCCGCACGCTGAACAGCAAAGACGACATCTTCCTGAGAAACAACAATCCTACGAACAGCAACGTATTTATAACTACAGCTTTGGCAATATCTTTTTAATGGCAGTTGAAAATGAAAATAATGCACAGCACTTTCTTGACTTAATTCAGAAATCGAGAAAAGGAAAGTTTAAGGTCTACATTGGCATGAGTGCCGGTGTAGGCAAAACTTTTCGTATGCTACAAGAAGCACATTCACTGCTAAAAAACGGGATCGATGTCAAGATTGGATATATTGAAACACATTATCGAAAGGAAACCCATGAATTGCTTGATGGTCTTCCAGTAATTCCGAGAAGAACGATTTTTTATAAAGGCAAACAGCTTGAGGAAATGGATTTACAAGCCATTATCAACCTGCGTCCTGAAGTGGTGATTGTAGATGAGTTGGCGCATACCAACATCGAAGGAAGCAAAAACGAAAAACGTTGGCAGGATGTCTTCGAAATTCTAGAAGCGGGTATCAACGTCATTTCGGCAGTCAACATACAACATATAGAAAGCCTGAATGACGATGTAAAACGCATTACAAACGTAGATGTGCAAGAACGCATCCCGGACAATGTACTGCGCTTGGCCGATGAAGTCGTGAATATCGATTTGACCGCCGACGAACTTATTGCAAGATTAAAAGAAGGGAAAATTTATACGGCAGATAAGATTGCAACGGCATTACAAAATTTTTTCAAATCAGATCAAATATTGCAGTTGCGGGAACTTGCTTTGCGCGAAGTTGCCAGTCAAGTCGTTCGCAAAGTTGAAACTGAAGTGCCGCGCGAAATTGCTTTGCGGCATGAAAAATTGCTTGCTTGTATTAGCAGTAATGATAAAACCGCAAAAATTGTCATTCGAAAAACCGCAAGGCTCGCAAGCTATTATAACAGCAAATGGTTTGTACTGTATATAGAAACACCAAAGGAAAGCAGTGATAAAATTGCATTAGACAAGCAACGCCACCTGATTAATAATTTTAAACTGGCAGTACAATTGGGAGCAGAAGTGATCAAAATAGAACGAAACCATATTACAGAAGGCATACTCGAAATGACACACGAAAAACAAATCACAACAGTTTGTATAGGCAAGCCACATCTTAGCTTATTTAAAGTAATTTTGTCAACAAATGTTTTTAATAAATTGCTTAGTAATCTTTCGTCTTCCAATATTGATCTTGTAATCCTATCCTGATAGGATAGCCAATGAAAAGGATCTCGCAAAAAAATCAAATAAAAAATCAAGTTTATATAAATTTTACAGCTATGAAAATTAAAACCAAACTAAACCTCGGTGTCGGATTATTGTTTGCAATGATACTGCTGTTGGCGCTCATAAGTTCCTACTATATATTTTCTATAAAAAAAGACACCGAAAGCATTCTGAAAGCCAATTACAATACGCTAGAATATTCAAGAAATATGCTGCTTGCACTTGATAAGATTGCAGAAAATGACGATAATTCTGTTGTCGCCTTTGAATCAAACCTCCTAAAACAAGTCGCAAATATTACGGAAGTCGGCGAAGAAAAAGTAACAAATGACCTCAAGGCGGGCTTTTCAGCACTCAAAACACAAAGGCGAAACGAAAACCTTAAAGGCAAGATCCGCCAAGACATATTTGAAATTATGAAATTGAATATGGAAGCTATTAAAAAGAAAAGCGATATTGCTAAAACAACTGCCGAAACCGGAAATCTTTGGATTGCCTGCACCGGAACATTTTGCTTTCTAATTGCTTTTAGTTTACTATTCAATCTTCCTAACAATATTGCCAATCCAATAAAGGAACTTACAGAAAGTATCAGGCAGATTGCCAATAAAAATTACTCGGAACGCGTTAACTTCATCAGCCACAATGAATTTGGTGATTTGGCAAAATCTTTCAATACGATGGCTACAAAACTTGAGGAATATCACAATAGTAATCTGTATAAACTTGCCTTTGAAAAAAAACGACTTGAAACCTTGATCAATAATATGCACGATCCGATACTCGGCTTGGACAATGACGGCGTTGTTTTATTTGCCAACACCGAGGCTTTAAAAATCATCGGATTGAAATTAGAAGACGTAGTCGGAAAATTATCCACCACACTTGCCTTGACAAATGACTTAATGAAGTCGCTTATCATCAACCAGCTCGAAAGCGACAAACCGCATCCAATGAAAATTTATTATGGTGAAAAGGAAAGTTATTTTGAAAAGGAAACCGTAAACATCACCATCACGCCCACCGGCGAAGAGCAATCAATTAGCATTGGTGAAGTTATCATATTGCGCAATATCACGATTTTTAAAGAATTAGATTTTGCGAAAACCAACTTCATAGCCACGGTATCGCACGAACTAAAAACGCCAATATCGTCTATTAAGCTAAGCCTTCAACTTTTAGAAAATGTAGAAACCGGAACGATCAACGAAGACCAAAAGCAACTCATTGAAAGCATCAAAGACGATAGCCATCGTTTATTGAAGATTACAGGCGAATTGCTCGAATTGTCACGCCTCGAAACTGGAAATATCCAACTCAACATTGAGTCAAGCAATCCATACAAAATAATCGAATATGCTACCGAAGCCGTAAAAAAAGAAGCTGCTCAAAAACAAATTGAAATTATCGTTGATGCAGAAGAAAACCTACCAAACGTTAAGGCAGATAGCGAAAAAACAGCGTGGGTGCTCATCAATTTTCTAACCAATGCCATTCGCTATTCATCAGAAAACACCAAGGTCGAAGTACGACTGAAAAAAGAAAATAACCAATTGACATTTCGCGTTGCCGATAAGGGAAAAGGAATCGAAAACCGCTATAAGACTAAAGTATTTGATAAATATTTTCAGATTCCGGGAAGCCACAAATCTGGCACCGGACTCGGATTGGCAATCAGCAGCGAATTTATCGAAGCGCAAAACGGTTCCATTGGTGTTGATAGCGAGTTGGGACTTGGAAGTACGTTTTACTTTAAATTGCCATCGGCTTAGATTATTAATCTGAAAAGCAATCCATCTAAAAGCATAAACCGAAAAACAATCTTAACACAGAAATTTGGCTTTAATTGTTATATTTGGTAATAATTATAAACTAAAAGTTATGCGCATCAAAATTTTTTCAGTTTTGGCATTAGCCACATCAATATTATTTATTTCCTGCAAAAAAGAATTGGTTCCACAAGACAGTTCTGCCGCAATACAAACCCAAGCACCAGTTGAAGCAACCAATGTACCTACTCTTCCGCCAGTAGCCAATAATACTGTTGCTGCATTGCCTTCATCGGCACTCAATCCGGCCCATGGACAACCGGGACATCGTTGCGATATAGCTGTGGGTGCCCCTCTAAATACCCCGGCAACCAATAAGCCCACGGTACAAGCGACAGCGCCTTCAATACAAAATTCGGTCACTATTCCGGCACAAAAACCTGTTGTTACTGCACCGGGAATGAATCCGCCACACGGACAACCAAACCATCGTTGTGATATTGCCGTTGGTGCGCCATTGAACAGTGTTGTAACCAAGCCTGCAGGAAGCGCTACAATTTCACAATCGCAAACGCCACCACCAGCCAGTGCGTCACCTTTACCTGTTGCTAATACTACCGCACCTGGCATGAATCCGCCACACGGACAAGAAGGGCATAAATGTGATATTGCAGTGGGCGCTCCTTTGCCGAAAGAGTAAAGCAATGGTTTGCGGATGTCTTAACAATTAAATTTATTTTTTTTCATTTGTTGTGCTAAATGCAAAAATCAGATTTATTACTGCTGTTTTTTTTCGATATTTGTAAGACCAAAAAATGTATTCTAAAAATGAAAAAGTACCTTATGTTTACGATTGCTGCACTTTTAGCGGCATCAACTTCAAATGCACAACTCAAACCCGTTGACTACAAAGACGGCGAACAGCAACTCAGCGGTTTTTCTATTGTCCCAGCAAAAAATACGAAAGACCAACCCGGAATCTTAATCCTCCCAGCATGGAAAGGCATTGACGACCACGCCAAAGAATCGGCAGAAGAATTGTCTAAATTGGGCTATTTTGCTTTTGTGGCAGATATTTACGGTGTTGGCAACAACCCAAAAGACAATGCAGAAGCCGGAAAACAAGCTGGTTTTTACAAAGAAAATTACAAAGCCTATCAAAAACGCATTCAGTTAGCACTGGAGCAATTGGTAAAAGCGGGTGCCAATCCGAATAAAATTGTAGTAATAGGTTATTGTTTTGGCGGAACTGGCGCTCTAGAAGCTGCGCGAGGTGGATTGGCTGTTAGAGGCGTTGTCTCTTTTCACGGCGGATTAAAGAAAGATGCCACAAGGCCAAGCGAACCAATGGCTGCAAAAGTACTGGTACTTCATGGTGCCGATGATCCTTATGAATCTCAAGAAGAAATTACAAAATTCCAACAGGAAATGCGCGATTGTCAGGCCGATTGGCAAATGGTTTATTATGCAAATGCTGTGCATGCCTTCACGGATCCTTATGCCGGCGACGACAACTCAAAAGGCGCAGCATACAATGCCAAAGCGGCAAAACGTTCTTGGGAGCAAATGTTGGCTTTTTTGAAGGAAGTGATGAAGTAGGGTTTAGATTTAAGATTTAAAATACAAGGTTTAAAGTTTAAAGTTCTGGGAAGCCTTCCACAACTTTAAATTTTAAACCTTAAAATTTTTCTAAACAATCAAAAACTTTATTTTTTTTCCATACCAGCAGCTTTAAACCTTAAACTTCAAACTTTTTTTGTTAGTTTTAGCAACGCTAACCAATCAGAATTTATATTGTTTTTTTATGTCAAAAAACGCCACAAGAAAAGAAACCAACTGCCTAAATTGCGGCTTTACTGATGTAACAGATCGTTTTTGTCCTAAATGTGGACAAGAAAATATCCCCAGCCACTTGTCCTTTAGTGCCCTCGCTTATCATGCCATCGAAGATTTGACGCATTATGATAATGCGTTCTGGAAAACAATGCGTTACCTGTTATTTCATCCTGCCAGACTAACCAAAGTATACCTGAGCGGCAAAAGAAAACAGTTCGTACCTCCTATAAAACTTTATATTTTCATAAGTTTTGTGACCTTTTTTCTCCCTACGATATTACCTCCAATTGATCCGGAAAATCCTGAAGCGCATGGCGTTTTAAAAAAAGAAGTTACAGCGAATGAAACCGGGAAAGCGCGAGATGAAGGCATTTCATTCATGGGTTCAAAGAGGATAAAATCGATAGAAGAATTAGAGCATTATCAGGATTCATTACCCCAAAACAAAAAAATGGGAAGCCTACGATATAAACTTTTTAAAGGGCTTATTAATGCCGAAAAACAAAAACATTCAACCGACGATAGCAATAAATTTGAAGAAATTTATTTCCACAATGTTCCAAAGGCTATCTTTTTATATTTACCTGTTTTCGGTTTCTTTCTTTGGTTATTTCACAGTAAAAAACGTTGGTTTTTCTTTGATCATGCTATTTTTACCTTTCACTATTTCAGTTTTATATACTTACTTCTCACCATTTCGATTACAATTTTAGAGCGAATATATGTAAGGATTCCGAATGAAAATATTGCCGATACAATATCCATGGCAAGCGGAATTCTTACAATTTCGTGGTTATTTGTGTATTTTTACATAGCCCATAAACGCATATATCAGGAAAGTGGCATGGTTTCATTCATAAAAAGCACTGCACTTTTATTAATCAACCTGATATTATTTTCCTTACTAATGCTGGCTTTGGCCTTGTATACGATCATTAATATCCATTAATTATTTGTCAATAATTGTAACGTATGTCAAAAAACAAATTAAGAGCCGATAAAACCTGCCTGAACTGCAATTATGTAGTCGAAAATCGTTTTTGCCCTAACTGTGGACAGGAAAATATCGAAACAAGGAAAACTTTCCACCACCTATTCTTTCACTTTTTTGAAGACCTTACCCACTATGAAAATGCCTTTTGGAAAACCATAAAAAACCTTATCTTAAAGCCTTCATCACTTACCAAAGAATACCTTTCCGGAAAGCGAATGTCATATCTTGCTCCTGTTAGATTGTATATTTTCATTAGTTTCGTGACTTTTTTAACGCTCTCTATATTGCCAGGAAATTCTGACGAAATTGTTAAAACAGGAGATTTAAAAGATGATAAAGGCTTTACGTTAACTGCAAAACAGAAAGATTCTTTAATGAATGCAAAATCAGATTTTGGCATAGGCTATAAAACTGTGAAAGAACTGGATTCGATACAAAAAACAGAAAAACCTGAAGACAAGCTGACTGGTTTCCCATACTGGATCACCAAAAAAGCCACACAAGTCAGAGAGAAAAATTATACCAATCACGAGTTAAAAGACAAATTCCTAGAATCTTTTGCCCACAATATCCCGAAAGTACTTTTTATATACATGCCATTTTTCGCGTTTATCCTATGGATTTTCCACGATAAGAAAAAATGGTATTATTTTGACCATGGTATTTTTACACTGCATTATTTCTCGTTCCTGCTTTTGTGCCAACTGCTATTAAGTCTGATTTCATTTTTGTTTGGTTTAGGGCATTTTATTGCTTTTGATATCATTTCTGGGATTATTAATTTCATTGGTTTTTTGTATATGTTTTATTATTTCTTCCCGGCACATCATCGATTTTATGGTGGAAAACGACGTTACACAGCCATTCGCGGTTTCTTTATGTTTTTCATCAATATGTTTTTCATCGCAATAACCTTACTCGCAGTAGCGGTTTATACATTCATCAATATCCATTAATTATGACTAAAAAATTCATTAGCTTAGGCTTTTTATCATTCTTGCTGTTCTCGTGTTCAGCCCAGAAATCTGCAGTTAGCGCAGTTGCTGTTGAAACAAAATACCTTAACTCTATTACAGCTGCCGAATTAAAGACGCACCTGACCATCATCGCTTCCGACGAAATGGAAGGCCGAGACACAGGCTCAAAAGGTCAGAAAAAAGCAGGAAAATACATGATTGCCCAATATGAAAAAGAAGGCATTCCGTTTCCAAAAGGCGCTGCTGATTATTATCAAAAAGTACCCGCAGCCTTCATGAATGCAGAATATAACGCTGGACTTCCTGATTCAGAAAATATTTGGGCTTTTATTGAAGGTTCTGAAAAACCTGATGAAATAGTAGTAATTTCTGCACATTATGACCATGTTGGGATGAAAGATGGCGAAGTATATAATGGCGCCGATGATGATGGTTCTGGAACTGTTGCCGTCATGGAAATTGCACAAGCATTTCAACAAGCCAAAAAAGAAGGACATGGCCCGAAACGTTCCATCCTGATCATGCACATGACCGGTGAAGAACACGGATTGTTTGGCTCGCAATACTATTCAGAGCACCCATTATTTCCATTGAAAAATACGGTGGCCGACATCAATATCGATATGGTTGGAAGACGTGATTATGAACATCCCAACACTAATGATTATATATATTTGATTGGTTCAGATTATCTTTCTACCGATTTATATAATGTTTGTGAAGCCGCCAATAAAGATTTTATAAAAACAAAAATCGACTATAAATTCAACGATAGAAAAGACCCGAACCGTTTTTACTACCGCTCTGACCATTACAATTTTGCCAAGCACAATATTCCTGTTGTCTTTTTATTCAATGGCGTCCACGACGATTACCACCAGGCAACCGATGAAGTCTCTAAAATAGAATTTGACGCTTTGGAAAAAAGAGCGCGTCTTGCCTTTGCAATTGCGTGGGAAGTAGCCAATCGTCCGGCTAAACTTGTTGTTGATAAAGACGGGAAGTAATTTAGTCAAAAGATAAAAGTCGAAAGTCGAAAGAAAACAAAGTGCAGAAAGATGTATATCAGTTTTACTTCGACTTTCGATTTTTTCACAACTTCCTTAAACAAAAAAAGCCCCAGATTTCTCTGAAGCTTTAAATTCTGGGTGAATGACCGGGTTCGAACCGGCGACCCTCGGCACCACAAACCGATGCTCTAACCAGCTGAGCTACAATCACCATTTGTTTAACGAGTGCAAATATATCATAATTCTTTTCTTTTGGCAAGCAAAATTTCAAAAAATTACATCAAATCTGCTAAGCTGTTGACTGCCAAATATCTTTCTACAGTAAATCCTTCAGCATAATCGGTGCCTATCAAACGACCCAAATCCTGGGAGCGATAATGAATACTTTCAAGGAAATTTTTTGTCGCAATGAGTGTCACCGGTTCATTATTATTCGGGTCATAAAATTGCGAGCTATAAGCCAAAATCGCCGCTTCCTTTTTATCGGTAAAGCCAGTAATATCAACTACAAAATCAGGTTCCAAGTTTTTCCATTGGATAAAATGATACACTAATTTTGGTCGCCAAGCTGCTTGTTTTTGTCCGTCAAGTTCCGTTTCTATTTTCCGCAATCCGGAAAGAAAACAAGCGTCAGAAACGAGTTTACTGCCTTTTGCATGATCGATATGACGGTCGTCAACAGCATTGCACAATACAATTTCGGGTTGGTATTTCCGGATCATTTTGATAACTTCAAGCTGGTGTTTCTCGTCGTTTATAAAAAATCCATCGCGCATTTTTAGGTTTTCTCGTACTACAATTCCGAGTATTTTTGCTGCGTCTGCTGCTTCTCTATCGCGTATTTCTGCAGAACCTCTTGTTCCGAGCTCCCCACGCGTCAAATCGACAACGCCAACTTTCTTACCAAGCGAAACTTCTTTGGCAATTGTTCCACCACAACCTAATTCTACGTCATCGGGATGCGCCCCGAAAGCTAATATGTCTAATTTCATTGAACTTAATTAATTACTTTTTTCATTGTTTGCGATTTATTGACTGTTTCCGTCCATTCCTTTTCAGGATCACTATCTATTGTAATACCGCCACCGACAAACAAAGTCGCTGTTGCGAAAGCCGTATCGATTTTCATACAACGCAAGTTGACATACAAATCGGTTGCATTTTCACCAGTCGCAAAATTGGTATTAAGCTCCCCGTGAAAACCGGAATAAAATTCTCGGTCATAATTTTCATTGTCGAGTATAAATCGTTTTGCGGCTTCTTTTGGCAAGCCACAAACCGCCGGCGTCGGATGCAATAATTGAATTATGGACTCCAAATTAGCTTCTTCCGAAAAAGTTCCTGAAACATCAGTTTTTATATGTGCTAAAATACCAGCCTTCAATGTGTAAGGGTTTGTTACTTGAATATTATTTACAATACTACTTAATCTTTTTACAATATAATCGGTAACAATTTTTTGTTCTTTTTTTTCCTTTTCTCCCCAAATAATAGTTTTATTTTTATCCCATTTTTGCGTCCCGGCAACAGACATTGTAAACAACATATTGTCTTTCACTTTGAGCAATTGTTCCGAAAAGGCACCCATCCACAACCCAATTTCGGGATGAAAAAAGCAATAGGAAAAGGCTTCTTTATATAAATTCAAAAGCCTTTTATAAGTTTCGATACAATCAAAATTCGGAACATCAATAAGTTCATTTCTTGAAATCACAAGCTTTGAAAAACTACCTGTTGTAATCGCGGCGATGGCCTTTTCAACTAAAGTTATGTGCTTCATTTTCGTTTCTGAATTTTCACCAGCATTACTTTCTTGCGTAAAATTTATTGCTGAAACAACAAAATTAGCTTTCATTATTGCTGAAATCGATTCCGGAATTAAAACCATATTATTACCGTCAAAAGATGCGAAAACATAGCCTTTCTCGGTATAATCTTCTACCAGATGCAATTCATTATTTTCTTGGAAAACACCAACAATTAATTCGCTTTCAGGCTTTTTATACACGACAAAAGGCAATTTTTCTAAAAACTGCTTTTGTGCTTTTTCAAATAACAAATCCTGATTCATAATCCTGATTTCCGTTTCGGCAAAATCATATTACTGAGCTTGCAAATAGAAATAAGATTGTCCGATTCGTCTGTAATCCTGATTTCCCATAAATGGATGCTGCGCCCTTTGTGGATTATTTTTGCGGTACCGAAAACCATTCCGTCGCGCTTGGCTTTGAGATGATTGGCTGAAATTTCGATGCCACGCACTTCACTTTCCTGCGGATTCACAAACAACAACGATGCTGCACTGCCCACACTTTCCGCCAAAGCCACTGTAGCGCCGCCGTGCAACAATCCCATTGGCTGATGTACACGAGAATTAACGGGCATTTTGGCGACCAGAAAGCCTTCTCCAGCATCAATATATTCGATTTCGAGCGTTTGCATTAAAGTATTTTTACAGAAATTATTGCACATTTCGAGTGCCTTTTCTTTATCGAATCCCATTTGGTATTTTTTTTGCAAAATTAATGATTTTCGGTGAGAGAAATTTTGTTTTACACTAATATCAAGTTTCATACGTTAAAGAAGAAAAACGCCACCTTGAAAGAAACAAGATGCAAGACCATTACGCTGAAAGAAAATTATTGTCAAGAAAACCAACACAAGTCATATCTTCTAAAGCAAAGCGGTCTTACATCTTTCAGCGAAGCAGTCTTTTCTCTTTTCAAATTAATACTTACATTTACCAAAATTCAAATAACAATGCGCAATTTTATTTTTCTGTTTATTATTGGTCTTTTTATCTCCGTCAGTTCCTGCAGAAGCGACTTTGACTTCGCAACAAGTAACAACGGTGACCTTGCTTTTTCAAGAGATACTGTTTACCTCGATACCGTTTTTAGGAACATCGGTTCGAGCACTTATACTTTAAAAGTTTACAATAAAACAAATAATAATATTTCCATTCCGACCATTAAACTCGGTAAAGGAAATGGTTCAAAATACCGTATGACCGTTGACGGAATGACCGGTGAAGACGTTGACAACAGCGGTTATGGCGATGGAAAAACCTTTTCCAATATCGAATTGCTCGCTAAAGACAGCCTTTATATTTTTATCGAAACCACCGCTGATATCACAGACGCCAACCCCACAGATTTCTTATATACCGACCAGATTCAGTTTGGCAATGGCGAAAATTTCCAGAAAGTTGAGTTGGTAACATTGATTCAGGATGCCTATTTTATTTACCCAAGAAGATTTGACAACGGGTTTTACGAAGGTGTTCCGATTGCAATAGATCCTACTGATAATTCAGTTGTCGCGGCTTATGGGAGAAATCTTGTTCACGATCACGTTGACAATGGCGATGAATTTACTTTTAAAACAGATAAGCCGTATGTCGTTTACGGATTTGCTTCGGTTCCGGCAAATGAAACGTTGACTATTCCAAAAGGCGCTCGCGTGCATTTTCACGCTGATTCCGGATTGATAGTTCAGGATGGTGGAAATCTGGTAATTTCCGGAGATTATTCACCGACCGGAAACGATGAAAACGAAGTGATTTTTGAAGGCGATCGTCTCGAACCCGACTATTCAGATGTGCCCGGACAATGGGATTTTGTTTACCTCAGACCCGGAAGCACAGCAGATATCAACCACCTGACCCTTAAAAATGCAACCGTCGGGATGCTGATTGATAGCAATGCCGGTGGCGCGATGAAAATAAGGAATACACAGATTTACGATTGCTCCAACGTAGGCATACTGGCACGAACAGCCAATATCGAAGGTTCTAATATCGTTATTAATTCAACTGGACAATTCGATTTGGCTTGCACAAAAGGCGGTACTTATAATTTTACGCATTGTACGTTTAACAACAACTGGCCTGGTTCAAATCCGGAAGCGTTGCTGTTGCAGAATTATCAAGAATATTCAGATGCGCCGACCGATTTTTATCCGATTACGGCTAGTTTCAACAACTGCATTATTTATGGAAATAACCAGGTTGAAATGGCATTGGATTTCAAGGATGATGTGCCGCCGGTGTTTAAATTCACGAATTGCTTGATCAGGTTCAATAATATCAATAACCAGTTTACGAACAATGCTTATTATGATTTTGCGAATTTGGATCATTATGCTGGCAACAAAATCAATACCGGAACTTCTGCTACACAGTTTCTTCCAGACTTCCTCGACGTAAATAAAAATGCGTTGATTATTGGAACGGAATCTGCTGCAAAAGGACTTGCCGATCCAGCTTTTTCAGCTTTATACCCGTTGGATATTTTAAATAAAAACAGACAAGACGCTCCTGACGCAGGTGCTTACCAGAGTATAATTTTTGAAAATTGATTAAAAAATACCCTATCGCCGATAATAGTCGATAAAAAAAATTCAAAAGGCTGTCTTCAATTGCAGCCTTTTTTATTTGTGAATCTTTCTCTTTTAAGTTTTGAATTTTGCTCTTTTTGGGATAAATTTGCAGCACACAACAATAACTACATCCACAATGATCCATTTCTTCGAAAACCAAAGCCAGACGGTCTTTGCCGTACAAACGCAAAACGGTCTTTTGGCTCAGGACGTTTCAAAATTAAACTGGCTTTTTGGCGACTCCAAAATAATAGAAAAATCCGTTTTAGCGGATTTTTTTGTTGGACCACGTGTCACTATGATTACGCCTTGGAGTACCAATGCCGTAGAAATTACACAAAATATGGGTATCACTGGAATCATTCGCATAGAAGAATTCCATAAAGTCAATGACAATTTTACTGATTTTGATCCAATGCTTTCGCAAAAATACAGCCAGCTCGATCAAGACATTTACACCATTAATATCCAGCCTGAACCAATTCTTGAAATCGCCGATATTGCCGCCTACAACCAGCAAGAAGGCCTTTCTTTAAACCAGGAAGAAATAGAGTACCTCAATAATCTTGCTGATAAACTAGAAAGAAAACTGACCGATTCAGAAGTTTTCGGATTTTCACAAGTGAATTCAGAACATTGTCGCCACAAAATTTTCAACGGTACATTCGTCATTGATGGCGAAACCAAAGAGTTGTCATTGTTCAAGATGATCAAGAAAACATCGGCTGAAAATCCGAACGATATTGTATCTGCATACAAAGACAATGTAGCATTTGTAAAAGGGCCGCGCGTGCAACAATTCGCACCAAAAACAGCCGACAAACCAGATTTCTACGAAACCAAAGATTTTGATTCCGTTATTTCGCTTAAAGCGGAAACGCATAATTTTCCAACGACAGTCGAACCATTCAATGGTGCCGCTACAGGTTCTGGAGGAGAAATTCGCGATCGTCTGGCTGGCGGACAAGGCTCATTGCCGTTGGCGGGAACTGCGGTTTATATGACGGCTTATTCGAGATTAGAAGAAAACCGCGAATGGGAAAACGGCATGGACGAAAGAAAATGGTTGTACCAAACGCCAATGGATATTCTTATAAAAGCTTCGAATGGCGCATCGGATTTCGGAAATAAATTCGGACAACCACTGATTACAGGTTCTATTCTGACTTTCGAACACAACGAAAACAACCGCCGTTTGGGTTACGACAAAGTCATCATGCAAGCCGGTGGTATCGGATACGGGAAGTTAAACCAATCCATAAAAAAGAAACCACAGCCTGGTGATCAAATCGTCATTTTAGGCGGCGAAAATTACCGTATCGGTATGGGCGGCGCAGCAGTTTCATCAGCAGATACTGGCGCTTTCAGTTCTGGAATCGAATTGAATGCAGTGCAGCGCTCCAATCCGGAAATGCAAAAACGTGCTGCCAATGCGATTCGCGGATTTGTAGAAAGCGACAATAACACCATCGTTTCTATTCACGATCACGGAGCAGGTGGGCATTTGAACTGTCTTTCTGAACTTGTTGAAGAAACCGGCGGATTAATCAATTTAGACAAATTACCCGTTGGCGACCCTACACTTTCTGCCAAAGAAATCATCGGCAACGAATCACAAGAAAGAATGGGATTGGTAATTGGCGAAAAAGATATCGATACTTTACAACGAATTGCCGACCGCGAACGCTCACCGATGTACCAAGTTGGAGAAGTGACGGGCAATCATCGTTTTACTTTTGAATCGAAAACGACTGGTGCTAAACCAATGGATTTTGCCTTGGAAGATATGTTTGGAAGCTCGCCAAAAGTAGTGATGAATGATAAAACCATCGCTGTTGATTATGAAGAGATCACTTATAACAACAATAAAATTCCGGAATACCTAAACCAGGTTTTACAGCTTGAAGCCGTTGCTTGTAAAGATTGGCTGACCAACAAAGTCGACCGTTGCGTTGGCGGACGTGTTGCTAAACAACAATGTGCCGGACCTTTGCAATTACCATTGAACAATGTTGGCGTCATGGCTTTGGATTATTTGGGAAAAGAAGGTATCGCCACTTCCATCGGGCACTCCCCTATTGGCGGCTTGATTGATCCCGTTGCCGGAAGCCGTAATGCAATTGCCGAGTCGCTTTCAAATATTATTTGGGCGCCGATTAAAGATGGTTTGAAAGGTGTTTCCCTTTCTGCCAACTGGATGTGGCCCTGTAAAAATGAAGGTGAAGACGCACGTTTGTACGAAGCTGTAAAAGGCTGTTCGGATTTCGCCATTGCACTCGGCATCAATATTCCAACTGGAAAAGATTCGCTTTCGATGAAACAGAAATATCCTGACGGAGAAGTGATTGCACCGGGAACCGTTATTATTTCTGCAGGTGCGAATTGTATCGATATCAAGAAAGTGATTGAACCAGTTTTGAAAAAGAACGGCGGGAACATCTATTATATCAATCTTTCTGGTGATGTGCACCAATTAGGAGGTTCGTCTTTTGCGCAGGTTTTGAGTAAAATTGGTACCATTGTGCCAACGATTAAAAATGCCGACAATTTCAAGAAGACTTTTAATACGATCCAAAATTTAATCAACGAAGGAAAAATCACTGCCGGTCACGACATCGGAAGTGGTGGTTTGATTACTACGCTTTTGGAAATGTGTTTTGCTGATGTAAATTTAGGTGCCAATTTTGACCTAACTGCCATCCGCGAAAGCGATACCACAAAACTGCTGTTTTCAGAAAATATTGGGATTGTTTTCCAAGCTAATGCTGAAGTTGAAGCGGTTTTTAACACCAATGGAATTGCCTTCTTCAAAATAGGAAATGCTACTGAAAGCAATACCATAAACATCAAAAACGGCGATGAAAATCTGACTTTCTGTGTTTCGGAATTGAGGGATACGTGGTACAAAACTTCTTATTTACTTGACAAAAAACAAAGTGGCGAAAAGAAAGCCAAAGAGCGTTTTGACAATTATAAAAATCAGCCCTTACAATATACTTTTCCTTCGCATTTTGATGGAAAGAAACCAATTTTTTCAGGTGCTAAACCAAAAGCCGCCATTATCCGTGAAAAAGGAAGCAATTCTGAAAGAGAAATGGCCAATGCGATGTATTTAGCTGGTTTTGATGTAAAAGACGTTCACATGACCGATTTGATTTCGGGACGCGAGACTTTGGAAGATATTCAATTCATAGGTGCTGTAGGTGGATTCTCGAACTCTGATGTTTTGGGTTCGGCAAAAGGCTGGGCAGGTGCTTTTTTATACAACGAAAAAGCAAAAACGGCGCTTGATAATTTCTTCAAAAGAGAAGACACTTTGTCTGTTGGCATTTGCAACGGTGCTCAATTGTTCATGGAATTAGAAGTAATTAATCCGGAGCATGAAATACATGGAAAATTACGCCATAACGACTCGCATAAGCACGAAAGTGGCTTTACATCGGTGAAAATACAAGAAAACAATTCTGTAATGTTATCGGGTTTGGCGGGTACTACTTTAGGTGTATGGATTTCGCACGGTGAGGGGAAATTTAATTTACCCTATTCAGAAGACCATTATGATGTTGTTGCGAAATATGCTTATGAAGGCTATCCTGCAAATCCAAACGGTTCCGACTTTGCGATTGCAATGATGTCAGATAAAACCGGACGCCATTTGGTGACGATGCCGCATATTGAGCGTTCGACCTTCCAATGGAACTGGGCCAATTATCCTGACGGACGCAATGATGAAGTCACGCCGTGGCTGGAAGCATTTGTAAATGCAAGGAAATGGCTGGAGGATAGAATTGAATAATTAGAATTGAGATTAACGCTGTACGATGTGTAAAAGGTAACACTCTAATTTACGTTTTTATTTTTCTAAATACTAAAATCTCTATTCTCTATACTAAATTCTTATTTTAGCAAATCCAACATCCAACCGATCTAAATGAAATATCAAACCTGCCTCAACTGTTCTGAAACTGTAAGCAAGAATTTTTGTCCGGAATGTGGCCAAAAAACACATACCCATCGCCTTGAAATGAAACATTTTATTCTACACGACCTTGTTCATGGCGTGTGGCATTTTGACAAAGGTATCTGGTTTACACTCAAAGAAACTTTTGTCAGACCAGGACAGGCGGCAGTTGATTATATCAACGGTAAAAGAATCAGGTACTACAATGTTTTTTATCTTTCATTGCTTGCAATCGGTCTGAACATACTGCTAAGCAATTATGCTGACAAGTTTGATACTTCCGTTGATGTTGTAGGCGGAAATGAGGAAAAAATCATAAACTTCATGGACACCTATGCAAAAATATTGCTGTTAGGCATCGTTCCAATAATAGCCTTAAATGCAAAGCTATTTTTTAAAAGATTGCATTATAACCTCGCTGAACATTTTATTATAGCCGGCATTTGTCTTCTGGGAGCATTGATTATCAATCTTTTGTATTTGGTTTTTTTCCTCGTTGATCTCATCCATCCAAATGCATTATATGTTTATCTTGAAGGTATTTCACTCGTACTGTTGTTCGCTTTTCCTTCCTATGTCTTTTTTGGCATCACCAGAACGACTTACAGGTTTTTCGGCTATTTTTGGCGCATGATTGTTTTTAACATCTTTGTCATTTTACAACTTTTGTTCGTACTCCGATTAATTGTATTGGTACTTACAGGAAAATTTACCTTCTACGGTTTAATATAGTAATTTTCAATCATTGCGCCTTATGAAACTTAATCTTTGTCTCAATTGCAACCATCAGACAATTGTTTTTTATTTGATGACCGACGAAAACAGATAGAAATCAACCAATAGCACTAAAGTTGTTTTCATAGTTTTATTGCGTTATATTTATAATTGAAATCTAAAAATTAAAAAAAACCATGCCAACCAAAGCCCTCTCTATCCGTCCGTTCATTGGTGCCAAAGACTTTGAACTGTCGAGACGTTTTTACAAAGACTTGGGATTCGAAGAAGTAGTTTTAGACCCGAATATGTCTGTTTTTAAAATGCAGGATTTGGCATTCTATCTCCAAAACGCTTATGTTCCCGATTGGATAGACAACACAATGATTTTTGTAGAAGTTGACAATGTTGATCAGTATTTTAAGGAACTCTCTGCTTTAGAACTGACTTTAAAATATGAAAACGTCAAAGTTATACCTATCCGTCACTTAGATTGGGGAAAAGAATGTTTTGTGCATGATCCGTCTGGTGTACTGTGGCATTTCGGGGAGTTTTTTAATAAGTAGGCCAAACGAATCTTCGTTCAGATGCTTCGAGATTTGGGAAAAATGCGACAGTTTTTTTATTGAAATTGTATCGAGAAGTTTTAGTGCTAAAAAGGTTCTCGATACTTCGCAATGATTAGCTCATCGCAAATCATTTGCTCAACTCGAACTGACGGAAAATGCATCCGGAACTTTTACATCACTTCTGCTACGTCACTTCGAGTGATTTCAGGAAAAATGCAACAGCTTTTTTGTTGAAATTGTATCGAGAAGCTCTCACGTCACTTCGAGTGATTTCAGGAAAAATGCAACAGCTTTTTTGTTGAAATTGTA
>JAQSDU010000011.1:225626-251984 GCA_029946065.1 Flavobacterium sp.
GATTTCAGGAAAAATGCAACAGCTTTTTTGTTGAAATTGTATCGAGAAGCTCTCAAGTCACTTCGAGTGATTTCAAAAAAAACGCAATATTTTTTTTTCTGAAATTGTATCGAGAAGCATTCGAATTATTATTTTTGTTTAAAATTATACGCCATGAAACAATCTTATATTTATATTTTGAAATGTAATGATAATTCTTACTACACTGGAATGACTTCTAATCTTACTCAAAGGATATTTCAACATGAAATCGGTTACTTTCAAGAATGTTATACATATAAAAGAAGACCTATAAAATTAGCCTTTTACGCTGAATTTACAGATATAACTCTGGCAATCCAAAAAGAAAAACAGATTAAGAAATGGTCAAGAGCAAAAAAGGAAGCTTTGATTAATGGTGAATTTGATTTATTACCAGGTTTGGCAAAAAAGAAATTTTAGTACGTCTGGTGTTAAAAAGGTTCTCGATACTTCACAATGATTAGCTGCTCGCAAATCATTTGCTCAACTCGAACTGACGGAAAATGCATCCAGAACTTTTACATCACTTCTGCTACGTCACTTCGAGTGATTTCAGGAAAAATGCAACAGCTTTTTTGTTGAAATTGTATCGAGAAGCTTATGCATTCATAACGTTCTCGATACTTCACAATGATTAGCTGCTCGCAAATCATTTGCTCAACTCGAACTGACAGAAAATCACCGGAAGACTTATCGAACTGATGGCAATAAATCCTAAGGAACATACTGCGGACAACCCAAGCAATTGATATCCAAATCAAACTGGTAACTCAACGATAATTCATGCACACCGCCGGTTCTTCTGATCCCGGAAGTATTGAAATCATAAGAATAACCAAACTTAAAATGCTCATATTGCAAGCCGCCAAACATATTAATAGAAGTCAATAAACCGCTGTTATCGGCTTTACTGAATGGGTTGGTTGCGGCGCTTACACCTACGAAAAATTTCTTAAAAATCAATTCTGAACCCAAGTCAACGCGACTGTATTCGCCTTGTTTCATTACATTTAGATTGAAAAGCATATTGGTTTCATACGGAAAAGCAATCACATCAATATAATCTGCAAGCTTGAATTTGAATCCGGCATTCGCGGAAAAAAACATATCCAAAGGTACATTTCCTCTTTGCGTAAGTGAAATATTGGGTTTGTTCAAATGTTTCATTGAAAGGCCTACCCAAGTATTTTCGGTATTGAAAAGCATTGCCGCCGAAACATCTACAAATCCTAATTTATCACGAGCATTGAAAACTTCCGGATCGATACTCTGCGCATTGATCGTACCGTTGCCGATATTAAGTTGATCTTGTAAAACCAAATCATTAAACCCATAAGATTTCATACCGTATCCCAATTCGAGTGCAGGACGAAAATACCAATCGTCTGTTAATTGCACCCTATACGCATACGTAGCATTCAACTCGGTAAAAACATAGCCCGTAAAATTCTCGCGGTGGTTCAAGACCGTTAGTCCAAAACCGCTATTCATGCTTTCATTCCACTGCGAATAATACGCAAAATCAGTATCGACCCTGAAGTTCAAATCCGGCCATTGCGAACGGTGAATCAAACCGATGCTCGTCGTTTCAAGAAATCCGGTAAAACCTGCGTTCATGGTTTCGGGCACGATGAAATATTGTGTAAAAATAGGGTCTTGTGCCTTCACACTCCAAGAAAAACTGATCAAAGCGACGATATATAATAGTTTATTGTGCATGTCTTATTTAATTAAAGTGAACGGGCCATTCTGGTTAATAACCTGTCCATAAAAAGTTTCGGCGGTGATTTTATAGTAATAATTACCGTTCTCCGATTCTAAGCCTTTGATGGTGCCATCCCAACCTTTGATGGTTTCGCCTTTTTCAGAATAAATTATAGCGCCCCAAGTGTCGTAAACGTCGAGTTGTACCGATTTTAATCCTTTGTAAACCGGACCAAAATTGTCATTAATGATGTCTTTATTCGGTGTAAAGCCATTTGGAATCATCAGCGCATAGCCTTTGTCAACTAAAATCGTGATGGTCATTTTATAAATACAACCAAACGGATAAGTGACGGTTTGCGTGACAATATATTCACCTTCGCGTACGTAGGAATGGATCGGATTGACTTCTGTCGAAAAGCTGCCATCTCCAAAATCCCAAGCCACACTTTCAAAATCACCTGTAGCAGTTGACGTGAATTGTATTGGATCTACAATCGAATAATTGCCATAAGTGAGATATGCAAAAGAATCCGCCGTCCATGACGGTTCGCCCAAAACAGGAATCGCTACATTGAAAGTATAATTGGTAGTACAACCCAAATTATCTGTAACATCAAGAATTACCGTGCCTTCCTGATTCGTTTCCATGAATTCGTTGTTGTTGCCACTAACCGTTCCACTCGACCATGACAACTGATACGGCGGCACTCCTCCTACTACATCTGCAATAAACGTCTGCTTTACAAAATGCGCTGCGCAATCAAAATCGGTGTCGGTAATTACGTTGGCTATCAATGGCGGTTGTCTGTTAATAGCGTATTGCTCGGTTTTCGAGCAACCATTGGCATCGGTAACCGTAATCAAATAATTACCTGCTGGAATTGCAGTTAAATCTTCGGTCACAGCACCATTCGACCAATTATAAACAAACGGCGGCGTCCCGCCCGAAACCAATAAATTGACGGCACCGCTATTTGCATTATCACAATCGAATGCATTGGTAAGATTGGCGGAAAGCACCAGTGGCTGCGGTTCCAAAATAACAAAAGTGCGGTTAATGACACACGGTTTACTGTCGATAATCGTTACCGTATAAGTACCCGGCCCAAGATTATTGCGTTGAACGCCGGTATTTCCATTGTCATTCCACACCAATGAAACCGGCGTGATTCCGCCAACAAGATTTAAAGTAATACTTCCGTTATTCGCTCCAAAACAACTAATTTGCTGTACTATTGGATTAATTGTAAAAATTGGCGCTTCTGGAATATTGACAGGCAATACTTTCACACAATTAGTGGCATCGATAACAGTGATAGTATAAATTCCTGCGGATAGATTGTCTTGAAAAGTGCCGCTACCGAGATTGCTCCACCCGATTTGGTAGGGAGCGTTACCGCCGGTGATGGTTAATGAAATCGAAGCGTTATTATCGCCATAACACTCAATTGCAGTGGTAGCAGCAGTTATGATGATTTCTGTTGGTTGTGTAATTGTTGCTACTAGATTTTTGGTGCAACCATTGTTGTCGGTTACAGTTACGGTATAAATTCCTGCCGTGATATTAACTAAATCCTGAGTATTTGCCGTAAAACCATTTGGCCCTATCCATGCATAAGTATAATCAAAAACTCCAGGTGCGGTCTGGATTTGTGTTCCTCCCACAACATTTATATTGATAGCACCTGTAGCAGCTCCATAACAAATCACATCCGTTTTATTGTCCAAGCTGACAGCCAATACCGTTGGTTCGGTAACGGTATAGGATTGTACTTTCGGTCCGCAATTATTCGCATCAGAAACCGTCACTTCATAAACACCCGGACTAAGGTTGGTGATATCTTCTGTAATAGCAAAAGGAAAGTTGTCTTTCTTCCATGCAAATGTATGTGAACCCGTTCCGCCGTTCACACTTATATCAATAGCGGCATCAGCTGCTGCAAAACAACTGATGTCGCTTTCGAGATTGGTGGTGATAATAATATCTGCCGGTTCTGTAATCGTATAATCTTCGACGATGGGACATCCACCGGCATCAGTTACAGAAAGATGGTACAATCCAGGCGCTATACCTGAAATCGATGGTAAATTGGAAGTAAAACTATTTGGTCCCGTCCATACTATCTGATAAGGATTACCGGTAGTAAACGGAATCCCACCTGTTATATTAGTTTGTATGGAAGCATTGTTAATTCCGAAACAACTGCTGTTATTGACAACTGCGTTAGAACTGACAGCCGGATTCACAGTGACGGTAACCGTAAAAGTATTTCCAGCACAACTCCCTGATAGTGGTGTAACGGTATATGTCACCGTTGCCGTGTTGATTGTCGTATTGGTAAGCGTTTGGCTAATATTATTCTGTAGCATGGTTTCTGCAACAGCGCCGATGATTGTCCCTGCTGGATTTACGACAGGCGTTCCCCATGTAAAAGTAGTACCAACGGGTACAATATCACTTCCGGCACTAACAGGTGTTACAGTAAAAACATTGCCGCTGCAAATGATGGCACTTTTATTGGAAATGACCGGAATTTGGTTGATAGTAACTTCAGCCACATCAGAAATAAGATTAGAACATCCACCTGACGTCAAAGTGATGATACAATAATACCAAATCGTTCCTGCTGTTGCTGCCGGAGGTGCGAAATTTGGATTGGTTGCGCCTATAACTTGTGTACCTCCCACATTGGTATTAACAGCATTACTGTACCATTGGTATTGCGCTGTGCCGACGCCATTGATAAAAGCTACACTCAAAAGTGTTGGGGTTTGTCCAAGACATATTGTGCTTGAAACCGGTTGTGTACCGATGGATGGCGAAACATTAATAATTACTTCCGCAATATTACTTGTGGCGTTGCACCCCAATCCGCTTTGCGAGATTACACAATAATAATAAGCAGTTCCTGCAGTTGCCGTTGGCGGTGTAAAGGTATTGGCTGTAGCTGTTGGAATCAAAGTAGCGGCTACCGTGGTGTTTGTAGTATTAGAATACCATTGGTACGAAAAAATACCTATTCCGCCTGTAGCCGTTACCGATAATATCGTTGGCAATGCATTTTGGCACAACGTCTGCGAAGCCAATGGCTGTGCCGTAAAAACCGGATCTGAGACAACATCTATGACTGCAACGTTACTGCTTATAGCCCCGCAACCATTACCCGATAAAGTTAGTACCGCATAAAAATAGTAGCTTCCGGGAATGGTAACCGCTGATGGAATAAAAGTATCCGATGTAGCACCGCTTATTGCCGTACCGCCGGTATTGGTATTGGTAATATTACTGTACCATTGCCAACTAGCCGTTCCGGTACCGCCTGTGTAGCCTACCGTTAAAGGAGTTGCAATTGTACCTCCTACACAAATAGTTTGACTAGGTACGGGTTGCGAGCTAATAGTTGCACCCGCATTAACGGTAACTGATGCCGATTGTGACGGAATCGCAGAGCAGCCGCCAGAACCCGGATATGTAACAATGCAATAATACCATATCTCACCAACAACAGTAGTAGGCGGCGTATAGTTAGCCGATGTTGCTAAAGAAATAGCTGTACCATTTTGTGTGCCTGATGTCGATGAGTACCATTGATAAGTTGGTGTCCCTACGCCACTGCTCGCAGTTACTGAGAGTACTGTCGGTGTTCCACCCAAACAAAGCGTACTTGAATCAGGTTGGTCAGTAATGACAGGAGCTGCCACAACGATAATCTGGGCGACTTGCGAATTGGTACCACAACCAGCAGCGGCTTGTGCTACTTCGCAGAAATAATAAAAAGTTCCCGTTACTGTGGTTGATGGTGTGAATGAAGCTGTTGTTTCTCCGACAATAGGAGTTCCCGAAGCATTTGAATTGGTAGTGTTGGAATACCATTGATAATTTAATGTACCAATACTTGCGTCACCCGATGCAACTACTGTTAATGCTGTTGGTGTTACGCCTTGGCACAAAGTCTGTGTCGCTAAAGGCTGTGTATTAACGATAGGATCAGCAGCTACGGTTATATTGGCGGTATTACTGGCAATAGGACCGCAACCTGCGCCTGATAAAGTAACGACGGCATAATAAAAATAAGACCCAGAAGCATTAAAAACTGGTGGTGTATAAGTTGCATTCGTAGCACCCGAAATAATTGTCCCTCCTGTATTGGATGCAGAATTGTTCGTATACCATTGATAGGCAGCTGTACCAGTTCCGCCGGTATAAGCGATACTTAAAGCCATTGCCGATGCGCCTACACAAACGGTCTGACTTGGCGTTGGCTGTGTAGAAATCGTTGCAGAAGGTGTTACTGTAACAGTTGCCGTATTGGTAGTTATAGAAGCACATCCTGCCGACGCGGGTAAAGCGATGACACAATAATAATAAATAGTACCAACTGTTGCCGGTGGCGCGTAGGTAGCATTGGTAGCAGATGTTATAATAGTTCCTGAAGTCGTATTGTTATTCGCATTCGAATACCATTGATATGCAGGCGTTCCGGAAGTGCTACTGATAGCGACTGTTAGCAAAGTTGGTGTTCCACCCTGACAAATCGTAGAAGACCCAGGTTGTGTAGTGATAGTTGGTGCCGGATTTACGGTAATGACATAATCAACAGGAGTGCCTGTACAACTGCCTAAAGCCGGAATGATATGGTAGGTTACGGTACCAACACTGCTGCCAGCTAAGAGCGTTTGCGCAGGAATCGTAGCCGTATTTCCAGAAGCGATAAAACCCGTAACCCCCGCGGTTGACGCAGCTGTCCAACTAAAGGTTGCCGTGTTAGGATTGGCTGTCAAAACTATTGGTGTGGTAAGTGAACCAGAGCAAGTAGTTTGTGTTAATAAGGTATTGGTAATTGCAGGCGCATTATTGACATTAAATATTTTAGTGGCTGTTGCCGAAGCACCGCAGCTATTGGTCACGACCAAGGAAACGGTATGGGATCCTGATGTAATATAAGCGATACTTCCAGGAACCGCGGTTGTAGCGGTGGCAGGTGTACCTCCGGGGAAACTCCATGCATAAGAGAGCGTATCCGAAGCGGGTGCGCAACCGTTGACTACTGTAGTTGGTGTGATATTTCCTGAACCGCAGAGGTCGTTGATAGTATTTATTGTTGCGGTTGGGGGTTGTTTGATTGTTACGGTTTGGGTGGCATTAAAACTTCCGCAGGAATTTGACATAGTGAGTGTTATGGTATAAGTCCCGGGAACTGTAAAATTATAAGTCGCATTTGCTGTTGTCTGATTTGGTATTACTACCGGTCCACTACCGCAATTGGCTGCTAAATAAGATACTTGCCACAAATAGGTTGGCGTATTGCATTGGTTGGTTGGTGCGGTGGTATTGTTGGTGGTCACGGCGAATGGTGCGCAACCCGTAGCGTTTGATACTGTAAATTGCGGTGTGATTGGAGATTCGATGCAGATGTTCTGGGTCTTAGTAGTCAATCCACAACTATTTTGCGCAGTTAGTGTTACGATATAATTACCCGGACCGGAGAAAGTATGTGTTTGATTAGATAATAAATCAGTAAAGCCTGTATTTATAATGTTATTACTTCCAATAGGATCCCCGAAATTCCATATAAATTTTGTCAATCTAATACAGCCAGTGTCGAAGCCTTGGTCAGTTGTATTTGTATAAGAAACACTTGAAGCATTACATGCAAAAACTGGAGCCGAAAAATTAGCTAATGGTTTTGAAATCGTACTGATATTAGAAATCGTTCCTACTGTGAAACCACAAGCATTTGTGACTGTTAATGTGACCGTAAATTGTGCGTTGGGGCAGCTATTCGTTGTAAAGGAATGTGGCACAGGATAATTTGCTGATGCAGATGGGTTAGCCGAATTATAATAAGTGGAAGTTATCAATTGTTGTTGTGTAAGTGTAACATTTGGCGTATTGTCTCCATAATTAACATCATAAGTTGTTCCGGGAGAATTATTTGCCCAATTGGAAATTGTAAATTCAATCATTGCAGTAGGTATGCATAAATTCTGCGTATTACCTGGGCTATTTATCCCTCCCGACGGATTCGAGACATTTTTAATAACATATGTTTTTGAACTGCTACACCCGTTTGTCCCAATAGCAGTAATTATCATATTATAAGCCCCTAATTGATTATAAGTATGTGATGCGGGAAATGATGCATTATTTTCCGTAATAGAATCTCCCCAATTTATCGAATACGAAGCAATACATGAACTACTTGAAATATTTCCGACAGTAATAGAGTAAACCGGATTTGACGCTGAGGCATTTTGACAATTACTGAATTGATTATTCGCACCCGTTGCATTTACATCTTCAAAACTTATATCTGGTCGTTGTTTCACCTGAATACTATTAGTTACCGTTGATATACACCCATTGGCATCAGTAACCTTCAAGCTAATAGGCATTATTACTGTTCCGCAACCAAGAGAAGTTAATGCATGACTTGGATTTGCCGCTGATGACGTTTCAGAATTCCCAAAATCCCATTCATAAGTATAAGGTGCATTGCCACTAACCGTTGATGTAAATTGGATAGGAACACCTGAACATATATTAGCCCCTGCATTATGTGTAAAGCTAATAGTAGGTGGTGCATTTACTGTTACAGTAGCTGTTTGACTGATTGCCGTAACACCACTAGCGTCAGTCACACTTATCAAAGTATATACTATAGCACCTGGAATATTTGTTGCTACGTTTATTACAAACGGAGTTCCAGAAACAGTAATCGGAGCCCCACTACCAATTTTATATTGGAAACTTACCGCCCCTGTAGTGCCATTGGCATTCAATGTCACTGTATTACTTGTGCTATTGAGGCAAACTGAATTATCGCTAGCGGTAATGGTTGCTGTGACTACATAAATACCACCGGACGATAATTTTCTAGGCACCTCTCCTGCCCTTGCAGCCCCTACATTCCCCAAAATCAAAAACAATAAGAAGATCGTTGCGTATAGTTGTTTCATTCCTAATTTATTGATTTGCAAATATTAATAAAAAAAAAGCAGCCCTACAATACGCCAAATGGCTTATTTTGAGTTTACTTTTCGGCAATGTATGCATTTTGGTTTATTCGTTCGTATGGCAATCCGTATCCGATTGGCGTATTTATTTTATTTCCATTTAAAAATCTCGCTTTTGTATGCAAAAATGGAATTTTAGAAGGTCGTATAAATCCCTAACTATGGGTATTTATTGGCTTGATTGTTACAATTGCGCCTTTGCCGGAACTACAAATAGGAGGATATCCCTTTTTAGTCTGTTTATTATTTTACAATTGTGAATAAAATAATTCTATTATTTCCCTACTATCCGCCTGTAAATTTCCAGTTCCGCTTCAAGTTTGGCAATCGTTTCCTCTTTTTCTGCCAATTGTTGTTTTAAGGCTATCGTTGTTGCACTTTCAGGTGCAAACGGTAATTTATCATTGAATTCAGTAAAGAAATTATATTCTAATGCGACGCTAATTCTCCACAAGATACCCAATTGCAATGAACTACGGCGGCAATAATCGCTAATGGCATTTTCAGCTACGCCTAATTGTCGTGCGAGTGCAGCTCTGTTGATTTTATGCATTTGAATATAGGCGGTTAGCATTTCGCCAACATGCGGCTGCGGAATACTGCTTTCTTTTTTATATTTTTTGCTTCTGTCGATCATAGTTTTCGTATTCAATTTTAGCGATATATTCCTAGTTCAGCCACAAAGAAATCAAACAAGACATAACGTAGTATAAACTTACTAAACATAGTTTTATACTATGTTTAGTAAGTTTAATTATAATGTTTACTGATAATAAACCTATTACATCATAGCTTTATTATCAGTCTTAGTGGGAATGATTCCCATTTAAATAGCCTATAAACATCTGTTTGCATAGTTTTATTATCTGTCATAAGGATAATCATTCTACCTAATATAGCGCATGAACCTATTTTTTATACCAATAGCGATGCTGGTGGTTCAAAAAAATACCCCGACAGCCAAGCCGGGGTGGTTAGCGCAACCATTGTACTACGGCGCAGTCGCTTCGGAGCTACCGTTGTTGTTGAAACGTTGCTTGAGTTGGTCATAAACACTGTCGCTACCAGCAACTCCAGCGGAAGCGGCAGCACCAAAGAGTTTATAAGCTGTGAGGGCATTGACATAAGATTCGCTACCGGCAAGCATTTGTGTGTCTTCGAGTTTTTCGAGTACTTGTGCCACCATGCCGCGCAGTTCGTCAATCTGGTCAAAAAGCTGCAAATCAGTCTGCATGTTTGTTGTACTGATAAATGCCGGCAACATCGCACTGTTGTTGACCGCAGCATTGATGGCATCTTGTGTAAAGGCTTTGTTGCTCACATCGATTTTCGGCAGACCGGCGCGCTCGTCTATCGTAAGTCCGATCAAGAACGGCATATTGGTATTGATGGTGGTAAGTGCCGTTTTTACGGCGGTGATCTGTGCAGCGGTCATGGTGACATTCAGCCGATTGTTGGTTAAATTGGACATAAAACAAATGATTAAGGTTAATAATCATCTAAATTATTATGCGAAATTGGGATTTTTGTATGGGAAACCGTATTGGGGTGAATTTTTTTGAAAATTTGAGGATTATTTTGACTCACTTCGCCCCGATGCTTCGGGATTCAGAAAAACGCGGCGGCTTTTGCTGAAATTGTGTTGAGAAATTTCACGTCACTTCGAGTTATGATTTTGATGGGCACGGATTGCAAATCCGTGCTATAGTGTTAATTAGAGTAATATCATTTCAAATAGTTATAAACTTTTATTTAAAGTGTTTAATTCTCCTTCCAGTCTCTGCACTTCATTAGTCCAACTATTCAAAGCATCAGTTGCTTCATTTATCTGTTGATTTCTTTCACTCTTACTCCTTAATAATTGGAAAGCAGAAGCATCATTTAAACCCTGTTTGGCCTTTTCAACATTTTGATAGGCTATATTAAGCTGCTCTGATATCTCTTGAATTTGTTGTCTGATTGCTGCTTTTCTTTCACGCTCCTGCCTTTCTGCTTCTATACGTTGCTGTTCGGCAATCTTGGCATTTTGTTCATCCAGTAATTGCTGCTGCTGTTGCAATTGCTCTGTATTTAGCTCTGTCTGTGTCTGTACTTCTAAATGAGACTTGTCGGTAAATGAGAATAGAAGAACGACTACTACACCAACAGCAGCAATACCCATTAAAATTTTACCTTGAACCGTTGAGAAAAATGATTTATTTTCTTTTTCATGCATATACTGTGGTGCAGGAACTACTTGTTCTTTCATAATTGGTACTGGCGGTGGTGTTACTTTTTTAATCGGTGGTGGAATACTTTTAAATATTACCTCTAATTCCTGAATATTGCCAGCTTTAATCCAATCATCTTGTCCTTCGAACCAGACAAGAGTTTCTTTAGTAATCTTTTGTTTTTTAAGCTCTTCAAGACTTAAAGGCTCTGATTGTTGACCATTAATTTCGATGTAGTATTTTTTCATGATTGTGAATTTAATTTTATTATTTCATCAATTGTAATCATTATTCATCGCAAGGATGGAAGCAAAAGCTTCGACATAATTGGAGCACCATTTTCAGTGACTACCCACGCCAATCCTTCATTAAAAGTGGTCGCACTCTTATATGTCGCATTTATTACATATTTTCCATCTTCGTTGATAAAACCCCATTTGCCTTTTTCGCCAGAAGCCTTTACTAGCGCCAATCTGTCACGAAAAATAGAAGCTTCTGCAAATTGTGGATTGATTATAATCTTACCCTCCTTATCAACATATTCATAATTTTCACCCGATTTAACCGGAAATAATTTGATTTCTTCGGATTTGTCTTTTCCGCAAGAGATTAATATTACTGATGCCAGTAATACTATCCATTGATTTGTTTTGTTTTTCATTTTATATTGGTTTGGTTAATAATTATTTTCTCAATCCTCCCACCTACACAAACTCAGTCCAATCCCCTCAGCTTCCTCCACGCTCACCCTTTCAATCTCGTGCTCACAGCGAATAAGTCCGCGGCAGGCTTTGCTGAGGTGATAACGTTTTGCGCCTATGCTTTTACAGATATAAACACCGGAACCGCTGTCAGTTTTGGTGGCGTGATTGTATTGATCTTGGTTTTTGACATTGTTATTGCTATTAACTCTGATATTATCATTGCGATATATTGGCGCACCGGCTTCAACAAGCGGCGGGCTATCCGTATTCCTATTACAACAAATGCCAATGGCCATGAACAGGAATAGTAGCGCCAAACGGAGATTGATCTTTATTTTCATGATGTTGAGTTCCTCTCATTGTGCGGAATGAGAAAAGGGTGATTGCAAAGATTATCCAGTAATAAAGTTATAACTACCACATTACCAACCAACTTTAATCGTTAAAGTGCAATTAAAACTGTTAAAAAAATGGCACCAAGTAGAAATACTTGGATATTATTCTTACAAATTTTTACTTTTTCTTCTTTTTGGTGGTTTTGCTTTTGGTTGCTTTTTTTGCTGGTGCTTTTGTGGTCGTCTTGGGTGGCACGCAAACGCCGCAACTGCCGCCTTCTTTTGCACAATGCTTGCAGCCGGTGCAATTTTTACAAGCGGTGCAATAGTCTGAGCCTGTGCAGCCTCGGGCGCAATTGGAAGCCGTTAGCTTTTTTGGAGTGGCTTGCGCTGGTGCTGTTAATGAAAATGACAGTGCAAGGATTAGGGTGAATAGGGTTTTCATAGGGTTGGTGGGTGGTGGGTGTTTGTTATTCCTTATCGTATTCTTTTACGGTGGCAAGCAGTAAGTCGGCATATTTAAAAATGTCGTCAATAGTGTCTATTTCAAATTTCACTTCTGCTTTCTTATCGTTGATCGTTCCAATGTATTTCTTTTTACTCCCTAGGTAGAGTCTGCAAATGGTCTTGCGATTATTATCGTCAAGCAGGATAGCAAAGTAAGACTGCGCATCGCGATGCACGATTCTTGTGGGTTTTATAATCTGCCTCAATATGCTTTTCACTATCATGAAACCTTCGAGTTCTTCGTCGGTAGTAATAATAGTAGAAGGAATGTCTTTTAATGGTTCTGCAAGTTCTGCTATTTGCTCTTTTGCCACGGCATCTTCTTTTACCAAAGCCGACTTGAGTCTATCTGTAATCATATCACTAATATACTGCTGCAATGATTTTTTGGTAAGGTTCGTAAACTGCTCCAATACTTTTGCTGTAATTATACTTGGATAGACCTGCTTGGCAAAATGCCTTACAAAATCGCTTCCCGGTTCTGAAAATTCAGCGTGTATCAGTTTTTTAAGCTCAAAAGTATATTTGAGTTCGCTTGCGGTGTTAACAATGTTTTCAAAATCATAATAAGTCTTATGGAACTTCTTCAGTTCTTCGATTTGATTGTCTTTGATATCGGTGATGTCAAACGCAAAAAAAGGCTTCTCATCCATTTTGTTGGTTTCGACCAGATCGGTATAAAACCGGTACTCAATGCCATTCGTCAAAATGGAGAACTTAGCCTTAGTGGTATGAAAATATCGGAAAAGCTGTGATGCATTATTCACATTCAGAGGCGCAGCGTGGTGCTTGCACTCTATGAGAATGATAGGCTCGCCATCTTTCATGATGCCATAATCGATTTTCTCGCCTTGTTTGGTTCCGATATCCGCTACAAGCTCGGGCGTAACTTCAAATGGGTTGAATACATCATATCCTAATTCTTTAATAAATGGCATAATGAACGCATTCTTTGTAGCTTCTTCAGTATTGACCTGCCCTTTCAATTTATTGACACGGTCACCCAACTGCTTAATCTGGTCTTTGAAATCCATTGGTTTGATTTTTAAAATTTATCAAACCTACAAAGGTTGATTCTCAATACCGTACGGTTTTCCGTATTGGGGTGATTTTTTTTGAAAGATGAGGATTATTATGCGTCACTTCGAGTGATTTTAGGAAAAATGCGAAAGCTTTTTTGCTAAAATTGTATCGAGAAGCTTCTATATTCAAAAGGTTCTCGATACTTCACAATGATTAGCTGTTCGCAAATCATTTGGGCTCCCGAAACTTCGGGACGAACTGATGGGAAAATGCATTGCATTGATGAGAATTTTTTTTCATACCAACCCCATATCCTTCGCAATGCTAACCAAATGCAGGGTATTCTTCGCCTTAAACAATTCCTTCAAACTGCTAATGCGCTTTTCGATATAACTGGTGCTTGAATTTTTATTTTGTGCTTTAAGGATATTACTAATTTCGGGCTGGCTGTGTCCTTCCGAGAGCAGCCGAATAAGTTCAATATCAGCCTCTCGAATTTCCATCACTGCGGCAGGATTAAAGATATGGGAAAAACGGGGTGATAGGTATTTGCCTTCGTTGAAAATCGCATCAATCGCCTTGAGAATTTCCCCTGAACCTTCGCGACCTTTCCATACAAATCCATCGATATGGAGAAAATCCAGCATACGCCGAATTTTATACATACGGTCTTCAACAGAATAGACGATGATCTTTATATCCGGTTGTAAGGTACGAACAGCAACAATTAGGTCTTCCCCTCCCTGAAGTTTTACTTGTCTGTGGTCCGGAGCAAACGAAAGATCTGTAATCAGTAGTTCAAAAGGCATGTCATCCTGCGCTGCTTTTTTAATTTTTAGCAAAGCATCGTCGCAATATCTGGCATGAACAATTTCAGCCGCATGCAGCTTTTCAAGAATGGTACTCAGGCCCAATCCTATGCTGTCAATATCTTCGGCAATCAGTATCTTTTTAAACATCTTTTAGAGGGGTATGGATAGACTTACTTTTAATCCTTTTTCGGATGTCTCAAAAGTATATTTTCCATTGACTTCCTTAATACGGTTTTCCGTATCAGGTATCATTTTTTTTGCGGCAATCGATTCTGATGCTAGTCCGACCCCATCATCACTGTATGTTACCACCAATTTGTTTTTTTGAATTTTATAATTCAACACCACCATTCCGGCATTACTGTGCTTTTTCATATTGGTAAGCCACTCCTGAATGACGCGATAAGTGGCAATTTTTTTCGCTGTACTGACTTTTTCCCATTGGACGGCGTCGAGACCAATTGCAATGACATTGGTATGGATCCCGTGAAATCCCGACATGAGCTCACGAAGCCTTTCTGGAAATTCAACACCGGTATCAATGGTGTTAAGGTCGCGAGAAATATCCCGTGTACGGTAATAAATATTGTCGAGGTTGTTCAGCAGCGTCTCTCTATTTTCCGATGATGATAGGTCTTCTTTTTCCGCAAACGACATGGTATAGAAAACGTCATTCGCAAGTTCGTCGTGGATGCGCTTGGCAATACGGGTTTCGGTTTTATAGGTGGAAAGTTGTTTTTCTTTTTTGGTTTTGTATAAAAAGAAAATTACCACCAACACTATCGCACCAATCCCGCAATAAAGAATAATCATTTTATTCTTTACTTCTAATGCTGCATTTTTCTTCATTGTTGCGGCATAGTCTGTTGCTAACTGGTAGTTATATTTGTCTTCTGCAAAATTGTTGGTCATCCTTATTCGAACTTCACCAATACTGTCAGTAAGTTGTCTGTGCCTTGCTGAGATGTTTTTTTCTTCTGCGCCAAAGCTAAGCTCTGCAATATATTTCATTGCAGTAAGCCTATCGTCTGTAGCATTTACTGCGGTGGCCTCAACCAATGCTCGGCGTGCATAGACCATCGCCAACGAAACATCACCATGGTGGTAATAATAATCATGAAGGTGCAATGCAGACGATGCTATTTCATTTTTCTCATTCAGGCTTTCCCGAATTTTTAATGCGTATTGCATTTCATCCAATCCGCCGAAGTCTTTTTTGAAAAGTGCATAACCGAGATTGTCAAGCACTCTGGCTTTTGAACTTTGGTCTACCATGATAACTTTTGATGCCAATAGCCCTTTAAAAACCGAAATTGCCTTATCAAAATTTCCATTCATCGCATAGACACTACCGATGTTATTTTTCAGTATCTGCTTTTGAAGGTCGGTTGTGGCAAATGAAGCAGCTTTATTGTATGCGGTAATAGCCTTTGGAAAATCTTTCAGAAAAGTATAAGAAATCCCAAGGATATTATACACTTCAGCTAAATATTCATTGTTTTTTTGGTGCTTCAGTAGTTTAAGTGCTGCAATGGCATCGCTCTCGCTTTGGTGATAATCGTTATATGTTTGCCAAAGTTCCGCTGTCCTAATAAGGCAATACCCGGCATTAAGGCTGTCGTTGTGCAATATGGCTTGGTCTTTTGCCTTAATATACAATTGAAACGCCGAATCAACCTGTTGTTGCTGCATAAAATAACTAGCCATAGCGCTTTGATAATAAGCTTTATATGGGTTATCGGAAGTATCCGCTTCTATTTTCTTAAATGCTGGGGTCGCTTTAGCCATACTATCCGGAAAAGCTGAAATGACGACATATAAACGATTATTGGCAACAAGATTTTCTAAAACTGTATTGCCCTTGGCGAAAGTATCTGCTTTGTCAAATGCTGCAAAACGCTCCTTTGCCGATAATTTTATGTCGTTACCTTTGTCAATCAAATCTGCGACTACAATTCCATTTTTAGTAGTATTGTAATTTGGCTTTGTGCTGTTTTTGCAACTCCAAAGTAACAATGCGAAAATTAAAAACGGGGAATACCACTTCATCATAAAGTATTATTCCCCGAATGTAATAAAAAAAATAATCGTTTGTCAATCTGTTTATGGATTAATGCCGTTACCAGGTGGCGGTGGCGGTGGTGGCGGCTTGATCGGAAGATGACCAGGTCCTCCGGTATCGCCATCAGCCTGTGTATTAGTAGTCACACCATCAGTTCCAGAGAAACCATCTTGTGTGCATGAAGCCATCAGCAGATTGGCTAGCACGAATACGGACAATATAAATAGTCTTTTCATTTTTTAAATTATTTAAGAATTGAACATGGAAATCCCCAAGGGCTTTTTGCCCTGACTTTGCAATCCAATGCGGTTAGGTAATTCCTGATTTTCGGGAAGTGCAGTGTGCTGTACCAACAAGAAAGATTTACACTTCCCGTTAAAGCCTCCAAGATGGACGGCTACACTGTGTTAAAAATCAGTTTTGTACATTTGCTGAAGCTGCAGGCAACAGCAGTAACTGATTCAGAGGCAAAGGAATGACGGAAAGGAAGTGCTATTGCAATGGAATTCCGAAGAATTCCGCTAATACATAGTAATTCCGAGAGATACTTAGTAATACTTAAAAATGCTGAAAATGATAAAGACTTTTGACAATTATATTGCAGATGTAAAACAGCAAATTGCCATTGCGAAGCAAGAAACATTTGGCGGATACCTTACAAATCCAAGTCCGGCTCAATTGCGCAATTATTGCTTATTATTGTTTGATGGAGGTTTAAGTCAGCAGGATGCCGAAATTTTCAAACTGTTCTTTCAACCCAATGGTGAGGAAAGTTTGAGAAAAAAAATTGACAGCTTGGATGCAGGGAAATGGAGAGCAGTTGGTAATTTCATACGAGGAGAAAATAGCAAGACGAACCCTGTCAATTTAAACCTGATTGCCGTACTCGTAAATTTTAAGCCACGACCTCACAACGCTTATATTGCTGGAAAAAATCAATTGGTAAATGCAGTGTCGGATATTATACATGATACAGATAGTAGCAATTCAGTAGATATGCCCGAAGATTCTGTAAATGCCACAACTATATATCAGGAGGACGAGATCATTAAAGATAATACCGCCGTATCCGTAGGAAATCGTAAAAAGTTTATTGCTATATTGCTAATTGTCATAGTGCTATTGTTCGTATGTATATCGGCAATCCTACTTTTCCCAGAAAAAAAATTCATGCAATGGCAAACAGACCATTATACGACACTAGAAGATAATCAAGAGGAATTATTGACCGCAGATTACGGTGCAATTCGTCCAATAGATGGTATTGAAATAAAAAAACGGCAACTTCAATTAGCCGACATTCCTTACTTTTTCAGGAACGAAAAACCAATGGTTTGGTACAGCAAAGAAGTAACGGGAATCGAATTTTTTAATATTCCCGGAGATGGGTTACATCCTATTTCAGGAAAAACCTTAAAGCCCATAAGCAAATACATGATTGATAAATATAAGCTAAACAAAAAACACGTATCGGCATCAAAATAATATCATAGTTGACCGCTACTTATCCAACTTCTTGTCCATCACCCGCTCCATATAATCCTGAATAAAAGCTTTGCAGCGTGTTTCCAGTAAATCCATATCAGCATTTCTTTGCGCAATAAGATTGTGAGCCAGTCCTTTATCCTCCTTCGCATAAAACCCAATCGCTTTCTTCCCATCGAAAGTACAAATATAATCGCCCGAGAAAAACTGGTACATATTGGCAGAATACCTTACCACAAAAGGCTTTACTTGTGTATCACCCACCAAACTTCTGCCCCAGCTTCGGAAGGGTTTTTGGTAACCAATCATATCGAGGATGGTTGGATAAATGTCGATCTGCTGCGCCCAGTCTTTGTTGACACCAACGTATTTTTCGTTCGGATCGTAGATGAGCATTGCGACCGAATTTTTGTTGAATTCCTTTTTATATTCGTCGTAATAAATCGTATTACCGTGGTCGCCAACCATTACGAAAATCGTATTCTTGAACCATAGTTGGGTTTTCGCCTTTTTGAAGAATTGCTTTAAAGCATAATCGGTATAGCCGATGCATTTATGGATATTGACATTGCCTTCTGGAAATTTTCCTTTGTATTTTTCTGGGATCTTGTAGGGTTCATGCGATGAAACCGAAAATAATGTTGCCATAAACGGTTGCTTTTGCTGGTTCAGATTAGTCTCAAAAAATTGAAAAAACGGTTCGTCCCAAATGCCCCAAACGCCGTCAAAATCGGCGTCGTTGTTGTATTCTGTCTTGCCATAATAGTGGTCTATGCCAAGGATATTACCATATCCCAAAAATCCCATCGAACCATTCGGCGCGCCGTGAAAAAAGGAAGTCGAATAGCCTTCGCTTTCCAGCGTTGAAACTAAAGATTCTGTTTTTTGCTTTGGATATGGCGACGACGTAAATGCATCCTTAAATGAAGGAATACCTGCCAAAACAGAAGAAACCGCGTGAATCGATTTATAACCGTTGGAATAAGCATTCGCAAAAACCAAACTGTGTTGCGCTAGTGAGTCTACAAATGGCGTATAACTCTTATAATTCGGGATTTTTGTGTCCGGATTCATACACCCATAATATTCTCGAGCGTTACTTTCGAGTATAAAAATCACAACATTTGGCTTGGTTGGTGGGTTATTTCTGTATTGTTTTATAGGAACAACCAGCGAATCTATCGTTGCAGAAGTTACCAAGTTTACCTTCTTAAAACTGTTGCTAAACATTGTTCTGATGATGGCAAATGGCGTATTCAAAACTACATCTGCTTGGGCTGAATTGCTTACATAACGACTTGCATCAATCAAATTAATTGGACGCGTACTTTTCTTAAAATCACCACGTATGGCTCCTATACTTAAAGTAATTATTAATAAAAAAAACAATACCGAAGTAATGAAATATTTTAGTATAGATCCAATAGGTTTAGGTTGTAATTTTACCTTCTTATACAAATAAACCCACGCAAATGCTATTACAAAAAACAAAACAAAAACATGCCAATAATGGATTAGGAAATTAAAGAAAAGCAGTCCTTTATTCGATTCGTTTTTTAACGATTCGAACATCGCGATTGTTGATCTTCCGAAGTTAAAACGGTAGTAAATAAAATCGACAAAATTCGTCGCATACGCCACAAGGTTCGTGACGAAATAAAGATAAAATAGGAATTTTTGATATCCTTTGCGCATATTTACTACAAACGGCAATATCGAAAACACTATAAAAAGCAGGTTCACATACAAAATTGCTGTATTGTCGAAGGCAATTCCGTGGTAATACAACCTTAAATAGTCGCCAACCGAATCAATCTGGATCAGATCGGTATTGTATAAAAAGAAAAGCAGTCGTGCAACGAAATAAAAGAAATAAACCAATAATATTCTGTACAGCAATACTTTATACTCTTCAAATCTCGAAATTTTATTCATAGCAAACACACCTTAGTTGGAATTGGTGTGTAAAATTACGGATAAAAATTTGAGGTTTAAAGTTTAAGGTTTAAAGTTCTGTGCTATGGGAAACTTTAAACCTCAAACTTTAAACTTCCCAAACAATCAAAACAACTTTAAACTAAATTTTTTTCCTTAATTTGCATTAAAATTACACCGAAAAAAATGACCAATATAACCCGTCTGTTTGAATTTCCTTATTACCAGCTTGAAAAAAATGACTTGCCGGACGCGCTTGTTACAAAATATAACGGCGTTTGGGTAAAAACGTCCACCTCTGAATATATCGCAAAAGCCAATGCTATTTCGCGCGCACTTTTGAGGATGGGCATTAAAAAAAACGATAAAATTGCCGTCATCTCATCGAGCAATCGCACCGAATGGAATATTTTAGACATCGGTATCCTTCAAACCGGTGCGCAGAATGTTCCAATCTATCCGACGATTTCCGAAGACGATTATGAATATATCCTCAACCATTCAGGTTCTATTTATTGTTTTGTATCTGATGCTGAAGTGCTGCGAAAAATCAATTTAATCAAGCACAAAGTTATGGGTTTATTAGACGTCTATTGCTTTGATGAAATTCCAGGTTGCAAGAACTGGACGGAATTGCTCGAAACTGGCAAAAACGAAAGCAACCAAAACGAAGTCGAAGACAGAAAATCCAACGTTTCTACAGAAGATCTTGCAACCATTATCTACACATCCGGAACTACAGGAAGACCGAAAGGCGTTATGTTGTCGCACAAAAATATCGTTTCCAATGTATTGGGAAGCGCACCAAGAATTCCTTTTGTTGAAGGAAGTACAAGGGCATTGAGCTTCCTTCCTATTTGTCATATTTACGAACGGATGATCTTATACATCTACCAATATTACAGTGTTTCCGTATATTTTGCAGAATCGATTGACAAATTGGTAGACAACCTGAAAGAAGCCCAACCTACTGTGATTACTGCGGTACCAAGGCTTTTAGAAAAAGTCTATGATAAAATTTATGCCAAAGGTGCCGAACTTACCGGCATTAAAAAGAAACTATTTTTCTGGGCGATTGACCTCGGGTTACAATACAAGCCTTACGGCGAAAACGGATTTTGGTATGAATTCCAACTCGGCATTGCCCGTAAATTAATTTTCAGCAAATGGAAAGAAGGTTTGGGCGGCAATCTCGACCTAATGGTTTCTGGAAGTGCTGCCTTGCAACCGAGATTAGCGCGTATTTTTGCTGCCGCAGAAATCAACGTGATGGAAGGCTACGGATTGACCGAAACTTCCCCTGTGATTGCCGTAAACGACATGAGGAATCGCGGATTTAAAGTCGGTACCGTAGGTAAAGTCCTAGAAAATGTAACAGTCAAAATCGCTGCCGATGGCGAAATTCTTTGCAAAGGTCCGAACGTGATGATGGGCTATTATAAAGATCCTGAAAAAACTGCTGAAGCCATTATCGACGGCTATTTCCATACTGGTGATATCGGCGAAATTGACAGTGAAGGTTTCCTTAAAATTACCGACCGCAAGAAAGAAATGTTCAAGACTTCTGGCGGAAAATACGTTGCCCCACAATTGCTTGAAAATGCTATGAAACAATCTCGTTTCATTGGTGAGGTTATGGTTATTGGTGAAGGTGAAAAAATGCCGGCGGCGTTTATACAACCCGACTTCGAGTTTGTAAAGCATTGGGCAGAAAAGAAACATCTCAACATCGGTACAACCAATGCACAAATCGTTCAGAACGAGGAGGTGAAAAAAAGAATTCAGGAAGAAATTGACACTTGCAATGAGAAATTCGGTAATTGGGAAAAGGTGAAAAAATTTGAGCTTACGCCTGAAGTTTGGTCAATCAGCGAAGGCCATTTGACCCCAACTTTAAAACTGAAGCGCAAAGTAATTATGGAAAAATACAAAAGCCTTTATGCGCTTATTTATGGGATAAATTAAAATACTTTATTTTTTTTCGATGGCATTCTGTTCCTACAATGCAACTACTCGTTGATGGATTTCAAGCAAAATACACCATTCGATAAACCCTTCTTTATCAACAAAATACAATTAGTTTCTTTACGAAATCGCTGTAGTAAAGCTTTCGGATGATTTTATGATTGTTTATAAATTACCTAAACAAATGTTAAAACATTTAGTTTTGTAGGTATTTTTATAACATAAACCAATTAAAATCAAACCATTATGAAAATTAAAAATTTCTTACTTTCCGGAGTTGCCGGAGGTATTACAGACTTTTTGTTGGGTTGGGTGACCTATGGAATGCTATTCCGTGACTATTTTGGAGGAAACGAACCTAATATGGCATTTATTTCGCTCGGTTGTTTATTTTCTGGATTCCTGTTCTCTTACGTACTCGTAAATTTGGGTAATTTTACCACCTTTACCTCTGGATTAAAGGCCGGTGCCGTATTAGGTTTCTTCATTGCCTTGATGACTGACTGTTTTATGATAGCTTCCGAAGAAGCACCAAATTTTGAAAAATATGCCTTAGACGTAGCGATCATGATTGTCACTGGAGCCGTAATCGGTGGCGTTGTCGCTGCGGTTAATGGTGCATTATCAAAATCTGTGACATAATAAATAGTATTTTTACTGAAAATAGGAAAAGGCTGAATCGTATGGATCAGCCTTTTTTTGTGTTTAAAATTATAATATCTACCAGAGTTCAATTATAAAAAATAGAAAATTTTTGAACTTTGATACTGGATATGCACAGTTCGCTTTTAATAAAATAGAGTATTTTGCAATCGTAGTTTATGGGCATACAAAACTGGAATGATAAAAATATTTTGTAAACTGTAAACGCTATGTCACAAACGATCCATCATACTAATATATCACCTTTTTGGTAACTGTCCTATTGTCATCAGAACTAATCTGAACCAGAAGTACTTCACGCCCGACCATCAAGTTTTTTAATACTGCGGTATTGCCATTAATTCCCGTTTGCTCAAAAATCAACCTTCCACGTATATCGAATACCTTAACACCAGACATCATTATGTTACCAGAATTAATATTCAATATATTGTCGGTCTTAAATACGATAATGGTATTCGCATCAAAAGTTGGATTCGTACTACTAAGAGTTGTATTTTGAAATACCACGCTGAACCTGTCGGTTACAGTGCCGGCTTCTGAAGCAAAAGTATAGCCGCTTTCCTTAATATTATGCGTCATTCCCGTCAAATTGTCCTTGATGAACACAGCTTGATCACCTGAGAACAAGCCGTCAAGATGGTCTATAGAAATGATAAATTCACCAGCCACAAGTGCGTTAAAGCTTAACGGAATCTCATCAGTATCGACAAACGGTAATGCACGTGCCTGAATGTTGAACTTTTCATCTCCAATCATCGAAGCAATATTATTAATACCTCCCTCGATCTGTTTTGCATCAATGGACACGTCGACGCCTTGGGTAGCACCATCCATATAACCTATCAATATTTGATTTTGTAATCCTATTGCATTGGTAAGGTTCAGCCATAATCTGTGTTTATCGGTATTGGCATCCCTGAAAAATGTCGCTGTGTTGTTGCCTGTACGCATACTATTTGTAAATGTAGCAGTACCACCAGCAGCAGTTTTCAACAAGAAGCCTTGTCCGACAGCAATTGTACCATTTGGTGTAGCACCTCCCGCAGCAGAAGCATTTCCGAATGTAGTATAGGTGGCATAGTTCGCTCCAGAAGGCGCATCTGCATTGGTATGTGTCCAAAAATACAATGCTCCAGGATTCTGAGCAAGGAATAAATTGGCGCTAATAGTTGATGGATATGGATTGCCCAACATATTATAACCTTTTCCCGTTATAGGCGTGTTGGTAATTGCTATAGGTGCGTTTCCGTTGTGCGGAACACCTATGAACTGTCCCAAAAAAGTAGCCAAAGTACCATCTGACGGAAATATATTCGGTGCACGCAACATATAACCTTTAGCCTCATTAAACGAAACACCTAACGGCTCGGTAATAACTTGAAAACTGTTATTAGTCTCATTCAGCGTATAGAAACGGGAAGATCCAGTAGCACTCGGGAATCCCGGAGCAATCGTAGGAGATACCGTGTATGGGGAGAATACTTTCAAGTCCTGACCATCTACAGGAGCGCCCCAATAAACATAGTCAAGCCTTCTCATCGTAGCCTCTCTTTTAACGTTAATTGGACCAACATTATCAACATCGTTTATCTGAATAAGATTCGAATTGTTTTCAAACGTCAATGAACCACCATTAATGGTTATTTTATCTGTTATGGTAAAGTCATGCCCAGAATTGACCGTTGCCGTTCCATTGTTGACCATTAAACTACAAGCCGTCAAGTCTCCAGTTGAAGAATAATTATTTGTAATCAATGCTTTTTTATTGCTGTTTGGTGCACCTGCACTCCATGCATTACCATTCCAAGTAGTGGTAATAGCGCATGGGGCAGTTTGTGAAACACATACTGAAAATGTCCCGCTATTGCTCGGATTAGACCAAACAATAATATAGTAATCCGTATTTGGGATAACTTCTGCAATATTATCAGAATAGGTAGCTGATGAACATACACCAAAAAATGTTCCCCCACAAAGATTATACAAGCCAAATTTACAGCTACCGGTAATGTTGGTAAAATTTAGATTGATTTCAGTATTATTTCCGCTATTGAATTTATAGAATACATCCTGATAAATACCCAAAGGATCACAACTTGTTTTGGCAACACCAGTTGAAGCGGTAGCATAAACTGTCGTGCCCAAAACTGCTGTAGCTGGGCATGTTCCGAAATTTCCAATGGTCAATATTTCCGCCCCCGTACACTCATTGTTTGCTGGAGGTGGGGGCGTAATATTTACGATATAATCTTCTGTTTCACCCCATGTACTGTTTGAAGCACCACAAGCTTGTGAAGTCGTTAACGCAAAATCATCACCGCCCCTAATGCGCATTCTTGTATTTCCTGCTAATGCATCTAACGGAACTATGATGGAAATGATAGTAGTGCCACTGGCTGCAACACTACTTGTTGATAGGGTCCCTTCATTCGAATCAAATACACCGTTGCGATTATAATCAATCCATACGGCACTATACTGAACTTCATCGGGTCCAAAAGAAATGGAAAGATTATTAGAGGATGAAGGAACCAGATCTGGTATTGTAGCGCTATTGAAAAAAGTATAATAAGGGCTGGCACTTGCTCCCGAACTATTACTCAATGTTCCTATAGTAACGTTAGTGATTTGATCACCAGATATGCCATTCGAATAAGTTGGCGTACAGTAACAATTTGAAAAAAAATCCATACTAACTAAAAGTGGAGTACTTGTGGTGGTGCTACCACTACAAGTAACCCGTGCACGATAATACTTTGAAGCAGTTTGACTGGTTGTCACAGTAAAAGTGTTACCGTTAATTGTCTCAAGATTTGTTGTAAACGCAATGTCATCCGCCCTTTGCCAAACATAAGTGAGACCGGTTTGGGCGATAGAATTTTGCAAACCTAACTGAAAATTTACGCCGGGACAAGTAACTGAAGGGCCAGTGGTATTACCCGGAGACGGAGCGCCGGCACATACTGAAGCTTGATGAAAAGTTAACGATCCTATAAATCCACGTGGTGTATTTGTAGGACTATCCAATGTCCCGGCATAACCATAATTAGTTCCAAGAATAAGACTGCAACCGCCACTTGTAAAAGTAGTTGCTTGGGTTCCTATAGTACTATATCGCAAGGAAGCGGTGAGCGTAAAAGCCAATCGCATATAGGAATTTGCAGGTACTAAGAGTTGCATACCTGAAAGCATGGGCTGTGTATCTGATGTAGTAAGATTTCCTATTGTAGCAACCGATGCTGAAGCAGTTGAAGTCCATCCATTCACAACACTTATTGCACCCGGAGCACCTGGATTTATTGATGATGATTTATACCACAATTCTGCAGTTTGAGTAGCGGTCGAACCGGCTACTGCGGCTAAATCTGTAATTATTACATCATAGGCGTTTGCATTACGAAATGTAAATACGGCTGTCGTACTGCCATTGTTGTTGATTAAATTGGATGCGATAGTTGTATTTTGAGCGTTACCGTCAACAAAAATCATTAATACCAAACCAAACAACCAAATGGTCAAAGATGTTTTGTATTTATGAGTTACTGCTCCAGAGATTGAAGACTTTTCGCCTGCAACAATCAATTTATCTATGACATATTTTCCTTTTTCTGAAATATTGTATTTTTTTTTCATAAGCCCAAATTTAGAATGCTAATATCACATTATTTTACCATAAATAACACTTATTCAATTACTTAAAACAAATGAAATGCTAAAATAATAACAATAAACGTCTTTATGCAATATTCTTAAATTATTATAAAAAAGCCTTCCAGTTTCCCGGAAGGCTTTCATTTATCAAATGGATGTAAGAATTAGTAAACCACTTTTTTGGTAACTGTTCTATTATCGTCTGAAGTAATTTGAACAAGCAATACTTCTTGCTCGGCTCTCAGGTTTTTCAACGCT
>JAQSDU010000012.1 GCA_029946065.1 Flavobacterium sp.
ACCGAAAGTTCTCGGCTCCGAAATTGCCGCAACGATCGCAAAGCCGCAAAACGTTAGTGGCAATTAAACCGCAGAATATCTAAAACAACGAATATATTATGGCAAAACTACCTATCGACATTGTAAACCTTAATGACAAATACGAATTCGAACTAGAAACCGCAATAACAATTGCCAATACTATCCAAGACGATTTTATATTCAGCTTGGCAGATAGAGATTTAACACAAAAGTTTAAATTAATTCATCTCGAAGAAAATGATGGAAATGATTTTCTAAATGAAGCTATTGAAATTAAAGAGACGATTGCGGGTTTTTATCCTTACGTAATTTTTGTTTCAGGAAATCCACTTTCGGCTGATAATTGGAGAAATTTGTTTGCACAAACATTTTCTGAAAACGGAGTTTCAATTATAACCACTGACAATGTTGAGGAAATTATCATTCCAAAAGATAAAATAACTGCATATTATGTTTACTATTTCGCGCGAATTTTACTTAAGTTTCTTTTAGTTGGAAAATATAATCATAGCGAACCATCAAAAAATGGATGCGTTTTCGATTTTATGGAGCACAAAATTGATATTCTCAAAAGCATGCGCGCAAACGCTATTTGCGATATATGCAGAAAAGAAATAAGAAACCACGAGAAAAAATTATCTGAAAGTCAATATCGTTCAATCGATAAACTATTAGCTAAATCGGGTCTTCTATTAAAAGAGGAAGAGAAAAAGAAAGATAATTCTAAAATTAAAATTTTCATTGGTTCGTCTACAGAAGCTTTGAAAATTGCACGCAAAATCAAATCAGGGCTTAAATATGATGCACATGTAGACACTTGGGCTGATGGGATTTTTGATGAACCTGGTAAAGTTTACATAGAAATTCTAGAGGACATATTAAATAACTATGAATACGGTATTTTTGTCTTTAACCCCGATGATAATGTATTTAGCAGAGGAAAACTGGTTTCAATCCCGAGGGATAACGTGATATTTGAGTATGGTATGTTTTTAGGAAAGCACTCGAGAAAGAAAGCCTTCTTTATTGTGCCGAGAGGAGTTGACATTAAAATCATGACTGATGTTTTAGGAATAACATGTTTAGATTATGATCCGACAAATCCAAACATCCAATCTGCTGTAAGTGATGCTTGTGACCAAATTAGGGATTTAATAGAAAAACGTAGAAATTAACTGCCATTAACATGGGCTTGGCAAAATTGCGGCCTTCTTGTGCAAAATTGTTCTAGTTTTTTCCATAACTTCGTTTTCGGTCACCGAAAGTACTTGGCTTCGAAGTTGCCGCAACTTCGCAAAGCCCCGGGCGTTATATGCCATATTATGAAAAACACACATAGAAAGTACTTAATAATATTCTCAATAATCTTAATATCGTTTTTTATTAGAGAAACGGCTTTGAGCAATTTTAATTTTTATCAAACTGAATCATCTTCAAAGAGTGAATATCAATATTCCGAGAAAAGCCTTACAATTGATCTTGAAGATGACGGAAGAAACCAAATTAATATGTTTTTTCAAAAGAATCCCTACATTATTTTATCTGGAAAAGATACTATTCACTATACTTCCGGATATGGAGAACCTCTGATTTGGAAAATAAAAAAACTAAAGATGGATAAAGGTATTACTCCACTTTATAAAAATATCAAATTCGATTCAGAAGTTGTTTGCAAAGCAAATGTAACTATTACCAAACTTGCAAATAATCGATTGAGAAGTGTACAATGTAATTTAGATGCCTCAATCCAAATTTCCGGGAATTGTGAAATAATTGGTTTAAGCTCTATTTCTAACAATAAACAGATTGTAAATGATTTGATTGTAAAGGCCTCCAAAGAAAATATTTTAAAAACATTAAAGACTCTTGATAGTAAATACGGCATATAACAGCGGTTTGGCGCAATTGCTCTTTCCGTTGTAAAAGTTCGTTTCTTTTTCATAACTTCGTTTTGTCCAGTCGAGCGAACTCAGTTCCAATTTCCGCAACTGTCGCCAAGCCACAAGACGTTAGCCGCTAGTTGACCGCCGATTGTCCAAAAATCAAAAAAAATTAATAACGATGATATCGAAAATTAATGTAGTTGAAATTCTTAAAAGATTAGAAAAAGAAACCGAACATTCTAAATCATTTGCTACTACCAATCTCGTATTTTTCAAACCATATAAAAAGAAATTTCTTGGAACTTTTGATGAATCAAGTTTTCAAATAACTAAACAAAATTCTAGCATGGCTGATAGAGTACCATTTTATATTAATGGAATAATGAGAGCACAAAATGGCAATAAGACAGAGATTGAATATGAGTTATTACCAATTTGGCTAGATTATTTTGGAAAGAGAATCTTTATAGTTTTTTTGTTTGCACTTAATTTCGCAATTGCTAAAAATTCAAATAAACTTTTTGATTATTTAATATTAAATATAATTTTATTGATAGTAACTTTTGGCGTTTTCTGGCTTGAAAAAAAATTAAAGGGCAAATTAGAAAATGATTTTAGAGAACTTCTTGAAATAGAATAAATGAATTAATAAACTATTAAACCAGCGGCTAACAGCGGTTT
>JAQSDU010000013.1 GCA_029946065.1 Flavobacterium sp.
TCTGGATAAGGTTGGCGTTGTTTTCAAATGTCAATGAACCACCACTAACGGTTACCGCACCTGTAATAGTGAAGTCGTGTCCTGAATTAACCACTACAGTTCCACTACTTACCGTAAGTGTACAAGCAGATAAATCACCTGTTGAAGAGTAGGCATCGTTTATAACTGCAGCAGTTGTTGCATCTGGATTACCATTACTCCATACACCACCATTCCATGTTGTTGAACCAATTGTAACAGATGTTGGCGTTGAATTAGCAATAGTACATCCATTGTTCTGAACAACAGCTCTGAATTGGGTTGTTTGTGTAAGCACACCAGAAGTATAGCTCGTAGTCGTATTTACGATAGTTGACCATGTCGTAAAAGGTGACACTGAACTTTCCCAACGTACAACTGTTCCAATATGGCCTGATAAAGTTAACAAACCACTTGTTGAACCGGAGCATATTGAAGTTCCACCGCTTACAGCACCACCTTGTGAACCAGCCAATACCGTAAATGTAAAGGTTGAACATGATGTCGCAGCACCGTTAACATTTTTAGGTATTACTTTCCAGAAGTAAGAACCGGCTGCTAGTGGCGCAGCAGTTGTATAAGTTGTACCTGCTTGATCTGCTGAAACTAAAGTTGTTCCGTCAACAGTGTCAAGATATACATCATAAGCAGCAGCAAAAGTCACTGCAGGCCATGAAAGTGTAGTATTAGTTCCAACGGCACATGGCGTTGCAGCATTTGCAGGAGCGGTTGGCGTAGCAACACAAGCAGGAACCGGCGCAGTGACGCAAATAGTAAAGTTACCTGTACCTGTACCAGCTAATGCGTGGTAAACCCTTGCAAAGTAAGTATTGCCCTGAACGAATGGCCCTGAATAAGATTCAAGCCCAGCGGTTCCCGTTGCATTAGCACATGTTAGAGAAGTTAAAGTACCAGTCGCAGTATTGTCAGATGATGAGAATACTTGCAAATAAGCATTATAACCACTTCCTGACTGAACAGTAACTACATTTAGTGTTGATGTTGCTGTAAATGAATACCAAACATCATCATCTGCCGTACCACCACAAACTGTTTGCGGTGAAGCAGTAGCAGCTAAAATTGCTGGTTGTGGACTTGCAGTAGTACTACAAGTTGCATTAACCGAAAGAGCAACTGCACCGCCGATGTTATCATTTGCTGGTGGACTGACTACTTCGCTTACGCTTAGTGAGAATTCGCCTCCGCTAGTACCAATTGTCGTTCCGTTATGGAAAACCCTTACGTAATAATCTACACCGCCGCCGGTTAATCCGAGTGCAGTAATGGTTTCAATAGCGCCAGTACCAGTGGCATTAACACAGGTGATTGGTGTTAACGTGGCATCAAGCAGTTGCAATACACCGTCATAATTTGGAGATGTACGCAGTTTTACTACATAATCAGTAGCTACTGTTGTTGTAAATTTAAACCAAACATCATCATCCTGAAAACCTGCCGTTGTAGCACATGCCTGACCAGCTCCAGAATCTGTTGCGCCTCTTGAAGTGAAATAAGTACCACAATAAGAAGTTGCAGGTGATCCCAATACTGGAAGTGTAACAGCACCAACAGCCTCATCATTTATAGGAGCAACCACAGCTGGAGCCGATGTCAATCCAGAATAAACGCCAGGCGTGAATGAAATCTGACTTTGACAACTTGGCATGATCAAAAGATTTGCCGGGTCAGAAGTAGAAGAGAAATGATTCGCATTTGCAGTTTGTAAAGCAAAACGGTCTATAGGTGTAGTTCCAGCAGGATTAACACCATTATAACCAACGCTATAAGTATAAGCAGAAGTTAATGTTCCGTCAAATCCTTCGAAGTTTCCATAGATGAATTCGAAGTGGTTATCGCTTTCATACAATTTTACTTGGAAATTCAAGTTTGGGCCAGGGTTATTAAAACGCTCAAGACCTGCCCACTCAACGGTGATTACGGCTGATCCAGAACCTAAAGTTCCTGAAACCTGATAACGGAAATTGTTATCGCGATTTGCAAAGTTGGTTCCTGTCATTACCAAATCATCCCAAAACGGTGCTAATACTCTGTTTTGAGTTGTACTGGTCAACGAATTACCAAAAGAACTGGCGGTGTTAGCAGTATTGAATGTCATCCATCCATTAGAAGATACTTGGAAACCTGTTACAGCAGTACCTTCATATTTGAAGGTTGTACCCGCTAAACTAGTGGTTGTAGATACGTTATCATCACCGCTAGTGTTTTGCCATCCAGCTAAAGCTGTACCCGAACCACCATTAGTAGGGATAATAGACGTGAATGCTGCAGGCGCGAGACCTGTGTCATAAGTACACTGAACTACACCAACCTGAATTGGGGTACTTGTACCAGTATTACCGCTACAAGTTACATTGACACGATAATATTTCGCTGTCGTTTGGTTGGTTACCTGCGTAGTAGAAGTACCAAGTGCAACAACATTGGTTGTAAATGCAGCATCATCTGCACTTTCCCATTGGTATGTCACGCCGCTTCCTGCTGTCGCATTTTGTGCACTCAAAGTAAAGTTGCTACCTGCACAAGTTGCTGTTTCAGTACTTAATGTATTTCCTGGGTTTGGAGTACCTGCGCATGGCGAGGTAGCTACAATATTTACTGTATAATCTTCAGTTTCACCAAAAGTATAGGCGGTGGTTGTATAGTTATTAGCAGCAGAACCGCCCTCAACATCTACAACTCTCATGCCTGTTATACCAGGAACAGCATCAATTGGAATCACAAATGATCCTGTTACAGTGCGGTTTCCACTAACAGTAGTAGCTTGTGTATATACCTTTTCATTTGCTTCGGCATAACTTCCATTTTGGTTGAAGTCAACATAAATCTGGAATAAATCTCCGAAATTACTGTTACAAGTAGTCTGAGTCAATGAAAAGTTTATGGTTTGAAGCTGTTCAAGATTTGGTGCAGTTACTGCTGTAAAATTGCTGTATCTGCCTAAAATTGAACCTGCGCCCGGTGCTACTGATATACAGTCACTTGAATTATTCAAAGTGCCAACAGTTACGTTGCTAATTTCTTCATCACTAGCACTTGAAGCATAAACTGCTGGATAACAATTGTAAAATGGATTTATGTTTACCAATATCGGGTTACTTACTCCGATACCGCCTCCATTTGAACAAGTTACAGTCACACGATAGTATTTAGCAGTTGACTGATTGGTTATCTGCGTACCGTTTGTGCCCAATGCCGTAACATTAACAGTGAATGCAGCATCATCTGCACTTTCCCATTGATACGAAATTCCGGTATCGGTAGTTGTATTTTGAGTACCCAATGTAAAGTTTACGCCAGAACATACTGAAGTAGCTGTACTTGTTGTATTTCCTGGATCAGGAGTTCCTGAACAGGCAGTAGTAGCAGTAATATTGATGTTATAATCTTCGGTCTCACCAAATCCGCTTGAAGAAGCACCACAAGCCTGACCTGTAGTAAGCTGTGTGTCTTCACCACCACGAACCCTCATACGCGTAGTACCTGTGGTAGCACCCAAAGGCACATTTATAGTGATAATTTTAGTACCGCTGGCACCTGCAGTTGTTGTCGAAACAACTCCTTCGCTGGCATCAAAAGTATTACTGTGATCATAATCAATCCATACAGCGGCAAATTGATTTCCGTCTGTACCAAATGATATTGAAACAGGATAAGAAACGCCCTGTACAACTGTTGGAGCAGGAACAGCACTGTAATAAGTATAATAAGGAGCTGCAGAAGCGCCTGTAGTATTGTTTAAAGTGCCAAGTGTTACATTGGTGATTTCGTCACCCAAACCATCTCCACTTGTATATGAAGTAGTGCAATATCCTGTAAAGAACGTAACGGCTGATGTCCAAGTACTGAACAAACTTGTTCCTAAATCACAAACGGACCTTACGTAAATAGAATATGTTGTATCACTTGTCAATCCACTAATAGAAGCATTTAGCGTTGCTGTTAGAGTTGATCCAGAACCGGCAAGTCCTGTAGCGCCACTTCCAGGAGTGCCACTTGAGCGTACTTCCCACTGATATCCGTCAGCTGGAGCACTCGGAGAAGCATCCCATGAAAAATCTGCAGAGGTAAATGTTACATTACTGGTGATAACATTAGTTGGTACAGAGCATGAAACCGTTGTAAAACTAGTTTCGTTTGCAACACCACAAACAGCACTTCCGTTACCATTTTTAGGTACCACATACCAAAAGTAGTTAGTTGCTGCTAATAAAGCTGGTGTAGTTACTGTAAAGCTTGTAGTAAGCGAATTACCAAATAATGTCTCAGTTCCTGATGAAGTACCAATATATAAATCATAGTTAGTTGCATCTGCTGCAGCCGCCCATGTAAAAGTAGGTGTCATCGAAATTCCTATCGCAAGATTTGCAGGAGAAGAGTTAGTTGTACAAGCTGGAACCGGTGCTGTAACACAAATCGTGAAATTTCCAGAACCTGCACCTGTGAGCGCATGGTAAACTCTCACAAAATAAGTATTACCCAACACAAAAGGGCCACTGTAGGTCTCTAAACTTCCAGTACCGGTTGCATTAACACAAGTCATTTGCGTTAATGTTCCGGTAGGTGTATTGTCTGATGAGGATAGTACCTGAACAGATGCATTATAACCTGATTCAGACTGCACTGTAATAGTATTTAGGTCAGAAGTTGCTACAAATGAATACCAAACATCATCGTCTGCAGTATTACATGCAGCAGGAGTTGTTGGTGATGCAGTTGCCGCAAGCGTATTTGGAACCTGACTATGCGTTGTAGTGCAAGTTGTATTCACAGTAAGTGAAGTAGCTGTAGCAATATTATCATTTGTAGGAGGAGCAATTACCTCGCTCACCGATAATGAAAATTGACCACTACTAGTACCGATGGTAGTTCCATTATGGAATACCCTGATATAATAGGTAGTACCACCGGAAGTAAGTCCGGTTGCATTGATGGTTTCTATCAAACTTGCACCGGTTGCATTAACGCAAGTAATTGGTGTAAGCGTTGCATCTAATAACTGCAATACGCCATCATAAAGAGGGGAGTTTCGCAACTTGATTGTATAATCATTTGCAGCAGTAGTAGTAAACTTAAACCAAACATCGTCATCTTGAAACCCAGCAGTAGTAGCACATGCCTGACCCGCGCCAGAATCGGTTGCACCTCTGGAAGTATAATATGTACCGCAAAATTGTGTTGCCGGGGAGCCAAGAACTGTAAGCGTAGTTGCGCCAACTGCTTCATTATTTGAAGGAATTGGTATCGCTGGTGCTGATGTAAGCCCTGTATAAGTTCCTGGTGTTAGTGTAATTTTAGAAAAACAGTCAGGCATAATAAAAAGAGTGGCTGGGTCGGTCGCAGCAGAAAAATGGTTTGCATTTACAGTCTGCTGTGCAAACCTATCAATAGCAGTTGTTCCTGCTGGATTACTACCATTATAACCAACGCTAAAACTGTAATTAGAAGTTACTGTTCCGTCAAATCCTTGAAAGTCACCATATATAAATTCGATATGGTTGTCGCTTTCATATAGTTTTACTTGAAAGTTTAGGTTAGGGCCTGGTATATTAAATCTTTCCAATCCAGCCCATTCTACTGTAATTACAGCAGTACCGGAACCTAATGTGCCTGAAACCTGATACCGCATACTGGTATCCTTGTTGGCAAAATTTTGGCCAGTCATAACCAAGTCATCCCAAAACGGTGCCAAAACACGATTTTGACTTGTGCTAGTTAGTGAATTAGTAAAAGCTGTCGACGTATTGGCGGTATTGAAGGTCATCCATCCATTTGATGAAGCCTGAAAACCTGCAACTGTTGCTCCCTGATATTGAAATGTTGTTCCTGTTAAGCTAACAGTTGTTGAACTGTTATCATCACCGGAAGTATTTATCCATCCTGGGAAAACTGTTCCGGAACCACCGTTTGCAGGCATTATAGAAGTATAGGTAGCGCCTGTTGTAACAGTTGTATCGAATGTACAAACACCGACACTTACAGTCGAAGTATTGGTGTAATCAAAAAGGGTTGATGGTCCACAAGTTACTTTTAAACGATAATATCTTGTTGAAGCCAGGACCGGAGTAGTATAGCTGGCGGTGGTAGCACCTGAACCACCAACGGCATTAGCCCAAGGATCCCCTACATTGTTGTCATCTGATTCTTCCCATTGAAAAGTAATTCCCGAAACACCTCCAGTATATCCTGAAGCCGTTAAACTCACACCGCTAGATCCTCCGGCACATACAAATGCTGTTGCTGGGATCGTTCCTGGTGTAGGGGTTCCTGTACAAGGCGGTGGCGGAGTAAAGGTAAACATCGTCCCATTTACAGGCTGAGCTGAATTGGAATTATTTACAGTGCTAGTATTAGATGTATTCGCTGGTATAGTGATGCTTTGAAAAGTTGTTGCTCCTTTCATACCGATAGAAGCACTCATCGATGCAGTACCCATTGCGCCGTATCTGAACTCCACGACATTGGTCGTTTCGTAAAGCCAAATCTGAAACTTAGAATTAGCTGTTCCACTTGTACTTCTCGGAACCGTTACATTCCACTCGATAACGCGTATCTGATTAGGAGAACTGCCTAAAAGAACAGTTTTGATATATCCGCCTCCTGCTGCTCCTCCTAATGCTAAATCATCCCAATATGGGGCAAGTTTTGGTATATTGGTTGTGCTGGCGAGATCATTGCTGAACTGTGACGTAGCAGTAGTACCACCAAACCTAATAAAGCCATCTGGACTGGCAGAAAACTGTGTAAAGTTTACTCCTTCAAATGCAAATGTAAAACCAATATTGGTTGCGGCATATGGAGTATCATCGTTTGCAGCGACACCAATATTGGAAGCTCCGGACATCGGATCCAGAGAACTACCTGTACTAGCAGCGAATCCATACTGTGAGGCGCTTTGCGAAAACCCCTGAAAACTGAAAAAGAAAAGCAGCAAAAGCAATAACTTAAATAACGTTATCGACTCGTGTATGTCGCAATTCTTTTTCATTTTTTTGAGCCAGACATCCCTGCCTTTGCCCAACGTTTTGTAATTTTTAGACATAGATATTAATTTAATATTAAAAGAAAGGTAAAGTTAATTAAAACCTTAAAAATTTCATAACGTTTTCTTAAAAAATAAATTATTTTATTTTGAAGGGGCGCAACGCCTTGGTTTTTGGCTTCTATTAGTAGATAATTGTTACATTTAAAACAAAATAATTGTATTTACATGTTTTTTTGGAAGGTATTTTTACTAAAACCTTCACTAAAATCCAAAATTTTACAATATAAATGAAAAATAAATGAGGTTTTTACTCCTATTGCACGAAAATAGGTTAGGAATTAGTAAAAATATGTGAAAGCCAGTAATACTAAATATTAAATTCAATAAACTGATTTTTAATAAAGCTATACCGTTTTTAGTAACGGACAGGTTTATATAACTTTTTTAGTTTTTATAATAATTAGTTGATCAGGTCGGTAATGTTTATGTTTTGATAGGTATTAAACGAAACGAATGTATCAATAGGTTATTTTTACGTTAAGCCGTATTTTTCTTTAATAAAAAAAGCCTCCCGGTTTCCCCCTCCGGAAGACTCTCTTTCCTTTTAAATTAATAAAAGTTTAGTATGCTACTTTTTTGGTAATCACTTTGCCATCAACGAATGTAATTTTTACCAATAATACTTGTTCAGCTGCTTTGAGATCATGAATGTTAAGTACTGATCCACTAACACCGTCTTTTTCATAAATCATCCTTCCTCTCATATCAAACACTTTCACAGATTGCATATTGGCACTGCCAGTGTTAATATTTAAAATCTCATTTTGTTTGTATATGATAATTTGTTGTGGTGTTATCAAGGCACTTCCGGTCCCAAGTGTTGTGTTTTGATAAATCAATTCAAACCTGTTCGTAAATGTGCCTTCGGAAGTTGCAAAAGTATAAGTACTGTCCTTTATATTATGTACAATTCCGGTAAGATTGTCTTTTATGAAAATTGGCAGGTCTTCCAAAAATAGGCCATCTACATGATCAATGCTGATGGTATAATCACCGGCTGCTGCAGCTTTGAAATTCAATGTAACGGTATCGGTGTTTTCGAATGGCATTGGACGCCCCTGTATGGCATAGGTTTCATTGTTGATCAGATTGGAAAGCGTAGTACTACCATTGTCAATTAGTCTTCCATCGATTGATTCATCAACGCCAGTCGTAGCGCCTTCAGCATAACCTACAAGCATTTGGTTCATAAATGTTGACCCCGAAGAAAGATTCAGCCAAATGCGACTTTTTCCGTTATTGGCAGTCTTGTAAAATTGCCCGTCATTGTTTCCAACGCGCATCGCATTTGTGAAACTTGCCGTTCCCGAAACTGCTTTTTTCAACATAAATCCTTGACCTGCTTGGATGGTACCGTTTGGTACTTCACCACCGCTACCAGCTGCCGTTCCAAACGTTGTATAAGTGGCATAATTTGCAGCACTTCCGGCGCTTTGCTCAACGTGTGTCCAAAAGTAAAGTGTACCTGGATTTGTAGCTAAAAATAAGTCAGCATTTATTGGTGAAGGATATGGGTTACCGATCATATTATAACCTGCTGTAGTAAATGTAACAGGTATAGAATAATTTCCATTGTTTGGTACTCCGGTAAATTCGCCATTAAAAGTCTGTTGTGAAAGATCAACAGGAAAATCATTTGGCGCTCGCACCATATAACCTTTGGGAGCAGTCATTGTCTCGTTTTCTGGAGCGGCAATAGCAACAAAACTATTGATAGTTTCATCATAGTTGTAAAAACGACTTGAGCCAATAGGCGGCGAAACTGTCATCGGAGAAAATAATTTCAGGTTTTGTCCCGCAACCGGTGTTGACCAATAAACATAATTAAGACGTCTCATGACTGCATCTCTTTTATAAGTAATAACACCGCTGTTATTATTGACCGTGCCATTTTGCAACAAGTTAGCATTGCTCGCAAATGTAAATGAGGAACCAGTTTGTACGGTTACATTTCCGGTAATGGTGACATCTACGCCTGGATCAACAGTTACATGTGCATTATTGCCAATGATTAAACTACAAGCTGCAAAATCTGAAGTAATTTGGTAATCTGCTGCTATAACTGCAGGTTGTGTCGCTACTGGATCACCAGCAGACCAGAAACCAAAGTTATAAGTTGTGGTTTGTGAACATGGTGCGATGTAAACAATGCTATACTGTGAAGCGGCATTATTTCCGTTTCCGGCAGCATCAAAAGCTTTGTTAATCGCGATGTTAAAAGTTTTGTTTCCATTTGTTGTCGGGCTAAAATTTACCGAGTAACTAGACCCGCTCCCTGAAAATCCAGATAATGATCCAGCCCCAGTAGTTGTAATGTCTGATTGGTCAAAACCTGTAACCGATTCACTGAAATTGATATTAACAGTAAAAGGGTTAGTGCTTGTTGGAGAAGTCTGTCCAGAAGAAATAGTTATAGTAGGCTTTGTTTTATCAGATACATTACTGTACGATGCAAAGGAATTTCCGTTTCCAGTACTGTCGGTTGCGTTGCCTTGAAATACAAAGATAGTTATTGATCCATCTCCTGATGGGGTTAAAGTAGCAGTATAAACTGAGGCATTTGTAGTGCCAAAAGCTGAAATAGAGCCTCCGAATGCCGAGATATCTGATATATCGAAACCAGTAACATTTTCACTGAAAGTAAAGGTTAAAGGAATAGTATTTGCGTTTGTAGGATTTGAAGCAGATGAGCTTATAACCAACGTAGGTCCGGCAGTATCATAAACTCTGCTCAATTGTGTTGCAGCGGTATTAGTATTGTTTGCTGCATCATTGGCGACTCCGGCTGCAATATCAACAGTAACTGTTCCGTTAGCTGAAGGTGTCAGACTAAAAGTATAAGTAGTACCACTTCCTGAAAAATTAGAAATACTTCCGTTACCAATAGTAATATCGCCCGAAACAAAATTTGAAACAGACTCGTTAAATGTCACTGTCACAGGAATTGGGTTGATATTTGTAGAAGCACTTGAAGTGGAAGTAATGCTTACAGTTGGTTGCGAATTATCATAAACAATACTGAATTGTGTTGCTGCTGTGTTGCCATTCCCGGCAGCGTCATTGGCAGCATTCGCTCCTACATTTACCGTTACTGTTCCAGCGGCTGAAGGTGTTAATGTAGCAGTATAAGTTGTTCCGCTTCCCGAAAATACTGAAAGAGAACCATTACTAACTGAAACATCTCCTATTGTAAAGCCTGTCACTGACTCGCTGAAAGTAAAAGTCACTGGAATTGAACCTGAATTCGTAGGACTTGACGTAGCCGAATTGATGTTGACTGTCGGCTGAGAATTGTCATAAATAATGCTGAATTGTGTTGCAGCACTGTTTCCGTTTCCGGCAGCATCTGTTGCAATACCGCCTACTATGCTTGCCGTTACGGCTCCTGCCGAAGTAGGAGTAAGGCTAAATGAATAATTAGCGCCGCTTCCGGAAAAGTTTGTAATCGAGCCGTTCCCTGGAGTAATATCACTTTGATTAAAACCTGTAACCGTTTCGCTGAAAGTAACCGTTATAGGAATAGATGACGAATTGGTCGGGCTTGTCGTAACTGAAGTAATACTTACAGTCGGATTGGTACTGTCAAAAGTCTTGCTGAATTGCGTTGCCGCTGCATTGCCATTGCCAGCACTGTCATTGGCTGCATTGGCTGCTACGTTAACTGTTACTGTTCCGTTTCCGGAAGGAATAAGGTTAAACGAATAAATGCTGCTGCTATTTACAGTATAGCCTGAGATTGTACCGTTGCCAACTGAAATATCGCCTTGTACAAAATTGGATACTGCTTCACTGAAAGTAATGGTTACCGGAATCGGGTTACTATTTGTAATGCTGGCGCCAACACTTGAGGTAATGCTTACCGTTGGCTGAGAGCGGTCAACGGTAATACTGAACTGGGTTGCAGCCGCATTTCCGTTTCCGGCAGCGTCAGTGGCTACACCGGCACTAATGTTTGCTGTAACGGTTCCATCCGCAGTTGGCGTAACTGTAACAGTATATACCGATCCGCTACCTCCAGAAAAACTGCTAAGTGAAGCGTTACTCATCGATAGATCACCCACGACGAAATTGCTTACCGATTCACTGAAAGTAATGGTCAGCGTGAATGAATTCGAATTCGTAGGATTAGCTACCGATGCATTCATTGATACTATGGTAGGCGATGTCCTGTCTGAAGTACGTGAAAGCTGAGTGGCTGCGGTATTGCCGTTGGTTGCAGCATCAGTTGCTTTTGCTGCTGCTACATTTACGGTAATGGCGCCGTCTGCTGTTGGCGTTATATTAGCGGTGTAATTGGCGCCGCTTCCCGAGACCGACCCAATGGATCCGCCGGTGACAACTACATCAGAAGAGTCGAATCCCGTTACTGATTCCGAAAAGGTAAAAGTAACCGGAATAGGATTCAGGTTGGTAGGATTGGTAGCCGATGAGGTAATGGTAAGTGTAGGCGCATCAAGGTCAACGTTTTGCACGCCACCCGTATTATAGGCCGAAACAAAACCATTAGTATTGTTACCGTTTCCGGTAGCATCGGTAATATTGGTATTAGATTTTAAATCGAGTCTTAGTGTGCCCGTACCAGTAATACTGCTTACAGTTACTGTCATCGATGTTCCCGACGATGCTGACGGAGTACCGATAACGCCAGTAACACCAGTTCCGGTCACAGTCAACTGAAAATCATCCGCAGAAACGTTATTAACGCTCTCGTTAAAAGTAATGGTATAGGTTACTGAAGCAGCATTCGCAGCCGCCGCAGTCAGCGCAATGGATTGTACTACAGGTGGCGTAATATCTGATCCGGTTATACTATAACTGGTCCTTCCAAAAGCAGTCCAGCCATTGGCTGTATTTGAACTGAAATCAGGATTGGTACCTCCAACGTCGTATCTTTTCCAATTGGCATAAGTACAGATGGCACTTAAAATGACTGCTCTGCTGCCCGAAGTAGTGGTGCCCTCATAGCGGGAATTGTCAGATTCGTCACTTTGTCCGGAGTTGTTACCTACGGCTACAGCACTGGTGCCGTTGGTCAGTCCCGGAGGCAGGTTGGAGTAATTATCTTTAAAAGCTGCAGCGGTGGCGGCAGTTGTAGTGGTCATTGAAGCCCAGTCTGTCGTGTTGGTGGTACATCCAAAAATGGCGGTGAAGTTCGTTCCTGGAAAATTAATGTCTTCTGTAGCATTGGATTGGAACACAATAATGGTATCCCCTGCATTGGGAAGCGAAATAAGGCCATCATTGTCGTTTCCGCATTTTGAAGAAACTACTTGCGTATAATTGGTTGGAATTGCTGCACCAGTTACGGTTTGCACAGTTCCTGCAAGAACGCCTCCGGCAGGCACGATATATTTATAGCATAGCTCATCTAGAAGACCTGTTGCCATGAATTCATTGGAGGCAGTATTCCATCCGGCATCTGTAAAATAAATCTTAGTCCCTGCCGTAAGGTTTACTAATGGCATCCAGCTGAATTCAGGAACGGGAACGGCAATTGTTCCTGTATCTGCAGAAATACCAAGAACGACAATATCGCCGGCAATGAGTGTCTGCGCTTTCGCATGATGGCTAAAACTTAGCAGGAGCAATACGATTGAGATTTGTAATATTCTTTTCATAATTCACGGGGTTTTTAAGTAAATGCTTGATTTGTATATAATTAAACTACGGTTAGTATAGTGAAAAAATCTACAAATGGACACACAATGCGAAATTAAACCAAAAGATTGGTCTAAAACCACGTAGAAATACTTGTTTTTTAAATCACGTATAAATACCTGATTTTATGATTAGACTATAAACTATAGATTTTTATTCTTAGTTTTAGGGCAGCTTTAATGATGAAGTGATTTTAAAAACCCCGTAAAACAAATTAATTATGAAAAACACAAACACAATTCCTTTAGCAATGGCTCAAGACTGGGCTGCAAGATGGAAATCAAGCCCAATTCCTTCTGTTAAAGCGTTCCTGATTCCCGAAGCTGACACTACACAGTTGTATGCCGAAACCGGAGTTGAGAACATTCGCGCATACATGGGCGTAGATGACAGAGGAAAAGCGCATCTTATGTTGGTGGGTGTGGATGCTAATGGAAAAGATATGATTGACAGTACTAAAGGATGGTATATTTATGATTTTACAGTACCATGTCCAACAATGTGTGACCCTTCAAGTCCTTTATATACATCATAAATGGGTAGTTTATTTGTATATATTGGTTACATACTCCAGTTTACAAATTTGATAGTATATTTATCAGGCTTTTTCAAAAATGGGAAAGCCTTTAAAATTTTTACGATATATATATTTGTTATTTTTGTAATACAGGTTCTTACGTATTTAATATACATACAAAACTTAAATAACCTGTTCTTATCCCATTATTATTTTATTCTCCAATTTATATTGTTAAGTATATTTTATATAAGCTTGTTTCAAGATCCTGCCCAGAAGAAATTAGTGAAAACCGTTTTATTTGTTGGTCTTCTAGTTCTATTAATACAATACCTTGGTGACCCATCTTTGTACAATAAGTTCAATCTTTTTGAGATTTTTATAACGTCATTTATGATTATAATATATGCTGCAATTCATTTTTACAACATATTGAATAGTAATAAGGTTTTTTATTTCATTAATATGGGTGTCCTCATTTATCTTTTCGGGAGTACCGTGCTTTTTCTAACTGGGAATCTGATGGCCAGTCTAACATCAAAATACAATTCGTTAACATGGACTATGAACGCTTTCTTATACATAGTTTATCAGATTTTCATATTAGTCGAATGGTGGAAGAGTTTTTCTAAAAATAGAACAAAATTAATTGGAAATGAACCCGGTTAGAGATGATGCTGATATAGTTATCGTGATTATTTACACATCGATAGCCTTTGTCCTTATGGCATTGGTGCTTATTCTGTTTTACTATTTCTCTAGGAAAAAAATCATCCGACATGAACTCGAAAAAAGGGATCTTCAAATCAGTCATCAACGTGAATTGCTGCATTCCGTGATCCTTACACAGGAAGTAGAACGCAAACGTATCGCACAGGATCTTCACGACGACATCAGCTCGAAACTCAATATAGTATCCCTTAACAGCCATCTGCTTACAGCGCCGAATCTATCCGAAACGGAACTTTCAGAAATCAAACTCAATATCATCAATCTGACCGCCAAAGCACTCGAAAATTCCCGCCGGATTGCCCACGATTTGTTACCACCTGTTCTCGAAAAATTCGGACTCCAGGCTGCTGTCGAAGAATTGTGCCAGGAATTTAAAACTGCTAAAAAGACCAGTATCACATTTCAGAATGAACTCATCTTTGATATTGTTGAAGAAGATTTGCACCTTCAGGTCTTTCGGATTTTACAGGAATTGATGAATAATTCTATCAGGCACGGAAAAGCCACCAAGATCAGCATTATTTTTCATGAGGTAAACGGGCAGCAAACCTGTGATTATGTCGATAATGGGATTGGCTTTGATGTCGAAGAAGCAAAAAATAAAAAAGGACTTGGGATGAAAAACATCGAAAGTCGTGTCGAAATATTCCAAGGAAATATTAATTTTAACAGTTCTAAAAACAATGGCGTAAAAGTATCATTCACCTTCTAATCTAAAATTTTCAATTTTATGGCCCTAAATAAAATTAAAATAGCCTTAGCTGACGACGAAGTGTTGTTCAGAAAAGGAATTGCTTTCCTACTGCAACGCGAAGAAAATTTCGAAATCCTTTATGAGGCTTCCAATGGTTCAGAGTTGATTACCTACCTGACTGAACAGCCGGAACAGCCCGACATTATCCTGATGGATCTCAAAATGCCAACGCTTAACGGAGTAGAAGCCACAAAAATAATTCATAAAAACTGGCCCAATATCAAGATTATTGCGCTAACCAGTTACAATACCAAACCTTTTATCGCCAACATGATTCAGGTAGGAGCGGTGTCGTTTATCGTTAAAAATGCCACGCCGCAGGAAGTCATCCATACGATCAATGAAGTAGAAGAGAAAGGCTTTTATTATACCGATTATGTGATGAAGATTATCCATGACGACATGCTCCTCAATAAGACTACAAAGAGCAGTCTTGATACCACCTATCTTACCGCACGCGAGGTCAGGATTCTCCAGCTAATTTGTGAGCAATTTAATAGCGCTGAAATTGCAAAGGAATTATACGTAAGTCCACGCACTGTAGAAGGCCATCGCAACAATTTGTTATTAAAAACGGATTCCCGCAATATTGCCGGATTGGTGGTATATGCCATCCAGAATAAGATTGTTACGCTGAAAATAGAAAATTGACTATTGTTTAATCACCTTTTTTACAGATACACTAGTTCCTGATTGGATTTTTAGGAAATAACAGCCATCCGGAACTTCGGATAGGTCAACGCTGTTTTCATTTTTTTCTACTCGTTTTATAACCTGGCCTGCAGTGTTAAATATAACGATACTGTTAATTGTTTGGTCAACACCAGTAGCGATTTCAAATTTTCCATGTGTCGGATTTGGATAAATAGTTAAATTTGGAATGGTTTCACTTCCTCCGACTGATAAGTTACCGACGGCATAGGAGACAACGCTATTGGCCGTCCATCCATTTGGGGTTGTTCCAAAATCAAGGTCATTTCCAAAAGCTGCATCATATCTGGTCCAGTTGACAAACTGTGATACTGCGAATAATATTTCATCTCTTGTGCCGGTTGTAATTCCAGTGTAACGAGCATTGTCAACTTCGTCGGCTTCCAAAGGACCGCTTCCTACCGCTACGGCATTCTGGGCGGCTGTCAAACCTGGTGCGAGATTTGTCACATTATCAAGGTTGAATGTAGGTGTAACGCTTGCGGTATTTGCGGTCAGTGCTGTGAAAGAAAGCGTACTCGAACTTACCATGAACAACGCATGAAAACTGGTATTTCCAAACGTTGCTGCAACGGTGTCATCGTCATCCGACTGAAAAACCGTAATCTGGTCGCCCGCATTGGGCAGACTTAACATCTGGTTGAAATCATTTCCGAATTTTGTCCCCGTAATAACAGTGTAGTTTGCGGGAATATTCCCTTCGGTTAACGTAAGGACAGTACCAGCAGGTATTCCGCCTGATGGAACAATGTATCGCAGCAGGATTTCATCATTAAGGCCAGTGCCCATAAAGTTTGCATCTGCGGTATTATAACCTGCGTCGGTGAAGTATATTTTAGTTCCGGTTTCAAGATTTACCAACGGAACCCAACTAAATTCACTGTAAGCTGTAGTGGACGATCCTGTATCTGAAGCCAGTCCGATTACAACAACGTCGCCCGTATTGAGGTTTTGTGAAGTGGCCGTAGCCGATAGTAGAAAGGCAAAAGGCCAAAAGAGTAACTTTTTCATCATACAAGATTTAATGGTTTTTGATTAAAAAAAATCCCCGAAGCTAGTGATTCAGGGATTTTTAAAAAATGTGCAGTCAATTAGCTCTTTGAAGGATAGATGCCCTGAGTGGCAATACAATAGGTTAGGGTTAGCGTTGGCTGGATATTGTTGATCGGCTGGCTACCACCTGCGTTTTGCAGGGTAACTGTTGCAGCTGATGCACCCATTACTGTATTTTGGCTACCAGCATAAGTGCTAACTCCCGGAGTTTGCCTTAAAAAGCAATCAACAGGCGTATCAGAATCCTGTTCGTCTCCTGAATTTACAGCAATCTTTACACTTGGAGGCGTTGTGATGGCAATGTGCGTGTGCGCAGGCATTTGAGCGCTATTCATTGTATTGGTTTCAGTTCCGTAAACTTCTCCCAAAGTAACACCTGAAAGCCCCGGACCGTTGCCCCAACCTGAAGCAACCCTCCCTCTCAGGTCAGGCAATGCAAAAGTCGTCACGCCGTTACCGCCGTATGTGGTGCCAAGCAATGAAAAAAGCGCTTGGTTTTGTGCAATTGAAAGAAGTTGTCCGTCACAAGTCAACCAACCACGAGGGGCATAATTACCTGCAAAAACTATAATTTGTCCTAGAAAATTTTCCATGTCTTTTAATTTTAAGAATTAATATTTTTAATTATGGCCTTGAAGGATAAATACCAGAAAGCGAAATGATGTAAGAAAGTCCAAGTGTTGGCTGTTGGTTGTTCATTGGCAGGTTTTGACCTGAAATACCCACGGTCACGGTACTACCTGAAGCACCCATCAATGCATTGCTGGAGCCGGCATAAGTGCTTACACCTGGCGTTTGCCTGAAGAAACCGCCGCCTGGTCCAGATTGATCGGCTTCGTCTGCATTATTACAGCCTATAGCAACATTACCGGTTACTGAGTGTGTGTGAATCGGTAATTCTGATGAGATCAGGGTGTTGTTTTGTTCACCTTGTTCTTCTCCAAGTATTGTAGGAGTCAATCCTGGCCCAGTGCCATAGTGACTTGGGACTCTGCCCTGAAGATCAGGAAGTGCAAAGGTTACTTTTCCGTCTCCACCATAAGTAATTCCCAATAGTGAAAAAAGTGCGGTATTTTGTGCAATCGACATAAGTTGCCCATTGCATAGTGCCCAACCTCTCGGGGCGAAATTCCCAGCAAAAAGCAAGACTTGTCCTAAATATTGATTATCCATGATATCTTTTTTTATAATTATTGAAATGATTTTAAATGTCTGCCTTAATTGTGTGGTGGAAAGATACCTTCTGTCGCAATGCAATAGAACATGCTTAACATTGGCATCATATTATTAACAGGCTGACTGCCTCCCGATGTTGTAAGAGTAACATTAAAAGGCGATGGACCCATTGTAGCGTTAGCGCTTGCGGCATAAGTATTGACCCCAGGCGTCGCTCTTGGAAAACAATCTACAGGTGTATCAGAGTCTTGCTCGTCTCCTGAATTGGCAGCCATGCTAACAGTTCCAGTGGCTGCGTGTGTGTGCATGGCCATTTGTTGTGAGGTAATGGTGTTGGTTTCTGTTCCGATTACTTCTCCAAGCGTATAATTGGATAAACCAGGGCCTTGTCCGACGTGGTTGGCAAGCCTTCCGCGAAGGTCAGGTAGTGCGAAAGTGGTTTGTCCGTTGCCACCATAGGTCGTCCCTAAAATAGTAAAGAGTACGTCATATTGTGCAATCGGCAGTAATTGCCCCTCGCAAGCGAGCCATCCAAGCGGGGCAAAATTACCGCCCCATAGCATTAATTGTCCTACATAAGGTTCCATAAAAATTGATTTTAATTGGTTAATAGTAATGTCAAATGTAAAGGTGATTTTTTGAATAGAATAGCGTATTTCTACTTGTTTTTTAAATCAAGTATAATTACCTGATTCTAACTCTAATAAAAAAAACCTTTGATTATCAAAGGCTTAGTATTATAATTAAGTAGGAAGATAATTAATTGTAAAAAAGGCTAAATACCATTGTAAAATAAAACACAATCATTCCAAACAAGATAATTAGCCCTGCTTTTCTTAAAAAGGCCAACATGACTGGATAGTTGTTTTTGGGATAAATTGAATTACGGTTCATGGTTTAGCGTTTAAATATAATTCCAAATTTAGAAAGGAAAATTAAATCGGATACACGTAGAAATACGTGTTTTTAAATTGAAAGTGTTTTTTTTTCGATAATGACTTATTCAATAAAAACGAAAGTTTATTGCACAAAAAAAGCCTTCCTTTCAATTAGAAAAGAAGGCTTTTGTATTGGTCGTTTTTTTTTAGAAAACCACTTTTTTGGTCACAGTTTTGTTATCGTTTGAAGTGATTTGTACTACCAAAACTTGTTGCGCCACGTTTATACTTACAGCAACTGTTGAAGCATTAATATTGTTATTGTCATATATCAATCTTCCGCTGATATCGAAAATCTTAACATTTTGCATTACAACAGTACCAGAATTGATGTTCAGTTTATTGTTTTGTTTGAAAATCACAATGCTATCAGCATTTAATCCCGGATTTTCAATACCCAATGTGGCATTTTGGTAAACGACTGCAAATCGGTTGTTGAAAGTACCCGCCGCTGAGGCGAAATTATAAGGCGTTTCCTTTATATTATGAATCGTTCCGGTAGTGATGTCTTTTACGAAAATATCTTGGTTCTCTGCAAACAAACCATCAAAATGATCCATCGAAATGGTAAAGTTTCCTGCAGTTTCTGTTTTGAAACCCAAAGCAACTTCATCTGTATTTACAAAAGGAAGTGCTCGTCCCTGAATTACATATTCGCTGTTGTCGATCAGGTTGTATAATTTGCTTCCTGAGGTTTCAATCAACTGTGCATCGAAATTGTTGTCGAGTTCGTTTGTGGCATCGGTTACATATCCAACCAAGATCTGGTTTTTCGGACTGTCATTTTCAGATAAATTTAACCAGAAACGACTTTTTTCTGCAACAGCATTTCTGAAAAACTGACCTGCTGTATTGTTGACGCGAAGTGCATTGGTGAAATTCACACTGCCTGAAGCCGATACTTTTGCAAGAAAACCTTGTCCGGTTTGGATAGTGCCATTTGGTACTTCACCACCAGTTGCAGCAGCTTGACCAACTCCGTTGAAAGTAGCGTAATTAGCACCTGAAGCTGCATTTTGGTTGACGTGTGCCCAGAAGTAAAGCGTGCTTACAATTGGATTCGCAGAAAGCAATTCAGTAGCATTAATTGTCGAAGGGTATGGATTTCCAATTAGGTTGAAGCCTTTGGTAGCGCCCGAATAAGTTACCGGAATTGAAATATCGCCATTGTTCGGAACACCATTGAAAACACCATTGAAAGTCTGCGGTGCGGCGTTAGGGTTTGAGTTAAAAGTGTTCGGAGCACGGATAGCATAACCTTTTGCGTTCACAAAATTTGACGTGGTAAGTGCAACAAAAGTATTGCTTACTTCATTGATTTCATAAAAACGATTTGTGATCGTAAGCGGTGAAAAATCAAGGATGTTTTGTCCCGAAACTGGTGATGACCAATAAACATAGTCAAGACGTTTCATCAGTGCATTTCTGTTTACGGTAATTTTTCCTGAGTTGTTATTCACCGCACCCTTCTGGATAAGATTGGTGTTGTTTGGAATAGCAAAATCGGCGCCAGCCTGAACAGTGATCGCATTATTTACTGTCACGGCTCCTATAGGGGAAAGCGTACCTCCATAAACAGTTACAGAGTTATAATTTCCGGCATTGATATTGGCTGTTACAACATATTGTGGATTTCCCAATGCAGTTCCCCAGTTGGTAGCTACACGAATACCGTCAACATGAACTGCAGGTGCACTTGAAGCGCCACCTTGTCTTAGTGCAATCGCATCCAAGCCTATTGCTACAGTTGAAGCAACTGCACTTGTTGCGCTGGCAACCAACGGTTCAGAGTACGCAGAAGGATTCACATAAAGATAAGCGGTTGAGGCTGTTGTAGAAAAAACATATTTTACAGCAAGCAGTATTGCTGTATTAGTATCATATTCGGTAGTGTCATAGGTTACAGTAGAGCCTGTTGCAATTCCGAAAAGCACCTTCGTTGCAGAACTACCTTGTTTTGCAAAAAGTCTTGCCCTGAAAGTTGCTCCTCCTGCAAAAGTCGAAGACTCACCCAATGTAATAAAGTAATCACCTCCAGTTGTCGGTGTGCTTACCGATGCAACAGTGGCGTAATAAGCGGTGATAGTTCCTGCACCTGGGTTTTGAGAAGCAAATGTCTTGTAAACATCCTGCCCTGTAGTTAATGCAGCTGCGTTTCCAACATTGGTTGATCCGTATTCATTGTAAGACAAGCCTGTCGTTGTTGTAATCGGATTGGTGTTGACGGATGCGATTTGTGTCCAACCGTTAGAAGTCAATACACCAGAGAAATTAAAGTTCTCTTCGAGCAACAATTCACCTGCTTCTGGAACAGTTAGATTGAATAATGCAGAAGTTGCGTTTGAAAGTCCGGTTGAAACGGCGGTCAATTGAGCACCATTTTGTTGTGCAGTATGGTTGATTGAAGCGAAAGTAGCAACACCACTTACAGCATTGGCATTTTGCGTAGCAGCAAGTGTTCCGGTTGAAGTAATGGTTACATTTCCTGTAAAGTCAATATCAGTATTCAAGTTCGTGTCTACGGCTTTTACAGTAATGGCTGGCGACATATTAAAATTCACGTTTGTGTTGGTCGCATCTTGAACAAATTGTAAAGCTGTCGCAGTTACCTCAATTTTGTTATGATCGCCCATCACAGACGAACTTGCGCCACCGCCATTTACAGCGGCAAAAAAGGAACCGTTAGCGTCAGCAGTAGCAGATGTGATAGTTAGTTGCGGCTGTACATTGTCTGTTACAACAGGTTTAAATGTAGCTCTCACCGAAAAACTTTTCGAACTTCCCGAAGCAGCCACAATGGTCAACCCAGAAAAATTAGCTGTTGTAGCAGACGCTACTTCCTGGATTTCAGTGTTGGTATCATCATATAAAGCGATCTTTTCGAATTGTTCAAAACCTGACACCGAAAAAGAAAGTGCGGTCAGTGTTGTTGAAAGTGCATCATCTGGAGATCCGACAACGTCGTTTAAATTGAACTTTGCCACTTCAAGGCTCGTTCCTGTAACATTGCTACCTAAGTAAGCAAGATAATTTACATTTGAAGTTGGCGTAAAGCCAAGATCGTATGTTATTGTTGAAAGCGCGTTTGTGCTGGTAGTAACCGGCCCTGCATAAGCGCTAAAAGTCTCCGTTCCCGTTGGAGTTCCTGTAGCAGCAACTGGGGTTACGCCAAACCTGATGAATTTATTGGCATCACCTGCGACAAGTGTGTAAGTAGTCGAAGTTGCGCCTCCAATAGGCGTTACGTTAAGTCCGGAATTATTATCGGCCCTGAGCCATCTGTAGGTTGAAGTTCCTTGTAAATCACCATCAGTATCGTTAAAAGTGTACGATCCTGTCAGCGTCTGGCCTATCTGTGTTGTACCAGAAATTTGAACTGCTGTAGCAGTAGGAGCGGAATTGTTTGCTACAACTGCTCCGGAAACACTGATTGTAGCGGGACCACCAGTTCCGGCTGCAGCAGAAGCATTCCATCCATAGATTCTGATTTCTATAGTGCTTAGGCCGTCATATCCAGTAGCAGGAAAAGTTCTTGCCTGTCCAGTGGTGTTAGTAAGGTTGGCGCCAACTTGTGATGCTGTAGAAGTAAATCCACCTATGCTAGTGTAAACACCATAAGTTTGAGGACCCGTTCCTGATGCACTCAAACCAAGCGTAATCGAGGCATTGTTAAGGTTGATCGAGTAACCGCTGCTGGCAGTTATAGTAAACGTAAAATAGTCATTGTTGGTAAAAACTGGTGACGTTCCAGTCGCAAAGCCTGATGCACTAAAACGTGCAGTGCTTGAAGATCCGCTAATACCAGTTCCTCTTGATAAGACGGTGGTGTTAAGATTGGCATTGTTGGTAGTTGCATTGGCATTGGCCGGTGTTCCCGACCAGGTGTTGTTAAAGGCTACAATTTGTGCCAACGCATCAGATTGTATTCCGAAAAACGCAACGCTTACAAAAAATGCCAATAAAGTATTTTTTGAGTGTAGAAGTATTCTCATAGATTTATTTTTTATAATTTTCTGCAAAATTACGACTAAATATCGAAAATGCTAAAGTCAAGAAGGTGAATATATTGTTAACTTGTATTTTCACAAACATAAAAACCTCTTACCAAAATATTTCGGTAAGAGGTTTCTTATAAATGATTTTTTTTGTTTAGTAAACTACTTTTTTGGTAACAACTCTGTTGTCATTTGAAGTAATTTGAAC
>JAQSDU010000014.1:0-243159 GCA_029946065.1 Flavobacterium sp.
CACATAACGATGTCTGGGTTGCTGTAGCGGTAACTCCTGTTGGAACAGCATTTACGACAAGAGTTTTTATCGCAGAAGTTAATACACAACCTCCAGGGCTGGTTACTTGTACTGTATAATCAGTAGTAACAGCAGGATTAACCGAAATGGATTGCGTAGTTGCACCACCCGGACTCCACAACCATGAAGTACCTGTTCCACCATTTTCCGTTAAAGTAACGGCAGGGTCGTTGGCACACTTAAAAGAAGGTCCAGAGATCGACGCGACAGAAGGGCTAACTGTAACCGTAACCAATGTTGAATTATCAGTTGACGAATTCGTACCACAAGTAACACGTAACCAATAATAAGTAGTTGTACTTACCACTCCGGTTGTTAACGAAGCCGGGTTGGTTTGACCTGCAAAATTTGTTCCCGCATTAGGATAGTCTCCAGATACAGTTGACGAGACCCACTGATAGGTAGTGCCCGTTCCTGATGAATAACCTGTAGCAGTAATAGTTGGAGTTCCTGAATTACATAGGGAGGCACTTCCTGAAGCTGTTCCACCTGCTGCTGTTACACAAGTAGGTGGTGTGAATTCATCCGCTCCCATATCAGGAGTGGTAGCATTTCTGGTAGTTCCATCGTAGTCAGTCGTAACAGCAACTGGCGTACCCAAATCATTCAGTGCAACATTGCTTGAAGGCACTAAATGTAAATCGGATACTGAAGTAAATACTGGAGCCACATTGATTGCGTTGGCATTTTGTCCGAATCCAGCAATAATACCTGCAAGATTTGTTCTGTCTGAAGTTAAGAAACCAAGAACTGCAGAAGCTGCATTAAAACTATTGGAAACATAATAGTCATTATAATTAATATTCGTAAAGGCAGTATTGGCTGCTGCAGAATAAATAGCATAGTTCTTTTGAGTGGTACTTGTAGCAACTTGTGTGTTCGATAAGATATTATTTCTTATATCCAATGCGCTTGCTCCTGAACCAACATAAAATGCTGTTGTTATTGCAGATGTAGAGCCTGTGCCCATACTACCGGTCATAGTAACACTATTATAATAAAGGTTGATTCCTCCGGCTGTGGTCGAAATCGTACTGCTGTTTCCAATCGTACCAATACAAATACCCATCGCAGAGGAATTGCTATATCCTGAAAAGTTGCTTCCGTTCACGCCACTGATAAAGTTGTTTGCGACAGTAAGATTACTGGCTGCTGTTCCTGTACCTATTGTAATACCACGACCTCCGTAACCACCAGTGTTTGTGGTTAAAGATTTTGTAATGTTATTTGCTGTAACTGAAGAAGAAACAAAACCAGTTTCTAGAGAAATAGCAGTAGGAGCCTGAGTTGTTGATGTTTGCTCACTAACAGTATTCTGGCTTACTAAACTGCTAAGCGCATTTCCAACCTGAATTCCTAAACTGGCCAACGCACCGTTATAATCGATGGTGTTACCTACAATATTTAAGTTGTCATCACCACCCGAAGTAACAGCAGCGGTTCCATTAGCATAAATACCAATTGGTGCAACGGTTATGTTATTATTTTGAATAGTAGTATTATCATTATCGGCACCACCTGTACCAGGTGTGTTACCACCAACCGAAATACCATAACCGATACTTGTTGCAACACCTGTACTGATAAGACAGTTTTTAATGGTATTGTTAGTCGCTCCTAGTCCGGCACCCAAACTTACGAAGGATACTGCTGTAGGTGCAGTAGTATTTGTGTTGGTAATCGTCATATTCTGACTTGAAGTACCAGCATTGCTTCCGTCAATGGTCACATTGTCTGCGCCATTTAATTTAATCAATGCAGCACTAGCGAGTGAGCCTGAAAGTACTGTAGTAACACCCGTGTTAGGCTTAATAGTCACCGAGTATGGCCCACCGGCACATCCTGTCGAAGTAATTTGATTCAATGCAATTGCACCGGTTTCAGCTACACTTGCATCAAGAATATTAACGGTAAGATTAGATGCTAATCCACTTGTATTGATAGCGTTAAATAATCCAGTCGCACCTGTTAAAGAAGTATAAGTCCCCGCCGCACCTATGGTAACAGTGCCGCTTAGGCCCGCTGCAATTAATGTATATGAGTTGATAGTACCTCCGATTGGTGCAGCAGTTCCTGTTAAGGCCACACTTGTTGGTGCTGCATTAAAACTACCTGAATTGGCACCAATATTTGGTGTGCCTGCAAGATCTTGTGCTACTATAAAATACTGAACAACATCCCCGTTAGTCGGAGTTGCAAGCATGATGGAATAATCAGGAGTAAAAGTAAAAGGAGAAACAGCATTAGTTGCTTCTACATATTTCCATCCATTGTCCGCACTTGTATTACCCACAATAGCATTTGCGGTTGTACTGAGTTTGTAGTAAAGTCTTGGTTTTGTTCCTGCAGTTACATTTACATTACTTGCATCAGTAATAGTCGCTGATAAATTAGGCGCTGTAAGACAAGCCGTATTGGCTATGTTGGTGTAAGTAATAGAAGGACCAGAAAGATCAGCCAAGGTAAAAGTTCCCTCATCTGCTCCAACATCAGGCGTTGATGCATTTCTGGAATCGCCATCAAAGTCATCAGTAAAAGTAGAAATGTTCGTACCTCCACTTTCAACCTGTGTAGCAACGGCAGTATCAATATGCAAAAATGTAGCTAAGGCACCATTACTGTTATTGATGAATGGTACATTCTCAGTTACAGAATTTGAATCACGTGGCGCGATTGTACCTGCTGTGAATGCTCCTGTTTTATAAAGACTCATTGTTTGAGCAGAACTTGTTCCATCTGAATAAATCAGATTACTTGCTCCTGGTGTTCCAGCATAAAAAATGTTATTGTTAGAAGTACTTGCATAGTTGGCAAGTGTACTCGCTATTCCCGAACTTCTTCTGTAAGCTACAGTCAAACCAGTCCCGGCTGCAGTAGAATTATTTACAACTACATTGTTTCTTAAGTTTAATACCGCAGTAGTTGCAGTTGCACTGGCAGCATGGAAGATACCAGAAGTACCAAAATTTGTTCCTGATGAACTTGCATTTAGATAAACAGTATTGTAGTAAACATTTAGGTTTGTTGTTGAAGATACTGAGGTAAGATTTACTCCAATAACTGCCGATGCCGGTGCCGTAATAGTAGCTGCAGTAGCTCTTAAGTCTCCTATTAAGTTATTGTAAATATTAGTATTGGTACCACCTCCAGAAATTAACATCCCATTGATTATGGTACCTGCATTGTTCCCCGAAATATCATAGATTTTATTTTTGAAAATATTGGCTGTTGCTGCAGTTCCTCCATAAGATATACCAATATTTGTTACACCAACAAGTGTTGTAGAAAGCGTATTTATTTTATTACTGCCCATATTTAATGTAGTACTTGGCGTAGTATTCGCAATACCAATAACAGCACCCGCTGTAGAAGAGATAGTATTGATAATATTACTGTTTACATTTAAAGTTGTCGCAGAACTTGATCCTCCAATAGTCAATGCAGTAACAGCCGCACCCCAGGAAATATTAGTTATGGTATTTGTGCTTACCGAACTTGCGCCACCAAGAAAGTTGATGGTCATTGGATTAATTGCTCCAGTACCTCCACTAATATTATTAAAAGTATTACCTGTAATTGTCTTTGTCGGCGAACCACCATCAGTATTGTTGATACCAACAAAACTAGTAGCACCGGTTACGGTTACATTGGAAATATTATTATTTTGAAAATTAATTACCGAGCCTGTTGCTGAACTTGCGTTGGAACTATAAAATGTAACTGTGCCACCGGCACCTCCTTTATTAAAAGCTGTAACGATGCTGTTAGTGTTTACATTCATACTTCCTGAAGCAGGAACGGCAACTGCATTATTAACAAACGTTACATTACCAGTAGTATTTACATTCAGGTTAGTGAAAGTGTTATTGCTAATGTTTTGAGAAAGGGTTGCTGCCGTATTAGTTATATATGTTTGAGCTGCAGAAGCTGCTACATTATACGTAATACCTCTAAAATCATTTGTTTGGATAGACAAAGCGCATGTCGATGCTCCACTAGAAGTAGATATTCCAAAAAGACTACCACTTGTAGCCGTTGATGTAGAGAAAAATCCACTTGTAGCATTACCAAACTGATTGTTATTAATATTCAATGCAGTAACCACTGCACCAGTATTTACAATACCTTGAATTTGTCCTGAAGTGGAAGTAGACGCTAAGCTTCTAACGATATTAGTATTCAAATTAACAGTGCCGGCAGCACCTGAGTTTGATATACCAAGATTTATACCTGTAGTTGCAGTAGTAGCTGTAATCGCATTATTGATCACACTATTTCCGGTTATGTTCATCGTACCCGGTAATGATAAATTGGCAATTGCTGTAATACCTGCCGTAGTGGACGTACTTCCACCCAATACGCAGTTTTGCACAGTATTATTATTCATGCTCATTGTAGCAGTAGATAACAAAGGTGTCAATCCTTGGTTATTTACTCCAATTATGCCACCTGTAGTTGTACCTGTTGAGTTATTTATAACAGTTACAGTATTGTTATTAATTGTTGTGGTAATAGTACCAGATGTCGGAGAAGTAACAGAATAATTTTTTAAAATCCCCCCTGCTGTTACGGCTTGCGCTAAAGTAGCACTCGTAATTGTATTATATGATATGTTATCATTGATTTGGTGATTTGAAAAAATACAATAATTATTTCCGGTAAGGTTTGTGTAGCTACTGAGAGCTGCTCCACCACCCCAATTAGTAAGTATGTTTCCAGTAGTACTTGAATTACCGCCAATATCATTTCCAGTATCAAATGCAGCTGCAGATGAAGTTCCAATAAATACTATTCCATAATTTACATTACTAATTGCATTACTGTAAATTTTATTGTTAGAATTTGAACCTGCCGTTGTTGTTGCTTCTGCAGCTGTAGTAACTGCTGTAGCAGATGTCCTGGAACTACTATAAATACCAAAAGTATTTAGGTATGTTCGATTTAATGTTATTATACAATTTTGAATCGTATTATTTTGGGCACCATTTGTTGTTGTTGCATAAAACAATGCCACACCAAATTCCGTCATATTATTTGTTCCCACTGCGGTGGTTGTGTTGGCCGCATTCTCCAATAAAGTTAATCCATCGATAGTAATATAATCTCCCCCAATAATCTTTATTAATGCATCGGCTAAAATACCGGAAGCTTGAGGAGTTGGCGCTGTAATAGTATATGCCGCTCCTGCTGCTTTGACAAATTTAATTGCTGTTGTAGCAGTACCAGTAGCAGTAATTGAAATACCACCCGCAGGTGCTGTTTCAGAACCACCAGCTGCAATATCAAACTGAACAGTTCCTGTACCGGTAACACCATTAGCATTGATATAAGTTACCGCAGCTTGAACATTTGCAAAACATCCCGGAATGGCATAATTACCCACCGGTAAAGCACCAGTTGTTGGACCGCAATAAGTAAATGTAGCTTTATAATTCGCTCCTCCATTTGATGCAAAAGCAGTACCCGGAACACCATCGGCATCCGAATAAACTTCAACAGTATAATTACCTGGAACAGTCAATCCACTAATGATATTAGTAACACCGCTTGTTCCTTGCCAAGTCTGATTACCACCGCAACCACCAGCATCGTTCGAAACGAAACTCATCGACTCCGCATTAAAGGATCCCGAAGCACCCGCGCTAGTCAACCAAACTCTCCATCTCAGGTTTCCGTTGGTGATGTCCCCACCACTACACTTAAAAGTTTTGTTCTGCCCACCCTTTATCACTAAAGAGTTTGAAGCATTAAAACTTCCCAAGTTGCTGCCTTGAAAATCAGGGTTACCTGTAACAGCTAACAGATCATAAAATGTATTTGCGCCTCCATTTGTGCTTACAATAGCATAGGATTCATAAATACCATTTGTTTGCGCATACGAAGAAGCAGCAAAAAAAAGCATTATAATCGGTAATAAAAATTTAGACCTTTTTGGGGTTAAATTTACAGCGGCAAAAAATTGTAAAATTGACTGCATAAAAATACTGATTGAGAATTAATTAAAAAATTTTTATAGTTTGTGTGTATGTATGGTCATTTAAAATAATAAGTACGTAAACGTGGGTTGTAAAGATATTTTTATTTTAACATCTTCCATTTTTTATTACCCTAGAGGGACAACTACAACGTTTTCGTGTTAACAAAATACTAATTTATTGTTATAAAATTGAAAAAAAAGCCGACAAAAAACACTGAAATATGTACTTAGAATTAGTTTTTAACCAAGCGTCAAGCATATTTCAATCTATTCTAACATAATATTTTGTTAACAAGGAAGTCAGAAATGGCTAACTTATAATCTAAAAAGTAACCAAACAAGAGCTACTTAACTTAGAATTATACAAAACAGGGGTTAAAATTAGTAATTAAATTTACATTTTTATCACAATTCTGTAAAATTTATACATTTTTATAACTTATTCTACAAAAACCACTAAAAAACCGTTGAAATACATTTTTCTTAAAGAAACCTTAATGAAAATGTGTCTGTTTTAAAAAAAAGACGTTTTTTTCTAAAAATTTAATGCTGAAGTTAAAAAATATTGCAAATAGAGATTTTATACAAAACATAAATTCTGTATTATTCAACTTTTAAGCTTACGCTAGTCTTTAGGTAGCGGCTTAATGTGTACATTAATTCTCAACCTCTAATCCAAAAAAAACAATTGAGCTGCCTTGTATTACAAATGTTTAGATAAATTTTAGCAACAAATTTTACGATTTTGCACGAATAAAATCTGTGCAAATTTGTGACCGAGTCGAAAGACCAACAGACAAAGTAAATTTGTGTTTGTTTTTTTGAATCTGATTAATATGCTTCCTCTTTGTGTTGATTTTTGTATTTGTGGGTATCGGATACGAAAAATTTCTTGAGGAAGTACTACAGAAAAAGAGCGAATAGATTCGGCTACTTCACATATACAAAATGGTATAGTCCTAAAATAAAAAAACGCAGCGATTGCCACGTTTATATTTGCGTATAATATCAATATTAGAAAACTACTTCAATCTCATTGATGCCGATAATTCTTTCATACTTAACTACCTCAACTGTATGCAGAAATTCTTCAATATAATCACCTTCCATACCAGAGTTAGTAACCTCCATCTTGCCTTGGGTTGAAGCTATTACCATCACATTGCGGCGCGAAGGTACATATAGTAGCAACAATAACAGACTGACCAATAGCATTCCAAGTAACCCATTTACATCGGTAAGCATGCCAACCAAACCGACAATAAGTGAAATCCCAGCCATTGCCAATAACATAATCGACGATGAAAAATAATTATTACATGAAGTAACTTGCTCGAGCATGATTGCCTCATGATGCGTCCTTCCACCTTGTTGGTATTCATAACAAATACGGTCTGTAGTAAGCGTAACAGCTCCGTTGGCAGATTGTGTAACGATTTTTTCGTTATTGAATAATGGCAGCATGTGGTAAGCTATATTGGTTCTTATCGTAAATTTTACATATTGTATCCGAAAACACAAATTTTACCGATGAACAGCATAAAATACCGCTAAACACACTTTGCTGATGTGAGCATCCTATAAGAATTGACTATTTGTTATGCATTTTTGATATTTAAACTTGAATTGAAATTATTTTCTACTAAAAACAAATTCTTGCCCACTTTGCTGTAACAGCAGTTGTTTTTCTTGAGGCTTAAAAATCAATTTAATACCATATTGCCTGTACTCAAATATATCTTTAGCAGTAGCTTCCATTGGTGTGGCCGATTGTCCGTCGGGCTCAATAACAAGAGTTATATTGTCTTTCGTAACAGTCAATTTAAAAGGTAATTGCGGGCAACTGTAAACGCCTAAATATTGGTCGAGGTCGGCACTGCTTAGCGCGAGTGTATTGAAAGTCGGAATGGCAAATGATTTCCCATAATAGGCGCTTAAAGCCGCAATCATTATATTGTTATTTTGGTAAATATTGCCGTTCGAAGAAAGTGCTACCGCTAGTTTATCATCCCGAAAATAAGTTAATACTGAACTAAATCCGTCGATACTACCTGTATGTCCGAGGCCTTTTTTGTCAAAGAAAGGCGTTTCAAAAATACCACTTCCATAGCCGTCACGGATGGTTGCCATTGTTGCAAGGCTTTTTTCATTGATGAGCTTTCCGTCGAATAATGCTTTTATAAAAGTAGTCAGATCGGTCGGATTCGAAACAATTGCTCCAGCTCCCATTGGAACCGACATATCTGTTTCCGGCTGCTTTTCCCATTTGGAAGTAAAAATATAAGAGAAATTCTCATTTTTCTTTAAATCGGTTTTGCCGCCAACATAAGTATTTTTGAGACCAATAGGTTTTATAATTCTCTCTTCGACTAAGGTTTTGTATGGTTTTTTGTAAACTTTCTGCAATATAAAACTGAGCAATATATAATTGGAATTGCTATAAGCTGCCTTCGAATCGGGCGCAAAATCGCTTTTTCCTTTGGCAATAATCTGCACAAGTCCTGCCTCTGTTTTTGGCTTGTCGAAATAAAGCATGTACTCGTCATCATTGGTCAGATTATGAATGCCACTGCGGTGGTTCAACAGATTGCTGATGGTGATGCTTTTCGCATTTTCTATATCGGGAAAGAAACTAAAAATAGTTTGTCCAATGTCGAGTTTACCTTCCTCAATGGCTTTAAAAACAAGTGTCGCCGTAAACATTTTAGAAATGGAACCCACGCGATATTTAGAGATAATCGTTGATTTCTTGCCGCTTTCTACATCATCTTTACCGATGGCGCGGATATATAATGGCACCCCGTTTTCAACAATCGCAATACTGCCCATATACTTATCTTTCGCCTCAAGAATATCAAAAAGGCTGTCGAGTTTTACCGTATTTAGTTTTTGAGAAAATCCTGTAACAGACAAGAATAAAAGTGCGATTGTGATTTTGTTTTTCATGATGATTATATTTATTTATTTGAATTTGATCCCATTTTGACTTTCAACTTTTCATACATTTGCATCTATAATTTCAACGAAATGCATACGAGAACGCCACAAGAACCGTTATTTGGTAAATATACCAAAACTTACTTTATTGTTACTTTCCTGATTGCATTATCTGCGGCAGCCTATGTTTCGTATGGCATGTTTTTTTCTAAGCCAAAACCTACAAAAACAGAAGCGCCTTTACGCTAATTCCTTTACCAATATATATACTGCCATAGCGAGTACAAACCATCCAAATCCTTTCTTAAGTTTCCCGCTAGGAATCTTTTTGGCCAACGCCAAGCCGATAAATATCCCGATGACTGAAGCTGTTGTGAAATAGCCAAGTAATTGCCAATCGATAGCCGTGTTTTTTAAATCGCCTATAAAACCTATCAATGATTGTAAGGCAACGATACAAAGCGATGTCCCTATCGCGCGTTTCATTTTTGTATTTGCTAAAAATACGAGTGCCGGAACAATAAGGAAACCTCCGCCCGCTCCCACCAATCCGGCAACAACGCCAATACCTAATCCTAAAAGAAAAATCAATGGATAGTTTAATTTATTGGTAGTAACGATCGTACTTTCGGAAGTCTGTTGGCGCAGCATCGTATAAGAAGAGAGCAACATTACAATTGCAAACAAAACCATCACAGCAAGGCTTTTAGTAATTTCAAAGTTGCCTATAACAGCGATATTTTCGGGAATGAATGGTACTAAATATCCTCTTGTAAGAAATACTGCAGTCATCGATGGAATTCCAAAAATCAGTACTTTCCTAAAATCTATATTGTTCTCAAAAGCATTGCGAATACTGCCGACAGTTGCTGTTGTTCCAACTATAAAAAGTGAGTAAGCTGTAGCTAAAACTGGTGATATACCCATCACATACACCAAAATTGGAACCGTAAGTATCGAACCGCCACTGCCCATAAGACCAAGGGAAATACCAACCAAAACGGCTAAAAAATATCCTATGCTGTGACTGATTTCCATCTTGACGAATTAATGTTGAATTGACATCCCGAACTTAGGGGTTTTTCATATTAATAGCAACAAAAAGTTGTAATCTTAATTTTCAAAGGAAATTATTTTAAAAAAAATCGCAAATATAATTCAAAGCCAACCTTCAAATTCCAAATCGCAATGGGATTTTATTCAAAATACTCAAACGCATCTATAATATCAAGATAAACTCCGTCAAAATGGGCATCGGTAATTTTTTTGAGATACGAATCGTTGTTGCCATAAATGATATGTTGCCAGTCGGAATTCCAATATTGCACTTTGTAATTACCCGGCCAATTTGGATTTTCTGCTTTAAGCCACTCTGGTTTGTTAATGGCCCAATCTGGATTCCAGTAATAGCGATAATCTTCTGCCTCGCCTATCGACATATAACAGATTACTAGCCTTGAACCGCCGTTGGCTTTGACTTTGAGCGAATCGATTTCGGTAGCCGTTAAAGCTATTCCTTCATAAAATAAATCCAAAATAAGCGCATCATAATTTGTAGCTTTCACCGCGTCGATAAAAGCTGTCTTATTTGGATAATTTTCAGGATTGACATAAAAAATGAAGTTCTTCGCTTGTTGAAGCGTAGTAACATTGCTATTGTTTTCATTATAAATCGACGTTGGATAATCCGGAATCACATTGAGTGCCCGCACACTGGCAGCAAATGAAATGTAACCAAATGCATTGTTAATATCATAGGACATATCCATTTTGCTGTGCGTCGAACAATAATCGGTTGACAGAATTGCATTGCCATTGTTATGCGAAATATCCAGAAAAGTCTTGAGATACGATGTCACTGCACCAGGTGTTGCAACATCATCATTGTCGTAGCCGAAATTTAAATCTTCTTGCCCATTGCCGTCAATTGCTTCGAGATAAGCCATTGCCGGGCTGCCATTTTCCTGTCCGTTTGTAGTAACCAGTTCAATACCATTTTGCGGAATAACTGCAAATGACGGATCAATCGCTTTCGCGTATTGGCTGATACCGATTACAAAATTACGCATGTCTTGTTTGTAATCGCGCACTTCGGCAGGCGTGTCGGTATCCGATTTTGAACAAGAAACAAGTAGTATTGCGAATAAAACAAAAGCAGTTCCGTTTTTCATAGTCAATAAGGTTTTAGTTTATAACAGCTATTAACAAGCTTTATTGCAAGTATAGTGAACTGTTAATAAAAACTAAAATTAATTCAGGATTTTTATTACTTTAGCCAGACTAAATGAATTCAAATGAAAAAGTTACTACTATTATTATTGGTGTTGCCGTTTTTCGCAAAAGCCCAAGATCCTAAAGATATACTCAACCGTATTACCATGGTGCAATCGATTGTCAATAATCCAGGTGGGCAAATGGTTTTCAGGCAGACAAAAGAATGGTGTACAGATTTTCTAAATTTCAGCGAAGAACAATACGCAACCACCGATGAGCTTTTTGATGCGCAATACGATGACTTAGAATTGGTTTATAAAAAATATGAATTTAGCCAAACGCCAGAAAACCTCTTGTCGCTAATTAACCTATTCGTAAAACAGGAACAATATTTCAGGCAGTCGCTAACTACAGAACAACTCGAAATGTATTTTGACCGATTTGCGACAGTTAAAGATACTCGAATCGAGAAAAATAAGGCATTCAACGCACTTTTCATTTCTAACGACCTGATGGCGGAATACTTGGAACAACTTAAGGAAAAAACGGAGATGGGTTCGAGATAAACTAAAAAATTATTAAAAAAAGAAAATCCAAATTCCAAAGGTTGCAACGATTGGAATTTGGAATGTATAAATACAATTAATACGCCACCAATTCTCTCAACGCTTCCTCAAACCTTGACTTCGACAAATATTGATCTTCCAACGCTTTCGTAAAAGGAATCGGACTATCAAGACTCGCAACACGTTTCACAGGCCCGTCAAGGTATTCAAAACAATTTTCCATGATCATTGCAGCGATATCACTTGCAACACCGCCAAACATAGAATCTTCTTGAAGAATGATCGCTTTTCCCGTTTTCTTTACAGAGTTGTAAATTGCTTCGGTGTCCAATGGCTGCAAAGTTCTCAAATCGAGTAAATCAGCCGAAACTTCCGGATTTTTATCCAACGTTTCCAATGCCCAATGTACGGCTGCACCAAAAGCGATAATCGTAACGGCTTTTCCTTCTTTCAACAATGCCGCTTTCCCAAACGGAATGGTATAATAATCTGTAGGGACCTCTTGGTAGACGCTTCGGTACAATTGCTTGTGCTCGAAATACATCACTGGATTCGGATCGTTAATGGCGGTATTTAATAATCCTTTTGCGTCATAAGGAAAAGCCGGATAAACCACTTTCAATCCGGGCGTTTTAGTAAACCATGCTTCATTTGTCTGTGAATGAAAAGGTCCGGCTTGTGTTCCGCCACCGCAAGGCATACGCACTACAACGTCGGCATTTTCTTGCCAGCGATAATGCACTTTAGCAAGATAATTCACGATTGGGTTGAATCCTGTAGAGACGAAATCAGCAAACTGCATTTCTACAATCGCTTTTTGTCCGTTGATAGAAAGTCCCATTCCGGCAGCTACAACAGCACTTTCACAGATTGGCGTATTGATAACTCTTTCTTTTCCGAAAGCCGCCACAAAACCATCAGTAATTTTAAACGCACCACCATACTCGGCAATATCCTGTCCCATGATAACAAGGTTGTCATGGCGCTCCATCGATTGTTTTAAACTTTGGGAAATGGCATCTACGAGACGTATATTTTCAGTAGCTTCTGAATGGTTTATTAATTCGAAATGATATGGTTTATAAACATCGTTTAATTCTTCGTCATAAGTAGCTTCAATTTCAGGTTCCGCATTGGCAATAGCTAAATGATCGTCAATTTCATGTTTTATTTCGGAACGAAAACCTTCGTCATTTTCAGTTGATAATATATTGTTATCAAGCAAATACTTCCTGAAATTATCGACCGGATCTTTAATCGCCCACATGTCCATCAATTCCTGCGGCACATATTTTGTCCCACTCGCCTCTTCATGCCCACGCATTCTGAACGTTTTGAATTCCAACAAAATCGGACGCGGATTTTCGATCATCGATGTCTTCAATTCAGACAATTTGTTATAAACTTCAAGGATATTATTACCATCGATAATATGACTTTCCATGCCATAACCAATGCCTTTATCCGCAAGATTTTCGCAACGGTATTGCTCATTAGTTGGTGTCGAAAGACCATAACCATTGTTTTCTATAACGAACATCACGGGCAACTCCCATACCGAAGCGATATTCAAAGCTTCATGAAAATCGCCTTCACTTGTAGCGCCTTCACCGGTAAAAACTGCGGTAATTTTACCGTTTTGCTGCAGTTTATTCGCCAATGCGATTCCATCAGCTACACCTAATTGTGGACCGAGATGTGAAATCATACCTATAATCTTATATTCTTGAGTTCCGAAGTGAAAACTTCTGTCACGTCCTTTGGTAAACCCGCTAGCCTTGCCTTGCCACTGTGAAAACAATCGGTGTAGCGGAATATCACGCCCTGTAAATACACCTAGATTTCTGTGCATTGGCAAAATATATTCATCTTTGTCTAAAACCGCCGTCACACCAACAGAAATCGCTTCTTGTCCAATACCCGAAAACCATTTGGAAACCTTGCCCTGACGAATAAGAATTAGCATTTTTTCTTCTATCAGCCTAGGCTTCAATAATCTTCTGTATAAATCTAATAACTGAGAATCAGTGAGGTTTTTTCTGTCGAAATTCATAATAATAAGTTCATTTTTAACGCTCCCAAAAGTATAAAAAAATAACAGTTTTACCCGCGAATGTTAGAATATTTTGAAATCGATTGCGTAATGTTTTTGTGATAATCCTGAATTGTTTATAACTTTTAAAATGCCATTGCAAAAATTATATATACATTTGTGATACCAAGGCTTTGCAGCCTTTAAAGTTATTAACAAAATTATTTTAGTATGCAAAACATTCCAAGTGTGGACTTGCGTGATTTCCTGTCGGGTGAACCGGCACGTAAACAAAAATTTGTAAATGAAATCGGAAAAGCCTTCGAAGACATTGGCTTCGTGGCACTAAAAGGTCATTTTTTAGATGACGAACTTGTTACTGAACTGTACCGCGAAATTAGAAATTTTTTCGCATTGCCGCTCGAAACCAAATACAGCTACGAAATCCCGGGTATCGGCGGTCAGCGTGGCTATGTGTCTTTTGGTAAAGAACATGCAAAAGGCAAAAAAGAAGGCGATTTAAAAGAGTTCTGGCATTTCGGCCAATATGTTGACAAAGACTCCAAATATGCGTCTGAATATCCGGATAATGTGGAAGTAAAAGAATTGCCGCGTTTTAACGAAGTTGGAAAAGAAGCATATCAAATGCTTGAAAAAACAGGTATTTACGTGTTGCGTGCTTTGGCATTGCACTTAGGTCTTGATGAATTTTATTTTGATGATTATGGTAAAGAAGGCAACTCTATCTTGCGCCCGATTCATTACCCACCAATCACTTCTGAACCAGAAAACGCCATTCGTGCAGCGGCACACGGCGATATCAACCTGATTACGCTTTTGATGGGTGCACAAGGCCGCGGTTTGCAAGTCAAAAATCACGACGGACAATGGATTGATGCGATTGCCGAACCAGATGAATTGGTCATTAATGTTGGTGATATGTTGTCAAGACATACCAATAATAAATTAAAATCGACGATCCACCAAGTTGTGAATCCACCGCGAGAATTATGGGGAACATCACGTTACTCTATTCCGTTTTTCATGCACCCTGTTAGTGATATGAAACTCGATTGCCTTGAGAATTGCATCGATGCTGAAAACCCAAAATTATACGAAGACATTACTGCGGGCGATTTCCTGCATGAGCGTTTGGTTGATTTGGGATTGATTAAGAAATAATATAATCGAAAGTCAAAAGTCGAAAGATTTAAAGACATTGGGGCTTCCTGATGTCTTTTGTTTTTATTTTTACAGCTTATGCTGTTAGGATTTTGAACGCAGATAAATGCGGATTTATATACGCCAATTAGAAATTTATATTATGGAAACTGAATTGCTTTTTAAAGATTTGACAGATATTGTAATACGTTGTTTTTATGATGTCTATAACGAATTAGGCTATGGCTTTTTGGAAAATGTTTACCAAAACGCAATGGCTTATGAATTACGTTCGCATGGACTGACTGTTGATACACAAAGAAAAATAGCAGTTACTTACAAAGACGTTACTGTCGGTAATTACATTTCGGATATTATTGTAAATGACAAAGTAATTTTAGAGCTAAAAGCCTGTGATATGATTAATATCGATCACCAATACCAACTAATAAATTATCTCAAAAGTACTGATTGTGAAGTTGGCTTACTCTTAAATTTCGGTAAAAAACCACAATTCATGAGAAAAGTATTTGAAAATTACAGAAAATAAAATATCATAATTAAACACTAACAAAGTAAATCCGCAATAATCTGTGTTCCAATAAAAATCACCAACAAACAAAGCAAGTAACAACTCACACATTAATAAAAATAAGTACAAACAGAATAAATCCGCGACTATCTGCGAAAATCCGCAATAATCCGCGTTCAAAAAAACGAGCAAAGCGAGTATGGACCTACAAGACCAATTAAAAAACCTCTTCCCTGACCACCAGCCATCGCCGGAAGAAGCACCAATTCACGAAGAAAAGCAACTCTGGATCCAACAAGAACCCATGATTTGCAAATTCGAAAAACGAAAAGGCAAACCCACCACCATCATTGAAGGCTATACCGGTGCCGATGAAGATTTCAAAATACTAGCCAAAGAACTTAAAACAAAACTCAGCGTTGGCGGCACTTTTAAAGACGATGCAATTATCATCCAAGGTGATTATCGTGACAAAATCATGCAAATCCTTAAAGAAAAAGGTTTTAAAGTAAAACGCGTAGGCGGTTAGAGATTTTAGATTGCAGATTTTAGATTGCAGATTTTAGATTACCAAAACCCAACACCCAACACCCATGATATTATCCTCAGAACTCATTCTAAATCCCGACGGTAGCGTTTACCATCTTAACCTGCTTCCGGAACATATCGCCCACGACATTATATTTGTAGGTGACCAAAATCGTGTCGAAAAAATCACACAATGCTTCGACAACATAGAATATTCGACCCAAAAACGTGAATTCAAAACTCAAACCGGTACTTACAAAGGCAAACGCATCACTGTATTGTCAACCGGAATAGGTCCCGACAACATCGACATTGTACTCAACGAACTCGATGCACTTGTCAACATCGATCTCGTTACACGCGAACCAAAAGAAAAGCTCACGTCGCTCAATATCATCCGCATCGGTACATCCGGCTCGCTTCAGGAGAATATTCCTGTGGATAGTTTCGTCATGTCAAAATTCGGTCTAGGTCTAGACAACATGCTCCGCTCCTATCAAATCGACGAAGTTTCCAACAAAAATATCGAAGACGCTTTCATAAAACACACGAATTGGGATCCCCGAAAAGGCCGTCCTTACGCCATCGCCTGCAGTGAAAAACTCGAAAAGATCATCGAAAGCGACAAAATACACAAAGGCATCACCGCCACCGCCGGAGGATTCTACGGACCACAAGGTCGCGTTTTACGCCTCGAAATTCAAGATCCGGAACTGAACAACAAAATGGACAACTTCCAATTCGAAGACACCACAATCACCAATCTCGAAATGGAAACTGCCGCCATCTATGGACTTTCTGCGCTTCTCGGGCACAATGCTTTGTCGCTTAACGCCATTATCGCCAATCGCGCGACCGGCACTTTCAGCACTGATCCGTACAAAGCTGTTGACGAATTAATAGCTTACACACTCGATAAATTGGCAAAATAATTTTATTGCGAAGAATGAGAAGCTAATCCCACTATGCGCTCCTATCTTTTGGTTTTTAAAGAAAAAACCAAAAGGATAACCGCTCCTATCGGGGCTATTGCATCCTGCAAATAATAAATTTCCTGAAATAAAAAAAGATGAAAACCTTAACCACCGAAAGACTGATTTTAAGGCCGCTAGTACTATCCGATGCCACAGGAATGTTCACCCTCGACAGCAATCCGAATGTACACAAATTCCTCGGCAATAATCCTGTGAATTCCATTGCGCAAATTCATAACGTAATTGAAATGATCAACGACCAATATAAAAAAAATGGTATCGGTCGTTTTGCTGTCGTCTTAAAAGAAACCAACGAATTTATCGGTTGGTCTGGCATCAAATTCGTCACCGAACCAGAAAACAATCACGTCAATTTCTACGACATTGGTTACCGGCTTATCGAAGAACACTGGGGAAAAGGCTATGCACAGGAATCAGCTAAAGCCTGGCGTGATCATGCCTTCAACGAAATGAAAGTACCCGTATTATATGCTTCGGCACATATTGAAAATGCGGGTTCCATCAACGCATTGCAAAAAATAGGAATGACAATAAAAGAACAATATTTGCACCAAAATCTTTATTGCCATTGGTTCGAATTAAAAGCGCCTCTTTGTGGAATATAAACTTCTTTCAAACGGAAAACTCACGCAATTGATCAGCGAAAAAGGCATTGCTACATTTTCGAAAGCCATCCATTATGTTAAAAATCTTCCTTATGGCAGAAACGCATCTCGAACAGATTTTAGTCTCGTCATTTCAGAAGGCAAAGGAAGTTGCAGTTCCAAGCACGCCTTTTTAAAAGCTTTAGCAGATGAAAATAAAATTCCCAATATAACGCTTTTCATCGGGATTTATAAGATGAACTGCACGAATACTCCAAAAACCACCAGTATTTTAACTGCCAATAGTATAGTTTTTATTCCCGAAGCGCATTGTTATCTTAAAATAGAAAATGAATATTGCGATGCAACTGCCGCAACTTCTTGCTTTGAAAACATAAAAAGCGTAATTTTAGAGGAAATAATAATCGCACCTTTTCAAGTTGGAAATTTCAAAATCGAATACCATCAGGCGTTTCTTAAAAAATGGCTTTCAGAGAATAAATCGGTATTCACATTTGAAGATTTCTGGAAAATTCGCGAGCAATGCATCGAAGCGCTGAGTACAAATTAAATTACAAATTATATAAAACTTTAAACTCAAATCTACAATTATTAACCTGAACTAAGACACTTAGCTCCTCAGGTACTAAGGCATTAAAAAATGAAAACAATAAGAATCGCGGGTGTTCCCGAACATTTTAACTTACCGTGGCACTTGTCAATTGACAATAACGAATTTGAAGAACAAGGTGTCAACTTGCAATGGACCGACGTTCCAGAAGGTACAGGAAAGCTCTGCCAGATGTTGCGCAATAACGAAACCGACATCGCTGTCATCTTAACCGAAGGCATCGTAAAAGACATCATCGCCGGGAATCCATCAAAAATCTTGCAAATTTATGTTGAAAGTCCGCTAATATGGGGTATTCACGTCGCTGCCAACTCCAAATATAAAAAGCTATCAGAGCTCGAAAACACAAAAATCGCTATTAGCCGTCCGGGTTCAGGATCGCAATTAATGGCTTATGTAAATGCCGGAATCCAAGGCTGGGACACGAAAAACCTACAGTTTGAAACCATTAATACTATTGAAGGTGCCGCTAAAGCTTTGACCAATGGCACAGCCGATTATTTCATGTGGGAAAGGTTTATGACCAAACCGTTTGTTGACAATGGCATTTTCCGACGCATCGCCGATTGTCCAACGCCGTGGCCTTGTTTTGTAATTGCCGTAACGGATGAATTATTGAAAACGGATCCAAAATCCATCAAAAAAATTCTAAAAATCATCAACGAAAGGACGAAAAATTTCAAAGAAATTTCGAATATCGATAGCACTTTATCCAATAATTATAACCAAAAAATAAAAGACATCCGAGAGTGGCTTTCGCTGACAAAATGGTCGCAAAAACAATTATCCGAGCAAATGTTAAACAATGTTCAAAATCAGTTGTTAACGCTCTCGATTATTGATAAAAAGGGTACTTTTGCTGAAATTGTTAAAAGCTGAACAGTTTCTCTTTTTTCATGATATGATAAAAATCGGCAAATTTACTTTAACGGAAATCCGGCAGAAACTCCAGATCAAAAAACCTTGGGATTTGGTCATCATTTCTGTATTGAATGTGCTGATTGCAATTCCGGTTTTTATCATCATCCACCAAAATATCATTGATCCCGACTGGTATTTCCAAATCGACAGAATACTGCTTTTTATAGCTATCTTCACGGCTTTGCATTTTCTTTTGCGCTTGGTAAGGCGGATTATTTTGGCTTTTATATTCTTATATCTAATCGCTCTTTTATATGGAACGTTATTCAGTGATTATAGTTTTTCGAGTGTTGCGGAAGATTACCGTTCGATGATTTATACCATGTCCGATGATCCAAACCCACAAGATATCATCATTTCCAAACTTTTGCCGTTTCCGAACAAATCTAAAATTTTGAACGCCATAGATTTTGACAATCCAAAAGTGCGCAATTTTGCATTGATGGCGACGACAAAGCATTTTCGAGATATAAAAGATCATCATAAATACCGTACTATCATTCAGTGTTTTGCTGTTTTTAAGGAAATTCGCAATAATTGGAATTATGTCAACGACCCAAAAGGACAAGAATATATCGCCAATGCAAGCGAATCTGTCGAACATTTTTCGGGCGATTGCGACGATCATGCAATTTTAATGTCGGCTTGTATCCGCGCGGTTGGCGGAACACCTCGAATAATCAGCACTGACGCCCACCTATACCCCGAAATGTTAATTGGCACTAAAGCCGATTTTGAAGATATCAATTACTTGATAAAAGAAGTGCTGTTTAAAGACGAAAGCAAGGGAAAGGAAATACACTACCATATTGATGAACACGATCAAATCTGGCTGAATTTAGATTATACTGCCAAATATCCCGGTGGGCCATTTATGTCTGAAGAAGTTTTGGGCGCACTAACTTTATATTAATTTTAATCATTTTATTGTAATAAATTAAAAAACAGGTATTTATACGTGTTTTTTAACGAAGGTTAACTTATACATTTGCTTAATATTTAACCTAAACCAATACATTATGAAAAAAATTACATTAAAACTGACAGCAGTTGCACTGGTTGTAATCGCTGTTTTTTGGGCCTGCAAACCCAATGAAGACGCTGCAAATTACCTTCCACTGGATGTTTTACAGTCTTGTACGGTTACAGAAGCGGAATTCAATACTTGGTTTGTTGGCGGTCAGGCGACAGAAAACGGTATTGTAATGCCTGCCAACAGTTTGACATTCGGACACAAAGACAATTGCGATTTTTATCAGTGGTCAGAGCAGATGTTCCTTTGGCTAACTTCCAATTCGGGGAAAACTTTCGAAGATGGTAAACGAGTATTCGAATCCCCTGAATTTTATACCGTTTCTCCTGAATTTCAGGTAGTGGTAGGAAAAGACACATTAACACAACGCAAATTGATACCGCATGCAAAAAACATATTGCTGAGTGCCGTTCCTGCTTTGGAGAAAAGCTTTGGAGTTGATAGCGAAGAAGGGCAAGCAACTGGCGATGCGCTGATGACCAAAGATGGTGCCATCGTTTATTATATTACGATGGTGAATGATGTTTACGCCGCTTTCCTTACTGCTGTAAAGAACAAAAAAATGAGTGGTAACGAATTTCCAACGACACAACCTGCACTTGACAGTATCATCGCTTATGCAAAGGAAAACCATATACTGCTGCCGAATCCTGATGCATTGGCAATGGAAATTAAAACTTCGTGGGTAGATGCTAGCTCAATTAAAGACAATAGTTCTTATATAATTATTGACGCTATGATTCCAACTTATACAAAAACACCAACCAGATGGACAATTAGCGGACAAACAAAAGCGAAATTAGCACTTATAGGCATGCACGTAGTTGGAAGTACCGCAGGACACCCTGAAATGGTATGGTCAACATTCGAACATAAAAACAACGCGCCAAACCTTGAGTATACCTATGTTGATAAAAACAATGTCGTAAAAACCAGACAAGCAGATGGCGGTAAAGACTGGTTGCTAAATTCTGATGTTGCAGATGGTACCTACAACCAATCACACATGAATTTTGAAGGTGACAGCATTATCGCAACTTTTTGCGGTGCACCTCCTAAAAATACAATAAGCCCAAGCAACACTAAAAGAACAAAACCGTGGGGATTTGCCAATGGCGGTGTTCCTAATCCTGAAAATGGGACCGTCGCAGAAGCCAATAGTCAGGTTATTTCGATTAATAATAGCGTAATTTCCTTATTGAAAGGCAATGACGTACGTAAAAACTACATCTTCATCGGATCAACATGGACCAGTGGCGGAGCGGCTCCAGATGGTACAAGCTACGCATGCTTTAATGAGCTTAATACAAATCCTGGCACGGCAATCGGTGGCAGCCAGCTCGCCAATTCAACCATGGAAACCTATATCCAGAATGGCGATGCATACAGCCAGGACGGTAGTTGCTTTACCTGCCACTCGGCGTCAAAACCTACCTTGTCGCCAGATTACCTGAGCCATGTTTTCAATGACCTTAATCCGTTATACATCTCAGCGCCGGACGGAAAATTCTTCAACAAGCAAATTGAACACACCAGAACTGACAAAATGCATCCTTTGAATAAATAGAAAAAAAATGTATTAATCAGCGGGAATAATCGGTTTCAAATCAGCCGAATATTCCCGCTTTTTATTACCATTCAATTTCATTTTCCCCTTTAGATTTCAGGAAATTATTGGTCTTGCTGAAATGTTTATTGCCAAACCAAAACTTTCGATTAGCACTCAAAGGCGACGGATGCCCGCTTTCCAAAACGTGATGCTTGCACCTATCAATTCGAGCACCTTTCTTCTTCGCAAATCCACCCCAAAGTAAAAAAACCACATTTTCCTTTTTGTCAGAAATATGCCGGATAACGGCATCCGTAAACGTTTCCCAACCCTTTTTTTGGTGACTTCCGGCTTGGTGCTCCCGAACTGTCAAGGTTGCATTCAACAACAAAACACCTTGCTTTCCCCAACGTTCAAGATTGCCGGTTTTAGGAAATGGCAAGTCCAAATCTTTTTCAATTTCCTTAAATATATTGACGAGTGATGGCGGCATCGGAATGCCATCGTTTACAGAGAAACAAAGTCCGTTCGCTTGTCCTGCATTATGATATGGATCTTGCCCGATAATAACCACTTTTACTTTATCAAACGGGCAACTGTCAAAAGCTGCAAAAATTTCAGATTCCGGCGGATAGCAAATGTGGTTTGTATATTCTTCCCTTACGAAATCCATCAATGCACCAAAATACGGTTTTTCAAATTCCAAATTTAAATCTGCTTGCCACGATTTTTCAATTTTTACCGCCATTGTTTTTTCTGTAAAGTTTAAAAAAATCAACTAAACAACCGCCTTTATTTATTACATTTTAACTTCTAATCTTCGTAACTTTGCAAAAAAGTAGCTGAGTGGCTTAGTGCCTAAGCACCTTAGTCTTTTAGCACTAAAATCAGGCACTAAGGTGCTCAATAACTCAGCAATTCTAAAGAATGATATCGATTACCGAGAAAACCTTACAGGATTTACAGTTTCCAACGGTTTTAAACACTATTTCGGCGATTTGCAATACAGATATTGGCAAACAAAAAGCGCTCGAAATAACGCCTTTCAAAGATAAAGAAACGCTGATGGAAGCACTTATGCAGACATCGGAATATTTGTCTTCGTTCCAAAATAACAATGCGATTCCGAACCACGGATTTGAAACCATTTCGCACGAACTGAAATTCTTAGCCATAGAAAATAGTTTCCTTGAAGTCGGCAGTTTCCGAAAAATTGCAAATATTTCAGAAACCGTTAATACACAATTGCAATACTTCAAAAAATTCGACGACTATTATCCAACGTTGAACAGGAAAGCTTCCGAAGTGCAATTGACCAAAGAAATCATCCGCTATATTGACGAAGTTGTTGACAAATATGGCGAAATCAAGGACAATGCCTCTCCAGATTTACTCAATATTCGCCGTGATATGAATGTCGTTCGTGGCAAAGTCAACCAAAGTTTTGGTATGGCATTAACGCATTACAATTCGATGAATTATCTTGACGAAATTCGCGAAAGTTTTGTGCAGAATCGCCGTGTTTTAGCCGTTTTGGCAATGTACAGAAGAAAAGTAAAAGGTTCAATTCTCGGAAGTTCCAAGACCGGAAGCATCGCTTACATCGAACCCGAAGCGACTTTGCAATATTCTCGTGAACTCAGCAATCTTGAATATGAAGAAAAAGAAGAGATAACACGCATTTTAAAACAACTCACAGATGCTATTCGTCCGTATCTCGAGTTGTTGATACAATATCAGGAATTCCTGAGCGACATGGATGTGATTGCCGCAAAGGCGAAATATGCCAGTCGTATCAACGGAATTTTACCAACAATTACAGATGATAGACGATTGTATTTCCGCGATGCCTTCCACCCTATTTTATACCTGACCAACAAACAGAAAAACGAAATTACCCATCCGCAAACCATCGAACTAAATCAGGAAAAACGCATTATCGTAATTTCTGGACCGAATGCCGGTGGAAAAACAATTTCGCTAAAAACAGTAGGTTTGCTACAATTGATGCTACAATCGGGAATGTTGATTCCGGTTCATGAGCGCAGCGAAACTTTTTTGTTTGATAGGATTCTAACAGATATCGGTGATAACCAATCTATCGAAAATCATTTGAGCACCTACAGCTATAGACTCAAGAATATGAATTACTTTTTGAAAAAATGCAATAAGAAAACCATGTTCTTGATTGACGAATTCGGAACCGGATCTGACCCGGAACTCGGCGGCGCTTTAGCAGAAATATTTCTTGAAGAATTTTACCATCGGGAAGCGTTCGGCATCATCACAACGCATTATTCCAATCTGAAAATACTCGCTAACGAATTGCCTTTTGCGATGAATGCAAATATGCTATTCGATGAAAAAACGCTCGAACCGATGTACAAATTGGTTTTAGGACAAGCGGGTAGTTCGTTTACGTTTGAAGTCGCACAGAAAAATGGCATTCCATTCGGACTCATCAATCGTGCGAAAAAGAAGATTGAAGTTGGAAAAGTGCGTTTTGATAAAACCATCGCTACTTTGCAAAAGGAACGTTCTAAGTTAGAAAAAACTTCGATTACATTAAAAGAAGAAGAAACGAAGGCGCGTGAAGAAAGCAAAAAGATGGAAAACATCAACGTAAAGATCAAGCAGAAACTCGAGAGTTACCAGGAATTATACGATGCCAACCAAAAACTCATTTATATCGGGCAGAAAGTTGATGATCTTACTGATAAATATGTCAACAATAAGAACAAAAAAGAACTGATTGGCGAATTGTTGAAAATCGTAGAAATTGAAAGTTCCAAGCGTAAAAAAGCGACTGTTAAGGAAGTCAAGGCGAAAGAAATTCAGCAAAAGCAAATCATCCAAGAAGTCGAAGTAAAAGTTGAGGAAATCCGAAAAGAGAAAAAAGAAAAGAAAGTCAAAGCCGCATTAGTGCCCGAAAAACCAAAGCATATACTGAAAGTTGGTGACCGCGTAAGAATGCACGATGGACGGTCTGTCGGTTCTATCGATAAGATAGAAAAAAACAAAGCAGTTGTGAACTATGGTATTTTCACTTCAACGGTGAGTCTGGAATCGCTTGAATTTGTGGAAGTTAAAAAATAAACACGAATTTTACGAATTAGCACGAATTTTAATTTGTGGAAATTTGTGCTCAACAAAATAAATAATGGAAAATCTACCCAGAGGCAAAAAAATCATTTTGTTTGACGGCGTTTGCAATCTGTGCGACGGCATTGTGCAATATGTCATCAAGCACGATAAAAAAGACGTGTTCAGGTTTGTGGCGTTGCAATCGGATTTGGGACAGCAAATCTTAAAACACATCGGCATCAATACCAAAAATATTGATAGTATTGTTTTGTACGAACCGGGAAAAGCATATTTCTATAAGTCATCTGCAGCGATTGAAATTGCAAGAGAATTAGGCGGCGTATTTACCATTGCTGGCCTTTTTAGGTTTATCCCGAAAGGATTGCGCAATACGATTTATGATTATGTCGCTAAAAACCGTTACAAATGGTATGGACAGAAAGCGGAATGCATGATTCCCACGCCGGAACTGAAGGCGAAGTTTTTGGACTGAATAATTGAATGAGGAAACTAACCCAAAACCTTAAACAACAAATCTTCAATAAACTGACTTGTAAATTCTGGATTTTTTTTATCTGAAATATCTGTCAGTTTTGGCAAATTCACACTAAAGTATTGTTGCTGGTGAGAAGTTTCAATGAGAGTTGTACTCAAAGACCTTGGAAATTTATAATTTGAATTATACTCTAAAACCACATTGGCTATTTTTGCGCACAAATCTTTGTAAGGTTTATATACTTCATTTTTATTGATTTCTGCGACTTCTTTTACCAAATAGACTTTACTGCTTTCAGCGATAACAATCTGATTGAGAAACTTTTTGTTATAGTCAAATTGATTAGTACTTTCTGCTAATTCATGTGTAAGCAAATACACTATAATTTTTAATTGCTCTTTTTTATCTGTTACATTTTCTAATTTGAATGTGACCAGAAATTCCATATAACACCAATACCAATTTAATATGTAGAGCAGCAATCGATATTTATTTTCAAAATACCTATAAATAGTAGCTTCGGTACTATTGATTTCTGTAGCCAACTTCTTAAATGTAAATTGTTCAAACCCTAAATCATATATGAGGTCTATGGCCTTTTTTACCATCAATTTCCCAACTTCGCTACTTTCGGGATTTCGCAAAAATATCTTGTTGTTGATATCAAATTTTAATTGAAAATCCATTATTCTATTTTTATTCAAATATAGTAAATTATCTTTTTGTGGTAGTGCATCTATTGTAAATAAATATTTAACTATATTTTAATATAGTATTACTATCTTTAAAAATAGTTTTATATATCTTTGCAAGACAATCGAATTTACAATAACATGTTAATAAATAAGAAAATTCCTATAAATTATATTTTAAATAAAATTAAATTTGAGATTCTTTATGTGCTGATTATTGGTCTAATAGTACATTATCTGACTACAAGATTTAAAGCCGTCATCCCAGAAATGCCAATTACTATTCCTGCATTTATAGGTACTGCGATTTCGGTAATTCTATCATTTAAACTCAATCAGTCCTACGACCGATGGTGGGAAGCCCGGAAAATTTGGGGAAGTATAGTAAATGACAGCCGAAGTTTTGTGTTACAACTACAATCCTTTGTTGCCAAAGACCAACAATCAAAAATAAAGAAAATTGCGTTCAGGCATATTGCTTGGTGCTTTAGTTTGGGTCAAAGTTTAAGAGGTTTAAATGCAACGGAACATTTAGATCAGTTTATTACTAAGGAAGATTTGGATTATATTGAAAATCATAACAATAAACCCTTGGCATTACTACAGTTGAATACAATACAAATTGCCGAATTAAAAGAAAACAATAGCCTAAATGTTTTTAGTCAGATCCAAATCAACAATACTTTAGTAAATTTTTCTACCGCCATGGGCATGGCAGAGCGAATAAAAAGCACGGTATTTCCTGTTACCTATCGTATGTTTCTTCATTTCTTTATTTATGTTTTTGCTGTTACGCTTTCAATTGCTTTGCGAGATATAGAAAGCTATTTTGAAATTCCGTTATTGTTAATTATCTCTGCGTCATTTTTTCTATTAGAAAAATCGGCAACCCATTTGCAAGACCCATTTAGCAATAAACCTACCGATACCGCCATGACCACTATTGCGAGAAATATCGAAATAAATATCAAACAATTGCTGGGCGAAAAAGAAATACCAAAACCTCTCCAGCCCAAAGATTTCTATTCCTTATAACCAATTAAAAACCATGATAACATGCGTACCCATTCAAAAGAAACTCAAAGCAGTTTAATTCCCGAGACAGCACTTCAAATTTTAAAAGAAGGTAATGAACGGTTTGTAAAAAACCTAAAAGCAAACAGAAATCTACTACAGCAAGTAAATGAAACATCAGCAGGGCAATTTCCTTTTGCTACTATTTTAAGCTGTATTGACAGTCGCACTTCGGCAGAATTGATTTTTGATCAAGGCTTGGGTGATATTTTCAGTATCAGAATTGCGGGAAATATCTTGAACGAAGATATTTTAGGCAGTATGGAATTTGCGACGAAAATAGTAGGCACAAAACTAATTTTGGTTCTTGGACACACAAAATGTGGCGCAATTGTAGGCGCATGCAACCATGTTGAAATGGGAAATCTGACAACGCTGCTCAACAAAATCCAACCAGCCATTTTTAACGAGAAAACAACCACTACAGACAGAAATGGTTCCAATACTGTTTTTGTTGATAACGTAACAGCATTAAATGTACATCATACTATTGAACGAATAAAACGGGAAAGCACTATTATTGCAGAACTGGAACAGCAAGGAAATATAAAAATCGTCGGCGGACTATATGATGTAGAGACCGGAAAAGTAACTTTTTATGAATAAAAATTGTCTCGAAAAGCGAAACGATTATAGAATCTAATTTACTAGCCACGAATTCATAAGAATTAATTTGTGAAAATTATTGAAATTCGTGGCTATTTATTATGAAATGGAAGCTTTAACATAAAAGAAATATAGCTTGGATATACTAAAAAAGATTAAAATAATCAATCAGCAAGTTCGCCTTCCAATTTGCTCACAACAGCAGTAGCAATACTATTCCCAACTACATTTGTCGCACTGCGTCCCATATCTAAAAGCGGGTCGATGCCTAATAATAATGCAATTCCGACTTCTGGAATATGGAAACTCGCCAATGTTCCCGCGATAACTACCAAAGACGCGCGCGGCACACCGGCAATTCCTTTACTGGTCAGCATGAGCACCAACAACATTGAAATTTGGGTTTCAATAGGCAAATGAATGCCGTAAGATTGGGCGATGAATATCGAAGCAAAAGTCATGTACATCATACTTCCGTCGAGATTAAAAGAATAACCAAGCGGCAGTACAAAACTGGTGATTTTTGGATTGCAGCCAAAACGCTCTAACTCCAACATTGTTTTTGGAAATGCGGCTTCAGAACTGCTGGTGCTGAAGGCAATCAGAATCGGGTCTTTGATTCTTTTCATCAAAACCAATACTCGTTTTTTGATAAATGCCGATCCGGCAAGAATTAAAATGCCCCATAACAGCAGCAAACCAAAATAAAATTCAGAGATAAATATGGCGTAGGTCGTTAATATTCCGATGCCTTGCTTGCCGATTACGACTGCCATCGCTCCGAAAACGGCATAAGGCGCAAAATTCATAATGAAGCCTGTCAATTTCAAAATGATATGCGAAACGTCGTCGAGTGCTTTGATCACTTTCTCACTTTTTTGACCAATGGCCGCGGCTGAAATGCCGAAAAATATTGAGAAAATTACAATTTGTAGTATTTCATTATTAGCCATCGACTCGATGAAACTTTTGGGAAATACGTGCGCAACAAAATCCTTTACCGATAAAGCGGCTTTGTCAATTCCGGTAGATTGGCTGTCTAAAGGCAAGGCTAAATGCATCGCTTCGCCCGGTTTGAATATATTCACTAAAATCATTCCGAGTAAAAGACTCATCAATGATGCCGATATAAACCACAACATCGTTTTGCCGCCAATTCGCCCAACGGCTTTTATATCGCCGAGTTTTGCAATGCCGACAACCAGTGTTGTAAAAACCAATGGCGCAACAATCATTTTAATAAGCCGAAGAAAAATATCAGCAATCAATGCCAACCACTCGAGTTTTTTATCTCGTTTCGTTGTGACTTCTGACAATTGTTTTTCAGAGAAATTTTTAATGCTTTTTGTGGCGGAATAAGCATCTGTCAAAGTATCCTTCCGAGGTGTCTTCAGCTTATTTTCGTATTTTTTGATGGAATCATCGATTTGGTGTAATTGCGAAAATTTCCCATACACTTCATCTTGTTTTGCAGCATCGAAATGGTCGATGCTATTTTGTCGGTCTTTTTTGTATTTCGCCAATAATGACGCATTGGTTTTGTATGTTGCTGATGTGGAATCGGCTTCATACTCTTTAATTACCAGATTATAGGTTTCAATATTTTTTACGTAATAATCAATTTTTTTATTTTCATCTGACACATAAAATTTATTCAGTACAAATCCAATTGCAATTCCGAATACAAGTGCAATAAAAATATTTCTGGTCAGTTTTGATTTCTTATTTTCGGTTGGTTCCATAAAAGTTTGTTGTTGGTTAATCAGATGCCCTAGCCCGGATAGCAGCAAGTAGCTTTTGGGGCTGGTTTTCAGCCGCAAAACTACTGCGGATAGCCGGAAACAGCTCCTGAAATTATAAATAAGTCTTATTAATCAAATAAAAATCAGCTAGAACAATTGCAGCCATCGCTTCGACAATCGGCACAGCGCGAGGCACAACACACGGATCATGACGGCCTTTGCCTTGCATTTCGACCAAATTACCTTGATTGTCAAGTGTTTCCTGCTTTTGCATAATGGTGGCAACAGGTTTGAATGCCACACGGAAATAAATATCCATTCCGTTTGAAATTCCGCCTTGGATGCCTCCGGAAAGGTTTGATTTTGTCGTTCCGTCGGCGTTATATAAATCGTTGTGTTCGCTGCCTTTCATCTTTGCACCACAGAAACCGCTACCGAATTCAAAGCCTTTTACCGCGTTGATGGACAGCATTGCTTTTCCGAGTTCGGCGTGTAATTTATCAAAAACAGGCTCTCCCAATCCAATCGGCACATTTTGAATGACGCAGGTTATGGTGCCGCCAACAGTATCGCCTTCCTTGCGGATTTCACGGATGTAAGTCTCCATTTTTTCGGCTGTTTCCGGATCTGGACAGCGCACCGGATTGCTTTCGGTCATAGAAAAATCGAGTGCCTGATAGGGTTTATCTATGAAAATTTCACCCACAGAAGAAACGAAAGCATTGATTTTAATGTTAGGAAAAATTTGTTTTGCTACTGCTCCAGCCACGACGCGACTTGCCGTTTCACGTGCTGAACTCCTACCGCCACCGCGGTAATCGCGGATGCCATATTTTTTTTCATAGACATAATCGGCGTGGCTTGGCCGATAGGTGTCTTTAATATGCGAATAATCGTCAGATTTTTGGTTGGTGTTCGGAATCAGGAAACCTATTGGTGTTCCCGTCGTTTTACCTTCGAAAAGGCCTGATAAAAATTGTACTTCATCGTTTTCTTTTCGTTGGGTAACGATGGCAGACTGTCCGGGTTTACGGCGTGTCATTTCGGTTTGAATCGCTTTTAAATCGAGTTCGATTCCGGCGGGACAACCGTCGATAATACCGCCAAGGGCTTCGCCATGCGATTCTCCGAAAGTGGTAATTCTGAATAAAGTTCCGTAGCTGTTTCCGGCCATATATTGGGTGTTGGGTTCTGGGTGTTGGGTTTTAGTATTTACAAATGTAGGGAAATAGATGATTTGGTGATTAGGTTATTTGGTTATTTGAGAAGGATTCAGCACAACTATTTAATTTTTTGTGTTAGCTGTTAACAATCAAACCATCAAGTAAACCGATAATCAAATCAACAAAACAACCTTATTTCGTAACATTCGCATCAGGATATGTTAATATTCCCTTGGCTTACACTTCACACTAAATTCCTTTATTTGTTAAACTTCTAAACCAATTCCGATGAAAAAGAGGAAAGTAGAACTCGTCGTAATCTCCGACCTGCATTTGGGAACTTACGGCTGCCACGCGACAGAATTGCTCCAATACTTGTCGTCCATAAAACCGAAAATTTTGGTCCTCAACGGCGACATCGTGGATATCTGGCAATTCCGAAAATCATATTTTCCAAAATCGCACTTGAAAGTCATCAAAAAATTCATTGATTTTGCTTCAAAAGGCACCGAAGTGTATTACATCACCGGAAATCATGATGAAATGTTGCGCAAATTTAGCGATGCGACTGTTGGTAATTTTTCGATTGTGGATAAGCTTGTTTTAGAACTCGACGACAAAAAAGCTTGGATTTTCCACGGCGACGTTTTTGATGCTTCTGTGAACCACGCTAAATGGATTGCCAAACTCGGCGGCATCGGCTATGATTATTTGATATTGCTAAACCGTTTTGTGAATTGGTGCTTGAAAAAACTTGACCGCGAACCATATTCCTTTTCGAAAAAAATAAAAGCAAGCGTTAAGAAAGCGGTGAAACATATCTCAGATTTTGAAACCACCGCCACCGATCTTGCCATCGAAAACAAATACGATTATGTCATCTGCGGCCACATTCATGAGCCAAAAATTATTCGAAAAGAAAATAAAAACGGTGCGACAATGTATCTGAATTCAGGCGATTGGATTGAAAATCTTACGGCATTGGAGTACAACAAAAAACGTTGGAAAATGTACCGTTACGCCGAAGATTCGCTTCAGGCAGAGGAAGATTATTTTGAAATGGAAAATCATTTAAGTCAACAACTTGTGGCTTCATTGATTTTCTCTAAACAATAGTCTTTCGAAAATCCAAATAACAAATTTCAATTTAAAACATATCGTATTGGAATTTGAGATTTGATTTTTGGGATTTATTATCTATTTGGGATTTCGAATTTGAATTTTATACCGATTGTTTTAGTATTTTAGCAAAAAAACTAAACTAATCTCAAAATTATGAAATATTCAGTCTTAATTGCAATTGCTTTATTTGGAATGCTTGCTTCTTGCTCCCCAAGTGACGATGGAGGTTCCGCCACCGCTAATGTTTATATCCCTTTGACGCTTGATAGTTATTGGAATTATGATGTCACAGGAAGTGGCGCTGCGGCAGGTCGAGACTCTCTTTTTGTTGCCAATGATACCGTAATCAACACCAAAACGTACCAAAAATTCAAAACTGGTGCGCTGCCTATCGGATTTTATTCGAATTCGCTCAACGGTAACAGTCTAAGACAAGATGGCGACAGATTATTGCTTACCGGCGGCGCAGGATTGAATGTAGCAGCTGCTTTTCCCGTGGATCTGAATCTTGTTGACTTTGTAGTATTTGACGAAAGTGCTGGTGATGGTGAAGCTTTAGGAAGCTTTACAGGTACGCTCAGCCAGACTTTTCAGAATATTCCGCTTACCATTGATTACAACCTGAAATCCACTGCAATGCAAACACTTCCAACTTATACCTCGCCAAACGGTGATGCATACACGGATGTAAAATCGGTAAAAACAACACTTAACCTTAAAGTTGTGGCAACTGTAGAAGTAACTCCAGGCTTTTCACTTCCGATTACTGTTTTAAACAGTCAGGATGTTGTAACGTCAACACAATATTTTGCCAAAGGAATTGGTGTAGTGTATGCAACAACCAATATTACTTATAACCTTGCACAAGCAATACCAGGGTCAAACATACCACAAAGCGGAACGCAAACACAAGAAGAATTTTTGGATACTTATCACATCAGTACCAATTAAAATAAACCGTTTTAAAAAGTTAATCTTTACATAATATCTTATGATTTGGTTATTTTTTACAGTAACTTAGTATAAGTAACTCAAAACAATATTATGAAAAAGGTTTTTTTATCGGCTGTAATGCTAGTCGGATTGGCTTTCAGCACGCAAGCACAGGAAATTTCGAAGAATGCATTAGGACTGCGTTTAGGCGACAATGACGGATTTGGAGGCGAGGTCTCCTACCAACGTGGACTATCAGGAAACAATCGTTTAGAATTAGATTTGGGCTGGAGAAATAGTAACCATGTTGATGCCTACAAACTTACCGGAACCTACCAATGGGTTTGGAATATCGAAGGAGGATTCAATTGGTATGCCGGCGTAGGCGGAGGAATTGGAAGCTACCGATACGATTATAATCCAGGACCAGGATTTGATGGCAAAGACAGTGGTACTTTTTTATTAGCTGCGGGTGATATCGGTATTGAATATTTATTTGATTTCCCATTGCAGGTTTCTCTAGACTTTCGTCCTGAATTGTACTTTAATGACGACTACAGAGATGATAATTTTGCACCAGACATCGCATTAGGATTGCGTTATAGATTTTAATCTCTAACACTAACTGAAAAAATTAATACAATGAACAAAAACATCCCATAATCGGGATGTTTTTTATTTTATAATGATTTCTTTTTTAGAATTGATCCGTACTACGCAATACGGATTTGTATAAGCAGTAGTCACCATTGCGCCCGTTTCAGGTCCTGTTTCTTTTACTGTGACGATAATATTTTTATCGGTTTCCGTTACAGATTCAATTCCGATAGCATACCCACCAGTAGCCTTTTCGCCCATGCTTAAAATTAGGAAATTAGCAGTATTGATGTCATTCGCTCCAATTTTAGACTTGAGTTCCGGATCGTTTTTAATCATCATAAATTCGTCCGGTTGCGAGATAATTTCGTAGAATTTCACTTTCGCGCCATCATAACTTTTCTGAACCAAAACTTCATATAAAGGTCTTTCTACCGATGCAGTTTTTGCTGCAACACAAGAAACCAATACTGCCATTATTAAAAATAATAATATTCTTTTCATATTTACTGTTTTAGCGCCTTTCTGTACAAAGCCTCATACAATGGCAGGATATTTTTGATATCGAATTGCTGCGCAACTTTCAACGCATTTTCTTTAAACGTATTTAATGTTTCGTTATTGCTCAGGATTTTGATTGCGTTTTTCGCCATAGCATCAGTGTCGCCAACATTACTCAGATAACCGGAAATACCGTCGAAATTCACTTCGGGCAAACCACCAGAATTACTCGAAATCACTGGAACGCCCCAAGCCATTGCTTCCAAAGCAGCCAAACCAAAACTCTCGGTCTCTGAAGGCAAAAGGAACAAATCAGAATAACTCAATATCTTGTCGATTTCGTTGCTGTTACCAAAGAAAATCACTTTGTCTAAAATACCCAATTCCTGACAAAGCCTCTCAGCAGGCTCTTTTTCAGGTCCATCCCCTACCATCATCAATTTTGCAGGTATTTCCTGCTGTATTTTATAAAATATCTTGATGATGTCGGGAATACGTTTTACTTTACGAAAATTACTAATATGCGTAATAATCTTTTCAGACTCCTTTGCAATAACTGAGCGGTAACAAGGAATATTCTTATCGGTAAGATTTTTGTCGAGTTCAATGAAATTCGGAATTACATGAATATCATTCTTGATGTTGAAAAGCTTCTGCGTATCATCTTTAAGGCTTTGCGAAACAGAAGTCACGATATCAGATTTGTTGATGCTGAAACTCACCGCAGGTTTGTAGAAGGGATGGTTCCCTACAAGCGTAATATCAGTGCCATGCAATGTTGTCACCATTGGAATTTTGATACCTTCATCTTTCAGCATCTGTTTCGCCATATAACCCGCATAAGCATGTGGTATGGCATAATGAACGTGCAGTAGCTCGATTTCATACAATTTCACCATATCAACTAGCTTGCTTGACAACGCCAATTCATAAGGCTGATAATGAAATAATGGATATTCAGGAACGTTTACTTCATGATAGTGTACATTTGGATTTAAAAGCGCCAAACGTACAGGCTGACTATAGGTGATGAAATGAATTTCATGTCCGCGTCTGGCCAATTCGAGTCCGAGCTCTGTAGCAACAACGCCACTTCCGCCAAAGGTTGGATAACAAACAATTGCTATTTTCATGGTAGTTTTTTGATGCACGAATTTACAAAAAAATAGCGATTTTTCTCCAATTATCAATCTAAATAAAAAGCCAATCCGGTGTGGATTGGCTTAGTAAATTTAATCATATTGAATTATTCGCCCACTACAAATGTACCCTGAAAATAACCCGTAACCGTTGATGTGACCGTTTCGTCAAGAAAATTCTCGGCGACTGCATTATTAAATTCAAGTTTAAATTTATTGTTCCCTAAATCTGTAACGGTAACAGTTCCCGACGCAAAAGATAAAAATGCTCCTGAATCAAAAATAGAGCCTCCGGCATAATTGTTAACATTTCCTGAAAGACCACCATCTAACAAATAAGTCCCGTCAATACTGGCTTGAGAAAAAGGATAGGTAACAATAACTTCAATACTTTTTGAATCTGAAAGGCTAGTACCTTGATTATTAAGGGCAAAAACTCTTGTGTTGGCAGCGCCACTGTTACTTCCTGCTTGAAAGGAGGTAACAATGTTTTGTAACATTCCGGTATTAGCATCAGGCGTAAAAAGAGTTCCATTGATCATGATGTGGGATGTTACTGATGCACTTCCACCGTCGTCACTTCCTGAACAAGAACTAAATAGCAGTACTAATGCTGCCATTCCTAAAAATAATTTTTTCATGGTTTGTTGTTTTGTTTTATATAAGACAATTATTGAAATTTATTTTAATTATGAAATACTTCGAAAGAACTTACTGGTTTATCGCCTCCTGAATCACTTTTTGAATATCTTCCCGAACATTCCCTTTTGAAAGATTATTCACACTTGAATCCGGGAAAGTCCTATTGGATAAAAACACATAAACAGTTTCGGTTTCCGGATCGGCCCATGCCATTGTTCCCGTAAACCCTGTATGCCCAAAACTCGAAGCGGAAACACAACCACAAGTCGGTCCTTGTGTCCCCGGTAATTGTTGTTTGTCAAATCCTAAACCACGACGATTGCCTTCTGCACAGAAATAGCAAGTATTGAAATCGTTGAATGTTTTTTCCGAAAAGAATTCCACGCCTCCATAATTGCCTTTTTGCAAATACATTTGCATGATTTTCGCGATATCGATGGCATTGGAAAATATTCCGGCATGACCCGCAACGCCACCTTCCATTGCTGCTTCCATGTCATGCACATAACCCTGAATAGTTTGATGACGGAAATAATTGTCGATTTCTGTTGGCGGAATGGCACTTTTATTAAATTTCTGCAACGGATTGTACATTGTATTATTGGCACCTAATTTTCTGTAAAAATTCTCGTAAGACAAAACATCAAGCGTCTTGTGAGTCGTTTTCTCGAGGTATTCTTTTAAAATAATGAACGTAAAATCGCTGTATTTGTATTCTTTTTTTGGTAAAAGCTTGCTGTTCGCAATGGCTTTCATTATTGTATCGTGGTAATCATTTCTGATAAAAAGACTATCCGAAACCTGTTTTGAAAACTGATTATCGGCAACTTTGCGGTAATATTTTTCCGAAGGAAATGTCTTTTCGTCCAAAGTCGCTTTGTAAAACGGAATCCACGCTTCAAATCGAGCATAGTGCGAAAGCAAATCCTTAAACGGAATATCAGCCTTATCAGTATTATGAAAAATTGAAAGCATATCGCCCAATTTAGTTTCGAGATTTACTTTTTTCTTATCATAAAGTTGCATCACATTTGGCAATGTCGATACCATTTTGGTGACTGAAGCTACATCGTAAATATCGGCATTTTGCACTCTTACAAGATTGTCATAAGTTTGATAACCGAATGATTTCTGATAAATGACTTTTCCTTTTCTGGCAACAAGAATTTGAATTCCAGGTGTCATCTTTTTATCAATCGCATTTTGTGCAAGTTGGTCTATTTTGCTTAAAATAGCTGGATTCATACCCACATTTTCGGGTGCGGTAAAACCAAGTCGGTTGATTTTTTGCGTCGTTAATCCGTCGTTGACTTTAAAATTACTATTAATGGAAACCGGCAGTTTTCCCTTGGCATCAATGGCTCCGAAAATCAATTCTGCAGAAACTTGTTGCGCAATATCGGCGTTTTGATACGACACGACCAATCCTTCAATATTGTCAAACGAAGCAATCGGGATTAAAGAATAAGGCTTTGTAAAAATATCTAAAATCACATTATTATTTTTCGCTAATTTGTCCAACCAAAGCAATTCTGTTTCTGAAAAATCGTGCTTTTTCCATGCTTTATCAGATTTATGATAACCTATGATTACGGTGTTGTAATCTTTTAATTTTACGTTGAGACTATCGATATCAACATCAGAAACCTCGGTGACTTCCGTGTATTTTTTTAAGGTTGAAACAAAAGCGCTGTTGGTGTCATCTCCTAATTTTACGTAAGCGATTTTGTTATTTTCAAGCGATCTTATCGGCAAAATACCATCTTTGTTTTTTAAGACGGTCACCGCATTTTCATACAATTGATATTGTAAAGCGTCGTTGTAACTTGGATTAATATCCTGCGGAATATTAGGAATCACCACAGGTTTATAATGATTTAAACCCGCTTTGTATTTATATTTTAGTATTTTTTTTACTGAATAAGACAATCTTTCTTCCGAAATAATACTGTCCTGATATGCTACGCAAAGTTTTTCAACGGCAACGGGTACATTCTCGGCGCAAAGCAACATGTCATTCCCCGCCAAAAAAGCCTCGAGGTCAATTTCTCCGGGCTTTCTGTAATTAGACGCTGCTTTCATATTAAGCGCATCTGTAAAAACAAGGCCGTCAAAACCCATTTCTTTTTGCAATAAATTTGTAACTATATTATACGAAATAGATGATGGGTAATTTTCCCTTGGCTCAAGACTGGGCACATTTAAATGCGCCACCATTACTGAAACCAAGCCTTCGTCAAACATTTTTTTGTAGGGGTAAAGTTCAACTTCTTCGAGTCTTTCTTTTGAGAAATTAACAACCGGAAGTGAATAATGCGAATCGGTTTCTGTATCACCATGCCCGGGAAAATGCTTTCCGGTAGAAAAAACACCTTGGTTCTGAACGCCTTTCATCATGGCAATCGCATCATCGGTTACTGTGTTTTTATCTTCTCCGAAAGAACGGAAACCAATAATTGGATTTCTTGGATTTGTATTGATATCAAGAACTGGCGAAAAATTGAAATGAACGCCAACGCGTTTGCTTTCCTTGCCCATCTGCTCACCTACTTTTTCGATAAGTTTTTTGTCTTTTATCGCACCAAGCGTCATATTCCATGGAAAACGATAGGTCGAATCGAGTCGCATGCTCAATCCCCACTCTGCGTCAATTCCTATGAATAATGGGATTTTTGAAATTGCCTGAAAGCGATTTGTTAACCTCGCTTGTCGGACCGGACCGCCTTGAAAGAAAATAAGGCTACCGACTTTATAATTTTTTATCAGCTTGTCGATTGCATTAAAATGAACAGTATCCTTGTTTGAATAAGCCGAAATCATAAAAAGTTGTCCAAGGCGTTCATCAAAAGTCATCTGATTGTAAACGCTGTCCACCCATTTGGTTTCGGCTTCAGAATCTTTCAAAAACGGAAATTTGTCTTTCCGAGAAGACGGCAATATGCCCAGTTCATTTTTATTGAAGGCGTGAATTGTATCTGAATTGGCAACACCTTTCTTAGTTGCAACGGGTTTTGCACCGCCACAATTGGTCAAAAAAATAAAAATAAAAGAAAGTGTAATTATGTTTAGAAGTGATTTTTTCATCAAAAAAAGTGGTTTAGAAGAACCGGCTGTGCCAACTGTCTTCAGCGGGAACTTCCCACGATTCATTGTATTCGGCGATATTATTAACAAGGTTGTTGAATACAATTGTATTTCCTGAAACGGCTTTGTCTTTGGCCATTTTTTTGAATTCTATCAAAGGTTTGTGGGCAATGTGTTGTCCTAATTTGAAGGTAACATTCATTTTATCGAGTAAATCGACTGCATATTTTTGCTCTAAGTCCTGTATGAATTGCACCGAAGCATCAATGGAACAACCAGTTGCGATTTGATTTTCCTGATTGACAGCAAGAATGATAAAGCGGTTGTACTTCAATTCGAAGGAAGCCTCCAAACCGGTACCATGCGCAGCCCAGCTTTCAACAAATGCCTGCAAATCTGTTGCTATTGCGGCGAACTCTTCGTCGGTGAATTTTCTGTTCGACTGGTATATCCAGACTTTGGATTCTTCGGGTAAGGTTTCAAAAGGAACGTACATGATAATTATGATTTATGAATTATAAGTTATGCATTTTGTCGATAACTATAAGTCTTGGGCATTAGCAATTAATTCTGCGATGTCCATTACTTTGACTTCGCTTTCTTTTTCTTTATTTTTTACGCCATCGGTAAGCATTGTATTGCAAAATGGACAGCCAGCGGCGATAATATGCGGTTGGGTTTCAAGGGCATCTTCGGTTCTTTCGACGTTAACTTCCTTGTTTCCGGGTTCGGCGTCTTTGAACATTTGTGCACCACCGGCTCCGCAACACAATCCGTTCTTTTTGGAGCGTTTCATTTCTACGAGTTCAACGTCGAGCTTTTGAATTAAATCTCTTGGTGCTTCATAGATATTATTGGCACGCCCTAAATAACAAGGGTCGTGAAAAGTGATGCGTTTTCCTTTGAATTGACCTCCTTCGATGGTTAATCTTCCGGCATCCAGCAACGATTTTAGAAATTCTGTATGGTGGATGACTTCGTATTGTCCGCCCAATTCCGGATACTCATTTTTTAGCGTATTAAAGCAATGCGGGCAAGCGGTTACAATTTTTTTGGCTTCGTAAGCGTTTAAAACTTCGATGTTCATCATTGCCTGCATCTGGAACAGAAACTCGTTTCCTGCTCTTTTGGCAGGATCGCCCGTGCAACTTTCTTCGGTACCTAAAACAGCAAAAGAAACATTGGCGCGGTTGAGTATGCGCACGAATGCTTTGGTAATTTTTTTAGCTCGGTCGTCAAAACTTCCGGCACAACCCACCCAGAATAAAACTTCGGGTTGTTGTCCTTGGGCTAGCATTTCTGCCATTGTTGGCACTGATAAAACTTCTGACATATTTTTTAAGTTGCTGAGTTGCTGAGTGCCTTAGTACCTGAGCAACTGTTATATTCTAATCCAAAGTAAATCAGCCACTAAGGCACTAAGCTACTAAGGCACTCTATTCGTGTTTCCCGTCGTCGAAAACTTGTATGGTGACTTCTTTCTCGATTAAATCGGTGAAATGGCCTCGGTAACGTGTTGCTTTTACCAAGTGGTTGTCGATCCAGTGGTAGTTGCCACCGCGTGGTTTTCCGAAAACAATACCGTGGTATTTGAATCCGTGTTTTTTGAGCCAGATTTCTGTATATTCACGATGCGCTTCCGTTCTTGATGTGAAAAAGAAGATGATGTGTCCTTCATCGTACCACCTGTTTAATGTTGCCAATGCATCCGGATACAATTCTGCAGTAAGCATTCTTTCCGGCTCTTCGTTTGGAATATCGTCGCAAACTGTTCCATCAATATCAATGAGGTAATTCTTAATTCCTTCTGGCAAAATCGGACTAATTTTTTGTCCATTCTCTGTTGCAGTAACTAGCTGCTTGTCTAAATCTTCCGTTTTCATTTTCGTTTTGTTTCTAATTTAATTTTATTCAAATTCATTAAAAACACCCTTAACCTCACTTATAAGAGAATTTTTATTGTTTATATGGATTGCGTGAGGGATAGCAGCGGTATCCTTTTTTAGGGCTTTTTCGCCCTGAAAAAGATATAGCGGATAGCCCGACCCTTGTGGTCACGCCCCAATTATTTTAACTTTCATTTTTCCAATTCAATCGGTCCTGTTGGTTGTATTGCCATGGCGCACCGTTGTTTTCTACGTTGGTCATCATTGCATTTAACGACATTGGTGCGGCACTTTGTTCCATTACTAAATACCTTCTCATGTCCATAATGATGGATAATGGGCTGATATTTACCGGACATTCCTCCACACAAGCGTTACAAGATGTGCACGCCCAAAGTTCTTCAGGTGTGATATAATCGTTTAATAATGTTTTGTTATCGGGAATAAATATTCCTTTATTGGCATCAATATTCTTGCCAACTTCTTCCAATCTGTCGCGTGTGTCCATCATGATTTTGCGCGGCGAGAGTTTCTTTCCGGTGATATTGGCTGGGCATGAAGAGGTGCAACGACCACATTCTGTACATGTATAAGCATTCAACAATTGCACCCAATTTAAATCTTGTACATCGCTGGCACCGAATTTTATCGGAGCCGCATTGGCATCAGGAGCTGGTGTTGCATAGGGATCTGCGTTTGGATCCATCATTAGTTTTACTTCGGCAGTCACCGATTCTAGGTTGTTGAATTTTCCTAACGGATTTAAATTCGCAAAATAAGTATTTGGGAAAGCGAGTAAAATGTGTAAGTGTTTTGAGAAATACAGATAATTCAGGAAAATTAGGATTCCGGTAATGTGCAACCACCATGTTGTGCGTTCGATTATGGCAACCATTCCTACGTTCATTCCGTCAAAAATCGGTTTGATGAAACCACTGATTGGAAATGCACCGGCTTCATGATAATGTGAATAACCCATTTGCTGCAACCATAAATCGGAAGCGTTCATAATTAGGAAAAGGCTCATCAATACAATTTCGAAATATAAAATATAATTCGCATCGCTTTTCGGCCAACTTTTTAAATCAGAAGAAACAAATCGCTTTAATTTGATGATATTGCGCCTTGACCAGAAAACAATAACGGATATTAGCACCAGAAAGGCAAGGATTTCAAAGGAACCAATTAAAAAACTATAAAATCCGCCAAGGAAACTAAAAACGCGATGTGTGCCAAAAATACCGTCTATAATAATTTCTAGGACTTCAATATTGATAATGATGAATCCGGCGTAAACTATAATATGAAGAAAACCTGCTATAGGACGTTTTATCATTTTGGATTGCCCGAGTGCAATCATCACCATATTTTTCCATCTGGCTTTCGGATTGTCAGAACGGTCTATATCTTGACCTAGTTTGATATTGCGAAGCAGTTTTTTTACATTTATCGTAAAATATCCAATCGCGAGGCCTAAAATAACGGCAAATAAAATATTATCTAAATACTCCATTATCTTACTTTTTATTGACCGGAACGCCTAAACTATCAACCTTTGGCGCTACATAAGGTTTGTTTTTCTTTCCGAAAAGGGAAACATTGACATAACGTGTTGGGTTTAGCCTCAAATCTTGGAGCAATAATTCCAACTCTTTTGAGGTTTTGGTCAGATTACTATAAAGGGCTTCGTCTTTGAGCAATTTGCCCATTGTACCTTTGCCAGACTGAACATCTGCCATTATATTATCTACTTTTGCCAAAGTACTTTCCAGTTTTTTAACGGTTTGCCCGAATTTTATCTTTGAAATAGAATCGGAAATAGTATTAAAATTCGCCGAAGCTTTGTTCAGGTTGTTCATCGTTCCGGCAATCTTACTCTGATTATCGGCTAACATTCCGTTTACTGTTTTTGTAGCTTCTTTAACTTCGGCTAACGTTTGGTTTAGGTTTTCGATACTGCTTTTCAAATTTTGACGTGTTTTGGCATCGAGCACTTTATTCAGATTGGTGAGTACTGTATCGGCAGAAACGACCATTTTTTCGACTTTTTCCTGCAAAGGTGTCAACTTTTCACCAACCAAAGCCGTTAGCCCTGGAACAATCCTTCCATTGAGATAATCGCCAGATTGTGCTATGGATTTATCTTCTAAATTCGGGATGATTTGTATTTGCTTTCCGCCAATTAGCCCTGGTTCATATATATTAACCAGACTTGATTTTGAGATTGGAAAATCACTTTTAATTTTAAGCTCGACAGTAGGTTTTCCGGTTGTTCCGTTCAGTATAATGCCATTAACTTTTCCTACAGATAGTCCGTTGATAGTTACAGGAGCAGAAGTTGCAAGGCCTTCGACATTTTCATACACTACATAAAATGTTTTGTAATGGGTGAATAAATCGCGTCCTTTTAGAAAACTGTAACCCCAAATGAACAATAATATAGACGCAATAACCAGTATGGCGGTTTTGATTTCTCTTGTAATTTTCAAAGCATTAGTGTTTTCAACAAAATTAAACTAAAAATTTAAACTGTGTGCTATTTTTTAATCGCTTCTTGTATTGATATTTTTTTTCCATCGCGGAAAGCTACAAGGTAGGCAGAATCATAGCCTTTGGCTTTGGCTTCGGCTAAATTTTGTTTTGCAGCCTCATAATCGGTAGTTTCACCATACATATATTTGTATAAGCTGCCACCATCGTTTGAAACGGAAATGTTTTTTAGTCCTTTAAAATTTGATGGTGTTGGATCCAGTTTTTTTCCGCTGGCAGAAATTTGCACTTTAAAAACTACTTCTCCTATCGCTGTTGTTTTTGGCTCTTCCGGTTTTGGTTTTTCTGGTGTTTTTACGGGTATATCTTGTTTTGGAGCCACCTCTGATTCGGGAGTCTTTTCTATTTTTAAAGACGGCTTGTCTTCAGATTCGTTGGCTCCGCTTCCGTAATATTCTTTTTTGTAACTGATAATAGCATCGGCGATGGCTTGTGCGATTTCCTGCTGTCCTTCTTCAGAATCTAAAGCTGCGCCTTCCTTTGGGTTGGAAATAAATCCGGTCTCTATCAGTACACGTGGCATAGCGGCTTTGTGCAAAACCATGTAAGGTGCTTGTTTTACGCCACGGCTTTTTTTCTTCAAGTCATCGCGGAACCTGCTTTGTACTTTACTAGCAAGTGCAATGCTGTTTTCCATGTATAACTCTTGTTCAATGGTAATTCCGATCATGGATTCCGGCGAATTTGGATCAAATCCGTCATATTTTTCCTTGTAATCTTTTTCCATTGTGATTACTTCGTTTTCACTTTTCGCGACAGCGAGATTCGAAGCACTTTTGGACATACCCATAACATAAGTCTCCGTTCCGTCGGCAGCGGTGTTTTTATTGGCATTGCAGTGAATGGAAACAAAAATATTAGCATCGGCACGATTGGCGATGTTGGCCCTTTCGATCAGGTCTATGAAAACATCGGTTTTTCGGGTATAATTGACATTTATGGATGGCGTACTTTCCAGAATTTTACCAACTTTTAAAACAATTCCAAGCGCCACATTTTTTTCGACATGACCGCTATAAACTGCGCCCCAGTCTTTCCCACCATGTCCGGCATCCAATGTTACCTTAAATTTTCCGCTTTGTGCGAAAGCTGTAAGCATTCCCGTACAGAGGAATAATAGGGTAAAGTATTTAATTTTGTTTTTGGAATTCATAATTGGTTAAAAGTTAATTTTAATAAAAACCTATTCGTTATAATTTGCAAAAGTGCTTATTTTGCTAAAAAAATATATTAAGTTTGACACTTCAAAAAGTAAGCCATATTTTTACAAAAATAGCATTAAAACCTTTGCGTACAAACTTATTTCATATCGTTTTATTAGCAACTTTCTTAACATTAGCAACCTCAAAAGCTTACAGTCAAGAAGTGCCAAAAAAAACAAATTCTCTGCCAAAAACGGTAAAGGAAAATCCTACAATAACAACGGAGGAAACTACTTTAAAATTGCAGGACACAATCATAAAAGATACGCTGCCCAAAAAAGCGGTTTTGACTGACATCGTAAGAAGAAAATCCGTTGATTATGAGAAAGTTAATCAAAAAAATAAAACCCTGACTTTATACAATAAAGCCGAATTGTATTATCAAGATGTGGAACTGAAAGCCGGAACCATTATCATGAATTATGAAAAGAAGGAAGTTTATGCAAAAGGCATTAAAGATTCGCTTGGAAAATATACACAACGACCCGTTTTTAAACAAGGTGCGACCACTGTAGAGCCGGATTCCATTCGTTTTAATTACGTCACGAAAAAAGTACTGACCTACAATTCTCGTTCTCAGGAAGGCGAACTCAATTATATTGCCGAAGTCGCGAAGAAGGAAAATGATTCGGTCTATTTTCTTTATCGCACAAAATTCACTACTTCTGAAGATATCGACAATCCAGAATATTATTTTCTTGCTAGAAAAGCCAAGTTTGTTCCTGGAAAAAAAGTCGTAGTTGGTTTTACCAATTTGTATATTGCCGATGTTCCAACGCCAATTGCTGTACCTTTTGCGTTTTTTCCTATGACCAGTACAAGTCAGTCTGGTATTATTATCCCCACTTTTCAGGACACCAACTTGCGCGGTTATTCACTACAAAACGGCGGTTATTATTTTGCTTTAAGCGATAATTACGACCTGACATTCCTTGGTGATTACTATACCAACGGTAGTTATGCGCTGCGATTTGAATCTTCCTATGCCAAGCGGTACCGTTTTAATGGTAATGTAAATGTTAGGTTTGAAAACCAGATTACCAGCGAACGCGGCTTCCCTGATTATGCGAGGACAAAATTATACAATATCCAATGGAGCCATACGCAGGACGGAAAATCAAATCCAAATTCGAGATTTTCGGCTTCTGTCAATTTAGGAAGTAGCACCTATTTTCAGAATTCACTCAATCAAGTCAATCAAGGCTCCAGACTTAACAATACGCTTAGTTCATCTGTTAGTTATTCAAAAACTTTCAATACCGTTCCGCAAGTAAACATTGCAGTAACGGCTACACACAGCCAGAATACACAAACAAAAACCATTAATATGACGCTGCCAACTTTTACAGGAAGCGTTGATCGTATTTTTCCTTTCGCATCAAAAGATGGCGTTAAGAAAGGTTTTATCAAAAATATTAATTTACAATACAACGTAATTGCAGAAAACAGGTTTGTCACTACAGATTCACTTTTTTTTAAACCAGAGATGTTCAAAAATGCGCAGAATGGGATAAAACACAGCATTCCTTTAAGTACGAATTTTAAAGTTTTAAAATATTTTAGTATTCCAGTAAGTGTTAATTACAATGAAGTATGGTACCTAAAAACCATCGAAAAATCATTCGATAGAAGCACTAATGCTGTTGTAACCAAAGACGTAAATGGTTTTGATGCTTTTAGAACCTATAACTTTTCCACTGGAGTGGGAACTACCATTTATGGGACATTTAATTTTGGAGAAGACAAAAAGATACAATCAATCCGCCACGTCGTAAAACCGAGTGTTACTTATAGTTATACGCCGAGTTTTGAAAAATATTATGATACCTATGCTACTGATGCCAGCGGCACTATGAGAACTGAATACAGCCGTTTTGAAAAAGGAATTTATGGCGCACCGGGAAAAAGCATGTCTAATGTTCTCGGATTTACGTTAGCCAATACTTTTGAAGCGAAAGTGACAGATAAAGACACTACGAAAACGGAACCTAAAAAAATAATGCTGCTCAACAACCTTAACTTTTCTACGAGTTATGATATTTCGGCAGATTCATTGCGATGGGCGCCTTTGCGTGTAAGTGGCGGAACACTGTTGTTTAAGGAAAAAATGAACGTGAATTTCGGTGCTACCTTTGATCCATATGCGATTAATAATGCCGGGCGCAGGATCAATAAATTTAACATAGACAATGGCGGAAGTCTTTTCAGAATGACCAGTGCCAATATGACCATGAACTATTCCATTACAAGCAAAGGAGATAGTAACGAAAAGGACAATAACGAACAAGGCAAACGAAATGGTGGACGCGAAGATGATCTTTTTGGCAGCAGTGCTGATTTAGGCGACCAACGAGAAAGCCAGTTTGGCGACGACGATACCGACAAGAAAAAACCGCCTGCTGAATTTTATCATGCCGAATTGCCTTGGGATTTAACGTTTGCGTATTCATTAACCTACGGAAATGCCAATAGGCAAAATGAAATTACTGGAAATTCGGTCATGGTCTCAGGGAATATCGATCTTTCCCCAAAATGGAAAATAGGTGTTTCTAGCGGTTATGATTTCGTACAAAAGGGAATTACCTATACTCAAATGCGTTTTGAAAGGGATTTATTAAGTTGGCGAATGGACTTCACTTGGGTTCCCATTGGTGGTTATAAATCATGGGGCTTTTTTATCGGAATCAAATCTGGAATATTGAGTGATATCAAATGGGAGAAACGAAATAATGGTAATAATAATAGGTAATTTTAGATTGAAAATTACCGATTGAAAATTACAGATTGCAGATTTTAGTTGATAAACTTAACCCTTATCTAAATGAAAAAAATAATATACACAGAAAAAGCGCCGGCTCCAATTGGGCCTTATAATCAGGCGGTTCAGATTGGAAATATGTTGTACACTTCAGGGCAGATTGCTTTGGATCCAGCGACTATGGAATTGGTTTTAGACGACATCGAAACTGAAACTGAACAGGTAATGAAAAACCTAGAAGCCCTTTTAGCCGCCGCTGGAATGGCTTTTGAAAACGTAATAAAAACTACCATTTTTATTATGGACATGGGTGATTTTGCAAAAATCAATGGCGTTTACGGAAAATACTTTGATGAAAAAACAGCACCAGCACGAGAAACTGTTCAGGTAGCAGGGTTGCCTAAAGGTGTTAATGTGGAGATTTCTATGATAGCGGTTGCGTGAATTTCTGTAGCAGACAACCTTTTTAGGATTTGAAACCTTGAAAAAGGCAACGAAGATAAAGCTTTCGCTACAAACCAATTCGCCTTGCAAAATACAATTGCTAAAAAAACCCGATGCTTTCGAATCGGGTTTTGTTTTTTATTTACTTAAAGAATGATAGGCAATCAGGCCGTCAATTGGTCGGCGCAATACATTGCCAACTTTTATCTTGTGTTTCCCAAGTACTTCTTCTAGTTCGTCTTTCAAATAAAAAGCAATGGAACCTATAAAATGCACGGGAACATCTTTGTAATTTTCATATTGCTTGATATACAACTCAACAAAATCCTCCATACAAGAGTAAATTATCTTTTTGCAAAATTCATGTCCTTTATGTTGAATTAAAAATTTTGCAAAAGTCGCCAAATACGCATTCGGATTGGGTTCTTTGTATAAATTATGCTTGATTACATCAGCTTCTAAGTCATGTGCTTTTTCGAATGCTGTAGCCAAATCTTTCGGCATTTTATTGAAATAATACCCACGAATCAAATGACGCCCAAATTGGTTACCACTACAGTCATCCATGGCAATATAACCCAGAGAATCCACTTTTTGGTGCAAAACTACACCATCAAAATAGCTGCAATTTGAACCTGTACCGAGGATGGCAACAATCGCTTTTTCGTTTCTTGGTGTTGTTGCATAAACGGCAGCATAAGTATCTTCGTGTACCGAAACTACTGCGTTTGGGAAATATTCTTTAAAAATTCCCGCAAGGAAATTCTTCATCCTTTCTGTTCCGCAACCTGCGCCGTAGAAAAAGAGGTGTGAAACGCTTTTCTTGTTATGCGAAATATCAAACTTGTCTTCAAGACGAGCGATAACCTGGTCTTTTCCGAGCACTTCGGGATTGAGGCCCAAAGTTTGAGTGGTAAACAAAACTTTTCCGGTTTCATCAATTGAAATCCAGTCAGCTTTGGTTGAACCGCTGTCCACTAATAATTTCATATACTTAATTTTTTGGTTGGTTATTTTTGCCCGAACCATAGCACCGACGCCTCGGAACCTGATACATTTGAGATTACAAACGGAAACTTATCGGGATAGTTTCAAAAGATAAAAATCCCGTCAATAGAGCACTAACGGGATTTTTGGAAATTATATATTATTTTAAACCAGCGATATGCACAGACAAATCAATCAGTTTGCTTGAATACCCGTATTCATTATCGTACCATGATACAATTTTGAAGAAAGTTGAATTCAAGCCAATTCCAGCTTTTGCATCAACAATAGAAGTACGTGAATCAGAAACAAAATCCTGAGAAACTACATCATCTTCTGTAAATCCTAAAATTCCTTTTAATTCATTTTCAGAAGCTTTTTTCAAAACCGCCATAATTTCTTCGTAAGAAGTCTCTTTTGCCACTTTTACAGTCAAGTCAACTACAGAAACGTCAATCGTAGGAACACGGAACGACATACCTGTTAGTTTTCCGTTCAATTCAGGAATTACCTTTCCAACGGCTTTCGCAGCACCGGTAGAAGACGGAATAATGTTAACACTTGCTGCGCGTCCACCTCTCCAGTCTTTTCTGGATGGGCCGTCGGCAACCATTTGGGTTGATGTACTTGCGTGAACAGTTGTCATCAAACCTTCTACAATTCCGAAATTGTCGTTGATTACTTTTGCCAATGGTGCCAAACAGTTGGTTGTACAAGAAGCATTAGACACAACGGTATCTGTAGCTTTAGCCTCAGTATGGTTAACGCCCATAACAAACATTGGAGCGTCTGCAGATGGCGCCGAAATAATTACTTTTTTAGCACCACCTTTGATGTGTGCTTGCGCTGATTCAATAGTAGTGAAAATTCCTGTTGATTCGGCTACTACATCCACGTCTACTTCATCCCATTTCAAGTTTGCCGGATCTCTTTCTGCAGTTATGCGGATGTTTTTTCCGTTTACAAAAAGTTTTCCATCGATTACTTCAACAGTTCCGTTGAAACGCCCGTGAACCGAATCGTATTTCAATAAGTAAGCCAAGTGATCTACGTCGAGTAAATCGTTGATGGCTACAACTTCTACATTATCCCTATTATAGGTTTCCCTGAAAACAATTCTTCCGATTCTTCCGAAACCGTTAATTCCTAATTTTACTTTTGACATTTTCTTCTTTTTTTGTTAATCTGTTTATTTGTGGATGCGGTTATTTGTTTAGTTGGCCTAAAACAACCAAATCCACAAATAACCAAATTATTATTATGTTGACATGATGTCTGAAACTCTCAATAATTCACGATCTATTTCGGTATGTCCTTTAATGGCTTGTTCTAATGGAGTTAATGCCATTTTATCGTTTAAGATACCTACCATGTAATTGGATTTTCCTTCTAATAATGATTCAACAGCTTTTACGCCCAATCGACTTGCTAAAACGCGATCGTAACATGATGGTGCGCCACCACGTTGCATGTGCCCTAATACAGAAACACGCACGTCATATTCGGGTAAATTTTCTTCTACGTAATCTTTTAATTCGAATACGTTTTTTCCTATTTTATCGCCTTCAGCAATAACTACGATGCTTGAAGATTTTCCTGAGGCTTTACTTTTCTGTAAAGATTCTAATAGTCTGTCTAATCCGAGGTCTTCTTCAGGAATAAGGATTTCTTCCGCTCCAGCACCAATTCCGGCGTTTAAAGCAATGTGTCCGGCATCGCGTCCCATTACTTCAACAAAAAACAAACGGTTATGGGAACTTGCTGTATCGCGGATTTTATCGATAACTTCAACGACAGTATTTAATGCGGTATCATACCCTAAAGTATGGCTGGTTCCGAAAATATCATTGTCAATCGTACCTGGAATTCCCATTACTGGAAAATTATATTCGTGGTTGAAAACTTCGGCTCCTGTGAAACTTCCGTCTCCGCCAATGACCACTAATGCCTGAACTCCGGCTTTCAATAAATTTTTATGGGCTTTTTCACGACCTTCTGGCGTCATGAATTCTTTTGAACGGGCCGACTTTAGAATTGTGCCTCCTTTATTGACTATATTATTAACGCTACGAGGTCCCATTTCTTTGAAATCACCTTCGATCATTCCTTGGTAACCTCTGTATATACCGATGCATTCGATGTGATGATAGGCACAAGTTCGAACCACAGCACGGATGGCTGCATTCATTCCGGGAGAGTCACCGCCCGAAGTTAAGACGCCTATCTTTTTTATCTGATTTGACATTTTTTCAATATTAAAATGCTAATTTAACAAACATCTCCTATTAAAAGTGTAGGGTTTTTAATAATTTAATAAACCAAGTCTATTTCAATCGTTTTCGTTAATAAGTTTTCGATTTTGGGTTATTTATTAAGAAAATTGGCGGTCATTAAATAGCAACGAAATCGTAATCGCCTATTTATTTTACCTATATAAGTAGTGGATTTGTTTTTTGCTTCATTATTATTAAACAAAAAACATTTAGGCGGTAATAAAATTATCAATTTGCTAATTATACAATTCGCAACGATATGTTATGACTCCGCAATTGTAACATAGGTTTTATATGAAGGTAACGCCAGCGATCTGCAATCTAATCTTCCTTCTGCGGCACAGCATCTTTAGGCTTCTGCTGTTCCGTTTTTTTCTTTTTAATTTTCGAAAAATTCATTCCTTCAGGTACAATTATATCAGAATCTGGAACTTGATCATTTGCTTTTTTCTCTCTGTCTAATTTTTTCTTATTAAAAATCTTATTCACAAGATCTTTAAAAGTATCAAAATCAACTTGATAAGTAATCCCAAGTCCTTGCGTATAGCCGATTCCTTCTCCTAAATAGTTGATATCATTTTCTCTATTAAAGAAACGCAGGTTCATCGTTCCATCCTCATTTACACGATACTGCACTTCAACATCGCCTACAATTGCAGATTCGTTGATGCCGCCAACAGGAACGCCTACTTTTCCATTAACGCTGATTTTTTCATTGATTTGCGTAGAAACAGTAACTCCAATAGAACCATCAGATTCATACCCCGGCGTTTTGTCGGCAGTCACAATATCCAACCCAACTTTTACTTTATCATCAGGATTTTGAAAAATATCGTCAAAAATACCACCGGCGGTTTCGTATAAATTACGTGTAAGCGCACTTTGATTCACCCCTTCATTGCTCGCAAATCCACCTGTTCCTAACAAAGTGAGCGCTTGCGTTTGTCGGATGTCTTTGTCATCTAATTTTGTCTGTATCTCAGATTTTAATACAGAACTTAAATTCGGAAAATTGATACTGAAATCGGGCTCCGGACTGCTTAAATTTCCAGTGATGTTGATCCCAACTTCTACATCAACTTTTCGATTAGCGGCGTTATTTTCGAGTAATATTGACGGATTTGCTTTTGTTTTATAAATGGCTTCAAGGTTCAATCTGGCGCGCATCGGATCGCCTTCCCAAACAATAGAACTGTATCTTTTTACTTCGAATTTTTTATCGATGAGGCCACGGTACTTAAAATTATATGAACCATCATACACCTGATAATCGCCCGTCATCTGAAATTTCCCGAGAGTGTTGATTTCGAGAAACAAGTTTCCGCTTCCTTTTGCTGTCATTCCGTGTCCGGTTTCACGGTCTAAAATTACTTCTATCACGGCATCTCTCGTAATATCAAGATCAAAATTCAGTTCCAGTCCTTTATAATCCCTTGATTGCGTAATAATCCCTTTTTGCAGATTGAACTTTTCCTTTGGACTAAGGAAATGCATGAAATTCTTACTGCCCACGGATTCGGAATTATTGATCGGAATTTTGATGTTGGTTCCCTTGTTCGATTTAGCATGAACATCGATAACCAATCCGTCAGTCGGACCCGATATTGTTGCGTTACCATCTATAAAAGCAGTACCGTAGTAGGCGGCATCTTCCGAGTCGGCTGTGTCCAGTACTAAAAGATTATTGGCATTAAGATTCAGATTCAGGTCCCATTTAGAGAAATTTTTATGCCTGATTGCTCCGTTAAGCCTTCCTTCAGTATTGTATTTTGTATCGATAAGCGTGGCATTTTGGAAAAGGAATTGACTTTCCGATAAGTCAACAATCGAATTTTCTTTAAAAGAATAATCGGTATTGAGGTAAGGGATTTTGAAGCCTGCCCGTTCCAAAAATAACCGCCCATTGATGTCCGGCTTATCGACCGTACCAGAAATATAGGATGTTCCAGAAACATAGCCGCGAATATTCGAGATCACAGTTCCACCAAGCGGACTCAATGCTGCAAGATTAAATTCATTAAACCGCAAATCCATATCCATATGAGTTTGCTTGTTCTCAATTCTAAAGTTGCCTTCGGCCAAAAAAGATTTCACATTTTCGTTTTCTAAACTAGAATTAACGGTGAATTTTCGAAACGCGTCATCACCTTCTACATCCAAATTCAAATCGCCCAGCAGTATATTATTTACAGTAAGCTTGTCGAGTTTTAGTGAGGCTGTTGGTTGATAAATACTATTATTCTGCTTAAAATTAACTTTTCCATTCAGATTACCTGCTATTTTTAGACTATCAACGCTCGGAATAATTTTACTCAGGTCCACATTTTCAAAATTGAGGTTCAAGTCTTTATAACTGGTATCATGCAGCGAACCTAACAGCGAAATCTTCTGGTTTTCATGCGACATTACGACACTATCTATTGCAAAATTCTTGAGATTTTTATCAAATACAATTTTGTTGTCTTCACCGCCGTTTTCATTCAGGAACCATAAATAATCCTTGAATTTGAGTTCTGATTTTTTTATGCCGACCACGTTATTGTTATCTTTATCAATAGTATGGAAAAAATTCAGTTTATAAAAATCGTTGCCTTTGCTGCCGCCTTTAAATTCTGACTTAACAAACAACGTATCTTTCATCGTTACATTAATCAGGCTGAAATCTGACATTTTGTAGTATTTTGTTCGGATACTATCAAGTTCGACATAAGCATTGTAAAGCGGATTTTTGTTGTCAACCCTGATGCGTATGTTATCAAAATTATTTTCATAAGCCTTGATGTTAGGCGACGTGAAATTGAGTTTGAACTCGTCATTATCCGAATTGATACTGCCCTTCACAAATGTATTCGTAGCGATTTCTATCCCCGGATAAAATATTTCGATAATTTTACTATATACACTGAAATTAAATTTTAGGTATTGCCCTTTCTTGACCTTGTTGGGCTTGTAATTGGTGTATAGACTTCCAATAGAATTCTGAATCATTTTACCTAACTGATTGAACTGAAACTTCCCAACGACTTGTCCTTCCACAATATTTGGAGAATTTATAGCGATGGTGCGCACATTATCAGCATCAAAATTAGAGGTAATACTGAAATCGTCAAAAATATAAGTGTCTTTCTGATTTTGGTAAGAAGCATCGGCAACCGTTACTGTTCCTCGCAAATTATCAAGTGAATTTCCTGAAACATCCGACCTGATATCACCTTTAAAAATAGCAATAGAGTCTTTGGTAAAGTTGAGTTTATTGAGGTTAGCAAAATCAATATTGGCATGAAAATCATAGCGTTTGTCTTTTTTGGACAAATCGAGAATGCCATCAAAATCCATAAAAAGATTTGGGTCGTTTACCACAAGTTTGCCATTATACAATGGACTTTTCAATCCGCCATTTACAATAATGTTAGTATAATTATATTTATTATAGCCCAATTTGAAAATCTTTCCGTCAATTTTAGTATTGAGATTTTTGGCGGTAAAACCTTTTCCATTCACGTTTAAATCTAGGCTTACATAGCCAACATCGCTCCTATCGAGGAAATTTCCGATATTGAAATTTTCGAGTACTACATTTCCAAAATAAGAGGCATTGTCGATGTTGTTAATATTGTCAATTTTGAGTGTTGACAACACATTACCGATAGCAGACGTGAGAAAAAAATCGGATTTTATATAAGTGGTTGTGATTTCAGAATTACCGACAAGGCTGTACTGTCCGAGTTTTTTTAATATTGTAGGCAATTTCTTTCCAAGAATATTAGGCAATATTGAAACGAGATCATCATAGTTAGAATCCAGTCGCTCGAATTGTCCTTTCATATAAAAAGGCTTTGTCTTGGTATCAAAAAGATTCTTGAAAGCTAATGCCCCGGCAACGAATGTCTTTTTGTTATCATCAATTTTTAAGTTATTGATTTTTAAATCATTAAGTGTTCCTGTTATCTTACTATGAAGATTAAACACCTTATTGCGTCCTAATTCTTTATAAAAATAACGGATATCGTTCGTGGCAATTGTTGATGAGTCAATATCGACCTTAAATAGCACCTTGTTGTTAAAGTCTTTAAAGTCTTTACGGTCGTAGTACAAACCTACTTTCCCTTTTATTGCAGAATATTTTGTAGCGATAGACAATTCATCTAAAAGTATATTTTGCTTCGTGTAAGTGAATTTTGCACTCATGTCTTTCACCAACAAACCACGATGGTCCTTGAACGACATTTTATTGATTTTTGTAGTTACATCAGGGCCGTATATTTTAAAATTGCTAAGAGAAGCATCTAATTTGGTTAAGTCAAGTTCTTTGGCAACAGCATGATTTTCGTCGGTGAGTTTAAAATGGCTGTTGGTGAAATAGGCATTTTGTGCTTTTAAAAGGAATTTTTTTGTAGATTTTTTTCCGCTTTCAAAAAGGGCAATAAAGCGATCTAAATTGGTATCGGTTTCGTTTTTATAATTTTTTAGGTTGAATACCAAGCCGTCAAGCCTAATATCACCAAACATCAAATCGCCGTTATATAATTTTTTAAAACTTAAAATATTGGTCTTGATGCGATTGGCATAAATCAAAGTGTCTTTATGGTGGTCACGGATCATAACGTTCTTAAGCTTTACACCTCCAAAAATAGAAATGGCAACTTGTTCGACTTTGATATCGGTTTTATAATCGTTATTGAGCGTTTCCGTAACGTATTCGCCAATTGCAGTTTGCACTACTGGTAGCGAAAGTACAATACCAAGCGTCAGCAAAAGCAGCACCAGTCCAAGTAAGGAACGGACCACAATTTTTTTGAACTTTTTGAGCTTGTCTGTTGTTTTTATTTTTTCCAAAAATCTTATTTTGCGAGTGGAAACAAAGAACCTTTCATAAAAATAGCTACTTTTGTAAGCGTTGTAAAATTAGATATTTTTAATTGAATGACTATCAAATATAATCCAAAATCCATGCCTTTTTATGCAATCTGAAGCAGTTTTTATACTGGCCATTGAAAGTTCTTGTGATGATACCGCTGCGGCTGTATTAAAAAACGACAAAGTACTGTCAAATGTTGTCGCCAATCAGTTAATTCACCAGCAATATGGAGGTGTTGTACCCGAACTTGCTTCAAGAGCGCACCAACAAAATATTGTTCCGGTGATTGATGCGGCAATTAAAAAATCAGGAATCGACAAATCGCAATTAACAGCCGTTGCCTTTACACAAGGCCCGGGTTTATTGGGTTCGCTGTTGGTGGGAAGTTCTTTTGCAAAATCGCTTGCCCTTGCTTTGAATATTCCGCTAATTGCCGTTAACCACATGCACGCACACATATTAGCGCATTTTATTGATGAAGAAGGATTTGAAAAACCGGAATTTCCATTTTTGGCATTGACCATTTCCGGAGGGCATACGCAAATTGTAAAAGTCAACGATTTCTTCCATTTAGAAATTATTGGCGAAACAACAGATGATGCTGTTGGGGAAGCTTTCGATAAAACTGCTAAAATATTGGGATTGCCATATCCTGGTGGCCCTTTGGTTGATAAACATGCACAATCCGGAAACCCAAAAGCTTTTCCATTTACCAAGCCAAAAGTACCGGGATTAGATTTTAGTTTTTCGGGATTGAAGACACAGATTTTATATTTCGTTCAGAAAAATACGACGGCAAATCCGAATTTTATTGCTGAAAATATCGACGACATCTGTGCATCCGTGCAACACATTATTATCAAAATCCTGATGGACAAATTGAAATTGGCGGTAGCGCAAACGGGAATTAAACAAATTGCTATCGGCGGCGGCGTTTCTGCCAATTCCGGCATCAGAAACACACTAATTGAAGCCAGGGAAAAATACGGTTGGAAGACGTTCATTCCAAAATTTGAATACACAACAGACAATGCCGCCATGATTGGAATTGCCGGTTACCAAAAATATTTACACGAAAAATTTAACGATGCGTCCGTAGTATCAAAAGCTAGAATCGAATTTTAATATGCAATTATTCTACAATCCTGATATCAACGCAACGACAGAAAGCTTCTCCTTTGATAAGGAAGAAAGCCGTCATATTATTAAAGTACTCCGTAAAAAAGATACAGATATATTATATGTTACCAATGGTTTGGGTTTTATATTTAAAACTGAAATTACATTGGCATCTGACAATAAATGCACTGTGAAAATCATCGGTTTTGAAAAAGCCGAAAGTCCTAAAGTACATTTACATCTTGCCGTTGCACCAACGAAAATGAACGAACGTTACGAATGGTTTTTGGAAAAAGCAACAGAAATTGGTATTCAAGAAATCACGCCAATTATCTGTGATCATTCTGAACGGAAAATCATCAAAACCGAGCGATTCGACAAAATAATATTGTCGGCAATGAAACAATCCAATCAGTATTTCTTGCCAAAACTGAATGCGCCAATTGCTTATAAAGACTTTGTTTCGCAAACTTTTTTAGGACAAAAACTAATTGCGCATTGTGAAGAAACCGACAAAAAAAGTTTGAAAGACCTATTGATTTCAGAACAAAATGTAACCATGCTGATTGGTCCAGAAGGCGATTTTTCTGAAAAAGAAATCCAATCTGCACTAAAAAATAATTTTTTGCCTGTATCTTTAGGCGCAACAAGATTAAGAACCGAAACCGCAGCAATCGTGGCTTGTCACAGCGTGGTTTTTGCCAATGAATAGTTTTAAAATCATGAAAAAAATAACCTGGATCATATTACTTTTTACCACTTTTAGCTTTTCGCAGGAAATTGCGCTTTTAAAATATGGCGGTGGCGGCGACTGGTATGCCAATCCGACTTCATTGCCGAATTTGATTAAGTTTTGTAACCAGAATATCGGTACAAAATTAAAACAAAAACCACCAACAGTTGAAGTTGGAAGTCCAGATTTATTGTCATATCCTTTTGTTCATGCGACCGGACACGGGAATGTTGTTTTCACGGATGCGGAAATTGTCAACCTTAGAAACTATATGCTCGGCGGCGGATTCGTGCATTTTGATGATAATTACGGCATGGATGAATACATCCGAACAGCAATAAAAAAGGTTTTCCCAAACTATGATTTGGTTGAAATTCCGGCAAGCCATCCGATTTTTCAAAAGCCTTATCCGTTTCCAGCGGGTTTACCAAAAATCCATGAGCATGATGGGAAAAGACCGCAAGCATTTGGAATTTTTATCGACAATCGATTGGTTTTCCTTTATACGTTTGAATGCGATTTAGGCGATGGATGGGAAGATCCAGAAGTACATAACGATCCAAAAGAAGTGCGTGAAAAAGCATTAAAAATGGGTGCAAACATCATCAATTATATTTTCAATAATTAAGAAATAGCAAATGGCAACAGCAAAAACAATATCTGAAGGCATATTAAGATCCATTGCGTTTATTGCACTTGCCGTTGTCGTGTTGTACTTTTTTTACCACATACAAACGGTCATTATTTACCTGATTGTTTCGCTGATCCTTACGTTAATAGGAAATCCTATTGTGAAATTTTTTAGAAAACGACTCAAGTTTTCCAACACTTTGGCAACAGTCGCTACTTTGTTGATTTATGTATTCATTATCGCCGGATTTATCTGGATGTTCGTGCCGCTTATTGTAAGCCAAAGTGAGAGTCTTTCTGTCTTAAATACCGACAATATTCAAAATAGCATGCAAGCCTTGCTGCAACAAATTGACGGTTATCTGAACAGTTTTAACATGAATTCCAAAGATTTGCTGAAAAGTTCTAACCTTTCGTCGAAGCTAGATTTTAATTTCATTCCGCTTTTTTTAAATACGATTGTTGACACGGTTAGCGGTTTCGGAATGGGGCTTGCCTCTACCCTTTTCATCACTTTTTTCTTTCTGAAAGACAAAATGATGTTCATCGACGGTATTAAAACATTGATGCCGCAACGCCACGAAGATAGAATCCTTAACTCCCTTGACAAAATCAACGATTTGTTGAGTCGCTATTTTATTGGATTATTGCTGCAATTGTTCATCGTTTTTATTTTGTATTTAATCGTGTTGTTAATTTTCGGAATGGAAAACGCCGTTATCATTGCGTTTTTGTGTGCTGTGCTGAATATCATTCCATACATCGGACCGATTATAGCTTCAGTTTTAGTGGCGGTTTTAACAATGATAAGCAATTTAGGAAGCGATTTCCAAAGTGTAATGTTGCCGCAAACCGTTTATGTGCTCATCGGATTTTCTATTGTACAAATTATCGATAACAATGTTTCTCAGCCGATTATCTTTTCTAAAAGTACCTATTGTCATCCGCTGGAGATTTTTCTTGTAATCTTAACTGCGGGCTTTTTGTTTGGGATTTTAGGAATGATTGCTGCGGTTCCTATTTATACAATGCTGAAAGTCATCGGCAAGGAATTTTTTCCCGACAATAAGATCATACAACTACTTACTAAAAATATCTAGTTTTGTTTTCCTGTATTCTTAAACCTGAAATCCAGACTTTCATCGACCAGAATATTGGCGTTGACATTTCAAAATTGGCGTTACAGAAAAATCCATTTCCCGATACAGATTGGACGGAAATCTTGAATCAGATCGCGGCTAAAACCAAGTCAAAATCTAAACTTCCAAGCTGGTTTGAAACCCAAAATATCATTTATCCTTCTAAAATTTCCGTTGAGCAAACTTCTTCTGAAATTACAGCTTTGTACAAATCAAATTTGATTTTCGGAAAAAATTTAATTGACTTGACCGGCGGTTTTGGCGTTGATGATTTCTATTTTTCAAAAGTGATGTCAACTGTCGTGCATTGCGAGATGAATGCTAGTTTATCTGAAATTGTTAAGCATAATTTTAACCAATTAGGTGTTGCAAACACAAGCTTTTATAACAATGACAGTGCGTTAGCGTTGAAAGAAATCGATGCACAATTCGATTGGCTATACATAGATCCTTCGAGGCGAAATGAGGCGAAAGGCAAAGTTTTTATGCTCAAAGATTGTCTCCCTAATGTACCTGAATTACTCGATTTTTATTTTTCATATACCGAAAACGTACTCCTTAAAACCGCTCCAATATTGGATATTTCGGCAGGATTGAGCGAATTAAAATTTGTAAAATCCATCCATATTATAGCCGTTGACAATGAAGTAAAGGAATTACTTTGGGAATTGGCTAAAGATTTTGACGATACGATTACAATCAAAACGGTCAATATTACAAAAGAAGAAAATGAGTATTTTGATTTTCAACTCGGGTGCAACCTTACTGCTACAATTGGTTTGCCAGAAAAATACTTGTATGAACCCAATAGCGCTATTATGAAATCTGGTGGTTTTGAAAATATTGGGCATCATTTCGGGTTAAAAAAATTACATCAGCATTCCCATTTATACACAAGTACAGCAGTGATAGATTTTCCAGGGCGGATTTTTGAAATCACTAACAGTTTTGCTTATACTAAAAATGAAATGAAACAATTCCTTCAAAACCAAAAATCAAATATTACAACCCGAAATTTTCCCGAAACCGTAGAAAACATCAGAAAAAAGTGGAAAATAAAAGACGGTGGTGACCAATATTGTTTTTTCACAACTGATGCAAATAACAATAAAATAGTTTTAATTTGCAGCAAAATATAAAGCACTTATGAAATATTCTTTAGCCTTTCTTATACTTTTCTTTAGCTTGGGTTTGTATGCCCAAAAACCTTGCGAATATGCGTCGAATGTTGTGGACAGTATTGGCAGTTATAAGGCGACTAAGGATTATGTCGTGCATGAAAGAAATTTTGCTGGCAATGAGGCTTATATGTTTTTTTCTTTGGTAAAAGTAGATAGTATGCCGTTGTTGAACCTGCAATTCATTCAAAAAAGCAGCGATATGATTAAAGTAAATTGCCTCGATGTCAATTCGAAGGTTTTTCTCCAATTGCAAAATGGCAAAATCATAACATTGCTGCACACCAATGACGAAAGTTGTGGAACGATGATTCGTGTCGCCGAAGAAAACAAATATTCAAGAGTTACAACTGGGACTTTTATGTTTATGAAGGGTTCTATCGAAGATTTGAAGTCGTCTCCTGTTTCATTAATGCGGGTAAAATTCTCTACCGAAATACTGGATTTTGTGTTTAAGAAAGAATTGGTTTCTGAACTTACGAAACAGACATACCAACCGGAGAATTACTTCATTGATTATTTGAAGTGTGTTGACTGATATAGTTTGCAGTGTTCAGTATTCAAACGACAAAAAGTAGGTTTCGGGTTCCAGATTTCAGGTTGATTACTGAATACCGACCATGCTATTTACATTTCCATTTAAAATCAGACAATGAGTCTTTTGCAGCGTCTTTGAGATTGTAATGCCACCATTCTGAATCGAAAGACAGAAAATTATTTTCGAGCATAATTTTCTTAAGTAGCCGTCTATTTTTTAAAACTTTTTCGGGCAAATCGGTATAGTTATGTCCCGCCTTTTCTCCAAAATAATCAAAAGGAGTACCCATGTCGAGTTCTTTTCCATCAGCATCAACCAGCGTCAAGTCAACAGCACCGCCGCGATTATGGATCGAACCTTTAGCAGGATCAGCAACATATTGCGGGTCGTTGACAATTTTCCACATCTTTTTTTGAATTGATAATGGCCTATAGCAATCGAATAATTTGAGATGATAACCCAGTTTTAAGAACGCTTCATTAGCACTTATGAGTGACTTTAAAGTTTTTAAACGGAGATAACATTCGGGGCAGTCATATACTTTTGTTTTAAGAAAATTGTCATCGGTAGCATATTTCATATCGAGAACGAATTCGGCGCTGTAATCTTTTAAATTGACGAATGTGGTGTCATTTAAGGTTGTAGGTTCCGTCGTAGCTTTTGCGAAAGCACTAGTAATAGCTGCATTGCTATTACTTTTATTTTTGGCAACAACCAAGGGAAAGGAATTCTGACATGAAAAAAGAAAAAACAAACTGATTATGAGCACTGTATTTTTCATGTTTTGAAATTTTGGCTTTTATTTACCATACAAATCTATCAATAATGAGTAAATTTATTAAATCAATTGTAAATTATTACTATGAAAAAGTTACTATTATTGGGAACTGCCTTACTATTTTGTGGAGCTATTAATGCCCAGACAAAGAAAGCAGCACCGAACGACTCAAAATCAGTTACCGTTAAAAAAGACGTGAAAGTTACGGTTGAAACGCCAGAAGTGCAAAAAAATGATACTAAAACGAGTACCACCGCAACAAAAGAAGTCAAAGCCACCACTGTAAAGGAGGGCGAAACCTACAAAGGAAAAACAGTTTTTAAAGATACCAAAGGCAAAAGATATTATCTGAACTCCAATGGCAATAAGACTTATATTGATGAATAATATCGTTGGATAATTTTGAATAACTTTTATTACTGTATTTAAAGGACCCGAAGTATTTGATTTCGGTTACAGAAGCATTTTATAATGTTCAGGTAACCGAAATTTTATTTTTTATGGTAACACTGCCAAATTGCGTGTATATAGAATAGATTTACAATTTATCGAATTGTAATTACTATTCTATAAATAATCTTTTTCGTTCATAAAAATAGCATTTAAGTAATGGAATCATTCCGAAGCAGAACCTCGAGACATCAACTGGAAAAATGTTGATTTTAGTTTTATGAAAACCTTAGGTTTTCAAACTTTCCTCATTTACACCGAGGCAAAGACTCGAGGAATTATTTCGATTATAAAAATCATTTTATATGATTTTAGAATTTTAAAAAAACTATATTTACTATTATTAACAATTAAACCTATTTATATGAAAATTTTATTCTCAATTGCGTTGTTTTGTACGTTGACTGCATTTACTGCGGGCAATGAAGTTAAAGAAGATGCTGATATTACATCTTATAAAGCTGTATATAGTGGTGGTCCAGATGCATATTTTAAAACGAAGGCATGTAGGGCTGCGTTTATTGCTGGACCACATCCTGAATATACTGTTGTTCCCGGAACATTTTTATGGCCAGAAGCACAGGTGATTGTCTGCAATTAATTAAATTAGTGTATAAAAGGCTATAAAGCTTCTCAGCTTTAATTCTATTTTATACTTTAATATTAAAAAAAACCGAAACTAAAGTTTCGGTTTTTTGGTTTAAATAATAACATAATTTGTTCTTGGATCTCTTTTCATCGTCGAAAGCAAACGCCAATTGCTATAACCAATTTTATCGAAATGAGGCATATCTTTAAATGACGACCAATTACCACCCCAACTCCAGCCGTGTTTTGCAAAAATTTTCACACATTCATCCCAGTCAGAAACCTTGTCGCCATCCCAGTCTTTTTTGGTATCCCAACTTGCGGTTTTTCCATCGATGATCATAACGATATCAACGGCAAAGCCATAATTATGTACCGATTGTCCGCCTTTGGCATTGGTGACTGTAGCACCCAAAGGCCTAGCAGCAGTAACGCCATTAGGATTTTTTTTGGTCCTGCCTAATGCATAAAGGTCATTTTGCTCTTCAAATGTTCGCAAACCCTGGGCAATTCGCATTTGGGAAGGTCCTTTTAATGCTGCATTACATTCGTTTACAATAAGTGTTACTTCATTCCGAACTAAAGGATGCAACTTTGCAATTCTATCTTGTGACGCTTTATCCATGATTTCAATGGGTTAGTTAGACGGATAAAATTAGGAATAATTTTTTAATTAAGTGAAATAAAAATTTGAAGTAAAACAAGAAATCATAGAAAAGGGTGGCTTTGTGTAATTGTAAAAAATTCTATTATATGATATAAAACAGCCATAAACAAAAAAACCACTGAAAACAGTGGTTAAATAAGTGATCGCAGAAGGATTCGAACCTTCGACCGCCTGCTTAGAAGGCAGGTGCTCTATCCAGCTGAGCTATGCGACCTTCCTCAATAATGTCGGGGTGGCAGGATTCGAACCTGCGGCCTCCTGCTCCCAAAGCAGGCGCGATAACCGGGCTACGCTACACCCCGAAAAAAACAGCGGAGAGACAGGGACTCGAACCCTGGCGACGTTTGCACGTCGACAGATTAGCAATCTGCTCCGTTACCACTCCGGCACCTCTCCTGTTTTTAACCTTAACTTTGATAGTTTCAAAGCGGTTGCAAATGTAACGGTTCATTCTATATTTCACAAGTAAAAATTATGTTTTTTTTGCATTTTTTTTGCAGGTCATTTAAAATCCTTAACAATCAAATGTATAGCAATATAAAAAGATGCAAATCCGAATAAATATTTTCTTTATTATATAATTTAAAAAATTGATACAGCAAAAACAACGAATGTAATATTATCAAAAAATTGATTTTTATTTTACAAAAATTGATTAAATTCGCAACTGAACTAAACAATCATTATTATATCCTGAAATATCAGGTCATAACCAAGCAATATACTATACAATGAGCAAAAAAATCGTAATCGTATCGGCCGCAAGAACGCCAATCGGAAGCTTTATGGGCGCATTATCAACTGTAACCGCTCCAAAATTGGGCGCTGCAGCCATCAAAGGCGCTTTAGACAAAATCAACTTGGATCCAAAACTTGTGGATGAAGTGTATATGGGCAACGTCGTACAAGCTGGAGTTGGACAAGCACCTGCAAGACAAGCAGCACTATACGCAGGATTGCCTGATACCGTAATTGCTACAACTGTAAATAAAGTCTGTGCTTCGGGAATGAAAGCCGTAATGATGGGCGCACAAGCCATCATGTCTGGCGATGCAGAAATTATCGTGGCGGGCGGAATGGAAAACATGAGCCTTATTCCGCATTATATGCATTTAAGAAATGGCTACAAATTTGGACCTGCAGCAATGATAGATGGCATGCAGAAAGACGGGCTTACAGATGCTTACGATAACAATGCTATGGGTGTTTGTGCAGATTTGTGTGCATCAGAATATAAAATTTCGAGAGAAGATCAAGATAATTTTGCCATTCAGTCTTATGAGCGTTCCGCAAAAGCGTGGGAAGGTGGTAAATTTGATAATGAAGTCGTACCGGTAGCTGTTCCGCAAAGAAAAGGCGACCCGATAATGGTGACCAAAGACGAAGAATTCACGAATGTAAAATTGGATAAAATTCCAACATTAAGTCCCGTTTTCACAAAAGATGGTACCGTAACCGCAGCCAATGCTTCGACAATAAACGATGGCGCTGGTGCAGTTATATTAATGAGCGAAGAAAAAGCACTTGCTTTAGGATTAAAGCCCTTAGCTTACATCAGAGGCTATGCAGATGCCGCACAAGAACCTAAATGGTTCACGACAACGCCGGCGAAAGCCTTACCGAAAGCGCTAGACAAAGCTGGACTTGCAATTTCAGATGTTGATTATTTTGAATTCAATGAGGCGTTTTCAGTCGTTGGATTGGCGAATGCTAAAATACTTGGCCTTGACAATGAGAAAATAAACGTAAATGGTGGCGCTGTTTCATTAGGACATCCACTGGGTTGCTCAGGTGTACGTATTATCATAACGTTGATCAACGTTTTGGATCAGAATAACGCAAAAATCGGCGCAGCAGCAATCTGTAATGGCGGCGGCGGCGCATCGGCGATTGTTATCGAAAAAGCTTAAAAAAATATTCCAATATGATGAATTTTAAATTATGGGTTGTAACTTTGACCCATAATTTAAAATCAAAATAATCCTAAATGCACGGAATCTGTAATTTAGCCATTATTCCTTTAAGATCCGAGCCTAGCGATAGGAGTGAAATTGTATCCCAAGTATTATTTGGAGAACATTTTCAAATCGTCGAACAGTTGCGGCAATGGTCAAAGATCAAACTTCAATTTGACGGTTACGAAGGTTGGGTCGATTCCAAACAATACCAACCTATTACCGAATCAGAATACAAATTGCTTTCCGAAGATGCGATTATTTTAAATGCCGATTTGGTCGAATATATTGCCGGTTCAAATAATTTATTAATGCCAGTACCGCTTGGTGTTTCCATTTCTTTTTTGAACCATACTGAAATTAATACCGGAAATTTTGAATTTGAAGGAATGAAAGTCAGTGGCATTAAGCCTAAATCAAATCTCATTGAAACTTCTTTCTTATACCTAAATGCGCCTTATCTATGGGGCGGAAAAACACCATTCGGGATTGATTGTTCAGGATTTACACAAATGGTTTATAAACTAAACGGTTATCATTTATTGAGAGACGCTTCGCAACAAGCGACCCAAGGAGATGCCTTGAGTTTTATTGAAGAAAGCGAGCCGGGTGATTTGGCATTTTTTGACAATGAAGAAGGCAACATCATCCATGTCGGCATTATCATGAAAGACAATTATATCATACATGCCAGCGGAAAAGTGCGTATTGACAGATTAGATCATTTGGGAATTTATAATGCCGAAACGAACCGCCACACGCACAAATTAAGAGTCATTAAAAAAATCATATAAAAAAATCCCGAAATTGAGTTCGGGATTTTTTTTTATTTTTTCTGTCTTGCTTCCAGTTCGAGAACTTTTTCTTTCAATGGCTTGGCCTTATCGGTCATTTCAAGAGCTTTATAAACATTTAACAACGTTGCCGCAGCTTCATAATTATTTGGATTTAATTCAACTGCTTTTTCAAGATACGGAATCGCGCTTTTGAATACATTTAGTCTTTGTTCCTTCAATGCATCATACTTTTTATTTTCAGCAGCAGACGTGCCCAACTTGTTCATTTGATCAATCAGTCCTTGCTCAGGCTCCAATTTAAGAATGGCAAGATTTAGATAAGCATTGGCATATTTTGGATCAAGCTCGATTGCTTTGAGATAGTATTTTTCTGCGTCGACAATCTCTTTGTTATTGAATGCGAGAACGCCAAGATTAAATACTAGCTCGGCATTGTTTGGATTTTTTTCGAGGATTTCTTTAATTATGGCCTTATAGGTAGTAAAGTCTTTTTCCTGAAGATACAAATTTGCTTCTTCAATCATCAAAGACGTATCTTCTGGATTGTTGGCTCTTGCTTCTTTTATAGCTGCTTTTGCCTCGTCTTTTTTACCTTTCTGTACCAAGATTAACGCAATGTTCTTAAAAATTTCACCGCGCTTGGATGGAATTTTCTCATCTCTCGGATTAGTATGCGTTTTAACCAACTTTACATAGTTGTCGCGTTCAGATTTTGAATTAAAGACTTCTTCAATACCTGACGCAGCATTTACAGCCCAATAAGCCATTCCTTCTCCTGAATAGTTAATCTTTTTTAGTTCATCATAATATTTCAGCGCAGTGTCGAAATCCTGTCCATTTACCGCATAATTGGCAGCAAAATACAATTTTTCAGGATCGTTTTTATCAAACAGATATATACTATAAAGTACTAAAGCAGCATCATTATAACGTTTCGCTTGGTCGTTACCTAACGATACCGCATAATTGATAAGCATCGGTTTGAATTTAGGGAGATCTTCTAATATCTCTTTGGTATAAACCTGTTTTCCACTCTTTTTTTCAAAAACGATTAACGCATCGGTGGCAACCGCTAAAACATTGATCGACTGCGGCGTAAAAAACTTTAATGCGGCGGCAGGGTTTTGTTGATTTTCTGGCTTAGCCATTGCCTCATTCATCTCTACGATAGGAGCATTGGCCTTGAAAAATTTAAAATAAACCTGATCCGCTTCTGTGCCCGAAGCTACCAACGGCTCGGCTTTTTCTAAAGTAGCTTTGTATTCAACCACGTCTTTTGCGGAAGGCTCGTCTCTTTCATAGATTTTTTTCAATATTTTCATCTCATCTTTCTGAGCAAAACTGCTTACAGAGATGAGCATCGCAGCGACAAATGCAATATGTTTTGTATTCATATAAGTTTATTTTAAATTACTATTCTTCTATTATATCAGAATCTTCATCAGCAACTGAATCTGATTCATCATTACTAACTTCTGTAGTTGCATCTAATGCATCCAAAGGTCTGCCATCCAAAACGGCTTCTTCCACTGCGCCTTCTAAAGCTTCTTCTTCGTCTTCTTTCATTACTTTCGTAACGGCAGCAATCGAATCATTTCCTTTGATGTTAATCAGTTTCACGCCTTGCGTAGCACGTCCCATAACCCTTAAATCTTCAACTGCCATCCTGATAGTCAATCCTGATTTGTTGATGATCATCAAATCATCTGCATCGGTAACGCTATTGATAGACACTAATTTGCCGGTTTTTTCGGTGATATTTAAAGTTTTAACACCTTTACCACCACGGTTTGTAACGCGGTATTCATCAAGACTCGAGCGTTTTCCGTAACCATTTTCTGCTACGACCAAAATCTCACTGTTCATATCATTTACAGCAACCATGCCAATTACTTCATCTTTGTCGTCTTGAAGCGTAATACCGCGTACTCCAGACGCTGTTCTTCCCATCGGACGTGTTTTGCTTTCTTCGAAACGAACCAGTTTTCCTGATTTAACAGCAACCAAAATCTGGCTTTCACCATTCGTTAGTTTGGCTTCTAATAATTCATCGTCTTCACGAATGGTAATAGCAGCAACGCCGTTTACCCTTGGACGTGAATATTGTTCAAGCGAAGTTTTCTTCACCTGACCTTGTTTGGTCACCATGATAAGGTAATGACTGTTAATGTATTCCTGGTCTTTTAAATCTTGCGTACAGATAAATGCTTTAACCTTATCATCGCTTTCTATATTGACAAGGTTTTGAATGGCACGCCCTTTCGAGGTTTTACTACCTTCAGGAATTTCGTAAACGCGCATCCAGAAGCATTTTCCTTTTCCAGTAAAAAACATCATATATTGGTGATTTGTGGCCACATACATGTGTTCTAAGAAATCCTGATCACGGGTTCCAGCACTCTTCTGCCCTACGCCACCGCGGTTCTGCGTTTTGTATTCGGACAACGGTGTGCGTTTGATGTAACCTGCGTGCGAAATTGTAATGACTACATTTTCATCAGCAATCAAATCTTCGATACTTACATCGCCACCTGAATATTCGATGATGGAACGACGTTCATCTCCATATTTATCTCGAATTTCACGCAATTCTTCTTTAATCAGTTCCATTCTGAGTTCTTTACTTGCTAATAACGCACGTAAATGCTCAATTAATTTCATGATTTCTTCGTATTCTGCTCTAAGTTTATCTTGCTCTAATCCAGTCAACTGGCGCAGACGCATTTCGACAATTGCTTTCGATTGGATTTCAGACAATTTGAAGCGCTCCATTAATTTCTCACGCGCTTCATCTGTATTTTTAGAAGCACGAATCAATGCAATTACTTCGTCAATATTGTCTGAAGCGATGATTAAACCTTCTAAAATATGCGCTCTTTCTTCGGCTTTACGCAAATCAAACTGCGTTCTTCTTACGACAACATCATGACGGTGTTCTACAAAATAGTGAATCAAGTCTTTCAAATTCAGCATTTGCGGGCGGCCTTTTACCAATGCGATGTTGTTTACACTGAAAGACGACTGCAATTGCGTAAATTTATATAAGGTATTCAGCACCACATTCGGCACTGCATCGCGTTTTAGGATGTAAACGATACGCATACCATTTCTATCCGATTCGTCACGGATATTGGCGATACCTTCGATTTTTTTATCATTCACCAAATCAGCCGTTTTCTTGATCATGTCGGCTTTATTGACTTGGTATGGAATTTCAGAAACGATGATAGATTCACGTCCGTCCACTTCCTCAAAACCTACTTTGGCACGCATTACAATACGACCGCGACCAGTTTTGAATGCTTCGCGAACGCCATCATAGCCATAAATCACACCGCCAGTCGGAAAATCCGGAGCTTTGATGTGGTTCATCAATTCGTCTATTTCTATTTCCGTATTGTCAATGTAAGCTAATGTTCCGTCTATTACTTCGGTTAGATTGTGCGGCGCCATATTAGTTGCCATACCTACCGCAATTCCTGAAGCTCCATTAATCAATAGATTTGGTACTTTGGTTGGCATTACTTTCGGCTCATATAATGTATCGTCAAAATTCAATTGAAAGTCAACGGTTTCTTTGTCTATATCGGCCATGATTTCTTCCGAAATCTTTTTCATTCTGGCTTCGGTATAACGCATTGCTGCCGGACTATCACCATCAACAGATCCAAAGTTACCTTGCCCATCGACCAATAAGTAACGTAAACTCCACTCCTGCGCCATACGCACCATCGCATCATATACGGATGTATCGCCGTGTGGGTGATACTTTCCTAAAACTTCTCCAACAATTCTTGCTGATTTCTTGTGCGCTCTGTTCGAGAGAACTCCTAATTCATACATTCCGTAAAGCACCCGGCGGTGTACTGGCTTTAAGCCATCCCTGACATCCGGAAGCGCTCTTGAGACAATTACTGACATCGAATAATCGATGTAAGCTGATTTCATTTCGTCCTCGATGTTTATAGGAATTAACTTTTCTCCGTCAGACATATTATAGTTATTTTAAAAAATTATTTTGGTTAAAAAATCTTGCTAATATAACCTTTCTGGACTATTTTTCGTATATATATTTGGAGAAATTTCCCTGATTTATTAACAAAAGCCACGTGCTTTTCAGTTAATAAATTATTAGCTATTTAAGTTTTAAGTTTCAATATTTTTCGTCACTTAGCTGTCAGTGCCAATGTCAGGGTATGGTTTTTGCTTTTCCACAATATATTCATTAAATTTACATCACAATCTTTATAAATATGGATGATAATTTTTCACCAAGAGTCAAGGATGTTATTACGTACAGCAAAGAAGAGGCGCTTCGTTTGGGCCACGATTTTATTGGAACGGAACATCTTATGCTCGGCATTTTAAGGGATGGTAATGGAAAAGCTATCAATATACTTAACAATCTGTCTGTAGATCTGGAACATCTTCGCAGAAAAGTTGAAATTCTTAGCCCTGCCAATCCTACTGTCGAAATAAGCAATGACAAAAAAAACCTGCACCTTACCCGCCAAGCAGAACGCGCATTAAAAACAACATTTCTGGAAGCAAAAGTCTTTCAGAGCACATCAATAAGCACGGCACACCTTTTATTGTGTATATTGAGAAACGAAAACGATCCAACAACGAAGCTACTGAATAAACTCAAAATTGATTATGACGTAGCGAAAGAACAATATCTAAATATGACGCCAAACGAAGAAGAATTTTTGGAAAATTTACCGAAAAACGAATCTTACAACGAAGATTCAGGACAAGATGACAGTCTCAAAGGAGACAACTTTAATAATCCCGCCAATAAGTCGAACAAGAAATCGAAAACTCCGGTTTTGGATAACTTCGGACGCGATTTAACCGAAATGGCCGAAGAAGGCAAACTCGATCCGGTCGTTGGTCGCGAAAAAGAAATTGAGCGTGTTTCGCAAATTTTGAGCCGTCGCAAGAAAAACAATCCACTTTTAATTGGAGAGCCCGGCGTTGGAAAATCTGCTATTGCAGAAGGATTGGCATTGCGCATCATCCAGAAAAAAGTATCGCGCATTCTTTTCAACAAACGCGTGGTGACACTTGATTTGGCGAGTTTGGTTGCCGGCACAAAATACCGCGGACAATTCGAAGAACGAATGAAAGCGGTTATGAACGAGTTGGAAAAAAATGACGATATCATTTTGTTCATTGATGAAATCCATACGATTGTTGGTGCCGGAGGCGCAACAGGCTCATTGGACGCATCAAATATGTTTAAGCCTGCATTGGCGAGAGGCGAAATACAATGTATTGGTGCCACAACGCTCGACGAATACAGACAATATATTGAGAAAGACGGTGCTTTGGAACGCCGTTTCCAGAAAGTGATTGTGGAGCCGACTTCAGTAGAAGAAACCATTACGATCCTCAACAACATCAAAAACAAATACGAAGACCACCACAACGTAACTTATACACAAGAAGCAATTGAAGCTTGTGTTAAATTAACGAATAGGTACATGTCTGAGCGATTTCTTCCAGACAAAGCGATTGATGCTTTAGACGAAGCAGGATCACGTGTTCACATCACAAATATTGACGTTCCAAAGCAAATTTTAGATTTGGAACGCCAGCTTGAAGAAGTACGCGAACTCAAAAATACGGTCGTTAAAAAACAGAAATATGAGGAGGCAGCGAAACTGCGTGATGACGAAAAACGCATCGAAAAAGATTTGGCGATAGCACAAGAACAATGGGAAGAAGATTCAAAAAGCAACCGTATTTTAGTTACAGAAGATAACGTGGCCGACGTCGTTTCGATGATGACTGGAATTCCAGTTAATCGTATCGCACAGACAGAAAGTAATAAGTTAGCCAGACTGCCTGAACTAATTAAAGATAAGGTAATTGGACAAAACGAAGCTGTGTTGAAAATCGCCCGCTCTATCCAAAGAAATCGTGCCGGATTGAAAGACCCAAACCGTCCAATTGGTTCGTTTATCTTTCTAGGACAAACCGGTGTTGGAAAAACGCAATTAGCAAAAGTATTGGCGAAAGAATTGTTCGATTCTGAAGATGCTTTGGTAAGAATCGATATGAGCGAATACATGGAAAAATTCGCCATTTCAAGATTGGTCGGTGCACCTCCTGGATATGTTGGCTATGAAGAAGGCGGACAATTGACTGAAAAAGTTAGAAGAAAACCGTATGCCGTTGTACTTTTAGACGAGATCGAAAAAGCGCATCCGGATGTTTTTAACATGATGTTACAAGTTTTGGACGATGGTTATTTGACGGATAGTTTGGGCAGAAAAATCGATTTTAAGAACACTATTATTATCATGACTTCCAACATCGGCGCACGCCAGTTGAAGGATTTCGGACAAGGTGTAGGATTTGGAACTGCTGCGAAAATTTCTCAGGCAGATGACAATTCGAAAAGTATTATAGAAAACGCTTTGAAGAAATCATTTGCACCTGAATTCTTGAACAGGATTGACGATGTAATTGTTTTCAATGCTTTAGAAAAACACGATATCGACTTAATTATCGAAATCGAATTGAAAAAATTATACGCAAGAATTATAGACTTGGGCTACAGACTTAATTTGTCAGATAAAGCTAAGGCATTTATTGCCGAGAAAGGTTTCGATAAACAATTTGGAGCAAGACCTTTAAAGAGAGCGATTCAGAAATATGTGGAAGATGCTTTGGCAGAAGAAATCATTACCTCGAAAATTGGAGCAGGTGACGAAATCTACATGGATATAGAAGACGACGCTCAGGAACTGAACGTAAAAGTACAGAAAGCCGAAGAGCCAACGAGCTAAGTTTAAATTCACAATTACACGTTTTAGACCCGTAAATTTTTAGGATTTTACGGGTCTAATTTTTATAGATTAATCGAAACTTATTATTATAGTTGTTTTTTAAATTTTATGAATTTATTCTTTGCGCCTTCGCGCCTTTGAGAGGATTAATTTCTCGCAAAAGCTCAAAGATGCTAAATATATCTTCTCTGAAAGAAACACAATTATTACCGCTTTATTCATTACATATAAACTTCCCAAACTTTTATTGTAATTCCACATTTTTACAAACAAATATTTTACATTTGATATTCAAAAAATCAATCAAAATCAAAAAATAAAATGTTACAAGAAAAAGTTATCGTTGGCAGTGAAGAATGGTGTTCCTTCCCTATTTTGGGGATACCGACGATCAAAGCACGTGTCGATTCGGGAGCCAAAACTTCTGCATTGCACGCCATCAATATCGCTCCGTTTATCAAAGATGGTGAAAACTGGGTAAAATTCGATATCAATCCGATACAAAACAACGTTAAAACCATCATCCATTGTGAATCAAAATTAGTTGACAAAAGGGTGGTAAAAAGCTCTAGTGGTTTTCGTGAACAGCGCTATGTCATTGGTGCTGAACTTGAAATAGGAGGCAAACACTGGTCGATTGAAATTACGCTCACCAACCGAGATTCTATGGGTTTTCGTATGCTTTTGGGAAGAGAAGCGATGAGTGGTCGATGTCTAGTAGATCCAGAAGAAAAATATTTATTAGGACAACCTTCGGCTGACAGCCTAAAAGAACTTTATAAATCATCTGACACTGCAAAAACCGGATTGAGAATCGGCGTTCTCGCCAGTAATCCAGAGCTTTACAGCAACAAACGCATCATGGAAGCAGGAGAAATGCGCGGTCATGAAATGCATTTTCTCAACATCAAGGAATGCTACATGAAACTAGACGCTACAACACCGGAAATCCATTATCGTGGGGGTCGTATTTTGAATGATTTTGATGCAATTATTCCAAGAATCCGTCCAAGCATTACGTTTTATGGCTGTGCTTTGACGCGACAATTCGAAGCATTGAAAATTTTCTGCTTAAATTCCGCCGCAGCAATAACGCAATCAAGAGATAAACTATATTCGCTTCAATTACTGCTCAATCACGGTGTTGATATTCCGACAACAGGATTTGCCAATTCACCATTGGATACAAATGATTTGATAAAGATGGTTGGAGGACCGCCACTGATTGTAAAATTGCTCGAAGGTACACAAGGAAAAGGTGTCGTTTTGGCAGAAACCAAAAAAGCGGCAGAAAGCGTAATAAATGCATTCAAAAGCCTAAATGCCAATATTTTAGTACAAGAATTCATCAAGGAAGCCAATGGAAAAGACATCCGTTGTTTTGTAATTGACGGAAAAGTTGTAGCAGCAATTCAAAGAGAAGCCTTGCCTGGAGAATTCCGAGCCAATATTCACCTTGGTGGTACTGCCTCTATTATAAAAGTGACTTCCGAAGAAAAAAGAATTGCTATAAAAGCCGCAAAAGCAATGGATTTAAAAGTTGCCGGTGTGGATATTATTCGCTCTTCAAAAGGACCATTGTTATTAGAAGTCAACTCATCCCCGGGGCTCGAAGGAATTGAAGGTGCTACTAATAAAGACATAGCAGGCGAAATGATCTTGGCCATTGAAAAGAATTTTAAAGCTAAATAGCCTGACGAATAATCCTAAAAAATATACTTATGAAATACAAACACCTAATCATACTTTTTTTAATCGCCCTTCTTGGCGACATTTTTGGTGCTTTTTTTAAGATTATTCATCTTGAATTTGCAGATTCATTGTTACTTATCACAACTTCTATTCAGGCAATAGCCATATTATTGCTTATTGTGAAACTGACCAGTGATGACAAAACAGATTTCCTAAACCGATAATGAATCCCTATCTCGATATTATCCTTCGAAGTGCCGCAGTATATCTTTTTATGGTGGTCGCACTGCGTATTTTTGGAAAGAAGGAACTCTCGCAACTCAACACCGCCGATGTTATCCTGATTTTACTGATCAGCAATTCTGTACAGAATGCTATGGTTGGAAGCGATACGAGTTTATGGGGTGGATTGGCAGCAGCGGCGATACTTTTTATTTTGAATTTTATCGTCAAAAAGCTGATCTATAAATATAAATTCTTTAGTGATATTTTTGAAGAAAAGGCGCAGATACTCATCCACAACGGAAAACCCAACTACAAGCAACTCGCACATGAAGACATCACTCATGATGAATTGATGGAAGCCATCCACGAGCATGGCATGGAAAACATTAAAGATGTAAAACTTGCTATTTTGGAAATGGATGGCAATATCAGTATTATTTCCGGTGATAAAACGCTGAAACAAACGCACTATAAGCGTCGCAGGAATAGAAAAAATATTAATAGAATGTAGCATTGGCGCACAAAATAGTTGCAGGAAGCTTATTTAGAAAACAGTAGGTGTTTGAAAAACAAATATTTAGCCCATCTAAAATAAAAAAACTCAAAATTTCATTATTATTATTAAACATTACTTCTAGTATTGTAAAATCTAACAACGCCGACGGTATAAAATAAAAAGAGAGGCACATAGCGAATTATGGCCTCTCTTATTGTAAGTTCGAAATTTATGCGCCGACAGTTAACGTTGACAGTACTTTGCGGTTTTGAATTTAACTTTTAAAATAAAATTCATTTGATAAATCGGAACTACCAATTGAAATTACTGTTTTTATGAAGATAATTACGGATGAAGCTGGAACTTTATGTTTTTTTTAACGTGTTAACAGCTAAAGGATTACAAGTCACTAAATAATAAATATCAAATCCTAAATTCCACTAAAAGCACTTCGTTAGAATTTAGGATTTGTTATTTGGAATTCGATATTTAACTGGGTTCTTGTTGGCTCAAACAATGAAAACTTCCCAATCCCCAAATCAAATCTACTGAATCAATGCCAATAACTTTACGGCTTTTAAAAGTTGACTGTAAAATATCGAGTGCTTTTGCATCATTTTTATCATCACGGAAAGTCGGGACTATCACGCTTTCATTTGACATGTAAAAATTGGCGTAAGATGCCGGCAACCTTTGATCTTCATAAATCACCGCATTCGGCATTGGCAACTCGATGATATTGAGTTGCTTTCCGTCCTGAAGGCGCATATTTTTTAACGCATGGAGGTTTTCCTGAAGCAATCCATAATTGTCATCCGATTTGTTTTCTTCGACAACGGTGACTACTGTATCTTCATTTACAAAACGTGTGATATCGTCTATATGACCATCAGTATCATCGCCTACAATTCCGTCGCCTAGCCAGAGAATATGTTTGGCACCGTAATAATCGCAAAGGTATTTTTCAATCTCTTTTTGCGATAAATGCGGGTTTCTGTTTTTGTTCAAAAGACAAGCAGTTGTGGTGAGTATTGTTCCTTTCCCATTGAATTCGACGCTGCCGCCTTCCATTACGATTTCGGGATAAAAAACCGGTAAATTGCGTTTTTCGCCAATCAATGTTGGAATATTATCATCCAAATCATACGGCGGATATTTGTCGCCCCACGCATTGTAACCCCAATCGACAATTGCCTTTTTATTGGTCTGCCTATTGACGAGGAATGCAGGTCCGTGATCGCGACACCAAGCATCATTGGTCGGATGGAAATAAAAATTAATATTTTTAAATAATAAATCGAGGTTGGATTTTTGCCCAAAAATAGAATTGCGTATCGCCGAAACTGCAAATTGCTTCATCGATTCATCGGCAACATTAATATTTACTTTTTGATGTGCTGCAACTTGTAAAATAAACTCAGAATACGAATCATAAATCAAATGTAGTTTCCCAGGCCATGACGCTTCTTTGTGCGGCCATGAAAGCCACATGGCGTCCTGCTTTTCGAATTCTGCAGGGAAATGAAAACCCAGTTCTTTTGGTGTTTGATTAATCTTCATCAATAAAACGTTTAGTTATAGGCTGATAACTGTCGATTCTTCGGTCACGCAAAAACGGCCAGTGCATCCTGAAAAAATTAGATTCTTTTAGGTTGATAGCAACAACCGAAGTTTCTTCGTTATCATGTGAACCTAAGTGCAGCAATTTACCTTGTGCATTGGCTACAAAACTACCGCCCCAGAATTTCATGGCGCCGTCTTGTTCAAAACCAACGCGGTTTACGCTCACAACAGGAACGCCGTTTGCGACAGCATGGGAACGTTGGATAATCTGCCATGAATCATATTGGTCTTTATTGGTTGCTTCATCCTGATTAGTCGCCCAGCCTATTGCTGTTGGATAAAACATGATTTCTGCACCCATTAAAGCCGTAATTCTGCTCGCTTCGGGATACCATTGGTCCCAACAAATCAGCACGCCGATTTTGGCAAATTTGGTATTAAAAACTTTATAACCCAAATCACCTGGTGTAAAATAAAATTTTTCGTAAAATGCAGGATCATCCGGAATGTGCATTTTCCGGTATTTACCAAGATATTTCCCGTCTGCATCAATAACCGCAGTGGTGTTATGATAAAGCCCTTCTGCTCTTTTTTCAAAAAGTGAAGCAATAATCACAACGTTGAGCTCGGCCGCAATTTCAGAAAGATTGGCGGTAGTTTTTCCAGGAACCGCTTCGGCCAATTCAAAATTTTCATAGTCTTCTACATCGCAGAAATACAACGAAGTGAACAACTCTTGAAGACAGACAATCTGTGCGCCGTTTTTTGCAGCAACTCTGATTTCACGGATGGCTTTGTCGAGATTCGCTTGTTTGTCGGCAACGCAAGACATTTGAACCAAACCTATTTTTACATTTGACATGGTTTTAAATATAAATTAAGGCTGCAAATTTACATATTTTTTACCGCAAAGTGTATGAAGTTTTCGCAAAGAAAAGAAGACGTAAAGCGTATTAAGTTTTTTATAGTTTATTTGTTAACGCTTAAATACGCTTTCCCTAAATATTTTAAAATATCCGAAGCTATAAACGACTGTGTTCCCGTTTCCGGCAAAGCGATGTCGGCAGTAAGTCCGTGCAAGTAAACACCAAAAATAGCAGCATCAACAGGTTCATACGATTGTGCGAGTAAACTGGTAATGATTCCGGTGAGCACATCACCACTTCCTGCAGTTGCTAGAGCCGAATTTCCGGTAGTATTTTCATAAATATTTTCGCCGTCTGTAATGCATGTTGGCGCGCCTTTCATGACGACTATTACTTTGCATTTGGTGGCGAAAGCATTGGTTTTTTCGAATTTTTCGATTTCGGACTCGGTTTTTCCTATTAGTCGCTCAAGTTCTTTTGGATGCGGTGTAAGTATTGTTTTTGGTTGCAAAAGCGACAACCATGAGGCATTTGCTGCTAAAACATTAAGTGCATCAGCATCAATGACCAAAGGAACTTTATTGTTTTTTAGAAATTTATGGAACGCTTTTGCAGTAGTTGACTGCTGCCCGATTCCTGGACCTATTCCGATGGCTTGCGGTTTGATATCTAATTTTATTTTAGAAATATAATCTTGTTTTCTATCTGTAATTGCCATGACTTCTGGAATGGCAGTTTGTATTATTTCGTAGCCGCATTTGGGCAAAAAGGCCGTCACTAATCCGCAGCCGGTTTTTAATGCCGCTTTCGCGGAAAGACAGATGGCTCCTATTTTGCCGTAGCTTCCGCCTATGAGCAATGCGTGGCCTTGCGTGCCTTTGTGCGCGGTGGCTTCAACGGGTTTGTAGATTTTTTGGATTTTGGCTTTGGTGGTTTTGACTGGCTTTTTCATCGCATATCGGTTTTTTAGACCTGTTAGGTTTTCAAATACCGTTAAGTCTGGCGTAAAATTAATGAGAATAAATTTCATTTTGAAAAACAGACTGTTATTGTTTTCACAACTGCCCTAGCCCGGATGGAAACGGCTATCCTTTTGCCGCCTTTTTTAGGCGGCAAAAGATAGTAGTGTACAGCCGGAAAAAGCTCCTGAAAAACTTTCCAACAACAAAAAAAATGATAAATTAGCAAGATTAAAATTTACTAAAAATTTACCATGAAAAATACTGCGCTTACGCATGTCCATGAGAGTTTAGGAGCAAAAATGCTCCCTTTTGCAGGCTATAATATGCCAATTTTATATGAAGGTGTCAATGCGGAACACGAAACCGTGCGCAATAGCGTGGGTGTTTTTGACGTGTCGCACATGGGTGAATTTTTCCTTTCTGGACCAAATGCATTGGCTTTGATACAAAAAGTAACGTCCAATGACGCTTCGGTTCTGACTGTCGGACGCGCACAATATTCGTGTTTACCGAACACCGACGGTGGAATCGTTGACGATTTAATTGTTTATAAAATGGGCGAAGAAAAATATCTTTTGGTTGTAAACGCTTCGAATATTGACAAGGATTGGGATTGGATTTCGGCGCATAATGATTTGGGTGTTGACATGGAGAATGCTTCGGAAGACTATTCTTTATTAGCAATTCAGGGACCGAAAGCTGTTGAAGCGATGCAATCGTTATCTTCAATCGACTTGTCCGAAATCGCTTATTACCATTTTGAAGTCGGTGATTTTGCTGGTTTTGACAATGTTATTATTTCTGCCACGGGCTACACCGGCTCGGGCGGTTTTGAAATTTATTGCAAGAATGACCAAGTGGAAATCATCTGGAACAAAGTTTTTGAAGCCGGAGCCGCTTTCGGCATCAAGCCAATCGGATTGGCAGCAAGAGATACGTTGCGTTTAGAAATGGGTTTTTGTCTTTATGGCAATGACATCAACGACACGACTTCTCCGCTCGAAGCAGGTTTGGGTTGGATTACGAAATTCACCAAAGATTTCACCAATGCCGACAATCTAAAAAAACAAAAAGAAGCCGGTGTTACTAAAAAACTTGTTGCTTTTGAATTGATAGAAAGAGGCGTACCGCGCCACGATTATGAAATCGTTGATGCGAGTGGCAATGTCATCGGTATAGTAACTTCCGGAACGATGTCGCCATCAATGAATAAAGGCATCGGTCTTGGCTATGTTAGCACTGAAAATAGTGCTGTTGACAGCGATATTTTTATCCGTATTCGTAAAAATGACGTTGCGGCAAAAGTGGTAAAACTGCCTTTTTATAAAAAATAAGTTGTGAAGTTTATGCGCCACGAAGGCACTAAGCCGCTAAGAAAATAAACTTTGTGTCTTTGCGCCTTCGTGGCAATTATAAAATAACAAAAAATCCCAATTGGGTTATGAGGAAAATTTTCTTGTGTTTATTGCTTTTTTCTTTTTCACTATTTGGACAGAATGGTGCTAAAACTTGTGAAATCCTCAACAAAATCAATACGCTCATGCAGCGCGAACATTATCATCCAAAACCGATAGATGACAGTCTGTCGGTTTTTGTGTTTGATACATTTATGGATAGGCTGGATATTAATCGGAATATTTTCACGAAAGACGAATACAAAAAACTCAGCAAACACAGGCTTCAGCTTGACAATTATATTACTGATAACGATTGTACTTTCCTTAAAGAATTTGTCAGCACTTATAAAACAGCACTTGAACGGAAGAAAGCAATTATCGAAAAAATTCAGAAAATCCCGTTTGATTATACGACCAACGACAGCGTTAAATTTAGCAAGAAGAATTTTCCGTTTGATTTGAATGAAGCAGATATAGAGCGCAATTATAAAAAGAGACTGCGGTTTGATATTCTTGAAGACATTTCGAAAACCAGTACTAATCTTGATTCGTTGAAACAAAATTTTACGGCACTCGAAACCTTGTCGCGTAAGAAAATTTTCGAAACAACACTATGCAAAATCAATGGATTGTTGGAAAGTAAGGAAGATATGGAAACTTCATTGTCGAATGATTTTCTGGATATTTTCTGCAATTATTACGACCCGCATTCCAATTATTTCCCGCTTGAAACAAAGACTAGTTTTATGTCGTCTTTATCAACCAATAATCTCTCACTAGGAATGGATCTTTCTATTAATGAAAAAGACGAGATTGTTGTAAAAGAAGTCATTCCCGGGGGTCCGGCGGCGAAAAGCAAAAAAATAGAAAAAGACGATATTATCGTAAAAGCTTCTAACGGAAAGGGCATTGAGTATTGGGTTTCCTGCGCTTCATTAGAAACAATCGGCGAAATGATTTTCTCTGATGGCAATAAAAATATTGAATTTACGATTCGCAAGAAAAATGGTTCACTGCTTGATGTAGCGCTCAAAAAACAAATTATGAAAGCCACCGATAATAACGTCACCAGCTTTATTGCGGAAAAAGGCGTTCGTGTTGGTTATATCAGTCTGCCAAGTTTTTATAGCGATTTCGACGGCAATAATGTGCACGGTTGTGCCGATGACGTTGCAAAAGAAATCGTAAAACTCCAAAAAGACAATATCGACGGGCTCGTAATCGATTTGCAGGATAACGGCGGCGGCTCAATGGAAGAAGCGATCAAACTTGCCGGAATGTTTATTGACTATGGTCCGGTTTCCGTTTTATCTGATAATAAAAACAAACAAACCATCCTCAAAGATCAAAATCGTGGCAGTGTTTACAATGGCCCGCTGGTGTTACTTATCAATGGAAACTCTGCTTCTGCAAGTGAGTTTTTTGCCGCTGCAATGCAAGATTACAGTCGTGCATTTGTAGTTGGTGCCACATCGCTTGGCAAAGCATCTATGCAAGTAATTTTGCCAGTTGACGATAAAAATCAGCAAGATTTTGCAAAAGTTACCATCCAGAAATTTTATAGGATTACGGGCGACAGCAATCAGATAAAAGGGATTATTCCGGATGTGCCGATGCCGGTGCTTTTTGATAGTATCGTTGAACGCGAAAAGAATTACAAGACCGCTTTGCCGTACGACCAGATTGTTACAAAAGCGAAATTTCAAAAATATTATGCTTCAGAATACAACGACCAAGTCATTGCACAAAGTCGCGATAGGATAAAAACAAATGCACGCTGCCTTGAAATGGAGAAAATCAATAACGAAATCAACGTCATTTATAACAATACAAGACCGTCTGTAAGGTTAACATTTGTTGATGTTTATAAGGAAATTCATGACATCGATGTGTTGTGGAAAAAGGTAAAACAAATTACATCAAAACCCACTGAATGCAAGATTATGAACACATCGTACGAAAAAGACAAAATCCAATTCGATGCGCTGTTGAAGGAAATCAACTCCTATAAAATCAAAGATGTGCAAAGCAATCCGTATTTGGAAGAAGCTGTTGGCATCATCAAAGATTACAATAAATTAAAAAAAGCAACCGATTAAAATACGAAATATGAAATTAACCATTACTTCCCTACTTCTATTTTTTGCAGTGGCATTTTCACAAGCGCAAGAATTCAAGACGCCGCTCGATTATCTAAATTATATTTCGAAAGAAACAGACAACATTTCTAAAGCGACATGGAAATATACCTCTGCCGTTGCCCACAGCAAAAGTGCCCGAAAAATTGATGCAACGCGGAAATCGCTCCTCAAAAATTACGACAATGCGCAGAAAAAAATCGAAGCGTTGAAAGACGGCTATAAAGGCGATGTGGAATACCGCGACCAGATGTTATCCTATCTTACTATTTCGAAGCAAATGATCAATGAGGAATACGGAAAAATCATAGACCTTCAGGAAGTTGCCGAGCAATCTTATGATTATATGGAAGCTTATATTATGATGCGCGACCTCGTCAATGAGAAAATTAGTAACGAAGTTGATAAAATTAATGCCGCACAACACACTTTTGGGAATAAATATAACATCCAGATAAGCGAAGACACGAGTGAATTGGGTAAAAAAATGAAGATTTCAGACGAAGTTTTTGAAAACCGTACACAATTGTACCTGATCTTCTTCAAGGTAAATTTCACCGAAGAAAAAATGATGCAAGCAGTTGAAAGCAAAGATTTGAATGCCATTCAGCAAAATGCCAACGCATTGGCACAATATGTTGATGAGGGTTATGTAAAATTAAAAGCTTTTAAAGCTTATAAAAACGACCTGATGCTGGTGAATGTTACTAAAAAATACCTTGATTTTTGCAAAAAAGAAGCAGCGGAATTTAGTCCTGGTGTGGTTTCTTTCCTTATGCTGAACCAAAAATTTGAAGAAAGTAAAACCGCCATGGATAACAAATCGGAAAGCGACCGTACGAAAGCAGAAATTGATAATTTCAATAAATTGGTGAAAGACGTCAATAAGGAAATCGGAAATTACAACAACCTTAATATCAAATTCAATAATGACCGTAAGTTCGCGATTGAGAATTGGAATTATACTGCTGACAATTTTGTTTCGAAATACGTTCCGGAATAATAAAAAACTGTAAGACTGCAGCAAAACTATTTTTGCAGAAATAAGTATAAACCTTACTTTTGCATCCAACATTAGAATAAAATTTACACAATAATATGGGAAGAGCGTTTGAATTCAGGAAAGGTAGAAAAATGAAACGTTGGTCTGCAATGGCCAAAGCCTTTACAAGAATAGGAAAAGATATCGTAATGGCCGTTAAAGAAGGTGGTCCAAATCCGGAAGCCAATTCAAGATTAAGAGCAGTAATACAAAATGCCAAGGCAGCCAATATGCCGAAAGAAAATGTTGAGCGCGCTATCAAAAAAGCAACAGACAAAGATACTGCCAACTACAAGGAAGCTTTATTTGAAGGCTATGCACCACACGGCATCGCATTGCTAATTGAAACTGCAACCGACAATAATAACAGGACTGTAGCCAATATTCGCAGCTATTTTAACAAATGCAACGGCACGATGGGAACGCAGGGTTCTGTTGAATTTATGTTCGACCACACTTGTAATTTCCGCATTCCAGCAGTCGGAATCGACGTAGAGGAAATGGAATTAGAATTCATAGATTTTGGTGCAGAAGAGATTTTTGCCGATGAAGACGGTATTTTAATCTACGCACCTTTTGAAAGTTTCGGCGCCATCCAGAAAGAACTTGAAACCAGGAATATTGAAATCCTTTCTTCAGGTTTTGAAAGAATTCCGCAGGTCACAAAAGAACTTACAGAAGCACAAATGGCGGATGTGGAAAAACTCATCGAAAAAATCGAAGAAGACGACGATGTGATGAATGTTTATCATACGATGCAGGAATAATTGAAAGTCGAAAGACGGCAAAAGCAAAATACAGCTTCGGAGAAATTCGGAGCTTTTTTATTTATGAGTGGCATCAATATTAATTTAATTGAAACATTTTTTTTGACTTTCGCCTTTCGATTCATTTTTGCGTAAATTTGTAACACAAAATCACTAAAATGGCACGCCACAAACCCGAAAACGATCTTCCAAAAGCAAAAATTAACGTTTCTTCACTTAAAAAAGCCGGACAATTATTCAAATATGGCGGCGCACACCGCTGGAAATTTTATGTCGGATTGATATTCTTGCTACTAACCGGTGCCACTGCCCTAGCCTTTCCAAAATTAATTGGTATGTTAGTTGATTGTGCGAAAAACAAAGACATTGCACAAGCCAATAAAATAGCGATTGGATTGGTCGTAATCTTGTTCTTGCAATCAATTTGTTCGTTTTTTAGGCTTTCGCTGTTTGTCAATTTTACCGAAAATACGCTGGCCAATATTCGTTTAGCTTTGTACGGCAATTTGATTAAACTGCCTATGACATTTTTTTCACAAAAACGTGTGGGCGAACTCAATAGCAGATTAAGTTCCGATATTTCACAAATTCAGGATACTTTAACCACTACTATTGCCGAATTTTTAAGACAATTTATTTTAATCATCGGAGGTATTATTTTCTTAGCTGTTATCAGCATCAAACTAACACTAATGATGCTCTCGATTGTACCACTGGTGGCAGTTGCAGCCGTTATTTTCGGACGATTCATCAGGAAATATTCTAAAAAAACACAAGATGCAATCGCTGAAAGTCAAGTCATTGTTGAAGAAACACTGCAAGGCATTAGCAACGTAAAAGCCTTTGCTAACGAATGGTACGAAATCGCTCGCTACCAAGCAAAAATCAAAGAAATTGTAAAAATTGCTATAAAAGGTGGTCAATATCGTGGTTATTTTGCCTCATTTATCATTATGTGTCTTTTTGGATCTATCGTTGCTGTTGTTTGGTATGGCGTGACTTTGATCATCAGCGGCGATATGAAAGATGTGGGACAATTGGTTTCTTTCGTATTGTATTCCATTTTTGTAGGTGCTTCGTTTGGTGGTATTGCCGAATTGTATGCGCAAATTCAAAAAGCCATCGGTGCGACAGAACGTGTTTTTGAATTGTTAGACGAAACACCCGAAAAAATCAACAGCATACAGCAAAAAATTACCGAAAAGCTAAGAGGCGAAATTGCGTTTAAAAATGTAGCTTTCAGTTATCCAGCAAGAAAAGAAATACAAGTCCTTAAAGGCGTGAGTTTTACTGCAGAATTCGGGCAAAAAGTCGCTCTGGTTGGACCAAGCGGCGCTGGAAAATCGACAATTTCGTCATTATTGCTTCGTTTTTACGATATTGAAAGTGGCGAAATATTAATCGACAATAAGAATATTTTTGATTACGAACTTGAAAACCTTCGCGGCAATATGAGTATCGTGCCACAAGATGTCATTTTATTCGGTGGTAGCATTCGCGAAAACATAGCTTATGGAAAACCAGACGCCACGGAAGAAGAAATCATCATCGCAGCAAAACAAGCGAATGCATTCAATTTCATTGAAGGATTTCCAGAAAAATTTGATACTTTGGTAGGCGAACGCGGTATTAAATTATCTGGCGGACAAAGACAACGAATTGCGATTGCAAGGGCATTACTCAAAAATCCAAGTATTTTAATTTTGGATGAAGCAACTTCATCGCTTGACAGCGAAAGCGAAAAATTGGTGCAAGAAGCTCTAGAAACTTTGATGGAAGGCCGCACCAGCATCATCATTGCGCACCGCCTTTCTACCATCAGGAATGCAGACAAAATTTTGGTTTTGGATAATGGCGTTATTTCGGAACAAGGAACGCACAAAGAATTGCTTGAAATTGAAAATGGACTTTATAAAAGTTTGAGTAATCTTCAGTTTAGCTAAAGTAAATAATATGCTGCAACTAGAAGTAATATTAGAAACGCCGGAACATTAGTATTTCCGGCTTTTTTATGTGCATACATCGCTATTCTTAATTAATTTTTGTTTTTTAATACAAAACTGTAACATTAAAAAAATATAACAGTCATTATAACAAAGCTGCCCTTTTAACTTGGAACAAAACAAACAGGATATAGACCATCTGATTTCTCTTTGCAGGGAAAAGAACCGGAATGCACAATTTGAAGTGTATAATCGGTATTACAAGACGATGTATAACACTGCGTTCCGGATTGTAAAAGAGTCGCATTGGGCAGAAGATATCATGCAGGAATCGTTCTTGAAAGCTTTTACAAAATTGGACAGTTTTAAGGGAGAAGTGACATTTGGAGCATGGTTGAAACGTATCGTAATCAATGATAGTCTCGACAATTATAAAAAAATAAATAAAAATGTAACGGCTCCAATAGATTCTGTTTTATATAAAGTGAGCGATACGACACAAGAAGATTATCGGTTTGATATAACAGATTTAAAAGTGCAGCAGATTTTAGAAACACTCAAGTCGCTCAAAGACAACTATAGAATTGCACTCACGCTTTTGTACATCGAAGGTTATGACCAAGAAGAAATTTGTGAAATAATGAATATCAATGCCGGTAATTGCAGAACGCTGATCAGCCGCGCGAAAGAAAGTTTAAGGGAAAAATTACAAAGACAATGAAAGAGAAAAATCTAGAGGAATTATTCCAATCGCTAGACAACCAATGGGATATTGAAACGCCAATTTTGGGTCATCAACAGCGCTTTATGGATCGATTGAACGTAAAGAAGAAAAGAAGATTTCCATATAAAACAGTATTATCGATTGCTGCTGTGCTTCTAATTTCATTGGGAATTTACACGCTATACCAACCATCCGAAAATCAAATTGGAATTGCTAATATGTCGCCGGAAGTAAAAGAAAGCCACCAGTATTTCAATTCACTTATCAAAAAAGAACTGGCAATCATTGAAAAAGAAAATGCGCCGGAAAGCAAAATTATTGTCCGCGATGCGATGGCGCAATTAGACGCTTTGGACAAAGACTACAATAAATTAGTCTCCGAAATGTCCGAAGAAGGAGAAAATACGCAAATCATTTATGCGATGATCCAAAATCTGCAGACCAGAGTGGCTTTTTTACAAAAAGTCGTTCAACAAATAGAAAATATCAAAAAATTAAAATCCAATTACAATGAAAAAACTACTTAATACTTTTTGTGCCATTTGGCTGTTGCTGGCGGCAGTTCCGGCAATCGCGGGCGGCAATGACGACGATATTCATAAGGAAAAAAACATCAATAAGGCTTATATTGTCAATGCTGATGCGGGCATTAACATCAGCAACAAATATGGGAATATCTATGTCACCACTTGGGACGAGAATAAAATTGCGATTGATGTAGTGATTAAAGTCTCCGGAAAGAACGAAGCATCCGTCGACAAACTACTCAATGCGATTGATGTTGATTTGAATGCGCTCACAACTATGGTGACTGCAAAAACAACTTTTAGCGGGAATACGCCAAGAAATACGAGCATGGAAATTAACTATACCATTAAAATCCCGAGACATGGAAGCATCAAATTGAACAACCAATATGGTGCCATCATTTTGGATAAAATTCAAGGAAAATCAGATATTGATTGTAAATACGGGGATGTTACAGCAGCAGAATTGCAAAATTCATCTAATTATATTCATTTAGAATACTGCAGCGGTTCGTCTATTGGGATTGTGAAGAATATCAAAATAGACGCCAAATATTCTGGAATCAATATCTCAAAATCTGGGAATATTAGTGCCGATTTGGGTTATACCAACCTGACTGTTAAAGAAGCCGACAATATATCTTATGACGCCAACTACGGCGATCTGAATTTTGCAGACGTAAACAACCTGAATGGCACCGGTAATTATATGTCGCTCAAGTTCGGTACCATCAACAGTAACATGAATATTAATACCAATTACAGTTCGATTGAAGTCAGAAAAATTAGCGCAAAAGCCAACAATATAGCCATTACAGCAAATTATACTAATATTAATATGCGGTATGATTCCGATTATGCATTCGATTTTGACATCAACCTTAGATATGCTGGATTAGATAGTGCTCTTACTTTTCAAAGTAAAAAGGAAAGCAATAATTCTAATAATTACAAAGGATTTTATAAAACCACTGGCACCAACAAAATGAGCATCACTTCGGGTTATGGCAACCTGAAACTTACTAAAATATAAGGAGTTTCTATCATCACTAACTAATCATTAAAAAATCAAATCATGAAAAAAGCAATTGTTTTATTTGGATTATTATTCGTGTTTGCAGCAACTGCACAGCAAAAAAGAACCATCGGAAATTACACAAAACTTTACGTAAAAGGATCATTCGATGTCACACTTGTGCAAGGAAAGACGGAAGCTACTATTACAACTTCAGACAAAAGTATCCTTGAATCTGTAAAAATTGAAATCTCAGACAATGTGCTGAATATTTATATGGACGACCACAAATGGAAAAATTACGGCGATATCAAAATCGAATTGCCTTATCAAAATTTAAACGAAATCCATTTAAACGGTTCTGGCAGTATCGCGGCAGATGGTGCGATAAATTCCGATAATATAAAAGTAATCGTTTCGGGTTCGGGTGACATCGCTTTAACAATAAACGCAAAAAATGCGGTTGGCGAACTTACTGGTTCCGGGGATCTTACACTTGGTGGGATGACTACTAATTTTGAAGGAAAAGTTATTGGTTCTGGTGATTTAAAAGCCTCTCGTTTTAAAGCCGAAAACACGTTGATTGAAGTCTCAGGTTCTGGAGACGCCAATGTTTATGCATCGGAAAATATAAAAGCAAGAGTCGTGGGTTCAGGCGACATAAAATATGCAGGAAATCCGAAGAAAGAAGACACTAAAGTTTCAGGTTCTGGTAGTATCGAAAAAGATTAGTGATACTTTGTTAAAGTTAGTATATTAACACAGAACAAAAAACCTCGGCAATTGTCGGGGTTTTGTTTTTTAGATTGTAGGTCAAAAGACTATGAAACCGTCGCACAACAATAAAAAAAATCCGGCTTTTCTTGGCCGGAGTTTTTTTGTTTTTTTTTTATATTTAGAATCTTAAAGTCTATTTAATAAATTCTATTTTTTGTGCTTCCTCTGCATTAACACTATCGAAAAAGCCTTGTTCATTCATCCAATCATCACTAAAAACCTTGCTCATGTATCTTGAACCGTGGTCTGGAAAAATGGCGATAACATTACTATTTTCGTCAAACTCACCTTCTTCAGCATATTGCTTGATGGCTTGCATAACCGCTCCTGATGTATAGCCTACAAAAAGCCCTTCTTTTTTTGCGATTTCTCTTGTAGTATGCGCACTTTGTTCATCGGTAACTTTCATAAAATGATCAATGATATCGAAATCTGTAGCCGTTGGAATCAAGTTTTTTCCTAATCCTTCTATTCTGTATGGATAGATTTCATCAGCATCGAACTCTTTAGTCTCATGGTATTTTTTCAATACAGAACCAAAAGCATCAACGCCTAAAATCCTGATATTTGGATTCTTTTCTTTAAGGAATTTCGCAGCACCAGAAATGGTTCCACCCGTTCCGCTGCAAGCAACAAGATGGGTTATTTTTCCGTTGGTTTGTTCCCATATTTCAGGGCCAGTTGACTTATAATGTGCATCGATGTTCAACTGGTTAAAATACTGGTTGATATACACCGATCCTTTTGTTTCTTCGTGCAAACGCTTAGCAACATTGTAATAAGAACGCTCATCATCGGCAGAAACATGCGCCGGACAAACATAAACTTTCGCACCAAGACTGCGCAACATATCAATTTTATCTTTTGATGATTTTGAACTTACAGCAAGAATACAACTGTAACCTTTAATGATGCTAACCATAGCAAGACTAAAACCAGTATTGCCGGAAGTTGTTTCGATGATGGTATCACCAGGCGTTAAAATGCCTCTTTTTTCTGCTTCTTCAATAATGTATAATGCAATTCTGTCTTTCGTGGAATGTCCCGGATTAAAGGCCTCTACTTTAGCATAGAAATTACCTTTTAACGCTTGGGTTATATTATTAAGTCTAATAAGTGGTGTATTTCCTATTAAACCTAATACATTATCGTGAGCTTTTATATCTTCTTTCATAAAATAAATTAGTCAAGGCGCGCTCAAAAATCAAAGTACATGACTTCGGAACATTGCAAAGTTAATAAAATATTTTAAACTATTTTTTTATTCCTTCTAAATCTAACAAAAAACTGAATTCCTTTGCCAGCTCCTTCAACGCCTCAAACCTTCCCGAAGCGCCACCATGCCCAGCATCCATATTGGTATCTAGGAACAAAAGTTTTTTATCGGTTTTCATAACACGCAATTTCGCCACCCATTTCGCTGGTTCCCAATATTGCACTTGAGAATCATGAAGTCCGGTCGAAACATACATATTCGGATAATCCTGCGCTTTCACATTGTCATAAGGCGAATAGGATTTCATATAATCATAATATTCCTTTTTATTCGGATTTCCCCATTCGTCATATTCTCCTGTTGTAAGCGGAATACTGTCGTCGAGCATCGTGGTTACGACATCTACAAAAGGAACCTGCGCGATAACACCATTATACAATTCTGGAGCCATGTTGACAACTGCTCCCATCAACAATCCGCCTGCAGAACCGCCTTCTGCATATAAATGTTCTGATGAAGTATATTTTTTCGCAATAAGAAATTTTGAACAATCGATAAAATCAGTAAATGTATTTTTCTTGTGTAATAATTTTCCGTCTTCATACCAGTGTCTGCCAAGCTCTTCTCCGCCGCGGATGTGCGCAATCACGTAAACAAACCCGCGATCCAAAAGCGACAATCGCGTTGATGAAAAATAAGCGTCCATCGAAGCACCATAAGAACCATAAGCATACAAAAGCACCGGATTTTTACCATTTTTCTTCAATCCGTTTCTGTACACAACCGACATTGGGATTTTCGTTCCATCACCAGCGGTCGCCCAAACGCGTTCTTCGGTATAATTTTTTTTATCAAATTTTCCGCCTAAAACTTCTTGTTCTTTTTTGATTTCTTTGGCTTTGGTTTTCATATTGAAATCAATCACAGATGACGGTGTTGCCATCGATTGGTAGCTGTAGCGCAGTATATCCGTGTCAAAATCGACGTTAGAAGTCGTAAATGCAGTATAAGTTTCACTTTCAAAAGGCAGATAATAATCCCCTTTCCCACTCCACGGACGAATTTGGATTTTATGGAGTCCATTCGCACGTTCTTCCACAACAAGATAATCCTTGAAAATCTCAAAATCTTCGAGCAAAACATCTTTTCGGTGTGCGATTAGATCTTTCCAATTGCTTTTTGAAGTGGCATTTTCAGGCGTTTTCATCAGCTTGAAATTCTCTGCTTTGTCTATGTTGGTGCGGATATAAAACGCATCGTTATAATGTGAAATACTATATTCCATACCGCGCACGCGTTTTTGAAAAATCCTAAATTCACCATTTGGATTGTCTGCTTCCAAAATCCTGGATTCTGTTGTAAGTGTACTAGAAGACTCGATAATCAAATATTTTCGAGATTTCGATTTACTGATGTCAACATTAAAAGTGTCGTCGGTTTCGTCAAAAACCAAAACATCGTTTTTAGAATCGGTGCCAATGATGTGTTTGTAAACCTTGTCGGAACGCAATGTAACTTTGTCCTGACGGGTATAAAAAATTGTTTTATTATCATTCGCCCAAACAGAACTTCCAGTGGTATTTTCTATCTTATCTGAAAGAATTGCTCCGGTTTCGAGGTTTTTCGCCTGAATCGTATAAATCCTTCTTCCGACAATATCGGTTCCAAAAGTTGCCCATTTGTTATCCGGACTTATGCTAAATCCGCCCAACTGAAAGAAAGAATGCCCTTTTGCCCACTCATTACAATTGAATAAAATTGCTTCTTTCGCCGAAAGGCTGCCTTTTTTACGCGAATAAATCGGATAATCTTGACCAGTTTCGTAGCGTGTGATATAAAAATATTCGTTGAAAAAATAAGGTACCGAAGCATCATCTTCTTTGATTCTGCCTTTCATTTCGGCAAATAAATCTTTTTGAAAATCTTTTGTATGCGCCGTCATCTGATTGTAATAATCATTTTCTTTGTTCAGATAATCAATGACTTCCGGATTTTCGCGATCGTTGAGCCAATAATAGTTATCGGTTCGTTTGTCGCCATGTTTTTTAAGGATTTTCGGGATAATTTTTGCAACAGGAGGTTGTAGATTTTCTACCATTTTGGAATCGTTTTTTTTAGCACAAGAGGCTGCAAAAATAATATAAAGACCTAGAAAGATTTTGTTTTTCATAAAAATTACAGCTTATGTTACCGCAATGTAATAAATTTGTTCAAATTTTAAACCTTAAACTTTTTTATCATGTTCGGAGACTTAATGGGAATGATGGGCAAAATGCAGGAAGCCCAAAAAAAAATAGAAGAAGCAAAAAACCGTCTTAATACAATTTTGATTGATGAACAAAGCAGCGACGGCCTTTTGAAGGTAACAATTACCGCCAACAGAACAATAAAATCCGTTAGCATAACTGATGCTTTATTGGAAGACAAAGAACAGCTCGAAGATTATTTTATCTTAGTAATGAACAAAGCCATCGAAAAAGCCACTGCCATCAATGAAGCTGAACTTGCCGATGCAGCAAAAGTAGATTTACCGGTGATCCCAGGGATGGAAGATATGTTTAAGTGATTTTTGATTGCAGATTTAAGATTGCAGATTTATGTTAAATCTGCAATCTTAAATCTTAAATTAGTTACTTTGTTCCAATCCGCTCCAGCGTTTCCAGCACATAACTGTGCATCACTTCACGGTAGTCCAGATGCGTGACAATACGGAGTTTCCCATGACCCATTGCGCTAATGTGGATATTTCTTTCTTTTAATTTTGCAATCAGCAAGTTGTCATCTAAGCCTTTTCTGACTTCAAAAATCAATATATTGGTTTCAATTGGTTCGACTTTTTCTACCCAACTAAGTTTTGACAAAGCCGCACCCAATTCTTTCGCCCGACGGTGGTCTTCTGCCAATCTTGCGATATTGTTATCCAAAGCATATATACCTGCGGCAGCCAAATAACCTACTTGTCGCATACCGCCACCTAATATTTTTCTGACTCTTAACGCCCTGTCGATAGTCGCTCTATCCGAAACTAACAATGAACCAATTGGCGCACCCAATCCTTTCGACAAGCAAACAGAAATTGTATCAAAAATTTGCCCATAAGACTTCGGATTCTCTTTTGTTACCACCAAAGCATTCCACAAACGCGCACCATCCAAGTGAAATTTCAGGTTGTTTTGCTGACAGACTTGTTTTATTTTAACCAATTCATTGATATCATAACAAGCGCCGCCACCTTTGTTCGTTGTGTTTTCAACACATACTAAACTCGTAAGCGGGCTGTGGTAAAACTCGGGTAAATTAACCGCACCAGCTACTTGCGCCGCCGTAATCATACCACGGTTTCCATCCAAAAGGCAACAAGAAACGCCACTATTGAACGAAACGCCACCGCCTTCATAATTAAAAACGTGCGCCCATTTGTCGGCTATAAGTTGCTCTCCGGGTTGTGTATGCAGTTTAATTGCAGTCTGATTCGCCATCGTTCCCGACGGAAAAAACATTGCTGCTTCCATCCCAAACATTTCGGCCACCTTGTCCTGAAGCGCATTTACGGTAGGGTCTTGTTTATAGACATCATCGCCTACTTGTGCTTGGAACATATAGCGCAACATTTCCTGTGAAGGTTTCGTTACGGTGTCGCTTACCAAATTTATTTCCATATTGTCAAAAGGATGTCTTATTTTTGTGGGACAAAATTACGAACTATTATGACAAATACCGAACAAATTAAAGGTATTGTGGAGCGCCTTGGTGCGTTGAGGAGGTATCTTTGACGTTGATGCCAAACTGATAGAAATATCCAACGAGGAAGAAAAAACCCTCGCTCCCGACTTTTGGAACAACCCGAAAGAAGCCGAAGCCTATGTGAAAGTACTCCGATCCAAAAAGAAATGGATTGAAGATTACAACAAAGGTGTCCAACTTGGTGATGAATTGCAACTGGCTTACGAATTTTTCCGCGAAGGGGAATTGACAGAAGCAGAACTCGACGACAGCTACCACCAAACCAATACGCATATCGAAAACCTTGAGTTTCGAAACATGCTTTCTGACCCAGGTGATTCGATGAGTGCCGTATTGCAAATTACTGCCGGAGCTGGTGGCACAGAAAGTTGTGATTGGGCATCGATGCTCATGCGCATGTACATGATGTGGGGTGAAAAGAACGGCTATAAAATCAAAGAGCTCAATTTTCAGGAAGGTGAGGTTGCCGGCATCAAAACCGTAACACTCGAATTTGAAGGCGATTATTCTTTTGGCTACCTCAAAGGTGATAACGGCGTGCATCGTTTGGTGCGCATTTCTCCTTTTGACAGCAATGGAAAACGCCACACTTCATTTGCCTCCGTCTATATTTACCCGCTCGTGGATGATACTATTGAAATCGACATCAATCCAGCAGATATTGAGATTATCACCTCGCGATCAAGCGGTGCCGGTGGGCAAAATGTTAACAAGGTGGAAACCAAAGTGCAACTGTTTCACAAGCCAACAGGAATACAAGTACAATGTTCTGAAACCCGCTCTCAGCAAGACAACAGACAGCGTGCCATGCAAATGCTACGTTCTCAATTGTATGAAATCGAGTTAAAAAAACAAATGGCACAACGCGCCGACATCGAGGCGGGAAAAATGAAAATCGAATGGGGTTCGCAGATACGAAACTACGTAATGCATCCTTATAAACTCGTTAAAGACGTGCGCACGCAATATGAAACCAGCGATGTTGAAGGCGTTATGAATGGCGAGATCGATGAATTCTTGAAGGCCTATTTGATGATGATGGGACAGAAAGAGGAATGAGTTTGGATTGCTTCTTTACTCGCATTCGTCATTGCGAGGAACGAAGCAATTCCAATTACTATTCTGGTAAAATTGTTGCTGTGTCTATGAGGAGATGGCGCCCGTGCCTCGCAATGACAGCGTTGAGGGAAATGACAGCGTTAGCATATTCTTTATGCTGCCTCGTCATTGCGAGGAACGGGCGCCATCTCACAACCAATAAATTTTATACGCCATGAAACCTGGATTTATCTACATTATTACGAATAAAGCAAACACCGTTCTTTATATAGGTGTAACCTCTAATCTTCCTGAACGCATTCTCGAGCATAAGGAAAAACGGTATGAAATTTCTTTTTCAGCAAGATACAACGTTAATAAACTTGTTTATTACGAGCAATTCCAGATGATTGGTGATGCGATTGGACGGGAAAAACAAATCAAAGCCGGTTCAAGAGCAGCTAAAGTTGCCCTAATAAACGCGATGAACCCGAATTGGGATGATTTGTACGAAGACATTAAGAATATTATGACTTTGTAATTCGAGATGGCGCCCGTTCCTCGCAATGACAATATCCCCGCAATGACAGTATTGTAATTGAGGTAATTATTCAACTACAGTAAAAGCCCAACAATAAAAAAGACCCACCTAAAATTTTCATTATTTATAAAATAATAACAAAAATAATTATCTTCAAATAAAAATTTTTATCTTCAAATAGATTTTCCTTATCTTCAAATAATTATTTATATACCACAAACTATAATTTTATATCTTCAAATAATATTAAATTATCTACATACAATAAAAAGTTATAATAAAATAAATTATCTTTTCTTCATATAAAAATATTTTATATTCAATAAATATTTGATTATTTTTAACCTATAAAAACACTTTTTTATGAAAAAAAATGAATTAGTTCGGGATTATCGCTTTACTGATGCAGTACTTTATATAAAATCGAAGGCTTTAATTGGTAATATCCAAAGAGACCAAGCAGCATTTCAGGATTTTGGAATAACCTCAGAAGTCCTTGAGGCATTTAGCAATAGCATCAATACATTTTCGGATATGCCGAGCGATGAAGAAGGATTGGGAAGCCAAATGACCGCTACACAGCAAAAAGATGCCGCCGGCGAGATGCTGAAATTATCAATAAAAAATGTAATGGGACGCGTGCAGCTAAAATTTGGCATCAGGAGTGCACGTTACAAACATTTCGGAACAACGAAGCTGTCAACGCAAACTGATGCAGAGCTGCTCATTACCGCGAAAAGAGTGGTTATTGCAGGTCATTATTTCATGAACGAATTGGTTCCTTATGGCCTTACGGAAGCGTTGCTTGCGCAATTAACCGACCTAAGTACCGAATTTGAAAACCTTATTGTGCAGCAACGCATGAAAGTCGGCGAGCGCGAAATCATGACCGAAGACCGTATTCTGATAGGTAATGCGCTTTATAAAACACTTTCGGATTTTGCCAATATCGGGACAACGATTTGGGCATCGGTGAGCGAGGCGAAATATAATGACTACTTGATTTATTCCTGATACTCGTAAAAACCGTTGGTTGCAATTAATGTTCGTATCATAAGGAAAATTAATTCCACACAAATTGCAACGATAAAAAACCTATTTTTGGAATACCAATAAACACCAATAAAATGAAACGAATACTGCTTTGCTGGCTCCTACTGTGCTTTACAATTACATACAGTCAAAATCTAAAAGTGATGACCTATAATTTAAGGTTCGACAATCCAGCCGATGGCGAGAACCAATGGAAATTGCGCAAGGAATTCCTCACTGGGCAGATCGCTTTTTATGAACCCGATTTCTTCGGTACGCAAGAAGGAAAGCTGCACCAATTGCAATACATAGACAGTACGCTAACCGATTATAAATGGATCGGGAAAGGCCGCGATAATTCACCTACAGGCGGCGAATATAGCGCACTTTTTTACAATGCAGAGAAATATAAAATTATAAAACAAAATACATTCTGGTTGTCGGAAACGCCCGAAAAAGTCTCCAAAGGCTGGGATGCAATGTTTGAAAGGATCTGCACATGGGGATTGTTCGAGAACATCAAAACCAAAAAACGTTTTTATGTTTTTAATACCCATTTTGACCATGTGGGCGAAATTGCACGTACCAATAGCGCCAAACTAATTTATGAAACAATAACCAACGTTAACGCCGAAAAACTACCCGTGATCTTGACTGGCGATTTTAACAGCGAGGTGAGTAGCAAAGCCTATTTTTTCTTGTCATCAAAGATGAATGATGCAAAAGTCATCAGTACAACCGAGCCTTTTGGTCCGTCGGGAACTTTTAATAACTTCGAATTTCATAAACCGGTCAGTTTGCTAATTGATTATATTTTTACCAGCAAAAACAATATTAACGTCTTGAAATATGCCGTGTTGAGCGACTCAAAAGACTGTAAATATCCATCAGATCACTTGCCGGTTTATGTTGAACTTGAATTTAAAAAGTAATGCCTACCTATATCGCCTTATTGCGCGGCATCAATGTGAGCGGTCATAATATGATCAAAATGGAATTGCTGCGTGGTTTTTTAAAAGAATTAGATTTTGAAAATATCACTACGTACATCAATAGCGGGAATATTTTATTTCAAAGTAAACTGACCGATACTGCAAAACTGGAATTACTTATTCATCAAAAGATAGCCGAAAAATTCGGTTTTTTGATTCCTGTTGTCATCGTGACTTTGGAGCATTTAAAAACCGTTGCAACCAATAATCCTTTTGCCGAAGTTGAAATTCCAGATCCAACACAGCCTTTTGTGGCATTCTTATCTGATATTCCTTCCCAAGCAAATATCGCAATTCTCAGCGCAATAGATTTTGGCAGTGATAAATTTCATGTCAGCAATAAAGCCATTTTCCTAATTTATGCCAATGGTGCAGCAGGAAAAACAAAACTCACAAATGCCTTGTTGGAAAATAGATTGAAAGTTCGTGCCACTTCACGCAATTGGAAAACGGTTCACAAGTTGATTGCTTTGGCGGAGGCTTATGAAAAACTGTGAGCAGATTTCAGGTAGCAGACGGCAGGCATATAATACTTAAAGTATGTTAAGCACTATTCTCTTCAAGCTAAATATTGTCAATACCAAAACCTGTAAACTCTAAACTGTAAACCCATAACTTATCAATATCCTAAAAATCTCCTCTAAATTTGGAATTATAACATTAAAAGACTTTATTTGAAAGCAAATACAAAATTTTCAGGCAATGAATACATTCTGTTTAACCGAAATCAACGCCATCCTTAAAGGCGAAATCGTTGGTGCTACCGACAAAAATATTACTGCCCCGGAACAGCTAGAAATGGCATCGGAAACTGAAATTTCCTTCATCGGAAACAAAAAATACGAAAAGCTATGGCAAGATTCAAAAGCCTGTGTCGCCGTTGTAAATGAAGACATTACAATTGAACCTGGTGCCAATCGTGCTTTTATAAAAGTTAAAAATGCCGACCTTGCCATGTCGCAGGTTTTGGAGATGTTCGCACCGCCAACCCCAGTATTTGAGCAGGATATTCATCCGAATGCCACAATTGACAAATCTGCTGTCATTGGAAAAAATGCTAAAATACACGCCGGATGTTATATCGGTCCGAATGTGAAAATTGGCGATAACGTTACTATATATCCCAACGTCACTATTCTCGATGAATGTTCAATTGGCAGCGGTACCATCATTTGGTCGGGCGCTGTGATTCGCGAACGCTGTCATATCGGAAATGATTGCATACTACACCCCAATTGTTCTATAGGTGCCGATGGCTTTGGTTTTAGGCCTTGTGCAGAACGAGGTTTGGTAAAAATTCCGCAAATCGGGAACGTAATTATCGGCAATCGTGTTGAAATTGGTGCCAATTCTTGTGTTGATCGTGGTAAATTCAGTTCGACTGTTTTAGGCGACGGCTGTAAGATTGACAATCTTGTGCAAATCGGGCACAACAGTAAACTCGGCATGTTCTGCATCATGGCTGGAAATAGCGGATTGGCGGGTTCTGTAACCTTGGGTAATGGCGTAATTATTGGCGGAAGTGCTTCCATAAAAGACCACACGACTATCGGCGACGGTGCTATTGTTGGCGCCGGATCTGGCGTGACAGGCGATATTCCTGCTGGAAAAACCATGTTGGGTTATCCTGCGGTTGAAGCTCGTGATGCATTGAAACAATGGGCAATCCTAAAAAGATTAGTGCGCGATTCTTGTAAATAGTTGACGTGATTTTTCTGTTGCTTCGCAAAATTTTTACGCAAAGATGCAAAGCGGATGCTGTACCGGCGGATGTAAAATAGTTATCTAAAATCCGTCGATTAACGGAAACAGTTGGAACGATATAACCGCTAATTTAAATTTCACCGGAAATAAAATTACAAGCTTCGAAAGGAACTTGTTGAGTAGAAACAAAGCTTTTAGGTAAGATAGTTTAACGTCAAATCGATGAAATGAAATACTTAATCTTAGTGTCAATTCTGTTTTTTTCTTGTTCTGAAAAACCCATAAAAAAGCCTGAAAATTTCAACGAAAAAGTTGTTGATTTTGTAATCGAAAATGCTGATGATAAGTTTATTGAAATTTCGGAATTATATGATTCATTGACAACGAATATCCCCGAAGACAAGGATGAAAAAATTATACTCGTTCAAATTCTAAAAAAGAAAGGTTTTAAAATTGTAAATTATGGACGTGGAAATTTTCCTCCATTAGGCGCCAGAATTATTGATGTTACTTTAAAAAATAAAAATTGTGAATGCGTAGTAGATAAGATATACTATCTAACCATTTCTGACTCACTTTATGAAATGCGAGAAAATATAAAATGCAAAACGATCCGATAATAATGGTTCCGATTACTACAAAAAAATCCGCTAACAAAGCGGATTTTCTATTATATCAATGTTTCATTAAAGAAACAAATTTAATATCCAATAAATCAAAGCGGCCAATAAAGCAGAAATCGGAATCGTTAAAACCCAAGCCCAAATCAAACTTACCGTAACACCCCAACGAACGGCAGAAACCCTTTTCGTCAAACCTACACCAATAATAGAACCTGTAATGGTATGTGTAGTACTCACAGGAATCTTCAAATGCTCGGTAAAATATAGTGTTAATGCACCCGCAGTCTCGGCAGCAACGCCCTCAAATGAAGTTACTTTTGTGATTTTTGAACCCATCGTCTTAACGATTTTCCAACCACCACTCAAAGTTCCAGCAGCAATTGAAGAATAACAAGCTAGCGGAATCCATTGCGGCATATGACCGGCATCATCATCCTTTGGCAAAATCACGTTGAGCCATTCCGGCATAACTTCTTGTCCGCTAGTATGTATGTAAACCGCTACGGCAGCGGCGATAATTCCCATTACTTTCTGCGAATCATTTCCACCATGTCCTAAGCTGAAAGCCGCAGAGGAAAGCAATTGCATCTTTTTAAGCCAATATTCAGACTGGCTGTGGTTCAATCTGCTAAAAAGCAAACAGAACATGCTTACCGACAATATAATAAAACCGATTAAGAACCATTTTATATTATGCGATTCAAAAGCAACACTCCAGAAATGGGAGTCGAAACGTGGTTTTTCGATTTCGTATTTGACTTGGCTTTCTATAAACCAAACGGTCAACGCCATAAAGGCAATTGTAAATATTTTTGGGCCGACACTTTTTCGTGAAGCGTTCAATAACCAAATAGAAATTAGGTAAGAAGCCAACGCACCTAATAAAGGCGCCAGTACAATAAAAGCAATAATAATCAATACGCCCGATGGCAAACCGCCATCTTTCCCGGCAGCATACCAGTTAACAACGCCAAATCCAGCATGAGCTATCGCAGCACCTGCAAAACCACCAATCAAAGTATGAGAAGAACTAGATGGAATTCCTTGCCACCATGTGAATAGATTCCAAATGATTGCGGCAATAACACCAGCAAGTATTACCACAAGATTGATGTCCATTGTATGCGCCGTTTTTGCAACCGTATCTGCAACACCGAAACCAAAAACCCAATAGGCTAGAAAATTAAAGAAAGCCGCCCAAAGTACTGCTTGGAAAGGTGTTAATACTTTGGTAGCCACAACCGTTGCAATAGCATTTGCTGCATCGTGAAAACCGTTGATGTAATCAAAGATCAGCGCTAAAACTATAATAACTATAAGGAGTGTAAACATGAACTTGGTTTAAGAATGTTTTACTGCGATAGATTCCAAAACATTGGAAGCACTTTTACATTTGTCGGCTGCAGATTCCAATACCGATAATACTTCCTTGTAAATAAGAATTTTCTTCGCATCGCTTTCATTTTCGAACAGATCGGCTACCGCTTTATCATAAACGGTATCAGATTTATTTTCAAGCTTATTGATACGGTTACAAGCATCTGTAATTTTCTTGATTTTTTTAAGGTCACGCAACTCATGAACCGCAATGTCTATATTCTGACACGCTTCAAGATTGATTTCTGTTAGTTTACGAATAGATTTTGTGATTTTATCAACGTGGTACAAGCGCATTCTGCTTGCTGCTCCGTGCAAATTTCCGGCAATATTATCAATGGCAGTAATTAACGAATAGATATCCTCACGATCAAATGGTGTGATAAAGTTACTGCTTAATTCCAAATTAGTCTGGCGTGTAATATCTTCTCCAATCTGTTCAAATTCTTCAATCTTCTGAAACAACGCAGGCCTTTCATTTGCTGGAAGGTTAACCACTTCATGAAGGGTTGTCGCCATTAATATGAGGTTACTTGTGGCTTGTTCAAATAATGGAAAGAATTTTTTATCTTTCGGAACTAAAAACTGAAAAAAGGTATTAATAGTCATAGGTTCTTGTTTTTAACAAGGCAAAGGTATTCTGCCAATGTTAAGTGAATGTTAAGTTAATGTCAATTGCTATATTCAACAAACCACTATTTCATTAAAAAACCGACACGAAGTCGGCTTAATAATGTTACTATTTTTTCTTCTTTTTGGCTTTCGCTTTCTTCTCTTTTTCTTTAGCCTTTGCTTTCTTCTCTTTTTCTTTAGCTTTTGCCTTTTCTTTTGCTTTTTTAACCTTCTCTTTTTCTTTTGCTTTCGCTTTTTTGGCTTTTTCTTTAGCTTTCTCCTTCGCCTTTTTCTCTTTTTCCTTCATCTTCTTCGCTTTTTTGTTTTTGTGCCTTTTATCCTTTTTAGGAGCTTCATTTAAAACCGGTTCTGGATTTTCAGCAGCGTTATCCTGATGCACTTCAGGGCTATCATTGATAGCTTCTTCAGTTATTTCTTCAGTTACTTCTTCTTGAATTTCAAGAATTTCCGGTGCTTCGTTTGGTACTTCTGTTTCCGGATTTTCAACAACATTCTCAATAGTTTTTGATACAGTTCTCCTCATAATTACTGTTTTATTTTCTTTATTTGTAAAAAATCAATTATAAAATATTTTCTTATCAAAGTAAATATAGTCATTATATGTTTTCGCCAATGTTAAGTTTTCGTTTGGCAATAACTTACTGTGTCTATTGCCAACACAACTAATTTATTATCAATGCTTATATCAATTATGATGTTCGAAAAATTATGCCTCTTTGGTGAAAATTAACGCAAAACAACATTTCGAAAAAAACACATAAAAACTTCTTTCCTTTTTTATTGCAATCGTTTTCGTATTTTAGCAATCCTTAATTAAAGCATAAAAATCACCAATTACCAATGGACATTAACTTCAACAAAAACGAAGACCACAATAAGCTTTTAGTAACTGATTTAAAGCAGCGTTTTGCAAAAGTAAGACTCGGCGGCGGAGAAAAACGCATCGAAAAACTTCACGCTGAGGGCAAAATGACGGCGCGCGAAAGAATCGATTATCTTTTAGATGAAAAGGCCAAAAGCATTGAAATCGGTGCTTTCGTTGGCGATGGGATGTATGCCGAACACGGCGGATGCCCATCTGGTGGCGTTGTCGTGAAAATTGGTTATATCAAAGGAAAACAATGCATCGTCGTTGCGAATGATGCGACTGTAAAAGCCGGTGCCTGGTTTCCAATTACCGGAAAGAAAAACCTCCGTGCTCAGGAAATCGCAATGGAAAACCGTTTACCTATTATATATCTTGTTGACAGTGCAGGTGTTTATTTGCCTTTACAAGATGAAATTTTTCCGGATAAAGAACATTTCGGGCGTATTTTTCGCAACAATGCAATAATGAGCAGCCTCGGTATCACACAAATTGCAGCGGTTATGGGAAGCTGCGTCGCTGGAGGTGCCTACTTGCCTATAATGAGCGACGAAGCGTTGATCGTCGATAAAACGGGAAGCATTTTCCTCGCGGGAAGTTATCTGGTGAAAGCGGCTATCGGCGAAAGCATAGACAACGAAACGTTAGGCGGTGCAACGACACACTGTGAAATATCCGGAGTGACCGATTATAAAGCCAAAGACGATAAAGATGCACTTGATAAAATCAAGAATATCGTTTCCAAAATAGGCGATTTTGACAAAGCGGGATTCAACCGTGAGAAATCTGTAAAACCAGCAATGGACGAAAAGGAAATATACGGCATTCTTCCAAAAGCCAGAAATGAGCAATATGATATGATGGAAATCATCAACCGTTTGGTGGACAATTCAGAATTTGAAGCTTATAAAGACGGTTATGGACAAACCGTTATCACAGGATACGCCAGAATCGATGGTTGGGCTGTTGGAATTGTAGCAAACCAACGCAAAGTCGTTAAATCTAAAAAAGGAGAAATGCAGTTCGGTGGCGTAATTTATTCCGATTCGGCAGATAAGGCAACGCGTTTTATCGCCAACTGCAACCAGAAGAAAATCCCGTTAGTTTTCGTACAAGATGTCACTGGATTTATGGTCGGCAGCAAATCCGAACACGGCGGTATTATAAAGGACGGTGCCAAAATGGTCAACGCGGTAAGTAATTCTGTAGTTCCAAAATTCACTGTAATCGTTGGAAATTCTTATGGTGCTGGCAATTATGCGATGTGTGGAAAAGCTTACGACCCAAGGCTGATCTTCGCTTGGCCAAGTGCAGAACTCGCTGTTATGGGCGGAACGCAAGCCGCAAAAGTACTGGTACAAATTGAAGCTTCCTCGCTTAAAGCAAAAGGAGAAATCGTCGATGAGCAGAAAGAAAAAGAATTATTCGACAAGATAAAAGCACGTTATGATGCACAAGTTTCGCCATATTATGCAGCTTCAAGACTATGGACAGACGCCATTATAGACCCGCTTGAAACCAGAACTTGGATTTCTATAGGTATCGAAGCAGCAAACCATGCGCCAATTGAGAAAAAATTTAATTTGGGTGTGATTCAGGTTTGATACATTGCACAAGTTACAAGGATTGTCGCTGTTTTCATAAATTATAAATCTGTAAAAAATCGTCAGCACTGTCTAATCTGTGTGTCATTCAAAACAAATTAATCCATTTTTTACTTAGATTTGTTTCAAATCATTTTTAGGTATGAAAAACTTTTGCCTTTTTCTCTTATGCTTCTTATTCCAACACCTTACCGCACAGGAAACTTTTAGTCGAAAAGATTCTTTGATGGGAAGCCTTCGCTCCGAACGAACTTGCTATGATGTTTTGCATTACGACCTTAATATTAAGGTAGAACCCGACAAGAAATTCATTAGCGGTTATAACGAAATAAGTTTTAAAACGGTTGCCAATACCTCCAAAATTCAAATCGACTTATTCAAAAACATGAAAGTTGACAGCATCGTGTGGAACAAACAAAAGCTCATTTTTTCAAGAGAATTTAATGCTGTCTTTGTAGAATTTCCATCCATATTGAAAGAAGGTGCCCAACAAAAGGTTCGCTTTTACTACTCAGGAAATCCAATAATTGCCAAAAGGGCACCGTGGGATGGCGGATTCGTTTATAGAACCGACAGTAACGGAAAACCTTTTATAGGTGTTGCCGTACAAGGCACTGGTGCCAGTTTATGGTATCCTGTAAAAGATTCCCAGACCGACGAACCTGACAATGGTGCAACGATAAAAATTGCTGTTCCAACCGGATTGATGGATGTTTCCAACGGTCGCTTTAAAGGTTCGGAAGATCTAAAAAATGGATTTACCCGTTGGGATTGGGAAATTGTAAATCCGATCAACACCTATAATATTACTTTAAACATTGGCGATTACGTGCATTTTGGCGAAAACTACAAAGGCCTCGATCTCGATTATTATGTACTTCGTGAAAACGAATCAAAAGCAAAAAAACAATTTGAGCAGGTAAAACCGATGATGGATTGTTACCAATCGAAATTCGGTCCATATCCTTTTCCAGAAGACGGCTTCAAACTCATAGAGACTTCCTATCTGGGTATGGAACACCAAAGTGCTGTCGCATATGGAAATCATTACCAGAATGGCTATCTCGGCAGCAGCCTTTCGTCAGACCAGATTGGAATGTCTTTCGATTATATTATCATCCACGAAAGTGGGCATGAATGGTTTGGCAACAGCATCACTTCTAAAGATATCGCCGACATGTGGATCCACGAAGGATTTACTTGCTATACCGAATCTGTTTACGTTGAATGTCTTTATGGTTACCAAAAAGGCCAGGATTACATCAACGGATTGAAACGAAATATTGAAAACGACCGCCCAATTATTGGCAATTACGGCGTTGGCAATGAAGGTTCAGGCGATATGTATCCGAAAGGTGCTTTAATGCTAAATACCCTCAGAAGTATTATTAATGACGATACAAAATGGTGGAAAATAATTCTGGATTATTCGAATACTTTCCGTCATAAAATTATTGATACAGAAACTGTAATTGCATTTTTCAATAAAGAAAGTAGCTTGAATTTAACACCTATTTTCAATCAATATTTAAAACATACCGCTTTTCCGGTCCTCGAAATCCAATACAAGGAACCCTATTTTGAATACCGATGGAAGGCAGACGAACCCGGATTTAATATGCCTGTTGATGTCAGAACACATGATAAAATTAGAAGACTAAACCCAACAACCGAATGGCAGACTTCCACCTTTTCTGGAAAAGAGCTTGATGTGCTTACAAAAAAGTTTCTTATTGAATTTAAATATTTGTAAGTTTTTCCTATATTTCATATCCCATTTTTCTTTGCGACTAAAAATCAATCTTATCAAAAAACAAACAACGCTTCAATCTTTCAGTCGTTATCTAAATATTTATTATAGTTAATAAATTCTTGATAAGTATGTTGGAAATCGTTACGTTCAGAAAATCACCAACTCATTTATTTCGTAATTTTAAAAGAAAAAAATGAATACGAGAGACCAATTTATCAGCGATTTCAGAGGCGAAATGATTGGAACGGTAAATGCACAATCTTCTGCCGACGAATTTTTCCAAAACCAAACCTTACGACCGATTTTAAAATTACAGAACGATTTGTTCCTGGAAGTATTTCGGAATTACATCGCCAAAAGTAAAACCGATTTTTATAATTTCAATGTTGACAAGAAGTTGCATTTTATCGAAAATAGTATTCAGCGCGACATCAAATTTCGGAATTCCTTGAAAGGAATCGTGATTGGATTATTTACAATCGATGAATATAGTACTTACATCAAAAACTCCTCAGATTTAAACAAACGGATGATGTCAATGTTAATTGAAAGACTCAAAAACCAAGTACAATTGTTTGAAATGAGTTATAAATAGGAAGCTTTGAGGCTTCTTTTTTTATTTATCCTAATTTATGGACAAAAATTCAAATAATAATCACAAGAATCCGATTTTAAATTTTGCCGAAATTCTAATGAAAGCTTGATTTTAAAGCATTAATTATTATTTTGTTAATATTTATAAGTTAATCCAAACATTACGATAATTATTATTCAAAAGTGAGATAAAACAGGCAATTCTTGTTTATTTTTATTATAATTGTTTAAAAATAAATACATGAGAGAAGAATACTTTAAGTGGTACTCGCCCAACCTGAGTCGCGAAATTGAAATGCTTGTTTTCGGCCACGCCGGATATCCTGTAATTCTGTTCCCGACCTCGATGGGAAGCTATCACGAAAACCGCGATCAGGGTTTAATTGAATCCGCAAGATGGTATATAGAACAAGGATTAATACAGATTTTTTGTCCGGGAAGTATTGACAAAGACAGCTTTTATAACAAGAAAGTCCACCCCGTTCACCGCATTCAAAATCATGTGTGGTATGATAAAATGATCTGCCACGAAATCGTTGAACGTGTAAAAAACAATACTGGCGCCGGAAAAGTAGCCGTTGCAGGTTGCAGTTTCGGTGGCTACCATGCTGCCAATTTTGCATTCCGTCATCCGGGGTATGTCAGTCATATTTTTTCGATGGGCGGCGCGTTTAATATTAAAAGCTTTATGGACGGTTTTCACAACGATGATGTTTTCTATAACAGCCCTGAAGATTATCTATACGGATTGAACGACCGCGAATTGTGGAATATGGACATCGTGCTCGGAACTTCCAATTGGGACATTTGCTTTGATGCAAATTTACAGCTCAGTAAAGTACTCGCCGATAGAAATCTTCACCATTGGCTTGACATACGCCAAGATCGCGAACACGACTGGCCGGTTTGGAAAGAGATGTTTCCACATTATTTGTCGCGAATCAAGTTCTTTTAACTTTCGACTTTAAACTTTTGACTAACAAAAACTAACTAAACAAATTATAGCATGAAAAAGATTGGGATTTTATTCGGAATGGAAGATACCTTTCCGCAGGCATTCATCGATAGGGTGAATGCAAAAAATGAAAAAGGAATTATTGCCGAAGCAGTTTCCATTGACAAGGTTGTACAGAACAAAGGCGGAGAATACGCCGTTATTATCGACCGGATTTCGCAGGATGTACCGTTTTACCGTGCCTATCTTAAAAATGCAGCTTTAACAGGAACGAATGTCATCAACAATCCGTTTTGGTGGAGTGCAGATGATAAATTCTTCAACAACTGCTTGGCTGACACTTTAGGTGTTCCATTGCCGAATACCGTGATCTTGCCTTCTGCAGAACATCCGACTGATACTACTGGAAAATCTTTTCGCAACCTCGCCTACCCCATGGATTGGGAAGCGATTTTTGATTACGTGAAATTTCCAGCTTACATGAAACCTTATGCTGGTGGAGGATGGAAGAATGTTTATCGATTGGAAAACCGAGAGGAATTCTGGGAAAAACACCGAGAAACAGGGCAACTCGTAATGTTATTACAAGAAGAAATCGTTTTTACAGAATATTTCCGTGTGTATTGTCTCGGTAGAAAAGCAGTGAAAATCATGCAATACGAGCCAAGAAATCCCCACCATTTGCGTTATGTGATTGACGGACCGCCAATGCCAAAAAAACTACTAGATACCGTAAAAGATTATACTTTGCGCCTATGTAACGGATTGGGCTATGATTTCAATACCGTTGAATTTGCCGTTCGCGACGGAATTCCTTATGCAATCGACTTTGGAAATCCCGCTCCGGATGCAGAACTGACCTCCGTTGGTGCCGAAAATTTCGAATGGGTTGTCGAAGAAGCTGCGAAAATGGCGATAGCTGCTGCGAAAAAACAAAAACCGGGACAAATGAACCTGACTTGGGGTACCTTTATTAAAGACGCAGCTGCTACAAAATAATTAGATAATGGGATAATCGGAAAATTAGAAAATTCTCTACCAACGAATTTTCTAATTTTCTAATTTTCTAATTGACACATTAAAATCATGACTAAAAAATTACCTGTTTTTACGCTTGGCGTTGAGGAAGAATACCAGATTATCGACCCCGTTACAAGGGATTTGCGCTCACATTTATCAAAAATTGTTGATGGTGCGAAGATTATTCTGAACGAGCAAGTCAAAGCCGAAATGCACCAATCAGTGGTGGAAGTCGGCACGAACATCTGTAAAAGCGTAAAAGAAGCGAAAGAGGAAATTACGTTTTTGCGCAAGAAAATCGTTGAACTCGCCGATAAACAAGACTTAGTTGTTGGCGGCGCAGGCACTCACCCGTTCTCGAGATGGCAAGACCAACCGATCACCGATGATCCGCGTTACCATAATATCGTAAACGAATTACAAGATGCGGCGCGTTCCAATTTGATTTTCGGTATGCATTGCCACGTCGGGATTGAAAACCGTGAAATCGGATTGCAGTTGATGAACCAAGCATGCTACTTTCTACCGCATATTTTTGCGCTTTCGACAAATTCTCCTTTTTGGGAAGGGCGAAAAACCGGTTACAAATCCTTTAGAACAAAAGTTTTTGATAAATTTCCACGTACAGGTTTACCAGAATATTTCGACTCCGTTTCGGCATATGACAACTATCTTGATACCTTGGTCAAAACCAATTGTATCGACAATCCTAAGAAAATCTGGTGGGATTTACGACTGCATCCGTTTTATGATACGATTGAATTTCGCATCTGCGATATGAGTTTGACAGTAGATGAAACAATGTGTATTGTCGCTATTATTCAAGCAGTTGTGGCGAAATTGTACAAACTTACCATGCAAAACACAAGCTTCAACATTTATAGACTGGCATTGATAAAAGAGAATAAATTCCGCGCCGCACGTTACGGAATTGACAATCACATGATTGATTTCGGTTTGCAAAAAGAAGTCGAAACCAAAATGCTAATTCTCGAATTATTAGAATTTATCGAAGATGTTGTGGATGAATTGGGAAGCCGTGACGATATCAATTACGTACATACCATGATGAAGAATGGCACCGGTGCGGACAAACAATTGGCAATTTTTGAAGAAACCGGCGATTTGACCAAAGTCGTTGATTTTATAACTTCTGAATTTACGAGAGGCTTGTAGTAAATTCCAAGTAACGAAAAAAATAAATAAAAAATAAATTCCAATTTTCTATATCTCAAACGTTTGCGTTTAAAAAATTCAAAATTTGAACACTATTTGGGATTTATAATTTGTTATTTGAGATTTAAAAAGATTTATATTTGCAATTCTGTTACAATTAATTAAACTACGATTATGACTGATCAAACTATAAAAATTGCGATTTTGGATATGTATAACGGCGAACCCAATCAGGGGATGCGTTGTGTGGTTGACATTATTGGCCGATTCAGTAATATAGTGAGTTTTAAAGTTTTCGATATCCGTGGAAAATCGGAAATTCCCGACATCAAGAAATATGATATCTATATCTCGACCGGTGGCCCTGGAAATCCGTTAGAAGGCGACGGAAAATGGGACAAAAAATACTACGCTTTTCTGGACGCTTTGACACTTTGGAACAAGCAGAATGAAGTAAAAAAGCACGTTTTGTTTATCTGTCATTCCTTTCAAATGGCTTGTAAGCACTTTGGGCTAGCAGAAATTACCAAACGAAAATCAACTTCTTTCGGTATTATGGCAGTTCACAAAACACCTGATGGACAAACAGACCCTTTGTTTGACGGACTTCCAAATCCATTTTATGCTATAGACTCAAGAGATTATCAAGTGGTGCAACCAAAATTGGAAGTTTTTGAAGACAACGGCGCTAAAATTCTTTCTTTGGAAAAAATTCGCGATCATGTGTCTTTTGAAAGGGCTATTATGGCAGTTCGTTTTACAGAATATTTTGTTGGAACACAATTTCACCCCGAAGCAGATCCTATGAGTTATGTTGCCAATTTAAGAAAAGTAGAAGCCCGCGAGCGCATCATCAAACTCAAAGGAAAAGAAAAATTCCTTAGCATGCTTGAAGATTTGCTCGACGAAGAAAAAATCTATAAAACCAACGAAACGATTATTCCGAATTTCCTCAGAATTGCCATTAATGATCTGATGAAATCTAAAAAAATACTTTCGAATTAAATTGAGATTTGGGTAGCGGAATTTAGGCATTTTCCCAAAATCCAAAACCTAACACCCAAAACCCGACACAATGATTCCAAAATACCGCACGCTCTTTAACGAAAGTTTCTCCACAACAAAATACCAGGAATTTCAGGACAGTGTTGCTGCTGATTTTGATTATTTGCCCACCTTCAGGATGGCAGAAACGCCGTTTTTTATATCAAACGAATTAAAATCACAATTGCTTGAAGGCTGTCAAGATGTTATTAATTTAATTCAACAAGATGATTTTAAAGTATTGACAGAGCAATCTTTAGAACTCAATACAAAAGTGCCGAATGAAGATGAACACACTACTTTTCTCGCAATAGATTTTGGGATTTGTGAAGAAGACGGTAAAATTATTCCGAAACTGATTGAAGTGCAGGGATTCCCATCTTTGTTCAATTATCAATACATTTTATACGATAAATTCAAACAGTTTTATCCGTTTCTTTCAGAACTAACACCGTTTATCAACAATATTTCTTCTGAAGATTACCTGAAGATTATCGAAGAAGCAATTTGCAACAATCATCCAAAAGAAAATGTAATTCTATTGGAAATCGAACCGGAAAAGCAAAATACCAAAATTGATTTCTATTACTGCAAACGTGACATCGGTATTCCGATAGTTTGCGTTACCGAGTTGGTCAAGAAAGACAAAAAGCTTTACTATCACAACGACAAAGGTGTCGAAATTGAAGTCAAAAGAATCTATAACCGTGTGATTTTCGACGAACTCGAATTGCGCAAGGATTTGGATATGAAATTCAGTTTTTCTGATGATCTGGATGTAGAATGGGCCGGACATCCGAACTGGTTTTTCCGCATCAGCAAATTTATTTTACCGATGCTTAAAGGCAAATATTTTATTGAAACGACTTTGCTCAGTGATCTAAAAGAAATACCAGAAGATCTGGAAAATTATGTTTTAAAACCACTGTTTTCTTTTTCAGGAACGGGGGTAATTTTTCACGTAAAGAAAGAAGATATCGAGGCTGTAACAGAAAAAGACTTGTATATTTTACAGAAAAAAGTGCATTATATTCCCATCGTACAATCACCTGACGGAAAAGTTAAAGCCGAAGTACGCGTACTTTGCGTATGGAAAAAAGAAGATAAATCCCCTACCCTTTTATGCAATTTAGTGCGTTTGAGCCGCGGTGAAATGATCGGCGTGAAATTTAATAAAGACAAGGATTGGGTTGGTGGAACTTTAGGGTTGTTTGAAAGATAATTTAAACCGAAAAATAAAAAATAAAAAAAAACGCAAAGTGTTCTAAACTTATATACTTTGCGTTTTTTTGCGGAAATATTGGAGACCTATTAGTCAATCAATGCAACTTCTTCACTTCACTCTGCGCCGCAACGGTAGCAAAATCACGCACCAATCTGTCCGCATAATCGTCTAAAAGTTCTAAAACCCGTTCGTGCTTGTCTGAATTTACAATTAATCCAGCGTGGTACTCCAATGGAACCTTAAAACAAACTTCTTCATCTGAAAATGAAGATAAATCCGGATTTTCAAATTTAGAAAGTGTCAATACAATTCCAGCATATTCTTTACGAACCTTTGGTAATTTATAATCGAGGTGCTTCGCCAAAGCGTTTTCAATGGCAGCCCATTCTGCCCAAAGGTTGATACCTGAAGCTGCCGCAACCATTTCTGCCAAATGTGCACCACCAACTCTTGAAGATGTTTCAAGGAAATAAATTTTCCCATCGTCTTTGCACTTGATATATTCAGAATGCGCAGCACCATGTTTCAACCCGAAGCCTTTGATTACCTGTTCATTGACTTTCTTAATTGCTTTATCATCTTCCGAATTGTATGTAATATTAGCACTTCGGAAAATACCGCCCCCTTGAGAAATTTCCATCGGTGTGGCCAAATATCTTGACGTAATACTAAACAATATTTTTCCATCCTGAATCAAACTGTCGCAGTGGTATACATCGCCTGGACGGAATTGCTCCACCAAATATTTAAAACGATTGTTACCCATTTCATTAATGTGCATCCAAAGACTTTCCTTATCATGCACTTTAATAATTCCCGATGCTGAAGCTTCAGAACGTGGTTTCAAAACCCACGGTGGCGAGACGGTATCAGCAAACGTATTGATGTCAAAGTCATTGAATAACGAACAGAAATTCGGGTTCGAAATACCACAGCTTTTTGCACGCATGCGCATCGCCAGTTTATCACGAAAATAACGACCAGTGGTTTGCCCCATTCCGTCAATGCGAAGATTTTCACGCAAGTAGGTCGCTTTTTCAACATCAAAATCGTCCAAAGCCACAACAGCATCAATCTTGTTGTTTTTCATCAAATTGCTCACACCTAGAAGCAAATGCTCCAGATTCCAATCAATATCTTGTCCTTCCATGTAAAAAACTTCATCGATATGACCGAAAGGCCAAGGCTTAGTGCGCAACTTTTCTGAAGTAACTAGAAAAACAGTATTTCCCAAATTTTTCAGGTTAATCAAAAAATCAGCGCCTTTAAAATAATTTGAAATGCAAACGAAGGTCTTAGTATTGTTGTCCATAACTTAAAGATTTTCAATAAATTTAGTTAATAAATGTACACCAAATGCGGTTCCGTGCTTGGTTTTTGCAAATTCATCATCTCCAAAAGCCACTCCGGCAACATCCAGATGCGCCCAAGCTTTGTGGTCATCGGTAAAATATTCAAGGAATTTAGCAGCACTAATGGCACCTGCGACTGGTTTTCCACTATAATTTTTCACATCGGCAATTTCGCTTTCGATATCAGATTTATAAGCGTCCCAAAGCGGCAATTGCCACAAACGTTCGCCAACACTGTCTCCAGATTGCTGTAATAGTTTTGAAATTTCATTATTATTGGTGAACAATGCACCACATTCATACCCAAAAGTACCAACACTACTTCCTGTTAAAGTGGCGATATCAACCACGGTTTCGGGTTTGAAATTTTTGATAAGATAGGACAAACCGTCGGCGAGAATTAATCGCCCTTCAGCGTCGGTGTCAATGATTTCAATACTGTGCCCGCCATAACTTCCGATGACATCGCTTGGAAGAAAGGCTTTACTGTCAACCGAATTCTCGCAAGCGGGAACAATTGCTGTCACTTTTACTGTCAATTTCAAATCTGAAATCAATTGCATTGCCCCTAAAACTGCCGCACCGCCGGCCATATCTGACTTCATGTGCAACATTCCTGCGGTTTTAATATTGAGCCCGCCGGTGTCAAAAGTGATGCCTTTACCAACCAAACCGACATGTTTTGTTTTACTATTTGTATTTTCCGGCACATATTTCATGATAATGAATTGCGGCTCTTTATCACTTCCTCTACCTACAGATAAAAACGCTTCGAGCCCGGCTTTGGTCGCAGCTTCGCGTCCGAATATTTCCGTTGAAAACCCATAAGTCTTTCCGCTTTCTCTTGCCCAATTTGACAAATATTCTGGCGTTACAACATTTGGAGGCAAATCGACTAATCTGAAAGTTTCAAGTTGTGCTTTGGCTATTTTCAAGCCTCTTTCGAATGGCAAAGTGAAGTCTTTTTTGGACAAAATCGACAACATAAAATCATCTTTCATGAATGGATGAATGTCATTTTTCTTGAAATGCCCAAGATTGTATGTTCCCAATGAAAGTCCGGATGCAGCGGCTTCAATTTGCAAATCTGTAAAATCATCCGGAATAAACAGTGCTACTTTTTTAGCAAAAATATCTTTTTGTTTGGTAGCAATTCTCCTAAAAATGGTTTTTAGGTTTTTATAATCTGTATCTTTTCCTATTCCAATAAACACATGCATACTATCGTATTTTTCAACAAGATAATGCGTGTCTTTCTTTCCGTAGAAAACTTTTGAAGCCACTCTAACGCCTCCAAATTCTATGGGCACCAGACTTTTAGCATTAGTTTCAAAAACCGGAATTAGGATTGTTCCAGAAAATTCGTGTATGCTTTCTATTGTTTCAGTCTTCATTTAATTGTCTTTTGTATTAAAAAAAAGCCATTCGATTGCTTTTGGGAATTCGTCGCTCCAATAGCTTTCATTATGTTTTCCGTTTTTATTGATGCTGAGTTTAATTTTCATCTTATCCTCGACAAAATCATTCTCGATCATATTTTTTTTGAATAATTTGACGTGTCTGATCATGGTTTCACTTTCATCGCCGCCGGCATACAAGTAAATTTTCGTATCGTGCGGCTCAAAGAAATCGATTCCGGAAAAATTCATTTTTGGTACCACCCAAAGCGACGGTGAGAAAATCATCAGTTTTCCATATACTTCCGGGTACATCAGTCCGCTAAAAATACTGACCAAACCGCCCATTGAACTGCCACCAATTCCTGTATTTTCACGTTCTGGTTTGGTGCGAAATTTTTTGTCAACATAAGGTTTCAAAGTGTCTGTTATAAAACGAATATACTTTTTACCTTCGCCGTTTCCGAGGATCGTTTTTCCGACATTATATTCTTTAATCCTGTCTTGCTCTGCGTGCTCTATGGCGATGATGATGATTTTGCCGATTTTGTATTCCGACATTACGGCGAGTTTTTTATCGATTTCCCAATTGCCATATTGCGCTTGTTCATTGAATAAATTTTGCGCATCCTGCAAATACATCACCGGATAAGTTTCCGAAGTAGTTGCGTAATCATGTGGCAAAAGCGCCCAAATTTTTCGTTTTTTATTGAGTTGTGGCATATCGAATTCTTCAGAAATCAATTGCACTTTCGGTAAAAAATTCGGTTTAAAAGGCAGCCAGTTTTTTCGCCATTTAGCAACATGTTCTTTTCTTACGCCTTTGCGCTGGCGACAAGTACGATTTTCGGTACGATTTCCATATTGGTCGATTTCTACTTCACTCCAATCGCCTTTGGTGAATTTGTAAAGTAACTCGTCTGGATAAACAAAATCATGAGGGAATTTAAAGTGGTAAAGACCGTTACCAATATTTTCCATTTCAAAATCTTTGTCCTGTGTGTGCCATTTATTGAAATTTCCCGAAATATAAACCGGACGGAAATCATCTTCGTCGGTAGTGAGCAGAATATTGAGTTGTGGTTCTGTCAAATCATCATCTAAATCGCGGGAAAGTGCTGTGTCTTCAGTATTCATCTAAAACAAAAAAACTATAATTACTATTGAATAAGTAAATATAGCTTTTTGATTTTTGATATAAAAAGAAACTTCTTGACAATAATCAATAATTGAGAATTATGAAAATATTTGACAGATTATTGCAAAAAATGGAAACATTTCAAAATTATTTTTGCTCAACTGTTTCATCACTCGGAGCCGAATTGGGATTGTCTGAGCGTATTTCAGTATGAATGACTTCGCCACCTGAATTGCCTACATTATTAGAAAGATAGACCAAAACCAATGCAAGCACTAGAATAAGGTAGGAGATAAAATTAAATTTAGAATTTTTTTTGATGTTAAGCACCAATGCTATCAATGAAAAAACACCCAAAACATAAGATACCAAAGCAAATTTTTCTGCCAATTCTTCATGTGTATGAATTAAATCACGGCTCACATTAACATTTCCTTTTAGCATGTGCTCGGCACTTTCGCCAGTTGACATACTGATAAATGAAAATATAGCAACCACTATAAAAAGCGAATAAGCAGTACTTTTTATTGTACTATTACGAAGTAAAAATCCTGTGATGAGAAGTAACAATCCAAATATAGCTCCAACAATTGGAAAATGATTTACCACAATGTGCCAATGTGCGTCGTTCATAATATTTATTTTTTATATATCATAAAGATACAACATCTGCGCTATTAAAAAGCAAAAGAATTATCTCATAAAATGCAATACAACGACTGTTCCCTTATTTTCTTCGCTGCTAATTTCAATATCGATATCCAGCAACGTACAAAGGCGTTTTACGATAGAAAGTCCGAGTCCTGTACCCTTTACTTCACTGTGTTCGATGGATTTTGAACGGTAAAACTGGTCGAATATTTTTTGAAGTTCATCATCTGGAATGCCGATGCCCGTATCCGAAAGAATGCATTGTATTTTACCTTCTGATTTTATAATCGAAATGGTCAGGCTAGCCTTGTCATTTGAATATTTTATCGCATTAGAAATCAGATTGTTAAAAATAATTGACAGCAAATAATTGTCGGTATCTACATAAAAATCTTCGCTGAAATTCGTCGCAATTTGTATTTTTTTGGCACTTATCATTCCCGAAAACCTTGAAATGTTTTCCAGTAGGAGCGAATTCAGGTAAACATTTTCGATTTTTAGCGACTGTCCCTGATTTTCAAAGCGAGCGAGCAGCAGCAACTGATCCACCATGTGATTGAGGCGATCGACTTCACTGATACAAAAATTGATTTTTTCTTCATATTCTGCCTGATTGCGCGGTTTTCTTATCAGCACTTCCAAAGTTCCTTTGATTACTGCCAATGGTGTACGCAACTCATGAGATGCATCTGAGGTGAACTCCTTTTCACGACTGATGGCATTTTCTACACGGTCGAGCAAATTGTTGATGGTTTCCGACAATACATACAATTCATCTCTATTAACGGGCAATGCAATTCTTGAAGTAAGATTTTCACGTGTAATAATACTCGATGTTTCCGTGATATTCCGAATAGGCTTGATGCTTTTTCCGGCGATAAACCGTGCGGCAAAAAATAGTACCAAAAGTATAATAGGATACAAAATACATAAGATTTCACCAAGATTATTGAGGACCGTATTGGATTCTTCCAAAGAAATAGCAATCAGGATATAACCGGCAATTTTTCCGTTATTGAGCATCGAAAACTGAATTTGCCGGATCGATTTGTCATACAGTTTGGTATCGAATAACTCAAAATTCTTCATGTTCTTGTGAAAAACCAAATCTGATTTTTTGAGGTTTGGCGATTTTTCAACGGTGACACCACCTTCATCGAGCACTTGTATAAAAACCGGACTTACACTGAGCGTATTGTGTTCTTTGCGTTGCCATTCCTCAGCATTTACAAGCTGCAAACAACCTTGATGAATTTCAATTTCGCCAATATAACCGTTTACTTCGCTCGTCAGATCGCCATCAACGTGTTTATAAATCGTATAAGAAACTGTACCGTAGATAATACCAAATACAATCATTACCATCAATGCGGTGCCTATAAGATAATAAAGTGCGATGCGGTTTCTAAAAGAAAGATGGAAAGGATTCATAAAATATCGTTGGCAATATATCCGATGCCGCGAATGGTTTTGATATAATCGGTTTCTTTTTTAAGCCCTAATTTCTTACGGATCATATTGATAAAAACGTCAATTACGCCGGTGTCGTATTCAAAATGAATGTCCCAAACATCTTCAATGATTTCGGTACGTGAACATACTTTTCCTTTGTTTTTAATCAGATAACTTAAGAGCTCAAATTCGCGGTGCGTTAATGCAACCTCGTTTTCTTTTACAAAAACGGTGCGTTGGGCTGTGTTCATGCGAATGTCGCCGAGACGCAGAATTTCTTCTTCTTTTTTGTTCCGAAAATGTACTTTTATCCTTTCTACCAATTCATCAAAACTAAAAGGTTTTTTGATGTAATCGTTTGCGCCGGCTTTTAGTCCTTCGATGGTTTCTTGAACCGTATCTTTTGCGGTAAGGAAGATAATTGGTGTTCTGATTTCCTTTTCACGAATGGCTTTACATACTTCCAATCCGGTCATTTTTGGAAGCATCCAATCTAGGAGCAACAAATCGAAACTTTGTTTTTGCACCAATTCTAATGCTTTAACCCCGTCTGAAGCGGAAGTAACTTCATAACCTTCTTCTTCCAGTCCTTGTTTTAAGAACCGGATGATACCAATTTCATCTTCAACGATCAGGATGTGCATAGTAGGAAAAATTTATTCAACAATAACATTTAGGGCACCCGGAAGTACCGAAACACTCAATTCATTAGATTCTATCGTATAATATTCGCCATCTAATTGCATTTCTACGACCGTTTTTTTGCGGTATTTTATGGCGACATCCTTTATTAGGAAATGCTTGTATTTAGGGAATAAATTAGGTCTTCGCAAAGCTACTAGCAATCCGAAATACAGTTTCTCGAAAAAATTCACTTTAGAAATCACCATTAAATCCAGTAAACCGTCCTGAAGGCTAGCTTTTGGCGTGAGGCTCATTTTATAACCCATTTCATTCGAATTGGAAATGAAAAGCATAAAAGGTTCTGCTTTTACGGTCTTTCCGTTGAAGTAAATATGGCAAAGTGCGGGCTTGTATTCAAAACTGGAACTCAGCGACGATTTCACATAAGTAATCAGGCTGCGTTTTCCGGCTTCTTCGTATTTTTTGATAATCATTGCATCGATGCCCATCCCCATATTACTAAAAAAAAACTTTTCACCTGCAATACCAACATCGATCAGACTGGATTTTCCATCCTGAATTATTTTGATGGCAGTATCAATATTTTGGCTAATTTTTAAATTAGAAGCCAATCCGTTACCCGAACCTATCGGGATAATACCCAACGGTATATCGGTATTTACAAGCACAGATGCCACTTCATGAATTGTCCCATCACCACCGCAAGCCACAATAATATCGGGCTTATTTAATACCGCCGCTTGGGCAAGTGCGATTGCATGTTTCTTAAATTGAGAAAATTCTACTTCAATCTTATAATCTACCGAAGAAAAGTAATGTTGAAGAAAGGATTTTGTAATTTTTCCTTCACCTCGACCTGAAACTGGATTGACTATAAAATGAATGTAACGCATTATAAGGTTAATTGTTAGCTATTTGGGTTGTATAACAAGCAAAATTCAAGCTTTTTTTTTAATTAAGGCTTAATATTCCATTAAAATTAAACCTATCAACTAATTTTATATGCCAATTAGCCAAACAACCGATATAAAAAGGACTTTAACTCCTATTTTGCGCTTATAACATACCGTTATATTTCCTTATAAACCATTCTGAAGCAAGCGAAATTGCGATCAATACCAATAATAAGATACTGTCGATGAGCGGGATTTTTTTGACGATGGCTTTTTGAATCGCTTTGTAAGTATCGTCTTTTAGTAGTTTATCAATTAAAGCATCAACCTGATTAGGCATAAATGTAACACCTTTTGTTTGCGAAGCAAGTTGGTTGAGCTTTGCCAAATCCGGATTTACGAACTGCTTTTCGATATCAAAATCGAGGATTTCAAAGTAACCGTTATAAGCAGATTTGGAAGTAAGCTCTTTTACAACAAACGTATATTGTCCAGCGGAAAGTCCGTCAAGATTAACTTTAAAGACGCTATTACCCTTGAGCATGTCGTAATTTTTGGTTTGCTTGGTCGCTTTGTTGGTAACGGCAATCGACAACTGTGCCTTTTCATCAAATTCGTAGTTTTTATTGAAATACTGTGCCGTAACTTCGAGCGCATCGCCCGAATTATAAAAACGCTCGTGGTTGACGACCAATGATTTTCTGGCGTTATTGGAAGCTAAAAACTGTACAATTTTATCGGCAAACACATCGAATTTTTCAAAAGAATTGTTGTCAATATGTGCCTGAAGACGCCATTTCCATATATTTTCACCTAACAAAAAAGCGGTGCGACTGCCTTGACTTTCAACAAAAGTAAGCAACGGTATGTTTGCATCGATATTCCTAATGCGTGATGCCAATAAAACATTTGCATTACCACTAACCGTTACCGAACCAAAGGCATTTTGCAAAGGCGGAAAATTTTCAAAACCGATGTCATCCAAAGCAAAAAGATTGAACTGTGGGTTAAATTTCGCCAAATAATCTTCACTTTGACTGCTCATTTTGAAGACAAATGTGCTTTGCTGCTGGTTTAAAAAAGTAAAATCAGTACTGGTTCCTGTGATGATAAACGTATTGATTCCAACGTTTTTAGTGGCTTCGAAAACCGATTTAAAAGCGGCTGTTGGTTGGTATAAAATCAGCACATTATAATCTTGCAAAGTCTTTACATCCTGCGGCTTGAGTATGGTTACTTTTCGCTGCGGATTCATTTCGATAGCGCGCTTTAAAGCTCCTAGATCTGGATGATTGATGGCCGAAATGATTGCGATTTCCGATTTCTGGTCGATCACCTCAACGGCAAAGTTCTTGTAATTGTTATAGCTATTTTTTTCTGTCTCTTTGGAAGTAATTGCAGCCTTAAAAACCTGCAATCCGACTTTATCCGCAGGAAGCAACACATTTATGACCACCGATTTTTTAGTCGGTGAAAACGATACCGATTGTTTGTTGAGTACTGAATTTCCTTGCGTTATACTAAAATCTGCCGTAATGCTCTTGGCTCCGGAATACTGAAGAAAAATTTCAACAGGAAATTTATTTTTATGAAACGCATATTTATTGACATTGAGTTGATTGATTCTTAAATCTAAGAAAGTCGTCGTATCGCCCAGTACCAAAGGATAAACCTTGTTATTGGCATCGAAACTATATACATAATCATTTCCTGTGGTTTGATTGCCATCGGTAATCAAAATGGTTGGATATGCCTTGTTTTTGTTGATGCTTTTGAGGTTTTTCGCTACTTCCTCAACATTGGTTTGTGTACCTTTGAAATCGAATTTTTCTGAAAGTGTAAATTCGTTGTCAAATTGATACGACTGCACGTCAAATTTACGCTGAAGTTCAGCATTGGAAGCGAGTTTTTGGTACAATTCTAATGCAATCGCATCCGCCTTTAAATCTTTTACCGAAGCGGAATTATCTACCACAATTGGCAATGGCGTTTTTTGTGTTTCGTAAATATTCCTTGTAATCTTTGGATTGATTAACAGCAGCAATACACCGAAGACGGTAAGAAATCGCAAAAAAGCCAACAAAAATTGCAATTTTGTGCGGTTCGTGTTTTTATAAAAATATTGGTAAAACGACAAACCGCCAGAAGCTGCTAGGGAAAGTAGTAATAATAGGATTGTATTTGTCGTCATTAAGGGCTTTAAGATTTAAGAATGTAGATTTTAGATTTAAGGTTGCAGATTTTAGATTAGTTATCTTTATATGTCTTATCTATTAAAAAAACTATCTTTTTCTTTTGAAGTAAATAACAACTTGATCACAAATACCAAAGCCATTAAAATCTGTGACAACATGCCAATCGTCAAAAGCACATTTCCGGTAACAGCACCAAATTCATAATGCATTACTTTAAGTAGCGCGCCAAAAAGAACTACTATAGAAGCAAGTACAAAAAGCACAATTATATATTTATTTTTCATAATATTGAATCAAGTATATGACAAATCTTAAATCTAAAATCTCCCTACGTCAACATCCCGCCATCCACGTTCAAAACCTGTCCGGTAATATAAGCACTCATATCCGAAGCCAGAAAAAGACATGCATTAGCGACATCTTCGGTCGTTCCACCACGTTTTAACGGAATCGCATCAGCCCAACCTTTTACCACTTCCTCGTTGAGTTTGGCAGTCATTTCTGTTTCTATAAATCCAGGTGCAATCGCGTTGCAGCGTATATTTCTCGAGCCCAATTCCAAAGCAACTGATTTTGTAAAACCGATAACTCCGGCTTTCGACGCTGCATAATTGGTTTGTCCGGCGTTGCCTTTTACGCCAACCACAGAACTCATATTGATGATGGAACCTGAACGTTGTTTCAAAAAAGTTTTCTGTATCGCTTTGGTCATGTTGAAAACCGACTTCAGATTTACGTTGATTACCTTATCAAAATCTTCCTCAGACATGCGCATCAGTAGGTTGTCTTTGGTGATTCCGGCGTTGTTGATCAAAACATCTACGGTTCCGAAATCTGCCAAAACGGCTTCTACAAAAGTCTGTGCTTCATTAAAATCGGCTGCATTAGACTGGTAGCCTTTGGCTTTTATACCTGTTGCGTTGAGTTCGTTTTCCAATGCCTGTGCAGATTCTGCCGAGGCGCTATAAGTAAAAGCGACGTTTGCACCATGTTTTGCAAATACTTCGGCTATTCCTTTCCCGATGCCACGGCTTGCACCAGTGATGATAACAGTTTTTCCTTCGAGTAGTTTCATGTGATCAATAATAATAGTTTGTTTATGATACAAATATAGAATTAAGATTTTAGATTTGAGAATTAAGATTTAAGAATTAAGATTTAATCTTTTAGTCTAAAAATCTTACCATCTTCCTGTCTTATAGACTTCCCGTCTCCCGCCTTCTATCTTATAATCTAAAAATCTTACAGTCTTACAATCTATTTTACTAATTTCCCCGCATGAAAGACAACGCACAATTTCGCAAACTCTATGATGATTTCCATATCATGGTATATAACTGTGCTTTACATTATGTTCAAAACACCGCCGATGCAGAAGAAATAACGCAGGATGTGTTCCTTAAAATACACGAATCGATGCATCAATTCAGGGAACAATCTGCTATAAAAACTTGGATTTACCGCATTACCATCAACAAAAGCCTAGATTTCATCAAGCAGAAACATACCCAGAAAAAATGGTTTGCCTTTTCAAAAAACAGCGTCAGCGATTATGAAATGTCTCGGATTCCCGATTTTGAGCATCCGGGTATTTTACTCGAAAACAAGGAAAAAGCGGCATTGCTGTTCGGTATTATCAATACGCTTCCAGAGAATCAAAAGACCGCTTTTTTGCTGTCGAAAGTTGAAGGCCTAGGAAATCCAGAAATTGCTACCATTATGGAAATCTCTATTTCTGCAGTCGAATCGCTTGTTTTTAGGGCAAAGACAAGCCTACGTGAAAAAATTTCAGAAAAATTCGAAGAACACCGCAAGAAAAAATAATTAATACCGTCTAAATCATTATGGAAAGAGAAAATTGGACCAACGAAATCATCAACAGTACCGACGGTATGCAAAAAGCAATACCAACCGACATCTTGTTTTTGAAGATTCAGAACGAAATCCGCATCCGCAAAAGCGTCCCTGCCAAATGGTTATGGGCCGCCGCCGCATCATTCCTTTTATTGCTGGCACTTAATTTTAGTATGCTTAACAAGAGACAAGAAAAAACTGAAAATCCTACCGAAATGATTGCTGTAAGCATTTCCAGAACCAATCAACTTTATTAATTATGGAAAAAATAAAACTCTTGACTTTTACGGTCATCGCCCTTCTCCTGCTCAACCTTAGCACATTGGGTTTCCTTATTTTCTCTGGCAATGACAATGGGCCTCATGACCGCCCAAGAAGACCTGAACCCAAAGATATTATCATTAAGAAGCTACATTTTGACAAACAACAGCAAGCCGATTACCAAAAACTCATTCGCTGGCACCGCAGCAACATTACGGCACTCGACGATAGTATCATGTTGTCACGCAATGCACTTTACCGCCAGTTGTCGGCTACAACAACCAACAAAAAAACCATTGATAGTCTGACAGAACAGATTTCAATCTATCAACATGAGGTAGAAACCACGCACTTTCGCCATTTTACCGACATTAAAAAACTTTGCCGCCCGGAGCAACAAGCAGATTTTGATGCATTGACATTGGAACTCTCAAGTTTGTTTTCAGCGCATAAGCCACGACCGTAATCATTTTAGATTTAGATTAATCGTGATTAGTATCCTGAACTTTAAACCCACCAAGCCATGAAAACCAAAATCATCCTTTTACCCGCATTGTTACTGCTGCTCAACGCATGTAGTAAAAGTGACGATGACCCGCAAGAGTACATACCTGTTGATCCCTATCCGGCGGTAACAGCTGCTTTTGGTGACAACATCGATTTGGGGAACCTTGTCAATTATGCCAACCAGCCTATTCCGGTTTATATCACGAAAGACAATACTGTTGGGAATCCAATTACCGACAAAGGGGCGACTTTAGGGCGTATATTGTTTTATGACAAAAACCTATCCGCCACCAATTCTATTTCCTGTTCTAGCTGCCATATCCAGTATAATGCGTTTGGCGATGCTACTGAGTCAAGCCAAGGTGTCAACGGTGGCACCGCCCGACACGCAATGCGTTTGATCAATTCAAGGTTTGCGGTGGAGCGTAAATTCTTTTGGGATGAAAGGGCTGCGAGCCTAGAACTTCAGACGACACAACCCATACAGAACCATATAGAAATGGGCTTTAGCGGCACCAACGGCGACGGAAATATGACTGATTTGCTTGCCAAACTACAGAACATTACCTATTATCAGGAATTATTCACTTTTGTGTATGGCGATAACGAAGTAACCGAAACCCGCATACAAAACGCCCTAGCGCAATTTGTTAGGAGCATACAGTCGTTCGATTCTAAATACGATGCCGGACGGGCTACCGTCAATAACGACGGGCAACCGTTTCCGAACTTCACTCCGCAAGAAAACCAAGGTAAGAACTTGTTTTTGTCACCACCACAATTCAGCGCAACAGGTTCGCGCACTGGCGGTGGTTTAGGTTGTGCAGGCTGTCATGCGGCACCCGAGTTTGACATCGCGCCCAATTCTGGCAACAACGGCATTATTGGAACGCTGGGCAACCTCGCACTACTCGATATTACGAATACCAGAGCGCCGTCGTTACGGAACATCGTCAGGGCCAATGGCGGTATTAACGGGCCATTCATGCATACAGCATTGCCAACGCTCCAAGCGGTTATCGACCATTATAACAATATTACCATTGCAGCTGGCAACACCAATCTCGACCCAAAATTGCGTCCGAATGGCTTCGGGCAAAAGCTCAACATCACGCCTGACGAAAATGCGGCGCTGATCGCTTTTATACTTACGCTGGATGGGGCTGATGTTTATACGAATGCAAAATGGAGTTCACCGTTCAATTGATTTTAGATTTTAGATTTTAGATTTTTTGAAGAAGAGCGGCTTTAGGGCTGCTTTTTTTTGTGGATTAATGCCAACAAAAAACTGCCCGTAATGGGCAGTTTTTTGTTAATTTGAATATCAAAATTCAACATCAATTCTTCACGAATCTTGTAGTTGAGCTTCCTTTATCAGATGTTATTTTGATAAAATAATTACCCGCTGTAAGACTAGAAACATCAATGCTTTCAATGCCTTTTGCATTTGGAACTACAAGCACCAATTGTCCTAAGGTGTTGTAGATACTGATAGATGCCATATGAATTTCTGCCTTCGTCTTAATATTTAAAACTGATGCAGCAGGGTTCGGGTAAACAGTGAGGTAGTCTTCGAAAGCAAAATCTGGAGTACCGAGATTAGAAAACGCTGTCGTGGCGGTATTGGTCAAGACCGGTGCATTATAATCAAAATAAATGCTTGCGGTGTTACTAAAAGTATCACCGTTGACCAATGTTGGAAGCGTCTTAATTTTAAAGGCTACATAGCCGTCGTTATTGGCATCGTCGAAGGGAAGATTGATGTTTTCAAAAATGAATTCGACTTTATTGGTATTGGTGATGCGCGTCGTAAAATTATGGCTACTACTCAGCGGAACCAAGCTCGACACATCGAATTTTGTCGTATCGATAAGGTCTTTTACAACTACATTCTCGGCGGCAAAAGTCCCGGTGTTTTCAAAACGGATCAGGTAGTGCACATATTTTCCGGCCATACCGGTACCAATCGTGGCGCCTTCCACACAAGTTTTGTCGTTCGGGTCAATAGCCCCCACTGTGGTCTGGATTAAAGTTGAAACGTTATCGGCAGCAGTTTCGTCTGTCAGGCCAGTAACCGAAGCCGCAAAATGAAGCACATCACCTGCATTGACCGCCGGAGTTTCGGTTGGACCGTTCAGATTCAATTTGACTTTAATATGGATGGTTTCAAATGGCAAAAGATTGGCAAAATTCCAGTTAAGATTATTCAGTGTCTGCACATCTGGCGCCAAGTCTGCACTTATAAAATCTATTTTATCATCTTCAAATTCAAAATTCACCGCACCTGATTGCTGAACATTACCTTTATTTTTACAAATGATTTCATAATTGGCATCGAAACCCGGACGGGCTGCCGTTACCGGTAGCAAAGATACTTCAAGATCATTATGCACACCGTTAGGCGTAATACAGAAGTTCTGGGTCACAGGGCTTGTTTGCGAAGGAAAACTTACAGATACAGATGCTGGGTCGATTGTATAATATGATGGATTCTCGATAACCGGGGTAATGGTTGTAGTGCCCGACGAAGTCCCAAGTGCGAAAGTACCAGATGTATTACTGATATAATTTCCGGAATATAACCCGCCAGTGACCGCCAATCTTAAAAACGGATAGTAAGGATCGGAAACATCACAGCCATTGTTGTTTACATCTTGTGTCGCATGACCGTTTATAGCATAAAAAGTACCTCCTGGTTCAAATGAGCAATAGGAATTTACAGTAGCATTCGGCAGATTATCAACTATTGCTGCAATTGAATCTACCTGGCTATCATCGGCACAAATATAAAGAAGGGCCGGATTATTGACTAACTCTACCGTTTCATTTTTGCCGTTTTTGATAAAAAGCTCCTTTAAAATAGCATTATTATTAAGATAAACATCTGTTAAATTAGGACAATCGGTGAGGTCCAACGCTTCAAGATTATCATCATTATAAATGTTCACAATAAAACCTCCGTTTACTGTTGTTGAGGCGTAAATTTTAAGCGTTCCGTTGAGTTGCGTAATAGAGCTAATGACTACAGAACCAATCGCAGTATTTCGGATATCAAATATTTTAAGTGGATTATACAAATAGCCAACGTTAGAAAGCAGAGGACAATTTGATATATTGAAGTTCTCAATATGGCTGTTATTACCAAAAATCTGAAAAGCAAGCGGACAATTGGACAAATCGACATTCTGTGTGAAATTGTTTTCAAAAACTATTGTCTTTATGCTCGTACTCCCCGCAAGTCCGCTGAATGAAGTCAGTTGATTGTTTTGCATCTTCACATTTTGTAATACAGGATGTCCGGCAAAGTCAAGGGTAGTGATGCTGTTATGGTCGCAACTAAATATTTTGAGTCCGGTCATCCCTGAAATATTTAATGCTGTCAGTGAATTATAGGAACAATCCAAGTCGGTTATCGTGGGCTTGTTTGAAACATCTAGCGTAGTGAACAAATTATTGTTGCAAAAAAGTTTCTGCAACGGAGCCGATCCAAGCAAGAGACTAGTAAGATTATTGAATTGACAATATAATAACGTGAGGCTACTTTGGTTGCTCAAATCCAAAACGCTAAGCGTATTATTATTGCAGTATAATGTTAAAAGGTTGATTTGTGCACTAAGATCCAACGAAGATAATTGGTTGTTATTGACCAATAAGGTTTGAATAGTTGGACTATTATTTAACATCAGTGAAGTAATATAATTTTGCGCACAATTGACAGTCTGAAGCTGCGATTGTGCAGAGAGATCAAGTTCAGTCAAATTATTCTGGTTACAACTGAGCGTTGTCAACGCTGACGACGAAGGTAATGCCAACGTCGAAATATGACTATTGGAGCAAAACAAAGTTTGCAAATTGCTTAGTGCAGATAAATCCAGCGAAGCGATGTTGTTCATATTGCAGTCCAAATAAGTTAAGTTAACAAAATACTCAATTCCTGTTAAATCAGTTAAATTGTAGTTGCTTACTGCAATATAAGTAACTGTTGCAGCTTCTTGCTGCGTAACTTCACCATCACCGTTCGGATCTGCATTCCAGTTATTAATGATTGTCTGTTTGAACAGGTTATCAGGAAAATTAATAACCTGAGCACCCGCTTGTGCACAAACGATAAGAACAAGACTGAACAAGTAAATTTTTTTCATAACAAGGTGTTTATTGCAAATATAAAATGAAAAGCCCAATACAATTACTATTTATTCGTTAAAATACTAAAATCCAATGCGGTATAATAAAATACAGTTGGTTAACCGGTCGCAATTGATCGTGAGCGTAAAATGGTGCTATTCGAAATACTACATACTGCTTTACAAGCGCTTCAGGCTGTTTTCATCCACGTATAACAATATGGCGCATAGTCAGTAAATACCAGATACACAATACTATCAGAAAAAAGGCTGCGCTTTTTACGATTGATAAAAATAAAAAACTGCCCGTAATGGACAGCCTTTTTTAATTTCAATATCAAATTTCAATATCAATTCTTCACGAATCTTGTATTTGAGTTTCCTTTATCAGAAGTGATTTTTATGAAATAATTGCCCGTTGTAAGGCTAGAAACATCAATGCTTTCAATGCCTTTTGCATTTGGAACTACAAGTACCAATTGCCCTAAAGTGTTGTAAATATTGATGGCCGTCAGGTTGATATCAGTTTTCGCCTTGATATTCAAAATTTCTTTTGCCGGATTTGGATATAACGTGAAATAATTGTCAAAAATAAAATCATCTGTACCCAACACCGCTAATGTTGTTGTCGCAGTATTAGTCACAATTGGCACATTATAATCAAAATAGATACTTGCGGTATTGCTGAAGGTATCACCGTTGACCAATGTTGGAAGCGTCTTAATTTTAAAAGCTACATAGCCGTCGTTATTTGCATCGTCGAACGGAAGATTGATATTTTCGAAAATGAATTCTACATTATTGGTATTGGTGATGCGGGTGGTAAAGGATCCGCTTCCGTCAATAGGGACAAGGCTGGATACGGCAAATTTTGTCGTGTCGATCATGTCTTTCACAACAATATTATGCGCGTTGGCCGTACCGGTGTTTTCAAAACGGATCAGGTAATGCACGAATTTTCCGGCCATGTCTGGGTTAATTGTTGCGCCTTCAAGACACGTTTTATCGTTCGGATCGAATGAATTAACCACAATCTGATTTAGTGAAAACACATTGTCCAAAGGCATTTCGTCTGTCTGGACAGTGCTAACAGAAGCCGCATAATTAAGGATTTCGCCTCCAACAAGCGGTGGAGTAGCTGTAGGCAAATTTAATGTAAACGTCGCATAGTAAACTGCCTTTTGGGTAGGTGATAAATCAGTAAAATTCCAAGACAGCGTTCCGGTTCCCTGATTACTCACTGTAGGAATAGCGCTTGTAAAACTTTGCAAAGCTGGATCAAATTGTAAGGTAATTGTACCCGAAGCCATCTGGTTTCCTTTATTTTTACAAATTATTTCGAAAGAACATGGCACTCCGGGACTAGACGCTGTCACAGGGAAAATGACTATTTCTACGTCAGGGTGAACCCCATTTGCCGCAATACAAAAGTTTTTGATATACGGATTGGCCGCACTCGGAAATGTAACGGTAAATGCAGGTGGGGATACGGTAAAATAAGTCGGATTTTCAAATGCGGGTGTTATGGTATGCGTGCCTGCCTGAACCGGAATATTGTATTGTCCGGCATTATTCGAAATAAGACTACCGGTAGCAGCACTACTGGAAATGTTATAACGCAAACCTGAAAATATCTGATCAGAGGCGTCGCAGCCGTTACCATTTGCATCAAAAGTATTATTACCCTGAATTGTATAAAAAGTTCCTCCGGGCGTAAATGTGCAATAGGAATTGATTACTACACTGCTTGGTATGTTTTGCAAAAAACAGCAACTTTCAACTTCAGCTTCATCAGCACAGATATATTGAGCGCTTAACGTCACAAAACTGGTAGTGCTCCCATTTTTAACATTCATCGAAATCAAAGGGTTATCGCTCGCTTCAATATATCCCATTATCGGTCCGCTATCAGATAGATCTAACGTTGTTAATTGATTATTATTAACCCTTAATTCATGAGTAGTCGAATTGGAGAATACAAAATCAGATATAGCGCAGTTACTAAAGTTAACCGTTCCACGAGTACAATTCAGAATATGAACACTCGTTAACAAAGGACAATAGGAAAAATTCAGGTCGCCATAAGAGCCAATATTAGTGAGTGTTATAGCTGTAAAAGGATTTCCAACAAGACTAATACTAGCTGTTGTATGTAAATTGGGTACTGCCGTGAGGTTACAATAATCACCTGTTATATCAGTAGTATTAAAATTGGCAAAATCCATCGATGTCAGTGGATTATAAGAAAAATCCAGCGTATTAATTACAGCAGTATTGGATACGTTGAGCGATGTCAGATTGTTATGACTACAATTCACAGTTGAATTGTAAACGCCTGAAAAATTTAGATTTGTTAGCAGATTGTCATTTATCTTTAGAGAAGAGAGAGAGGGAAATATACTCGGATTATACGATGTTAAAAGATTTTCACTAAGATCCACCCCCCCTTGATTCATTGGCACTCCTGAAGCGCTAAAGCTTGATAATTGACAATTAGCCGCAGCAAAACTATACAAGTTTGGCATTGCCGACAAGTTAATTGAATTTAATGGATTCTCACTTACGTTCAAATAAGTAACGTTTTGTATCCCAGTTGGCATCGCACTAAGGTTGTTATTGGAACAATTAAGAGTATTAATGTTGAGTCCCGTGCAATCCAGACTGCTCAATTGGTTGTTACTACAGTCTAGTGTATTAATGTTGAGTCCCGTGCAATTCAGGCTACTCAATTGGTTGTTACTGCAGTCTAAGGTCGTAAGGGCTGTTAGCGACGACAAGTCGATAGTAGTGAGGAGTCCACCGCTGCACTTCAATGTAACCACTTGATTCAAACCCGAAATATTCAACGTTGACAGCTGGCTGTTGGTAACTTCAACATCCAGAAGTAATGGATTTGAAGTGAGATTTAAACTCCCAACAGGTGTGTTAAGGAATAATAAATGCTTGAGATTCGAAAACGGCGTCATACTGATATTAGTCACCAATTCGTTGTTAATGGTCAGCGAAGTAAGGGAAGTGAAATATTCTATTCCGTCAACGACCGAAAATTTTTGCGCTACAACGGCTGTAAAAAGGTATAGCTGATATACAGCCTGCGCCTCACTAACCTGAATTTCGCCGTCATTATTGGAGTCGATTTTGATAAAAAGGCCTGCGCTATTTTTGGCAACGAACACGCTTGGCGACGAGGCCATAAGCGCTGCCTTAAATTTAGGATCAGAAAAAGTGATTGTCTGGGCTTTTGTCACCGAAATCAGGCACAACACCATTAGGAAAGTGTAAAAATGCTTCATATTATGTCTGTTAGTGTCGTAAATATAAGGAAACCAAACAACAAACAATAAAAAAGCCCTGCAATTGCAAGGCTAAATCTTATTTAAAACGCCACATTCCATCGTGGCAATTTTCCATTCTCATCCAAGAAATTTTGCAATGCCTGTCCTTCGGCGAAAGTTGGGATCACTTTGTTTTTGGCATTGAAAGTTTCATACCAAACAACTTCGAGTCTTTCGATGTTTTCTTTTTTCATTTGTGCCGGCCAGGAATATTTACGACCTGTTTTAGCAAATTGTTGGCCTTCGACGATCTTGTCGTATAATCCGCCGTTTTTGCTTTTTAAAGTGCCATCGTTTTGAACCGTTCCGGTTGAACCCACCATAATGAGCTCTTTTTCTTCGCCTTCAACGGCATATACCAAAAATATGCCACTCCCCGACTCCGGTGCGTTGCAAACTTCTTCAAGGCTGTCGTCTTGTGAAAAAGTGAAGCTTTTGGTGGTTTTGAATTTCTTTAATTCTTTGTACATAATTAGAAAATTTGAAAATTAGACAATTAGATAATAGCTAACTGCCGCTTATAATTAAAAACTCCGTTTCCGACAGTTCGAAAACGGAGCTTTGGAATTTATTATTTGGTTTTTGGAATTTACCCTAAAACTTCTTTTACTTTTTTGCCAATCTCTGCAGGGGAATCCACCACGTGAATACCACACTCGCGCATGATGCGTTTTTTGGCTTCGGCAGTATCATCAGCGCCGCCAACGATTGCTCCGGCGTGGCCCATTGTGCGCCCTTTTGGTGCTGTTTCTCCAGCGATAAAACCTACAACTGGTTTGCGGTTTCCATCGGCTTTGATCCATTGTGCAGCGTCGGCTTCCAATTGTCCACCGATTTCACCGATCATTACGATACAAGTAGTTTCTGGGTCGTTCATCAGCAATTCAACAGCTTCTTTTGTGGTTGTCCCGATGATTGGATCGCCACCGATTCCGATAGCAGTCGTGATACCAAGTCCTTGTTTCACCACTTGATCAGCAGCTTCATAAGTCAATGTTCCCGATTTTGAAACAATGCCGACTGTACCTTTTTTGAAAACGAAGCCTGGCATAATACCTACTTTCGCCTCACCCGGCGTGATGACACCTGGACAGTTTGGCCCAATAAGACGACAGTTTTTACCTTTGATATAGTCATAAGCTTTGATCATATCAGCAACCGGAATTCCTTCTGTAATGGTGATAATGACTTTGATTCCGGCATCGGCAGCTTCCATAATAGCGTCGGCGGCAAATGCTGGCGGAACAAAAATAATGGTCGTATCGGCACCGGCTTTTTCAACTGCATCTTTTACTGTATTAAAAACCGGACGCTCCAAGTGCGTTGTGCCTCCTTTACCCGGAGTTACACCACCTACAACGTTTGTACCGTATTCAATCATCTGCGAAGCGTGAAAAGTACCTTCACTGCCCGTAAAACCTTGGACAATTATTTTAGAATCCTTATTAACTAAAACACTCATGATATATCTTTTAAATTTGTTTTTTGAAATTGTGCTGCAAAAATAAGGTTTTAAACAGAATATCTAAAGCCTTTTTGGGAAAAATATATTTCGTATCAATCGATAGAAAACTTTATATCTCTCAATGCTTGTAAAGTTAATTTATCAAGCGTTATTATTTATAAACTTTCATAATTAAAGTTAAAAACAACACTTGTGATTTGTGGCTGCTATAAAAAAAAATCAACGGAAAACGCTACAAAAGCACTTCTAATATAAATAACCTTATCTTTGCCACCGATTTAACGCTTAACAATGAGCGTTTCAAGAATTTATAATATGTTATTTGAAGATTTAGCGCTTTCTAAAAGCATCCAAAGAGCCGTTTTTGAACTCGGCTATACAGCACCAACACCAATACAACAACAAGCGATTCCGTTGGTCCTTGAAGGCCGCGACTTGATTGGCTGCGCACAAACAGGAACCGGAAAAACAGCGGCTTTCGCTATTCCAATCATACATCAATTGCACCGCATCGTTGGCTCCACTAAAAGACCGAAAGTTATTCGTGCTTTGGTCGTAACGCCAACACGCGAACTTGCTGTTCAGATTGGACAGAATTTTGACGAATACGGAAAATATACCAACCTCACACAACTCACCATTTTCGGTGGCGTTTCGCAAGTGCCGCAGGTGGATACTTTAAGAAAAGGTGTCGATGTCCTGATTGCAACACCGGGACGATTACTAGATTTGCACAAACAAGGTTTTATAGATCTAAATCACTTGCATACTTTGGTTTTAGACGAAGCCGATCAGATGCTCGACATGGGATTTGTAAACGACGTAAAGAAAATTGTGAAGCTTACGCCGAATAATCGTCAGACCCTATTGTTTTCTGCGACAATGCCCATTGCGATTCGCGAACTTGCTGAAATGTTCCTAAAAGATCCGGCGACAGTTTCGGTTTCTCCGGTTTCTTCCACGGCTGAAAATGTGGAGCAACGCATTTATTTCGTCGATAAAACTGAAAAAAGAAATCTGCTATATCATTTGATTAAAAATGATAATTTATCTGATGTATTGGTTTTTTCAAGAACCAAACACGGTGCCGATAATGTAGTAAAAGCGTTACGCAAGAACGGTATTCCTGCAGAAGCCATCCACGGCGATAAATCTCAAAATGCAAGACAACGTGTTCTCGATGCTTTTAAGGCTAAGGAAGTTGGCGTTTTAGTAGCTACTGATATTGCTGCGCGCGGAATCGACATCGACCAATTGCCTTATGTTATCAATTTTGATTTGCCTAATATTCCGGAAACATACGTTCACCGTATCGGAAGAACAGGCCGTGCCGGAAATGGTGGTGTTGCGATTTCTTTCTGTAGTAACGATGAGCACGGCTATTGGAAAGACATCCAAAAATTAATAAAAGTAGAGGTAAAAACCATTAGCGACCACCCCTACCCTTGGCATACTGGAACGGCTCCAGACACTGCTCCAGCACCACAGAAAAATTCAAACAGAAGTGGCGGTGCACATAAATCAAGAAAATCTTCGGGTTCAAAACAAAATAAGAAAAGGTGGTATTAGATTGTGGATTGTAGATTGCTACAAAATTCAAATGCCTTAGGGATGATATTGTTATAAAAACGATTATTTTTTTGAGAATTTTATGCTGATAATCTTATTCTTTCCAGCAGCAATTGCAGTAGAATCATTCTGAAAACGAATAGTATATAATGTTTTATCAGTAAGCAACTGTTGCCATGTATTGCCAGTGTCTGCAGAATATTGCAATCCGGACGCACCAACACAAACAAGTGCTTTGCCGTTACTATTCGGAACATACTGAACACAGGATGCAAATCCGAAACCAGATTTTTCTGCGACAAGCTGCCATGTTTTTCCACCATCTTTCGTAATGGCTTTATTACCGAAATTTTTGTTTTGGTCTTCAAAATTGCCACCAGCAATAAATCCGTTATCGGCATCATAAAAATCGGCAGTGAAAATACCTTTCATTTCTGCGCCCTGATCAATTGGCGTGTTGTAAACTTTCCAAGAATTTCCTTTATCCGCCGAAAAGAAAACGCGTGATTGCATGCCGCCGGAAACCAACCAAGTATTATCGCCTTTTATGATGATATTCGTGTTACTCGCAGCAAAAGCGGCTTCATTGAAAATTACTTTTGGCATTTGGTCGCAAGATAATTTTTTCCAGGTAGCGCCTCCGTCTCGCGTAATAATTATCGAAAGACAGTCTTCCGTTGGATCACCCATCGCAATGCCTTCGTTGTCATTCCAAAATTGCATACTGTCGTAAAACACTTTTTCGTTAATTTCCTGATAAACAAGATTAATTTTCGAGCCATCTTTTGAAATCCGATATACCAATCCCGGGTTTCCTATAGCAGCGATGAATATATGTTTTGATGTTTGGGCAATACTTCGGAATTCCAATGACAGCGTGTCTTTAGATACATGTCCAGAAAAAGATTTTTGTGTTTTAAGATCATAATAACCGTATTTTCCATTGTTGGCAGCATACCAGACTTTATTAGCATCAATCAAGATGGCACGTATGGAAATGCTTTCGCTAAGCAATGTATCAATGGTTACAGCATTGAAAAAAGTTTCGGTTTTGTCAGCTACGGTTTTCTTTTTTTGACAAGATATTAATAATGAGAATGTTATCACTAGTACGAATATTTTTTTCATATCATAAAAATTTTACACACACAAATCTAACTTTCTTTTTTCATTCTGCCCGATTAATCAACGGGATTAATTTGTTAATGATATCTAAAATTTGATTAATTTTGTGGCTTTAAAAATTACGTATGAGCGCTTCAAATCATAATCTTCATAACAAATGGACGATTGGTGGGTTATTAGTTAGTTTAGGAATTATTTACGGTGACATCGGTACTTCCCCACTTTATGTAATGAAAGCGATAATCGGACTTGATTTTGCCATCAATCCGGAGTTGGTTTTAGGAGGCGTTTCTTTGGTGTTTTGGACGTTGACTTTACAAACCACCATCAAATATGTAATGATTACCCTAAGTGCCGACAACCACGGTGAAGGCGGAATTTTTGCACTGTATGCGTTGGTCAAACGAACTAAAATAAGGTGGTTGATAGTTCCCGCAATTATCGGAGGAAGTGCATTGTTGGCAGACGGAATCATAACACCACCTATCTCTGTTTCCTCGGCTGTTGAAGGAATACGTGCGTTTTATCCTGAGCTTAATACTGTTCCGATAGTAATTGGTATCCTATTTATCTTATTTACAATCCAACAATTTGGCACATCGCTCGTCGGGAAATTCTTTGCCCCGGTAATGCTCGTTTGGTTCACCATGCTGGGTACTCTTGGTGCTATCCAGGTCTTTCAAAATATTGAAGTTCTAAAAGCCTTAAACCCGTATTATGCCTATAATTTACTGATCGCTGATGACGGTATCAATCCTGAAGGTTTTTTCGTGCTTGGGTTTGTATTCTTATGTACCACAGGAGCCGAAGCTTTATATTCGGATATGGGACATTGTGGAAAGAAAAACATCCGAATCAGTTGGATATTTGTAAAGATCACTTTGTTGCTCAACTACTTCGGACAGGCAGCGTATCTTATTCAACATGAAGGAAAAACATTGACGGAGTTGGGAAAATCCAATCCGAATCCATTCTATCTGTCTATGCCTGAATGGTTCCAACCAATCGGTATTACCATAGCGACAATGGCGGCAGTTATTGCGTCACAAGCTTTAATAAGTGGTTCATTTACTTTGATCAATGAGGCCATGCGATTGAATTTTTGGCCAAAAGTGCGTATCAAATACCCTACGGAATTGAAAGGGCAAATGTACATTCCGTCCATAAATTGGCTGTTGTTTTTTGGTTGTGTTGGCATCGTATTGCACTTTGAAGAATCCAGTAAAATGGAGCACGCCTATGGTCTTGCAATTATTTTGTGTATGATCATGACCACAATACTGCTCAATTATTACCTGATTATGAAAAGAGTAAAGTGGTATTTTTATGTACCGCTGATTACGATATACTTGTGTATCGAATTTAGTTTTCTTGCTGCTAATATCACAAAATTCAGTGATGGTGGTTATGTGACGCTGATTATCGCAACAATGCTGATTTCGGTGATGGCGATTTGGTTCAGGGCAAAAAAAATCAGCAAGAACTACACCCGAATGGTCAAAATTGACGATTATAAAAAAGTACTGCAGGAATTGAGTCTTGACCTTTCTATACCTAAATATGCGACACATTTGGTTTATCTGACAAATGCCAGTCGCGTTGATGAAATTGAAGAAAAAGTATTGTATTCTATTTTGCAAAAACGTCCAAAAAGAGCTGATTTATATTGGTTTATACACGTCAATATTTTAAATGAACCTTATAAAACAGAATATAAAGTAACCGAAATTCTTAAAGACGACATCATTCGTGTGGACTTTAACCTCGGATTCAGAGAGCCAACCAAAATCAACATTATGTTCAAGGAAGTGGTGAAAGACATGGTGAAAAATGGCGAAGTGGATATCACAAGCCGTTACGAATCCTTGAGCCGTAACAACATCATCGGCGATTTTAAATTTGTACTTTCGGAGAAATTTCTTTCGAACGACAGCGATATGTTGTGGCATGAGAAAATTGTAATGAATACGTATTTCCTAATCAAGAAATTAAGCCTTTCTGAAGAAGGTGCTTTTGGGCTTGACAGCAGTTCCGTAAAAATCGAAAAATTCCCGATGGTGTTGCATCCACCGGAAAGTATCTGTATGAAAAGAGTTGAGTAAAATTCATAAAAAGCTTTCGTTATTGGAGGCTTTTTTTGTGGATTTGGTAATTTGTTTACTAGGCTTGCGAGATAACCATTTTTCAATCAAAAAGTTAAATAAATATTAATATTTTTTTATTGGCATAAATATTGGTTTCTGACAAACGAACACAAAATTTACCAACAAAATTTAATAAAACCTTATTATGAAAACGAAAATACTAAACCTGGCGATTGTTACTTTACTTTTTGCCAACAGCATTTCGGCACAGGATGTTACTACTGTAAACGCTAAAAATAGCGATATCAGTGATAACTTAGACCTTCGGGCAGTAGCGTCGATTTTTGGTGATTCGAAAGATCTTGAAGATTTTGAAAGAAGACTGAACAATCCGAAAGACCAAATTTCAAATCTTGACCTTAACAGCGACGGCAAAGTTGACTATTTGCGTGTAATCGAAACGGTTGATAACGGCACTCACTTGATCGTCATACAATCGGTTTTGGAGAAAGATGTTTTTCAAGATGTCGCTACCGTTGAAGTCGAAAAAGACAGCAATAACGAAGTACAAGTTCAGGTAGTTGGCGATGTATATATGTATGGGCCAAATTACATTTATGAGCCGGTTTATGTTTCAAGACCAGTAATTTATACAACTTTTTGGGGTGGTTATTACAATCCGTATTATTCTCCATATTACTATGGTTATTATCCAACTTATTATACCTATTGGGAGCCATATCCAGTGTTTAGATACAGGAGAAATGTAAATGTTTACATCAACGTAAACAATAACTACAATTACGTCAACGTAAGAAGAAGCCAGCGTGCTGTTGCCTTATATTCAACAAGACGTGCCAATGGTTATGAAAGGTCCCACCCGAACCGTTCTTTCAGAGAAAGAAACAACAATGTTACCAACCGTTATGAACTTGAGAAAACAAGGTCGGTAGCACCACGAGGCGGAAAAACATTGCCTTCTGACAGAAATAACAACACAATAGTCAATCCGAGAAACAATAATGGGAAATCAAACAGTGTTTCACCAAGAAATACACAATCAAATACGGTGTCAACACCTTCTCGTAATAACGTTAAAACCTCAATTCCCGGAACAAGAACAACGATTAATGATACGCCGAAAAGACAAGAAATTGAATCGCCAAAAGTGAGAACGACAACTAATAATAGTGTTGCACCAAGATACAATACGCCTGCACCAGTAAAAACGCAGTCGCCAGTTCGAAATGCAACACCAAGAGTGGAACAACCAAGAGCCACAACACCTTCACCAAGAGTGGAAACAAGATCGCAGTCAAATAATTCTCAAAACAGTCAGCCAAAACAGAATGTAACGCCAAGAAACAATGGCAATTCAGGAGGCGGTCGCGGACGAGGATAAATAATTCCAAATACAATAATATAAAACCCGAAATTGAATTTTCGGGTTTTTTTTATGCATTAAAACCAAAATCTGCTTAAAATAAAATTAGCAAATACACAAAAAACAAATTATCTTCGAAACGGTAAAATTTACACTTAAATAAAGCGTTAAGACATTTTATCACAGCATTTTAATCCCAAAAAATAGATCAAAAACATGAAGGCTTTTTTTAAATTAATACGTTACCAAAATTTACTAATCATCGCATTGATGCAAATTATTGTGCATTATGGCTTTTTCAAATTTCAGTCGATTGCGCTGGCATTGAATGATTGGCAATATGCCCTTTTGGTAATTGCAACCGTATTGATTGCCGCAGCGGGTTATGTTATCAATGATGTTTTTGACCAAGATACAGACGAAATCAACAAACCCGAAAAAGTAATTATCGGAAAATACATTTCAGAAACCAAAGCCTACAACATTTATGTCACACTCAATATTATAGGCGTTGCCATTGCTTTTTACCTTTCTAATGCTGTTGAAAAACCAACGTTAAGCGGTATTTTTATTGGTGTCGCCGCACTGCTTTATCTTTACGCATCAAGCCTCAAGCAAAGTCTTCTAATTGGCAATTTCATTGTCGCCATTATTGCTGCAGTAAGTATTTTGGTGGTTGGGATTTTCGATCTTTATCCAGTGCTCAACCCGGAAAACCGCATCTTTTTTGGTTCACAATTTTTAGTTTTGATGGATTATGCCATGTTTTGTTTTATCATTAGTTTGTTTAGGGAAATTATTAAAGATGCCGAAGATTTCAACGGCGATAATGCCATGGGAATGCGTACTTTGCCAATTGTCTTAGGAATTTCAAAAACAACAAAAATTGTCCTTGGCGCCAGTATTATTTTTATTGCCTACCTCCTATTTTATGTGTATCAGAATTATTTTACTTTCGACCTATACTTTGGCGCAGCATACACATTGTTGACAATCATTGCGCCGATGATTTATTTCAGCATACAATTGTGGACCGCTAAAACTAAAGAAGATTTTAGTCACCTGAGCAAAATCCTGAAACTAGTACTCTTCTTTGGCGTTTTACTGATTTTAGTTATTGCCTTAAACATAAAATATGCTTAGAGAACATTTAAAAAACTACAAAATCATTCTTGCTTCTGGCTCTCCAAGACGCCAACAGTTTTTTCGAGACCTGGATTTGGATTTTGAAATTCGCCTCAAAGAAATAGAAGAAATCTATCCGCCGAATCTCACGGAAGAAGACATCACAGATTATCTTGCCGTATTAAAAAGTGATGCTTTTAAAGGCGAATTGCTCCCAAATGAAATCCTGATTACAAGCGACACTATCGTTTGGCTCAACGGAAAAGCGCTCGGAAAACCGAAAGATTATGACGATGCCTTTCAAATGCTGCAATCGATGTCGGGCACGACGCACAAAGTGATTACATCTGTTTGTTTTAGGACTTTCGAGAAAATAGAAACGCTTTTTGAAACTACTTTCGTCACTTTTAATACCATATCGGATGAAGCTATTCGCTATTATCTCGATCATTATCAGCCGTTTGACAAAGCTGGTGCTTATGGCATTCAGGAATGGATTGGCTTTATTGCCGTATCAAAAATCGAAGGTTCCTATGCCAATGTGATGGGAATGCCGGTAGATAAAGTGTATCAGTTTTTAATTAATTTTGGAAAATAAGATGGATTTTTACGAAGAACATTATCTCCAATTGCTTACGACCGTTATCCTAATCGTCATTACAATGCTGCTGCGAGCTTTGGTTGCGAAACTTGTACGGAAATATGCGCGCACGAGCGAAATCCTCGAACATCGTACAAATCTGGTCATCAAATACAACAATATTTTTATTAATATTTTATTTTTTATTACTATTTTCATTGTCTGGGGCGTGCAGACAAAAGATATTTTCTTTACCGTCTCGTCAGTAATCACGGTAGTTGGCGTGGCACTTTTTGCGCAATGGTCGATTTTGAGTAACATTACTTCCGGGATAATTTTGCTGTTTTCATTTCCATTTAAGATTGGTGACATCATCCGAATACACGATAAAGATTTCCCGATTGAAGCAGAAATCGAAGACATTCGCACCTTTCATACTTACCTAAAAACCCGCGAAGGCGAGATGATTACTTATCCAAATACGCTCTTATTGCAAAAAGGAATTTCCATTATTAAACACGAAAGCGCTCAATATAAGGATTTTACAGATTAATTTCGTTTTTTTATTTACTGTAATTCTATAACTTTTTATGGAATTGTTATAACATTTAACCACTTTATTCTTACCATATTTGCTTTGTAATTGAATCAATTCGGAGCAATATGAACGAAACCATAAAATTTCCATTTTACGCCAAAATCACTTTTATTTTAGTGATGCTAATTGCAATATTCTACTTTCTGTACATTGCTCAAGGCATCCTCATTCCGCTAATTCTGGGGTTTTTATTTGCTGTTTTACTGCGTCCTGTGATGCTGTTTTTTAAAAAAAGAATGCACTTTCCCCATATTCTAGCAGTTATCCTGACGGTGCTTTTATTCGTTGCGTTTATTGTCGGGATTATTGCTTTCCTTTCAATCCAAATAAGCGATTTTACCAACGATTGGGACAAAATCCAACACAATTTTAAAATTCATATTTCGCATTTGCAGGTATACATACGCGAGCATTTCAATATCAGCAACCGCGAACAGCAAAAATACATCAATGACGCTACGAACGACACGATGAAAAACGGTAAGGAAATCATCGGTAATACTTTAATGTCGTTTACAGATACATTGCTCAACTTAACATTGATTCCGATTTATATGTTCCTAATTCTTTTATATAGGACGCATTTTATGAAGTTCTTGTGTAAATTATTTAAACCTGAACACCACGACAAACTCAAAGAAATTCTATCGCAGATAAAAGTCGCCGTCAAAAGTTACTTGCTCGGATTGATGATAGAACTAGTCGTTGTTTCAACCTTAACTGCCATCGGACTCATGGTTGTTGGCGTCGAATATGCAATATTGCTCGGCATCATCACCGGAATTCTAAACCTGATTCCATACATCGGTATCATGGTTGCTTGTCTCATCAGTATTTTTGCAACGCTCACAGGCTCTACCGAAATATCATTGGTAATAGGCGTTATCGTTGTCAATTTGGTTGTACAGCTGATCGATAACAATATTCTTGTTCCAATGATAGTGAGTTCTAAAGTCGAAATAAACGCTATTGTTTCCATAGTCGGAATCATTGTAGGTGGCGCGATTGCTGGCATTCCCGGAATGTTTCTCGCTATTCCAATCATTGCCATACTAAAGGTGATTTTTGACAGAATAGAACCGCTAGAACCTTGGGGTTACTTAATGGGCGACGATTTGCCCAAAACTTATGAATGGCATAAAATCAAATTGCCGCTTTATAATTACGAAAATGCAACAGATACCATAAACATTAAGGCAGAAGTACAGTCTCCGATTTTCACCGAAACGACCACGCATCAGCCAAAGGACGAACCCGAAGTAAACGCAACATCATCTAATGATAAAAACACAACCCATGAAGATTAAAAGCTATGCACGGGATAAAACGATAGAAATCTCCGAGACAACCATCAAACACACCAACAAGTTTCAGGAATTCTTGACGGATGTTGCCAATTCGGTACTTTTCGTGATTAAAGTTGTCCGCAACACTTTTGCGCGAGGCTTCGAATTCAATGAATTTTTGAGGCAATGTTATATGATTGGCAACAAATCACTGCCGTTGATTTCTGTTACCGGAATTGTCATCGGATTGGTTCTGACAATACAATCGCGTCCGGTTTTGGTAAATTTTGGAGCCGTAACAATGTTGCCAGGAATGGTTACCATTTCCATCATCCGCGAGATGGGGCCCGTAATTACAGCCTTGATTTGCGCCGGAAAAATAGGTTCGAGTATGGGTGCCGAAATTGGTTCAATGCGCGTTACAGAACAAATCGATGCGATGGAAGTGTCGTCGGCAAACCCGATAAAATTCCTAATCGTACCACGCGTTTTGGCAGCTACATTAATGCTTCCGGTTTTGATTTTATATGCCGACGCCATTGGAATTTTAGGCAGTTGGGCTGGCGCAAATATTAAAGGAGATGTGAGTTTTGTGCTGTTCATCAGTCAAGCTTTTGGAGATGTTGACTTTGCTGATTTATTTCCCGCAGTCATAAAATCATTTTTCTTTGGTGCCGTAATCGGATTGGTAGGATGTTATAAAGGTTTTAACGCCGGGCGCGGAACAGAAAGTGTCGGAATTGCAGCAAATTCTGCTGTTGTAATGGCATCTCTTTTTGTAATTCTGGTCGATTTAATCGCCGTACAAATCACCGATATGCTATGAAAAAATCCGAAAATAAAAATACAGAAAACGTAATTGAGGTCGAAAACCTTAAAAAGAAATTCGGCGCTATGGAAGTCTTAAACGGCCTAACATTGCAATTGCACAAAGGCGAAAACCTCGTCGTTCTAGGTAAATCCGGAAGTGGAAAATCAGTGCTCATCAAATGCATCGTACGCTTACTTGGTTCCGATGAAGGAAAAGTCAATGTTTTAGGCGAAGATATACTGCACTTAAAAAACGATGGCTTGAGTGAAATCCGCACTAAAATCGGATTCTTGTTCCAAAGTGCGGCTTTGTATGACTCGATGACGGTGCGACAAAATCTCGAATTTCCGTTGCGCCGTATGAAAATTAAACCCAGCAATGCCGAAATCGAAGCAAAAATCAAGGAAGCACTAGATAACGTTGGATTGCCTGATGCTATTGACAAAATGCCTTCGGAATTATCTGGCGGTATGCGAAAAAGAATCGGCTTGGCAAGAACCATTATCGTCGATCCCCAAATCATGCTCTATGATGAACCAACAACGGGATTAGATCCGGTCACTTCACACGAAATCAGTTTGTTGATTAACGATATTCAGAAGAAATACAAAACCTCGTCCATCATCATCACACATGATATCGAATGTGCAAGAACCGTTGCCAACCGAGTAATTATGCTTCAAGATGGCAAAGTTTATATGGAAGGTAGTCTTCAAGACTTCGAAAAATCAGAAGATGCACTCATCAAATCCTATTTTCAGAGTAATAATATTAAAAACCTAAATAAAGTATAAAATGGACGCTCAAAACCCAAAATTCAAAGTACGCCTCGGATTATTCGTAATTGCTGGAGTCACCCTGTTTGTATTAGGCATTTTCATTATTGGAAAGCAAAAAAATATGTTCGATCCAGTTTTCACGCTCACCTCGACATTTCACGATATTGGCGGATTACAAGTCGGTAACACCGTGCGATTCTCCGGCATTAATGTGGGCACCGTTGACAATATTGTTATCATTAACGATTCGACCGTAAAAGTGGACATGCTGATCAAAAAAGACGTACAGCGCTTTATCAAAACAGATAGCAATGCCGGTATTGGATCAGAAGGCATCATTGGTGACAAAGTCATTGTGTTGTCGCAAGGCGGAAGTGCGAATGCAAAAATGGTAAAAAGCGGACAAGTAATCGCTTCTTCCGAGCCTTCTAATACAGATGCAATTATGGCGAGCTTACAAATCACGTCAGACAATGCCGCTATTGCGTCTGGAGAAATTTCTGAAATTCTGATGAAAATCAATCGTGGCGAAGGTACTTTAGGAAAACTGATTCAGGATAAAAGCATGGCAGAAAATATCGATGCAACATTGAAAAATCTCAAGAGTAGTACCAAAGGTCTCGATGAAAATATGGAAGCCGCCAAACACAATTTCTTGCTGAGAGGTTATTTTAAAAAGAAAGAAAAAGCAGCCGCTAAAGCAAAAGAAGAAGCGAAAGACAAAGCTGCAAAAGCCAAAAAAGAATCAGAAAATAAAGCCAAAGATGCTAAAGAAGCCGCTGAAAAAAAGGCAAAAGAAGCTGCAAAAAAATAACAGATGCATGAAACTCAACGCTTTTTGGTTAAATAAATCGTAAAAGCGAGCCAATTTGGATTTTTTTGCATCCTATTAAAAGTTAAATACCCTATTTTTGGTTGTTCCCGAATGCTATTTTTTAATGCCGATGCCATCAAAGTATAAATTTTTACTGCTTTTACTGTTGTGCTGTTTTATACAGCCCTGCTCGGCGCAAGTCAAACCGGAGAAAAAAGATTCGGCAGCGATGTATAAAAAAATTGAAAAATACTCTAAAAAAAGTAAGTTCTTCAAAATGATGCATAAGATGATTTTTGAACCGACAGAAATCAAAAAATCAAATCCTATTCGCAAACCAAAAAAGAAAAAATACAAAAGCTATGAAGGCAAAATTGTACGGAAAATCAATGTGCAAACTTTAGATCCATTTGGATATTCTGAAATTGATACCACCAAAAAACCCCGAAATTGGGCTGAAAGATCTGGAAATCGAATCCACATCAAATCCAGCCAACTCGCCATTCGAAATTTATTGCTCATCCGAAAAAACAGGCCGCTAGATTCCCTATTGGTTGGAGAATCTGAGCGTTTGATTCGAGCACAACGTTTTGTGAGTCGTGTCGTGATTACCGCCGAGCCGGTTTCTAAAAATTCAGATTCTGTTGATGTTTATGTGCGCGTTTTGGATTCGTGGAGCCTTATTCCGCGTGGTGCAATTAGTGGCACAAGAACTACTGCTGAACTGGATGAACGTAATTTTTTTGGTTCCGGACACCAATTCGATCTCAAGTATTCAAAGCGATTAGAAGACCATAAAAATGCTTATGATCTTAAATATATCATTCCAACCATAAAAAATTCTTTCATCAAAACGACCTTGAATTATAAGATTGATTTTGACAATTATTACGGAAAAAGCGCCAATATCGAGCGTACTTTTTATTCGCCTTATACAAAATGGGCAGGCGGTATTTATATTGATCAACAATTTAGAAAAGACTCGCTTCAGGACGCAGCACTGAATTATAGCAACCAAAATTTTAAATATTTTTCACAAGATGTTTGGGGCGGTAACGCTGTAAGACTTTTTAACGGAAACAGCGAAAACGACCGTACATCTAATTTAATCCTTACCGGAAGGACATTATTTATTCAATATAAAGAAAGCCCAACCACGGCGTATGACAGCATTAATTATTATTCGGGAGAGAAATTTTTCCTTACCGGAATTGGAATTTCGTCCCGACAATTCGTTGAAGACAAATATCTATTTAATTACGGTATCGTAGAAGACGTTCCCGTGGGAAGAATTTTCGGAATAACGGGCGGTTATCAGCTAAAAAATAATCGTGGACGCCTTTATTTAGGAGCAAGAGCATCGTTCGGTAATTATTTTAAAATAGGTTATTTGAGTACCAATTTTGAATATGGTACATTTTTCCGAGATTCAAAAGCAGAACAAACAGCCTTTAATTTTCAAGCAAATTTCTTTACCAATCTAATCGAATTCGGAAAATGGAAAGTGCGGCAGTTCATCAAACCGCAATTAATTTTAGGTTCTAATAGGCTTGCTTCCAACGGCGATTATCTGACAATAAATGAAAGTAGTGGTTTCTCAGGAGCCAATGGCGCAGGATCTCAAACTTATAATAGTGCCGGAATACAAGGTTTCAACAGCGCTGTTTATGGCACCAAAAAATTCGTACTCACACTACAGACACAGTTTTATTCGCCGTGGAATGTAATTGGATTCCGATTAAATCCCTATTTTAACTACACGATGGCGGCTTTGGGCACCGAAAAAGTCGGAATTACAAGCAGCAAAGTATATTCAAAAATTGGTGTTGGCTTGATTATCAGTAACGATTATCTGGTGTTCAGTTCGTTCCAGCTATCAATTGCTTATTACCCGACGATTCCAGGTCAGGGCGATGGTCTATTCAAAACAAATACTTTTGAAACTACCGATTTTGGCCTTCAAGATTTTGAATTGGCAAAACCACGAACAGTCATATATAAATAGTGGAAATCTTACAAATTTAAAGCCGAATTGTATAACGGTAAAGTAGGATTAGTTTGTGAAATTTACAAAAATAAAATTCATAACTAAAACCAATTCCCATGAAAAAATCAATCTTTTATTTAATGATGATGGTATTGTCATTCAACTTCGTTCCCGCAACTATGATGGCGGCTGTTACTCCAAATATAGTAACAACAATACCCGATCCAAAAGAAGTGCCTGCAGAAGTAAAAACGCTGTTGAACCGTTTAGATGAAATCAAAGCAATGGACAAATCTAATATGACAAGAGTCGAAAAAAGAGCATTACGAAAAGAAGTAAAAGCCATTAAAGCCGAATTGAAGAGCTCTGGAAATGGTGTTTATTTATCAGTTGGTGCGATTATTATTATTGTTCTTTTATTAATTTTATTGCTGTAATAGTCAAATACTTTAAAAGGTTGGAATGACCATTTTCGAGTTTTTTCTATATATTGATAAAGCCTAAATTAAAGTTAATTTCAACGCAATGGCACAGTAATTGGCTATTACAATTCATTAATCATTAAAATTAAATTTATGAAAACATTAAAAATAATTGTTCTTGCAATAGGTATATTTCTGGGCAGCAACGCACAAGCACAACTTTCGGTAAATGTGAATATCGGTACAAGACCCGATTGGGCACCTGCCGCACCGGTCGAAGTGAATTATTATTATCTTCCTGATGTAGATTCTTATTACGATGTTCGAGAGTCTCAGTATATTTATTACGGAGGCGGACGATGGATCCATTCAAGAACGCTTCCAGTAAGATACCGCAATTATGATCCGTACCACGGAAGAACGATTGTTTTAACCGATTATCATGGAAAAACACCTTATGTGCTGCATAAATCCCACAAAACGAAATACTATGTAGCATCACCACGAAAAGTTGTTGTGGTTAAAGAAAAAGGTCATGGAAATGGTCATGGCAACGGAAAAGGAAAAGGACACGGAAAACACTAATATAAAGACCCTAATATCAGGGTCTTTTTTTTTGGAATTTGTTAAACAAATTCTAATTTCATTTCCCTTTTCATTTAATTAGTATATTTGGAGCTATTGCAAAACCAAACAAAACATGCAAAAGCTTTACGCTGCGCTGCTGTTAATACTGGCTTTATTTCCTTTAGAAAGCCACGCACAACAACCGCAAAAACCCAATGCTGCCGAAATTTTTAGCCAGATACAGAAACTCAATTTTTTAGGATCGGTATTGTATATCGCCGCACATCCCGATGATGAAAATACTAGGCTTATCTCCTATTTTTCAAACGAAAAAAAATACCGAACAGGTTATTTGTCCCTAACCAGAGGCGATGGCGGACAGAATTTAATTGGTCCAGAACTGCGCGAATTGCTCGGAACCATCCGCACACAGGAATTACTTGAAGCAAGAAAAATAGATGGTGGCGAGCAGTTTTTTTCACGTGCCAATGATTTTGGATATTCAAAAAATCCATCAGAAACACTAGAGATTTGGGATAAAAATCAAGTCTTGGCTGACGTAATATGGCAAATCAGGAAGTTTCAGCCAGACGTTATTATCAACAGATTTGACGCCAGATCACCCGGAACGACACATGGTCACCACACCTCATCAGCAATGTTAAGCGTTGAAAGTTTCGATTTGACAAATGATCCAAAATCATTTCCAGAACAATTGCAATTTGTAAATACTTGGCAGCCGAAACGCGAATTTTTCAATACTTCCTATTGGTTTTATGGCGGAAAAGACAAATTTGACCAAGCTGATAAATCAGCATTATACCAAATACAAACCGGCGTTTATTATGCTTCCATCGGAAAATCGAATCAGGAAATTGCCGCTTTAAGCAGAAGCCGCCACCAATCGCAAGGTTTTGGAAGCACGGGAAGCCGTGGCGAAGACACAGAATATCTCGAATTGATCAAAGGCGAGGCGCCAAAAGACAAACTTAATATTTTTGAAGGCATCGATACGTCGTGGAATAGAATCAATGGTGGAAAACCAATTGGCGATTTATTGGCAATTGTAGAAAAAGACTTCGATTTTAAAAATCCGTCAGCGAGTATTCCGAATTTGGTAAAAGCCTATTCGATGTTGCAATCTTTGGATGAAAACCATTGGAAACCCATCAAATCCGAAGAAATCAGAAAAATCATTGCATCTTGTGCTGGTTTATATATGGAAGCAGTTGCTGAAAATCAAGATGCCACGCCAGGAAGTTCCGTAAAAATCAAAACTGAAGCCATTAATCGCAGTATTATTTCAATGCAACTATTGGCAATCAATGTGTTACCGGAAGTCAAGCAAATTCCGCAAAACCTTGTTTTAAAAAATAATATTCCACTCAATAATACAATTGATATTGTATTGCCATCGGCACAAAATTATACCAATCCATACTGGTTAAATGAAAAAGGTACCGTCGGGATGTACCGCGTTGATAACCAAAAAAACATTGGGATTCCGGATGTAATTCGGGAATTGAAAGTCGTTTTTACGGTTGAAATTAACGGTGTTCCCATTCCGTTTGAACGAAATTTGGTATACAAATACAACGACGATGTCAAAGGTGAAGTCTATCAGCCGTTCGATGTTGTTCCTGTTGTGACTTCATCCATTACAGACAAAGTTTACATCTTCAACAACGACAAATCGAAAACAATAACTGTAAAAGTGAAAGCCGGAAAAGAAAATATATCCGGAACTATTCATTTGGAAATTCCTCAAAACTGGAAAATTTTTCCGGTTTCAATTCCGTTCTCTTTAACGCGAAAAGGCGAAGAAAAGTTAGTCGATTTTACCATTACGCCTTCAAAAGACGCCTCTGAAATTACCATAAAAAGCGTTGTCACTGTTGACGGAAAGATTTACGACAAAGACAAAATTGAAATCAATTATACCCATATTTCAAAACAACAAGTTCTAAAACCCGCTGAAGCAAAGGCGATAAAACTCAACATCAAAACCGGAAACGAAAAAATCGCTTATATCATGGGTGTTGGCGACGAAGTTCCGAAAAGTCTCATGCAAATGGGTTATGTCGTTGATGCTGTAAAACCGGAAGAAATCACGGCTGAAAAATTATCCAATTACGATGTCGTCATGACCGGAATCCGCGCCTACAATGTCTTACAATCACTGGCTTTTAAACAAGAAATCTTATTCGATTTTGTAAAAGAAGGCAAAACAATGATTGTTCAATACAACACTACTGATGATTTGGTAACTGATAAAATCGCACCGTTTCCTTTGAAAATTTCACGTGACCGTGTGACCGAAGAAAATGCCGAAATTAAATTCTTAGATCCAAATGCAGCTGTGCTCAACAAGCCGAATAAAATTACAGTAAAAGACTTCGAAGGTTGGAAACAAGAGCAAGGTTTGTATTATCCAAGCGAATGGGACAAGGCATTCACACCAATTCTGTCTGCGCATGACAAAGGCGAAACGCCAAAAAATGGTGCCCTGCTAGTTGCCAGTTACGGAAAAGGACATTACATTTATACGGGATTAAGTTTCTTCCGCGAATTGCCTGAAGGTGTTGCGGGTGCGTTCCGTTTGATGGCGAATTTAATTGCGGTAAGCAAAAACTAATTTATGGACGATAATACTACCAAACGCTGGAAAAAAAAATATAGCTGGATTCTTATTGCCAACACCGTCTATATTATTATTTTCATGTTATTAATGCAATATTTTTCTTAGCCATGCAGCAAATTGATTGGATCGTTCTCATCATTACCATCTTTTTCATCGTCATCTATGGCGTATGGAAAACCAAAGGCAGCAAAAATGTTAACGAATATATTCTAGGTAATAACGAAACACCTTGGTACACTGTCGGAATTTCTGTAATGGCGACACAAGCAAGCGCGATTACATTCCTTTCTACGCCAGGACAAGCGTTTAATGACGGAATGGGTTTTGTACAATTTTACTTCGGATTGCCGATTGCAATGGTAATCATTTGCTATACTTTTATTCCAATTTACCACAAATTAAAAGTCTTTACAGCTTATGAATATCTCGAAAAGCGATTCGATTTAAAAACCCGTTCGCTGGCAGCAATTTTATTTTTAGTGCAAAGAGGATTGGGAACAGGATTGACAATTTATGCGCCATCCATTATATTGTCTTCGATTTTAGGATGGAATTTAACCCAAATGAACATTATCATTGGGACATTGGTAATTGTTTACACTTTTTCTGGCGGTACAAAAGCCGTCAATGTTACGCATAAACAGCAAATGTTCATTATTATGCTCGGAATGTTCATTGCTTTTTATCTGATTGTAAGTGGTTTACCTGAGAACATTTCGTTTACAAACGCTTTGCAGATTGCAGGTGCAAATGACAAAATGAACATCATCGATTTCTCTATTGATCCAAAAAACAGATATACTTTTTGGAGCGGAATTACCGGCGGTTTGTTCTTGATGCTTTCTTACTTCGGAACCGATCAGTCGCAAGTACAACGGTACCTATCAGGAAAATCGATACGCGAGAGCCAAATGGGATTACTTTTCAATGGATTGTTGAAAGTGCCGATGCAGTTCTTTATTTTATTGACAGGTGTCATGGTTTATGTATTTTTCCAGTTCCAGACGCTGCCGCTGAATTTCAATCCAAATAGTAAAGTTATCATCGAAAATTCGGCCTACAAAGGCGAATATAAAATTCTTGAAAATAAGCTCGCCAATGTCTTGGAAGAGAAAAAACAAGTAACCATCGATTATGCCAGTCAACTCAACATCGACGTTGAAAATCCAGTATTGAAGCGTCGGATTTCCGCTTTAAGCGAAAAGGAAAAAAACATTCGCGATCAGGCAAAAGAACTGATTGGCAAAGCCGATAATAAAGACAAAACCAACGATGCCGATTATATTTTCATACATTTTATCATCAATTATCTACCCAAAGGTTTGGTCGGTTTGCTGCTTGCAGTGATTCTTTGTGCTGCAATGTCATCAACTGCGTCCGGAATTAACGCGTTGGCATCGACGACCGTAATTGACATCTACAAACGTAATGTTACGGTTGCCAAAAACGAGAAACATTTTGTCACCGCCACCAAATTATTCACCGTCATGTGGGGCGTAATTGCGATTCTTTTTGCATGCGTGGGAACGCTTTTTGAAAACTTAATCCAATTGGTCAATATTATCGGCTCCATTTTTTACGGAACGGTTTTGGGTATCTTCCTCGTTGGATTTTATATCAAATTTGTAAAAGCGAAGGCCATTTTCTGGGGTGCCGTTATCAGCCAAACTACCATCTTTTTCATCTATTATTTCGCCATTCACATTTATCCTAGCGGTCAGGAAAAACTGGGTTATCTGTGGCTAAATTTCATTGGCGCAATGCTCACAGTAGTTATTTCTTCGGTGCTGCAAGCTGTTTTTAAAAATGAAGAGGAAAAGACTGCTGCGCTGTAAGACCATAAGATTACGAGACTATGATATCATAAGAATATAATCTTATAGGAATGTAGATAAGTTCGCTGTGCTGAATTAAAAAAAGAGGAAAAACTGTCAAATGAAATGTATAACAGTTTTTCCTCTTTTTTCTTGTCTTAAAATCTCGTAGTCCAACAGCGAAGCCGTCTTACAATCTTTCAGAGCATCAATCTATTTCTTACTCCATTCAGCAATACTATCCCTGTTCATTTTAACGTAATCTTGATTTTTAGCTTCTTGAGCTGCTGCCATTGATAATTTAGCGGTTTCAATAGCGCCTTTTTTATCGCCTAATTTCGCTTGTATCAAAGATTTTTGTCTTGTCATATAAAATGGCTGGTCTTTGCCCATTGTCAATGCTTTATTTACATATTCCAAAGCTTTGTTCATGTCGCCATTCGACTGGTAGAAAAATTGTGCAGAAGCAAAATAATCCTGTGGCGTTGGTCCAGCCAAAACCTTGTCGATATTTTCTAATGTCATTTTTTTAGTTGGTACTTCAAACTTAACCGCTACAAGCGTTTTTTCCCACGAAATCTCCAAATACCCGAAATTATTATCAAAATTGTTTACCGCAATGGTAAAACTTTCTATAGCGCGTGTCAAATTTTCCGGCTTTGCATTGGTTTTCAAAGCCACTTTGGCGTCGTCCCATGTGTCTGGTGTACCCCAATTGTTGGTGTCTGTATAGAAAACCACTTCCCAATTATCTGCTTTTGGTGTGGTGTATAAAGCGTATTTCCCTTTTTTTAATGTTTTACCGTCGATGACAACATCTTCACTAAAAGAAATTGTAGTGTTGGCATTTGCGCCTGTTCTCCATAATTTTCCAAATGGTACCAAATCACCAAAAATGGTTCTGCCTTTCATAACCGGACGGGAATAATCAACAATCACATCTGTTAGTCCAACTACTTGTTCTACAACCGATTTCGGACTTGCCTGTGGTGTTTTCAATTGTGCATTGGCGGTAAATGTGCCAAATAAAATTATTGCAGCAATGATTAATTTTTTCATAATTTATATTTTTAGGTTTTAATTTTTCAAATTTAACAAAATTGAAGCACTTACAAACGTTAATAAAACCATAAAAACAAAATAAAGTGTTTAAAGAATATAATATTTTGTTAAACAAATTTGTAACTTTACGGAAATTTAAAAAATGAAAATTTACACTTTACATACCAAACAAAATTTACCAATTTCGCTACAAGAAGCATGGAATTTTTTGTCTAGCCCGAAAAATTTACAAGTAATTACGCCTGATTATATGGGATTTAAAATCATGTCAGGTGCAGACAGACCAATGTTTCCCGGACAAATTATTCAATATATAGTGACACCGGTCTTGGGAATTCCAACGAAATGGGTAACAGAAATCACGCATGTTGAAGACAAAGAATATTTTGTTGATGAACAACGGTTCGGACCTTATGCGCTTTGGCACCACAAACATTTTTTAAAGGAAATCCCAGGTGGTGTGGAAATGGAAGATATTGTTGATTATAAACTTCCGATGGGAATTCTTGGGCAAATGGTCCATCCGTTTTTGGTCCAACCGAAACTAAAGGAAATTTTCGATTATAGACGTGAAAAACTAATTAAATTATTTGGCGAATACAATCCTAAAATATGAAAAATATCCTACTAATCGGAGGCTCACACGGCATTGGACTCGAAATTGCTCGACAACTTGAAAAAGAAAATAATGTTTTTATTGCAGCGCGAACCTCTGAAAATCTTTCGGGAATTGGGGCGACCTATATTCCATTTGATGCATTGACAGATACGCTAGATCTTTCATTGCTTCCAAAAACTATCGATGGTTTTGTATATTGTCCGGGAAGTATCAACCTACGCCCATTTAGAGGGCTAAAGATTGAAACGTTTGAAGCCGATATGCAAATTAATTTCTTTAGTATGATTAAAACTTTGCAAACTGTTTTACCTTTACTTAACAATTCGGAACAAGCGTCGATTGTGCTTTTTAGCAGTATTGCAGCATCAATGGGAATGCCTTTTCACACCAGTATTGCTGCGGCAAAAGGTGCCGTTGAAGGTTTTGCCAAAGCGTTAGCGGCGGAATATGCACCTAAAATTAGAGTGAATGTCATCGCACCTTCACTCACCGATACTACCTTGTCGGATAAATTCCTGAATTCTGATGAAAAAAGGGAAAAATCAGCACAGCGACATCCATTAAAACGATTTGGAAATCCTAATGACATCGCCCAAATGGCAGTTTTTCTTTTAAATGATAATTCATCATGGATTTCAGGTCAGATTTTTCATGCTGATGGCGGAATGTCAACACTTTTAGTCAATAGTTAATATGAATATTTTTTGGTTTCGCAGGGATTTGCGTTTAGATGATAATGTTGGATTTTTTCATGCTTTGAACAGCGAGGAAGAAGTTTTGCCGATTTTTATTTTTGACGAGGAAATTCTTGCAGAGCTTCCAAAAGACGATGCGCGCGTGACTTTCATCCATCAATTGATGGAAAAGATGCAATCAGAGCTAAAAAAACACGATAAATCACTAGCTGTTTTTTTCGGAAAACCCATCGATATTTTCACGAAAATCATTACAGAAAATAGGATAAAAACGGTCTTCACGAACCACGATTACGAACCTTATGCCCGCAAACGCGACAAGGAAATGAATCGTTTTTTCCTCGACAACAAAATCGCTTTTAAAACCTGCAAAGATCAGGTTATTTTTGAAAAATCGGAAATCACTAAAGACGACGGTACACCTTATGTGGTTTATACACCTTATTCTAAAAAATGGCGCGAGCATTTCAGTCAGATACAATTGCACAGTTATAATTCTGAAGATTATCTCAACAACATCACTGGTCATTTCTACCCTTTTTTAGATTTGAAGGATATTGGTTTTACAAAATCAAAAATTCAAGTTCCTGATTATGATGTATCAAAGACTTTAATTGCTCACTATGAGGAAACAAGAAATTTTCCGGCTTTGGATAAAACATCGCACTTAAGTCCGCATCTCAGGTTTGGTGCGATTTCCATTCGGAAAATGATAACAAAAGCTACCGCTGAAAGCAATGATACTTTCTTTAAAGAACTAATTTGGCGCGAATTTTTTATGCAGATTTTATGGCATTTTCCGCATACAATCCAGAATAGTTTCCGTCCAAAATATGACAACATCCGATGGCAATATGATAAAAAGCAGTTCCAAAAATGGTGTGATGGCCAAACTGGTTATCCTATTGTCGATGCCGGAATGCGCGAGCTCAACACCACTGGGCATATGCACAACCGAGTGCGGATGATTGTAGCGAGTTTTTTGTGTAAACACTTATTAATCGATTGGAGGTTGGGCGAAGCCTATTTTGCGCAGAAATTACTCGATTATGAGCAATCAAGTAATGTTGGCAACTGGCAATGGGCAGCAGGAAGTGGCGTTGATGCTGCACCTTATTTTCGAATTTTCAACCCATCGGAACAGATCAAGAAATTCGACAAAGATTTGAAATATGTAAAAAAATGGGTGCCTGAATATGAAACTGCTAATTATCCTGAACCTGTTGTAGATCATAAGGAAGCAAGGGAAAGATGCTTAAAGGTTTATAAGGAAGCAGTTGGGTAGGATTCCTCTTCTGTGGAGGGGAATTCATCACTTTAACCCACTCACCTTCTCAAAATCCAATTCAGAAAAATGCGTAATAACCATATCCGCTTCACTCAAATCTTGTAATTTAGAGTTCACACTATCATAACCAACACAAAAAATTCCAGCAGCTTTTGCCGCTTTTATACCATTTGTACTGTCTTCAATTACGATACACGCTTCTTTTGGTGCAATCGACAATGAGGCCGCATGTTCAAAAATTGCCGGATGTGGTTTGGATTTCGGAAAATCTTCTCCAGAAACGATATGCGAGAAATATTGATGTAAATTGAACCTGTTGAAAATCCGTTGGATAGTGACATGCGCAGATGACGAAGCCAATATCAACTGGATGCCGTTTTTATGCAAATCAACAATCAAATCTTCCACACCATCAAGTAAATACAAATCTTCTTTTTTATCAAAAGCATCATTAAAAATCTGTCTTTTTGTGTCAATCAGAAGTTGAATATCATGTGCTAAACGAAATTTATCCTTCAACTTTTCATAAACATTTTTCGTAGAATTCCCGGTGAACGAAGCGTACATTTCGGGCGAAACATCGATACGCAATTCCTTAAAATGGTGAATAAAAGCATAATGATGCACCGGCTCCGTATCTACTATTACGCCGTCCATATCGAAAATTACCGTTTTTACCATGATTGGGTTGTGTTAATTTTATGCCTCAAAATTACTAAAAACGGTCGCCCTATTAAACCTTTTAACGTATCTTTAGTCATAAACACAAATATTTTCTCTTGCAAGAAGAACGAGAATTCATCAATGCTTTACTGGATCCAAAAACGCAAAATGTTGCGTTTCAAAAACTTGTGTCACAATACCAGCGCCCTTTGTATGCGCATATTCGCAATATTGTACTGAACCATGACGATACCGATGATGTATTGCAGAACACTTTCGTGAAAGTTTTCCGGAACCTTAAAAACTTCAAAGGTGAAAGCAAATTATTTTCGTGGATTTACCGCATTGCCACCAATGAATCCATTACATTCATCAACAATAAAGCGAAGAGAAATGGTAATTCCAGCGAAGAATTTCAGCAAAAGCAGATCGAGAATATCAAAGCCGACACTTATTTTGACGGTAACGAAATTCAAATCAAACTACAAAAAGCAATCGCATTATTACCCGAAAAACAGCAGCTTGTATTTAAAATGAAATATTTCCAAGAACTCAAATACGAAGAAATTTCTGAAATTTTAGGCACTTCGGTAGGCGGATTAAAAGCTTCTTATTTCCACGCTGTGAAAAAAATAGAAGAATTCATGATCAAAAATTAAACCTTTGCCAACAATAAAAGTCAAAACGATATGAAAGATTTTAAATTAGACAATTACCCCAAAATACAATCTGGATTTACCGTTCCGGAAGGTTATTTTGAGGATTTTCAACATAAAATAATGCAGCAATTACCGACGCCGCAACCAAAAGTAATTTCTATTTTTGCTTGGAAAAAAAATTGGATTACAGCAGTCGCAGCAGTATTAGTGCTAGGTTTGATGCTTCCTGTATATAATAATTACCAAAAAAGGAGCCAAATTGATGCTGTTACTTTAGAAAATTATATCTCTGAAGAATCCGATATTTCGCAATACGAACTCGTTAATCTGTTGGACAGTCAAGACATCGAAAACATCGATTTGAACATCCAAGTTGACGACAAAACGATTGAAGATGTGCTTACGACAAACGAGAATTTAGAAAACTACATAATCGACTAATTATGAAACCATTAAAAATACTTACACTGATTTTCATTTTCGCTTCAGGTATGAGTTTTGCCCAAGGCGGAAAAATGATTAAAGACAAAGTCAGGACTTTAAAAGTAGCGTTCATCACGCAAGAATTAGCGCTTACATCTGCCGAAGCCGAAAAGTTCTGGCCGGTTTTCAATGAATTTGACGACAAGCAATTCGAAATTAAATTCAAAAAAATGCGCGCCCTAAAAAGCAAACTCGAGAATCTCGACACGATGACCGACAAAGATGCGCAAACGCTGTTAAACCAATTCGAAAGTGCCGAAGACGAACTATCGCAAAACCGCAAAAAACTCGTGCAAAACCTCAAAGGTGTCATCAGCCCTGTGAAAATACTGAAACTCAAAAAAGCGGAAGACGATTTTAATAAGAAGTTATTGAAGCAATATCGGGACAAGCCGTGATTTTAGATTGCAGATTTTAGAGTTCAGATTTTAGATTGTAAATTTTAGATTGTAGATTTGGAAAAGAATCTGAACGCTATAATCAAATGATTAACCCATCTAACACAGGCTGGATCGATAAATTTTTCGCAGAGCAAAATCCTTTGCAATTGCCTGTTGTGGTTTATCCTGAGGTATTTTATAAGAAAATGCGCACAACGGGCTTTGTTTACGGGCATGTGGTTTCGTTTGATACCGGTAAACCGATTGCGTTGAAAGGACTAACCTCGGAAGAGATTTCAAAAGTAGCACTACTCAACACACTTTATAATATTTTCGGCCTTGTTACTCATGAAAGTAATCCCGAAAGATTCATTGCAAAAGCCGTAGCTTTTTACAACAAAATGAGTCCGGAAGGGTTTAATTTATTGAAGAAAGTCTTACCCGGAAGTTCCGTTTCCGTAAATCTTGAAAAAATAATCGATGACCGCGTGCAAACTAATGAGAACTTTGTCAGCAAGAATTTCTCGCACATCCTGACCAACGCCTTACTTTTTGAAGATGTATTGGCATTCCGGAAATATTTGATTTACGACGAAATTCCACACAATTATCTCAAAAAACTCGAGGAAACCATCGTTAGTATTGTTTCGCTTGCACTGAATACAAAATCCAAAAAAACCGAATACGACGATTTGCTGATTAAACTTTTCGAAGCATCGGTGCGGTTTACAAAATTTTCTAAAGTTGATGTGCAGAATATGGAAGCACTCGAATTTGATTATTTCGACTCCGATTTAGAAAAATATTATTTGCTGGATTTGGCCGTTTTAGCGATGTGGAATGACGAAAAAATCGATGCAACAGAAGCTTTATTCCTGAAGCAAATTGCTGGCTTAATGCAACTCAGCTCCCATTTTGTTGCAGAAAGTATCGCCGCAACGGAAGCTTTTATCCAAACTTATAAAACTGAAATTCCTTATTTTAACTATTCGAATCCTGTAAAGCATTTTTACGATCATGCCACGCAAGCGGTAATTACGCTGATTACACGAAACAAAAACCGATTGATAAAAGAACTGTCCAATAATGGCGAATTGATGCTGCTCCTCACCCATTCCACGCACCGCCACTTGGAAGACAAGGAAAAGAAAAAAATCAAGAAACAACTGCTCGAAATTTGTAAAACGATTCCGTCACTTACGATTTTTCTATTGCCTGGCGGAAGTTTATTGCTACCGATTTTGATCAAATTTATTCCGAAAATGCTGCCAACGGCTTTTAATGAGAATTTAGAGGATAATTAATTGTTAATAATGAATAATTAACCAATTGATTTTTGATGAAACAGAAGCAAAGTGAAGCGATCTAAATCTTAACTTTCCCTTTTGACTTTCGACTTTTCATTTTCGACTATTAACCGTACCTTTGTGAATCATTTCGGAAGGAAAAAAAATGCTTGAATCAGGAAATAATATCGAAGTATTGGGCGCACGTGTGCACAATCTCAAAAATATAGACATCACCATTCCCCGCGAAAAATTAGTTGTCATTACCGGACTTTCGGGCTCCGGAAAGTCATCTTTGGCTTTCGACACGATTTACGCCGAAGGACAACGCCGTTATGTAGAAACTTTTTCGGCTTATGCGAGGCAATTCCTCGGAGGATTAGAGCGTCCCGACGTTGATAAAATCGATGGATTGTCGCCCGTAATCGCCATTGAACAAAAGACTACGAGTAAAAGTCCGCGTTCAACCGTTGGCACAATCACAGAAATTTATGATTTCCTCCGGCTGCTATATGCACGTGGTGCCGACGCTTTCAGTTACAATACTGGCGAAAAAATGGTTAGCTACAACGATGAGCAGATCAAGGATTTAATTATTGAAAACTTCACCGGAAAACGCATCAATATTTTAGCACCCGTAATCCGTGCCCGAAAAGGCCATTACGGCGAATTGTTCCAGCAAATTGCCAAACAAGGATTTTTGCGCGTTCGCATCAACGGCGAAATAAAGGAAATCACGCCCGGCATGAAACTCGACCGCTACAAGACACACGATATAGAAATTGTGGTGGACAGAATGGCGATTGAACACAATGCTGAAGACGAAAAACGCCTCGCCGATAGCATCAAAACGGCCATGTACCACGGCGAAGATGTGCTAATGGTTTTGGATCAAGATGACAACACCGTTCGGTTTTTCAGTCGGAATCTAATGTGTCCATCGAGTGGAATTTCGTATCAAAATCCGGAACCGAATTTATTTTCTTTCAACTCCCCAAAAGGTGCATGTGACAACTGCAACGGACTGGGAACAGTGAACCAAATCAACATCAAAAAAATTATTCCAAATCCAAAATTATCCATAAAAGCTGGAGGTTTTGTGCCTTTGGGCGAATATAAATCATCGTGGATCTTCAAACAATTGGAGATTATAGGAGAAAAATATGGCTTCAAGATCACTGACCCAATCGAGAAGATTTCAGAAGAAGCTTTAGACGTAATCTTGAATGGCGGAAAAGACAAATTTGCGATCGAATCCAAAACTTTAGGCATTACGAAAGAATATAAAATTGAATTTGAAGGTATTTCTGCATTCATCAAAAACCAATTTGACGAGAGCGGTTCTTCGTCTATCAGACGCTGGGCAAAAGACTTCATGGACGAAATAAAATGTCCGGTTTGCGAAGGCTCACGATTGAAAAAAGAAGCGATGTACTTTCGTGTTAACGATAAAAATATAGCCGAATTATCTGCAATGGATATTTCCGACTTGACGGTTTGGTTTAGTGAATTGCAATCCCATTTGTCTGAAAAACAATTGATAATTGCATCTGAAATCATTAAGGAAATCCGTGATCGCTTGCATTTTTTAATGAACGTCGGATTGGATTATCTTTCTTTAAGCAGAAGTTCAAAATCGCTTTCAGGCGGTGAAGCGCAGCGCATCAGATTGGCAACGCAAATCGGATCACAGCTTGTTGGTGTTTTGTATATTTTGGATGAGCCAAGTATCGGTTTGCACCAACGCGACAATGAAAAATTGATTCATTCTTTGGAACAATTGCGCGACATTGGTAACTCTGTAATCGTTGTTGAACATGACAAAGACATGATTGAACGCGCCGACTATGTAATTGATATCGGTCCGAAAGCCGGAAAATATGGCGGAGAAATCATCAGTCATGGAACACCTGTGGAATTACTGAAAGAACACACGATGACGGCAATGTACATGAATGGCGAAATGAAAATCGAAGTGCCAAAAAATCGTCGTGAAGGCAATGGAAAGTTCATGAAACTGATTGGTGCCAGCGGTAATAATCTAAAAAATGTTACGATTGAAATCCCTTTAGGACAGCTTATATGCGTGACTGGCGTTTCCGGAAGCGGCAAATCGACTTTGATTAATGAAACGCTTTATCCTATCTTAAACGAATTTTATTTTAACGGTGTAAAAAAACCACAACCTTACAAAAAAATCGAAGGTTTGGAGCACATTGATAAAGTAATTGATATTGATCAAAGTCCGATTGGACGCACACCGCGTTCGAATCCGGCGACCTATACTGAAGTTTTTACCGAAATCAGGAACCTGTTCACGATGACTTCAGAAAGTATGATCCGTGGTTATAAAGCCGGAAGATTCAGCTTTAACGTTAAAGGCGGAAGATGTGAAACCTGCGAAGGATCTGGCGTTAGAACGATAGAGATGAATTTCCTTCCCGATGTTTATGTGGAATGTGAAACCTGCCAGGGCAAACGTTTTAATCGCGAAACTTTGGAAATCCGTTACAAAGGAAAATCTATTTCTGATATATTGAACATGACGGTTGACGAAGCCGTTCCATTCTTCGAAAATATCCCAAAAATTTATAGAAAAATCAAAACGATCCAAGATGTTGGTTTAGGCTATATTACACTTGGACAGCAAAGCACAACACTCTCCGGAGGCGAAGCACAGCGCATCAAACTCGCAGCCGAATTATCTAAAAAAGATACCGGAAATACATTTTATATTCTAGACGAACCCACGACAGGATTGCATTTTGAAGATATTCGGGTGCTGATGGAAGTCATCAACAAGCTCGTCGATAAAGGCAATACCATATTAATTATCGAGCACAATATGGACGTCATTAAACTTGCCGATTATATCATCGACATTGGTTATGAAGGCGGAAAAGGCGGCGGTGAAGTTGTTGCCAAAGGTACGCCGGAACAAGTGGCGAAAAATAAAAAAAGCTACACGGCGCAATTTTTGAAAAAGGAACTGGAATGATAAATCTCAAATAATAAATTCCAAATCGCAAACAATAAATAACAAATCATAGACATTGTAAATGAAATTTGTCATTTAGATTTTGGAATTTGCTTATTTACGTGTACTTTAGCCCGCTTGGGTTTTCGGAATTCAAATTTGAAACCTGAAATTTATTTGGAATTTATAATTTAAATAATTGGAATTTACCCACTATGCGATTACAAGATTTTGATAATGACGAAGATAAAATCATCCAGGACCGCTTAAAGCAAAAAACTTGGAATGAGATAAGAACCAACGATAGCTGGGCGATTTTTAAAATTATGGCCGAGTTTGTGAATGGATATGAAGCTATGGGCAGAATCGGTCCTTGTGTCTCGATTTTTGGTTCTGCAAGGACAAAACCCGATGAGCATTTTTATCTTTTAGCTGAAAAAATAGCGTATAAAATAAGCAAAGCCGGCTATGGTGTTATCACCGGCGGCGGCCCTGGAATTATGGAAGCTGGTAACAAAGGTGCGCATCTGGGCGGTGGAACTTCCGTTGGGCTGAACATCGAATTGCCATTTGAGCAACATTATAACCCTTATATTGACCGCGATAAAAACTTAAATTTTGATTATTTCTTCGTCAGAAAAGTAATGTTCGTAAAATATTCGCAAGGGTTTGTAGTCATGCCTGGCGGATTCGGAACATTAGACGAAATGTTCGAGGCAATTACACTTATTCAAACCAAAAAAGTAGCGAAATTTCCCATCATACTTGTAAGTCGTGAATATTGGTCGGGATTAATGGATTGGGTCAAAGCGGTTTTGGTCGAAAAATACAAAACTGTCAGTCCTGGCGATCTTGACCTTATAAAAATCGTAGATACAGAAGAAGAAGTTGTGGAAGTATTGGATAATTTTTATAAAAAATATACTTTGAGTCCTAATTTCTAAGGCGAAAGTCAAAGTAAAACTGCAAACTTCATTCAAAATTGTCAATCAATAGTGAAATGGATTTTTCAGTTTTTGCTTAATTTAAGCAACCAATACTATAAATTTCGTCTAATAAGAATACGATAAACCCAGTTGAAAAAGAAACCATTGCAATCCATTTATAAAATTATTTTTGCAGCTGCAATACTGCTTGCTCCATTACAGCAATTTGCACAAAACAAATCGAAATTGGTTGTAGAAGTTGATGTGGAAGAGAAAATCCTTTCTGTTGAACAGGAAATTACGTATTTCAATCAGACCAATGACACGCTTTCTTCTATCTTATTAAATGACTGGATGAATGCTTATGCCGACAAAAATTCGCCTTTAGGAAAACGCTTTTCAGACGAATTCAACAAATCATTTCTTCTTGCTGAAAAGTCGGAAACCGGCGGTACAAATGACCTTGTAATTGCAACTGAAAATAAAATCCCTATTGCGTGGAGCCGCAATAACGACCAACCGGATTTGGTAACAGTAACGCTTCCCAACAAACTCGCTCCCGACCAAAAAATACTACTTCACCTTTTTTACCAAGTAAAAATTCCTAGCGATGCATTTACTGGATATGGTTACGGAATGGACAACAAAATATATTTAAAAAACTGGTATTTGGCGCCAGCGCGTTATGAAAACCATTCGTTTTTAAGATATAGCAATGAAAGTTTTGATGATATTGTTAATGCGATTTCAGATTATGAAGTTACAATTACAATTCCAAAAACAATGCAATTGGTTGCCGACCTAAATTCAGAAAGTCCGGTAACGAATGCTGGTCTTTCAACCTATAACCTTTCGGGAAAAGACCGCAATGATTTTAGCATTTTTATTGCAGCCAAAAGTGAATTTGAGCAGTATAAAAATGATATCATAGAAGTGCAAACAGATTTAAAGGACAACAATCTCAACGCCATTCAAAAAGCACTGCTGGTTGACAAAATTACGCGCTATGTAAATGAGAACATTGGACATTATCCACACCAAAAAATTATGGTTGCGCAAGCCGATTATGAGAAAAATCCGTTTTACGGACTCAACCAATTGCCATATTTTGTGAGTCCGTTTCCCAACGATTTCCTTTTTGAAATAAAATTCCTAAAAACCTATCTGAACAATTACCTAAAAACCAGTTTGCATCTTGATGCGCGGAAAGACAATTGGATTTATGATGGTTTACAGATTTATACGATGATGAAATACATCGACGAAAATTATCCCAACAGTAAAATGATGGGAAATGTTTCTAAACTCAAACTTCTTAAAAGCTATAACCTGACGCAATTGCCATTTAACGAGCAATATAGCTATTTTTATATGCTAATGGCGCGCAAAAACCTCGATCAGCCGTTGGGAACACCAAAAGACAAGCTCATTAAATTTAACGAACAAATCGCTGGAAAATACCGCTCAGGATTAAGCTTCAGGTATTTATCTGACTTTATGGGTGAACCGGAATTACGAAACAGCATCTCTGAATTTTATCAGCTTAACCAATCAAAAAAACAAACCTATCGCCCAGAATTTGAGAGTATCCTCAAAAAAAATACCTCAAAAAATATCGACTGGTTTTTTAATACGATTATCGATTCTAGAAAAATTGTTGATTTTAAATTTGGTAATGTCACCAAAACCAAAGACAGCATCACGTTTACAGTGAAGAATAAAACCAATACCAATGTTCCAATTTCAGTATATGGTGTCAATAAAAGACAAATCGTTTTTAAAGAATGGCTTGAAAATATTAGCACTGACAGTACTTTCACGTTACCAAGAAGAGGCGCAACGAAAATCGTTCTTAATTATAAAAACGAAGTGCCCGAAATCAACTTGAGAAATAACTGGCATTCTTTAAAAGACTTCAAAATCAGCAACAGGCCTATAAAATTTGTTTTGATGAAAGACCTTGAAGATCCCTATTACAATCAGGTTTTATATGTGCCAACGATTACCTATAATTTATATGACGGTCTTTCTCCAGGCATCCGATTTTCTAATAAAACAATTCTGGACAAGCCCTTTGTATTTGATGTGAGTCCAATGTATTCATCAAATACACAATCGCTAATCGGTCATTTTTCCGTTTTAGTCAATCAGTACAACCGCGATAGCAATTTATACAATATACGATACAATCTCAGCGGTACTTACTTGCATTATGCGCCCGATGCGGCTTACAGCAAAATCAATCCCGCCATTTATATTCGGTTCCGCGAAGATGATTTTAGAAACAATCATAAACAATTCCTTACGATTAGAAATGTTATCGTGAATAAAGAACAGACCGCTTTTGAACAAAAAGAAGAAACCGTAAGTTACAGTATTTTTAATATAAAATACATCAATTCAAAAACCGAAATCCTCAAGCATCTTGGATTTACAGGTGATTTTCAATTGTCATCTTCTTTCGGAAAAACATCAGCGGAATTCGAATACCGAAAACTGTTGAACAACAACCGCCAGATCAATATTCGTTTTTTTGCTGGAACGTTTTTGTATAGAAATACCAACACAGATTATTTCAGTTTTGGCCTCGACAGACCAACCGATTATATGTTCGATTATGATTATTACGGGCGTTCCGAAACAACGGGAATCTTTAGCCAGCAAGTGATTATTACGGATGGCGGTTTCAAATCAAAACTCAGTACGCCTTTCGCCAACCAATGGATCGCCACTACAAATGTAGGTTTTAACGTTTGGAATTGGGTTGAAGTGTATGGCGACGCAGGTTTTGTGAAAAATGAATTACAGCGCGAAAAATTTGTTTATGACAACGGCATCAGGCTCAACCTTGTGACGGATTATTTCGAATTGTATTTTCCGGTGTATTCGAATAACGGATGGGAAATTGCGCAGCCTAATTACAATGAAAAAATACGATTTGTAGTCACTTTAGACCCAAAAATCCTCGTTACACTTTTTACCAGAAAATGGTTTTAAGTTTCAATTTTCGCACGATATTCTGAACATCTTTCATAATTGCAACATTTTTTATGCCATTTTCGTAAATAAACAATTAGTTGTTGCTGTTTCATTGCCAATACTTGAATTATATTTTACGCACAGTATTATGAAAGTAACGTGTTTTTAATTAAATTTGTTTCAGAAAGATAAGAAATTCCATTATGACCGAAGCCACCACAAAATCCGCACTTTCATTTGAAGATTTCAAGACAGAAGTCCTGAATGACTATACAATTGCAGCTACAAGCCGCGAATGCAGCCTTTTGGGAAGGCGCGAAGTATTGACCGGAAAGGCGAAATTCGGTATTTTCGGCGACGGAAAAGAAGTGCCGCAGCTTGCTATGGCGAAAGCTTTCAAAAATGGTGATTTCCGTTCCGGATATTACCGTGACCAAACTTTTATGATGGCGATTGGCGAAATGAATATTCAGCAATTTTTTGCAGGATTGTACGGCCACACAGATATCAATCACGATCCAATGTCAGCCGGAAGACAAATGGGCGGTCACTTTGCAACGCATTCGCTCGACGAAAACGGGAATTGGAAGAATCTGACATTACAGAAAAACTCAAGTGCAGATATTTCTCCAACAGCCGGACAAATGCCGCGATTATTAGGATTGGCGCAAGCTTCAAAAATATATCGTAATGTAACCGGTATTAACGGTAGTACTAATTTTTCCATCAATGGCAACGAAATTGCCTGGGGAACAATTGGAAATGCCAGTACATCCGAAGGTTTATTTTTTGAAACCATTAACGCTGCCGGCGTTTTGCAAGTGCCAATGGTCATGAGCGTTTGGGATGACGAATATGGGATTTCGGTGCACGCCAAACACCAGACCACAAAAGAAAATATCTCAGAAATACTGAAAGGTTTTCAAAGAGACGAGAACAATAAAGGTTACGAAATCATCCGTGTAAAAGGATGGGATTATGCCTCATTGATTGATACTTACCAAAAAGCAGCACAAATTGCACGCGAAGAACACGTTCCTGTTTTGATCCACGTAAATGAACTCACGCAACCGCAAGGACATTCGACTTCCGGTTCTCATGAACGTTACAAAAATGAGGAAAGACTCAAATGGGAATCCGATTTTGATTGCGTGCGCCAGATGCGTTTGTGGATGATTGCCACCAATATCGCTTCACCAGAAGAATTGGATGCCATCGAAGAAAATGCAAAAAAAGAAGTCCTTGAAGGCAAAAAAGCAGCATGGAATGCATTCGTTACACCAATGAAAGAAGAGCAGCAGGAATTGGTTGCGTTACTTTTAAAAACTGCCAGTTCTAATGAAAATAAAGTCTTTGTTGAGAAAATTACAAACGAATTATCATCTATAAAAGAGCCGATCCGCAAAGATATTTTAACAACAGCAAGAAAAGCATTGCGACTTTTGGTTGGCGAAAATAAACATGCAGCACTTGCTGATTGGATTACAACTTACACCGAAAAAATCCAACCTAAGTTCAGTTCCCATTTATTTTCTGAATCTGATAAAAATGTATTTTCTGTAAAAGAAGTGCTGCCGACTTATGACGAAAGTGCGGAAACTGCTGATGCGAGGTTGATTTTAAGAGACAATTTTGATGCAATTTTCTCAAAACATCCTGAAACACTTGTTTTTGGCGAAGATGCAGGGAATATAGGCGATGTGAATCAGGGATTAGAAGGCATGCAAGAAAAATATGGTGAATTGCGTGTTGCTGATGCCGGAATACGAGAAGCCACCATTTTAGGACAAGGGATTGGAATGGCTATGCGAGGCTTGCGTCCGATTGCCGAAATTCAATATTTAGATTATTTGTTGTATGCCATTCAAATCATGAGTGACGATTTGGCGACTTTGCAATACAGAACACGTGGAAAACAAAAAGCGCCGTTGATTATCCGAACGCGCGGTCACAGACTAGAAGGCATTTGGCATTCGGGTTCACCGATGGGAATGATCATCAATGCGATTCGCGGCATTCACGTTTTAGTGCCAAGAAATATGACAAAAGCAGCTGGATTTTATAATACATTACTCCAAACTGACGAACCGGCTTTGGTGGTAGAATGTTTAAATGGATACCGTTTAAAAGAAAAAATGCCTACCAATTTAGGCGCGTTTACGACACCGATCGGTGTTGTCGAAACTATTAAAGTTGGAAAAGATATTACGATTGTTTCTTATGGTTCAACGCTTCGCATCATTGAGCAAGCCGCAAAAGAACTCCTTGAAATTGGAATTGATTGCGAAATTATCGACGTACAATCGTTGCTACCATTCGATGTAAACCACGATATCGTGAAAAGTGTTGCCAAGACAAATCGACTTCTAGTGATTGACGAAGACGTTCCCGGAGGTGCATCAGCATTCATTTTGCAACAAATTGTTGACGAACAAAACGCCTACCAATACCTCGACAGTAAACCAGACACATTGGCTTCAAAAGCGCACCGACCGGCCTATGGCACCGATGGTGATTATTTTTCAAAACCATCAGTCGAAGATGTTTTTGAGAAAGTTTATGGGATTATGAGTGAAGTGAATCCAACGCAATATCCACGATTATATTAAGTTTTAAATAGCACACAGATGACAAAGATTTAGTGGATTTACACAGAAAATAAATGCCGTTAGTGTAATACTCAAAGCTATCAAAAAAATCTACGCCGATTTCTTTGATCCTTCCCATCTATTTGCTATTGAATATTACTATCAAATTACAGCGAAAAAATTGATTTTATTACAATCTTGTTAATTCCTAACAATAAAACACTTAAATTTATAGTTATAATCAACAATAACTAAAAAATTTAAAATATGAAAAAAATAACCCTTATGTTAGGCGCTTTCGCTATGATGGCAATGGTTTCATGTAAAAAAGATGTGCCACCACCACCTCCGCCACCGGAAGTACCGGCTGAATTACCTGCTCCACCACCACCTCCGGCACCCGAAGTTCCGCCAGCAGTGGATGAAAAAGATGGTACATCGGTTGAAGTTGGAAAAGACGGCATCAACGTAACCACCAAAAACGGCACAAAAAGCACCGAAGTTAAGGTCGATTCAAAAGGCACTAAAGTAGAAACCAAAAAGCCTTAACAAATTCTTATCTTAACGAAAAGTTATAAGCCAACGTAATTTTTTTATGTTGGCTTTTTTTGTATTATATTTAATCAAATTTGAGGGCAAATGGCGGATTTTAATTCACTCGTACAAAATATAGGAAGCATAAAAGTCATTGATGACAGCATTTCATATAAAGATTACATTACGATGGATTTGTCGGCTTCGAATCCGGTTTTATCCTCACTTGACTTTAACAAATCGCTTACTTTTGAGGCTTTTGTAGAAAATTACCTCAAAACTAAAAAAGCCAAAGTCGCTTTTGGAGGTTATAACGAAAGGCGCAATTTGTACCAACGTAGCAGTATTTTCAATAAAGACGCGGCCGAAGAACGAGACATTCACATTGCCATTGATTTATGGACAAAAGCTGGTACTTCTGTATTGGCAGCTTTGGACGGCACCGTACATAGCTTTAAAAACAACAACGCTTTTGGCGACTATGGCCCAACAATAATCTTGCGACACCAGATAGAAAATGTTATTTTTTATACACTTTATGGCCATTTGTCATTAGAAAGTATTGCAAACCTTGAGATTGGTGAGGCTGTTACAAAAGGCACTAAGATTGGTACTTTAGGCGATGCGACCGTCAATGGCGATTATGCACCGCATTTGCATTTTCAAATTATAAAAAATATCGGTACTCAATTCGGTGATTATCCCGGTGTTTGCAACAAAAGTGATTTGCCTTTTTATCTCGAAAATTGTCCGGACCCCAACCTGCTCCTAAAAATATTAATATGAAAAAGATCCTATTTTTATGCGGTCTGTTGCTTATAATTGGCTGCAAATCGAAACATGGTCCGGAAAAAGACAAAGTTGTCATCCTTAAAATAGAAGACGTAAATAGTGCTCAAAAAAACAAATCGTACGAACTGGGAAAAAGGCTTTTGAATACATGCAATACTTCTAAATTCAAGCCTTATACCACTAGTGAGGCCACAGACGAAGTTATAAAAAACTCTACGCTTGAAAAGTTGACAAGAACTTGTCAGAAATTTAGGGTAAAATATGGTAATTTTAAGGATATCAAGCTGGTGGAAGTTATACAAAACAAAACAAAAAACATTACCGTTTATCGCTACAAAGCAGATTACCAGTGGAAACATACCATTAAAGAGCTGCGCGTGACAATGAACGAAGAAAATAAAGTTTCGGCCATACAATCTAAAGACTGGAAAGATATTTACCAGCCATAAAAAATAAATCTAATAAATCTATGTCTCAAAAACTCCTTCTTTTTTTAACATGCTGTATAACGCTTTCTGCGTCGGCACAGGAAATGATGGCTTTTAAAGACGGCAAACAATATCCGGCAACGAAAAACTGGCAATTTATTTGCGAAAATTATGCATTAGGCGGCCTTTTAAACGTGCAAGTGGCAAAGACTGAAAAAGGCGGTTTATTGCAATTATCTGTTCCAGTAAGCAACGAATCGTTTTATATCGGCGGAACGGTTTATTTATTTTTAGATGACAATTCCATCATAACATGTACAGACAAAGGTTTTCGGGAGAACCAAGCCGGCATTGCCACAACTTGGTATTCCTTTTCTGCAGTCGAAATGAGTCGTTTAAAGACAAAAGCTATTGTCAATGTTCGCTTTGCTATAAAAGGAAAGGAAAACCGATTTACAAGCCAAACTGGGCATTTTATTACTTGGAACAAAAAAAGTTATTATCAACTCGGACTTAAACCCGAAAAAAATAATTTTGAAACGGAAACCGCAATCAATTCACTTTATCAATAGCAATATGAATCCGAACCAACAGCTGATCGAAGAATTCTATGCTGGATTTGCCGCGCACAATCCAAAAACTATGGCAAGTTGCTACCATAAAGATATTATTTTTGAAGATCCGGCTTTCGGAATTTTAAAAGGAAACGACGTGGCCGATATGTGGGAAATGCTCATTGAAAAAAGCAAAGGCAATTTAAAAATTGAGTTTTCCGAAGTAAACGCCGATTCCGATACCGGAAGTGCCCAATGGATTGCTACTTATCATTTCAGCAAAACGAACAGAAAAGTTGTTAATGTAATTACCGCTCAATTTGAGTTCAAAGACGGATTAATCATCAGCCACACCGATTATTTCAATATCTGGAAATGGACGCGACAAGCTTTAGGATTTTCTGGTTTATTATTGGGTTGGACTGGCTTTTTACAAGAAAAAATTCGGAAACAAGCCATTCATTCACTGCGGGTTTTTCAGGAGAAAAAATTACACAGAGACGCGCAACGACAACTTGAAGATTAAAGACGGATTAAAAAGCTTAGCATAAAAAACGCCTCTAGGTGTAACAAATAACTACAACGATTCTTTAAAATCAAAACCCCACTTCCCTTCATTTTTATGCCACAAATGCCCTTCAAAAACTTCCAATGGGCAGTCGAAATTATTGGTATATAATCCGCCAGTTCCCAATCCTTGGTGCATACTATTATTTTGCAGAAATGTCCATTGTGCGATCGCATTCAATCCAATGTTGCTCTCGAGTGCCGAAGTAATCCACCAGCCGATATTATATTTTTGTGCCAATGCAATCCATTCCGCTGTGCCGCGAAATCCTCCAACAAAACTTGGCTTTAAAATAATGTATTGCGGACGAATTTTTTGTAGTAAAGCTTCTTTTTCAGGCAATGAAAACACACCAATCAGTTCTTCGTCTAATGCGATAGGAAAAGGTGTGTTCTTGCATAGTTCTGCCATAGTGTCAGTGTGATTTTTTTGAATTGGTTGCTCAATACTATGTATCTCAAATTCAGATAATTGATTTATTTTATATAAAGCATCATTTAAATTAAAAGCACCGTTTGCATCGACACGAATTTCGATTTGTTGCGAAGTAAAATTTTGCCTAATGAACCGTAATAATTGTAATTCCTTATCGAAATCAAGCGCCCCAATTTTGATTTTTATACAGTCAAAACCTGAAGTTATTTTCTCTTCTATTTGCCGTTTCATAAACGCTTCGTCACCCATCCAAACCAAGCCATTTATTGGAATTGATTTTTTAGCATTTGTAAATTCAGATGGAAATAATACAAACGGATTATCGCATTCCAGCGAAAGGAACGCCATTTCAATTCCGAATTGAATAGATGGAAATTCAATCAAATTCGTCCAAAGCAGGTCTTTTCCTAGATGAATATTTTCGCAAACCCATTGCAATTTTTCTTCATAATCCTGACGGTCGTCTGCACTCAATCCACGCAAAATCCCGCACTCGCCTATTCCCTTTTTTGCGTCTTTTTCGAGGATAATAAACCACGTTTCTTTTTGCGTCAAAATGCCGCGAGACGTTCCCGATGGTCGCTTGAAGTTGAGCAGGTATTTGTAATATGTCGCTTTCAAAATTCAGTAGTCAGTTTTCAGATTGGGAAATATTTTAGAACAAATCCAAAATTCTTTCAAAATCTTTGGACTCGAATCCGGCTTTTTTAAGGTCTTCAAAATCAGATTTTGTGCGTTCTTTCCATGATTCCTTGGCGGTTACATTTTGTAACATGTACCGTTTATGTATGTCTTTTGCCGATCTAAAATCGCCGTTTAGCAAATAAGCATGTGCCAAATTCATCTTGATACGGAGTTCAGAATTGTCCATTTCTTCGCTTGTTTTTAGCGTTTGTATGGCTTTTTCGTATTGCTTTGAATAAATGTAATACATCCCGAGTGCATTGTAATCGAGCACTTTTGCGTTACCCGTTTCCATAATTGCGGTCTCCATCAAGTCGATCGCTTCGGCGAATTTTTTCTTTTTGAAATATTGTGCTGCATCGGTTCTGACATTATTGATAATTGCAGTATTGGCAGGCTTTTCGGTAAGGCATTGGTTTCCGAAATCCTTGAAAGCTTTGGATTTTTCCATCGCCATTGCGTTTTCATATTCATTGAATTTGTATTTCGCCATCATTTTGTCGAGGATACAAATACAGAAATCGTCAGAATTGATCATTTTCTTCACCAGATCGGACGATTTAGCGAGTTTAATGATCGTCTTACGATTGTCAATCGTCCACCCTTTACTGAGCTTTATATCTACCCACGGCACCACTTCCAATACGATTTTCTGTTTCATTACCCAATTGTTACTTTCGAATCCGAACCAAAGGCTTCCGGAATTACCTTTAAAACAATCTTTTTCCATGGAAAGTCTTTTCGCGTCTTTGCTTACCGGCTCGTTTTGAGAAAAACAAGCTTTGTCTATTTTGCCGTCATCCACATAGGATTTTGTCTGATCGGCAGTTGAAAAGACTGCGTATTTGCATTTGTCGTCTCCTGAAATTTTAGACAAAAGAAACACCGCTCCGGCAGAACCTTGGCTGATGCCGCTTGGATCCGGAATTGATTTTAAAACCGAAACCAAACTATTGGCCATTTGCTGGTTGTCGTCGAGCAATGTGATTCGATAAACGACTTCGGTGGTTCCGACAGGCAGGTCTTCGGTTTTGACGAGAATCCTATTGCCGGCACTAACGGTAATTTGTTTGGTGGTCGCGCGGTCTTTGTCCCAATAACCGTCTTGTCGCTGTGCAGAGATGGTCTGGATTGCCAGTGTTGTAATGAATAAGAGAAGTGAATTTCGCATGAAAATGTTCTTGTATATTGGTTGCCCTAGCCCGGATAGAAACGGTTATCCTTTTGCCGCTTGCTGCCAAGCGGGAAAAGATAAAAGTGGATAGCCGGATTAGCTTCAAATCATTTATAAATCGATTGCATTTCCGATTTCGAGCAGCATTAAGTCTTTGCCTTTATTGAAAAATTTACGAATCGCATCGTCGTGGTCGATCATGATGTAGCCGAACGTATCGTAGTGGTAGCCGAGGACTTTGTCGCATTCGACAAAATCTGATGCGATGATGGCATCTTCGACATCCATTGTGTAATTGTTACCTATTGGCAGGATCGCGAGATCGAGTTTGGTGCGCATTGGGATGAGTTTCATGTCCATTGTCAATGCGGTATCACCGGCGATGTAGATGTTTTTGTGTTCCCCTTCGATTACAAAACCGCCTGGATTTCCGGCATACGTACCGTCTGGAAATGAACTTGAGTGAATGGCATTGACGTATTTAATGGTTCCGAAATCGAATTTCCAGCTACCGCCGTGGTTCATCGGATGGCTGTTATAGCCTTTTGCACCGAACCAACCTGCGATTTCCGGATTGGAAATGATGGTGGCGCCCGTTCTTGTTGCGATAGCTTCGACATCGAGAATATGATCGCCGTGACCATGGGTTACTAAGATATAATCGGCTTTAAGCGTATTGATATCGATGTGTGCCGCTTTTGGATTGGCAGAAATAAAGGGATCGACAATGAGGGATTTTCCGCTGACTTCGATGCCTAGGGAAGCGTGTCCGTAGAATGTAATTTTCATGGTTTTTGGCTTTAGGAATTATTGACTATTAAATCTGAGAAAAAGAAAATCATGCTTAATGCAAAAAGTACTGCAAGCGCAAATGTGCTTAATGCTAATTTTTTTAATTCTGGATCTAACAATTTGTTTTCCTTATTTTTATATACTCTAATTAAATGTTTAGTTAAAGGAAAATAAGCGATTAAAAACAAATACTGATCAAACTGAAAATCGTCAATTATCGCATATAGCAATACCAAAAGCATTGCAGTGATGACCAAAAAGAAATGGTATTTCTTGGCGGCTGCACCTCCAATTTTCACGACAATTGTATTTTTTCCAGACTTGCGATCGGATTCTTCATCGCGCATGTTATTGAGATTTAAAACACCAACACTTAAAAATCCTATCGCCATTGCGGGAAGGAATAGCATTAAATCCAATTGTTTTGAATAGAGGAAATTGACTCCTAAAGTACTTACCAACCCGAAAAATACAAACACAAATAAATCGCCATAACCACGGTATCCGTATGCTGTATTCCCAACAGTATAGCGTATTGCAGAAAAAATTGCCAAAATCCCCAAAACGAGAAACAATATTGAATAGATAAAATTACTACTACCGAAAGCAAAATAAATGAGTAAAATTGCTGAAATCAATGTTAGTAACGATGTAATGACAATGGCATTTTTCATTGCGGCTGGCGAAATCACACCACTTTGAATGGCACGTGCTGGACCAACCCGATCGGCATTGTCAGTCCCTTTAACACCATCACCATAATCATTTGCGAAATTCGAGAGTATCTGTAACCCTAATGTTGTTAGGATGGCAAACGCGAATAATTTCCACTTGAAAACCTCTGTTGGCGTTTCGATATCGTCTGTAGGATGCGAAAGTGCATATACGCTTCCTACAATAATTCCCGAAACCGATAACGGTAAAGTTCTTAATCTTGCGGCCTGAATCCAGTGTTTCATTTTAATTAATAGTTAATGGTGAATAATTAAATAATTATTCGGATTTGTTATAACTTCTCTTGTCTTTACCGGTTTGGTTTTTCATTAATTACTAATTGTTCATTATTAATCAATCACATCCAATTTTTATCCGTTCGCTCCAATTCATACAACCAAAGGTTAATATATTGTTTTAGCATATTGTAATTCCCTAATTGAAACGCAATATCTCCACCTGCCGTATGGAGCGTAATTGACCCTATATTAATGCTTTTGTGCCAGAAAAGCTGTGATGTCGTAATCGCTTGAATTTTCTCGGGCTCAATGATTTCATTATTGATATCCCAAGCGCCGCTCTGTAAAATGATAAAATCGTCGTTAATGAATAATCTATTATTGCGGAATTTGAAATACTGTATCAATCCGACAAAAATTACATAAACCGGCACGAGATAATCCACATTTATATCTTCAGAAATATAGGCTCTGAGCATATAAAATCCAAACAAAGGTAAGCCTATTGTAAGGAATATTGCAAAACCAAGCTTGCGAAAATTCGGCTTGAGCATAATGCCTTTTTCGGGCATTTTGTGGAAAAGTAATTTTAGAATTTCGTTTTTCTCTGAATTGCTGCAACCCGGAATTTCTATCGCCGATTTCTTTTCTTCCTTTTCACCGCTAGTCGCTTGTTTGATTTTGAGTTGCAGAATGTTCATTTTCTTTTGAAAATAATTCTGCGTCACCGATGTAACCTGCACTTTTTCAGGCTTTATAATCGTACTTTTTGTATTCAGCAAACCAAAAGACAACAGCAATGATCCAGTTTGTTTGGTAATCCTAAAATCGAAATATTTAAAAACAATACGAATGACATTCATCGAAAGAATGACGACAAAAATGAATACAATTGCCACAGCAACAACCTGAATCGTTGATTTTTCGTCTATAAAACCCGAAATCGCATCTTCGTCGATCGCATCTTCACTAATTACATTCTTCACATTCTCATACATAGAGGAAAAAAAAGCAAGTAGTAGTAAAAAACTCCTAACATAATTGGACGTAATGCCAACTTTAAGCAAGCTCAAAAAACTAATTTTTACGAAAGGATAATTTTCTGAAACTAAATCTGGAACCATATCTGTATCTTCCGCCACAGTTCCTTTTTTATAATTTTCTAGCAATCTTGATTTGAGTTCCAAGGCGAGTTCATGCGAAATAGCGAGTATGGAAACCTCCTTTTTCTGGCTTCCCGCGGTGTCAACATCTAAAGCATGAACGCCAATTATTTTCTGGATAAAAGTCTGTTTGATATTGACCTGCTGTATTTTATCGAGTAAAATGGTAGTTTTCGTTTTATTGAGAATGCCTTCCGTGACAACAAATTCCTGGTTTTCACTGTCAAGGCAAAAAGTAAAATTGAGGTATCGGAGATAAGCTATAATACCAATGATCACTATAAGCACAGCGGCACCGGCGATGAAATATAACTGCATCGATTCGCGGTACTTAATTACCGAGATCAATAAAATCGGCCAAAGTGCACGGGCATATTTCTGGACGGTGTCGAAAAACATCACCAAAATTCCTATTGCCGATTGTCGCTGCGGCTGACTGAAATCGGCTTTCATCATAATTCTTTTTGGATTTTGCCCATTAAAAGCTGTTTGATGTTTTCGGCCTGTTCTTTTGCAATTCCAGGAATTTCGATATCGCTGGAACTACCACCGGCAGTGAAGATTTCTATTTTCGCCAATCCAAAAATCCTCGAAAACACACCTTCATGAAGCGCAACATGCTGCACACGGTTATATGGAATTACGATGGTATTGGTTGCAATTACGCCATGGCGATAAAGTACGTCGTGAGTGCGAAAAGCGAAACTTTTCTTTTTGAATCCGAGTCTTGCAAAAAACAAAACTACTAGAAAAAGCACTCCCAAACCTCCTATTTTCTCATATTTATAATCCGAAGCACCCAACATTTCATTATTCTGTGTTACATCAAAATACATGACCAAACCCAATGCAGTAAAAAGCACAATAAAAACAATGAGAATATTAATAAGCGTTACTTTCCAATAAGAAGGATGCAAATTGGTAAACTGTACTTCCTCGAATTTTGGAAGGCTTGACGTATCGATGGTTTCGTTGTTGAAATTCATGTTTTGGATGTTGGGTGAAGGGATTTGGGTGTTCGGTGTTAGTGCCACTGAATACTATTTACTGACCACTAAATCAAGGCAGCCATTTATTTTTCCCGAAATCAGGTTTTCTTTTCTCTAAAAAAGCATTTCTTCCTTCTTTTGCTTCTTCAGTCATATAAGCAAGTCGCGTTGCCTCGCCTGCGAATACTTGTTGTCCGACCATTCCGTCGTCGGTTAGGTTCATCGCAAACTTGAGCATTTTTATAGATGTTGGTGACTTCTGAAGGATTTCCTGCGCCCATTCAAAAGCGGTATCTTCCAATTCGTCGTGCGGAATTACGGCATTTACCATTCCCATTTCGAAAGCGTCTTGAGCAGAATAATTTCTTCCAAGAAAGAAAATTTCACGTGCTTTTTTCTGTCCGACCATTTTCGCGAGATAAGCCGAGCCATAACCGCCGTCAAAACTCGTCACATCGGCATCGGTCTGTTTAAAAATCGCATGCTCTTTGCTTGCCAAAGTCATATCACAAACCACATGAAGACTATGTCCGCCACCAACTGCCCAACCGGGAACTACGGCAATGACGACTTTTGGCATGAATCGTATTAGCCTTTGCACTTCGAGTATATTCAAACGGTGTTGTCCGTCGTCGCCAACATAACCTTGATGACCACGTGCATTTTGGTCGCCACCACTGCAAAAAGAATATACGCCGTCTTTGGTTGATGGCCCTTCAGCAGACAATAAAACTACACCGATTGAAGTATCTTCTTGTGCATCGTAAAACGCTTGATACAATTCGCTTGTTGTTTTTGGACGAAAGGCATTTCGGACATTCGGTCGATTAAACGCAATTCGTGCTACGCCGTCACATTTCTTATAGGTGATATCTTCAAAATCTTTTGCGGTTTTCCAATTTATGTTTGGCATAATTATACTAATTTAGCGTAAAAATAAACCATTTTTTATATTCTGTAAACAAAACAAAACGTAAATAAAAATGAAAAAAGCATTTTTAAGCATGACATTCCTCGCGATAGCGTTTTCGGGCTATTCGCAAAAGTATGAATTCCAAACCGTTAAAGATATTCAGGCTAATCCTGTCATCTGTCAAGACCAAACCGGTACTTGTTGGAGTTTCTCTACAACCTCTTTTCTAGAAGCGGAAATCATCCGCCTGACGGGAAAACCAGTCGATCTTTCTGAAATGTATAATGTAAGACAGACTTACACCAAAAAAGCGTGGAATTATGTCATGCGCCAAGGACACGCGCAGTTTGGAGAAGGCGGATTGGCCCACGATGTCATTAACAGCGCTGCGGAATTTGGACTTGTACCACAAAGTGCTTTTTCAGGTTATGTTGGAACTGCTACAAAATACAACCATGCAAAACTGGCTGAGGATTTAGAGAAAACGCTGAAAACATATGCATCGGCGAAGAAACTAGACTCGAAATGGAAAGACGATGTGAAAGCTGAATTAGATGCTAATATTGGACAAGCAGTAACAGAATTTGACTACAACGGCAAAAAATACACGCCGAAAAGCTTTCTGGAAATGACAAAATTGAACCTGAAAGATTATGTGACGATTACTTCTTATATCAACGAGCCTTATTATAAAACGTTTATTTTAGATATTCCGGACAATTTTTCGAATGGTAGTTTTTACAATCTGCCTTTGGATGAATATGTAAAAAATATTGACAATGCGTTGGACAATGGTTACACTGTAGCTTTAGATACCGATGTAAGCGAAGCGACTTTTTCAGGAAAATATGGTGTTGCCGTAATTCCTGATAACGATGCCGATGCGAAAGCAATCCTGACAGAAATCAAAAAAGAGAAAGCCATTACGCCGGATTACCGTCAGGCAGAATTTGAAAATTTCGACACTACCGATGACCACTTGATGCACATTGTTGGAAAAGTAAAAGACCAAAATGGCAACATTTATTACAAAGTAAAAAATTCTTGGGGTAGCGACTCCAAAACAATCGCCAACGGTGGTTACGTGTATATGAGCGTACCTTATTTGAGGCTGAAATCTATTTCAGTTTTGGTACACAAAGACGGATTGATTAAGAAAACCAAAAAAGAATTGGGTATTTAATGCATGTATTTCCTTCTTCAAAAAGCAGGTTCACAACAATTTTACTATGGGCATTGGCGCTTTTATTGCCAATGCCTTTGGTTTTTACAGTAGGTGAAGCCGATTTACAAACAGAAATTTTCGTAGGCTTCATTTTTTTTGGATTTTCCGGTTTAATTCTTTGGATGCTTTATGGTACAAATTATCGAATAATTGATAACCTGCTGTACTTTTCCAACGGTCCTATAAAAGGAAAAATAAAAATCACCTCTATAAAAAGGGTTGAGTATGACAAAAAAATCATAAAAACCTCATTTTACAGGCCAGCTTTAGACAGTGACGGACTCACTATTTACTACGACAAATACGAAGATATTTTTGTTTCACCACAAGACAAAGAAGGATTTATAGCGGCTTTAAAGACAGTCAATCCCGAAATTGAAGTAAAATAAATCAACCCCATTTCACAGAAGTCATCGTGAGTGAACCTCCAACTGCTTTATCATTAAAAAAAGAAGTATCATCTTTTTCATCTCGCAAAGCCATCGCATACAACAACGGATAATAATGATCTGGCGTCGGAATGGCGAGTTTGGCTGCTTTGCCCAATTTTCCGTAATCAATTAATGACTTGAAGTCGTTGTTTCCGATTTTTTCCTTGAAGATGGCATTCATTTCAATAGCCCAATCAAATCCGTATTCAGGTTCCTGCAGTTTGTCCCAAGCGACCATTCGTAAATTGTGGACCATATTGCCACTACCTATAATCAGCACGCCTCTTTTTCGTAAATCTTTTAATTGCTTTGCCAAATCATAATGGTATTGCGGTGGTTTTGAATAATCGATGCTGAGTTGCAAAACCGGAATATCGGCGCTCGGGTACATGTGGCGCACAACTGTCCACGTGCCGTGATCCAATCCCCAATCATGGTCTAAATGCACATTTGTCGAATGGATCAAATCGGCAGTCGCTTTTGCCAGTTCCGGATTTCCGGGCGCCGGATATTGTATGTCGAAAAGTGCTTGCGGGAAACCACCAAAATCGTGAATGGTTTTCGGATTGGGCATGGCTGTGATTCCTGTGCCTTGCGTCAACCAATGTGCCGAAATGACAAGAACAGCTTTTGGTTTTGGAATTTCGTTTCCGAATTTCGCCCAGGTTTTGGAAAATTCATTGTCTCCTATTCCATTCATAGGTGAACCATGTCCGATGAATAGTACTGGATGTTTTTCGTCTTCTTCCAAAAGCGATTTAGTCCAATTGTAAAATGGTTGTAACGCTGCCATTTGTAATATTTTGAGATTTTAAGACTTTAAGAATGTAAGATTTTGAAATTGTAAGATTAAAATTCTGATATTAAAATTGAAAGTAGTGATTACCCAGGATCTTATAGTTTTCCGAACTTCCCGTCTTACGGTCTAACTTCTACACCAAATGAATCCCATCCTCCTTAATTTCAATAAGCTTGTCTTTATATAAAGCACCAATCGCTTTTTTGAAAGTCTTCTTGCTCATTTGAAGTACGGTTTTGATATCTTCAGGATGAGAATTATCGTTCAAGCGAAGAAAACCGCGGCTGGCACGCAATTCATTGAGAATTTTTTCAGCGTTAGGTTCAATATTTTCATAACCCAATTTCTGTAGTGAAACATCAATTTTATGGTCAGGACGGATATTTTTGATATAACCGCGAAGCCTGTCACCGGTGCGAATGGCATCATCATATACTTCATCCTTATATAAAAGGCCTTTGTGCTTTTCGTTAATAATGACATTGATGCCCATTTCTGTGATGTGCGAAACGATCAAGTCAACTTCCTCGCCTCTTTCGATTGCCAATTCATCATTATTTAGAAATTGATTGGTTTTGCTTGACGCTACAAGGCGATTGGTTTTGTCATCCATATACAAATAAACAAGATAACGTTTCCCTTTTTCCATCGGGCGTGCTTGCTCTTTGAACGGAACTAAAATATCTTTTTCCATCCCCCAATCCATGAAAGCACCAACCTGATTGACATAATTGACACGCAAAAGCGCAAATTCATTCAATAAAATATAAGGCTCCAAAGTTGTCGCAACAGGGCGTTCTTCATGATCCAAATAAACAAAAACCGTCAGTTCATCGCCGATTTCGAATTGTTGTGGTACATATTTGTTGGGCAAAAGAATATCTTCTGCTTCATTTCCGTTACCTAAAAACAAGCCGACTTTGGTATCGCGCAATATAGTTAAGGTATTGTATTTTCCTATCTCGATCATTTTGGGGAAATTTATTTGAAGCAAAGGTACAAAGAGCGTTTGAATGTTTGACTATTGATTACTTTGATTCTCTCGATGAAAGCGCTGGGATGATCGTCGCATCGCCCTTTGCAAAAGAATAAATATAAAAATAGCCGCTGATGCACAGATTTTTTTACATGGATAACTGAATTTGTATATTTCACCGCACCTAAATCTTTGAAAATCCTAACAAAACGTTTAATTTATAATCAATTTACCTTCAAAATATTGAAACAGTAAGTTCGCCGCAGTCAATTAGTGGTAAAAAATAGCTTATCTGCTTCTCCTGTAGGAAAATGATTAACATTTGAATAAAATTTAAATCTCGACTAAAAAAGCATTCTATTTTTCAAATAAAAATGTTAGATTTGGATGGAATACCGATAAATAATTGTTATTTTATATAACAATTTATTTCGCTCTGAAACTGTGATTTTTCGGAAGGCAACAACAGAGAACCATTAATTTGGTTAAATGAAATTTAAAACAGATATGAAGCTTCAAATTAAATACGACATCAACCTTGCTTGTAAAATGATTTTGCAGGAACACTTGGATAAATTCGGGATTCCCTTTGAAATCACAGGTCTTGGCGATGTTGAAATTAAAGGTGCTATTTCGCCTGAACAATACAAAGAGCTCGAAGTTTCCCTGAAAAGATACGGAATTGAAATCCTTGATAATCCTAAGAATGCTTTCATACAAAAGATCAAGGACGTTATTGTCGAAATGGTTCATCTGGACGACAAATCGCAAACCAGCAAAGTATCTGTATATCTTGCCGAAAGGTTGAACCACAGTTATGGTTATTTGTCGAGCCTTTTTTCCGAAATCACGCATACGTCAATTGAGAATTTTATCATTCTTCAAAAGATAGAGCGCGCCAAACAGATGATTATTGAGGACAAATTAACGCTAACAGAAATGGCGTGGCAGCTCAATTATAGTAGTGTTGCGCATTTATCGAATCAGTTTAAAAAAACAACTGGACTTACGCCTACAACCTTCCAGCGCATTATCAAAAAAAGAAAAAATCTTGATACAGCCCTGTAATTCCCCAAATTCTCACTAACAAATAAACTTATGAACCACGATGCCTTACACATTCTTCTTGCTGATGATGACGAAGACGACCGCCTTTTCTTTAAAGATGCGATAGAAGAACTTAAAGTCAAAACCTTTGTAACAACGCTAAACGACGGCGTTCAGTTGATGGATTATCTGAACAGACCCGACTTACAGTTGCCTAACGTGGTATTCCTCGATTTGAATATGCCAAGAAAAGATGGTATGCAATGTTTAAAGGAGATCAGGCAAGACGCAAGATTAAAAAATCTTTCTGTGGCTATTTATTCTACCTCATCTTCAGAAGAAGACATTGAAGAAACTTTCGTGAGAGGTGCCAATATTTACATCAAAAAACCAAATGATTTTGGCGCGCTAAAAAAAATCCTCTCAGAAGTAATAAGTCTCAACTGGCAGTATCATACTTCAGGTCTCAATAAAGAAAATTTCCTTTTAAGCTTGTAAAAAAAACCAGCGTTACCAGATGACTATTCGAAATTCAAAATTTTCGTCGCTATTTTTATCAATAACGTTGGTCATTGCTATTTTTACACTTTTTTTTCTAGTTAGTAATTCGTTTCAGCAGATCCAGACGCTCAACGAGTCGGAAAAACTGGTGCAACATTCCCAAAAAATCCATCTTGAACTAGAACAACTTATTTCTTACGTCAAAGATGCTGAAACAGGCCAGCGTGGCTATATTTTAACCCACGACACCGTTTTTTTAAAACCCTATTCTGGTGCTTACGAAAAAGTAAAGCTTTCATTAAAAACGTTACAAAAACTGACTTCCGATAACTTACAGCAGCAAAAAAATATTGTATTTGTAAATAGACTTATTGACGAAGAATTTTTAATGCTTGATACCACTTTAAAACAAAACAGCTTTAACATTAAGACTTCTAGTTCACTCAGAACGCAGCTTGTTAAAAGCAAGAACATTATGGAGATTCTTAGGGCGCGCGTCAATAAGATGATTACAATAGAAACGCAATTGCTCAAAAAACGAGAAGAAGGACATCGCAACCAAATTAATTTTTCGCCGATTTCATTTTTATTAACGGCTGTCTTTTCGCTTTTGGTTTTTATTGGTGCGTTTTATAAAATCAATAAAGATGTAAAAAGCCTCAAACTCAAAAACAACCAACTGCTTATCAATAAAGAAATTTTTGAGCATTCCGAACAAATTGCCGAAATCAGTAACTGGTGCTGGAATATTGAAGCCAATCACATCACCTACTCCAACAACCAATACCGACTTTTGGGCTATGAGCCGCACGAATTTGAACCTACAATCGAGAAATTCCTCGAATTTGTGCACCCCGATGACCGTCATATAGTTCAAGAAGGTGGAAAAAAAGTACTTACCGAAAATACTGGCTCTATTGCCTATTTCCGTGTAATCCGCAAAGATGGCGAATTGCGCTATTTTAAATCGATTGGGAAAATGATTGTCGATAATTTTGACAAAAGAATTCTCATCGGCGTCAATGCAGACATTACAGAACAATTCCTGAAAGACAAAATTCTTGAAGAAAAACTGTTTGACTTAGAGCGTTCTAACAAAGAACTTTCGGCATTTAATCACGTTGCAAGCCATGATTTACAAGAGCCTTTAAGAAAAGTACAAACTTTAATCTCGATCATAAAGGAAAAAGACTACGATTCGTTGTCTGAGAAAACAAAAGAATATTTTACAAGAATTCAAGTGGCAGCCAACCGGATGCAAAAACTTATTGACGATTTACTGCTTTTTTCAAGAGCTAACAAAGCCGACAAGATTTTTGAAATGTCTGATTTAAACGAAATACTCGAAAATTCAAAACTTGATCTTGCCGAAATCATCGAATCAAAAAAAGCGACCATCCAATGTTTACTTTTGCCTACGATAAATGTAATCCCTTTCCAAATTCAACAGCTCTTCATCAACATGATTGGAAACTCGCTAAAATATTCTCAAACCAATATACCACCAGAAATCAACATTAGTTCAGAGATTATACAAGGTAAAAATCTTCCAAAATCATGGAAATTAGGTGCCGATAAAAAATTCTATAAAATTACAATCAAAGACAACGGTATCGGTTTTGAGCAGCAATACGCGAAAACTATTTTTACACTTTTTCAGCGCTTGCATGACAATAACGAATATTCCGGAACAGGTATAGGACTTGCCATTTGCAAAAAAATTGTCGAAAACCACAAAGGTTTTATCACCGCCGAAGGCAAACCAAATTTGGGTTGTGCGTTTACGGTTTATCTTCCTGCTTAATTTTCTTTAAAGCCTGATTTGTATATTATTCACTTGAGAATAAAAACAAACAACACGCCATTTATAACTGCCGGCATTTCCATTGCGAAATTTTATAATTTATTCTGATAGTATTGTAAGATGTAAAATTCCTTTTTGGCGGAACTTTATATGACACAGTTCAATCAAAAAATTAGAAATAATGGAAAATATAGAATTCGAAAAAGTACAGATGAAAACAATGGTTTCGTGTACCAATATGCTTAATAAATTAGGATTTAAAACGCATTTCATGGCTGTTGCCGACGGACTAAAATCACTTACGACAGATTATGTTTACAAACCTGAAGATTTAAAAATCGTGAATTTTTACCGCTTTGAAGGCGAAAGTAACCCAGACGATAGCGCCATTTTGTATGCGATTGAAACCGCAAACGGAGAACGCGGAACGCTGGCTGATGCTTATGGTCGTGAAGCTGATGAGGATGTAGCCAATTTCATCCAACAAGTAGAAGACATTGAAAAAAAGACCGATAAGAATAAGTCGTTATGATTGGGAAAATTTCAAATAACAAATCCCAAATGCTAATCATGTAAAACATAAAGAAAGTTGTGTAAGGGTATTCTTTTAATTCAGCGCGAACTTTGTAATATCAAAATAAATAAATATTGTAAGCAATGAAAATCAGGATCAACCTCACGCCATTTTTGAAAATCAAAAGAAGACGTATTGCAACAACATCGACAATAGGTTCTGATACTGCGCTTCAAAACATTTATAACATTAATAAACACAAACTGAATCAGGATTTTAGATTGACTTCAAAATAAGCTGTCTACTATTCAATAACCTTTAAAAACTCAAAAATCATGGGAAATCTACTTTACACCATCGCAGTAATTTTAGTTATCATCTGGGCCATCGGGTTCTTTGGCTACGCAGTTGGCGGTATCATCCACATTCTTCTTGTTATTGCTGTTATTGCAATTATACTGAGATTAATAAGAGGTGACCGCGTCATTTAAAAATTAATTCGTAAATTTCTAAACTAAACATTTAAACTTGAACATCATGAGCACAGGAAAAGTTTTATTAGGCGTATTGGCTGGCGTTGCAGTAGGCGCAGCACTTGGCATATTATTCGCCCCAGACAAAGGCACAGAAACACGTAAAAAAATCGCAAAAAAAGGCGAAGATTATGCCGATGGCCTTAAAGACAAATTCAATGAGTTTATCGAATCTGTAAACGAAAATTTCAATAATGTAAAAGACCAAGCAGAAAACCTAGCCGATGCTGGAAATGCAAGATTACAAGAAGCCAATCGCAATGTCAAAGGCATTATCAGCGAGGTTGAGGCAAAATTATAAATCACGCTTAATCAGCAAAAAATATAATAACGGGTAATTATTATAATTATGGAAGAACAAGCAACGTCATTGGAATCGTTAGCCCAAAAGGCAGCAACCTACACAAAAACCAACATCGATTTGTTCAGGCTGAAAAGTGTGGACAAAATATCGGATGCAGGATCCGAAATTGTTACTAAAACAGTTTTCGTGCTGATCTTGTCGTTGATTGCCATTTTGGTAAATTTCGGGCTGGCATTTTGGATGGGCGATCTCTTAGGGAAAACATATTATGGTTTCTTTTCCGTTGCTCTCTTCTATATGATACTGTTGCTGGTCATTTATTATGGCAAAACCAAATGGATTAAAGTTCCGGTTAAAAACGCTATAATTAATAATCTTTTGGATGAAAAACAGCCACAGCCATGAAAAATATAAGCCCAACACCTACCGAAAAATTACACCATAAAATTGCTTTACTCGAAATGCAACGCGAGGAAGATTGGGTGATATTGAAAGATTCGATTGACGATACATTGGAACAATTAAAACCAATGAATCTCATCAAAAGTGCCATCAAAGGCACTTATGAATCGGTTACACATTCCCCTGAACTCAAAGATGGTCTCGGAAAAGCTGCAATCGGATTAACTTCAGGATTCCTACTTAAAAAACTGCTTTTTTCCGGTGGTGGAAACCCCTTAATTAAATTAGCAGGTGCCGCATTTCAAACCCTTGCTTCTAATGTCGTAGCGAATAATACTGATAAAATAGCAAATACAGGTGAGAAAATTTTCGGTTTTATTAAAAGTAAATTTTCAAAATCTTAAAATTCCTGACAGCAGCGATTTGGAATTTGGGATTTAACTCTTTATCACACCAACTCCCTAAAATATTGCAATAAAATCTTGTCGTTTTCCAACGTAGGCGTAAAAACTTCTAGGATAAAAGGCCTTTCGTTTTCACTGCATAAAGTCGCTAAACCTTCGGCAAGTGATTTTTCATTGCTTGCAATTCTATATTCAAACCCATACATTTTTGCTAGATGTTCGGCTGTAAGGCAATGAGAGGTTTCGAAAAATGTAGTAAAAACAGGCGTTTCCTGATGGCCGGGTAAAATCCTAAAAATACCGCCACCGCCATTATTAATCAAAATAATCTTGAAATTTTTCGGAATATAATTGTTCCAAAGGGCATTGCTGTCGTATAAAAATCCGATATCGCCAGTAATCAAAGTTGTTGGCTTCGGATTTGCAAAAGCCGCACCAATCGCCGTGGATGTACTCCCATCTATGCCACTCGTACCGCGGTTGCAATAGACTTCTATCGATGGATCTATCTCGATTAACTGCGCATACCGAATCGCAGAACTATTGCTAATCTGCAAATGACTGTTTTTTGGTAAACTTGGGATCACTTTTTCAAAAACCTTAAAATCACAAAACGGAATTGTCGCCAAATAAGCCTCGTGTTTTTGCTGCCTTAGCGCCTTTATTTGTTGCGCTTTCGCGGAATAATCGCTTTCAACAACTTGCGTCATTGGAAGGAAATGCTCAAAAAATAATTCCGGATTACAAACAAAATGCTTTGTCAGTGCGTCAAAAGTATCATATGCACGCAATGCGTCAATATGCCAATGGTGTTTTGGCTTGTATTTTCGAAGAAAAGCTTTGATGCGCTTAGAGACAATCATTCCTCCAAAAGTAACGAGAATTTCCGGTCGAAAAGCTTCAAAATCAGCATCGTTAAAAGGCGTAATTATTGTGTCAATATTATTGATAAAAGTTGGATGATGCACATTAGAAGTCGTTTCTGTGAGTACCACAACCGATTCATCATTGGCAATCGCAGCGGCAGTTTTGGGTGAAATCGCGTTGGGAAATGTCGCACCAACCAAAACCATTTTGCGCTTGGAGGCATTCCATATCCCGGCGAATTCTTGTAATTCTGAAATGGAAAGTTCCGGAGTTACTTTTGCGTATGCCGAAATTTTTACGCCAACACTAAGCGCATCGACCGTTTCATACAAAGGCTCTTCAAATGGCGCATTGATATGCACTGGTCCTTTTTGCGAAATGGCAATATTAATGGCTTCATTGATCTTAAAATCATTTTCATCAGAAATTGCTGCGGTCAGATTGGCGTTGTATAAAGAATGGTTCGCATATACGTTTTCTTGACGAATGGTCTGCCCATCACCAATATCAATTTTATCATGTGGACGGTCGGCAGCGATTACTACTAGTGGAATCTGACTGTAAAATGCTTCCGCAAAAGCGGGATAATAATTGAGTAAAGCGGATCCCGAAGTGCATACAATTGCCACCGGCTTTCCCGTTTGTTGTGCCATTCCAACTGCAAAAAAAGCAGCGCAACGCTCGTCTGCAATACTGTAACATTTGAAATTAGAATTGCCTACAAAACCTATCGTTAGCGGGGCATTTCTGGAGCCTGGAGAAATTATTATATCGGTCAATCCTTTGGCGTGGCATATTTCGATGATGCTTTGCGCTAAAGGAATTTTGGGGTAAATCATGCTGCAGTTTTAATCATACAAAGTTACGGATTCAACTGCAATTTTTGGCAATATTTTGGTATATATTGAATTGGTTTTTATGATATATTTGTAAAAATTCCGAATGACACGATGAAGCATTTTATTAGCATTTCAGCGCTTTTTTTTATACTCTTTTTCACTCAGCATTTTTATGCGCAGGAAATCATGCATTTTGACGAAGATGGTTATCAGGCGGCATTGCAACGTTCTAAAAAAGAGCACAAACCTATTCTATATATGGTTTATGCCACTTGGTGCCAACATTGCAATAAAATGAAAGCCGAGGTTTTAACCGATCCTGAAGTAAAGGATTTTCTGACCAAGAATTTTGTATGCGCCTGGCAAGATATTGAAAAAGGCGAAGGCGAAATGTTCAAACAGCAATTTGGCGTAAAAATGTTCCCTACTTTTTTGTTTCTCGACGAAAATGGAACCGTTTTATACAATATCAACGGCGAATTAAAATCGGCTGAATTGATTGCCGAAGCCAAAACGGCTCTTATCCCTGAAAAGCAATTGCCGTTTCTCAAAAAAGATTTTTATGACAATCCGGCAAACGCAGACAAATGCCTAGCCTATATTATGACGTTGCGAAAAGGAAAAGACAGAAAAGAATTGGCATTGCCAGCACAAACTTATCTTGCCACACAAAAAGAAGCGCAACTTGTTTCAGCTATCAACTGGAGAATTATTGCAAACGCAGTTTCAGATGTTAATGCAAGGGAATTTAAATATGTATTGCAACACCAAAAAGAATTTGCCACAGTTGCTTCGCCAGTTAGAGTACAACGCAAGATTATAAATATCGTTGAAGAAACCCTAAAGCCCTTTGCCGAAAATCTAGATACAATAGGCTACAAAAAAGCGCGTGCCGATTTAAAAGCACTGAATATAAAAACTGCAGACTCACTGGTTTTTAAATCGGATGTTATCATTTCTGAAAATGTAGGAAACTGGTCTGCATACAAAAAAGCAACGATGGACGGCGCAGAAAAATTTGCTTGGGATAACGCCACACTTTTAAAACAAATTGCGCAAAACTATCGCGTTCACTATGCCGATACAGCGAGTTTGAAATACGGAATTAAAATGGCCGAACAATCGGAAAAATTGAGTGAATCTTATGACGGTTATGTCTTGCTTTCAAAATTATACCTCAAGATAAACGATAAGCAAACGGCGATCACTTATGCCCGAAAAGCTAAGGAAATGACGGTCAAATTGGGTTGGAACTCAAAAGAAGCCGATGATTTATTTCTTGAATTGGGCATTTAATAACTTTCATTATGGAAATAAAAATTCGGGAAGCGACGGCTGCTGATGTTGGCGCCATTTTGGAAATTGTAAATTTTTCTATTCTGAATTCGACTTCCATCTACGATTATGAATTGCGGACAATAGGACAGCAAATGCAATGGTTTGAAGAAAAAAGAACTTCACATTTTCCCGTTTTTGTTGCAGTAATTGATAATACTGTTGCTGGTTTTGGTTCGTATGGAGCTTTCCGTATAAAAGCGGCTTATCAGTTTACAGTCGAACATTCAGTGTATGTCGCTGATATTTATAAAGGCAAAGGCATTGGAAAATTATTAATGGAAAAACTTATTACAACTGCAAAAACAGAAGGATTTCATTTGATGATTGGCTGCATCGACGCGGATAATTCCGGAAGTATCATTTTTCACAAAAAATTTGGTTTTGAAGTTACAGGCAACCTGAAAGAAGTTGGTTATAAATTTGACCGTTGGTTGGATTTGGTTTTGATGCAATTGATCTTAAAATAAAAAAGGAACCGTTTTCAGGTTCCTTTTTTTATTTTCATTTATTTGTTTATCCAATTGATTATCTCAGGATCTGTAGGCGAAACTTTCGATAATAGTACTTTTTCAAGTTGTCCTTTTTCATTGATAAGGTATTTTTGAAAATTCCATTGCACGGTGGAATTCTGCAATCCATTTAATTTTTGATTGGTCAGGAATTTATAAATATCTGCCATTCCATCGCCAACTACAGATATTTTACTCATCATCGGAAAGGTAACGCCATAATTTAGTTGGCAAAAATCATGAATTTCTGCATCTGAACCGGGCTCCTGCTTCCCGAAATCATTCGCTGGAAAGCCAACAATAACAAAGTTCGCATCTTTATATTTTTCATAAAGTTTTTGTAAATCGGCATATTGTGGCGTAAATCCGCATTTTGATGCCGTATTGACAATCATTATTTTTTTTCCCTTTAGCATTTCGAAGTTAAATTCATGCCCATCAATATCGGTTACAACATAGTCATAAATGCTTTTCATTGCTGTTGGTGTATTTTTTAGTCCATTCACAGAAGAAGTTGTATTCTGTTTGGCAGAGCCTTCAATATTGTTTTCTTTAACGTCATGATTCACCGCGAGGGCTGGCTGTTTCACATTATTTTTTTTAGCCTGTGCGTAACAGGAGACTGCAGTAAGTGATAGCACCAAAGCTATCATTGAGATTCTTTTCATATCAATATTTTTTATAAAATTAATAAAAATGAATTCAGCAACTTCATTTTATTTCTTAAAATTAACTTTAAAGTTTATATTTAAGTACATTTAAACAACTGTTAATTTCGAAAATACGCTTATTTAAAGCATAAAAATGTTAATTTTATAAATAGTAATCCATATTTTTGTAAATACTAACCAATAGCAATCATTATGACGCAAGAAGAATTACTCCCCTTGGTGCTCAAAAAAGACGATAAAGCTTTTACAATTTTGTACGATATGTACTCGAAAAACCTGTATGGCATTATTTATAATTTGATTAAAGACCGTGAAGAATCCGAAGATGTGCTTCAAGAAGTGTTCGTCAAAATCTGGAAAAACATCGAAACTTATAATGAAGGTAAAGGTCGTTTTTTTACGTGGATCCTTAATATCGCTAGAAATACAGCGATTGACAAACTCCGTTCTAAAGGATTTAACAATAGCCAGAAAAACTTATCGGCTGATAATTTCGTACATCTACTTGATGACAGTAACAAACTGAACAATAAAATTGATACCATCGGGATTCAGGAATTTGTAAAAAAACTTAAACCTAAATGTATCCGTATATTGGATTTATTGTTCTTTAAAGGTTACACGCAGCAAGAAGCTTCAGATGAGCTTGAAATGCCGCTTGGAACCGTTAAAACACAAAACAGAAACTGCATCAGCGATTTAAGAAACTTATTACAAGTATAAATGGAAGTAAACGAATTTATAGCATCGGGAATTTTAGAACTTTTTGTTTTCGGAAAAACTACTGAAGCCGAACACGATGAAGTAATCCAGATGTCAAAACAACATAAGGAAGTCCAAGACGAAATTCTTTCAATAGAAAAAGCCGTCATCAGTCTTTCATTCAGTATGTCGCCTTATTTGTCAGCCGAAAACTATGACAAGATTAGGAAACAGCTTTTAGATAAACACGGTGTAGTCGAAATGAAACCAACTACAAATTGGGGTGCTTACATCGGATGGGCGGCTGCAATTTTGTTAATGATCGGCATCGGATTTCAATATACCCAACTGAACGATACCAAAAATCAGGTAACTACAGTGCAAACCGAAAAAGTGAAACTTAAAGGTGATTTAGACAAACTAGATGCCGAGAAAAAGAACGCAGAAACTGTATTGGCAGTCGTTCGTGACGAAAACAACATTGTTGTGCCTTTAGGTGGACAAGCAGTAGCACCAGATGCTAAAGCCAAAATTTACTGGAACAAAAACACACAAGTTGTTTATGTTGATGCAAGCGGATTGCCAGAACCACCGGAAGGCAAAGTATATCAAATCTGGTCGCTAACGTTGAATCCGCTAACCCCTACAAGCATTGGATTGCTGGATAATTTTGCTGCTAATAATACCAAAGTATTTGCAGTACAAAGTACTACAGGGGCTCAGGCTTTCGGAATCACGCTTGAACCTGCGGGTGGAAGCGCAACACCAACGATGGAGCAATTATATACATTGGGTGCTGTGAAAGTATAAACCAAAGAATTTATAAAACAGAAAAGGCTCAGTTAACACTGGGCCTTTTTGTTTAATACAACAGAGAATAACTTCTTTTTATTTGCGGCTTATCGCCTTTGCGAGCAAATAGAAATATTTGGTAAAGCCACGAAGTCACAGAACAGGATTACTTCTCTTTCTTATAAAATTGCTTATAACGCCAATAAACTAACGCTGAAAAAATGATATAACCTACAAATACATAAAGGTAAATAATCACATTCTGCCTTTCGCCACTCGCATAAGAGTGCAATCCGGTAAGGTGAAAATTCACACCGAAATAGGTCATCAATATCGTAGCGAAAGCCAAAACACTCATGAAATTATAAGTATATAGTCCCCTGAAAAAAGGCACAAAACGCGCGTGGATTACAAAGGCATAAATCATAATACTAATCAACGCCCAAGTTTCTTTAGGATCCCAACCCCAATAACGGCCCCAACTTTCGTTTGCCCATTGTCCACCGAGAAAATTCCCGATTGTTAGCATTACCAAACCAATTGTCAACGCCATTTCATTGATATAAGTGATTTCCTGAATGTGCAGTTTCATGATTATTTTGTTCTTTTCTGTCGTGCATAGCATCAGTAGCATCGAAACTAATCCGAGTACCATTGCTAGTGTAAATGGCCCGTAACTTGCCACAATTACTGCAACGTGAATCATCAGCCAATAGGAATTCAGAACCGGTTGTAAGTTGGCAATCTCAGGATCCAGCCAATTCCAATGCGCTACCATAAGGATCATCGAAGCTACGAAAGTTCCTGCGGCTACTACAAGTGGTGATTTTTTATTGGCTTCGGTTCTGAATAATGTCAACAACCAAACAGTCGGATTAGCATATTTGATAACGTGTGCCAGCTTACTTGAAAACAGTAATGTAAATAACATTGTTGCCCAAGCCACATAAATCATCGACTCATAAGCATTACTCCATGGGGCATGTCCTGAAATATACCAACGGGCAATCAATCCAAGGGTGTGAGTGAAAAATAGAAGTTTAATAATGATGCTCATAAAACTGATAATATAGCGCATGAATTTCTTATTCATCAAAATATTCGCAATCACAAACAACAGCATAAATGTTCCAAAAGTCATATACAACAAATACAAATTCCTGAAAACATCATATTTATTATACAAAATTTCCGATGAAATCTTATCGTCGCTTGGACGCACTTTGCTACCATATTTCTTCTGATAATTTTCAACTCCTGTAACCCAAGTATTCGCCATCGTATAGCTTTTCGATTCCGAAGCTTCCACTAACGAATTGAAATAAGCCGGCAAAATATTTTTAACCGTATCCAGCGCAGTGCCTGTAGGGTGGCTAATTTCGAGGTAAGAAACCCATTTATTATTTGGATCATTCGGGACCGGAAAAATTTTTAATATGCTTCCGCTTAAAGCGCTACCCAGAAAATTGACTTTTTGATCTACATCTTTAAAATCTTTTTCAAACTGATTTGGTTCTGCTGTTTTGTAGGCAGCATCGAGATATTTGGATAATTTGTAATTGCCCTTGTCATCGAAAAAATTAACCAGTGCTGCATATTTTGCATCTTTTGGAACACCAATGATACCGCGCAAACTATCATTTCCTGCTTTCAGGTATATTAACGGCACTTCAAACCAAAGGCGCGGATATTGCGACATCGACAAGAAAACCTGATCGGAATTCATGTCGTTGTAAGTATCTTTTTTGCTCACTTTACGCAGCAATTCTGAACTAAAAGTATTGATTGGTTTCATACGTCCGCCATCATCCTGAATGACAATACGTCCAAATTGCGCAGCGTGTTCTTCTTTAATCGTATATTTTTTGATGATGGAATCAACCTGTGCACGTGTTATCCTTTTTTCATGATCGTGCGACTGAGCAGAACCGGCAATCCCGATAAAAAGCAAGAATATTGTTAATAATTGTGCTTTCTTATCTTTTACTTTTTCAAGCTTGCGTTTCAAATCGCCGAAACGAGTGTTCTTGTCGAACAAAATCGCCATCAAAGCAAAAAACAACAAGAAATAGCCAATATAAGTCGTCCACGTTCCATAAAAATCGTGGTTGACTGATAATATTGTTCCCTTTTCGTCCTTATCATAAGAAGCCTGAAAAAGCCTGAAACCTTTATAATCCAAAACGTGGTTCATATAAATGCGTTGGTCAAAACTACTTTTCCCATCCAAAACACGCACTTTACTTTCATAAGAAGAATAGCTATTGGTCGTTCCAGGGTATTTTTCGGCGATAAAATCGTTGAGTTTTACGTAAAAAGGCGTTGTATAAACTTTACTGCCAAAAGTCAGCGTATATTCCAAGTTGTCAAGTTTAAAAGCCACTGGCTCGCCCACTTTTCCTTTCGCACCTAACAATGTTACGATTTTCTCTTGGCCTTCGTTAGAGACTTTTACAACCAACGCATCGTCGGTCGTTTTGTCTTTATAATCGTTATTCGATACATATCCAACACTTCCTTTCATTGCAGGTTCTGGAAAAACGAATTGTGCGCCACCAACATTATACAAAGAACGCATCATCAACGGTTGTGCCGAATCTTTCACGACTTTACCCTGCATTTTGTCTGCCATACGCATAAAATTACCTTCAAATGGCGTTTGAATACTGTAGCTTTCGCTTGTTGTATTGATGTTGATAGCGCCTGGCGTAAATTTATTAAGTGCAAACAAAACGTTGTGAATATTCACCACTTCGCCCGATTTCAGAAAATGCTCATGACGCTGACCACCTCCTGATTCAACCATTTTGAGGTAAACAATACCGTTTTTGTCTTCTTTGATTTGCTCCTTGGCGTTCATGATAAAATCGACATATTCGATTTTAAATGGAATTTTAGAAAAATTATCGCTTATCGTAAAATCGTTGGTAGCAAATGGCCAACAAACTGCAGGCGACAGCAATAGCGCTTTTTCTTTGACTTTTCGCATGACATTGCCGTTATAATTTCCGTCAACGTTCACGGTCAGAAAAGTTTTTTCAGAAAAAATCTGATTCGATGATTCCCCTTCTCGGATCGGCATAACACCTTCGTAGGAAATATAGCGCGTAATTCCGGCACCGGCGATGATAAAAATAAAAGACAAATGCAGCAATAATGTCGCCCATTTCTCCCTTTTATGCAATTGGTATCTTTTTATATTTCCAAAGAAATTAATCATAAAAAAGAACATAATAAACTCAAACCAAGTGGTGTTGTAAATCCATATTCTGGCGGTTTCGGTGTTGTAATAACTTTCAATGAATGTCCCAGCGCCCATCGCCGCAGCGAAAAATAAAAACAAGAAAGCCATTAAACGAGTTGAAAAAAAGAACGATGCTAAAAAAGAGAGAATTTTGTTATCCATTACAGTGGAATTTTGTTTAAAAAACTGCCACAAAAGTAAGTAAAAACAAGAAATTAGTTTAAGGTTTGAAGTTTAAAATTTGAAGTTCTGACCATTTTAACTTTAAACTTTAAAAACCATTTTATATCTTTCCTATCTTAAACAAAAAAAAATGTCGAATATCCAACTTATCATTGAAGAAAGACCTAGCATCGTCGGCAATTTCATGGTCGGAAGATTATTGCCTTTCCGTCAAAAGCGAATGGTCGGCCCGTTTGCATTTATCGATCACATGGGACCGGAACATTTGCCGGCAGACCAGAATTTTGATGTACCACCACATCCTCACATTGGATTATCAACGCTGACATATCTTTTTGACGGCAGCATCATGCACAAAGATAGTCTTGGCAGCGAAGTAGAAATCAAGCCCGGACAAGTCAACTGGATGACATCAGGAAACGGCATCGTGCATTCTGAAAGAACGCCGCAATATTTAAGACACACCGAAAAATCGCTCCATGGATTGCAGATTTGGGTCGCTTTACCCAAACATCTTGAGCAAATGCAACCTTCCTTTTATCACGCTGATGAAAACGAAATTCCGCATTGGGAAAATGACAGCGTACATTACAAACTCATCGCGGGAACAGCTTTCGGCAAAAAATCACCGGTGCCTGTGTATAGTCCGCTTTACTTTATCGAATTGAAAAATACTACACAAAAAACGATAAATTTAGGTGATGATTTATTCGGTGAAAGTGCACTTTATATCCTCGAAGGCAGTATTGAAAGCGAAGAACATAGCTACGGACCGCGTCAAATTCTAATTGCCACCGACAGTAAATTGTGCCATTTTACGATGGCCGAAAATACGACCGTTTATATTTTTGGAGGCGATGCTTTTACGGAAGAGCGGCTCATTTACTGGAATTTCGTTGCTTCATCCGCCGAATTGATCGAAGATGCAAAACAGCGTTGGATTGCACAGACTTTCCCAAAAGTCCCTGGAGAAACAGAATTCGTGCCGCTACCAGCATAATCGCCAATTTTAGATTGTAGATTTCAGATTCGGAATCCAATCTTAAATTTTAAATCTTAAATTTTAAATCTTAAATCCAAATGATCACCGTAATCGCATCCATACAACAAGACAAATACAAAACCGAAATAAAATCCGGTTCCAAATTGATTATTTCAGATGAACCGCAAAATTTGGGCGGACAAAATTTAGGATTTACACCATCTGAATTACTGGCGTCGTCATTGGCATCATGCACTGCAATTACGCTAAAAATGTATGCTGAACGCAAAAAATGGGATTTGGCAGAAGCTATGATTGAAGTAAATTTTGAAAACGAACCTGCTAAAAATATTGCAGGCATGACGATGAACATCCGTCTTTTTGGCAATCTTGACGCAGCACAAAGAAAACGACTGCTCGAAATTGCACACAATTGCCCGATTCATCGCGTGCTGCAGAAGCCAATTGCGATTGTGACGCATTTGAAAGATTGATTTTAGTTTATTGATTGCATACCAAATCATATTCACTCTTTGCAGCCATTTTACTGATATCTAGCGCAACCAGCGAACAACATCCGATTTGCCAATCCGCTAATTATCTAATTCGCTAATTATATAATTATCTAATTCCGTATTTTTGCCTCATGATTAAAGTCACTATCATCGGTTCCGGAAATGTCGCACAACATCTGATAGGTGCTTTCGTGAAAAGCAATGCTGTCGAAATCGTTCAGGTATATTCGAGGAAAAAACAAAGCATTCCTGCCCTGCCCGACTTTGAAAAAATCACAGATCGTTTGGATAATTTGGATGAAGCCGATTTATATATCATCGCCGTTTCCGACAATGCAATTGCAGAAGTAGCCACAAAACTGCCGTTTAAAAACCGATTGGTCGTGCATACATCGGGCAGTTTTCCGCTTGACGGATTGCACGAAAATAATCGCCGCGGCGTTTTTTATCCGCTTCAAACCTTTACAAAAGGCAAAGCAGTTGATTTTTCGAACCTTCCAATTTGTCTGGAAACAGAATTTGGTTATGATTATATTATACTAGATTCCGTTGCAAAATCAATTTCTGAAAAAGTATATACAATCAATTCTGAACAAAGGAAATCGTTGCATGTTTCAGCAGTTTTTGTGAATAATTTCGTCAATCATTTGTATGAAATTGGCTATCAGATATGTACTGAAAACCAAGTTTCATTTGATATTTTGAAACCTTTAATTGCCGAAACTGCCGAAAAAATAGTGACGCTTTCGCCAGACCAAGCGCAAACCGGGCCGGCGAAACGCCATGACAGCAACACGATTAATTCGCATTTGGATTTTTTGACAAATGAAAACCAAAAAAATATTTACCGATTATTAACCCAATCTATACAGGAGCATGGCAAAAAGCTATAAAGAAATCATGAATGACATTACTACATTTATTTTTGATGTTGATGGTGTATTGACAGACAGTTCGGTGCACATCACACAAACTGGTGAAATGCTTCGCACAATGAATATTCGAGACGGGTTTGCAATGAAAGCTGCGATAGAGAGCGGTTATAACGTTTGTATCATCTCTGGCGGAAGCAATGAAGGCGTGCGCATCAGACTAAGAAACCTTGGTATTACCGACATCCATCTCGCCGCTCCCAATAAAGTGGAAACTTTTAAGGAATACATTGAATTGTACAATATTAAAGCAGAACAAGTCCTTTATATGGGTGACGATATTCCGGATTATCACGTGATGCAATTGGTCGGGTTACCAAGCTGTCCGCAGGATTCAAGTCCTGAAATCAAAGAAATTTCAACGTACATCTCTCACAAAAACGGCGGAAAAGGTGCCGTTCGCGATGTCATCGAGCAAGTCATGAAAGTTCAAGGGAAGTGGAATGTTTATTTTGATGGAAAACATGATTAAGTCGAAAGTTGGAACGCCCGTATCACTCAAACTAAGTTTCCATTGAAAATCAGACTTTTGACTTTAGTCTTTCGTCTTTCGACTTTTTAGAACTACCTTTGCACCCACAAAAATAAAAAATGAGATTACACCGAAATTTAGTTTACACCACAATAGATTCCCTAAATGCGATATTTAACGACGGGGAATATGCCGATAAAGTGGTGGCAAGAGCACTAAAAAAAGACAAGCGATGGGGCAGCCATGACCGCAAATTTGTAGCAGAAACGATATATGAAATTGTACGTTGGAAAAGATTGTACTCGGAAATCGCTTCTGTAAAAGAGCCTTTTGACCGTGATGATCTATGGCGTATTTTTGCCGTTTGGGCCGTATTGCGCGGTTTCCCGATTCCGGATTGGAGACAACTGGAAGGTACGCCGGAACGCAAGATCAAAGGCCGTTTTGACGAATTGTCGAAAATACGCACGATGAAAGAATCTATTCCGGATTGGATGGACGAACTCGGCGTGAAAGAACTTGGAGAAGCCGTTTGGAGCAAAGAAATCGCTGCACAAAACCAACCTGCGAAAGTAATTTTGCGTGTCAATACGCTAAAAACTACCAAAGAAAAATTGCGTGCGATTTTAATGGATTTAAATATCGAAACGGAATTTCTTAAAGATCAACCGGATGCTTTGGTTTTGAAAGAAAGAGCGAATGTTTTTTTAACCGATGCTTTTAAAGAAGGTTTTTTTGAAGTTCAGGACGCTAATTCACAACTCGTTGCCGCATTTTTGGACGTAAAACCAGGCATGCGCGTTGTTGATACTTGTGCCGGTGCCGGCGGAAAGACTTTGCATTTGGCTTCTTTAATGGAAAACAAAGGGCAATTGATTGCGATGGATTTATACGAAAGTAAGCTCAAACAATTGAAATTACGTGCCAAAAGAAACGGTGCTTTCAATATTGAATACAAGATCATCGATTCGACAAAAGTCATCAAAAAATTACAAGAAAAAGCCGACCGTGTCTTGATTGACGCTCCTTGTAGCGGATTGGGTGTTTTAAAAAGAAACCCCGATGCCAAGTGGAAACTGCAGCCTGAATTCATCGATAATATCAGAAAAGTACAAGCAGAAGTTTTGGAAAGTTATTCTAGAATCGTAAAATCCGGTGGAAAACTTGTTTATGCTACTTGTTCGGTCTTACCGTCTGAAAATCAAGAACAAATAAAGCATTTCTTAACGACAGAAAACGGCAAAAACTTTACTTTTGTAAAAGATGCTAAAATTTTGGCTTCAGAATCTGGTTTTGACGGATTTTACATGGCTTTACTTGAAAGAAAATAAATTTGATATGAAGACTAAATATACTTTACTGCTTTTATTGTTTACCATTTTTGGGTTCTCACAAATTCCAGCGGGATATTATAACACTGCAACTGGAACTGGTTATGTGTTGAAAACGCAGTTGTATAACAAAATTAAAGACCATAATGACCAAGGTTACAACGCCGTAGATAATTTTTTTCTGGCGCATGATCTTGATATTTATTACGAAAACGACAATTCTATTTTAGATCCATATTCTGAAAAACCGACTACCGCTGATCCTTATAATTACAGTCCGCTTATCTCTGGTGACGCTTGCGGGAATTATTCCGGAGAAGGCGATTGCTATAATAAAGAACACGTTATTCCACAATCGGTTTTCAGTCAAGCTACACCAATGCGTGGTGATGCCCACCATTTGTTACCGACTGACGGTCGTGTTAATGGATTTCGTAGCAACTATCCTTATGGGATTGTAGGCAGCAGTTTGGTTTCGCAAAGCGGAATTACAAATCCTACATTAAATGGGTCAAAATTGGGTGGTAATATCAATACAGGCGTAGCTGCAGGTTATACCGGAACTGTTTTTGAGCCGATTGACGAATTCAAAGGCGATATTGCGCGCATCTACTTTTATTTTGTAACCCGATACCAAAACCTAATTTCAGGTTGGAATTATGACATGTTTGACGGCTCTTCCGATAAGGTGCTTGCAGATCCTTTTTTGCAAATCCTTTACCAATGGCACATTCAAGATCCTGTTTCGCAAAAAGAAATCGACCGGAATAATGCTGTTTATAACTATCAAGGCAACAGAAATCCTTATGTAGACCATCCGGAATATGTATTGAGTGTATGGGCTGTCGCACTTAATACACCAACCTATACTGCTTTGGCAAACGCTAGTGTTTTTCCTAATCCAGCCAATAACGGACATGTAAGCATTCAAAGTGATGTTGTCCTTGAAGAGATTGACCTGATTACTATCAATGGGCAAATCATTCAGCGCATTGCAAAACCAGTTGCACAAAACAATACTTACACACTCGAAAATCTTTCTAAAGGCTTCTATTTCCTGAAACTTACAGCTGACAATCAAACTACAACGAAAAAACTTATGGTAAACTAAGCCGTTATCATTCCTATATAATATAAAGCGCTCCAATTAACGGGCGCTTTTTTTATAACAAATTGTCGCTCATAAGTTAAAGTTTTAAAAAATCGAAATAAACATTATACATTTGCCGTCCTAAAAAACGACAATGAAAAAAATATATACTTTTTCGGCACTGCTTTATGTATCAATGCTTTTAGCGCAAGCCGGAGCACCTGCAGTTTATTATAATGGTTTCAATTGGACACAAACAGGCACGGCATTAAAGTCGGCATTGGCAACGAAAATCACTACTACGCATACCAATCAACTGTCGTATAGCCAAATATGGAACGCCCTTGAAATAACAGATAAAGATCCAGCCAACGCTGCTAATGTGCTGCTTATTTACGGATATGGCACTAGCTATTCTAGGGACAAGGATTTGCAATGTGGCGGGGGCAACTGTAATGGAACATGGAACCGTGAACATACTTATGCACAATCTATCGGAACGCCCAATATAGGTACTTCCGGACCGGGTGCAGATGCACATCACCTGCGCGCCTGTGACTATGGACTTAACGAAGACCGCGCCAGTGAAAAATATGCCGATGGCACCGGAAATGCACACGATGTGACTTCTTCAACCTGGTATCCTGGTGACGAATGGAAAGGCGATATTGCAAGAATGATGATGTACATGTATTTGCGTTACGGTGACCAATGTCTTCCAAAAAATGTAGGTATAGGAACTACTTTGGCGACCGATTCGAATATGATTGATTTGTTCCTACAATGGAATGTAGAAGATCCGGTGAGCACATTTGAAGACAATAGGAATACCTATTTAGGCAATGCCAACAATACCTACGGGCAAGGCAATAGGAATCCATTTATCGACAATCCGTATTTGGCAACTGTAATCTGGGGCGGAACTGCGGCTGAAAATCGTTGGCCAAACGTGGCATTTTTATCGGTTGGTGATTTTAATATGCTGAGCAATGTTGCGGTATATCCAAATCCGGCAAACGATCACAAAATTAATATCCAGACGGAAGTCATACTAGACGAAATCAATTTAGTAAATGTAAATGGGCAGCTCGTACAACAAATTAAAAAGCCGGTTTTACAAAACAATACTTACACAATGGAAAACCTGCCAAACGGGTTTTATTTCCTAAAAATGACATCTGGAAACCAATCGACGGTTAAGAAAATTATTGTGAATTAATTTTTTTCCATCCAAATATAAAGGCCTTTGCTCTGCAGAGGCTTTTTTTTTGATATCAAGTTGTTAGGTTGCTGAGAAGGTATTTTTGTTATATTTGGTATTGTATGTCTGTAACTTAATATATCCTATGAATGCGTGTGTTTGTGGGTTATAGCCAATGGTTGCCAAGAACAGCCAAAAAACAAATAATGAAAATAAACACATAAAAATGAATAGATTAAAACTGTATCGAATAGGAATTTTAATAATTATTTCAATTGCTTTTACATCTTGTAAGCTTGGTCGATTTGTTGTTTACAACTTCGCTGACATTAAAGATTATAAAAAATTCCCATCTCGACCATTGACGAGTAATGATACCAAATTTAAATTCAATTCAACTTCAAAGGGTAAATATCCAGATACATTAAAATTAGGAAATAAGTCTGTTGCTTTTGATAAGGTATTAGAAGACAATAAGACTGTTGCTTTTTTGATAATTAAAAATGATACAATTCAGTATGAAAAATATTTTAACGGATATAATCAAGAAAGCATTATTCCTTCGTTTTCTATGGCTAAATCAGTTACTTCTATTTTAATTGGTTGTGCAATTGATGAAGGCCTAATAAAATCTATTGATGAACCAATAATAAACTATATTCCTGAATTGAAAAAAAATGGTTTTGAAAAAGTTACCATTAAACATTTATTACAAATGACTTCTGCGTTAAAGTTTAGTGAAAGCTATTTTAATCCATTTGGCGAAGCCGCTTCATTTTACTATGGTAGAGACTTAAAACATGAAATTTCTAAATTGAAATTAAAAGGTATCCCTGGTCAAAAATTCGAGTATGTTAGTGGAAATACTCAACTTTTAGGTTTGGTATTGGAACGTGCTTTAAAAGACAAAACAGTTACGCAATATTTTCAAGAAAAATTATGGACACCACTCGAAATGGAATATGATGCTTCTTGGAGTATTGATAAAAAAAAGGAAGGAACCGAAAAAACATTTTGTTGTATCAACGCAAGAGCTAGAGACTTTGCCAAAATCGGAAGACTTTATTTGAATAAAGGAAATTGGAAAGGCAAACAAATAGTGTCCAAAAAATGGGTAGAAGAATCTACAAAAATTGATGTAAGCGAAGGAAGCGATGAAGGGTATCAATATCAATGGTGGTTACCATCGAATGATGGCGATTTTATGGCAGAGGGAATATTAGGTCAATTTATTTATGTTAATCCATCTAAAAACATTGTAATTGTCAGGATGGGTAAAAATTACGGAAGAATTAACTGGTCTGATTTATTTATTTTATTATCTAAATATAAAGCAAAATAAAATTACCACTGGCTATAACTTGGGCTATTATATGCAATTGCGGAACACTTGTGCAAATTGAACCAGTTTTTTTCATAATTTCGTTCTCGGTCACCGAAAGTACTCGGCTCCAAAATTGCCGCAACTGCAGATAGCCATTGCCGTTGGCAGTTATATTAAAACCCGAAAAATGAGAAAATTTTTATATATTTCAATAGTATTTTTTTTGAGTTGTTCTTCTATAAAGGAATATAGTTTACCAGAAAAATTAGACCCAATTTACATTCAAAAAGCAACTGAATTTGCAAAATCACAATTTGAAAGTTGTAAAACTCAAAATTACATACCGATAACAGAGGATTTTGCTGAACCGTGGTTAATCAAAAGTTTGACCGTTGAAGTCACAAAAAGTAGTTGTGCAGAAATTAATGAAAAATATGGAGACTTAATAGAGCTAAAAATTGCGCAAACATTATTTTACAAAAAGAACTATATCTATAGATTTAAAGCTAAATATTCCAAGAGGGAAGAAATTAGTGAAATTAGAGTTTCTTCTAACTTAAATCATAAATTCAATGGATTAATTTTTAAGCCTTTGTGGACAGACACTTATACCAAGTTTAATCCTAGAAAGTAAAAATACAACTGCTAACATGGGCTTGGCAAAATTGCGGCCTTTTTGCACAAAATTGTTCTACTTTTTTCCATAACTTCGTTTCTTGTCACCGAATGTACTCGACTCCGAAATTGCCGCACCGTCGCAAAGCCCCGGGCGTTATAGGCAGTGCTAACGCAGACTCAAGAATCTAACGCAATTTTTAAGACAAAAAATGAATATCAACTTTTTTTCTAACTTACTTTTTTTGTTATTATTAATAACTTTACCAGAAATGGTATTTTCTCAATCGACCGACTTTACCATTCAAGATGTAAAGTTTGAAAGTCAGGGCATCACTCTCGCAGGTTCAATTTTAACGCCTAAAAAAATATTTTCAGCGGTTGTAATTGTTCATGGGTCTGATCCTGTAAAAAGAGAAATGGAGTTCGCTAAACGTCTTGCCAAAGAAGGTATTGCTGTATTGACATATGATAAACGTGGCGTTGGAGAATCTGGTGGTGTATATGTAGGACCATCTGTTGGGACGAATAATATTGACACTACTAATCTTAATTTATTATCTCACGATGCAAGTGCAGCAGTAAATACATTTCGAACCTATTTGAAAGATAAAAAAATACCTATTGGATTAGTTGGCTTCAGTCAAGCAGGATGGATAATTCCAATTGCTGCAAGCAAAAATCCACAAATAGAATTTATGGTTTTATTTAGTTGCCCTACAATTACAACCCTAGAACAACTTCGATTTCAGTTTTATACTAATGGAAACAATAATTTTTGGGAAAATCATACAGAATCAGATGCTCGCGAACATATCAAAAATGATTCTGACAGGTATCAATTTACAGCTACAGACCCAAAAATTTCCTTGAATACTCTTTCGATTCCAGGGCTTTGGCTTTTTGGTGAGAAAGATATCCAAATTCCCGTAAAATTGTGCATAGAGCAATTAAATACATTTAAAGTTCAAGGCAAACCCTTCGAATATACCTTGTTTCCAACATTAGGACACAATACTTCTTCTGGCAATATTACAGCACCTGTTGCTATTTCAATTCAATGGATAAAGCAGAAAACTTTGAACATTAAAAAGTCTAAACTATCAAAATAAAGTACTGTCTAGAAAAGCTCTACCAATTTTGATATTAAAACATCGAAAATAGTCTTGACGCTCCAACTTTCTATACCCCACAAAAAAAGTTCCGCTAAAAACGGAACTTTTCTATTGCTTTTTGAAATTGATATTGATATTGATATTATCTAGTCATTCATCGAAATCAAAAACTCCTCATTATTTCTTGTTTTCTTAAACCTGTCGTTAATGAAATCCATGGCTTCCACCGGATTCATATCAGCAAGATATTTGCGCATGATCCACATTCTTTGAAGCGTTTTTTCGTCTAACAGCAAATCGTCGCGACGTGTGCTTGAAGAAGTCAAATCGATCGCCGGGAAAATACGTTTGTTGGCGATTTTTCTGTCCAATTGCAATTCCATATTACCGGTTCCTTTGAATTCCTCGAAGATTACTTCGTCCATTTTCGAACCAGTTTCTGTTAATGCTGTTGCGATAATACTCAAAGAACCGCCATTTTCAACATTACGTGCCGCTCCGAAGAAACGTTTTGGTTTTTGTAAAGCATTCGCATCTACACCGCCGCTCAATACTTTTCCGGAAGCCGGTTGTACAGTGTTATAAGCCCTTGCCAGACGCGTAATCGAATCCAATAGAATTACGACATCGTGTCCACATTCTACCAATCTTTTTGCTTTTTCAAGTACGATATTCGCAATTTTTACGTGTTCTTGCGGTTCACGGTCAAATGTCGAAGCGATCACTTCACCACGAACACTTCTTTGCATATCGGTTACCTCTTCCGGACGTTCGTCTATCAATAAAACCAACAAATAAACTTCTGGGTGATTGGCGGCAATTGCGTTGGCAATGTCTTTTAAAAGCATCGTTTTACCCGTTTTTGGCTGGGCAACAATCATGCCTCTTTGTCCTTTTCCGATAGGAGAAAACAAATCGATGATTCTTGTAGAAATCGAGCTTCCTTTTTCGGCAATTTTGAATTTCTCTTGTGGAAAAATTGGTGTCAAATGCTCAAAAGAAACCCTATCGCGCACCACTTGCGGATCGTGGCCGTTGATTTTTAGAACGCGTACCAAAGGGAAGAATTTCTCGCCTTCCTTCGGCGGACGCACTACTCCTTTTACAGTATCACCGGTTTTCAATCCAAACAAACGAATTTGTGAAGTCGAAAGGTAAATATCATCAGGAGAAGCTAAATAATTGTAATCAGATGAACGCAAAAATCCATAACCGTCGGGCATCATCTCTAAAACGCCTTCGCTTTCTATAATGCCATCGAATTCAAAATCGGCATCGCGAAAATTATTCTTTTTATTCTTATTGAAATTAGGATTCTGGTTGCCATTGCCATTGTTGTTGTTTGCATTGACATTGACATTGCTATTGGCATTCCCATTAGCTTCCCGCGGCTGGTTTTGGTTTTGCTTCTGGTGTTGCTGCTTTTGGTTCGGGTTGATTTTAGGTTCCTGAACTTCTTCGACAGTATTTTCGTTTTCAGTGGCAACGTTTCCATTTTCTGGATTCGGTGTATTTTCAATTATTTCAGCACTCGCCGGGACAATTTTATTTTTAGCCTTGTTGACCTTATTTTCGTAATCTGCTTTCTTGAATTTGATTACTTTTCGATCGTCTTTTGGCTGAGAATTTTCAATGACTTCTTCCTTTTTTGATGCTTCAATTGCCTGATTTTCATCAAATAATGTAGCGGCATTGGAAGCCTGAATTTCTTTATCGGTCTTAAAAATTCCTTTTTTGTTGTTTTTTACTATTTGCGGGGGTTTTTCAGCGGCAATGCGTGCTCTTTTCGGCTTGTTATCGCCTTCTGAAGCAATTTCATTTTCGTTAGAAGTGACTGAAGAAGCGGCTTGCTGTTCCAAAATCAAATTGATTAAGGTTTCTTTTTTAACGCCGGCAAATTTTATTGTTTTCGCCAATTTGGCAATCTCCTGAAGCTCAGGAAGCTTCATTTCTTTTAATACAGAAATATCAAACATGAATGTTATTTGAATTTAATTGTTTGGAAAAGTAAGAATGTAGTGTGAATTTTTTCGCAAATGAATAGTCCGTAGATGAAGTACTTACGGTTTTGTCTTGCAATAATACAAATAAAAATTGATGCTACAATAGTATTTATTAAAAAGAAAATATATTTTTGTGCAGAAAATAAACCAAAATGATCCAAAGAATTCAAACTGTTTATCTTGCTCTAGCACTTGTGGCGACAATGGTTTTGCCATTTGTTTTCCCATTGTGGATGCTTGAAGGCAACAAAGATTTCTATTTCATGATGGACATGATTTATGTGACGCTTTTTGGACTAAGCACAACTTTATCGTTATTTAGTATTTTATCGTACAAAAAAAGACAACATCAGTTTGTAATTGGCAGGCTGAACATCATATTGAATTTAATTTTATTAGGATTATTTGTTTACCGCTCACTAAATTTATCTGGAGCGACGCCCGCCGTTGCTGAGAAAGGTATTGGAATGTTCCTCCCAATTGTTGCTATCGTTTTTTTGGTCTTAGCCAATAAAGCCATCAAGAAGGATGAAGATCTCGTAAAATCTGTGGACCGTTTGAGATAAACCTATAAACTTAGTTTATTAGTGCGAAGGAAAGCCTGGATTAACGTCCGGGCTTTTTTTGTTTCCTGAGTGCCCCTAAGTGAAAAAATAAATTATATAAAACGAAAGATTCGCTCTTGTGTATTTTTTTAAAATTAGGAACTCAGCAGCGGAGCGTCTCAGCTACTCAGGAACTCTTCTTCTCTACCTCCACAATCTCCAAATCCCGAATTTTATCCCCGTCAATCACAAACCGCAGCATTGTGCGCACGTTGTGAAAACCGTGAATGCCACAAGCGCCAGGATTCATGTGCAAAAAATTATGCTGCTTGTCGAACATGACTTTCAAAATATGCGAATGCCCACAAATGAACAGTTTTGGTGGATTCAAAGCAATCTCACTCTTAATATTCGGATTGTATTTTCCCGGATAACCGCCAATATGTGTAATCCAAACATCAACACCTTCACACATAAAACGGTTGTGCAACGGAAATTCCATCCGAGCCTTATCATCATCAATATTACCAAAAACAGCACGCAAAGGCTTTAATTTTTTAATAGTGTCCGTTACATGCAAATCGCCAATATCGCCAGCATGCCAAACTTCATCAGCCAAATTCACATACTTTAAAATCGTATCGTCGATGTAACTGTGCGTATCAGAAAGGAGAAGAATCTTTTTCAAATGTTTTTTTTTAGAAGCTGTTTCCCGCTCTCCGTTCCAATCTTTTTATCCGGAATTAATCGATAAAATTGAAATATCCTTCAGGATAAAAAGGATTTCACTTCCGATCGGGGCTAGGCTTTTGTCGTAAAAATAAACAAATCGTTTTCAAATTTCAAATTAACATTTACTTATATCTTGAAATCAAAAAAATCTGTTTTAATAAGTATCTTTGCAACTGCAAACTGAACACCGACCACTGAATACTAAATGCGCTACTTCATCCAATTTTCATACAACGGCACCAACTATCACGGCTGGCAATCACAGCCCAATGCTGTTACCGTGCAGGAAATACTCACCAAAGCGCTGTCAACAATGCTCGGAAATCCAATCGATTTGATGGGCGCAGGACGCACAGACACCGGTGTTCATGCCAAAAAAATGTATGCCCATTTTGACGCAGATGCGATTACCGATATTCCGGTTTTGGTGCACAAACTGAATTCCTATTTGCCAAAAGACATTGCCGTTGACAACATCATCAAAATGCATGACGATGCACATGCCCGTTTTGACGCAACAAAACGCACTTATGAATACCATATTTCCCGAAAAAAGAATGTCTTTGAATCGGAGTTGGCTTGGCATTACACCCTTCCACTCAACGTTGAAGCGATGAATACAGCCGCTCAAATGTTATTGGAACATACCGATTTTCAGTGTTTTTCAAAAGTCAATACCGATGTCAATACGTTCAATTGCAAAATCACCGAAGCTTTCTGGCAACACGAAAACGACAAATTGATTTTCACCATTTCCGCCGACCGTTTTTTACGCAATATGGTGCGCGCCATCGTTGGAACTTTAATAAACATCGGCATCGGAAAAATTACAATCGCCGATTTAAAAACCATCATCGAAAGCAAAGACCGAAAAGAAGCTGGTTTTTCAGTACCTGCTCACGGACTTTTTTTAACCGAAATCGAATACAAATATTTAAAAGATAATAGACCTGCAGATGATAGATAATAGCAACCTTAAATCGTCTATCATCTATCAGTCTATCATCTATCAGTCTTAATATGAAAGCAAAAGCCTTCGATACAAAAGTTTTCAAGCGCATTATGGTTTATACAAAACCATACCAACGCATGTTCAATGGTGTGATTATTTGGGCAGTCGCATTGTCTGTTTTTTCGGCATTGCGTCCGTTTTTACTCAAGCAAACTGTTGACGGTTATATCAAAACACACGACCAACAAGGTCTTTTATATTATATCCTTTTAATGGCCGGCGTATTGCTGATGGAAGTACTTTCGCAATTCTACTTCGTCTATTGGGCGAATTGGCTCGGGCAAGATATCGTTAAAGACATCCGCAACAAATTGTTCAAGCACATGCTCACGTTCCGCATGAAATATTTCGATAATGCGCCGGTGGGACAACTTGTGACCAGAACGGTTTCTGACATTCAGTCTATCGCCGGAATTTTCAGCCAGGGCTTGTTCATGATCGTTAGCGACCTGATGAAAATGATTGCCGTGCTTGTTTTTATGTTTTGTATGAATTGGCACCTCTCGTGGATAGTCATGATTGCAATGCCTATTCTCGTATTTATCACAAGGATTTTTCAGAAGAAAATGCAAATCACTTTTGAAATGGTGCGTACCGAAATTGCCAACCTCAACACTTTTGTGCAGGAACGTGTGACCGGAATGAAAATTGTGCAATTGTTTACCCGCGAAAAAATTGAAGCCGAAAAATTTAGCGCCATCAACGATCGCCACAGGCATGCGTGGGTGAAAACGATTCTTTACAACTCCATATTCTTTCCTATCGCCGATATTATTTCATCACTCACATTGGCTTGCGTAGTTTGGATTGGTGGTATGCAAATTTTGAACGGCAATACCGAAACCACTTTTGGCGATTTGTTTACTTATACAATGTTTATCGGAATGTTATTCAATCCGCTGCGCCAAATTGCAGATAAATTCAACGAGATGCAAATGGGGATGATTGCTGCGAACCGCGTTTTCGATATCCTAGATACGCAAGACCAAATCCAAGACAAAGGCACCGTTGAAGCACCTGAATTTACAGGAAAAATCGAATTCCAAAACGTACATTTCGGTTATATTCCCGAAGAAGAAGTCATCAAAGGCATTTCGTTTCAGGTAAAACCCGGCGAAACTGTCGCTATTGTTGGTGCAACGGGAGCTGGAAAATCAACCATTATCAATTTACTGAATCGCTTTTATGAACTCAACAGCGGCGCAATATGCATCGATGGGCAGAACATTCATGATTATACCTTAGATTCTCTTCGCCAGCAGATTGCAGTTGTTTTACAAGATGTCTTTCTTTTTGCTGATACTATTTATAACAATATTACACTCAACAATCCAAAAATTTCGCAGGAACAAGTCATTGCTGCAGCAGAAAAAATTGGTGTGCGCGATTTCATTATGAGTCTTCCTGACGGATTTGATTATAATGTAAAGGAACGCGGTGCTATGCTATCTTCTGGCCAAAGGCAACTGATTGCTTTTTTACGTGCTTATGTGAGCAATCCGAGTATTTTAATTTTGGATGAAGCCACTTCTTCCATCGACACTTATTCTGAAGAATTAATCCAAAAAGCGACCGAAACAATTACCAAAGGAAGAACTTCGATCGTCATCGCGCATAGGCTTGCAACCATTGTAAAAGCCAATAAAATTATTGTCATGGACAAAGGTTTGATTGTAGAGGAAGGCACGCATTTTGAATTGCTCAACAAAGCGGATGGTTATTATAAGAAATTATATGATTCACAGTTTTTGGTAGAAAACAATACGCTCTAATGAAACTATTCCTAAAATTATTTTTTGGATTAGCGCTTTTTGAAATTATTTTCATGTTAGTTTCAATGAAATTTTGCGGCGGTGATAGGAATTTCATTTGTTCAATATCACATTTCATTGCTTATTTACTAGCCTTTCCTTTATATCTCACTGACCACAGCTATCCATTTTATGCTGATGGACCGTTTTACTTTGGCATTGGACTTACAATTATTAATTTATTACTTCAGACAGCGTTTGTTTATTTTTTGATTATGCTTTACAAAAGCAAAAAATAAAGGTTTAAGAATATAAGTTTGTTGGCAGTAAAGTTTCTCAAAACAGAATAATTCCTTAATTTCGCTAACGCAAAAATTACGAAAATATGAAATACGATATCATTGTTTTAGGAAGTGGTCCCGGAGGTTATGTAACTGCCATCCGTGCATCGCAATTGGGCTTCAAAGTAGCTATTATCGAAAAAGAAAACTTAGGCGGCATTTGCCTGAACTGGGGTTGTATCCCAACGAAAGCGCTTCTAAAATCGGCGCAGGTTTTTGACTACCTGAAACATGCAGCAGATTACGGACTCACGATTTCTGAATTCGACAAAGATTTTACTGCTGTCGTACAACGTTCTAGAAATGTTGCCGACGGCATGAGCAAAGGGGTACAATTCCTAATGAAAAAAAATAAAATTGATGTCATCGACGGTTTCGGAAAAATCAAACCGGGCAAAAAAGTCGATGTGACAGATAAAGACAATAAAGTTACCGAATATGAGGCTGATCACATCATCATTGCTACAGGTGCACGTTCTCGTGAATTGCCTAACTTGCCACAAGATGGTAAAAAAGTAATCGGATACCGTCAGGCAATGACGCTACCAGAACAGCCAAAATCGATGATCGTTGTTGGTTCAGGTGCTATTGGCGTTGAGTTTGCGCATTTTTATAATTCTATGGGAACAGATGTTACCATTGTTGAATTTATGCCCAACATCGTTCCTGTTGAAGACGAAGATATTTCGAAACAAATGGAACGTTCGATGAAGAAAGCTGGCGTAAAAATTATGACCAATTCTTCTGTAGAAAAAATCGACACTTCCGGAAATGGCGTAAAAGCAACTGTTAAAACAGCTAAAGGCGAAGAAATTCTTGAGGCTGACATCGTACTTTCGGCAGTCGGAATCAAATCAAATATCGAAAATATCGGATTGGAAGAAGTGGGTATTGCTACTGACCGTGATAAAATCCTCGTGAATTCTTGGTACCAAACCAACGTTCCGGGTTATTATGCTATTGGCGATGTAGTGCCCGGTCAAGCTTTAGCGCATGTCGCTTCTGCAGAAGGCATTACCTGCGTGGAAAAAATCGCCGGGTTGCACGTTGATCCGATTGATTATGGTAACGTTCCGGGTTGTACTTATGCTACCCCTGAAATCGCTTCTGTCGGCATGACCGAAAAACAAGCGAAAGAAAAAGGATACGAACTGAAAATTGGTAAATTCCCATTCTCTGCTTCCGGAAAAGCAAAAGCTGCAGGAACACCAGACGGTTTTGTAAAAGTAATCTTCGATGCCAAATATGGAGAATGGTTAGGCTGTCACATGATTGGTGCCGGCGTAACCGATATGATCGCAGAAGCTGTTGTAGGCAGAAAATTAGAAACTACAGGCCACGAGATACTGAAATCTATCCACCCGCATCCAACGATGAGTGAAGCAGTGATGGAAGCTGTTGCTGATGCTTATGGCGAGGTGATTCACTTATAAAAAGGACTTTAAACAATTTTTTAGTGCTAAATATTCCTAAAAATTGAAAAATCCGTTTTGCAAATGCAGAACGGATTTTTTTGTGAAGTGAAGGATAATTTTGTTAAAAACTACCTAAATATTTGTTAAGCCACGATAAAATTATCGTTGATGTGCGATAATTGCCGCTTAATTACATCTTTCAGTCAATTCTTTTTAAAAACCACTGCACAGACGGCAAAAGCATCTATAAAACTGGTTTTTTTTTGTGTAAATTGCGACTCCCCAAGCCAACACTCAATTCCTGAAATTCATTTAAAACCACAAATACAGTACGTAGTATGAAAAATTTGTCTTTACTATTACTCTTTTTTTCGGCTATATGTTTTTCGCAGCAAAGCTATAGTACGACCAAAATTTCACAATTGCTGAGGCCTGACACGAGCATTTCATCCATCACGATTGTCACCAAGGTCTTTGCAAAACAGAGCGACAATGAAACCTGGGATAAAATATATGAATCTGAAGTAGCGGTCGCGAGAAATAAAAATGCAAAAAAAGCAAAACTGGCAGAATATAAAAAAGCAGCGTTGCATGTTGATAACTTGCTGCATCCAAAAGTTGATCCTGCTGGCAATCCGCAGCCTATAGATATGTCGACAGAAAGTATCCCAAGATAATTTCAATAAAAAAGCCCGTAATTTGATTACGGGCTTTCATTTTATATTAAAAATTAGTTCAGTAAATCTTGTAGCCCAAACGCCGACACGAAATTCTTATACTGAACGGCAACATTAGCATTGGCTTCATTGGCGAAATCACCTGTAAGTGCATCAACAACAGTACGAAGCGGTCTTTTTCCTTTTGGCAATTCGACTAAATTCAATACTGCATCGGCCACGTTTTGTGGATTTGGTTTCGCATTTTCGAAGAACTCCCCTATTCCAGCACCAATTTTTTCTGGAATTTGAGCCAGTTCGCCGTAACCTGCGTTAATTGTGGTATCAGAACCATATTCTGAATTTCCAAAAATATCAGTAGGAAATGCACCCGGTTGTACAATTGCAACATCAATTCCCAATTGTCTTACTTCATAATGCAAGCCTTCGCTAAGGCCTTCTACGGCAAATTTAGCCGAATTGTAGAACGTCATAAATGGCGATGAAAATCTACCCAAAACACTCGAAGTGTTAATGATCAAACCTTCACCTTGTTCGCGCATTTGTGGCAAAACCGCTTTGATGGTACGCCATGTGGCTTTAAAATGCACGTCAAACAATTTGTCGATATCTCCTTCTGTAAAAGTTTCAGCGATGCCGCCCATGAAGTTCCCTGCATTGTTGACCAAAACGTCAATTCTGTTTTCCTTGCTGATAATTGCGCTAACTACTGACTTTACAGATTCGGCACTTGAAAGTTCCAATTCAACGACGTTAACGTTTTCTAATTGGCTTAATTCCTCGGCTTTTGCTTTGTTTTTACCGTTGGTATTTCGCATTGCAGCATATACTGTATGCCCTGCTTTTGATAATGTTTGTGCATGCAACCACCCGAATCCACTGTTAGTTCCAGTGATTAAAATTACTTTTTTGCTCATTTTAATAATAGTTAATGGTTAAAAAAATTTAGGCAATTTTGCCTTATTTTGAATAAAAATTAGTTTACAAAAGTTTTTTAGTTACTTTTGGGTACCGCAAAGGAAAAACGAAAAAATTTAACCCACAAGAAGGCACCAGCCGGAAACACAGTTACCAAATGGAAACGATTACAGCATTTACAGCACATGAAACCGAAAAAAAAATTTCAGATTTTTTTGACATTAAGGAAACAGCGTCGGCACTTTGCCCTGTAAAGGACGTTCTAAGCACAGTAGGCGACAAATGGTCGGTGTTTGTTATGGTAACTTTAGGCAAAAATAAAACGATGCGTTTCAATGAACTGAAGCATGCGATTGGCGGAATTTCACAAAAGATGCTAACGGTTACCTTGCGCGAAATGGAATCATTTGGTCTTTTAAGCCGGGAAATTTTCCCACAAATTCCACCAAAAGTAGAATATACGATTACGCCAATGGGCGAAGAATTTTTGCGGCACTTGGTTGTGATGCTGGAATGGGCTTGTGCAAATTCTGGGAAGATTGCGGAAAACAGAAAGAAACAATAAGTGGCCTACAAAACTCAAAAGTCAAATTCCATCAACCAATACTTAGCAAACCAACTACAACGTTTGCATTTTTGTTAAAACCCAAAATCCAAATCATAGTTTACTTTAACAAAAATCAAGTCACTTAATGACAATTTAAGGTTTTAGATTTGATACTTTTTCACAAAAAATAAGTAGGATTATTCAAACGTTAATTATTTAAGTTTCTTGTTATCATACCCAAAATTTGCAGTAATTTTACTGTCTAATCTATAAAAAAATGATAACAATTTTAACTGATTACTGGTGGGTTTTAGTCATCCTAGTAAGTATTTTATTTTACAAATTCGTATTGCGTGTTTTCTTCGGGATGGTCATCGTTCCGGAAGACAAAATTGGTCTTGTGACCAAAAAATTCGTGCTCTTCGGTGCCGGAAGATCTTTACCAGACGGTAGGATTATCGCCACAAAAGGCGAAGCTGGTTACCAAGCTAAAACACTTGCACCAGGTTTGTACTGGACGATGTGGATTTGGCAATATTCTGTTGACATGAATTCCTTTACCATCATTCCGGAAGGGAAAATTGGATTGATTCTGAGTAAAGACGGACAAGAAATCCCAACCGGACGTATTCTTGCACGCAAAGTGTTGTCCGACAATTTTCAGGATGCTACAGCGTTCCTTGACAACGGCGGACAAAAAGGACGACAAACCGCATTTATTACCACTGGTTCTTACCGTATCAATACGTTCTTATTCGAAATTATTATTGTCGATCAGATCAAGATTTTTGAAAACATGATCGGTATAGTAACCGCTCTTGATGGAGAACCTATTCCACAAGGACAAATTGCCGGTAAGAATGTTGAAGGACATAATAATTTCCAAGATGTCGACTTTTTCCTGAACAATGGTGGAAACCGTGGATTGCAGCCACAAGTAATGCTGGCAGGTTCCTATTACATCAACACCTGGGCAATACAAATCGAGCAGAACCCGATGACGGATGTGCCAATTGGTTATGTTGGCGTTGTAATTTCTTACATTGGAGAAGACGGTATGGATGTTACCGGAGAGCACTTCAAACATGGAAATATCGTTACAAAAGGACAGCGTGGTGTCTGGATGGAGCCACTTGGACCCGGAAAATATGCCCTTAACAAATACACGACAAAATTAGAGCCAGTTCCAACAACAAACTTAGTGCTCAACTGGGCAGATGCCCGCAGCGAAGCACACAACCTGGATCATAATTTATCAACAATTACCGTGCGTTCCAAAGATGGTTTCCCTTTTAACCTCGATGTTTCGCAAATCATTCACGTTCCCGCCAACGAAGCGCCTAAAGTGATTGCGCGTTTCGGAAGCATGACCAACTTGGTTTCTCAAGTTTTGGAACCAACCATCGGTAACTATTTCAGAAACTCGGCACAAGAAAGCGATGTGATTTCGTTCTTGAGTACCAGAAAAGAACGCCAAGAATCGGCTAAAAACCATATCAAAGTGGTGTTGGATGAATATAATGTAAATGCTGTCGATACCTTGATTGGTGATATCGTTCCACCGGATTCATTGATGAAAACCTTAACCGACCGGAAACTTGCCGAAGAGGAACAAAAAACCTATCAAACCCAGAAAATGGCACAGGAACAACGCCAAGGAATGGAAAAAGAGACCGCTATTGCCGACATGCAGAAAGAAATCGTACGCGCTTCTCAAAGTGTTGAAATCGCACAACGAACCGCAGATGCAACGGTGAAAAAAGCAGAAGGTGACGCAACAAGTTTAAAACTGAATGTCAACGCAGAAGCAGAAGCAACAAAAATGCGCGCCAATGCAGAAGCAGAAGCAACAAAAGCAAGAGCCGGCGCACAAGCAGAAGCCACAAAATTGACAGCAAGCGCCGAAGCAGAAAGAATTTCCAAAACCGGTCTTGCAGAAGCTGAGAAAATCATGGCAATTGGTAAATCAACTGCAGAAGCTTATGAATTGCAGGTTTCGGCTATGGGTGGCGACAACTTTACCAAATACAAAATCACCGAAGAAATCGGAAAAGGCAAAATCAAGGTTATTCCTGATGTGCTGATTACCGGAACTTCCGGAAGTGATGGTTCCATAAGCGGCCTTTTAGGTATGAAACTCATGGAAATGATGGATACTAAGAACAGCGTAACGCCGAAAAAAGAAGATCCAAAAAAGGATAAATAATTTTTTTTTAATAAACCGCTCTAGACTATTTTAGAGCGGTTTTTTTTATGGCTGCGCAAAGTGCGCTTATGAAACACCAGCAGTATGAGTCACGAAGCAATCTGTTGCGGCTGATGTGAGATAATAGATGACTCCCGTTTCATTGGAAACGGGAGTCTTTTTATAAGACGTTAGCCGCAGTCTGGCCTCTGCTATCGCAATTTTTAATTCTCACTTCTCAACACTTCCAAACCAAATTCGCCATAATTCCTTACCTTTAAATCATCATAAAAAGACTTCCCATGGATAAAGTAAATATGACCAGCCTTGTCACGGTAATGGCGGCTGTAGAAAAAATGGGGTTTACCTCACAGTTTGAGGTAAATGCCTATGGATTGTATTCTTTTAAAAGCGAGCAGACTTTTAATCCCGAAGAGATTAAGATCGAGCACTTTTATCGCTTTGAGGGGGAATCCAACCCGGATGATAGCGCAATCTTATATGCGATTGTCACCGACAGCGGCGAAAAAGGAACCCTCGTTGATGGCTACGGCACACAAGCAGATGCGGCAACCGGCGCATTTATCAAAAGGGTGCAGGACATTAATAAGTAGCGACGGAGTTCACGAGATCGTATATGACAATGGCAGTTCGCACTTATGTGTGCGGACTGCCGTTATGTTAAGAGCTGCTACCAACGTCTTATAAAAAATAATTAAGTACCGAAAGTACACCGCAGACCGTCAACCCAAGGACCAAAAGGTTAAAGACCATTTTGTGTGGCTGTACCGAAATCACCGAACCATTAAAGGCCAAGCATACTGACACCACCAAAAACAACTGCACCATCTGCAACACTCCCGTACCGTTACTAAGGATTGCCATTGCAGTCACCCCGCCCATGCAGCTTTGCACCAATATGCCGAGGGAACAGCTTCCTAAAAATCCTTTTTCGAACTGATTGTAAACATTTTCATATGTATTCATGATTCCTTATATTTTAAATTATAAGGTAAAATTACGGCAGGTGAATTGGGGAAAAAATGATATTTATCATGTTAGGGACTGGGTGCTGGCCACATGCACGTTAGTTCGATTTCAAGAAAAATGCGCCAGCTTTTTTATTGAAATTGTATCGAGAACGTTGTGTACCATAAAGTTTCCAATCGAAAATTCAGCAAAGCTAAAAAACATGCAGCCACTGAAAAACAGGTATATATACCTATATATAATAACCCATAATTCAATAATTTTAGCAAATAAAATCTATTATTATGCCAATCCCGACCGCATCAGGGCTTTCCGACAGTCCGCCGCTACAAGACTTCACCACACCGTTTGAACATATTGCACTGGCCTTTTCAGGCGGCGGCTTCAGGGCCGGCGCATTTGGCTTGGGCGTATTGTCCTATTTCAATGAAGCGCAGCTTACACAGGAGCAGCAGCCGTTACTCAAGAAAGTTACCTATATGTCCTCTACTTCCGGGGGCACGATAACCGCCGCAATGTATGCGCTCTACGATTCAGCAGGACGGTCGTTCGGAGATTTTTACAAAGCCCTTTATGAGAACCTCGAGAGCGATAAGCTGCTCAACCGCGTGTTCGCAATCCTCAACGACAGTGCTGTCTGGAAAAAATATCCGCACAAAACGCGCAATATCATCAATGCATTTGCAATTACCTACGACGAGATGCTGTTTGACCATGCCACGGTCGGCGACCTGAAGCACAAGCAACTGTCGCACCTTGAGGAAGTATGCTTTAATACGACAGAGTTCTACCGCGGCCTGCTGTACCGCCAGGCGATTAAGATCAGCCCCGATGTCGATGCCGATAATGATTATAGTTTCCTGTTCGGGAATTACATCATCAACATGAACCAGACCGAAGCAGAGCAGCTCCGGCTGGCCGACCTCCTCGCAGCCTCGTCCTGTTTCCCGGCGGGCTTTGAGCCAATCATATTCCCGGATGACTTCCGTACCGGTCCGGATTTACTGCCTTCGCTGCACATCGAACTTCAGGAAGACAGTATTACCGAGCTTACTTTGCTATATGGTGAAAGCGAGGTCAAAAAACTACAAGCACACGATCCTCCACTCGAGATCTTCCAAATTGCGGCAGCACTCAAAGGAGTACCCTTCCGCAAGGAATTGAAAATCGGTATGATGGATGGCGGCATCACCGACAACCAAGGTATCGAAAGCGTTATCCGTGCCAATGAGCGCAGACTGATGGGGCAAACGGCTTTTAAGCCTTTCGACCTGATGCTGATCAACGATGTTGGAAGCCCTTATATGGATCCCTACCAATTGCCGGAATCAGATAAGATGAAGCCCGGTTGGGAGCACCTCAATGTCCGGAATATCTTTATTGCCGCTTCTATTATAGTATTACTAAGTATCTGGGGCCTTATTGCCGGATTCAGATCTGTTACCGTTACCGGAAAAATCATATTGGCTGTCAGCACTATAGCTTTTATGGCCTCAGCAATTGTAACAGGAACACTCCTGCGGGTTCGCAATAGCGTTACAGGTAAGATACGCCAGGAGCGGGGTCTCAACCTGACCAAAACTTTCTCGGCCGAAGTGATCGAAAAGATGTTTGAATTCTTTAGCCGGACACCGCTAGGCGTAATCGCGACGATGCTGAAACTGCGCGGCAATTCGGTACTGATCCTCAACAACGATGTATTTCTTAAAAGAGTACGGCAATTGCTCTACAAGCAGTTTTTCAGTATGCCGGGCAGGAAGCTGCGCGTCAAGGCCAACCATATCTATGACCTGAGCTTTACAAACGACATCAATGCCAAAAGATATAAAAACGAACAATCGGCGGCAATACAGAAGCTGCAGGTAGTGGCCGAACAAGCATTTTGTATGGGCACCACCTTATGGTTCGACACCCAGAACATCGAGCAGCATACACTCGCTGCTATCATTGCCTGTGGGCAGTTTACGACCTGTTATAACCTGCTCGAATATACCAGGCGGTTGCAGGCCGACCCAGTATTCAATACCTTAACGCCTGAATACCAAAACCGCGTCACCACATTGCAGCAGCAATTTAGCGCCGATTATGAAAAGTTTAAGGACGACCCGTTCTGGCTCTACAACAACAGCGGTAAAGATTTCGGGATAACAGGCTTTAAACCGTGTGACATGAAAATGTTTCCGTTTCCAAAAGGCAACTTTGGGGGATTGAGGCGGGATTAGAATGTTGGGCACACTAAAGTATAAATCCAACGCGCGTCAGTTTGGGTGATTTCACCAAACCTATGGAATAAAAGGCTGCAAGGCTGTAAAACTTAATTTATTAGCCACGAAATTCACAAATTTCCACAAATTAATTCGTGAAAATTCGTGAAACTCGTGGCTAATTTTTTAGAACCTGAAATACTGGCTCTTTCTTATCAATTGTTCTGAACCATTTAATTCTGCGGCTCGGTTACCCTCATGATCGAAATCATCTGATACGTTTCAAGCGTATTCAATCCATTCATGTCATTGTTGTCGATTTTTATAAATACTGCAATTTCTCCTTGCTTAAGTGTCACATAATCTCCACTAGTGAATGGCGCTGTATTGATCAAAAATATATTATTAAAATGACTGAACTCTATTGGCCCATTTTCTGCTCTGATGGCCAATCGCTCTCCGGCATTGAGGTCTGATACGATTCGGTCAATGATTCCGGAATTGTTTACAAATACAAGTTTGTTGTTTTTACAATCCAGTTCATTTGTTGCGGTATTGATGGCTACATATTGTAATATACCATAAGTCCTGCCTAATGTTTTCCATCGGAAAGCGTTTCCTGAAAGGTTTACCCCAATATTATTTTCATCGGCCAAAACGAAAGCATCATCAGCTGTATTGGCTTCCGAACTCGTCGTGACTGTATTGTTATTAATATTAACAAGCGCATTAATCACCCTGACGCATACACCTGCTGTAATATTTGACTTGTCAACATTAAGCGAACCAAATCCTGCAGCATTTGCGAAGCGGTTATTGAGAACATTGACGGCTTTTGAGGCGAATTCGGAACCTTGTATGTGAAGGGACACTCCCAAATTTTCGAACCAGCAGGTATCAAAAGTCACCCCATCTGCATAATCGATGTAGACCCCATAATCTGAATCCTGGAAAGTACAATTCAGAAATGATATAACATTACCGGTCTGGTATCCTTTATTTTTAATTATCACATTATAATTATGGGCGTAAAGTGTTGCTTTGCTGTTTTTGAAACCGTCAAACTCACAGTTTATGAATGACAATTGTCCGGCCTGCCCTACAATCCGCAGGGAAACTGCATCACTATTTGCCCTGAAAACACGTACGTTTTCAAAAATATTAAACTGATTAGGAATAAGATAGTCTTCATTACCACCTCCGTTTAAAATGATGCCATCGCCACTGAAACCACCTATATTAATATTTTTTAAAGTAGAATCCCATAAGCCGCCATGATAAGCCGGATCAAGGTTGTTCCCACTACCCGGAATGTTGTGCTTCGCTTCAAAATTGAAACAGCTTGTCGGTTTTGACGGACTTTGATTTGTGCCTAAAAATGAAAAATTAGAGACATTTATCAACACAGGGCCTTCTTCAATATTAAACAAGCTCTTTTGTGCATCCCAACAATTACCCGTGGCATAAAATATTGTCCTTGCGATTGATTCCCCAAGCAGTGTGGTGCCGTTCTTAAGCACTAATCCATTGTCTACAAAATAACTTCCATTTGGAATATAGACAACCGACCCTTTAAGATAGGGGTCGTCATCAGCGTTAATCTCGGCAAAGTCAATAGCTTTTTGTATTTCACAAGTATAGTTGCCACCCGTAGACATGACCCCAAAAAATTTAATATTGATATAACTTTCATATTGCCTTATCCATTTTCCGCTACAGTGCGCATTGAATGTCCTTATTATGGTCCCGCCATTGTCACCGCCATTTTCATCAATAAATGAGTTGTCTCCATCTTCACAGATGTTCATGTCTTTACAACGCTTGTAATTTTTCAGATATCGATAACCAGAGTTTTTATCAAATTCATTTTCCCAGATAAAAATACCACCGCCTCCGTCTCCGGGACTATAATAACCCCTTACATAAACGGTTGTCGTAGTCGCACAGTCAACATATCTGAGATCATTTATGGTATCCACCATCGAGAGTGTCCCTCCTGACAATGATTGTGCATTTTGTGCAAAAAGCGCGTAAGGAACACTCATCAGCTGGGTAGTTCCCATCATCATATAATTGGTTCCCATACCATCATTTTCGATGTCCATTTCTACTTTTAGGAATTTATTGTTCAGTCCCCAGTTGATCTCTTTGAATTTACCTGTTTCCGGAGTTCCGAAACCGATAGAAAGACTGAACAATCCATTCTCATCGGTTCGCAAAGCGTTTTCGGGAGTATTTCCGTTATTAAAAGTTTCGGAATACACCACTTTGCCTTTTTCTGAATCGTCCAGAATGGAGATACGGATTGAAACAAGTTTATTAGTCAGAGGGTTTCCGTTTTTATCCTTAGCCAAGCCTTGATAACTAGTTCCCTGGGGTACTTGTGAATATAATTTAATAGATACTAACAAAAAGATCAGTAGCAGTTTATTTAATTTTTGCATAATTTAATTTTTAGATATTTTATAAGATTTGACTGTGCCGTTGTATTCTACCCTAAAGATGTAGATTCCTTTATTCAGGAATGAAATATCAATGGCAGCTTCCGGAGATTGCGCTGTGTACAACAATTTTCCATCAAGTGCCAGAATGCTTACCTTAGTGATAATTATCTCTTTGGCATGTTCAATATTTAACGTAGTTTCCACAGGATTGGGATAGATCTGAAGCACTTCCGTGGGTGTTTCATCTTTCTTTTTACTATCTAAATCAGTATGGGAATTTACGGTTATCTTACCCACAACAAATGATAACCCTTTACCCGAAAATGTTCCGGTATAAGTCGTCTTGGGAATGCCCTGCGCATGAAGACATCCAGTAATAAAAAAAAATAACAGAAAGTAGGTTTTCATCATTAGTTACATATTTAAGGTTTATATTATTAAGAAATTTCTGTTAAATATAATTATAAAAAACATAACTATGAAGCTGTATGATAATTATTGATTGATAAAACACACCAATTTGTCACATCAAATATTATTTTAATATAAGTTATTGTTTCGGCAAACTTAAGATTTGCCTTTTCGCTATTTCATAAAATTAGCCGCTGCGCATTCTATAATAAAAACAAATATTACAACGCAACAACACCCATAAAAAAACCCCGCACTTCTGTACGGGGTCATAACTTTTAGCGTATTTACAGCAGAGTCAACCCTCCCAGATACCGGCTATTGGCCACCAGCTTGTCGTCAGCCGATGCAAAACTCGCCCAGCAGTGCACGGTGTCGCCCGTCCAATGGTTAGGTAAGTTCACCGTAGCCGTAGCCGCCGATCTTATTGCCGATTGTTGCCATTCCAAAAGCCCTTTGGTCTGGTTGTAAAATACCGAAAACAGCACATCATCAGCCTTTGCCTGTGACTGCCCGGCGTTATCCTCCCAGGTAATGGTCATTATCGCGCCTGCCTGTGCCACGGCGGCGGCACTTTCAAGCCCGAGTAGTTCCCCTTTGGTCAGTATAACCTTAGGGTAATCTACCGTATAATCAGGATAAATGCCCGTTATTGCCTCCCGTATGTGATACGAAGTGGCGAGGTTCATCCTCGATTTATCTTCTGATGGTTGCCCGTAATAAACAGACAGCTTTCCGCTAAGCGGTGCAAGGAAGCGCGTCATGAGGCCGAATTTGGCACGCTGCTCCAACTGTTCTGCCGTAGCAATGCGGTTGCCTTTTTTTGGAAGAGAACGCATTACGTCTTTACCTCTCCATGTTGAACCTACTACAGGCCCGACTTTTCCTGAGAACCCCCCAAGGATTCCTTTTCTGATTGTTGCCATAAAATTAATTTTTAAATGTGGATAATTAGTTTTTTTGCCTGCAGGGCTATCAGGGTTTTCTGCCTGAACGGGAACGAAATTATAGTGGGTTTCCGGACTTTCCAAACGGCGTGCACGAACTTGCCTCTTATTGCACGACTATACCTATTCGTGCAGGAAAAGGCATTTTTTTGCAGCTTACTGCAGGGTTTTGCAGTTCCTGAAAAGGCGATTTACAGTTGTTTTTTTCGGGTTTGCTTCGGATTTGCTTCGGAATGCTTCGGGTTTGTTTCGGAAAAATGCCATTTTCGGAAACAAAACCCGAACAAGACCCGAATAAAGCCTTGTTTTGTCAAGCGCAATACTGCGGTATTCGCAACGGACTTAACTGACATAAATCGCAAATGGATAGTCTGTTATGCAAATAAAAATCACAAATTATAAGATTTTACCGATCATTTGGCATTAGAATTGCTGCTTTATTACCAACCAAAAACAATTAAAATGAACAACAACTTTATTTTTGATTTCAACTTTGGAAGGCCCTTCACTTAGGCTTTGCATCTACGCCAAGGACATCATGGTCCTGGTGGGTTGCGGCGAACGGTCTGCCAGAAAAATCATCAGCCGGGTCAGGATGCAGTACCGAAAGGAAAAGCACCAGCCCGTTACCTTACCGGAATTCTGCGCTTATATGGGGATCCCCGAGAGCGAAGTGCAGAAAAGGCTACAGTAAAAAGCTGAGAAAATCAATCGCGCGTGCGGAAAATTTTAGGAACGTTCTGCTTTGCGGGGCGTTTTTTTTTGGTCCCTAGCCCCAAAAGGACTACGGTATACCAACAAATGTTTTTAATAAAATTTTAGCCACGAATTGCACGAATTTACACAAATTTTATTCGTGCAAATTTGTGACTTAAGCCAAAGGCGAATAGACGAAGTAAATTCAAGGCTGTTTTTTTTAAATCAGTTCAATCTGTTTTATCTGTCAAATGTTTAGATAAAATTTTAGCCACAAATTGCACGAATTTCCACAAATTTTATTCGTGCAAATTTGTGACTTGAGTCAAAGGCGAATAGACGAAGTAAATTCAAGGCTGCTTTTTTTAAATCAGTTCAATCTATCGGGCGCACATATTGCTCTAATGAAATACCGTCATTGCGAGGCACGAAGCAATCTTTTATAGGCAGGAAAAGCATTTTCCTAAAATCAGGTATTGCTACCTAATCCTTTCTCCTATTTTTTTTATATGTTTAACGCAACGTAATGCAACAAACCAATACCATGTATAAAATCTTATCACTCGACGGCGGCGGCACCTGGGCCATATTGCAGTTGCTGACCCTCAGGGAGCGGTATCCCGGAGAAAAAGGACACGCCATCCTGCGGCATTTTGACCTCGTGATTGCCAACTCGGGCGGCAGCCTTGTGTTGGCAGCGCTCGCAGAAGACTGGGACCTGGACAAGGCCATCGGGCTGTTCAGGGACAAGACCCAACGCGAACAGATCTTTTCTAAGAACAGCTTTTGGGAGCGGTTCTTTCCAGTGGATTATATCCGTTCGATCGGACCTAAATACAGTGCGAAGCGCAAAGGCAAGGCGTTCAAAGAAATATTCACCGAGAGCAACAAGCGGCAAATGAACGAACTCCCAGCCTTTATCGGGAAGCCTTCTTTAAAGATTATTGTGTGTACGTATGACGCGCTCAACAACCGGGCGAAATTCTTCAAGTCGTTTGGGTCGGGTCCGGGTTATGACTCGGTGCGGTTGACGCAGGCCATACATGGGTCGTCAAACGCGCCGATACAGTATTTTGACTTTCCTGCACGGTTCAAGGCCAAGAATTCTGAGATTTACTATGAGCTTTGGGACGGTGCGCTCGGCGGCTTCAACAACCCTGTTGCGGCGGGCGTGATCGAGGCCATTAAGTCGGGTGTACCCAAGAGTGAGATTGTCGTGATCTCGTTGGGCACATCAAACAAACTCATGTCGATGGACGACAAGGACACGTTTTACCGCATCAAGCAAATCGCGATCAGGGAGCGGCATAAAAAATACCTTGTGTGGCGCATCAAATACCAGACGCAGTTTTTTATGAAGTCGATTTACAACCAGGCCAAGACGATCTTGTATGAACCGCCCGACTGGTCCAACTATGTCGCCTATATGCATTTGCACGGCGAAAGCTACCACTTGGGCAATCCACAGCAAAACCTGGCGCGCTTTGTGAGGCTATCGCCACTGATACACATGGCACCCGACGCTACGCCCGAGTTGCTCGCACTGCTGCAGCAACTCTACAAGATGGACATGAACCTGACCACCGACGCCGAGGTGGACACGGTGCTGCAATGTTTTGAGCAGTGGAAGAACGACCGCATGCTCAACCAGACGATTGAATTTTCGGTGGATCGCCAGAATGGTATTCATACTACGATTGGGCATTCGCGGTTTAGTGAGGGTATGGCGGCTTGGAGGGGGGTGTGATCTGATTGATTGCGTTGTGTGGGAAACCGTATGGATGGTGTTTAGGGATTGGTTAGGTTTGTAGTGTAAATTTTACGCACTTAATCAAAAACAGGTATTTATACCTGGGTTGGGTTGCGAAAATTTTTTTTATGTTTGGCATGGCCCATAAATATTTGTTTTTGGAAAGTCAAAAAGCTACTTTTAACAACAATTCAAATTGTCATAAACTTAAATTAAGCAACCTATTTAACTTTTCACCCAATAATGGCCAAACAAGACACTAGTACTTTTGAACAAAAACTCTTTAAATCAGCAGATAAACTGCGTAAAAATATTGATGCTGCCGAATATAAACACGTTGTATTAGGTTTAATATTCTTGAAATATATATCCGAATCATTTGGTGAATTATATGATAAGCTTAAAGCTGATGAGTATTCTGATCCCGAAGATAGAGACGAATATTTAGCAGCTAATACGTTTTTTGTACCTAAAGAAGCTCGTTGGAGTCATATTCACGCCAATGCCAAATTGCCAACTATTGGGCAAACCATTGATGAAGCTATGGAAGCTATCGAAAAGGAAAACAAAGAACTAAAAAACGTTTTACCTCAAGTATATGGTAGAGCCAATCTCGATAAAACTTCATTAGGCGAATTAATAGATTTAATTTCTAATACCGAACTACAAGTAGAAAACGGCAAATCAAAAGATCTTTTTGGTAGAGTGTACGAATATTTTTTGGGTGAATTTGCCAATGCCGAAGGTAAAAAGGGCGGACAATTTTACACACCAAAATCCATTGTGAAGTTGATGGTAGAAATGATTGAACCTTACAAAGGCAGAGTTTATGACCCAGCGAGTGGAAGTGGCGGAATGTTTGTAATGAGCGAAAAGTTTGTTACCGAACACCAAGGAAACATTAAGGATATTACCGTTTACGGACAAGAAAGCAACCAAACCACTTGGAAGCTCTCTAAAATGAACCTTGCCATTCGCAACATCAACTCCAAGTTTGTAGCATGGAATACCGAAGGTACTTTTTTGAAAGATGCACACCCCGACCTAAAAGCTGATTTTATATTAGCTAACCCACCGTTTAACCAAAGCGAATGGGGAATAGATATTTTACAAGAAGACGGACGTTGGAAATACGGCACGCCACCAAGCGGCAACGCCAATTACGGTTGGATGCAACATATGTTATACCATTTAGCACCGCGAGGCGTTATGTCCACCGTTTTGTCTAATGGTTCTTTGAGTTCTAACACAAGTGGCGAAGGCGAAATTCGTAAAAATTTAGTAGAAAACGATTTAGTAGATTGTATTGTTGCTTTACCTAAACAACTATTTTACAATACAGGAATTCCTGCTTGTATTTGGTTTTTACGTAGAGAAAAAGCCAACCACGGCCGAGAAGTATTGTTTATTGATGCCAGCGAAATGGGGTATATGAAAGATCGTGTACACCGTGATTTGGCTGAGGAAGATATTGATTTAATTACCAATACCTACCACAATTGGCGTAAAAGCGAAAATTACCACAATGTTAAAGGTTTTTGTAAAAGTGCTAGTATTAAAGAAATAGAAAAACACAACCACGTTTTAACGCCAGGACGTTATGTTGGTATTGAAGCAATAGAGGATGATGGTATTTCCTTTGAAATTAAGATGCAAGAGTTAACTAATTTGTTAAAAACACAAATAGATAAAGAAATTGAATTAAATAAAGAAATAGTAAATCAATTTTCTAAAATTGGATATATTTTATGATTAATTTTAAAGAAAGTGAAATTGGAAAAATTCCAATTGATTGGAATTATGAGCCATTAGAGTCGTTTTTCGAATTAATAACTTATGGTTTTACAAATCCAATGCCTACTACTGAAATAGGTCCATATATGATTACTGCAAAAGATATTAATGATGGAAGAATAAAATATGAAAGTGCCCGAAAAACTTCTGAAGATGCTTTTATTAATTTATTGACAGATAAAAGTAGGCCTAAAAAGAATGATATTCTTATCACAAAAGATGCTAGCATCGGAAGAGTAGCTATTGTTAAAAATGAAAATTTATGCATTAATCAATCTGTTGCTTTAATTCGGCCAAATAAAAGAATCAGACCACTATTCTTAAAGTATTTGCTTGAAGCTCCTAATTATCAAAAATTAATATACAGGGATGCAAGCGGGTCGACAATTTTACATATTTATATTACAAGAATAAATAAGATGTTAATTGCTGTACCATCATTAAAAGAACAAGATGAAATAGTAAAAGTTGTGCATATTTTGCAAGAAAAAATCGAACTGCTCCAAGCCCAAAATAAAATTCTTAAAACGACTGCTAAAACTATTTTTAACGAATGGTTTGACAAGTATGATATAAGTGATGATTTGCCTGAAGGATGGAGAATTGGTAAGTTGAGAGAAATAGTAGAAATAAAAAACGGTTTTGCTTTCAAAAGTAATGATTATGTTGAAAAAGGAGTTCCGATAGTAAGAACAACAAATTTTAAAAATGGTTCTATAATATTAGATTCACCTGTATTTCTAACGCCAGAAAAATCTACAATGTATGATTCTTTTAAACTTAATAAATTTGATTTTTTATTAGTTATGGTTGGTGCCAGTATTGGTAAAAATGTAATTACTCCATCACATATTTTACCAGCATTACAAAATCAGAATATGTGGAATTTTAAAGCTCATAAACCAATTTTTACATTCTATAACATTTTGGCTTTAAAAAAACTTATAAGAGAGCAATTAAATTCTGCAAGTGGAAGTGCAAGAGATTTTTTTAGAAAAGATCATTTTTACAATGTTGAAATATTAATTCCAGAAATTAATACACTTGAAAAATTTAATAAAATAGCAGAACCAATGTATAATAAAATTGACTTTAATCATTTTCAAATTCAAACTCTTATCGAAACACGGGATAAATTATTACCGAAGTTAATGACTGGTGAAATCCGTATAAATGAATTTAAAGATTAGTATATGAAAGAGAAAGTCATTTTTGATACTAACTTTTTATTTAATAAAGTGGCCTCTTCATTTTTTGGAAACAGGGAAGAGTTAACATCCTTTAGTAGTGATGTCGATATAATTTTACCAGAGATTGTCCTTGAAGAATTGGAAGCAAAGTACATAAGGATTTTTGAAGATGATAAAGGGCGATTTGTAAAAACATTGTTATCAAACATTGTGGAGCATAACACAAATGAAATAATTATTGAGAATAGTATTAAAGAATTGATAAACAATGAAAACATTCCTTACACAGTTATAGAATTAAAAGATTACAGCATACTACCTGAAATTAAGAAATTAGCAATAAAGAAACAATCGCCATTTGAAGTTGGCGAAGGTACTGACAAAGGATTTAAAGACGCCTATATTTATTTTACTATTCTTGAATTTATTCAAAATCTTTCAGATAAATATGTATTCGTATGCTCTAAAGACAAAAGATTCAAGAAAGCCTTTGAGGTTCATCCAAACATTATTTCTATCGAGTCTTATGAGGATTTTAAAAAACACAGCATACTTTATTATTTCGACGATTATTTTGTTCAAAAAATAAATGAAGTGTTAGGGTTGAGTATAATAAGGGATAACATTAAAGAATATTGGTATAACCTCAATGAAAACAAAGTTGTTTTGGTTGAGTATGACGGACAAGAATTTGTGGTAGAAACTGATTCTGGAGAAATCATAAATTCCTGTAATAGATCAAGTTATATCGCTGAAATCGGCGAGTTGGTAAACTCTAATAGTTTTCGACAAACCCACAGAACGGTAAAAGTTATTGCGGAATTTGTTGATTTCTTATCTAATAATGAAACAATTAAAATACTAGAAGCATCTTATAGAAATCCTGAAATCAGAAGGATCATTAAAGATTATGATGTAAAGCAATTTATAGGTAATTTATTTGATGCCAAAAAAGATTTAATAACAGATGAGGAAGCGTTATCTTTCTTAATAGAAACATTTGAATAATTATTATGCAAAATGAATTTCTAAATATTAAGACAAAGGAATATGTTTACGAATTGTATAGCCAATTCATTGAACATTGTCTACTACAGGACAATTCAATCCTGACCAATGAAAGTGATATATTTTCTATTTCTAATTTGTTTAAAGTAAAAACCTATTTTCTTGATGCTGCTATTGAAGGAAGCGGACCAAGTTATTGGGACAAGATAAAATTGCAATTTCAAAATGCAAATTATGAAGAGCGTTTATGTTTTGCGCATTTAAATTGGCTTTGGTACCTTCCTGCAAATGACATTAGGTCAGACACCAAAAGAGATACGCCCTATTTGATTTTAGATGGTGAAGAGTTTAAAATACGTTTTGCTACGTCAAAAAAAGACGGATATTTCCCGGAAGTTGGTGTTGGTTCTGCTGGTCAGTACCATAAAACCAATAAACCTATGGAGATTAACTATTTGCTAATACTATGTATTTTAACAAAGCAAGAAGTTGCAAAGGGAATCATTACATCAGCTGAAGAGGTAAATGCTTTTATAATTGAAAATTCAGACAAGGTTTTTGATACTAATAAATTTAATATTCCCGAAAAAGAATATAAAATTTTAAAAAGCAGGGCATTTTCTATGGAAAGCCTGATGCTACATTTAGCGAAACCTAGCTACTATCAGGCAATTGCTTCAATGCAACATAAATTAGCTATAAAATCAAATTTCCTGTCATTATTGGAAGATGTAGTAAATGATAAAGAATATAGTACTATAGATGATGACATCTACCTCATAAAACAAGAGCTGGAAAAATTGGGGATTAGCGATAGTTTTTATGCAGAGCATTTGTGGCCAATATGGAATAAAGGACTGCATAATGTTTCTGAGGATATTATGTTTTTGCAGTACAAAAAGGCTCTGGTTTATTATGGGCCTCCAGGAACCGGAAAAACTCACGCTGCAATAGGATTGTCAAAGGCATTTATAACCAACCATTATCTGCACAAAAAGGAAAATCTAAAAAACTACTTTGTAAAGGGTTTGGAAAATATTGACAGCAGAATTCATAACTTACAATTTAACCCAAATACTTCTTATGAAGATTTTATTGCCGGATATCAATTAAGGGCAACAGAAAATGGTTCTGAGACGGTAGCTGTAAAAGGTCAATTGTTTGATATTATAGAAAAAGCAAATAGTGAAATCCAAACCACAGATAAAGAAGGTAACGTTAAATTACCACATGTACTTATATTGGATGAGATTAATAGGGTTGATCTGTCGCGAGTATTTGGCGAGTTATTTTCGGCAATGGAATACCGCCACAAATCCATTAAAACAGCTATTAAAGGTATCGAATTAGCCATTCCCGATAATTTATATATCATTGGTACCATGAACGAAATTGACTTTTCAGTAGAACGGTTGGATTTTGCTTTAAGACGTCGTTTTGTGTGGAAATTTAAAGGGTATGATGAAAATGCTTTAAGAGAAATGCTTCAGTATTTTAATAATGACCGTTTCGAAACAAATAAGGATCAATTTATTGATTGTTGTTCTGCGCTGAACAGATATATAAGTACCGATATCGAGGAGTTAGGAGAATCCTATCAGATTGGGCATGCTTTTTTTGCAGAGCTTTCCAAAATATACAAGGAACATTATGATTTAATTGGAAAAGGAAAATCCAAAGACAAACTTTTTAGAGAAGCTAAAGATATTTTGTGGGAGATATCAATAAAACCAATGTTGGAAGCATTTTTAGGCAATACAGATAAAGCAAGTATGAAGGCCTATATCGAAAGAAGTCATAAATTATTCAGTAGTGGAAAATAGCATTATTTATTTGCCGCCGGTTAAAGATTGCTCCTATCTAGATATAGAAGCCAATTTAGCCATTAGGATAAATGAATGCTTTACAAGTAAAAATGTTTTTAGAATAAGTAACACGCTAAAAGAAGAAGAAGAAGAATTACCTGTATTAAGCTACGACTATGTAAAGAAAAAATGGATTACGGGCAGGTATATTGGTAAAATATTTTTTAAGCATTTGCACCACGACTATTGTTTTGAGATTCAACCACGCTTTGGTAATACAACAGTAATGCATTTGTTAGAAGAGATTTTTAATATAAAATTAGCAAATAGCAATTCCAGCAGCAAATTACAAAATAGTTCACAAAATGAACTTATTAAAAAACTCATTAGTTTTATTTGGGTAAAACAATTAAGTAAGGCTAATATACACGGCTTGCCAAAACATAAAGTAAAAATACAGTATAAAGAAAGTACAATTAAAGGGCGTATTGATATACGAAAAAGTTTTTTGCCTATTTATAATGAGAAGCTTCTTGTTTCTGAACGCAACGAAAAACAAATTGACACAGTTATTTTAAGCATTCTGAATAAAGCCTACAAGGTTTTGTCCAAGAAGTATTATTTAACTCAAAATATGCTTTCAGAAAGTGTTATTGAAATGATCAATAGCAGTTCTGATTTTCATAACATTTCAATTACAGAGAGCCAATATAGAAATATAAAATATGGCTCGATGTATATTAACTATAAAGATATTGTCGATTTTTCATGGAATATAATACAACGTAAACAGAATGATTTATCGCCAGAACAATCAACAAACAATGGGGATGCATTATTCTTAGATATGGCTGAAATTTGGGAGAGATATTTAATGACCATCTTTAAGAAGCAATATGGTAAAGACGGCTGGCAAGTATATTCTACTAAGTTTACCATTTACAACAACCAGTATTTTAAAAGAGGATTGATTCCGGATATTATAATTGAAAAAGAAAATAAGGTTGTTGTGCTAGATGCGAAGTATAAAAATATGAGTAATAATTGGAATGATTATGATAGATCAGATTTTTTCCAAATACATACATACGGTTCTTATATGGAAGCGCATCATAAAAAGGTCATTGGCATAGGCCTATTGTATCCATTAAATGAAAATATGAATTTGGAACAGCTTGAAAATAATTTGTCTGATAATTTATTTGGTGAAACGGATCACACAACATGGTTTAAAGTAGATGGCATTAAATTGTCAGAGAAAGTAGAAGAACTCACTTACTATAAAAATGCTTTTTTAGAAAGATTTGACGAAAAGCTAAGTATTCCATTATAAGTTAAAATAAATAATGAAAGAACTATCGGAAGACATAATAGAACAATCTTTAATAACCCAATTGCGACAACAAGGTTATAACTATTTTTATGGTCCGGACATCGCGCCGTATAGTGATAATCCTCAAAGAGAAAACTTTGCTTCTGTAATCTTGGAAAATCATTTTAAAAAATGTATAAAAAGGCTTAATCCAACATTGCCAGAGTCTGCACGAGTTGAAGCCTTTCAAAAAGTAATCAATTTAGGTACTGAAGATATTATGGAGAACAACGAGCGTTTCCATAACCATCTTACCAATGGTGTTACAGTAGAATACACTAAAGGCGAAAACACTATTGGTATTCCGGTTACTTTATTAGATACTGAAAATATAGAAAACAATAGTTTTTGGGTTGTCAATCAATTAGTAGTCAAAGAAAACAATAATGAAAAACGTTTTGATGTAGTCATTTATATCAATGGTTTACCATTGGTTTTTATAGAATTAAAAAATGCTACAGATGAAAAAGCAACAGTACTAAAAGCATTTCAACAAATACAAACCTATAAAAGTACCGTTCCAAGTATTTTTTATTACAATGCACTTTGTGTTATTTCTGATGGTATAGATGCCAAAGCATCTAGTGTCTCTGCTCCTTTTTCAAGATATTTACCTTGGAAAGCACCAAAACAAGAAGTAATAGAAATTAAAACCGAGTTGCAAATTCTAACAGAACATATGTTAGATAGAAAAACATTAGTAGAATTAATTCGCTATTGTACTGTTTTTGAATCGGAGGAAATGAAAGACCAAAAAACAGGTTTAATTTTTCAAACAAAAGTTAAGAAAGTAGCGGCGTATCATCAATATTATGCAGTACAAAAAGCAGTTGCACAGACTATAAGAGCTACTCACAGCAAAGACGGAGATAGAAAAGCAGGCGTAGTTTGGCACACACAAGGAAGCGGTAAATCGTTAACTATGGTTTTTTATAGCGGACAAATTATTACGCATCCATTAATGGAAAATCCAACCATTGTAATGTTAACCGACCGTAATGATTTAGATGACCAATTATTTGGAACTTTTGGAAATTGTGTTGGCTTGTTACGTCAAAAACCCATTCAAGCAGAAAACAGAGAACACATCAAAAAACTATTAAAAGTTTCAGGTGGTGGTGTAATCTTTACAACCATTCAAAAATTCTCACCTGAAACAGGAAATGTTTACGATACGTTATCCGAACGAACCAACATAGTTGTAGTTGCCGATGAAGCACACCGAAGTCAATATGGTTTTGTAGGTAAAGAGTTTGAAACCAAAGATGGTATGGAAACACGCTATGGTAATGCTAAATACTTACGTGATGCTTTGCCTAATGCTTCTTACATAGGATTTACAGGAACACCAATAGAAAAAGAAGACAAATCTACACCAGCAGTATTTGGTGATTATATAGATGTGTATGACATTAAACAAGCCGTTGACGATGGCGCAACTGTGCCTATTAGTTATGAATCACGTTTAATAAAAATCAAATTAGACGATGCCACAACAGCTACAATAGATGCTGAAATCAACGCCATATCTGATGCTACCGAAGAACAATTAGAAAAAGCCAAACAGAAAGTAGCCACTATTGATGCGGTTGTAGGACATCCTGACCGATTGAAAGACATTGCTAAAGACATTGTTACCCATTTTGAAAAACGTCAAGAAGTGTTCGAAGGTAAGGCAATGATTGTTTGTATGACTAGAACGATATGTGCTAAATTATATCAAGAGATTATCGCTTTAAAACCTGAATGGCATAATACAAATATTGACAAAGGAAAAATTAAGGTTGTAATGACTAGTTCTTCTGATGATATTGCTTTGTTACAACCACATCATACTACCAAGAAACAGCGCAAAGATTTAGCTACTAGAATGAAAGACCCTAATGATGAACTGAAATTAGTTATTGTTAGGGATATGTGGCTTACTGGATTTGATGCCCCAAGTTTAAACACAATGTACATCGATAAAAAAATGCAAGGTGCTAATTTGATGCAAGCCATTGCAAGAGTAAATCGAGTTTATAAAGACAAACCAGGAGGATTAATTGTAGATTATATAGGAATTGGACAAGATTTGAGAAACGCAATGGCAATCTATCTACAAAGTGGCGGTGAAGGAATACCAATATTTGATATAAAAGAAGCTATTGCAGGAATGAAAGAGAAGTTTGAGGTAATAGAGCAAATGTTCAATGGCTATAATTTTAAAGCCTATTTTGGTTCAGAAACGGCTCAAAAGTTACAAGTGTTATTGGGTGCTCAAAACTTTATATTATCGAGTGACACCTTAAAAGACCGTTTTTTAAAAGAAGTTACTTTACTTTCAAGACTATTCGCAATGTCGATTCCAAGTGCAGATGCAGATAGAATAAAAGATGGCGTAGCATTTTTTCAAGCCGTAAAGTCAAGAATAAACAAGTTCAATAGTAATGGCGTAAAATCAGACTACGAAGTAGAAACTGCCATTAAACAAATTGTAGATGAAGCATTGTCAAGCGATGGTGTTATTGACATATTTGAAGCAGCAGGAATAAAAGCGCCCTCGGTAGGTATTTTATCAGATGAGTTTTTGTTGGAAGTAAAAAATATGCAACAAAAAAATGTTGCATTTGAATTACTTAAAAAACTATTGAGTGACGAGGTGAAAGTTCGCAAAACAAAAAATCTAGTTCAAGGTAAGAAGTTTTCCGAAATGTTAGAATCAGTTGTGAAGCGTTACCATAACAATCAAATTGATTCTGCACAAGTATTACATGAACTCTCGGAGATTGCTAAAGAAATGCGATTAGAAGATAAGAAGTCAAAAGATTTAGGTTTAACACCTGAAGAATATGCTTTTTACAGTGTTTTAAATGATAATGCTTCAACGTCCTTTTTAGACGATAACAAAATGAAGGAATTGATTCATACTATTGTTGATGTAATCAGAAAAAATGCAACTGTTGATTGGAGTAAAAGGGATGATGTAAGAGCACAATTGCGTTTAACTGTAAAAAAGATATTGATGCGCTATGGTTATCCTCCAGATGTTGCTAAAATGGAAGCGGATCGCGTCATTGCGCAGAGTGAATCGCTGGCAGATATTTTTTCTAGGGATTGAAATGGGATACTAACATTGAAATATATCGCTCGAAACAAATAAGCATTTCTAGTTTATTTTCAACAATTTTCCACATACTCCACCGCTATCCCCCCGCTATCGCGCGAATCCTTTCCCGTGAAACAATAATTCTAATTTAAAATCACAAAGTAATCGGGATAAAAGAATTACTGAAAATTTTTTATTTTTTCGGGACTTTCTTTTGACACCATGCAAAAGGATTCGCACCTTTACTTTTGCATCGGCTATATACCCAAATATCAAAAAACACTTATATGAAACGTTACCTTTTCCTTGTATTCATTGTCCAGCTATCATTTGCACAGCAACCGTTCCCAATAAACCGTTATGGTGAAGTTACCGATAGGAGTCTTGATAAGTTGATAAAAAAGCGAGGCTATGAGGTAGTTTCCGCATTTGACACGGTTTCTAAAACACCGCTTATGATTTATGCGCAATATCTCAAGGGTGGTAAATTTGGCATCCTCAATGTAAATGGCGTGGAGGTCACTGGGGCAGTTTATGACAAAATAGTCGGCTTGGAGCTTTTGGGAGCAAACAAATTTAAATATCCTTCAAAATATATCGTCAAAGAAAATGGCAAGTACGGCCTTATTCAGAACACTGGAAAGCAGTTATTGCCGTCAACGCTTGATGGGCTTTCCTATAAGGAAGGCGACTCTCTTTTCGTTTTAACCAACAATAATTCAAGGACAATTGTGAATGCGTCGGGGCAATTCGTAAAGCAGGTGACAGATTATAATCAGGAAGAAACGCCCAGGAAAGCTACAAAACCTAACAAGATACTTTCCGACGACGGTAAGACCTATAATTTACGAACTTATTCCGGAAAAGAAATTACTGTGCCCAACATTGGTGCCGTGGTGCAGCAATATGAAGAAACCGTGACGTTTAAAGATGAGAAAAATAAGGTGGGTTTGTACAGCGCCAAAGCCCAAAAGTTGGTTGTGCCTTTTATATATGATGGCGTAGAATTAGTGAGTAAAGGGCATTATAAGGTTTGGCAGGGAAACCTCTATGGCGTGGTTGACAGTATTGGACAAGTGAAGCTACCTTTGAAATATGAATTCCTTGGATTTACATCGGGCGGTACTTACGCCTATCGCGATAAGAAATACACAATTTTTGATAAAAACTACCTGCCATTATCAGATTTAGCATTTGATGGTTATTCGTACCTGGGACTAAAGGGGCTGATACTGAAATATAACGGAAAATACGGTATACTCGACACTATTGGGAAGGTCATTGCTCCATTTGAGTACGATATGATGTCGGTACCTCAGGATCACGACCTTCCGTTTACGATTGTTCTAGCCAGCAAAGGCGGCAAATATGGGGTGATGGATTTTAGTGGAAAAGTGTACACAGCATTTAAATACGATGAGGTGCTCCCGGAAAGTCTGCTGTTTTCAGACAGCATTATAATGGTGGCGGAGCCAATGGGAATTTCGAATCAACCGAATCGTTTTCATTTTGTCAAAATCGGTGCAAAATACGGATTGCTTGACAACGACTTTAAAATGATATTGCCGGCAGAATATGATTATTTCTTAAAATGCGGAGAGCGGAACGTGTTAAGAGCAAAAAAGGGAGGGAAATGGGGCCTTATTGACGCACGTAATTTCAAGATTCTAATCCCATTTATATATGACATACAGCCGGAATACAAAAATGGCAACTATTGGGTCACAAAGGACAAACAATATGGGTTGGTAAATCGTACTGGTAAGTACCTTATTCCACTTGGGGAACTTAACAACTTTAATTCCGACAAGACGTACAAAGGCCTTTGGCAAGTGTCAAATTATTTGGAGCGCAGTTCTTTTTATTTGGATTACGCCGGGCGAAGGACAAGTAAAGTTTTTTGGAAACAGTAATACGTTTATAAGTCGAATTACAAACATTAATATTTTGTTTCTATGATTTAACTTCGAGTGATCGCAGGCAAAACTACTTTGCTTGTATTTAAGAATACCTGTAATTCAAGTCGCAAATCCTAGTTAACAAGCCCCGCTGTCGCGCAAATCCTTTCGCGTGACAAATAATTTAATTTAAAAATCACAAAGTAATCGGGATAAAAGAATTACCCGAGATGTTTTATTTTTTCAGAACTTTGACTTATGACGCCATGCGAAAGGAATCGCGCGGTGGTGGTGGTCCCTACTGCCCGTTATGAAATACTGTCATTGCGAGGCACGAAGCAATCTGTTGCGGTTGAACGGAAAGGTGGTTTAAAGAAATAACTGGTTGAACGAGTTGTGTCTTTAGTAAGCGCACGTTAAGATTGCTTCGTACCTCGCAATGACAAACGTTAAGATAAAGAGATAAAATCCGTGAGCATCTGTTCAATCCGTGTCATCTGTGTACCATTTTCACCACCACGCGCTAAGTACACCAATTAATTTCTCAAAAATTATCACTCCTAAATACATTTTCCCTATTTTTATGCTATAACCTTTCACAATATGAAAAATATAGCAACCAAAACCACAACATTAATGCTGCTATTGCTAATTATCGGCTGTTCCAAATCAGATAAAACCAAAACAGCAACTTCTGGCAGCGACGCGCGTTACACACCCAAAAACTTCGTCGAACTTAAGCATCCCGACTGGAGCAAAAACGCTACAATTTATGAAGTCAACGTTAGGCAATTCACACCAGAAGGTACCTTCAAAGCTTTTGAGACCCATTTGCCACGCATCAAAGCGATGGGAATCGATATTATCTGGCTGATGCCTATTCATCCTATCGGACTTGAAAAACGCAAAGGAAGCCTCGGCAGTGAATATTCTGTGAAAGATTATTTCGGCGTCAATCCGGAATTCGGTTCCAAAGAAGATTTCAAACACTTGGTCGACAAGATACACCAAATGGGAATGCACGTTATCATCGACTGGGTGGCGAACCATTCGGCATGGGACAATCCACTTGCGACAGCACATCCTGATTGGTATTCCAAAACACCCGAAGGCCACTTTCAACCGACACCATGGTATGACTGGGACGACGTAATTGATTTTGACTATGATAAACCGGAACTTCGAAAATACATGACCAGTGCGTTGGTATATTGGGTTAAAGATTTTAATATCGACGGATATCGCTGCGACACGGCGGGTTTTATTCCGACAGATTTTTGGGACAATGCACGCGCCGAGTTGGATGCCGTAAAACCGGTGTTTATGCTCGCCGAATGGGAATCACGCGATTTGCATAAGAAGGCTTTCGATATGACGTATTCTTGGACCTTATTTGATAAGATGACTGCCGTAACCAAAGACAAAAAAAGTATGGCCGGTTTGGTCGAATATATGGCGCATGATGTTAGCACTTTTCCGCGTGACGGCTACCGGATGCTATTTACCGACAACCACGATATGAATTCCTGGAACGGTAATATGGTTGCCAATTTTGGTGCCGGACTGGAAGCTTCGATGGTATTATGCGGCACCATTAACGGAATGCCGTTGGTGTATGGCGGGCAGGAAGCCGGACTGGATCATTCGCTTAAATTCTTCGATAAAGATGAGATCAACTGGTCGAAATTTCCTTATACGCCATTATTTACAAAGCTTTTTGAACTTAAACATAAAAATCATGCACTGTGGAATGGCAGCGAAGGCGGTGTCATGATCCGGATTTTTAACGACAAACCAGAGCAAGTAATTTCATTTTCGAGAGAAAAAGACGGCAATCAGGTGATTCCAATTGTCAATTACAGTGATAAGGAAGCAACCGTAAAACTGGATTCAAAATACCAAAAAGGCAATTATACAGAGCTATTTTCGAACACGGCTTATACACTAAAAGGCGATGATGTTGTAACGCTTGCTCCATGGCAATATTTGGTTTTGGTGAAGCAATAGTTGGTGCTGTTAAAAATAGAACGCTGATTAAACGGATTTTCGCTGATTTCTATTAGACTGTAAACTAATAATAACCCGTTGGGTGTAATTCAATTTGAATTGTTTTCAGCTACCTGTATTGTTTTTTTCTTTTCAA